>NZ_JACMSF010000180.1 GCF_014257025.1 Streptomyces cupreus
GCGTGTGCTGGATGCCGGTCTGTGTTTGGTTCCGGTGGGTGTGGTGGGTGAGTTGTATGTGTCCGGGGTGCAGTTGGCGCGTGGCTATGTCGGGCGTTCGGGACTGACGGCCGGCCGCTTCGTTGCGGATCCGTTTGGTGGGGCGGGTTCGCGGATGTACCGGACGGGGGATCTGGTCCGGTGGACGCCCGAGGGCGAGCTGGTGTTCGTGGGCCGCGCCGATGACCAGGTGAAGATCCGGGGCTTCCGGGTCGAACCCGGCGAGGTCGAGACGGTTTTGGTCTCTCACCCCCACGTGTCGGCGGCTGTGGTGGCGGCCCGTGACGGCGCGGGCGGCAAGCAACTGGTGGCCTATGCCGCAGGAGTCGGCGGTGCACTGCCGGACAGCGAGGAACTGCGCAGCTTCCTGACCTCCCAGCTGCCGCAGTTCATGGTGCCGGCCGCAGTAGTGGTCCTGGACGAGTTGCCGCTGACCGTGAACGGGAAACTGGACCGGCGGGCACTACCCGAACCGGACTTCTCCGGTGACACCTACCGCGCCCCCCGCAACCTCCACGAGGAAATACTGGCCGGCCTGTTCACCGAGGTCCTCGACACCGGCCAGATCGGCATCGACGACAACTTCTTCGCCCTGGGCGGCCACTCACTACTGGCCACCAGACTGACCTCACGCATCAGGTCGGTGCTCGGCGCCGAGGTACCCATCCGCGCCGTCTTCGAAAACCCCACGGTAGCCGGACTGGCACCCTGGCTGACCCACAAC
>NZ_JACMSF010000181.1 GCF_014257025.1 Streptomyces cupreus
CCGGCATCACCAGCGCGGCGGTGATCGACGCCCGGGGACCCGTGGCGGCGTCTTCCGTCAAAAGATCACCGACGCGGACCGGATCCTGGCGACGGTCCTTTCCCAGCGAAATCTATGCAACCAGCAGACCCTGGCCGACCTATTCGGTGTCAGCCGCGGCACCATCCGCAACGCCATCGAGGACGTCCGTCCCCTCCTCGACCAGGACACATACGTCCCGAGGCTCGCCGACCAACGTTTCGCCGCGGCCGCCGACGTACTCACATCCGTCACAGAAGACAGCGAAACACCAAGTTGAATCCTTACGGCTTCATTTCCTGCGGAATGTCTTCGGCGTGATCGACCGGGATTCCGGTGAAATGGTCGCCGCGACGATCCGCACGATCTTCACTCAGCCCACCGCCGGCCTCGTGCGCACTCAGCTGGACACCGTCGCCGACATGCTCGGCGCCCAGTTTCCCAAGGTCAAAGCGATGCTGTTGGAGGCGAAGGAGGATCTGACCGCGTTCGCGGACTTCCCGCCCAGGCACTGGAAGAAGATCCAGTCGACGAACCCGCTGGAACGGGTGAACCGGGAGATCAAGCGCAGGATCGACGTCGTCCAGGTCTTCCCCAACGACGACGCGCTCATCCGGCTGGTCACCGCCGTGCTCTTCGAGATGCACGACGAATGGATCGCCTTCCCCCGCCGCTACCTCCCCGAAGGCAGCATGGGCGAGATCTACCGCGAA
>NZ_JACMSF010000182.1 GCF_014257025.1 Streptomyces cupreus
TCCAGCGGGCTGAAGATCAGCAGGTCGATGGCGATGCCGACGAGCAGGATCAGGAAGATCGCCAGGAACACCTGGGACATGCTGGCGTTGTTGCGGCCGTTCTCCAGCAACTGGCCGAGGCCGACGCCGAGATCGGGGGAGGAGGCGATGATCTCGGCGGCCATCAGCGAGCGCCAGGAGAACGCCCAGCCCTGCTTCAGGCCGGCCAGATAGCCCGGCAGCGCGCCCGGCATCACGATGTGCCAGGTGCCCTTCAGACCGGTCGCGCCCAGCGTGCGCCCGGCGCGCAGGAACAGTGGGGGGATCTGGTCGATGCCCGCGACCAGGCCGTTGGCGATGGAGGGGACCGCGCCGAGCAGGATCACGGCGTACATCATCGAGTTGTTCAGACCCAGCCACAGCACGGCGGGCGGCACCCAGGCCACGGATGGCAGCGACTGCAGACCGGACAGGATCGGGCCTATCGCGGCCCGAATGAACTTCACCCGGGCGACCAGGAGGCCCAGCGGCGTACCGATCGCGAGGGCGAGCAGGAAGCCGAGCAGACCGCGCGAGACGGATGTCCAGATGTAGTCGAGCAGCGTCCCCTGGAGCCAGGCGGTGCGCACCTCGTCCCAGACGGCGGAGGGTGAGGGGAGCTTGTAGGCGGGGGCGACCTCGGCCCACACCAGGACCTGCCAGACCACCAGCACCAG
>NZ_JACMSF010000183.1 GCF_014257025.1 Streptomyces cupreus
GAGGGGTCGATCTGGCCGCGGTCGACGCCGTGCCGGGCGCTGGTGGGGTCGGCGTGGTGGAGGTTGTGCCAGCTCTCGCCGAACGAGAGCAGGGCGAGGGGCCACAGGTTGGTGGCCCGGTCGTGGCGCCGGGTGCGGAACGGGCGCTCGCCGATCATGTGGCAGAGGGAGTTCACGCTCCAGGTGACGTGGTGGAGCAGGGCGATGCGCACAAGTCCCGCCCACAGCAAGGCGGTTACCCCGTACACCCAGGTACCGCCGATGGCCCAGCCCGCCCCGAACGGCAGCGCGAGGGTGAGGAGGCACAGCGCCGGGAAGGCGCGGGCGACGGCCCGGATGTCGCGGTCGGCCAGCAGGTCGGGGGCGTACCGGTCGGCGGGTGTGCGGTCGTTGCGGAACAGCCAGCCGACGTGCGCGTGCAGCAACCCGCGCAACTGGCCGCGCAGATGTGTGCCGTAGCGGTACGGGGAGTGCGGATCGCCGGGCCGGTCGGTGAAGGCGTGGTGGCGGCGGTGGGTGGCGACCCAGCCGATGACATCGCCCTGGAAGCTCATCGAGCCGGCCACCGCGAGTGCGATCCGCACGGGGCGGACGGCCCGGTAACCGCCGTGGGTGAGACCGCGGTGGAAGCCGACCGTGACGCCGAGACCCGTGACCGTGTAGAGGACGAGGGCGAGCACGATGTC
>NZ_JACMSF010000184.1 GCF_014257025.1 Streptomyces cupreus
GCAACCTAAGGAACAACTGATGGAGCTCGGTCTCGTCGGCCTCGGCAAGATGGGCGGCAACATGCGCGAGCGGATCCGCCGCGCGGGCCACACCGTCGTCGGATACGACCGCAACCCGGACCTCGCGGATGTCCACAGCCTGGAAGAGCTTGTGGGCAAGCTCAAGGGCCCGCGCGTCGTGTGGGTGATGGTCCCGGCCGGTGCCGCCACCCAGTCGACCGTCGACGAGCTCGCCGAGCTCCTGGAGCCCGGGGACGTCGTCGTGGACGGCGGGAACTCCCGCTGGACGGACGACGAGAAGCACGCCGAGGAGCTGGCCGCCAAGGGCATCGGCTTCGTGGACTGCGGTGTCTCCGGTGGCGTGTGGGGCCTGGAGAACGGCTACGCGCTGATGTACGGCGGCGACGCGGAGAACGTCGCCAAGGTGCAGCCGATCTTCGACGCGCTGAGGCCCGAGGGTGACTTCGGCTCGGTGCACGCCGGCAAGGTGGGCGCGGGCCACTTCGCGAAGATGGTTCACAACGGCATCGAGTACGCGATGATGCAGGCCTACGCCGAGGGCTGGGAGCTGCTGGAGAAGGTCGACTC
>NZ_JACMSF010000185.1 GCF_014257025.1 Streptomyces cupreus
AACCACCGGGACCCCGGAAGCGCACCGCTCCGCCCTGCCAAGACGGCTGCGGCACTGCCACCGCCCGCGCACTCCGCAGGACCAGTCAACTCGCCTTCGCCACAACAGGAGTTCACCCATGCCGGAAGGCGAACCCTGGGAGTACACCCTCTACATCCCCAACGACCCCCGAGCCGTCACCGTCTGTCGCCGCACCCTCCGCCTGATCCTCACCATGCACGGCCTGATCCGCCTCGTCGACACGGCGGAGCTGATCGGGGCGGAGCTGGTCTCCAACTCCGTACGCCACACCGCGGGCCCTGCCGCACCGCGTCCGCTGGGCAGCCGGCGTGCTGCGGGTCGGAGCGTGGGATGCCGACCCCGCGCCTCCCGATCCGCCGGAGAAGTGGGAGCGGTTGGGAGAGGCGGCGGAGGAGGGGAGAGGGCTGGCTGTTGTCCGGGCCTGTGCCGACGTATGGGGGTGGCAGCCACTGTCCCGGAACGGCAATCGCGGCAAGTACGTGTGGTGTGACCTGGTCGCGGCGTAGGTCGTTGATTCCATCGGATGGAAAGGAGGGCGGATGGTCGGCTCGTCGCATGAA
>NZ_JACMSF010000186.1 GCF_014257025.1 Streptomyces cupreus
GGCGGCCAGTGTTGTAGAAGTCGAGCCAGGGCGCGAGTGCTCGGGCCCGTTGGGTGTTGCTGGTGAAGACCTTCCGGTAAGCCCATTCGGTCTGCAGGGTGCGGTTGAAGCGTTCGACCTTGCCGTTGGTCCACGGGCAGTGGGGGCGGGTGAACTTCTGCCGTGCGCCGAGGTCTTGGCAGGCGGTCTGGAAGGCGTGGGAGAGCCGGTAGTTCTTGGCGTTGTCGGTCATGACCCGCTCGATGCGGGTGATGTTGTGGGTGCGGAAGAACGCGGCTGCGCGGGTGAGGAAGCCCGCGCAGGTGGCGCCCTTCTCGTCGGGGAGGATCTCGGCGTAGGCGAGTCGGGAGTGGTCGTCGACGGCGGCGTGGATGTAGTCGTAACCCAGGCCCCGGACGGATCCGGGCCGTTCGCCGCGGCCGTGGGCGCGATGGCCGCCGCCGGCGGGGATCTTGCCGAGCTTCTTGACGTCGACGTGGATCATGTCGCCGGGCCGGGGGTGTTCGTAGCGGCGGCTGCTGGCCCTGGTGGCGCGGATGGCCTGGCCGGTCAGCGGGTCGCA
>NZ_JACMSF010000187.1 GCF_014257025.1 Streptomyces cupreus
GAGCGGTGACCGCTGGCGTCCACCACGAACTTCACCCGCACCGGGTCGCCCTTGTCGGGGATGACCGTGACACCGTCGTCGTCGATGTCGACGTCGACGATCTTCGTCTGCTGGCGTATGTCGGCGCCGTACTTGATGGCGACGTTCACCATCCAGGCGTCGGTGTCCTGGCGGAAGAAGTGGTTCTCGGTGTGCGTGATCTTCGGGATCGGGAACATGCTGGTTTCCAGCGGGTTCTGCCGCGCACCCTCGCGGTGGTAGAGGAAACCGAAGTTCCGCTTCACCCCGCAGTTGGTGGAGATCTTCGACTGCACGGCCTCGAAGGTCGTCAGCCACTTGATCTCCGGCACGTTGTACCGCTCACTGACCAGCCGCATCATCATCGACGTGTACGGAATGGTCGACTCGCCGATGGCGAAACGGGGGTGCGTGCCGGCGTCGAGGACGAGTACCTTCGCGCCGCCTCGGGCGAGGCACGCGGCCAGCGTCGTACCAGCAAGGCCGGACCCGAGAATGGCCACGTCGTACTGCGGTGCCGCCATGGGTTTCGGCGTGGTGGCAG
>NZ_JACMSF010000188.1 GCF_014257025.1 Streptomyces cupreus
CTGAGGTCACCGACGCCGTCGCCGTTGCTGTCCTGGAAGGACCGGACGAGCACCTCGTAGAAGACGGCGCTCTTGAACCAGTCGGGATGCCGGTCCTTGGCCGGGGTGTCCTCGAAGGTGTCATGGACGGGCTCGTTGACAGTCATGACGCGGTAGACCCTCCGATCTGCGGCGAGGCGGGCGAGGCCTGGACGTGGAGTACGTGCGCGGGTGCCCTGCCGGGCTCAAGGCGCACATAGTTGGTCCTGCCCCACAGGTAGGTCTCACCCGTCAGTTCGTCGTGCACGGACAGGGATTCGTCCCGGTCCCGGCCGAGTTGCGGCATGTCCAACGAGACCGTGGCCTCCTGGGTGTGGTGCGGATCCAGGTTGACGACCACCAGGACCGTGTCCTGGCCCGCGCGCTTGCTGTAGGCGATCACGGCGTCGTTGTCGGTGTGGTGGAAGCGGAGATTCCTGAGGCGGTGCAGCGCGGGGTGGTCGCGCCGGGCGGCGTTGAGCTTGGTGATGAGTGGAGCGATGGTTTCCGCCCGGTCCCAGTCT
>NZ_JACMSF010000189.1 GCF_014257025.1 Streptomyces cupreus
TGACTGGGACCGGGCGGAAACCATCGCTCCACTCATCACCAAGCTCAACGCCGCCCGGCGCGCGAGTCCGGCCCTACGGCAGTTGCGTAGTCTCCACTTCCATCATGCCGACAAGGAACAGGTGATCGTCTACTCGAAGCGGTCGGGGTCGAGCACGGTTCTGGTGGTCGTCAACCTCGACCCCCACCACACCCAGGAGGCCACGGTCTCGTTGGACATGCCGAAACTCGGCCTGGACTGGCACGAGTCGGTACCGGTGCGCGACGAGCTCACCGGCGAGACCTATCACTGGGGCAGGACCAACTACGTGCGCCTCGAACCGGGTCAGCGACCCGCGCACGTCTTCTCGGTTCTGCGACCGTCCACCCCGCAGATCGGAGGGTCACCCACAAAATGATCGTCAACGAGCCCGTCCCGGACACCTTCGAGGACACCCCAGCGGGCGACCGGGACCCCGACTGGTTCAAACGCGCCGTCTTCTACGAGGTCCTCGTCCGGTCCTTCCAGGACAGCAACGGCGACGGTGTCGGTGACCTCAA
>NZ_JACMSF010000019.1 GCF_014257025.1 Streptomyces cupreus
CACCCGCATCCTCACCCAACCATGACCCTGGAGCTTGAGCAGAGGCTGGTTTTCAAGAAACCCGCCGTGGCACAGCAGCCGTCTACCAGGCTGTATGTCATGGATGGAGTTACAGGAGGCACAGTTCTCGCCCTGATCGGTGTTCTGCTCGGGACTGCCGGGACCTTCGTAGGGCAGTACCTGGCGACGCGTGTCGAGGTGCAACGTGATCGGCGGCAGCGCACGGAAGCGGAACGCGCTGAGCGCAAGGAAGCCATCTTGGGATTCCTCGCTGCCGCGCAACGCATCGAGCTGATACTAGATCGCCGAGGACTTGGCCTCCCGACTTCTGAAGACCCTGCAGACGAGAAGCTCCACGACCTGTGGCTGGCGAAGAAGGCCGTCGAGTTGACCTGTGCGCACGAGACAGCCCAGGCCGCCCATGACTACACCAAGGTGCTACACACCCACATGCGCAACACCGTTCCGTCTGAACAGAATCCCGCGAAGCGCGAATATCGCTACGCCTTCATGGAGGCGGCACGGAACGCATTGGAGAGCGGCCGCCCCAGGATCAGGCGCTGACCCTCGGGCGGCCGGGACTCCCGCCGTGATCGCTGTCATCACGAAATCGCGGCCAGAGCCGTTTTGGTTCAGGCCGTGATTCCGTGAATCCCCAGGTAGACGCATGAGTGCCGGAACGTTTCTCGTGGGGATTGCCCCGGTATGGGGGTCGTGGCGATCGAGGATGTGCTGTTTCCCGGGATCGATGTGCAGGTAACGGCGGTGCAGGCCGCCGCTGAAGGGTTCGTTGTCGAGGCGGAGGCATGCGGGCGCCGGCAGAACTGTCCGAGCTGCGGCGCTCTGGGATGCCGTGTGCACTCCCGCTACTGGCGCCGCCTGGCTGAACGCCCAATCGCAGGAAGGCCGTTGGTGATCGTTCTGCGGGTGCGTCGGTTCTTCTGTGACCGACCCGGGTGCCGGAGGCGGACGTTCGTCGAGCAGGTCCCTGACCTCAGCGAACGGTACCGGCGTCACGGTGTCGGACTGCGACAGTGGATGCGGGCCGTGGCGGTGTTCCTCGGCGGGCGTTCTGGTCAACGCCTGTGCCAGGCCCTGCAGTTCCCCACCGGCCGCACCCAGCTGCTCGGCCTGTTGACCGCGCCGTCGGTTCCCGCGCAGGCGCCCCGGGTCCTCGGGGTCGACGAGTTCGCCTTCCGCAAGGGATGGCGCTACGGCACCGTCCTGGTCGACGTGGAGGAGGCCCGCGTCGTGGACGTCCTCCCGGACCGAGACGCGGCCACATTCATCGCCTGGCTGCACGAACACCCCGGCGCCGAAGTCATCTGCCGGGACCGGGCCACCGCGTATTCCACCGCGATCCGCGAAGCGGCTCCCGACGCCCAGGAGATCGCCGACCGCTGGCACTTGCTGAACAACCTCTCCGCCGCGGTCGAGAAGATCTGCCATCAACACCGCCCCTGCCTGCGCAAACAGGCCGACGCGGAACGAGAAGCCGCACCCCGGAAGGTCATCAATCCGCTGCCGCCGCCGGCCCTGCCGCCCACGAAGATGGCCCTGCGCACCGTCGACCGGTACTCCGACATCCACCGCCTGCTTCGCGAAGGATGTTCGATCTCCGAGACCGCCCGACGCCTGCACCTGGACCGCAAGACCGTCCGTCACTTCCGCGACACCGACCTCGACACCCTGCTCGCCTCCTCCCGCATGGGCCGCCCCAAGGGGGTGCTGGAGCCCTTCACCGCATACATCACCGAGCGGTTCACCGAAGGAGTGACCAGCCCGACCGACCTCTACCGGGAGATCCGCGAGCGCGGCTACCAGGGCAGCGACATGCCCGTGCGCGGCTACGTCGCCGGGCTGCGGACCGGCACCGTCGAACCCGCCCGCGGCGCCATCCCCCGACCCCGCAGAATCACCAAATGGATCATGCTGCCCCGCGGCTCCCTCACGCGCGACGAGGAAGCCGAGCTCCTGACCGTGCGCCTGGCCTGCCCTGACATCGCCCGAGCCTGCGATCTCGCCCGTGCCTTCCACGACCTGCTCCAACACCGCCGCGGACACCAGTTGTTGGCATGGGTACGCGAGGTCGAGCGGGACGCGCCCGCCCCGATCCTTGCCTTCGCGCAGGGCCTGTGCCTCGACCTCGACGCCGTCACCGCCGGCCTCACCCTCCCGTGGAGCTCGGGCATCGTCGAAGGGCACGTCAACCGCATCAAGACCATCAAGCGACAGATGTACGGCCGGGCCTCGTTCCGTCTCCTCCGCACCCGGATCCTGCTCCGATCATGACCTGGGGATTCACGGAATCGCGGCCTGAACCAATTAAGCCGTCGTCGACAACAGTTGCCGGCCCCCGACACGGTCACCCCACACCCCACCGAAATGCGCCGCAGAGCTACCCCCAAGACCCTGCTGCGCCATCGCAGGACGTGGCCGGCGACACGACGGGATGCGTCCCTTGACGGCCAGGCACCCGGGTCGCGCTGGCCGGATTCCGGCACCCGCTCTGATCGGCTAAAAGCGCGGCCCGGCGGGCGAGAACCCGCCCGCAAGCCACATCCACCTCCCAGCCTTCGGCCCGCGGCCGCAGGCCACTTCGTTCGGATGCAGCACAGCGTCGGCTGGCCGATCAGGGCGTCCACCCGGTGCACGACGGATGCTCCCGAACCCGGTCGAGCGGCCTCCCCAGTCCACGCAGAGGCCCCCACCGAACGCTGCCGTGCGCATGAGGTGATCTCACCGGGGTGCCGCTGTCGAGACTGACGGTGCCGCTGCCGTCATCTCGGGTCACTCCGGGGGAAGGCGTCGCCGGTCGGCCAGCGTTCCGGCAGACCAAGAGCGGTGTGGACGGAGCGAATCGCGGGCTGGCGCTCGACCTGGTTCCCAGCCAGTTGCGCGGTTGCCCAGGTAGAGAAGATGGGGGCAGGAAGCGAGGCGGGATCCGGGCTTTGCCAGAGAACGGGAGTGTTTTTCGTCCAGGTCCAGGGTGCTGGGTTGTTCACGACGAGCACGCCGCTGACACGGCTGTGGGCATGGTCGTAGGTGGCAGTCCAGTAGCCATCAGGCTTTCGACTGAAGGTCGATCCGCTGTCGTAGGCGTACTCAACCGTACTCCCGTACAGCGCTCTCTCGAGGTCCTCATCTTCGGGGAAGTCGGCTGCATGGCCTACCGCCACGATGAATGGCAGCTCCAGGTCACCATACCTCCCACCCTTGTGTGTGACGGCGTCGAGCACTCGCTCCGATCCGTCCTCGACCACCCATGCCGAGGGGTAGACGCCGATTGTCCTGCTGGATGGATTGCCACGTTTGCCTGGGCTGCGGGGGATCGCTTGAAACGTGAGGCACCAGCCAGCCTCTTGCCAAGTGTGACTGGGAAGCGGCACCTTGCGCTCATGGTCGGCGATGACCTGGTCGGGGTCCAAGCTTGCAAGCCATCGCGTGAGCCCGGACTTCAGCCGTCTCTGCGGCGGCGTTGCCGTACCGGCGCTATGGAGTTCGCACGATACGAAGAAGTTCGGACTCGGCAAGCGATCGATGGCATCGCTCAACTGCGGTGGGAGCGAGTAAGACCCAGCGTCGCGCTTTTGAGCCTTCCAGATCGCTTCGACGACGAACTGCTCGTTACCGCGCATAACCAGGAAGTCGGGCTTATAGCCACCTGTTCCCGTTTGCCGCTCAACCTCCACGCTGCAACCGGAACCGAGCAACATCTGGTGCAGGTACAATTCCCACAGCGCAGAGTAGACGTTCGTGTCGGAGTTTCGGTCCCGCAGCCGGCTGAGCAGGCCGGGTTGAGCCTGGTCAGGGAAGCACGACCACCATTCGTTGATCACATCCCGAACCTGGTCCCAGAACGGACCGGCGACCCTCTCGAAGAACTCGGCCTGTGGCTCGGCCGCCCGCTTCGGCGCCGCATCCGTCCGATTCCGGCTCGCGTATACACCCATGACAGACGATCGTAGGTCGCCCCGCGGGCCGTTCTCATTCCACGGATCACCCCGTCCCGCTCTCCGGGTACCGTCAGGGTATGAGTCATCCGCACCCCGAGCTGAAAGCCGCCCCGCCCCTTCCCGAAGGAGGGCTGCGGGTCGTCGCCCTGGGCGGCCTGGGTGAGATCGGCCGCAACATGACCGTTTTCGAGCATGCGGGCAAGCTGCTCATCGTCGACTGCGGCGTGCTGTTCCCCGAGGAGACCCAGCCCGGCGTGGACGTGATCCTGCCGGACTTCACCTCGATCCGGGACCGGCTGGACGACATCGTGGCCGTGGTCCTCACCCACGGCCACGAGGACCACATCGGCGGCGTGACGTACCTGCTGCGCGAGCGGTCCGACATCCCCGTCGTCGGCTCCAAGCTGACACTGGCGTTCCTGGAGGCCAAGCTCAAGGAACACGGCATCCGGCCGCGCACGGTGCGGGTGCGGGAGGGCGACCGGCGCGGCTTCGGGCCCTACGACTGCGAGTTCGTGGCGGTCAACCACTCCATCCCCGACAGCCTCGCGGTCGCGATCCGCACCAGCGCCGGGATGGTGCTGCACACCGGCGACTTCAAGATGGACCAGTTCCCTCTCGACGACCGCATCACCGACCTGCGCGCCTTCGCCCGCCTCGGCGAGGAGGGCGTGGACCTGTTCCTCACGGACTCCACCAACGCCGAAGTACCCGGCTTCACCACCTCCGAGCGAGAGCTGAACCCGGCGATCGAGCAGGTGATGCGCACCGCGCCGCGCCGGGTCATCGTCTCCAGCTTCGCCAGCCATGTGCACCGCATCCAGCAGGTCCTGGACGCCGCCCACCAGCACGGCCGCAGGGTCGCCTTCGTCGGCCGGTCGATGGTCCGCAACATGGGCATCGCCCGTGACCTGGGCTATCTGAAGGTCCCCTCCGGTCTGGTCGTGAACACGAAGGAGCTGGAAAAGCTCCCGGACCACAAGATCACTCTGGTGTGCACCGGCTCCCAGGGCGAACCGATGGCCGCACTGTCACGGATGGCCAACCGCGACCACATGATCCGCATCGGCAAGGGCGACACCGTCCTGCTCGCCAGCTCGTTGATCCCCGGCAACGAGAACGCCATCTACCGGGTGATCAACGGACTCACCCGGTGGGGCGCCCACGTGGTCCACAAGGGCAACGCCAAGGTGCACGTCTCCGGGCACGCCAGCGCCGGCGAACTCGTCTACTGCTACAACATCGTCAAACCCCGCAACGTCATGCCCGTGCACGGCGAATGGCGCCACCTCCGGGCCAACGCCGACCTCGCCATCCGTACCGGTGTCGACCCCGAACGCGTCGTCATCGCCGAGGACGGCGTCGTCGTCGACCTGGTCGACGGGCGCGCATCCATCACCGGCAAGGTCCCCGCCGGCAACGTCTACGTGGACGGCATGGAAGTCGGCGGCGCCACCGAAGCGTCCCTCAAGGACCGCCTCACCCTCGCCGCCGAAGGCGTCATCACGGTGGTGGCGATCGTCGACGCAGACACCGGCGCCCTCGCCGAGGCCCCCGACTTCCTGGCCCGCGGCTTCGTCCACGACGACACCACCTTCGAGCCGGTCATCCCCGTCATCGAGAAGACCCTGGCCACCGCGGCCGAGGAAGGCGTCGGGGACGCGCGCCAACTCGAACAACTCCTCGCCCGCGCCGTGGCGAACTGGGCGTTCCGCACCCACCGCCGCCGACCCCTCATCATCCCCGTCATCATCGACGCCTGAGCCACAGCCCGGCAGCACGGTCGCCGTTCCGGTCGCGGCCCCGCGAGCATCGAGGTCGGGCACGCCCGGACCGGACGGTGGCGAAGCCGCCGGGCTCGACGAGGCGGATGGCCTCGCCGTGGGCGGCCAGCAGGTCCGCGAGGGAGTCGGTGTTGCGGGCGACAGCCCTGTCGCCGCGCTCCAGGGCCGCCTGCGCGAACTCGCGGCCGAAGCCGCGGGAGGACCGGGTGACATGGCGGCGGTGCACCCCGCCCAGATGTTGCACCAGATCGGACAGCGTCCACTCGGGGCAGGTCGGCACTGCACGTCGTGGCTGGGCACGAAGGCGACCGCTGCCGGGAACGCGACCGACTGTGTGTCGATCAGCCGCAGCAGGACGGGGAACGCCACGCGGATGCCTACCGTCACCCCGGACAACCGCAGTCGATTTTCACAGCGGTACAGGGGCACGCAAGGCGCGCAACACCGGCCGTGCACCCTCGGACAAGGCAGTGCCCTCATCCCGGAATTCCAGTTCGGCGGCGCCACCAACCCGAACCAACCGCATCTGGGCCATTCCCCCAGGCAAGTCCGCCGGCTACGCCCCGCCCGCAACGCGCGCACGGGCATGCGCACGTCGCGGGCCACTGCACGGGACGCACGAGTGAATAGCGCGAGTGCCGGTGAAGCGGTTAGATCGCGGGACTCATCGACTCAGCCGCCGCTCTTGCGCCTGAACGACCGCTGGCTCGCAGCCGGGCCGTGCGCCGAACGCACCTTCGACGTATCGGACTTGGCGGCAATATCAGCGGCGTCCGCCTGCGCACCGCGCTTGCGCGCCAGTGCTTCGCGGAACTTGCGCTTGAGGTCGTAGTTGCCGTCGCTGTCCGGCTCCAGAGGGGACGTCTCCGGGGCAGCCGGCTCCGAACCTTCCGTAGATACGGGCTCTGCGGTCATGGTGACCTCCTGGGTTCGGGGATGGGCAAGCACAGCTTGTCATGCCGAGCGCAGTGCGAGGCCCCGACAACGTCATCCTGCTCCGTTTCGGCGGGCATCCCTCTCGCGGCCAAAGGCGTTGACTTCGTAGGTGAGGCGCACAGGACGGCTTCGGGCCGGGCCGAGGGTTGTCGATCCCGTGGCCAGGCTGCCAGGGCAACGGCTCTCAGCCGTTGCGACGCACGAGGGCGGCCCTGCGGGCCTCGGCGAGCTTGCGGGCCTCGCCGGCCTTTCGGGACTTGCCGCCGGCGCCGCGGGAGGTGCCCTTGCTGGTGCCGAGGCCGCGGAAGGGAGCGTTGGTGTTCTTGGGTCGGGCGACGGCGGGCCCGCCGTCGAGCGGGACCCCGGAGGGAGTCTTGGCGCCGGTGATCCGGCTCAGCTCCGCCTCGCCCGAGCGCACCTTGGTGACGGTCGGCTCGATGCCGGCCCCGGCCATCATGCGGCTCGTCTCGCGGCGCTGGCCCGCCAGCACGAGCGTGACCACGCTGCCGGACTCACCGGCGCGGGCGGTGCGGCCCGCCCGGTGCACATAGTCCTTGGCATCGGTGGGCGGGTCGACGTTGACCACGAGATCGAGGTGGTCGACGTGCAGGCCACGGGCCGCGACATTGGTCGCCACCAGAACGGTGATCTGGCTGTTCTTGAACTGCGCCAGGGTCCGTGTGCGCTGTGGCTGGGACTTGCCGCTGTGCAGGGCCCCGGCGTGCACCCCGCTGGCCCGCAGATGCCGGGTGAGCTGGTCGACGGCGTGCTTGGTGTCGAGGAACAGCAGTACGCGGCCGTCGCGGGCGGCGATTTCCGTGGTGACGGCGTAGCGGTCAGGGCCGTGGACGACCAGAACGTGGTGCTCCATCGTCGTGACTGTGCCCGCGGCCGGGTTGACCGAGTGGACGACGGGGTCGTGGAGGTAGCGGCGGACCAGTTGATCGACGTCGCGATCGAGAGTGGCCGAGAAGAGCATCCGCTGACCGTCGGGGTGCACCTGGTCGAGCACGTCGGCAACCTGCGGCAGGAATCCCAAGTCGCACATCTGGTCGGCCTCGTCCAGCACGGTGATTCTCACCCGTCCCAGGCGGCAGGCGTTGCGCTCGATCAGGTCGTGCAGGCGTCCGGGGGTGGCGACGACCACCTCGGCTCCCTGGCGCAGCGCGGTGACCTGCCGGCCGATCGACGTTCCGCCGACGACCGTGGCGATCCGCAGCCGCAGTGCCTCGGCGTACGGCGCCAGCGCCTGGGTGACCTGTTGGGCCAGCTCCCGGGTGGGCACAAGGATCAGAGCGAGGGGCTGCTTCGGTTCGGCGCGCCGCCCGGCTGTACGTGTCAGCAGCGGCAGGCCGAAGGCGAGCGTCTTGCCTGATCCGGTGCGCCCGCGTCCCAGGATGTCGCGCCCCTCCAGGGCATCGGGCAGTGTGGCGGCCTGGATCGGAAAGGCTTCGCGCACCCCGAGTTCGCTCAGTGTCCGCAGCACCTCCGTCGGCAGTTCCAGACCGGCGAAGGTGACGGCCGGGAGCAGCGCCGGGGTCGTTGCCCCGGGCTGGGCGGGACTGCCGTGGGCGATGCCGGAGTAATTGGGATGCTTCATAAACAGCCTTCCGCAAGGGAACGTACCGAGGAAGGCCCGGCAGGTTTGAACAGCCCACGCACAAGCCGAACAGAACAGGCAGAATCGCCCACCGCGACGACCACGCAAACGCGTGAGACTAACACATGGCATAACCTCGCGCCGCTGATACCGATCGCCCCTGTGTACGGGTGCTGGCAGCGGGTCGGCATGGAACAACCGTTCCCCTTGAAGAACGGCCCCACCCCACGGGCGAGCTGTCGAGCCACGCATCGAGCCTTACGAGCGGGGCGCCGGGCGGGGCAGCAGGCCCCTGCTGCGGGTGCAGGTCAGCAAGCCGGACGCGGGAGAGCGGCGGCGGCACAGCAGAAGGCTGCTGTCATCAAGTCCGCGCTCGGGAACGTGCCGGGTCTTCCGATCACGGCGCTGAAGGGTCCCGTGCTGGCGGATGCGGTCGAGGTCCTGACCGCGCCCGCACGCGAGCCCGGCATGCCAGTGCTTGCTGGCCTGCGTATCGAGGCGAGTCATGAGGCGGTCACGCTGACCGCGACTGACCAATACCGGCTCTCCACCCGAACCCTGGTGCCGACTGAACCACCGAGGCAGGCGTGGGCCGGCACGGTCAACGGCGATGAGATGCGGGCCGCGGTCGCCGAGATCCGCCGCAGCGGGCTGGTGCGACTGCCGCACGGGATCGGGCTCCGCGTGGCCGACCGGGAGGACCGGCATTGCCGTTTGCTGCTCGAGGAGTTCCCCGACTATCGGCTGATGCTCGCGTCACTGAGCGAGTCACCACACGTGTGACGGTCTAGGAACTGCTCCTGCGAGCCCTGAAGAACACCCCGGCGAGCGCATCGCACTGCACGTTGCCGCCCAGGGAGTGGACGTCGTGTCAGCAGATGACGAGCACCCCGACATCCCGCTCCCGGCTACCGCGACGGGGCAGGCCCTCCAGATCTGCTTCGAGCTGACCACGCTCTATCCCGCCGTGAGCACCGCGATCAGCCCCGACGTGATGCCCGACCTGAGGGGAAACGACCAGCCCGTCACGATCCGCTCCGCCGACCGCGGCGATCTCACCACCCTGGCCCTGCCCATCAAGCCCCGCCGCTCCGCCTGAGAAAGACGACGAGGAACATCCATGACCACCGCACCCGCCAGCCCCGACCATGGAAGCCATAAGGCAAGCCGTCACCGAAGGCCGAGCCGGTGACATCGCTTCTACCCGCCAGAAGCTTCTGACTCTGTGGTCCGCGGTCGGTGTCACGGGCGACCCGCTTCACCGCTGCTCTCTCGCTCACTACCTGGCAGATCTCACGAAGATCCCGCCCGGGCCCTGGCCTGGGACGTCCGGGCCTTGGGGGGCAGACCGCTGGCGCAGGTGATCACGGCGCCAGGGCAGAGGAGACGGCACGCACGGAGCGCGCGGCGCCCAGCGGCTCCTGCAAGCCGGCCACCATGCAGGCGAAGCCGGTGCCCTGCGAACCGGCACACCGCGTCATTCCGAAGGAATGCGAAACTCGAATTCGGGACGGTCCCACGGCACGGCGGGCGGGTTCGCGAGCGCGGTCCCGGTCCGCACTGCACCGACGCGGTGGTAGAAGTCCTCGGCGGGAAGGTGCGACACGACTTTGAGACGGTCGATCCCGGCAGCACGGGCCTCGGACTGCATGTGCGCCACAAGCAGCCGTCCAATACCCCGTCCTTGCACTTCGTCGGCGACGAACAGCAGGTCGAGCTCCGGTGGAGCAAGAACGAGCGAGTAGAACCCGAGGACCCGGCCTCCATGCTCGTCGGCGCCGACGGCCACAAAGGCGCGGTGTGCCTCGATGTAATCAGGACCGACCCGGTAGCCCGCGACTGCGGCTGCGTACTTACCCTCATAGGCGCCTGAGCCACGCACGAGTCGCGTGAGCCGTTTGGCATCCCGCGCGACCGCCCTCCGTATCGTGACCGGCTGGCTGATCGGGGAAGTGCGTGAACTCATCGGGAGAGTATTTCGCACCGGGAAGTGCCTTCGTGCGGCGGGTCTGCTGCTCGCGCAGGCGTTCCTGCACCGCTCCCCGGAACCCCTCGCCCAGGCCCCGATCGGCCACGTCACTGCCGCCGAATCGCCCCGGCACACGCCCACGTACACGCGGATCATCGTGGCCGAACACGCCCGACGCCGCCTGCGCGAGGCCGCCGCGCACCCGATGCACCCAGTACGGGACGCCTCCCGCACCCCGTGCCTACCACACTGGCCGAGGCCGAGGCCGACGCTCTCGCCTCCGTCGTGGACGCCATCGCCGCGTCCTTCCCGACTCGCTCCGGATCCCTGCCCCGCATCCCCGCACAAGCCCCTGCACGGCGACGAAGAGGCCGCCCAGGAGGAACGGCTGCTGCTCGCCACGGGCCGCCGCGCCCGACCGACATCGAGCAGATGCGCTCCCGGCCGCGGAGGCCAGGACCGGCGTCCGCGTAGGCCGACAGGTCACCGGCGGCCACGACGAACTCCGCAAAAGCCCCGTCGGGATGTTCCCAACGCTGTTGGTAAATCCGTCCCGCTGGATCTCATCCGGCGGGACGGATTGCTGCGAAGGGTGAGACTTGGGTGCGGGCGAGAGGTCTGCCAGTGGGGTAGGCGTCGAGGCGGGCGAAATTAGGCGACTCAGCTGGCGCCACTGACGGAGAGGGATCAGTAGCACCGGCTCGCCAATTCGTCAATCCTGCTCGCCATTGATCACGACGGTGACGGTACCCACCCCCCTCTCCTCGCCTAAACTGCCCGGGCTCCCACCCATGACACCAATGCCCTCGCCCGCGGCATCAGCCCCTGTACAACCCGCGCCGCAGCCCGCCCCTGCAGTCTCAGCCCAGTCCGAAGCGCCCGCCACCGATGAAACCGACGGAGCCGATAGCTCCGCACTCTCCCCCGAGGAACCCCTCAACCTTGAGACACTAGTGACCCGTGTCGAAGAACGGATCCGTGGCCTGCACGCGGCCTCCGCCGAAATCGGCGAACTCCTCGGCCACCTCGCGGACCAGAGCCGGGCGGCGTCTGTCACCCAACCCATCGGCCGGCAGCAGGCCGATAGGACCGTGCGGCTCCTGAACCAGACGCTATCCAGGCTGCGCAGACTGCCGGAACTCATGGAGGAGATGACGGAACCCGTCTGACGCAGTTCGTCCGGCAGGTCCGACGCGCTGGATGCCTATCACCTGCCAGCAGAGCCTCCAGTGCAAGCCCCAATCCTTCATGACCAACTGCACGACGACGTCCCGCCGCAGCAAGTCGGCGGGGCGTCGTCGTATCAGGTCCCCGTCTACGCAGGACCCCCGCCGGAGCAAGCCGACGAGGGTGCTCCCTTGTCACGAGCGATCACAAGCAATCACGGCGGGTCACCAACCCCGCGGATGCACTCACGTCACAAGGCTCTGACCTGGACTTACGCGCCCGCCCTGGACCAGCTGGACGCCCAGAGACGGCTTCTACGACATGTGCTAGGTGGGACCGTCAGCTCGGAGCGAGCGGCTACGGCCAATCCAACAGAGCCGCAGTCCCACGGTCTGCATCACTCGAGATCCGGACATTCCCGGGCCAGCGGTCCCGGCATGGTCTCCACGGCTGCCGTATGCGCAGGTCAGCGAGTTGCCGCCGCTGTACCACCAGCAGACAAAGAAGCTGCTGGCGCCTTCCCGGCCATCATCCAGGACACCGCTGCTCCTTGGCTTCCACAGCTTCCCGCAGTCCATGGCTGCCCTGGCCATCGGCCTGGCCAGTCCGGACGAGAGCAGTGAGCTGTCTGGATCGAGCCGCGCCGATGCGCAACTCCTTCCGAAGCGTTTCGGCCGATGCAGGCCGCTGATGCAGTTCCCGGTGCCGGGCATCGAGGATCTTCGCCTGCTCCAGCAAAGGTTCGTCCCCTTGTTGCCCAGAGGGCCAATCCGCCGTGACGGTGCCTTCATTCGACCATGCCGTGTCGTGAATGCCCGGACTTCCCGGACGGTGCACGAGAAGTTCGACCGAGAGCAGGAGCGCGACGGGCGGCCACCCGGCGACGAGGACCGGTTTCCATTCCAAAGCCGGTGCCGCCGCGATGTTTGCGGCCAGAGAGACCGCGATTCCCAGCAAGAAGGCCGACCAAATCGCCCATTTTGCCCGGCGGGTCCGAGGCTCTGACTGTTTGAGAAGCCCGACCGTGGCCAGGAGCAACAGACCATCAACCGAAAGCGGCCACAGCGAGGCACTGACCGAGTCGGCTCCGCCCTGCAGGGCGAACTTCCGCTGATGGACATAGGAGGCATAGGCGGCGACCCCTGCGACGACAAGCGCACACAGGGGCCGCACCCACGCATCAGCATCGACCCCACGCCGACGGACAGGGTGTCCGGTGGCCTCTTGTGGCCGCCTCATCCCGCCCTCACCTGCGGCACTGAGAACCTGGCGGACTCGTCAGTCCAACGTGCACTGCCTGCTGAGCGACACAGCCCAGTCGGCAAGATCATTGCACATCTATTGCGCACTTGCCCGGGAACTCCCGGGAAATCCAGGAAACTGGAGGGAAGCCCTCCGTATCCCTCAACGCAACTCCCCAGGCCAGCAGGGGTGCAGCTCAGCCCCAGGCCCCCACCGGCAGGAACGAACTGTCCTGCCGGAACAGGTCCGTCCCGTCCGACCGTTCCACTCGGAGTTGGTAGCCGTAGTGCCGCAGGTAGTACCCCGGGTAGTTGTACGACTCGAAGCGCAGCGAACCCGTCGTCGTGCCCGTGCGGGCGATGAACGTCGCGTCCCTCGCGAACGTCGTCGTGCTGTTGTTGGCGTCGAAGCGGGCCCGGAAGTCCCAGTGTCTCAGGTAGTTGCCGGAGGCGTCGCGGAAGGAGTAGCCGCCCGCGTCCGCGAGGCCTGCCGTCACTGTGAACGTCGACGCCTGCTTCTCCGCGGAACTGCTGGAGGCGCTCACCACCGGGAGGTTCAGCAGTGACGACTGCTGCTGCCAGTAGCGGGTCGTGTAGTTGACGGACTGGAAGGAGCGGGTCACGTTGCGGGACAGGGTCGGGCCGCCCGACACCGTCTCCTTGACCACCGTGAAGTGCCGGGCCGTACCCGAGATCGCGGGCAGTGCCGTCGGCGCCGACCACGTCGCGAAGGTGTCGTAGCTGTCGCTGTAGTAGTAACGGCCGTCGCCGTAGCCGTCGAAGAACAGCCGCCACGCGCCGTTGTCGAGCTGGATCAGCGCCGGGCCCTCGCGGTAGCTGCCCCAGCCCGCCCAGTTGCCGGTCCGGGAGATCACATACGGGCCCGTCAGACTCGACGCCGTGCCGTACTCGATGTACTTCGTCGTCTCGTTCTTCGTGAAGGCGTGGTACGTCGAGCCGATCTTCACGATGAACGTGTCGATGTGGTTGGCGCCGATGCCGGACAGAGCCACCGGTGAACTCCACGCCGTCAGCGCGGAGTTCGTGGCCCGTAGCAGATACGGCGTGAAGATCCACTCGTCGTTCGTCGTCGAGCAGGACACGATGATGTTCACGCTGCCGTCGCTGTCGACGAAGAACTCCGGCGCCCAGGCGCGGGAGAGGTTCGCGATCGGGACCGGATAGTCATAGAGGAACGCCCAGTTGACGCGGTCGGCGCTCCGCGCGAAGCCGATCGTGGTGCTGGTGTCCTGCCAGGTGTGCGTCGTGTACGTGACGTAGTAGTAGCCGTCGGTGTGTCTGATGACGCTGGCGTCGCGGATGCGGTTGCTGGGCGGGGTGTAGGCGGAGGACTTCAGCAGGCGGAAGTCCGTTGCGTCGTCGGACTGGTAGACGTTCACCGTGCCGTCGTTGCTGTTGAGGAACGGCACGATCGTGTAGCGGGTGGCGGAGCCGCTCGGCGGTGCGGCGGCTGCCGCCGCGCCGAGCAGTCCGGGGGCTTCGGACAGCAGCAGCGCGGAGGCGGGTACGGCGGCCATCGCGCGGAGCAGGGTGCGGCGGGACGGGGTGGGGGGTCCTGCGGTCATGGGCGGCTCTCCCTCTGACATATGTTCGGGATATCGAACTCAGTTCGGGAATTCGGTCAGAAGGTAGGGGTGGGGCAGGGGTGCGTCAATGGTTCGCGCACACACCGGCGAGACCCACGAAAAAGCTGCGGCATGCACCGAGTCCGGCTCGCGCCGAGGTCGTTCCGTCATGGATCCGCAGAGGTTACTGTTCGGTAGACAAGTCCGTCTCCGGAGGTGTCCCGCATGACGTTCGACCGTTCAGCAGGCCTGGCGGAGTCCGCCCGCGCCCTGGCCGACGGGGAGGTGACCTCCCGGACGCTGGTCGAGCGGGCGCTCGCGCGCATCGAGGCGACGCAGGGGTCGCTGAACGCCTTCCGGATCGTCCGGGCCGAGGCGGCGCTCGCCGAGGCGGATGCGGCGGACAAGGAACTCGCCGGCGGTAACCGTCGTCCACTCCTCGGGGTGCCGGTGGCCGTCAAGGACGACATGGATGTCGCGGGAGAGCCGACCGCGTTCGGCTGTCGGGGGGAGTTCCCGCCGGTCGCCGAGGACGGTGAGGCGGTACGGCGGCTGCGCGCGGCCGGGGCGGTGATCGTCGGCAAGACCAACACCTGCGAGCTCGGGCAGTGGCCGTTCACCGAGGGGCCTGCCTTCGGTGAGACCCGTAATCCGTGGAACACCGCGCACACCCCGGGCGGGTCCTCCGGAGGTTCGGCCGCCGCCGTCGCCGCCGGGCTCGTGCCCGCTGCCCTTGGCTCGGACGGCGCCGGGTCGGTGCGGATCCCGGCGTCCTGGACCCATTTGATCGGCATCAAGCCGCAGCGCGGCAGGATCTCCACCTGGCCGCGCGGCGAGTCCTTCCAGGGCATCACGGTCAACGGCACCCTGGCCCGTACGGTCGCCGACGCCGCCCTGCTGCTGGACGCGGCGAGCGGCAACCACGACGGGGACCCGCACCGCCCGCCGGCCGTCGACGCCTCGGCGGCCGTGGGCCGCGACCCCGGACGACTGCGCATCGCCCTCTCCCTGAAGCCGCCCTTCACCGCCCTGCCCGCCCGGCTCCAGCCCGAGGTGCGCGCGAAGGTCGTCCAACTCGCCGAGAAACTGGCCGCGTTGGGGCACACCGTCGAGGAGGCCGATCCGCCGTACGGGCAGATCGGGCTGACCTTCGTGCCCCGGGCGACCGTCGGGATCGCCGAGTGGGTGACCGAGTCGCCCTTCCCGGCCCTCCTCGACCGGCGCACCCTGGGCGCCGCCCGCCTGGGCCGGCTGCTCGGCGGGGCACCGCTGCGGGCGGCCCGGCGCGCCGAAGCCGTAC
Organism: Streptomyces cupreus; assembly: GCF_014257025.1. Lineage (GTDB taxonomy): Bacteria > Actinomycetota > Actinomycetes > Streptomycetales > Streptomycetaceae > Streptomyces > Streptomyces cupreus. Next base: position 15,540 of record NZ_JACMSF010000019.1, read on the forward strand.
TGCAACGCCGTATCGGCACCTTCTTCGAGTCGTACGACGTCATGCTCGCCCCCACCACGGCCGCTCCCCCGCCGCGCATCGGCGCGATGCTGGGACTCGGCGGGCTCGCCACCGACCGCGCGATGATCGCCGCCTGCCCCTTCGCCTGGCCGTGGAACGTGCTGGGCTGGCCCGGCGTCAACGTCCCGGCCGGGTTCGTCGCGGACGGTCTGCCGGTCGGCGCCCAACTGCTCGGACCGTCCCACAGCGAGCCTCTTCTGCTGTCGCTCGCCGCCCAGTTGGAGGCGGAGCTGCGCTGGCACGAGGCGTGGCCGCCGGGGCAGGTCACCTCGGACGCGCCGGCCGCGTAGGCCAACGGCGGGGTGCCCGGCGTCGGTTCACCACACCGCACGCTCTAACGTGATCCCCGTGACTGCGTCCACAGAAGAGAACGTCCCCGGCCGCCACGGCCCCTTCGCCACCGTCGAGGCCGACCCCCGCGAGGTGGGCCGGGTGCGCACCGAGTACTCGCCCGCCCACGACGGCGACCCGGACCCCGGGGAGATCGTGTGGACCTGGGTGCCGTATGAGGAGAACGACGGCCGGGGCAAGGACCGGCCCGTGCTGGTCGTGGCCCGGGAGCCGGGCGGCACCTTCCTCGCCGTGCAGCTCTCCAGCAAGCGGCATGACGCGCAAAGGGACTGGGTGCCGATCGGCAACGGGCCCTGGGACCGGTCCGGGCGGGATTCCTGGGTCGACGTGGACCGGGTGCTGCGGCTGCACGAGCGGGGCATGCGGCGCGAGGCGTGCGCGCTGGACCGGATGCGGTTCAACGCGGTCCGGCACCGGCTGCGGGAGCGCTACGCCTGGAGCTGACGCTCCGGAAGCTCTACGACTGGAACTGACGCTCGGGGAACGCCCGTTCGAAGGCCGCCCGCGTCGTCGTTCCCGGCGTGCGGTCCAGGATGCCAAACACCACGTGCGCGAAGCGGCCCGCGAACCGCCCGCCCGACCCGAGCAGCGCCCGGAACGCGCCCGCGACCTGCGCCGGGTCGTTCTGGAACACCCCGCAGCCCCAGGCGCCCAGCACCAGGCGCCGGTAGCCGTGCACCGCGGCCACCTCCAGCACGCGCTCGGCGCGAACGGCGAGGGCGCCCGGGAGTTGCGCGGCGCGTTCCGGCGCCGTACGTCTGACGACTCCCGCGTTCGGCGCCGCGGAGGTGAGGAACCCGGCCGTGTACGGCTCGTCCAGCAGGCGTCCGCGGTCGTCGCGGAAGACGGACACGGCCGGTGAGTGGATGACACGATCCGTGTAGAACGGGTCACGGTGGGCCCGGTGGTGGTCGTAGAACTCGCGGACCTCGACCAGGCAGGTGTAGAGCGCGGAGGCGCGGCACAGGGCCTCCTCCTGGGCCTGGGCGCCGTTGAGGTAGCCGCCGCCCGGGTTGCGGGCCGAGGAGAAGTTCAGTACGGCCGTCCCCTCGCCGATCCTGCGCGCCGCCTCCAGGCTGCTCTCGCCGGTGACCTCGAAGAACGTGTCCACCAAGGGCGCGGAGGGGACCGGGACAGCGCCCGGCCCGTACATGCGCGTCCCTCGCCGGGCGGCTGACACCGCCGCCGCGATCGACACCTCGCGGCCGTCGGACGCCGTATAGCGGCCCTCCGCCACGATCTGTTCCGTCTGCTGTGCGATGCCCCGCAGGCGCGCGCTCATGGCGCCACCCCCGTGAGCGCCTTGAGCGCGCGCCGGGCGCTCTCCCCCGTCGTGCTCATGCAGGCATCCTGCGCGATGCTCGACAGGTGGCGCAACGGAGTTTCCTGGTCCGCGAACGCGCCCGGAAACGCGCGGGAACTGGATGTGACCGATCCGGAACATCCCGGGAGGCGCCCTTGTGCGGAGCCAGTTCAGCGTCTTGGGTGGGACGGGTGTGCCGTCCCGGCCCACCCGAAATGCCGGGCCGGTGGCATGGTGGAATATCAGGAGGATCCCGATATGACCAATTCGTCTGGCGGCTCTTCACCGAGCGGCTGTACCAGGCCCCGCACCTCGGTCTCCGAGGCCGAGGTCGAGGCCCTGGTCCGCGGTATCTGCTTCAAGACCGGCCCACCGCGCACCATAGGTGTCGAGGTGGAATGGCTCGTCCACGAGCTGCGCACCCCGCAGCTCCCCGTCACACCCGAACGACTGCGAGCGGCCTACGCCGCCCTGCGGACCGTGCCCCTGAGGTCGGCGCTCACCGTCGAACCCGGCGGTCAGCTGGAGCTGAGCTCCCCGCCCGCCGCCTCCCTGATGGAGTGCATCGGTACCGTCTCCGCCGACCTCGACACCGTCCGCGCCACCTTGCGCGAGCACGGTCTCGGACTGGTCGGCATCGGCCAGGACCCCTGGCACGAACCCCGCCGCTATCTGCGCGAACCCCGCTACGACGCCATGGAGACCTGCCTGGACCGCAGAGGTCCGGCGGGCCGCGCCATGATGTGCACCTCCGCCTCCGTCCAGGTCTGCCTCGACGCCGGCCACGAGGAGCCGGGACCGCTCGGCCATGTACGGCGCTGGTGGCTCGCCCACCAGCTCGGCGCGGTCCTGGTGGCGGCCTTCGCCAACTCCCCCCTCGCCGGGAACGAGCCCACCGGCTGGCGCTCCACCCGGCAGTTGCTGTGGATGGAGATCGGCGCGGGCCGGGCGGGCGCTCCCCCGCTGGACGGCGATCCGCGCGCCGCCTGGGCCCGGCATGTGCTGGACGCGCCGGTGATGTGCGTACGCCACGACAACGGACCGTGGGAGGTCCCGGAGGGGCTCACCTTCCGGGAGTGGACCAGATCGGCGGTGCCGAGACCGCCCACCCAGGAGGACCTCGGCTATCACCTGACGACCCTGTTCCCGCCGGTCAGACCGCGTGGCCATCTGGAACTGCGCATGATCGACGCGCAGCCGGGCGAGGACGGCTGGATCGTCCCGCTCGCCGTGACGGCCGCGCTGTTCGACGACCCGCAGGCCGCCGAGACCGCCTATCGCGCGGTCAAGCCGCTCGCCGAGCGGGCCCAGCCGCTGCCCGCGCCGCACAACCCGCTGTGGACCGACGCGGCCATGCACGCCCTGACCGACCCGGAACTGCACGAGGCGGCGCTCGTCTGCTTCGCCTCCGCGCTTGAGGCCCTGCCGAGGATGGGCGCCACCCCCGAGGTCACGGCGTCCGTGGCGGCGTACCGGGACCGCTACATCGCCCGGGGCCGCTGTCCCGCCGACGATCTGCTCGACCGCCTGCACGGGAAGGACCGCACGCCATGACCGAGACCGAGGCGCTCCGGGAACGGGCCCTGACCACACTCACCACGGCCCGGGACCGCACCACCCTGCTCACCAGCTGCGTCGAGGACCCCGATCTGACCGCGCAGCACTCCCCGCTGATGTCGCCGCTGGTGTGGGACCTGGCGCACATCGGCAACCAGGAGGAGCAGTGGCTGCTGCGGGCCGTCGCGGGCCGGGAGGCCATGCGCCCCGAGATCGACAGCCTCTACGACGCCTTCGAGCATCCGCGCTCCGAGCGCCCCACGCTGCCGCTGCTGCCGCCCGCCGAGGCCCGGCTGTACGCCGACGAGGTGCGCGGACGGGTGCTGGACCTGCTGGAGAGCACCGCGTTCCACGGGACCCGGCTGACCGAGGCGGGCTTCGCCTTCGGGATGATCGCCCAGCACGAACAGCAGCACGACGAGACCATGCTGATCACCCATCAGCTCCGCAAGGGCCCGCAGGCCCTGACCGCCCCCGACCCGGAGCCGGCCCCGCTGTTCACCGGACCGGCCGAAGTCCTGGTCCCCGGCGGCCCGTTCACCATGGGCACCTCCACCGAACCGTGGGCGCTGGACAACGAACGCCCAGCGCACCGGCGCGAGGTGGCGCCCTTCCATATCGACACCACACCCGTGTCCAACGGCGCCTACCAGGCGTTCATCGAGGACGGCGGCTACGAGGACGAGCGCTGGTGGGCCCCGGCGGGGTGGGCCCACATCCGCCAGCACTCCATCCACGCGCCGCTGTTCTGGCACCGGGACGGCAAGCAGTGGCTCAGGCGCCGGTTCGGGGTGACCGAGGTCGTGCCGCCCGACGAGCCGGTGCTGCACGTGTGCTGGTACGAGGCCGACGCCTACGCCCGCTGGGCGGGCCGCCGGCTGCCCACCGAGGCCGAGTGGGAGAAGGCGGCCCGCCACGACCCGGCCGGCGACCGCTCCACGCGCTACCCCTGGGGCGACGCCGACCCGGCCCCCGAGCACGCCAACCTGGGCCAGCGCCATCTGCGCCCGGCCCCCGTCGGCAGCTACCCGGAGGGCGAATCGCCGCTCGGCGTACGCCAGTTGATCGGCGACGTGTGGGAGTGGACGGCGAGCGACTTCCTGCCCTACCCGGGGTTCGTCGCGTTCCCCTACAAGGAGTACTCGGAGGTGTTCTTCGGGCCGGAGTACAAGGTGCTGCGCGGCGGTTCGTTCGCCGTGGACGCGGTGGCCTGCCGGGGCACGTTCCGCAACTGGGACTACCCGATCCGCCGGCAGATCTTCTCCGGGTTCCGCACGGCCCGCTCGGAGGCTGTCTGATGTGCCGTCATGTGGCGTATCTGGGGCCCGAGGAGCCGCTCGGCAGATACCTCGTGACGCCCCCGCACGGCCTGTACCGGCAGTCCTGGGCGCCCAGGCGGCAGCAGTACGGGACGGTCAATGCCGATGGTTTCGGCGTCGGTTGGTATGCGGCCGGTGATCCGTTGCCGGCCCGCTACCGGCGGGCGGGGCCGATCTGGGCGGACCTGTCCTTCGCCGATCTCGCCCGTGTCGCCCGGACGAGCTGCCTGCTGGCTGCGGTGCGGGACGCGACCCTCTCCGGGGCGGACGGGGAAGCCGCGGCGGCGCCCTTCGCCTCCGGCACCTGGCTGTTCAGCCACAACGGGGCCGTGCCGGGCTGGCCCGACTCCCTGGCGCCGCTCGCTGGGACGCTGTCCGCGACGGATCTGCTGTCGCTGGAGGCCCGTAACGACTCGGCGTTCGTGTGGGCGCTGGTGCTGGCCCGGCTGCGTGCCGGGGACGACGAGGGCCAGGCGCTGGCCGACACGGTCCGCGAGGTCGCCGAGGCGGCGCCGGGATCCCGGCTCAACCTGCTGCTGACCAGCGGCGACAGCATCACGGCGACCGCCTGGGGCGACACGCTGTGGTACCTCACGACACCCGGCCACGGCACGGTCGTGGCCTCCGAACCGTACGACGACGATCCGCTCTGGCGCGAGGTCCCGGACCGCACGCTCCTCGTCGCAAGCCGCACGGACGTCACTCTCACTCCCCTGAAGGAGCCGGGCGAGACCTCGGCACCCTCCCCCACGCTCGAATCCACTCGCGCGGGGGGACCCCCATCGTCCAAGGAGCCCCGTACGTGAGCCCGTTCCTTCTCACCCGCCAACTGCCCGAGGACGCCACCGAGGCCGCCCTGCGCGCCGACGTCCTCCAGGGCCTGACCCGCACCCCGAAGACCCTCCCACCGAAATGGTTCTACGACGCCCACGGCAGCGAACTGTTCGAGCAGATCACGGAGTTGCCCGAGTACTACCCCACGCGCGCCGAACGGGAGATCCTGATCACCCGTGCCGACGACATCGCCGCGGCCACCCACGCCCGCACCCTGGTCGAACTGGGCTCCGGCTCCTCGGAGAAGACGCGGTACGTCATCGACGCGCTCACCGAACTGCACACGTACGTCCCCGTCGACGTCAGCGAGAGCGCCCTCAGCCAGGCCGGGCACGCCCTCATCGAGGAGCGGACCGGCCTTGACGTGCACGCGCTGATCGCCGACTTCACCGGCGGGCTCACCCTGCCCGACACCCCGGGTCCCCGGCTGGTGGCGTTCCTCGGCGGCACGATCGGCAACCTGCTGCCCGCCGAGCGCGCCGCCTTCCTCGCCCGGGTCCGCGCGCTGATGGCGCCGGGCGACGCCCTGCTTCTCGGCACGGACCTGGTCAAGGACGAGAAGGTGCTGGTCAGGGCGTACGACGACGCGGCCGGGGTGACGGCCGCGTTCAACAAGAACGTCCTGACCGTCGTCAACCGTGAACTGGGCGCCGACTTCGATCCGGGCGCCTTCGACCATGTGGCGCTGTGGGACGCCGACAACGAGTGGATCGAGATGCGGCTGCGGGCCCGCACCGCGCAGACGGTGAAGGTGCCCGCGCTGGACCTCGCCGTCGACTTCGCGGCCGGCGAGGAACTGCACACCGAGGTGTCGGCGAAGTTCCGGAAGGAGGGTGTGCGCGCCGAACTGTCCGCGGCGGGGCTGGATCTGGCCCACTGGTGGACGGACGGCGAGGGCCGGTTCGCGCTGTCACTGAGCGTGGCCCGGTGACGGACGGCTCGCGCGATGTCCCGCCTTGGGGCACCGTGGAGTGACGCGTGTGAGAGGAGCACCCACATGTCGAACCACACCTACCGGGTCACGGATATCGTCGGCACCTCGCCCGAGGGCGTGGACCAGGCCATCCGCAACGGCATCGAGCGGGCCTCGCAGACCCTGCGCAACCTGGACTGGTTCGAGGTGACCGAGGTGCGCGGCCAGCTCGACAACGGGCAGATCGCGCACTGGCAGGTGACCATGAAGGTCGGCTTCCGCCTGGAGGACACCGCCGACTGAGCGCGCCGGACCTCAGGTCCGCCCCTCCCGCTCCTGCGCCGTCTTCAGCGCCGCGGAGGGGGCGGTCCACTTCGCCCGTACGACGGTGAACCCGGCCCGTTCGGCGTCCTCGCACACCAGCTCGTCGTCGTCCACCAGGACCCGGATCTCCCGGGTCCTGGCCAGGCGGCGGAGGATCTCCAGCTTGGTGCGCCGGGCGGGCCTGCGGTCGTCGTTGCGGCGCATGTACACACGCCCTTCGGGCAGCCCCTGGGCAGCGAGCCACTCCAGCGTGTCGCGCCGGCAGCGCTCGGGCCGCCCGGTCAGGTAGACCACTTCGCACTCCTCGGCGCTGGCCAGCACCAGCGCGATGCCCTCGGCGATCGGCGGGTCCGCGGGGGCGGCGGCGAAGAAGGCGTCCCAGTCGCGGGGCTTGGTCTCCAGGAACCGCTGCCGGTGGGCGGTGTCGGCGAGGGTGTTGTCGAGGTCGAACACGGCGAGCGGGCGTTTACTGCTGTCGGTCACGGCGTCAACTCTACGCAGAGGGCGGCCCGGTGATCAGAACGGTCCTACGCGCGGGCGGCCCGGTGATCAGGACGATCTCCGCAGGCCTCACACTTCTGTCATGCCTTCGACGCCCCGTACTCCCCTGACCGGTTCCGCCTGCTCGCTCGTCGTCTGCCGGGGCTGCTGCTGCGGCAACGCCCGCAAGCACCCCGGCACCGACCACGAGGGCCAGCTGGAGCTGCTGCGCGCGGCGGCCTCGGAGCACGGTTTCCGGATCCGTACGACCGACTGCCTGGGCCCCTGCGACCAGGCCAACGTCATCGTCGTCGGCCCCTCGGCCGCGGGACGGAGGGCCGGCGGACGGCCGACGTGGGTCGGCTTCGCCACGGACGACGACAGCACCGACGAGGTCGTGCGCTGGGTGGCGGCGGGCGGGCCGGGGGTGGCGGAGCCGCCGGTGACGCTGGAGTTGCAGTTCATCGAGGCACCCAAGGACCCGAGGGTGCGCTCGCGGCGCTGACCTGCACAGCCCCTGATTGTTAATGGGATCCATTTTCATGTAGCGTCCTCGGTGTTCACCCACCGAGGAGGTACGTCATGGCCGTCCCCAAGCGGAAGATGTCCCGCAGCAACACCCGCCACCGCCGAGCGCAGTGGAAGGCCGCCACCCCCACGCTGGTGCCGGTCACCGTCGACGGAGTCCAGCACTTGGTGCCGCAGCGCCTGGTCAAGGCCTACGAGCGCGGGCTGCTGCGCCCCGAGGACTGAGCGGATGTCCGACGACCGCCGCCTGCCCGTCACCGTGCTCTCCGGATTCCTCGGGGCGGGCAAGACCACGCTGCTCAACCACGTCCTCACCAACCGCGAGGGCCTGCGGGTGGCCGTCATCGTCAACGACATGAGCGAGGTCAACATCGACGCCGCGCTGGTGCGCGGCGGCGAGGCCGCCCTGTCGCGGACCGAGGAACGCCTGGTCGAGATGACCAACGGCTGTATCTGCTGCACCCTGCGCGACGATCTGCTGGAGGAGGTCGACCGGCTGGCCCGCGAGGGCCGCTTCGACCACCTCCTGATCGAGTCCTCCGGGATCTCCGAGCCGATGCCGGTCGCGGCCACCTTCGCCTTCGCCCGCGACGACGGCGCCACACTTGGCGACCTCGCGCTCCTGGACACCATGGTCACGGTCGTCGACGCCGCCAACTTCCTGTCCGAGCTGGACGGTGGCGACGAACTCGCCGAGCGCGGCCTCGCCCCGTACGAGGACGACGAGCGCACAGTGAGCGATCTCCTCGTCGACCAGGTGGAGTTCGCGGACGTCATCGTGCTCAACAAGCTGGACCTGGTCGACGACGTGACGGCGGACCGGCTGCGGGCGGCACTGGCCCGGCTCAACCCGGCCGCGCGGATCGTCGACGCCGTACAGGGACGCGTGCAGCTCCAAGAGGTGCTCGGCACGCGGCTGTTCGACCTGGAGCGCGCCCAGCAGGCCCCCGGCTGGGTCCGCGAACTCAACGGCGACCACGTCCCCGAGACCGAGGAGTACGGGATCTCCTCCACGGTGTTCCGCTCCGAACTCCCCTTCCACCCCGAGTGGTTGTGGACCTTCGTCACCGAGGAACTCGACAGCGGCACATACGGAAAGGTGCTCCGCTCCAAGGGCTTCTTCACCCTCGCCAGCCGCCCGCACGTGACGGGCCTGTGGTCCCAGGCCGGCTCGGTGGCCCGCTTCGAGCCGTCCACCGCGCGGGACGACACGGCCCCGTACGCGCAGGAACTGGTCTTCATCGGCACGCAGTTGGACGCGAAGGCCCTCCGGTCCGCGCTGACCGACTGCCTCATGGCACCCGGTGAGGCGCTTCCGCCCGCCGATCCGTTCCCGGCCTGGGACACCTACGGCATCGACGAGGCCTGCGACCACGAACACGCCGCAGCCGCGCACTGACGCCGGGGGGCGTCGGCGTGCGGCTCAAGCCGTCGTGACGGGCAAAGGTGCCTCGATGCGATGGTCGCCGGTCCGGGCGATCTCGTTCAGCACATGCCGCAGCCGGTGCAGGAAGCGCGGGACGTTGACCTGGGCCACGGCCGTGTCCGGATAGCTGCCCTTGAGATAGGTGCGGTCCCACAGGCGGTTCACCCAGATCAGTACATCGGCGCCGCCGGCCGGGCCGACCAGGGCGTTGCAGTTCGCGGCGGCCCAGTCCCGCGAGCCCGGTGCGTGCCGGAGGTCCATGTAGGACACCATGGGCAGGACGGCCGCGCTGTCCGGCTGCACCGACAGCCCCGGGAACAGCTCCGCCACCCGCAACGGCGACACCCCGGCCAGGTTTCGGGCCCCCTCGAAGGCCTTCTGGGCGCGACCGACGACATCGCCGAACCGCGGCCCCGCCAAGGGGAATTCGACCGGGACCAGGTTGATGAACCAGCCCTGCGTGTACGTCCAGCGCGGCTCGTCCCTGGTGTGGACGACGACCAGGCCGCGGTACGACGACGGACCGCCCAGTTCGTATCCGGTGATGGCAAGCGCGGTGAGCAGACCGGCGGAGAATCCGGCACCCCGGCTCCGGCAGACCGCGGCGAACGCCTCGGACGCGGCCTCGTCAAGCAGGTGCATGTCAATGGAGGCGCTGCGGTGGTCCCCGCCCGGTTCGGTCCCGAGGTCCAGGGGGAAGCGTGGCGGCCCTCCGCTGAAGAATTCCAGCCATCGACGCACCTCCGGCGCGGCGACGTCGAGTGCGGCGGCCCGTTCGCGGTCGAGGGCACAGAAGTCGACGTAGCTGCCCGTCGCCGGAAGGTCCGGCTGCTCTCCGGTCAGCTCCGCCTCGTACAGCGCGCGCAGTTCGCTGAAGACCAGCAGGATGGAGAACCCGTCGGTGTGCGCGTGGTCCACCGCGAACCAGACGGTCGAAGGGGCCGTTTCCGCACGGACGACCGCGCCCGCCACGAACGGCGGCCAGTTCAAGGGATCGGTGCCGGTGTCGCAGCGCTCCCGCAGGTGGTCCCGGATCACGGTGGGGGAGGCATGGGTGCGCAGCGCCACCGGCTCCAGCGACAGCACGTCCGCGGGCACCGCGTGCCGCCGCAGTCCGCCCGTGTGCTCGCCCACCGCGAACCAGGTCAGCAGGGTCGGGTGGCGCCGGATCCACTTCTCCAGCGCCCGCGCCATGGCGGCGGTGTCCAGCCTGCCCGGCACGTCGAAGACGATGCCCAGCCAGGGCGACTGCTCCTTGCCCCGGGCCCGGTTCGCCAGTCGGCGCCGGATGTGGTTCTCCTGTACGTAGGACGGCGGCGCGGGATGCTCCCGGGCGGTGGCGGCGGACCGCAACGCCGGGGCCGTAACGTGGAATTCGACCAGCTCACCAGGGGTCGGCTCGTAGTCGAGGATCGGTGTCATCAGCATGGAGCCGACCCTTCCGTGCGCGGGTTGGAGCCGTGAAAAGGCTCCATAAACCTGCGGCAGGCGGCGGTCGTCGCCCCCAGCGTCACCCCCGGAACGACACCGCGCCTGTCACCCCGAGCCGCGCCACGTCCGCCCGGAGGATGGCCTGCTGGGCGCTGCGCAGGGGCGGCCCCGGCTCGACGCCGAGTTCTGTCCTGATCACCTCACGGGCACGGCGGTACACACCCAGCGCGTCGCCCTGGCGGCCCGCCCGATAGAGAGCGATCATCAACTGCCGGTAGAACGGCTCCCGCAGCGGGTGCTGGACGAGCAGACCTCCGAGTTCCTCGATCACCTCGTGATGCCGGCCCAGCGCCAGGGCCGCGTCGATGCCCAGTTCGGTGCAGTTCAGCCGCTTCTCCTCCGCCACCGCGGCGAACGAGGTGAGGTCCATGGAGTAGGACATGCCCTCAAGAACAGGGCCGCGCCACAGGCCCTGGGCCTCGCGCAGAAGGGAGAAGGCTGCCTTGAAATCGGCCGCGAGGAAACGGGATCTGCCCTTCCGGTACAGCAGTTCGAACTCGCGTGCGTCGATCCGGTCCCTGCCGACGGCGAGGATGTAGCCCCGCGGCGCGGTGATGATCGGCGACTCCTCCCCGGGAGCACCGAGGAGTTTGCGCAACTGCGAGATGTAGACCCGCAGGCTTGCGACGGCACAGCGCGGAGGACGGTCCTCCCACAGTTCGGCGAGGAGCCTTCCGCCCGGCAGGGGCTCCCCGGCTCGCACGACCAGCAGGGCGAGCAGTTTGGCGATCTTCGGCGGGGCGGGGGTGAGATCGATGTCGTCACGGGTGACACGAAGTCGGCCCAGAACCTCGTAGCGCAACGGTCGGCAGGTCTGGACGGGGTGCGGTGACACTTTCAACTCCCGGATAGGGGTGGTGCGTTCGATCGGTTCAACCCCCGTTGACGACCGGCGGTGTTCAGTCGTGGGCTGCCTCCTTCGTGCGCACCAGCGCGGTGAGGACGATCGCGAGGGCGAGCAGCGGCACGGGCAGCAGCAGGGGCAGGCTCAGCGCGTTCACGAAGCCGTCGGCGAAGGCCGCGCCGCCCTTGCTCTGCCAGTGGCGGGCCGCGGCCGCGTCCAGCCCGTCCGGCGGCCCGAACGCGGCCCTCTGGTCGCCCGCTCCGAGGCGCAGCCGGTGCGAGGCATCATGGAACGCCTCGACGAACCGGCCCCTGAGCAGGGGCGGAAGGCCCTCGGCCCGCCGGGCCGCCGCCCGGGGCAGCTCATGGGAGATCCGGTTCGCCAGCAGCGCGCCCACGGCGGCGACGCCGATCACCGTGCCGAGCTGCCGGGCCGTACTGGAGACACCGGAGGCGGCGCCGACCAGATGCTGAGGTATGCCGTGCATGGCGATGGTGTTCATCGGCGCGAGGACCAGGCCCATCCCCGTGCCCGCCATCAGGAGGGAGGGCAGCAGTGTGACGGCGTCCGAGTCGGTGGCGACGGTCGCCGCCATGAGGATCAAGGCCCCGGCGAACACCAGCAGGCCCAGGGCGAGGGCGTACTTGCCCGACCGCCGCCCGGTGAGCCGTCCGACGAACGGGGACAGCAGTACGGCGACCACGGGTGTCGGCGCCAGCGCGAGCCCCGCCTCCAGGGCGGACATGCCCCGCACGAGCTGGAGGTACAGGGTCAGCACCAGCAGCAGGCCGGTCATCGCCAGCATGACGATGGCGATGACCAGGTTCATCAGCAGATAGTTCCGGCGTCGCAGCAGCTCCAGCGGGAGCAGCGGGTCACCGGCCCGCCCCAGCCACTCGCACCACAAGAACGCGCCCCACAGCACGACCCCCAGCACGATCACCGCCGGGATGCTGACGACGCCACGGATCGTCCCCCACTCATAGCGCTGGCCCTCGATGACCCCGTACGTCACACAGAACAGGGCCGCCGTCGAGAGGATCAGCCCGAGCGGGTCGAGTCGATGACGCCGGTGGGTGCTCATGGGCGGTATGTGACGAAGCGCCAGGACGATGGCCACCAGCCCGACGGGCACGTTAATGACGAAGACCCACCGCCAGCTCTGCCAGGTCACCAGCAGCCCGCCCAGAGTGGGCCCGGCCACCAGCGCGGTCCCGGCGATGGCGCTCCAGATCCCGAACGCCCTTCCGCGCCGCTCCACGGGCGTGAGGCTGGTCAGGATGGACAAGGTCTGCGGCATCAGGGCCGCGGCGCCCAGACCCTGCAGGGCTCGGGCGGCGATGAGCTGACCGGAATCCTGCGCCGCGCCGCACAGCGCCGAGGCCACCGTGAACAGGGCGAGTCCCCACACCAGCAGGCGCCGTGCCCCCAGTGCGTCGCCGAGCCTGCCACTGACCAGGAGCAGGACCGCGAAGACCAGTGTGTAGGCGTTGAGGATCCACAGCACCTGGTTGAAGGAGCTGCTGAGGCCGCTGATCAGGTCCGGGACGGCGATGTTGACGATCGTCACGTCCAGCACCGTCATGAAGAAGCCGATGGACAGCGTGAGCAGGACCAGTCCGTGACGGACGGGGGGCCCGGGCTCGTGGTCGGCGAGGCGCGGGACGGGGGCGTTCGGGCTCTCGGTGCTCACTGTGCATCCCCCCTGGGGGAGCCACTGACGGATGGTTACATAACAGCGTGATACTACGGGCCTCGTCAACTCCGGACCCCGCCCGGTGACTGACTCCCGGCCAGATGTTGTCCGCCCGCCGGGTCGTTGAAGAAGATGCCTTCATGAGTCCACGCGCCCGCAATCCCACCCTGCGCGCCAAACTGGTCGAGGCCGCCGCTCATCTGCTCGCCGAGGAAGGGCCGGCCGCGCTGTCGGCACGCCGGCTCACCGCGGAGGTGGGGGCGTCGACGATGGCCGTGTACACCTACTTCGGCAGCATGGAGGACGTGATCCGCGGCGTGGTGCGCGAGGGCTTCGCCCGGCTCGCCGAGCGGCTCGCCGAGGTCGCGGACCACGACGACCCCGTCACTCACCTCGCCGAACTGGGCCGCGCGTACCGGCGCAACGCCCTTGCCCATCCCCACATGTACGCGGTGATGCTGGGCGGTTCCGCACTGGGCGGGTTCCGGCTCTCCGAGGACGACCGCGCCCGCGGCGCCATGCTGCTGGACGTCGCCATGGCAACGGTGGAGCGCTGCACCGCCGCCGGACGCTTTCGCGCGGGCGACGCATGGATGGTCACGCGCCAGTACTGGTGCTGCATCCACGGGCACGTCCAGCTCGACCTCGGTGGGTACTTCCTGGAACCGGACGCCGCCGACACGTGCTTCGAGGAACTGCTACGGGACTTCGCGGTGGGCTCGGGCGACCAGCTGGACGCGGCGACCCGCTCCGTGCGGGCCCGGACAGCCGAGGACGCCCCGGCGCCATGACTCCCCCGCCGCCTGGGGCTTTATGCCTCCTTAACGGCCGCCGCCTAGCGTGCCGACGCACGCGATGCACTCGCAGTGCCCCGGCAGGCGCGGGAGGGCACCCATGGCTGTGCCGACGGACGACGCGGACGTCACCAACGCGTCGGAACCAGAGCTGAGAAGGCTCGGGCTGACCACCGACACCACACTGCCGCGCGCGCTGGTGCACAAACGCGCGGTCGAGAACGTCTTCCTCACTGCGGTGCGGGACGTCTCCGGCTCCCCCGTCGTCCTCGCCCAACTGCCGCGCATGCACCGTTACTTCAACGACACCTATCTGCCCTACTACGACCTGCTCCTCATCGGCGAGGTCGAGCGCCAGGCCGTCGAGGCCATCGCCCACGGGCTCCTCGGCGTCCCGGACGGGGCCCGGTTCGTCATCAGGGCCATGGCGATCACCCTGGACGATCTCCCGGTGCTCCGCGTCGGCGCGGAACCGGCCGACCTGGTGATCAAGATCGATATCGAGCGTGCCCGCAGACGGCGCAACGGCCCCCTGCACGGCATGGTGGGGCGGGCCTCCTGCTGGCTGGGCGGCCGCCGCGCCGCGGGCTTCACCGGCACCGTGCACTTCGTCTCGGAGGACGGATACGCCAAACTCCGCGCCGACGCGGCCGCCGCCCCCGACCACGGCTTCCCGCCGCACGACCGCCCGGTCACCCCGGCGCTGGTGGGCCGGCGCGACGCGGCCAACGTGGTCGTGTCCGACCTCACGGTGGCTGCCGACGCGGCATGGACCCGCCTGGTCGTGGACCCCGGCCATCCCGTCTTCTTCGAGCATCCGCAGGACCACCACCCGGGCACCGCCGTACTCGAAGGGTGCCGGCAGACCGCCGTGGCCGCGGCGTCCGCGGTGCTCGACGTCCCCGCAACCCGGCTGCTGGTCACCAAGTGCAGCGCCCAGTTCAGCGGCTTCGCCGAACTCGGCCGGATCACGTCGTGCCATGCGGCGCTCACGGGCGAGGACGACGGCTGTCCTGTCGTGAGCACACGGGTGACCCAACACAACACAACGGTGGCCGAGGCGCGGATGACCGTCACAGCGGTGGACGACGACGCAATGCCGGTGGGAGGAAAGGCGCGGTGATCGGTGACCTGCGGCCCGTGGGCGAGGCGGTGGCCGCCGACGGAGTCCGCTTCCCCCTCCGCGGGCGACTCCAGCCGGTCCCCACCGTCCCGGTCGTCCTGGTCGTTCCGGCGATGGGCACCGCGGCGCGCTTCTACCGTTCCTTCGCGCGGGCCCTGTACAGCACCGGGCTCAGCGTGGTGCTCGGCGATCTGCGCGGCCAGGGCGAGCGTGCACCGAACGGCAGCCGGGCGCCCGCCTTCGGCTACGCGGAGCTCGTCGCGGACCTGGCCGCCGCCTCCACGGCGGTGCGCGAGCTCGCCCCGCAGGCACCTCTGGTCCTGCTCGGACACAGCCTGGGCGGCCAACTGGCGCTGCTCCAGGCGGCCCACAGCGCGACCGGCCACGAGCGGCCCCCCGACGCGGTGGTCCTCATCGCCGCCGGCTCCGTCTGGTACGGGAGCTACGGAATGCTGTGCGGTGCGGGCGTCCTGATCGGCAGTCAGTCCGCGGCACTGCTGGCGACGGCGCTGGGGCACTGGCCCGGGGACCGGCTCGGCTTCGGCGGCCGGCAGCCTGCGCGCGTCATGCGGGACTGGGCCCGGCAAGCCCGCACCGGCCGCTACCGGTTGGGACGCCACCCGGGCACACGGACCGAGGAGCTGCTGCGACGACTGCGACTGCCGGTCCTCGCCGTGGGGGTGGAAGGCGACCGGCTGGCGCCGCCCGCCGCTGTCGACCACCTGTGCGGCAAACTGCCGAGCGCCCGCGTCGACCGGTGGCACTACACCTCCGCCGAGGTGGACGGGTCGCGGCTGGACCACTTCCGCTGGGCGCGGCACGGCACGGACCTCGCCCGGTACGTGGCGGCGTGGACCGCCACGGAGACAGCCGGGAGCGGTCGGTGATGACCGGCGCGCACGGCCCGAAGCCCTTCACGGGCAGCACCGTGGCCGTCGTCGGCGGCGGCTGGTCCGGAATCGCGGCGGCCTGGTACCTCGCCGGCGGCGGAGCCGAGGTCACCCTCTTCGACGAGCAGGACCGGCTCGGCGGACGCTGCGCCGGCACGGAGCTCGGCTCCCGCACCGTGACGCTCGGCGGCAAGAACATCGGACGCAACTACACGTACTTCCGGGACTTCGCCCGCACGCTGGGCTCCGTCGCGTTCGAGCCCTTCGGCATCAATTCCTCGCGCGTCGAGGACGGCAGGCTGCGCACCATCGACAGCTCGGCCCGGCTGCGCAGCGCCACCGTGCTGGCCCGCAGCACCTCACCCAGGGACGGCATACGGCTGCTCCGGCTCGCCTCGCTGGTGCGGCGGCACGAAGCGGAAGGCCATCTCGGGGGACCCGCGCTCACCGCGCTCGCGCTGCGCCACAGCGACCCTCCGCTGCACGAGTACTTCGGCCCGCGCGCCTGCGCGGCACTGCTGCGTCCGCTCACGGTGCGGACGACAGGCGCCGAGCCCGACGAGGTGCATCTGGGCACCCTGGGCTGCCAACTGGGCCTGCTCATGGACTCGTTCGACCAGCCGACCGCCGGTTTCGATCCTCTGTTCCGCGCGTTCGCGCAGCGGGTGACGGTCCGACTGGGTACCCGCGTGACCCGGCTGGCGAGGGCGGGCGACCGTGTAGTGGGCGTCCTCGCCGCGCCGACGAGCACGAAGACGCCCACCCTCCACCCCGCCGACACGGTGGTCGTCGCGCTGCCCGCGCCCTCGGCCGCACGGCTCGTGGAGGAGGCGGCCGGCGAACTCGCCGCCGAGCTGCGGCAGATCCGGTACTTCCCGGCCGCCGTGATCGTGGCCGAGTACGAGCGCCCCGTCTTCCCCGAGCGGGTGCGGTCCCTGGTGTTCGGCCCGGAGGAACCGCTGAGCAACGCCGGAGCCTACGGCCTGGCCGAACGGAACATCGTGCGGTACACGTTCAGCGGCCGTGCCGCGCGGCGCCGACTGGCCGCCGACGTGCCCGACGCCGACCTGCTGGACCTTGCCGAGGATCTCCTCGGCGCGCATTTCCCGGTGCGACGGCAGGACCGCCGGGACTTCGTGGCCGGCCGGTGGGTGTGGGCGTACTGCGCCTACAGCCGCTTCCACGAGCGGCGGCTGCGCCGCCTCGCCGGGCTCGGCGCCGCGGTGCCGGGGCTGGAGATCACCGGTGACTATGTGCGGGGCGCGTCGATCGAGCAGTGCTTCCGGGCCGCCCGGGCACGTGTCTCGGCACTTGCCGCGCGCTGGAGCGGGTGAGAGCCCGGCTCCCCGTCAGCCGCAGCCGCCGGCATGGCCGCCGTCCGCGATGCGGGAGGCGTCCGGTCCGAGAGAGAGCACCCTGCTCCCGCCGCCGGCCAGGGGCCTCGGGCGACCGCCGTGCAGTGCCCGCACCGTCCAGGCGAAGGATGCCAGCCGGTCCACTCCCCAGTAGCGGTCGTGCCGGTGCACGAAGAACGGCACCCCGAACACCCCGTCCCGGTCGGCCGCGAGCAGCGCGTCGAGCCCGGCTGCCCGGGCCTGCTCGTCATCGGCCGCGCCGCCCAGCGCCTCGGCGTCCAGGCCCAACTCCTTGGCGATGCCGGCCACGACGGCCCGGTCGCATATGTCGTGGCCCTGCTGCCAGCGTGCCCGGTACACCTGGTCGGCGAAGGCCTGCCCGGCACCCTGCTCCGCCGCCACCAGATAGGCCAGGTGCGGTACTTCCCAGCAAGGATCCCGGTCGACCGGCCAGACGACGGTCAGGCCGCGGACGGTGACCAGACGCCGTACGTCCTGAAGCACGTACAGATGCTTCGCGCGCGACATCGGCACATACGGGAAGGAGCCGCCCGCGTCGGTCAGCATGCGCTCGCTGCGCCGGTCCGGTTCCCAGAACGGGATCCAGGCCAGTTCGTCCGCCAGCCCCGGGTACCACTCGAGGAGATCGTGGTGGGCGAGCCAGGAATAGGGGCTGCGGAAGGAGAAGTAGAAGCGGGGGGCCGCGAGCGTGTGCGCTGTCATGGCTGTCGGTTCCTTCTCTCGGCTGGGGGTGTGGTCACAAGGTGAGGCCGCCGTCAACCTGGAGGACCTGTCCGGACACGTAGGCGGCCCGCTCGGACGCCAGGAACGCCACGGCGTCGGCGATCTCGTCGGCCCGGCCGAGCCGGCCCATCGGGATCTCCCGCAGGGCGTCCTGGCGCTGCCGTTCGGTGAGGCCGGCGGTCATGTCCGTCTCGACGAACCCGGGGGCGACCGCGTTGACACGAATCCCGAGCCGCGCCACTTCCTTGGCGAGCGACCGGGTGAAGCCGATGATCCCGGCCTTGGCGGCGGCGTAGTTCACCTGCCCCGCGTGACCGTAGACGCCCGCCACCGACGACACGGTGATCAGGCACCCGGTCCTGCGGCGCATGAAGGAGAAGATGGCCGCCCGGCAGACCCGGTAGGTGCCGTCGAGGTTCACCGCGAGTACGTCCTCCCAGTCCTCGGCGGTCATATGGACCAGCGGGGCGTCCCGCACGATGCCGGCACAGCTGACCAGCACGTCCAAGGGGCCGAGTTCCTCCTCCGCAGCGCCGACGAAGGCCCGCACCCGTGCCTCGTCGCGGACGTCGACCTGCCGCACGAGCACGCGGGCGCCCGTGGGGCCGACGCACTTGGTCACCTCCTCGGCGGCCTCGGCCTGCGCCCGGTAGCAGAACGCCACGTCGTACCCGTCCGCCGCGAGCCGCAGCACGACCGCCCGGCCGATGCCGCGCGAGCCGCCGGTGATCAGCGCCACCGGGCGCCGTTCGCCGCTCACGGCCGCTCCCCCGCCGCCGGTGCCCGCAGCAGGGTGTCCGCGGGGCGCAGCGCCAGCACGAAGTCGGCCACCGACAGGACCGTCCGCGCGCCGACAGCCGTCTCGCCCTCGCAGATCGCGGCGCCGGTGACGGCACGCCGCAGCCGGACGTGATGGCGCAGTACGGCACCGGGGAACACCGGGCCGCCGAAGCGGACGCCGGAGATGCCGACCCCGAGCATCACCTCGCCGGAGAGCACATCCGGGTTGGGCCGCGCCCAGCCGACCAGGAACGCCGCAGCCTGGCACCACGACTCGACGAGCAGGGTCGGCGGATAGCGGTACTCCCAGGGGCGAGCCGTGTCATCGACGGCGGCGTACCAGGGTTCGTTGCAGGTGACGGCCTTGACGGCGGTCAGGCTTCGCCCGGGCACCACGTCGGTCACCCGGTCCAGCAGGAGCACCGGATGGCGGTGCGGGATGACGCGCTTGATGGCGCTGACGTCGATCACAACATCCGTCGAGGTCACCGAGGTCACGGCTGCACCGCCCGGTAGAGCAGGCGCAGCCGCGCGGCCGGGCCCCGGCCCGCGCTGACCGTGGCGGTACAGCGGACCGCGTCCCCGGCGTGGCTCGGCTCGACCGTCATCGTGAGGGTCAGGTCGTCGCCGGGGAGCACGGGGCCGAGGAAGCGGCTGCTCTCGATCTCCGCCAGGCGCATGCGTCCGCGCTCCCACCGTCCCGCCCCGTCGAGGGCCAGGTCGACCGCCTCGACGAGGCACACCGCGGGCAGCACCGGGAAGCCCGGGTAGTGGCCGGCGAGCACCGTCTCGTCCGCCTCGACACGGGTGCGCGCCGTCAGGGTCTCGCCGTCCCGGCCGACGACGGGCACGGCCCGCCCGAAGGCGGTCGCCCTCATGAGGCCCGCCCCCGCCTCGACCGCAGCAGCTCGTAGACCTGTTGGAAGCAGGTGAGCCGCTTCATCTCGGACTCCGCGACCTGGACGCCGTACTTCTTCTCCAGCACGACCGCGATCTCCAGGGCCAGCAGCGAGTCGACATCGAGGTCGTCCACGAAGTGCGCGCTGTCGGTGACCTCGGAGGTGGGCACGTCCAGGATCTCGGCGATGGTGTCGCGCAGTTCCTCCTTGTCGCTCGCGCAGTCGATGCCATCGGTCATGGGAGCACTCCTCACGTCAGGGTGTTCGGTCATAGCGGGCTCACCGCCAGGCATCCGGCCAGTCCCCCCGCATCGATCGCGGTGACCAGTGCGGTACGCCCCCACGTCGGACGGGGGATTCCCTCGGCCAGTACCGCGGCGAGCTGGAAGGCGCCGGCGGCGGCGGAGGTGTCACCGATCAGCTCCTCCGGCCGCAGCCACAGGGGGGTGGCGGCGCCCAGTACGTCGCCGAGCGCACCCTGCTGTGCGGCGCCGGTCTCCTCGTCGTGCGGCGACGGTACGACGGCCCAGACGTCGGCCGGTCCAGCCCCGGACCTGGACAGGGCCTCGTGGACGCACTCCGCCAGCGCCGGCCGCGCCGCGGACGCGTCCTGGAATCCGCGGAACGCCGTCGCGCAGACCCGCAGAAGCGGCTCACCCCCCAACCTGGCCGCGGCGAAGGGCCGTTCGAGCAGAAACAGAGCGCACCCCTCGCCCAGTGGCCGCAGCCGGTCGCCGTCCGGCCGGGCGTGCCATTCCAGCCACGAGCGCTGCACGGAGAACTCCTCCACGGCCCCGCACAGGACGGCCTCGGCATGTCCGGCACGCAGCAACCGGGTGGCGTACCGCAGCACGTGCAGAGCGGTCAGCCGGCCCGCGGCGATCGTGGAGTTGGGCCCCTCGATCCCGTACCGGATCGCGCAGCGCCCGGCGGCGCAGTTCATGACGGTGTTGGGAAAGCGTGCCGGGTCCACGAGGTACGGCCGGTCCTGGGTGAGGGAGTCCCTGGTGAAGTCCATGATGCTCTGGACACTGCCGCTGCCCGTGCCCAGCACGAGGGCGAGGTCACGCCGGCCGGTCGGCCCGACGGGCTGTTCCGGGTCGTCGAGCAGCATGCCGACGGTCGCCACCGCAATGCCGGTCGCACGGTCCATGGAGCGCGTGCCCTTGCGTCCGAGTGCCCCGGCCACCGTGAAGGCGGGGATGGGCGCCCCGTGTCCGAGCGGTCCCGGCCACGCCGTGGGATCGAGTTCGGTCACCGCGCTGCGGCCCGAGCGCAGCCCGGCGGTGAGTGTCCCGGCACCCGCGCCGAGCCCGGACATGACCGTCCAGGCGGTGATGACCGGTGCCCCGTCGGTACTCATCCGCTGATCAGCTCCCCTCCGTCGACGCCGATCGTGTTGCCGGTGATCCAGGCGGAGTCGGTGCGGGCGAGCACGACGACGGCCTCGGCCACGTCCTCGGGCACGGTCAGTCGCCCGTGCGGATTGAGCGTGCGGGCGCGCCGCGCGAACTCCTCGCTGCCGGGGATGCGTTGGAACGCCGGGGTCAGGGTCACCCCGGCACGCAGCGCGTTCACCGCGACCCCGTGCGGCGCCAGCTCCAGGGCGAGCTGCCGCACATGGGATTCCAGCGCGCTCTTCGCGGCGGACACCGGCCCGTAGTGGGCTACGGCGCGGGAGCTTCCGGCGCTGGTCATCGCGTAGACCTTGGCACCGCGCGGCAGCAGTCCGGCGGCGTGCAGGTCCTGCACCCACAGGACCAGGCTGTGCGCCATGACGTTGGACGTCATCGTCAACTGGCGCTCGGTGACGGCCTCCGGCGCCCCGTCCCCGCCGCCGAGGTAGGGGGCCAGGCTGCCGAAGGCGAGGGAGTGCAGCAGGACGTGGACGCCGGCGCCGCCGGTGAGGTCGGCCACCCAGGGCACCAGCTGACCGCGGGTCCGGGCGGCGGCCGCGTTCGCATGGGCGAAGTGCGCACACGTCCCGCCGGCGCGCAGCTCCTGTACCAGCTGGTCCGTGGCCGCCTGGGCGGACGGCGGATCGAAGTGGACACCGACGACGTGCATGCCCTCCGCGGCCAGAGCGCGGGCCGTGGCACGGCCCATGCCGCTGGAGGCGCCCAGGATCAGCGCCCAGAGTCCTTTCAGTTCCCTCAGCACGGCGCCGACCCGTCCGCGCGCGCATCTTCCGGGCGGGTCTCGGCCCATGCGACATGCCCCTGGGCGATCGCGGACACCAGCCGCGCCGGCCCCCGCGCGACGGCCAACAGCCCGGCCAGCCGCAGCATGGGGCGCAGGCTGCCGGAGCCCACCGCCTCGTACGTCACCGCCGCTCCGGTCGCACCGACGGCCTGCGCTGCCACGGCGGCCACCGGCGAGTCGTCCAGGACCAGGTGGGTCGGCGGCGCGTCGGCGCCGGGTTCGGCGAGGTGGGCGACCAGCCTGTCGCGGGCCTGTGCCCGCCCGGATGCCTCCCGCAACAGGCTCGGTGGTACGAAGGCGCTGCGCACCCGGCAGGAGCCGTGCCGCCGCACGGGCCGGGCCGTCGCCGCCTGCCGTCGCTCGAACACGAGGGCGACGGCACCGCTGTCGGTGTGGGTCCCGCCCTCGCGGGCTTCCTCGGTCGCCGCGGCGAGCAGCAGTGCGGACCGGCCGGCCGTGACGGCGCGGAGGCCCATCTGCACGGCTTCGAGACCCGCCACGCCGGGCGAGGTGACGGTGACGTTGAACGCCTTGAGCGCGAACCGGCCGGACAGGTGGCTGCCGAAGAGGTTGACCGAGAAGAACGGGGCGGTGGCCGGGCTGAGTCCGTCCGCACCCTCGCTGATCACCGTGCGGTCCATGCGGGCGTGCAGCGCGGCGACGGCGTGGTTCGTGCCGACCGCGGCGCCACGCCGCTCCTCGGGAATCCCGGCGAGGCAGTCACCGGCGTCGGCCAGGGCGTCGCCCGCGGCGGCGAGGAGGTACCGGGCGGCGGGCGGCAGGTACTTGTGGCCGCGCGGGCCGAGGCGGGCGTCGGCGTCGAACCAGGCGTCGGCCGCCGGGGCGGGTGCGGCGTTCCCCGCGCGCGGCGGGGCAGCCAGGGCCGCCATGGCGGCGAGCGGGCTCACGACGCCGATTCCGGTGACCACCAGATCGGCCGGTGCGCTCATCGGGGATCACCTCCGGCGAGAACGAACGACACGTTGTTGCCTCCGAAGGCGTAGGCGTTGACCAGGACGTGCCGCCCGGTGAGCGGGGTGGGGCCGCCGTCCGGCAGCCAGACCGGGCAGTCCGGATCGGGCTCGTCGAGCGGGGCGTTGGGCGGCACGGCCCGTCGACGTGCGATGAGCGCGCCGGTCACGGCCGCGAGGGCCCCGGCGGCGCCACCGGTGTGGCCGACGAGGGCCTTGAGGCTGTACAGCGGCAGTCGCGCGCACCGCGGGCCGATGACGGCGTGCAACGCCCTGCTCTCCACCACGTCGTTGAGTGCGGTGCCGGTGCCGTGGGGGATGACGCAGCCGATCGCGTCGGCATCGCTGCCGGAGCCCTCGATCGCGGCACGCATCGCCCGGCGGATCTGCTGCCCCTGCGGTTCGGGGGCGGTCGGGTGGTGGGCATCGCAGCTCCACCCGTCGCCCAGCAGCCAGGCCGTGGGCGGGAGCGCGCCCCGCCGCTCGGCGTGCAGCGCGGATTCGAGTACGAGCATGGCGGCGCCCTCGGCGAAGACGGTGCCGCGTCGGCGGGCGTCGAAGGGACGGCAGCGCAGCGGGTCGATGGCGCCGAGCCGGTTGAAGCACGCGAGCGCGACCCGCGAGTAGGCGTCAGCGCCGCCCGCCAGGGCCACATCGGCCTCGCCGGCGCGGATCAGGTCGGCGGCGACGGTCAGCGCGAATCCGCCGGCGGAACAGGCGTTGCTGACACTGATGCAGGGTCCCGTCCAGCCCAGCGCGTCGCCGAGGGCGGAGCCCACCACGAAGACGGGGCCCAGCTCCTTTCCGTCCGGGGGGCTGTCGCAGCGGTGTTGCTCGTGCAGCCCCGAGTCACCCATCCCGGTGCCGACGACGATCGCGTACGGGGCTCCCGCCATGCCCGTCAGCCGGGCGTCGGCGAGTGCCTGGCGGGCGGCGGCGACCGCCATCCGCGAAGCCCGGCCGAGCGGCAGGCCGCCCAGGTGGTCGGGCCGGTCGGGCACGGCGCCGTCCGGCACGGCGTAGCAGATGGGCAGCGGCATACGGGCGTGAGGGTCGCCGACCGGTGCGGGCGCGGGCCGTGCGGTGGCCAGGCCACGCCAGAAGACGTCCGTTCCGCTGCCCAGGCAGCACAGGACACCGAGTCCGGTGATCGCTACGGGCTCCACGGGCACCTCCGGCCGACAGGACGGCGCTCAGCCACCGGCCGGGCCGAGCGCGCGCAGCAGATGGGGGTCGAAGCCGACCAGGCTCCAGTCGCGGCGGCCGCGGATCGTCGCGTAGCCGTGGGTGATCCGCCCGGTGGCCGTGGGCAGCAGGGCCCCGCCGCGGTGGACGTAGCAGTCCATGCGCAGAGTGAAGGTGAGGTTCTTGAAGACCTCCTCGACCGTGAGGACGGTGTAGGCCCGGTCCTCCATCAGCGCCTCGCCGAGCATGGTGACCGACGAGCGGGGGACGACCGGGATCAGGTTCCGCTCGTCGAGCAGGCTCCGGATGGAGACGCCCCGGTCCGCCAGGAACAGGTCGACGGCCCCCTCCAGGGCGCGCAGATAGCCGGAGATCTGCATCTGCTCGGTGAAGTGGCAGTAGTAGTACGGGATGCGCCAGGCGACGGCGAAGGCGTTGACGTCGGCGGTGAGTCGGCGGACGACCTCCTCGCCCGGGATGTCCTCCGGCACGGGCACGGGCCGAGAGACGTCGGAAAGGGGGGCCGCCACACCTGGCACGGACCAGCCGGCCAGTTCCTCCGGAACCGTCGCCACGGGGCCGCCGCGTGTGTCGGTGCGCAGCACGGCCCGTACCGTCGAGGTCGCCGCGCGGCGGGCCGTGCCGTCACGGTCCAGGGCCAGCGTCACCCGCATCCGCAGGCCCGAGGCGTCCCACTGTGCGGGGGTGACGTCGGCGACGGTCTTGTCGTCCAAGTGGAGGGCGGTGCCGATCCGGGTGGCGAGGGCGGTGACGCCGAGACACAGGCCGAAGTCCTCGTAGAGGCGTCCGGCGGGCACTCCCGCCTCCCGGAAGTGCGCGAGTACGGCTTCCTCCACCAGGTAGTTGACGTGCTTGAAGCCGATCCAGGTGCAGATGTTGGCGCCCTCGTACCGTGGGCGGAGCACATGGCGGGTGCGGTTGCGCAGCAGCGGGGGCAGACCGGCGGTGTCGGTGGGGGAGGCCATCAGCGTCCTTCCAGGGCCGACGGGCCCGGTACGAAGTCGTCGCTCGGTGCAGGGGCGGTGAGCACGACGGCCGCGGCGGCGTCGTCATCGTCGTGGCCACCCGCCGTCGCCAGGACGCAGCCAGGACCGCCCCGGCTCAGGTACGCGGTAGCGGCCGCGCATTGGAGCACGCCCAGGGCGCCGGAACAGTGGCCCACGTCCGTGCTGAGGTCGCGGGTGTGCACTCCGTGCAGGCCCTCGGGCGTGGGCACGCTGCCGCCTTCCGGGACGAGCCACACGCCGACCGGCGGGCCGTCCGGTCCGCGTGCCCGGGCGACGGCTTCGTGGAGGTCGGCACGGCGCGCGAAACCGGACAGCGCGGCCGTCGCCGGAATCCCGCGCCGGCGTGCGGCACGGGCGGACTCGGCCACGAGGGCCACCGCGCCGTCAAGGAGCCGTGCGCCGTCGTCCGGTCGGCGGTCGTGGGCGGCGGCCAGGAGGCGGGCCGCTGTGCCGGTCGGCTCCACGCCGACCACGACGGCGCGCTCGACGCGGCCGGCCCGGACGAGTGCCCACGCCCAGAACAAGGCGTCCAGGCCGGAGGTGGGCCCGTTGCACAGGGTGAGGCTCGCGCCGCGCAGCCCGAAGCGGATCGCGATCCAGGAGGCGATCACATTGCTCGCGGTGTTGGGCAGTTCCATCGGGCTCACGGCGGCCGCCGTGTCGCTCGCGATCGTCTCCGCCGCCGCGCACACGGCGTCCACGTTGCCGAGGTTGGAGCTGACGACCACTCCGGTGCTCTCCCCCGGCACGGTGAGGCCGCCGCCGTCCGCCTGCAGCCGCGCATCGCGCAGGACCTGGTGCACGGCCGCGAGGCCGAGCCGGGTCGCGCGGTCCTTGTACCGAAGACGCCGTCCGCCGAGCCGGTCCGCCGGTTCGAACGGCTCCTTGAAGCGTGCCGAGGGGCACGTCCACAGGTCCGCCGCCCGGTCCACCCCGGACAGGGCGAAGCCGGTGCCGGTCACCAGCACGCCGTCGTCATCGTCGTACGTCATCTAGGCCACCTCCGACGCGGCGGGCATCTCGACCAGGGCCACCGCGTTCAGGCCGCCGAAGCCGAACGCGTTCACCTGCGCCAGCCGCAGCCGGGCAGCGGCCGCGGTACCTCGTACGAGGCGGAACTCCCGTGCCGCTTCGATCGGTTCGGCCAGGCCCACGACGGGCGGCACCCTGCCGTGGCGCAGGCTCTCCACCGCGACAATCAGGCTCAGCAGTCCCGAACTGCCGGCCGTGTGCCCGGTCATCGACTTCACGGCGGTCATGTACGGCCCGCGCACCGACGGCCCCAGCACATCGGTCAGCCCCATGGCCTCCGCCTCGTCGCCCAGCGGTGTGCCGCTCCCGTGCAGCATCACCAGGTCCACGTCCTCGGCGGCGACCGAGGCACGCCGGTGGCCCTCGCGGATGGCCGCGGCGATTCCCTTGGGGTCGGGGGCCGTCGGGTGCTGCGCGTCGCAGGCCAGGGCGACCGCCCGGACCACCGCACGCACCCGGTTCGGCGGTGCCGCGTCGGCCCGGCGGAGCACCGCCGCGGCCGCCCCCTCTCCCATCAACATGCCGCTGCGGGTCCGTTCGAAGGGGCGCAGCGCGCTCGGGGGCCGGTCGTTCGCCCGGTCCAGCAGCCCGTAGCTGCTCTCGGTGATCGCGTCGACGCCGGCGACCACGACCGCGGGTGCCGCGCCCAGGGTGATCAGGTCCGCGCCGAGGCCGAGGGTGTAGAGGGATGCGGCGCAGGCATTGCACACCGTGTGGGTGTCGGTGGCAGCGAACTCGTCGCGCAGCGCCGTGCCGAAGTGCAGATCGCGCGGGGCGAACGGATGGCCGTCGCGCCACCACAGCTCCACCGAGCGCAACTCCCGCAGCGTGGTGCCGACCAGCACGGGAACGGAGCCCAGGTCGTCGAGCAGCCCGTCGTCGGCGATGGCCGCGCGCACCGCGCGCACCAGCCAGCGCGTGGCGCGCAGGGTCTCGTCGCGGCGGCCCGGCCGGTCGTCGATCTCGTAGGCGTGGCGGGCGCGGTACAGCTCCGGGCGGAAGGCTCGCAGCGGGGCGACGCCGCTGCGCCCGGAGCACAGCGCCGCGAAGGTGCCGCTGACGGTGTCGCCCAGGCAGCACACGACCCCCATGCCGGTGATGGCCACGCTGCCCGGCGCTGCGGGCGGAGAGACGCTCATGCCACCGTCCCCTCCCATCGGCGGAGGATGACCACCGCGTTGTTGCCGCCGAAAGCGAGAGCGTTGTTCTGCACGATCCGCGGCGCCGTCTGCCGCGCCCGGTTGGGGACGCAGTCCAGTGCGCAGTCGGGGTCGGTCTCGATGTGGTTGACCGTGGGCGGGATGAATCCTTCGGTGATCGCCACCGCGCAGGCCGCGGTCGCCAGTGCGCTCGCGGCGCCCATGGTGTGACCGATCATCGCCTTGATGGAGACGGTGCTGGGCGGCCGGTCGCCGAAGACCTGGCGAATGGCGGCCGCCTCGGTGGCGTCGTTGGCCCTGGTTCCGGTGCCGTGGGCGGAGATGAGGTCGATGTCGTGCGGCTGGACACCGGCGTTGCCGTGCGCCTGCAGCATGCACCGTGCGATGCCGTCCCGCAGTGGCGCCATCGGGTGGTGGGCGTCGCAGGTCAGCGCGTAGCCGAGGACTTCGGCGTAGATACGGGCTCCTCGGGCCAGGGCGCCGCCCAGGCTTTCCAGGACGAGGATGCCGGCGCCCTCTCCGGTGAGCAGGCCGCGCCGGTTGCGGTCGAAGGGCCGGCAGGCGTCGGGGGCGATGGCTCCGAGGCGGTAGAAGCCCGTGAAGGTCTTGCGGCAGATCGCGTCCGCTCCCCCGCACAGGGCTATCTGCGCCTCGCCCTGAGCGATCGCGTCCAAGCCGTAGCCGAGCGCGTAGTTGCCCGCCGCGCAGGCCGTCGCAACGGTCACCGCCTCCACGTCGGCCAGACCGAGTTCGCGGACGATGCCCGAGGAGAGCCGTTCGGCTCCGGCGCGCCGGACGACGCCGGGATCCATGTGCTCGGGTCCCTTGCGCAGCTGCACCTCGACGAGGTCGTCGAGGTCACGGGACTCGCCGTCGGTCGTCCCCACCGCCACGAGGCAGCGCCGCGCCCGCACGGTGTCCACCGGCAGGCCCGCGTCCTCAAGAGCCAGACGTGCCGCGGCGACGGCGAACCGGCCTGCGCGCCCCAGGGTGTACGGGTCCGTGGCGCGGATCCAGCGGGCAGGGTCGAAGTCCGCTATCTCACAGCCGTTCGCATGAGCGAAGCCGGTCGTGTCGAACGCGGTGATCGGCTGTGCGCAGTGGCGTCCGGCGCGCAGTGCGTCCGTGAAGTCCTCGACTCCGATGCCGATGCCGGTCACCGTGCCCAGTCCGGTGATGACAACGCGCGCGCCGTCCATGTCAGGTGCGTTCCAGCGCATCGGTGACGACCGCGCAGACGCCTTCGAGGTTCACCATGCGGCTCAGCTCCGTCTGGTCGATGACGACGGAAAAATTCCGCTCAAGTGCGGCGAGTATTTCGATGGCCCGCAGGGAGTCGGCCTCGTGCTCCTCCTTGAAGAGACTTGTGGGTGTCATATCGGCAGGATCGATCTCCAAAATATCGCAGACGATCCCCCGTATCTTTTCCGCGCGCACATCGGCGGGCATGTGAACACCTTCTGCGGCAGTCATGATTCCCTCCCCTCCCCCCAGAGTGGGCCCGAGGTTACGAGATCTGAGGTCGGACTGTCTTCAGTCATTCGCTGATTCCCCGCCTCGATCATTCGTCCAAGCTCGGTCGCGGTCTCCGTTTTTCGTGGAGCCGACACCCATGCCGCACCTCACCGACATCACAATCACCACGAATTGACGGTCTCTCAGGCGCCCCGATAGACTCACCTTTCGAACGCTAATTCAGCATTACCGCCATATAGCCCGACACCCGTCGCCAGCGGACTCACTCCGAATTGGAGCTGATGGTCGGTCATGGACATCCGAGTGGTCCTGTGCGACGAGCAGCGGTTGGTCCGCGCGGGGCTTCGGTCGATTCTGGATTCCGAGACGGGCATCACGGTGGTGGGTGAGGTCGACCGCATCGCGGACGCCATGGGAATGGTGCGCCGGCTCAATCCCGCGGTCGTCGTCATGGACGTCAACTCCCTCCGGTACGAAGGCGGCACCGCCGTGCGCGAGTTCGCCGAGATGAGGTCGGACCAGCCGGGCGGGGTGGTCGTGCTCGCGGCCGCCGGTGACACCGACCTCGTCACCCAGGCGCTGCTCGCGGGTGCTCGGGGTTTCCTGCTGAAAGAGGACCCGGCCGAGCAACTCGTCTGTGCGGTGCGGATGGTGGCGGTCGGCGCGGTCGTCCTCACCGGTTCCGTGACCCGTCCCCTGCTGCGCCGGCTGGCCGCGGAGCGGGATCCGGTGACCGATCGGGAGACGTGCTCTCTCGACCGGTTGACCTCACGTGAACTGGAGATCCTGCGGCACATCGCACAGGGGTATTCGACCCATCAGGTCGCCGGTCTGCTGTTCATCTCGGAGACGACGGTCCGTTCCCACATCCACCATCTCCTGCAAAAGCTCGAACTCCGCAGCCGGTCGCAGGCCATCGCCCTCGCCTACCGCTCCGGCCTGGTCGCCTCGCCGCCCTGTGCGCCGGAGGCGGATTCGGCACGCGAGCCCTGAAGGGCCGCGTCACGCAGGACGCCGGGCGCGGCGACCGTGATCGCCGTGACGTGGTAACCGCCGCACAGACGCTTGCAGTTCGTCGCGTACGTGAGGAGCAGGCGGCCCGGGGCGGACGGCTGCTCCGGATGGGCCTCCACGGCGTAGGTGAACATTCCCTCGCGTCGCGGGGTCGTGGCGACCACCCGGCGGTTCGACCACGGCCCATGGGGAGTGGGCCCGTCGTAGGAAATGATCTCGTCGGACCACAGGTCGAGCCGTTTGGAGTACAGGCGATGGCCCTCGGCCGTGCGCACCACGCTCATCACCGTGCCCAGTTCGAGCTCGGGCCCGAGCTTCGTGCCGAGGTAGTTCCAGGCCGCGGGGTCGGCCAGGCGGCCGGTGGGCACGCGGGCCACCTCGACGGCCTTGCCCGGCCGGCCCAGCACCGCGTAGGAGCCGAAGACGTAGGTGACACCGCCGTGCGCCGGGTACAGCTGGCTCCACATCGCACCGGTGGGACGGCGGGGAAGCGACACCCGCCCGAGGGGGGTCAGATCCGGCAGTCGGTAGGTGAGGACGTCGGTGTGCTGGTAGCGCATGTCCCACGCGCCGCACGGCTCGTCGCAGGTGAAGTCCATGGCCAGCATCCTCAGCCGGTTCCCCGACCGGCTCGCCGTGCCGGGCCAGTACCAGTGGTCGGGGAGCGGGTGGTCGGCGAAGGTGCCCGGGAGGCTGCGGAACTGCCCGTCCGGGTACTGGACGGCGGCGCTGTTGCGGTCGAACCCGCCGTCCGCGCGCACGGTGTCGCCGAACAGCCACAGCACCCTGCCGTCTCCCAGGGGGACCGAGGAGCCCACGTCGGCGTGGTATGTGGCGAGGAACGCGTTCAAGTGCCTGGTGCTGTCGCGGTGTCCGGTCGGGTTCTGAGCCGGTGCGGCGAGGAACCCGACCAGACACAGCGAGAGAAGGGCGGCCCACACCGCGGCCATGTGTCCTCCCACGGCTACTCGGCTCCCCCGCGGGTCACGGGGTCAACTGCACGCTAGGAGAGGGCACTTAAGCCACTGCAAAACCCGTGTAAAGCGCGCGACGGGGCGG
Organism: Streptomyces cupreus; assembly: GCF_014257025.1. Lineage (GTDB taxonomy): Bacteria > Actinomycetota > Actinomycetes > Streptomycetales > Streptomycetaceae > Streptomyces > Streptomyces cupreus. The sequence goes on from NZ_JACMSF010000019.1 coordinate 46,378, forward strand.
TGCGGGCAGCGGGTGCGGTGCAGTCAGTGCAGGGCGGGAATGACCCCGGCGGCCTCCAATCGCACCGGATCCGCCCGCAGGATCGCTTCCTGGGAGAGCCGCAGCGACGGTCCCGGCTCGACTCCCAGCTCCTCCCTGAGCACCCGGCGGGCGCTGCGGTACACCGCCAGCGCATCGCCCTGGCGGCCCGCCCGGTACAGGGCGACCATCAGCTGGTGGTAGAAGGGCTCGCGCAGCGGGTGCAGGACGACCAGGCCGCGCAGTTCCTCGATCATCTCGTGATGGCAGCCGAGAGCCAGCGCCGAGTCCATGCTCAGTTCGGTGCAATTCAGCCGTTTCTCGTCCTGGACTGCCGTGAACGAATCGATGACCAGCGAGCCGGGAATACCCTCCAGAACGGGGCCACGCCACAGCGACAGCGCCCGGCGCAGGAGTTCGGACGCATGTGAGAAATCAGCCGCCACATACCGTTCTCGGCCACGGGTGTAGAGCATCTCGAATTCGTGGAGGTCTGTCACCGCCCCACTCGTGTCGAGAATGTATCCGGGCGGCGTCGTGACGATCGGGGACATTCCCCGCGGGCCACTGAGAAGCTTCCGCAGCTGTGAGACGTACACCCGCAGGCTCGCGAACGCGCAGCGCGGTGGATCCTGCTCCCACAGTTCCGCCACGAGTTTCTCGCCGGCCACCGGCTCACCCGCCCTGATCAGGAGCAGGGCGAGCAGTTTGGCGAGCTTGGGTGGCTCCGGCGTCAGGTCGACACCGCCTCGGGTCACCCGCAGGCGCCCGAGTAGGTCATAGCGCAGTGGCTGGTCAGCCTGTACAGAGGACAGGGCCACAGCAAACCCCCCAGAATGCGTAGGTACGCATTCAACTGATTCTGGTTCCCCCGTCCGCCCTCAGGTCTGGGACGCAACATAGTCGGCAATATCGCCGCCAGTGCGTGAAGCATATGCTAGCTCATCTCTCGGTACCACCCCCTCCCCGTTACACGGCCATTAAGGAGAATAAAATTCGGGCCGCCCGGATACTGGCTATGGAAATGTATTCGGCCGCTCGAAATCGACTGTCCATGGATCCTGTCCGGCAGACAGCCCGGCCCGCGGGCGAGCGGACCGGGCTGTCCGGACCGGGAGTCCGGCGCCGGCTCCGCCGACGGTCAGACCGCGACCGCCCGCCCCGCCCCGAGAGTCTCCGTCAGCCACGAGAAGAGCCGGTCATGGAAGAGGCGCATGGCACCGGAGTGGCAGTGCGCCCCGCCGCCCTCGTCCGCGGTGAACACATGCAGCGTCTTGGGTGAGTTCAGCCCCGTATACACCTTCTTGGCGTGCTCCAGGCCGGCGAAGAACAGATCCTCCTCCGCGTCCAGGACGAGCACGGGGCAGCGCACCTTGCCGATGACCTCCGAGAGGCCGAACGCAGGCATTCGGCGCAGCAGCTCGGCCGGGGTGGCGGCGCCGAAGGTCCACAGGGCGTGCCGCAGCAGCCAGCGGGTGAAGGTCTGCTGGGCGGCGATCCCCCACATGACCGGGTTGGCGAAGTCGTCGTGTCCCTGTTCGACCCAGTCCAGCACGAACGGCGGCAGCGGAACGACGTCGCCCAGCTGCCAGACCGCGTCATGGGCGATGCAGCCGGCCAGCCGGTGCTCGAACGCGGCCGCCCGCACCGCGAGCAGGCCGCCGAGGCTGGTGCCGACCAGCGCCAGGCGGTCGGGGTCCACGCCGGGCAGGGACAGGACGTGGTCCACCACCGGGGTGACGACTTTCTCCCAGTCGGGCCGGAAGACCAGCCCCTGGTCACGCAGGACCGAGCCCTGCCCTGGGCCCTCGAAGCACAGGCAGTTCCAGCCGTGGGCGAGGGCCGCCGCGGCCACGAAGAAGTAGCCCTCTTCGACCGTGGAGTCGAGCCCGCCGTGGTGGATGATCGTCGGCCGGGGCTCGTCGGAGTCGTCCACCCGGTACAGGTAGGCGGGCAGTGAGGTGTCCTCGTACGGGATGCGGATGAACTGCGGTGGCCGCTCCATGAGCGCGGCGGCGTCGGCGAAGGTCTCCCGGGACAGGCCCATCAGCCGCCGGGCCTCCGTGCCCTGCGGGTCGTCGCGCTCGAAGAACTCGGCGGTCCGGTAGTAGTTGTGCGCACGCAGCAGTGCGGCCCGTGCGTCGACGGTGCGTCCCTCGCCGCGCGCCGCCGTGGCCAGGCCGAGGACGCGTTCGGCGAGCGACGTCCACGCGTGCCGCCAGGCGTCGGTGTCTCCGCCGGGGATCCGGGAGGCGACCGCGACGACCTCGCCGAGCTGCGCACCGCCGTAGTCGGCGTAGCCGGCGGCGCGCAAGGCCTGGTAGTCGAAGGCGGGGTCGTCGAACAGGAATTTCATGGCAGCGGCTCCTCTGGTTGTGGGAGGTGCTCCGGTGTCGTGCCCGGGCTTGTCCCGGCACGGACAATGCGGGTTCCGTTCAGGAACGTGTCGACGATGCGTTCGGCGAACACCACGGACTCCACGGGGCGTTGACGCAGGATCAGCCGGGCGGCCATCGGCCCGGTGAGCATCTCGATCGCGTCGTCCAGGTCGAGGCCGGCCCGCAGCTCACCGCTGTCGATGCCGTCTCGCAGCACCCGCAGCAGGGCCTCGTGCCGGGCGGCGACGACCGTGTTCTCGAATTGCTCCACCAGCTGCGGGCGGCGCACCGCCTCACCGAGCAGACTGCCGATCAGCCGGTGCAGATTGGTGTCCTGACCCCGGTGCCGGAGCTGGTCGACGAGAGTGACCAGCCGGTCCCGCAGGCTCAGTCCCTCCAGCGGCGGCACCGGCAGGTCGAGACTGCCCAGCGCGGCCAGCACCAGCTCTTCCTTGTTGCGCCAGCGCCGGTAGATGGTGGCCCGGGCGACGCCCGCGCGCTGGGCGACCAGGTCCATGGACAGGTCGCCGAAGCTGCACCCCTGGCTGAGCAGGCCCAGGGTGCTGTCCAGGATCGCCTGGTCGGCGGCGGGGTCGCGCTGACGGCCGCCCCGGGGGGAGGACCCCGGGGCGGCCGCGGCTCGATCGGCGTGCGGCATAGGCATCAGACCTCCGTGGTATGGACTTCTCGCGTGGGCGCCTCCTGGCCGTCGGGCACTCCGGCGGCCGTACGGGAAGGCAGGAACAGCAGGCTGACCAGGGCACCGACGAAGGTGACGCCGACAGCGACGAGGGCCGTGAGGTGCATGGCCGAGACGAACGCGTCGACAGCCTGTCCGGCGAGCGGCGCACCGCGCGGACCCAACTCCTCGGCGACGGTGAGGGTGGTGGCGATGGACTCCTCCGCCGTGTCACGGACCGGTGCGGGCAGCGGCGTCAGGTGCTCCTCGATCCGGGAGCGGTAGGCGACGGAGAGCACCGAGCCCAGGACGGCGACGCCGAGGGCGCCGCCCACCTGCCGGAAGGTGGTGGTGACCGCGGAGCCGGTACCCGCCCGGTCCTGGGAGACGGCGGACATGGCGGCCGAGGTCGCGGGCGGCATCACACAGGCGATGCCGATGCCCATGGCGAACAGGACGGACTCGATCACCCACACCTCGGTCCGCTCGTCGACGCCGGCCACGGCGAGAAAGGCGAGCGAGGTGAGCAGCATGCCGGTGGCGCACACCGGCCCGGACCCGATCCGCTTGGCCATCAGCGTGGCCGGCGCAGAGAAGGCCAACTGCGCCAGGGCCAGGGGCAGCAGCAGGCAGCCGGCCTCCAGCGGCGTCCAGCCGCGCACGCTCTGCAGATAGAAGACCAGGAAGAAGGTGGCGCCCAGCAGGGCGAAGAAGACCAGGCCGATCACGGCCACGGCGGCCGAGAAGCGGCGGACCGTGAACAGGGCGAGGTCCAGCGCGGGCCGCTCGGTGCGGTGCTCCCACAACGCGAACAGGCCCAGGACCAGCAGGCCCCCGAGGATCGGCCCCCACACCACGGCCTCCGCCCAGTTGTCCGACTCGCCGCCCCGGATCACGCCATACACCAGGGAGGTGAGCCCGGCGACGGACAGCACGGCGCCGAGCGGGTCGAGGCCGCCGCGCCCGGGGTCCTTGGACTCGGGGACGACGACGAGCGCGGCGGCGGCACCGATCAGCACGATGGGCAGGTTGACCAGGAACACCGAGCCCCACCAGAAGTGTTCGAGGAGCGCGCCGCCGGTGACCGGCCCGAGCGCGACGGCGAGTCCGGCGGCGCCCGCCCACAGACCGATGGCCTTGGCGCGCTCGGCGGGCGGGAAGACGGCCATGATGATCGCCAGGGTGGCCGGCAGCACCAGAGCGGCACCGAACCCCAACCCGGCCCGCGCGACGATCAGTTCGTCGGCGCTGCGGGCGTAGGCGGACCACAGGGAGCAGGCACCGAAGACCAACAGCCCGGCCAGCAGGACGCGTTTGCGTCCCCAGCGATCGGCGAGCGCGCCGGTGGTGAAGAGCAGGGCGGCGAAGACGAGGGTGTAGGAGTCGATCGACCACTGCAGATCGCCCGGTGAGGCTCCGAGGCCCTCGGGCGCGGGCTCGGCCAGGGTCTTCAGGGCCACGTTGAGGATCGACGTGTCCAGGACTACGAGCAGCAGGCCGACCAGGAGCACCGCCAGCACGCGCCAGCGGTGCGGGTGCGCGGTGGCCGACGCCTGGTCAGGGGGCTTGCGGCGAGGCTGAGTTGTCACGAATTTCCGCTCCTCGGCAAGAAGAGGGTGAACGTGAGCTGAGTGCCGTACTGGTGCCGTGTGGACTTGACGCTAGACCCGGCGAGCAATCGAGTCAACGGTGTATCGAAACATGGCTGACTCGATTGCGGCGATGCCGTTACAGCCCGTCAGGCCCCAGGGCGCGGGCGACGACGTAGCGGTCCAGGACACGGTCGCAGCGCAGGCGCCAGCCGGGTGCGGCGCGGTCCAGCCACCAGCCGCTGTCCGGGGCGGGCCGGGGGCGCAGGTGTGAGAAGTCGTACGCCAGCCCGACGCCGAGCGCCTTCGTGTAGGCCTCCTTGAGCGTCCACAGCCGTACCAGCATCGAATTGCGTGCGGCGGGCGGCAGTTCGCGCAGCTCCGCCAGTTCCTCGGGGTGGCAGAACCTCTCGGCGAGCCCGGGCACCAGCAGTGGGCGGTCCCAGGCCTCCACGTCCACTCCGATACGGCGGCCGCGGGCCACGCCGACGACGAGCACGTCGGCCGTGTGACTGATGCTCACGTCCAGCCCCGCTGGAGCATGCAGGACCGGCCGACCGTGGCCGTCGCGGCCCACGACCACCCGGTGCGGTTGAGTGCCGCCGGCCGCGGCCACCGCATGGCGCAGCAGCAGCCGGGATCCCGACGACCGCGCCCGGCCGACGTATTCGCGTGCGGGTTCACCCGACGCCCGCGCCCACTCGTCCAGCCGGCCGAGGCGGACGGCATGCCCGCCGGGAGGCAAGGGGCCGCTCGCCACAGCCCCTTCGACATGTACGTCCCATCCGGTCACGAGGCCTCCTTGGGCAGACGGTATCCGGCACCGCGTGCCAGCACGGTACGTGTTCCCGCGCGCACCAACCGTTGCACCCGGCCATGGCTACAACCCCAAACCCTTGACGTGCGCACCAATTTTCGCTTTACGCCGCCTTTTCACGGCACGTCAAGGCTGAGGACAACGGATGGCACTCGGTGCCGTCGCAAGGATCGCCCTGGGAGAGGACAGCCCGTGCCACACCAGCCTCAGCACCGGACGTTGACGGACGCCGTACGCTCCGGCGTGGAACGCCATCCCGAGCGTGCCGCGTTCGTGTACCTGCACGAGGACGGCCCGGACATGCGGCCCGAGCAGCTCAGCTACGCCGAACTGGACCGCCGCGCCCGCCTGGTGGCCACCCGGCTGCGGCACGCGTCCAAAGACCCCTCGCGTCCGGTCCTGCTGCTGTACCCGCCGACCCTGGACTTCGTCACGGCCTTCCTGGGCTGCTTCTACGCGGGCCGCACGGCCATTCCCGCGCCGCTGCCCGACGAGCCGGGCGAACGGCTGGCCCGGGTCCACGGCATCCTGCGGGACGCCAAGGTGGGCGCGGTGCTGACGCTCCCGGAGTACCGGCAGGCCATCGGGGCCTGGCTGGTCGCCGCGGGAGAACAGGACGTGCTGTGCCTGGCGACCGGCGGGGACGACGACAACACGGCCGACCCGGACCTGTGGTCCCCGCCCCGCGTGCGCGACACGGATGTGGCCTTCCTCCAGTACAGCTCCGGCTCCACCAGCGAACCGAAGGGCGTCATGGTCACTCACGCCAACCTCGCCGCCAACGAGGAGGCCATCCGCACCGCCATGGTGACCCCGCAGGGCGTGGTGGCCGGCAGCTGGCTGCCGCTCTACCACGACATGGGGCTCATCGGCATGACCCTGCACCCGCTGTGGATGGGCGGCACCAGCGTGCAGATGTCACCGATCGCCTTCATCAAGCAGCCGCACCGCTGGCTGCGCATGATCCACGACTACCGGGTCGAGGGCACCGCCTCCCCCAACTTCGGCTACGAGCTGTGCACCCGCCGCGTCACCGATGAACAGTCCGCGGACCTGGACCTGTCCAGCCTGCGGGTGGCACTCAACGGAGCCGAGCCGGTACGCGCCGAGACCCTGCGCGCCTTCGTGAGCCGCTTCGCCGCCAACGGGCTGCGCCCGCAGGCCGTCCTGCCCTGCTACGGCCTGGCCGAGAACACCCTGCTGGTCTCCAGCGGGGACACCGAGGCCCCCCACCTCGAACTCACTGTGGACGCCCGCGCCCTGGAGCAGGACGAGCTGCGGCCCGCCCGCAGCGACCGGCCCGCCCGCACCCTGGTCGGCTGCGGCCGGCCCAAGGACACCGAGGTGCTCATCGTGGATCCGGTGACCCTGAAGGTGCTGCCCGGCGGCCGGGTCGGCGAGATCTGGCTGCGCGGCTCTTCGGTGGCCGTCGGCTACTGGAACCGCAAGGAACTGACCGCCGAGACCTTCCGGGCGGTGACGGCGGACGGCCGCGGCGGCTGGTTCCGCACCGGCGATCTCGGAGCCCTGCTCAACGAGGAGCTCTACGTCACCGGTCGGATCAAGGAGATGCTGATCCAGCACGGCCGCAACCTCTACCCGCAGGACATCGAGCAGGCCGTACAGGAGTCCGGGGAGTCGCTCCGGCGCGGCGGCGGCGCGGTGTTCACCGTCACCGACGAGGCGTCCGACCGCTCGCACGTGGTCGTGGTGCAGGAGCTGCGGGCCCGGGCCCCCGAGGAGCACGACCTGGCTCAACTCTGCGCCTCCGTCCAGGCCCTGGTCAGCCGTCAGTTCCAGCTGCCCGCCGTGAGCGTGGTGCTGGTGCGCCCCGGCGCGATCCGCAAGACCACCAGCGGCAAGACGCAGCGCACCCTCATGCGGCAGCTCTTCCTCGACGGCAGCCTGTCGGTGCTGCACCAGCGGCTGCAGCCCGCGGTCGCCGCCCTGGTCACCACCACGGAAGCGGCGCCAGAGCCCGCCGCCACCCGCCGTTGAGATCCGCAGGCCTACGCCCCTCAGAGAGAGAAACACCATGAGCATCGCCCCCGAAACCCGCGACGCCCGTCCCGCCGAGCCCATGGACCGGCCCTCGCCCCGCGACAACGCACCCGGCCTCGAACTGTGGCTGACCGAGCGGGTCGCCTTCCATCTGCGCAAGGCGGCCGAGGACATCGACCCGGACACCCCCCTCGCCGACTACGGCATCGACTCCGTCGCGGCGATCAGCATCTGCGGCGAGATCGAGGAGAAGTTCCGGATCCCGGTCTCCCCCACGATCGCGTACGACTTCCCGACCGTCCACGCGATCGCCACCCATCTCACCGAACGCCTGGCCGACCGGGCGACGGACGACGAGGACCCGTCATGACCGTGCGCGAGCCGATCGCGGTCGTCGGTCTCGACTGCCGTTTCCCCGGCGCCCGCGACGCCCAGGAGTACTGGGCCCTTCTCATGGACGGACGCGACGGCACGGGCCGGGTGCCCGAGCAGCGCTGGGACGCCGAGCGCTATCACGCCGTTCCCCCGTCCGCTCCGCAAAGCGCCCGCGAGGCCCGGCCGCCGGGCCGCAGCAACACCGTGCGCGGCGGCTTCATCCACGACCCCGACGCCTTCGATCCCGCCTTCTTCGGGATCGCACCGCGCGAGGCCGCCGCGATGGACCCGCAGCAGCGGCTGCTGCTGCAGTGCTCGTGGCGGGCGATCGAGGACGCCGCGATCGCACCCCAGGACCTGGCCGGAACGGCGACCGGCGTATTCGTCGGGGTGATGGCCAACGAGTGGGCGTATCTGGCGCTCAAGGACTACGACACGATCACCGCACGCTACGGCTCCGGCAACGGCTACTTCATGGGCGCGAACCGCGTCTCGTACCACCTCGACCTCAAGGGCCCCAGCCTGGCCGTGGACACGGCCTGCTCCTCCTCGCTCGTCGCCGTCCACCTCGCCATGAACTCGCTGCGCTGGGGAGAGTGCGACCACGCCCTGGTGGCCGGCACCAACCTGATCATGACGCCGGTCATCAACATCTTCTACACCCAGGCCGGCCTCTCGGCGCCCGACGGCCGGTGCAAGCCGTTCAGCGCCGCAGCCGACGGGATCGGGCGGGCCGAAGGCGTGGCGGTGCTGATGCTGCGCCGGCTGAGCGACGCCCTGGCGGACCGTCAGCCGGTGTACGCCGTGCTGAAGGAGACCGGGAGCAACCAGGACGGGCGCAGCAACGGCATCACCGCGCCCAACCGCTGGGCGCAGGAGCAGCTGATCGAGTCCGTGTGGCAGCGGGCCGGGATCACCGCCGACGACATCGGGTTCATCGAGGCGCACGGCACCGGCACCCTGCTCGGCGACTTCATCGAGGCGCAGGCGCTCGGCCGACTGACCAGCGGCCGCAGCGGCGGCAGCGTCGCGCTGGGCTCGGTCAAGAGCAACTTCGGGCACGCCGAAGGCGCGGCCGGCATCGCCGGGCTCATCAAGGCCGTCCTCGCGCTGCACCACCGCACGGTGCCGCCGAGCAGGTTCGCCCACGACGAGAACCCGAAGCTGGACCTGCCCGGACAACGGCTGTCCCTGCTGAAGTCGCCGCTCAGGCTGCCCTCCGGCACGGTGCACGCCGCGGTGAGCAGTTTCGGCATGGGCGGCAGCAACGCCCACGCGGTGCTGGCCTCCGCGCCCCGGGTCGTCCACCGGACCCGCCCCGGCGCACCGGGCGTGTTCACCGTCTCCGCCCGCGGGCCGGAGCGGCTGCGCGCCAATCTGCTGGCCCAGGCGGACGCCCTGTCCCGCCGTCCCGGCGACCAGCTGGCGCAGCTGTGCTGGACCAGCAACCGGGTCAAGTCCCGGCTGCCGCACCGGGTGGCCGTCGCCGCCGCCGACCTGCCCACGCTGGTGGCGGAGCTGCGCAAGGCCGCCGAACGCGGCGACGAGAGGGGGGCCACACGCCGTGCGGCGCCGTCGGTGGCGTTCGCCTTCACCGGGCAGGGCGCACAGCACCCCGGGATGGCCGCGCAGTGGTACCGGTCGTGCCCCGCCTACGCACTGCACTTCGACGAGGTGGACAAGCTGCTCGCCCCGCACACCGGACAGTCCGTTCGCGACCTGATCCTCGACGGCGACCCGGAGATCCACCGCGCGCGCCTGGCCCAGCCCGCGCTGTTCGCGGTCGGGTACGCGATGGCCGCCACCCTGACCGAGGCCGGGATCAAGCCGTCGTACGTCATCGGGCACAGCATCGGCGAGTTCGCCGCCGCCTGCGTCGCCGGAGCGCTCGACCCGGCGGACGCCGCCCGGCTGGTCGCCCGGCGCGGGGAGCTGATGGAGACGCTGCCCGAGGACGGCGGGATGCTCGCGGTGGCCCTGGACGCCGCGGAGGTCGAGCCGCTGCTGGCGGGGCGGCAGCGGCTCGGCCTGGCCGCCGTCAACGGCCCCCGCCGCACCGTGGTCGCCGGAGACCTCGGCGAACTCACCGCACTCAAAGCGGAGTTGACCGAACGCAAGGTGGCCGCCCGGCCGCTCACGGTCTCCCACGCCTTCCACTCGCCGCTGATGCAGCCCATGGTCGAGGAGTTCCGCCGCGCCTGCGCGGACGTCTCCGACCGGCGCCCGAACCTTCCGTTCCTCTCGACCGTCCACGGCCGGGAACTCACCGGCGACCAGACCCTGGACGCCGACTACTGGGCGCGGCAGATCACCGCGCCGGTGCGGTTCGCCGAGGCCGCCCACGCACTGCTCACCACCGACATCACCCACGTCGTGGAGATCGGCCCGGCCTCGGTGCTCACTCCGCTGCTGGCCCGGCTGCGGACGGCAGCCGGCTCCACGGCGAGCCTGCACACCGCGCATCCGGGCGAGCACGCCCCCGGCCACCGGCCCCAGCAGCTGTTCGGCGAGCTGTGGTGTGCGGGCCTCACACCCGACTGGGACGTGCTGTACACCGAGTCGGACCGGCTGCCCCGACGACTGCCGCCCTATCTGTTCGACGAGTCGTTCCGCGCCTGGCGCTCCGGCTCCGCCCCAGACCGTCCGGAACCGTCCGTGCCCCCCACCGGCGCGGACGCCGCGGTACCGCCCCTCACGGACCGCGGGGAATCGTGTCCGCCGACCCCCGCGGGGGAGCTGCCGGACTCCCTCGCCGCACTGGCCCGCCGTCTGGTGTGCCGGGTCGGCGGACACGACCCGGACCTGCTGCACGACGACACCCGGCTCCATGAGGACCTGGGCTTCGACTCGATCCAGGCCATGGAGCTGAAGACCCGCATCGAGAGCGAGCTGCCGCAGCTCGGCACGCTCCCGGTCGAGGAATTGCTGGAGAGCATGCGCACCGTCGGCGACCTCGTCCGCTATCTGCGAGACCGCGACCTCGCCGACGCCGCCGTGACCCTGACCCCGGAAGGAACCGGCTGATGACCGCTCCCACCGCACACCTGGCCTCGGTCGGCACCTGTCTGCCCGGGGAACCCGTGGACAACGCGACCCTGGCCAAGTTCGTCGGCGTCGACGAGACCTGGGCCGAGATGTTCATCGGCAACACCAGCCGCTACTTCGCCGTCGACCTGGCGACCGGTCAGGTGCGGTACAGCCTGGCCGACATCGCGGCGACCGCCGCCGACCGAGCGCTGGCCGAGGCCGGTCTCGGGCCGAGCGACATCGACTGCGTCGTCATGGGCACGGCGACCCCGGACCATCTGATGCCCGCCACGGTGAACCTGGTCGCGGACCGGCTCGGAATCGACAACGTCCCCACCTATCAACTCCAGTCCGGCTGCGCCGGCGCCGTGCAGGCCCTCGACGTGGCCCGCACCCTGCTGCTGGCCGGGCGCTGCGCCACCGTGCTGGTGATCGGCGGCGACGTGTGCGCCAAGCATCTGGAGCGGGACTTCGACCCCGGCAGCCGGACCTCCGCCGAGCTCGTCAACTACGCCCTCTTCGGCGACGGGGCCGGCGCGGCCGTGCTCAGCACCGACCCGCTGGGCACGGGGATCGCCATCCGTCAGGTGCTCAACCGACTGGTGGGCCTGGGCCGGGAACCCGGCCAGATCATCGACTGGTTCGGACTCGGCGACCGGCACAGCGACCGTCCGGCGGTCTCGGAGGACTACAAGGCGATCGAGGAGACGGTGCCGCCGCTGGCCCAGCAGATGTTCTGGGAACTCCTCGGCGACCTCGGCTGGGGCGCCGACCAGGTGGACTTCCTGTTGCCCCCGCAGCTCTCAGGGCGGATGAGCGACCGTATCTCGGCGGCCATGCCCGCCCCGGGCGCCCGACGGATCAACGTGGTGCGCACCGTCGGCAACAACGGCAACGCCCTGCCCTTCCTCCAGCTCGCCGAGCTTCTGAGCCAGTGGGACGGTCCCGGGCGCGCCGTCGCGGTGGCCGTCGAGTCCAGCAAGTGGATCAAGTCCGGTTTCGCCCTGGAGCGCTCATGACCCAGGCCCAGCACCGGATCCCGAGCCCCGACTCCACGGCCGCCTGGCACGACCGGGCGTCCCTGGCCACCCTGCGCGACCTGTACCGCGCCGGCAAGCTGGCGGCGGAGTACGGCTCGGTGCGGGCGCTGCTGTCCCGTATGCCCCGGGCCGATCTCCCGGCGGCGGGCCAGTTGCTGGCCCGACTCGACCTGGAGGAGGTGCGCCGCCACGTCCCCGACGCGCCGGTGGTCTCCGTGCCGGTGACGGGCGAGTCCACGGTGGCACCGGTGGTGGGGCCGCTCACCGCCGAACTGGCCCGCCACGGGCTGCTGCTGGACGCGAAGGTCGCGCCGTACGGGTCGTATCTGCAGGACCTGATGCGGCCGGCCGGCACGGCGCAGGACGCAGACCTGATGCTGTGCGTGCTCGACGCGCACACGGTCCTCGGCGACCTCACCGTTCCCTGGCGGGCCGAGGACGTCGAGGACGCGGCGCGGGCCAGGCTCGCCCTGATCTCCTCCGCCGTACGCGCCCATCAGCAGGCCGGTCGCGGTCTGCTCGTGCTCAACACGGTGCCGCTGCACCGCCACGTGACCCACCAGCTGGTCGATCTGCGCTGCCGAGCCCGGCTCGGCGCGGTGTGGCGGGAGTTCAACAGCGGGCTGCTGTCGCTCGCCGCCGAACACCCGGGCGTGGTCGTCGTGGACCTCGATCCTCTGATCGGCGAGGGCGTGCCCGCGGGTGAACCGCGCGCCGCCCAGTACGCCCGGGCCCGGCTGTCCGAGCCGCTGCTGGCCGCCTATGCCCGGGAGGCCGCCCATATCGTGCGCGCCCGGCTGGGCCGGACCCGCAAGGTCCTGGTGCTGGACCTGGACGGGACGCTGTGGGGCGGCGTGCTCGGCGAGGACGGGCCCGGCGGCATCGAGCTCGGCGCCGGGCTGCGCGGCGAGGCCTTCGTGGAGTTCCAGCGGGTGATCCGGCAGCTCGCCTCCCAGGGGGTGCTGCTCGCGGTCAGCAGCAAGAACGACGCGGACGCGGTGAGCCAGGCGCTGCGGACGCATCCGGCGATGGTGCTGCGCGAGCACGACTTCGTCCACGTGAACGCCAACTGGAAGGCCAAGCACGACAATCTCCGCGACATCGCCGAGCGGCTCGGACTCGGCCTGGACAGCTTCGTCTTCGCCGACGACAGCCTCTTCGAATGCGGGCTCGTCGGCGAGCAGTTGCCCGAGGTCGCCGTGGTCCGCGTCGACGACGAACCCGCCCTGCACCCCGGCGCGCTGCTGGCCGACGGCTGGTTCGACCTGTTCGAGCTGACCGAGGCCGACCTGGAACGGGCGGACCGCTACCGCACCGAGGCCCGACGGCAGGAGTTCCGCGAGGACGTCGACTCCTACCAGGCCTATCTCGACGGACTCGGTCTGGAGGTCACCCTCCGGCCCCCGGACGAGTCGGAGCTCGCGCGGGTCTCCCAACTCACCCTGCGCACCAACCAGTTCCACCTGGCCACCGAACGACTGGATGTCCCGCAGGTGGCGGACCGGATGGCGCACCCGGGGAGTTACGTGATCGCGGTGCACGCCCGTGACCGGTTCGGCGACCACGGCCTGGTCGGCGTGCTGTTCCTGCGCCGCGACGGGGAGGTGCTGCGCATCGACAACTTCGCCCTGAGCTGCCGTGTGTTCGCCCGGGGCATCGAGAGCGCCTGCGTGGCCGCGGTGCTGGAGTTCGCACGCGACACCATGGCGAAGGCCGTGGCGAGCCGCTACCTGCCGTCGCCGCGCAACGCCGCCTTCGCCGCCTTCTACGCCGACCAGGGCTTCACCCCGGTCGGCACCGACCCGGACGACCCCGACGCCGTCTTCTTCCGGCACGACCTGCGCGACATCGCCCCCGCCCCCGCCCATCTGCGGCTGCACGCCACGTTCGGGCCCGACGACGGAGACCGCACATGACCACCGCCCTCGCCGGCACGGCGGAATTCCGCACGCTTCTGGAGGAGGAACTCGGCCTGTACCTGGAGGAGGAGGACCTGGACCGGCCGCTGGACGACTTCCCCGACTGGGACTCGGTGCTGCTGCTGCGCCTGGTGACCGTGGTGGAGGGCGTCGTCGGCGGGCGGATCCCGGTGGCCGATCTGCTTCAGGTGCGGACGTTCCGGCAGATGCACCAGGTGGTGACGGATCGATGACCAGTCCCGCGACGACCGACTCCGCGCCCCAAGAAACCGACGTCTGCCTGCACTTCCACGCGCTGTTCCTCGACACCCGGCTGGACGTGGTCTGGTCCCCCGGCCTCGGCAGGCGGATCCGGGCCGGTCTCGCCCGGCTCGTCACGGGCCGCGGCGACGGACCGGTGCCCCACGCGCCCGATGCCCCGGCCCGTTTCCCGGAAGAGAAACCGCAAGAGAAACCGGAAGAGAAAGGAGTGGCCCGATGATCCCCGTAGCGGAGCTGCGCAGGTTCGCCCTCCCGCACGCGTACGCCCAGGGCATCCCCGGCGATGTCATCCACCGGGTGACGGGGAGCCTGGGCGAGAAGACCGAGGACGAGGGCGCCTGGACCCACGCGTGGTCGTCGCTGGCGATGGCGGCCGAGGCACGTGGCCGCGATCTGGACGCGGTCCGCTACTACGCGATGGCCCGCTTCCCGTACGTCGACGGCCCGGACCGGCTCATGGCACAGCAGGCCTGTGTGGCGGCCTTCGACCGCTGGCGCAAACGCGCTCGCGGCATCACCCGGCTCGATCTGCCCTTCGAGGACAGCGGCTTCGCCTGCTGGGCCACCGGCCTGTCCCTGCGGAACAGGCTCCCGCTGATCCTCGTCGTCGGCGGCATCGCCGGCGTCAAGGAGCAGTGGGCGCCGGTGCTCGCCGAGTCCGAACGGCTCGGCGCGGCCGTCGTGGTCACCGAACTGCCGGGGGTCGGCGAGAACTCCCTCACCTACGGAACGGACAGTGTGCGCATGCTCACCTACCTCGTCGATCTGCTCGGCCGTGCCGCCGACACCTCCCGCACCTGTGTCGTCGGGCTCGGCTTCGGCGGGCATCTGGCCCTGCGTCAGGTGTTGGACGACGATCGCGTCCGGGGACTGGCCACCGTCGGGGCGCCGGTGCGGGACTTCTTCGTCCGGGCCGCGGACCGCACACCGCTGCCGCGTCTGGTGAGCCTCACCCTGTCCCATCTGACGCGCACGCCGGTGGACCGGCTCCCGGCCGCCCTGGCCGACTGGGGCCTGGCCGAGGAGCGGCTCACCGAACTGCGCGCCCCGGTCGCCTGCGTGTACGGCCGCGACGACGAGGTCGTGCCGTACTCCGACGCCCAGTTGCTCGAACGGACCGTGGCGCGGCTGCGGTTGGTGGAGAACGACACGCTGGGCGGCCGGCCCGAGCAGGCCGCCGAGACCCGGCTGTGGCTGCTGGCGCAGGCGCTGCGGATGGCGGGCACAGCGGGTGCGGTGCGCCGGGCGGCCTCGGCCCGCGCCCGTGTCCTGCGCGCCCGCCGCCGTCTGACCGGTGCGTCGGCCGGAGCCCCCGCATGACCTCCACCACTGCCGTGTCCTGCCTGAGCCGGGCGCCCCGTCCGGACGCCCGGCTGAGGCTGTTCTGCTTCCACCACGCGGGCGGCGGGGCCTCGTTCTTCAGCTCCTGGGCCGCCCGCGTCCCGTCCGGCGTGGATGTGCTGCCGGTGCAGTTGCCCGGGCGCGAGGCACGCTACCGGGAACCCCGCTTCCAGGACGCCGGGGAGCTCGTGGAGGCCCTCGCGCGGGATCTCGCCCCCTGCCTCGACGAGGGCCCCTGGGCGGCGTACGGCCACAGCATGGGCGCCCTGGTGGCCACCGCCCTGGCCACGGCCCGGCTGCGCGAGGGAGGCCGCGGCCCCGAGGCACTGTTCCTCGGCGCGTACGCGGCCCCGCATCTGACCCCCACGCTGCCGGCGCCCGACCGGTACGAGGACCGCGAACTGGCCCGTCTGCTGGTTGACTTCGGCGGCCTCGACCCGCAGTTCCTGGAGCGGGAGGACTGGCTGCGGGTGCTGTTGCCCATCGTCCGGGACGACCTGCGCATCTGCGCGAGCCACGCCCGGGCGGGGCTGCCGGACCCGGACGACGAACGGGCCCGGCTGCCCCTGGTCGTCGAGGCCTTCGCAGGCATCGACGACCCGCTGGTCGACCCGGCGACGGTGCAGGCCTGGGAGCGGTACACACGCGACTTCCGGATGGCCCTCGTCCCCGGCGGCCACTTCTTCCCGCGCGCGGAGCCCGGCCCGTTCTTCGCCCGGCTCAACCGCTCCCTGGCCCGGCTGCTCGGGGAGCCGGCACCGGCCGGACCACCCGCGGCACCCGGCTGATCCGCCGCGCGCTGTCGTCAGCGTTCTTCTCGTACAGCGCGCGCTGCTCCTGTATGCCCGGCATGACCCACAGCGGCCGGGCCGAGGAGTCGGCGAAGCCGAGCCCCGGGCTGTCGGGCCGAACTCCGGTCAGGGTGAGGGCGAAGGGTGCCAGATAGTCGATGCCGCCGTCCGGGGCGAGCCGGAACGGGCGGTCGTGGCCCGGGTAGATCACGTCGGACACGTCCAGGATCCGCCCGATGCTGCGCTCGGCCTGGTCGGCGTCCCAGAAGACCAGGGGGTTGCGCCCGGTTTTGGCGACGTACGCGAAGTGCAGGGCGTCGCCGGTGATCGTGGCGCGCCCCGCCTCGGTGTCCACCACCAGGCCGATGCTGCCCGGCGAGTGGCCGGGCAGACCGATGACGTCGACGCCGGGGATGATCTCCTCGCCGTCCATGACCTCGCGGACAGGGAGCTGCTCCAGCAGCAGCCCCGTCCAGGCGGGCGTGGCCCAGTCGTTGGCGTGCGGGGTGTGCGCGTACCGGCGCTCGTCGGGGTGGAGGACCAGGGTCGCCCGGGGGAACAGGTCGATGTTCTGCACATGGTCCCAGTGGGCGTGGGTGAGGACGACGGTGTCGATGTCGTCGGCGGACAGGCCGTGGTCGGCGAGCGCGGTCCACAGGAAGGGACGGCGGCCGACGTGGGCGGCGTCGACGAGGATGTTCCGGGGCCGTCCGGCGGCATCGGGGCCGCGCACCAGGAACACTCCGCAGAAGGCGGGATAGCCCTGATCGGTGTCGAGGCCGAAGCCGGGCAGGAGGATGTCGATGGTCGGCATGGAACTCCCTTGCTCCATGGGCGGGTTGCCCGTCGTCACTGGTCCGGGGTGTGCTGTACGGCCGTGCGGAGGGCGTCGAGGCTCTCGGGGTTGACGAGTGTGGACAGGTCGCCGGGCTCCCCGCCGGTGACCACGTCACGGATGAGGCGCCGCATCACCTTGCCGTTGCGGGTCCTGGGCAGCTGGGGCACGGCGATCACCCGGCTGGGCCGGAACGCGGAGCCGAGCGCGTCGGCGACCCGTGCGCGGATCCGCTCGCGCTCCGGTACGCCGAGCGGCCCGTCGGCCGCCGGGACCGCGAAGCACCACAGGGCCTCGCCCTTGACGGGGTGCGGGATGCCGACCGCGGCCGCCTCGCCGACGGCCGGGTCGCCGAGGACCGCCTCCTCCACCTCGGTGGGGCCGAGGCGTTTGCCGGCCACCTTGATGACGTCGTCGAGCCGGCCGTGGACGAACCACTCCTCGCCGATGCGGGAGACGAGGTCCCCGTGCGACCAACGGTCCGGCCTCCGGCCGAAGTAGGCCTGGGCGAACCGTGCGCGTGACCGCCACAGCCCCAGGGTCATGCCTGGCCACGACTGCCGCACCACCAGCTCGCCGACCTGGCCTTCGGGCACCTCGGCGCCCGAGGCGTCCTCGACGGCCGCGTCGATGCCCAGGCACGGGCCCGCGAAGCCGCAGGGCGACTGGGGCAGGGTGGGCGCGGAGGCGAGCAGGGAGCCGCCGACCTCGGTGCCACCGCAGATGTTGATCACCGGGCAGCGTTTGCCGCCGAACTCGGCGAAGTACCAGTGCCACGCCTCCTCGGTCCACGGTTCCCCGGTGGAGCCGAGGATCCGCAGCCGGGCGGGGGCCTCCGGGTGGCGCCGGTCACGTCCCATCAGCGCGCGGGACAGGCTGGGCGAGCTGCCGAACACGGTGACCTCGTGCTCGTCGAGCAGCCGCCATAGGCGGGCGGAGTCCGGATGGTCGATCGCGCCCTCGTACGTCAGGACGCAGGCACCGGCGAGGGTGGCGCCGACGGCGACGAGCGGGAACATGATCCAGCCGGGGTCCGTCACCCAGCACACGACGTCGTCCGGCCGCAGATCGAGGTTGTACCGGGTCTCACTGCCCACTTGCGCCGGGAAGCCGCCGTGGGTGTGGACGGCGCCCTTCGGCCGGCCGGTGGTGCCGGAGGTGTGCAGCAGGAGGAAGGGGGTGTCGGCGGCGAGCGAGACGGTTCCGGCGGGCTCGGCGGCGGCCAGATCCTGCCAGGTCGTGTGGGCCGGTCCGGTGCTCGTCCTGTCCGGCAGGACCACGAGATGGCGTACGCACGACACGTTCTCCAGCGCCCTGCGGGCGGCGCTCTCCATGTCGTGGCGGCGTCCGTGCCGCACGGAGGCCGTCGCGGTCACCAGGACCCGGGGCTCGGCGTCGGCGAGCCGGACCGCGATCGCCTCGGCTCCGAAACCGGAGAACAGCGGTACCAGCACGGCGCCGATGCGCGCGCAGGCGAAGAGCAGCACGAAGGCCTCGGGCCCCGGGGGCAGATACGCGGCCACCCGGTCCCCGACCGTGACCCCGAGCTCGCGCAGCCCGCCCGCCACCCGGGCGCTGTCGGTGGCCACTTCGCCGTAGGTGAGCACTCCGCGCGCCCCGTCCTCCCGCTCCCAGCGCAGCGCGGGCGCGTCACCGCGCCCCTGCCGTACCTGGCGGTCCAGGCAGGAGCCCACGAGGTTGGTGCGCCCGCCCGGGAACCACCGGGTGAACGCGATGCCACCGCTGTCGTCGCGGACGCGCCGCGGGGGCACCTGCCAGACGATGCCGATGTCCCGCACGGCCCGCTCCCAGAACCACTCGGGGTCGGCGACGGACCTGGCGTGCAGGGCACGGTAGCCGCCGTCGACGCCGTGCTCGCGGCAGAAGGCGGCGATGTTGCTGTGCTCGGTGTGCTCGCGTGACGGATACCAGGCGTATGCGTTCATCGGACCGCGCTCGGGTTCTCGATGAGTGCGGCGATGCCCTGGCCGCCGCCGATGCACATGGCGATCACGGCGAACCGGCCGCCGGTGCGGCGCAGTTCGTGCGCCGCCTTGAGCAGCAGCACCGCCCCGGTGGCGCCGATGGGATGGCCGAGAGCGATCGCGCCGCCGTTCGGGTTGACCCGGTCGGGGTCGAGTTTGAGGCCGTCCATGACGGCGAGGACCTGGGCCGCGAACGCCTCGTTGAGCTCGATCACGTCGATGTCGTCGAGGGTGAGGTCGCCGCGGTGCAGCAGGGCCCGGATGGCGTCGGTGGGGGCGACGCCCATGATCTCCGGTTCGAGGGCCGTGACCGCCACGTCGCGCAGTCGGCACAGCGGTGTGGTGCCGGGGTCGAGGTCAGCGCTGCGCATCAGCAGGACGGCCGCGGCACCGTCGTTGATGCCGGCGGAGTTCCCGGCGGTGATCGTGCCGTGCTGGGCGAACACGGGAGGCAGGGCGGCCAGCTTCGCCACCGTGGTGCCGGGCCGGGGATGTTCGTCACGCTCGACGGTGCCGTCCGGGGTGTCGAGGGGGATGATCTGGTCCTGGAACCTCCCCTCCCGGACGGCGACGGCGGCCCGGCGCTGGCTCTCGGCGGCCCACCGGTCCTGCCGCTCCCGCGAGATGCCGTACCGGTCCGCCACCACTTCGCCCGTCATGCCCATCGGGTAGTGCCCGAAAGGGTCGGTGAGCAGGGAGAGGGTGCCGTCGACGGTGGTCGCTCCGGGCACTTCGTCGGCGGCGCGCTCGCTGTAGTCCAGCATCGGCTGACGGGTCATCGACTCGTTGCCGCCGGCCACGATGAGGTCCGCGATGCCGAGGGTGAGGCTCTGCGCGGCCGACCAGACCGCCTGAAGACCCGATCCGCACAGTCTGTTGACGTTGTACGCGGTGGTCCCCACGGGCAGTCCGGCGGCCAGGGCCGCCCGCCGGGCGTTGAAGGCGTCGGGACCGACCTGGCCGACGCAGCCGAGGACGACCTCGTCCACGGCGTCGGGTTCCGTCCCGCCGCGGGCGACCGTCGCCTGGATCACGAGGGCGCCAAGACGGTGGGCGGGGATGGAGCTCAGCGCGCCCTTGTACCGGCCGATCGGGGTGCGGGCCCCTTGGACGACGGCGATGTCTACGGGCATCTGGGGTTACTCCTTCGCTGAGGGCTCTGAGTTCGCGGCGGGCGCGGTCGGCTGCGGGGCGGTGTGCGCGAGCAGGGTCCGGGCGTCACGGTCGGGCCGGATCAGGAGCACAGAGAGCACGGCCCCGGCGATCAGCAGCCAGGCGGTCAGGTCGAAGGCCCGGCCGTAGCCGGTGGCCTCGTTCGACGCCGCGTCGATGATCCGCCCGGTGACATAGGGGGCGACCAGGCTGGAGAGGGCGGCGAGGGCGTACGACAGCCCGAGGGCGGCGCTGCGCCGGCCGGGCGGGCAGATGTCCGCGATGGCCGCGTTGGTCAGCGGGGTCTGGCCGTTGCCCGCGGAGAACGCCACCACCAGCAGCGGCAGCAGGGCGCTGGACGGGGCCCGGGTCATCAGGAGCAGACACACCCCGGCGAGCAGCGGCAGCAGCGCGCCCAGCAGTCCCTGGGCGAGCCGTGCGGACACCCCTCGCCGAAGGAGCCGGTGCGCGAGGGCCCCGGCGGAGAGCACCAGCGCGGCCATCGACAGTGCGGGCAGGCCGACGATCCCGCTGATCTCCGCGTCGCTGAACCCCGCCTGCTCCTCCAGGTAGAGCGGCACCCAGGCGAACCCGAGGGCGAGCGTCCACATGACCGCGAAGGTGGAGAGCGTGGCCCCCAGCCAGGTACCGGTGGTGACGATGCGCCAGAAAGGCACCGTGTCGTACCCCGCTTCTGACGGTTCGTCCGCGGGGCCCAGCCGGGCGGTGTACGGCCCACCGCCGCCGAGCCGCAGCCAGAGTGCGGTCCAGATCAGGCCCGCGGCTCCGAGCAGACCGAACGCGGCCCGCCAGCCGAGGGTCTCGCTGACCAGGATGACCAGCGGGGCGGCCAGGACGGTACCGCCCGCGCCGCCCGCGACCACGACGGCCGACGGCAGCGCGCGCCGTTTCTCCGGGTACCAGGTGAAGGCGGTGTAGTTGGCCAGCGGATAGCCCGGCCCCTCACCCGCGCCCAGCATCACCCGGGTCGCGACGAGCGCGCCGAATCCAGCGGCGGGGAGGAGGATCGGCAGTTGCGCCGCAGCCCAGACCAGGGCGAGCACGGCGAGCAGGGGCCGGGGGCGGATGCGGTCGCCCAGAAAGCCGACCGAGACGGCGGAGAGGCTGAACAGCAGATAGAAGCTGCTGGCGATGGTCCCGAACTCGGTGGCCGTCAGCCCGAGTTCGTCCTTGATGGGGCCGGCGGTCAGACCGAGTACGGCCTTGTCGGCGGCGTTGATCACGATGAACAGCGCCAGCACGGCCAGGACGGTGCGGGCCCGGCGCCGGGTACCGTCCGCCTCGGCCGGCTGGGTTTCGGCCTCCAGGGTCATGCGCGGCCCAGCCGTTCGTCGAGCCAGTCGAACACCCGCTGCTGAAAACGGAGCGCCGCGCCTTCCTGGCAGTGTTCGCCGGCCCCTTCGGCGGCGGTGAACGTGAACAGATCCTTCTCGCAGCGCAGGGCGTCGTGCACCCGCTGGGCCTCGCCGCAGCAGATCACGTCGTTCTCCGCGTCGAGGACGAGCGTGGCGCAGGCGATGTGCTCGGCCACGTTGTCGAGGTTGTACGGCGCGCAGGCGCGCAGCGCCTCCGCCGGTGTCTTGGCGCCGAAGGCCCACATGCCGTGCCGCAGGAACCAGCGCACCCGCGTGCTCTGGGCCATGCTGACGGCGAGCGCGGGACCGGCCACGTCGTCCCGGCCGTCGGTCACCCACTCGCCGAGGAAGGGCGGAATGGCCCTCAGCGGGAGTTCGTAGAAGTCGTAGATGCCGTTGTGCAGGACGCAGGCGGCGATCCGGTCCTCGAAGGCGGCGGCCCGGGCGGCCAGCAGTCCGCCGAAGCTGGTGCCGAACAGGACCAGCTTCTCAGGGTCCACATCCGGCCGGGACAGGGCGTGGTCCACCACGGGGGCGACCACGTGTTCCCAGTCCGGCCGGAAGACCAGTCCCTGCTCCCGCCGGACGGACTGCTGGCCTGGTCCTTCGAAGGCGAGCACGTGGTAGCCGCGGCGCAGCGCCCCACCGCCCACCATGAAGTGGAGCTCTTCCAGGGTCGAGTCGTAGCCGCCGTGGTGGATGACGGTGGGCCTGGGGCTGCCGGTGCCGTCGGCGAGGAACAGGTACGCGGGCAGGGTGGTGTCCTCGTACGGGATCTCCAGCGGCAGCACCGGCGTCTCGAACAACTCGGCCGCCCGGGCGAACGTCTGCCGTGAGTTGCCGGCGAGGCGATACGACTCGGCGTCGGCCTCCCGGTCCTCGACGCGGAAGAAGTCCGCGGTCCGGTAGTAGTTCGAGGCCCGCAGGTAGGCCTCGCGGGCGCTGACCCGGTGGCCCGCGTCGAGCGCCTCGTCGGCGATGCGGTTGAGGCGTTCGGCGACAGCGGTCCACGCGCGGCTCCAGGCTTCTTCGTCGCCGTCCGGGATCTGTTGGCAGGCGGCCAGGACTTCGCCGAGATCCGCGCCCCCGTGGGCGGCGTGCCCGGCCGTGCGCAGTGCCTGGAAGGAGAACGCCGGATCGTCGAAGAGGAACCTCATCGGGCCCCCTTTCCTCCTACGGAACGGAACAGGGCCGTTCCGTCTGGGCGGGACCGTACTCCTGGCCCGGACGGAACGCAACCGTTCCGTCCGGTGTTAGTCTCCTGCAGTGGAGTCGACCAGCCGGAGCGCACTCGACCGCGGGCCCACGGGCTCGGCGGTGCTGCGGGAATCCGTGACCGAGACGATCAGACGCGCGGTGTTCGAGGAGCTGGCCGAGACCGGGTACGCCCGGATGTCGATGGAGGCCGTCACCCGCCGGGCCCGCGTCGGCAAGGCGGCCCTCTACCGCCGCTGGCCCGCCAAGGAGGCCATGGTGGTGGAGCTGGTCTCCGAGGCCGCCGCCGAACACCTTCCCGAGACGGCCGGCTCCGGTTCGCTGCACGACGACGTCGAACGCTTCGTCCGGAACACCATGGCCGACCTCCACCATCCGCTCGTCGGCCGGATCATCCCCGATCTGGTGGCTGAGTCGGCGCGCAATCCGTCCCTGCGCGACGCGCTCCACGAGGCGGTCCTCGCCCCCCGGCGCGCGGCGGTGGCGACACTGGTGCGCCAGGCGGTGGACCGCGGCGAACTGCCCCCCGACATCGACATGGGCCTGGCCGTCGACCTCTTCGGCGCCCCGCTGTACTTCAGGATGCTCGCGGTGGGCGGCCCCACCGACGACACCTACGTCACCCGCCTCACCCACGCCGTCCTGGCGGCCCTCGCCGCCAGCCGCTGACCGGCGCGGTACGGGGCACCGGGGCACGGCCGCGCCGGACGCGGGAAACTGATGGCGGCGAGGGCCTGCCTGCCGCCGACCCGTTGCCCGACTTGGGGGATACACACGGCATCCACAACGACTGCGAACACGAGCGCACGCAGCGCCGCTCCAGGTACCCGTTCAATGAGTCCGGCGGCGCCCGCCCGCCTATCCTTGGTGAGGGGCCGGACCTGCTCGCAGCGCGCGAGAAGGGAGCCGCGAGTGACCGAGCGGACGATCGACACGGCGGCCGCGGACACCTTGCGGCGGGCCAGGCAGGCCGCTGTCCATGAGGCGTGGGCCGAGGCGTACCGGCTGCTGGGCCGCCTCGACGCCGCACGCCTCGGCCCCGACGACTATGCCGCGTTCGCCGACGCCGCCTGGTGGACGAGCCGGATCGACGAGTCGATCGTCCAGCGGATGCGGGCCTACTCGGGATATGTCGCGGCGGGCGCGGCCCGGCAGGCGGGGCTCATGGCCTGGCTGCTGTTCTACGAGCACCAGCTCGCGGGGCGCACCGCCGTGGCCGCCGGCTGGCTGCGCCGGGCCCGGCAGCAGCTCCACGGGGAGCCGGAGTGTGTCGAGCAGTGCTATCTCGCCTGGGTCGACGCGGAGGCCGCTCAGCAGCGCGGCGCGTTCGAGGAGGCGACGGCCGCGGCACGGCGCATGGCCGGGATCGCCCGGCGCTGCGGCAGCCCGGATCTGCTGGCCATGAGCGTCCAGGCGCAGGCGGGCGTCCTGGTGGCGCAGGGGCGGGTCGGTGAAGGACTCGATCTCCTGGACGACGCCATGTGCTCGGCCATGGCAGGTGAGCTCAGCTCCTTCTTCACCGGGTGGGTCTACTGCCTGGGCCTCCAGCAGGCCATGGCCTGCGTCGATCTCGAACGCGCCGCCGAGTGGACCGACGCGGCCATGCGGTGGTGCGCGGCGATGCCGGCCGAGAACAACTACCGCGGACTGTGCCGGGTGCACCGGGTGGAGGTGCTGGAACTGCGCGGCAGCTGGCCCGAGGCGCTGGCGGAGGCCGAGCGGACCAGCGAGGAACTGCTGCCGTACGAGCGGCGGATGGCCGCCGAGGCGGTCTATCTGGTCGGCCAGATCCAGCGGCGGCGCGGCGAGCTCGCGGCAGCCGAGGAGTCGTACGACCGCACCCATGAGCTCGGTCGCGACCCGCAGCCCGGCCTCGCCCTGCTGCGGCTGGCCCAGGGGAAGGCCGACGCCTCGGCCACGGCCCTGGAGCTCGCCGTCGCGAGCGGGGCCGAGGCCGGCGGGCTCGAACGGTGCAGACTGCTCGCCGCCCAGGTCGAGGTGTGCCTGGCGCTGGGCCGGACGGCCGAGGCGCGCACCGCGGCCGAGGGGCTCCAGGCGCTGGCCCGGGAGTGGCGGCGGCGGTGCGGCTCGGAGACGACCCTGCTGCACGCGAGCGCCGCGGCCGCCTCCGGCGCCGTGGCCTTCGCCGCCCGTGACCTCGACCGCGCGCTGCCCCTGCTGCGCCGGGCGCTGGCGCTCTGGCTGGAGCTGCGGGTGCCGTACGAGGCCGCCCAGGTACGGATGACCCTGGCCGCCGCCGACCGGGCCGCCGGGGACGACGAGGGGGCCCGGATGGAGCTGCGGGCCGCAGAGCAGACGTTCCGGCAGCTCGGCGCGGTACCCGACGCGCACCGGGCGGCGGCCCTGCTCGCCGATGTGCGCCGACGGCCGCCCGGCGGGCTCACCGAGCGGGAGATCCAGGTGCTGCGGCTGGTCGCCGCGGGCCGCACCAACCGCGCCGTCGCCGCGGAGCTGGTGATCAGCGAGCACACCGTCGCCCGGCACCTCAACAACATCTTCGCCAAGCTCGACGTGTCCTCCCGGGCCGCGGCGACGGCGTACGCGTACCGGCACGGCCTCACGTGAGGCGTATGGGTTGTTCGGCCCATGCCCGATCGAGCCGGGATGGGTGATTTCGGCGATGAGCGCGAACCCGCCGCCTGTGTACACCGGTGATGTACCCGGCGCTGACGCAGAAAGCGGGTGGCGGCCATGGCCACTTACACGCCGACCCTCGACCACAGACTGCTGGACCGGCTGCGCGGATCCGTGCGCGGCCACTTCGTCGAGCCCGGCGACCCGGACTACGACGAGACCCGCAAGGTCTACAACGCGATGCACGACCGGCGGCCCGCGATCACCGTGCGGGCGGTCGACGCGGGCGATGTCATCGCCACCGTGGACTTCGCCCGCGACCAGGGCCTGCCGCTCGCCGTGCGCGGTGGCAGCCACAGCGTCCCCGGCTACGGGACCTGCGACGGCGGTGTCGTCCTCGACCTCGGCCCGATGCGCGGCATCCGCGTCGACCCCGAGACCCGTACGGCCTGGGTCGAGGGCGGCTGCACCTGGGCCGACGTCAACCACGCCACGTACGCCTTCGGCCTGGCGACGACCGGCGGAATCGTCTCCACCACCGGCGTGGGCGGCCTGACCACGGGCGGCGGCATGGGATACCTGGCCCGCCGCTGCGGCCTGGCCTGCGACAACCTGATCTCGGTCGACCTGGTGACGGCCGACGGATCCTTCGTCACCTGCACGGACGAGCAGCACAGCGACCTGCTGTTCGCGGTGCGCGGTGGCGGCGGGAACTTCGGAGCCGTCACGTCCTTCGCGTACCGGCTGCACCCCATCGCCGACATCCTCGGCGGGCCCACCTTCTTCCCGCTCGACGGCGACGTGGTCCGCCGCTACCGGGAACTGATCGCCGAGGCCGACGAGCGGCTCGGCGCCCTGTTCGTGGTCGGACTCGGACCGCCGCTGCCGTTCCTGCCCGAGCGCTGGCACGGGCGGCCGCTCTGCGGCGTGGTCACCTGCTGGACCGGGCCCGAGGAGGAGGACGACCGGATCCGGGACCGCGTCGCCACACTCGGCCCCGTGCTGGGCCGGCACCTGGAGCGCATGCCCTACCCGGTGATCAACACCCTCTTCGACGACCTGGTGCCTCCCGGGCTCTACCACTACTGGAAGGGCGCGTTCACCCAAGGCCTGCCGGACGGTGCCGTCGACGCCCTCGTCGAGTACGGCGCCACCACCCCGTCCATCCAGAGCGTCACGGTCCTCTTCCCCATCGACGGCGCCTGCCACCGCCTCGGCCCCGAGGAGACCGCCTTCTCCTACCGGGACGCCGACTACTCGATCGCGCTCAGCCCGACCCTCACCACCCGCGAGGACTGCGAGGCGCAGAAGCCCTGGGTACGCGCCTTCCACGGGGCGCTCGCACCGCACTCCATGGAGGGCGGCTACGTGAACTTCATGGACGGCGACGACCAGGACCGGGTGCAGGCCAACTACCGGGACAACCACGCCCGGCTGACTGCCCTCAAACGGCGCTACGACCCGCAGAACCTGTTCCGTCTCAACCACAACATCGCGCCGTGAGGAATCCTGCGGGCCGCCCGTTGTTGTACGAGGCATGAGTTCCGTGCTCGCGCAGACCCGCTTCTCCGTCCTCGACCGCTCCCGCACCCGGGACGGCCATACGAACGCCGAGGCGCTGCGCGACACCGTACGACTGGCACGGGAGCTGGAGGACCTGGGCTACCACCGCATCTGGGTCTCGGAGCACCACGGCGTCCCCGGCGTCGCCGGATCGGCGCCGACCGTGCTGGCCGCCGCCGTCGCCTCCGCGACCCGCACGATCCGGGTCGGGACCGGCGGGGTGATGCTGCCGAACCACCAACCTCTGGTCGTGGCCGAGCAGTTCGGGGTGCTGGAGTCCCTCTTCCCCGGCCGCATCGACATGGGTCTTGGGCGCTCGGTCGGCTTCACCGACGGCGTACGCAAGGCGCTCGGCCGGGACAAGGGGGACGCGGAGGACTTCGCGGCGCAGATCCAGGAACTGCTCGGCTGGTTCCGCGGCACCTCCCCCACCGGCGTGCACGCGCGGCCCGCCGAGGGACTGACCGTGCCGCCGTTCGTGCTGGCCATGGGCGAGGGCGCGGACATCGCGGCCCGCGCGGGTCTGCCGATGGTCATCGGCGACTTCAGGAACCGCCCGAAGATGCAGCGCGGCATCGATCACTACCGCGCGAACTTCCGCCCCTCCCCCTGGGCCACGGAACCCCATGTCGTCATCTCCGGCACGATCGCCGTGGCCGCGACCCCCGAGGAGGCCCGGCGGCTGCTGATCCCGGAGGCCTGGTCGATGGCGTACTCCCGCACACACGGCACCTTCCCGCCCCTGCCGCCCGCCGAGCGCGTCGAGGCACTCACGATGACCGCCAAGGAGCGCGCCTTCCACGAGCAGGGCCTCGCCGGGCACATCGCCGGCACCGAGGAGCAGGTCGCGGACGAGCTGGAAATCCTGTTGAAGGAGACGGGCGCCCAGGAGATCCTGGTCACCACCAGCACATATGACCGTCCGTCACTGCTGGATTCGTATCGGCGGCTGGCCGGGATCACGGGAGTCAATGAGTGACCGATGACGCCTCGGCGTTGTGGGAGAAGTACGACACACAGATGCGCGCACGCGAACCCGAGGAGTTCGGTGTGCTCGCCGAGCGGGACGGACCGCTGGTCCGCATCCACTACGGGGGAAGGTGTACTCCCCCGACGGACCGCGGCTCGCTCGGGCCCTGCGCGCCGCCGGATTCACCCCGGGGCCGGCGCGCTCCCTGCTGGTGGCCGACGTCACCGAGGTACCGACGACGGACATCGAATTGCGGACGTACTGGCTGGGCCTGCCGCCCAGCGACCAGGGCAGGATCCTGCGGCTCGCCGCCGCGGCCCCCCAGCAGCACCGCCCGGTCTCCGAACTGGAGCACGGCATGGACATCCTGTCCGTGTGGCAGCACACACGGCCCGTGGACCTGGTCTGGCTGGAGAAGGCCCACGGCACGGACTTCTCCTCGATCGGCGGGATCACTGGGCCGCGTCCCGAACTGCTGCACGCGGCGGCCGCGTGGGCGGCCCGCGAGGTGTGGTCGCAACCGAAGTCGCGCTATGTGGTGGCCGAGGCGAGCGGAGAGCTCGTCGGCGTCCATCGGTCGGCGGGGTTCCACGAGGTAGCCGAGGTCACCACCTACCGGTGGGCGCCGCCCGGGGAACCGGCCCGGGAACGCCCGGCACGCCTGCTGTTCTCCGAGCCTGAGCACGACGAGATCTGGCGGCGCTTCGAGAAGCGGTTCGAGGTCACGTACGAGACCGCCTGCGACGGCATCGCCGAACCGCCCGGCTCGGTCACTTGGCATATGGAGGCCGTCGAGGACTGGCGCGACCCGGTGCTGCGCCGGGTGGAGGCGGTCGTCGCCCGTGGGCTGAGGGCCTGCCGCCGTGGTGGCCGGGCTACTCCTACCTCACCGACGAGAACGTCATCCAGGTCACCGCTGACCTGCGCATGGGCACGTACGGCAGTCGAGGAGGATCTCACCGAGCTGCTGGGCAGGGTGCTGCGGCGGGACGGGCGGCCGGTGGGGAACGTGTGGACGTTCGGGCCGGTCCCATAGAATTGCGGGGTTTGTCCCCTCGCCCCACGGAGCTCCTTCATGCACGACCCCCACGACCCGTACGTCCGCGTCCGAGGCGCCCGCGAGCACAACCTCAAGGGCGTGGACGTCGACATCCCGCGGGACGTGCTGGCCGTGTTCACCGGTGTCTCCGGCTCCGGGAAGTCCTCGCTCGCCTTCGGGACGATCTACGCCGAGGCGCAGCGCCGTTACTTCGAGTCGGTGGCGCCGTACGCGCGCAGGCTGATCCATCAGGTGGGGGCGCCGAAGGTCGGTGAGATCACCGGTCTGCCGCCCGCGGTCTCGCTCCAGCAGCGCCGCTCGGCACCCACCTCACGCTCCTCGGTCGGCACGGTCACCACCCTGTCCAACTCGCTGCGCATGCTGTTCTCCCGGGCGGGCGACTACCCACCGGGCGCCGAACGGCTCGACTCGGACTCCTTCTCACCGAACACGGCGGCCGGAGCGTGCCCCGAGTGCCACGGACTGGGCCAAGTCCACCGTACGACCGAGGAGTTGCTGGTCCCCGACCCCTCGCTGTCGATCCGGGACGGCGCCATCGCCGCGTGGCCCGGCGCCTGGCAGGGCAAGAACCTGCGCGACATCCTCGACGCGCTCGGCCACGATGTGGACCGGCCCTGGCGCGAACTGCCCGCCGAGCAGCGGGAGTGGATCCTGTTCACCGACGAGCAGCCGGTCGTCACGGTGCATCCGGTGCGGGAGGCAAACCGCATCCAACGGCCGTACCAGGGCACGTACATGAGCGCCCGGCGGTACGTCATGAAGACGTTCTCCGACTCCAAGAGCACGGCCCTGCGCGCGAAGGCGGAGCGGTTCCTGGCCAGTGCGCCCTGTCCGGCGTGCGGCGGCAGCAGGCTGCGCCCCGAGGCCCTGGCGGTGACCTTCGCGGGCCGGACGATCGCCGAGCTGGCGGCGGTGCCGCTGGTCGAGCTCGCCGACACCCTGCACGGCGCCTCGGAGACCGCCCGCGTCCTCACCGAGGACCTCAGGTCCCGGATCGGCCCGGTCGTCGAGCTGGGCCTCGGCTACCTCAGCCTCGACCGCGCCACCCCCACCCTCTCCGCGGGCGAGCTCCAGCGCCTGCGCCTCGCCACCCAACTGCGCTCCGGGCTCTTCGGGGTCGTGTACGTCCTCGACGAGCCGTCCGCCGGACTGCACCCGGCGGACACCGAGGCGCTGCTGACCGTACTCGAACGGCTCAAAGCCGCCGGGAACTCGGTGTTCGTGGTGGAGCACCACCTGGACGTCGTCCGCGGCGCCGACTGGCTGGTGGACGTGGGCCCACGCGCGGGCGAGCACGGCGGGCAGGTGCTGTACAGCGGCCCGTCGGCCGGGCTCGCCGCGGTCGAGGAGTCGGCGACAGCCCGTTTCCTCTTCGACCGCTCCCCCGCCCCGGTGCGTGAAGTGCGCACGCCCGCCGGTCAGTTGAAGGTCGGGCCGGTCACGCGGCACAACCTGCGGTCGGTGAACGCCGAGTTCCCGCTCGGTGTGTTCACGGCGGTGACCGGGGTCTCCGGGTCGGGGAAGTCCACGCTCATCGGGGAGATCACGGAGGAGTCGGCGGGCGTCGGCCGGCTGGTCTGCGTCGACCAGAAGCCGATCGGGCGCACTCCGCGCTCCAACCTCGCCACGTACACGGGCCTGTTCGACGTCGTACGCAAGGCGTTCGCGGCCACGGACCAGGCACGGCAGCGGGGTTACGGTGTCGGGCGCTTCTCCTTCAACGTGGCCGGAGGGCGCTGTGAGACCTGCCAGGGCGAGGGGTTCGTGAGCGTCGAGTTGCTGTTCCTGCCGAGCACGTATGCGGCGTGCCCGGACTGCGGGGGCGCGCGCTACAACCCCGAGACGCTCGAAGTGACGTACCGGGGGCGGAACATCGCGCAGGTGCTGGACCTCACGGTGGAGGCGGCGGCGGAGTTCTTCGCGGACACCCCGGCGGTGGCCCGCAGCCTCGGCACGCTCCTCGACGTCGGCCTCGGCTATCTGCGGCTCGGGCAGCCCGCGACCGAGCTGTCCGGCGGCGAGGCGCAGCGGATCAAGCTCGCGAGCGAACTCCAGCGCGGCCGCCGCGGCCACACCCTCTACCTCCTCGACGAGCCGACCACCGGACTCCACCCGGCCGACGTCGAAGTGCTGATGCGGCAACTGCACGGCCTGGTCGACGCCGGACACACCGTGATCGTCGTCGAGCACGACATGTCGGTGGTCGCGGGCGCGGACTGGGTGATCGACCTGGGTCCGGGCGGCGGTGACGCGGGCGGACGGATCGTGGCGGCGGGGCCGCCGGGTGAGGTGGCGCGGACGGAGGGGAGCGTTACGGCGGGGTACCTGGCCCGGGTGGTGGGACGTCTTCGCACCTGACGGACAGGCTCCTAGAGCAGGCTGAGTGCCTGCATCGCGTCGTGTTCGATGCGGGAGAGTTCGTGCAGGATGGCGCCGGTCTGCCTGAGGTTCTCCGCGTCGCCGGATTCGCCTGCTGTCGCCACGAGTGCGGCCACCTGTGTCCAGAGGGTGGCGGCCTCGGAGTACAGGCTGTGGCCGGTGCGCAGGTGGCTGCTGTCGATCAGCTGGGCGCACTCGACGAGGAAGTCCCGGTAGAGATTGCGGAACAGGGCGCCGCCGGTGCCGGCCTTCTCCATGAGGGCGGCGGCCCGTGGCAGGTCCTCCCGCGGATTGTCGCTGCGCTGCAGCCACTTCGGCACCAGCTTGGCGGTTTTCTCGATGCCCCGGTGGCCGAGGTTCGCGATGGGCGGGTTGAGGAAGGCGTGCGCGCAGGTCTTGATCGCGGGGATGATCCGGTCCTGGGGTGACGTCGGGGTGCTGGGCGCTGTGATGGTGAAGGAGCGGTGCCTGGCGCTCATGGGGCCGCGCTCGGCCCTGGCCCTGGCGAGTCCGGCGAGGCTGGTCGAGACGGCTCCGCCCTGTGGGGCGGTGTCCACCAGGTAGGCGTCCTGTTCGTCGTAGCCGTACATGGCCACGACGTGCCCGCCGAAGTGCACCTTGGTGGTGAAGTAGTCCAGGTGGTAGCTGTCGAGTTGCAGGCCGACGGGCCGGCCGGCGTCGATGGGTGCCGCCACGTCCTGCCATGCCTTGCGTGGGGAGGTGGTCTCCCTGACCAGCAGCTCAAGCCCGAGGACGGCGGCCAGGTTCCTGGTGAGCTCGAACGGCTTGACGCGGCCTCCCAGGAAGGGAAAGCCCATGGCTTTGCTGTCCCAGTAGATGAAGGACAGCCCGGAGCCGAGCCCGAACAGCATGGGCTCGGACAGGTCGAGTCCCTCATGCCGCAGCAGCACGCCCAGCGCGGTCGTCTCGCAGTGCTGCATACCGCGGGCATCGATGTCCTTCACCATGGTCATGCCGCTCATTCTGAGGGACACGGCCTAGCCGCGCTGCGGAACCTCCAGCCCCCTCGGCACCCGCAACTGCTCCGCCGCCAACGCGGCGTGCGCCCAGGCGAGTTCGCCCCCTGTCGGGACCGGTTGGGCCGCCCGGGCCAGGGCTCGGCGGTCGGGGTGGGCGCCCGCGGGGATCTGCGGCCGTACCTCGACCTCGGCGACCAGGCGCCGTGCCGTGACCACCCGCCACAGCGAGGAGAGCAGGGAGTCCTCGCCGACGAAGGCGGCCGCGGTGCTCGCCGGGCCGCCCTCGAACCGGTAGTGCAGGCGCACCGGCTGGACCGCCACGCCCGCGTCCAGCGCGGCCTGGAACACCGCCCGGCGGAAGTGGCCCTGCGCCCGGCCGCACCAGGTGCTGCCCTCCGGGAAGGCGACGACCGCGGCGCCGGAGCGCAGGGTCTCGGCGATCCGGGCGACCGTATGGGGCAGCGCGCGCAGCCGGTCCCGCTCGATGAACAGGGCGCCGCTGAGCGCGGTGAGCCCGCCCGCCACCGGCCACTGCCGGATCTCCGCCTTGGCGAGCATCCGGGCCGGGCGCACCGCGGCGAGCAGCGGGATGTCCAGCCACGAGATGTGATTGGCGACCAGGAGCAGACCGCCCGTGGGCGGCGCCGCGCCGGTGATGCGTACCCGTACCCCGGAGGCCCGGACCACGGCCCGACTCCACCCGCGGATCAGCGTGTCCCGCCGGGACGCGGGAACGACCCCGAACACCGGCAGCAGCGCGACCCCTACCAGGAGCGTCACCAGCAGCGCCCCGATCCGCAGCACCGCGCGTGGCACGTCCGCCAGTGAGCGGGCGGAGGCGACGCAGACCTGCGGGGAGCAGGGCGCGGTGGGCAGCCAGGCGCTCGTCGGTACGACCGGGCGGGGCACCGCGGCCGCCGCCCGGCGCGCGCGCCGCTGGGTCATGGCGCGCCCGCCCACGGGCACCGTACGCAGCAGGCTCATCAGGCCGGGACGAGCGAGAGGAAGTGCTTCAGATAGCGCGGGTTGACCCGGCGCATCGACAGCAGCACGTACAGGTCGGCGACCCCGAAGTCCGGGTCGTGCGCGGGCTCCGCGCACACCCAGGCGCCGAGGCGGAGGTAGCCGCGCAGCAGCGGGGGCAGTTCGGTGCGGCCCTCGGGGCGGGCCACGCCCTCCGGGTTCCAGGGCAGCAGCGGACGGACCCGGTACTCCTCGGGCGCCAGGTGCTTGTCCCGCACCCGGTCCCAGGTGCCGGCCGCGAGGGCGCCGCCGTCCGCGAGCGGGATGGAGCAGCAGCCGGCCAGCCACTCATGGCCGTTGTCCACCATGTAGCGCGCTATCCCGGCCCAGATCAGGCCGATGACCGCGCCGTCCCGGTGGTCGGGGTGGACGCAGGAGCGGCCGACCTCGACCAGGCCCGGGCGGATCGGGTCGAGCGGGGCGAGGTCGAACTCGCCCTCCGAGTACAGCCGCCCGGCGACCGCGGCGCGGTCCGGGGGCAGCAGCCGGTAGGTGCCGACGACCTGGTCGGTGAACGTGTCACGGACCAGCAGGTGGTCGCAGTACGCGTCGAAGGCGTCGATGTCGTGCCCCGGCTGCGGGGTGGACAGCAGCGCGCCCATCTCCCCGGCGAAGACATCGTGCCGCAGCCGCTGGGCGGCCCGCACATCCTCCTCGCTGCGGGCGATGCTGACGGTGTAGCGGGTCGGGGCCGCCGGCTGCGGGGGGCGGTCGAGCGTGGAAACGCCGTTCATGGCTCTCTCCTGGTCAAAGGCCGGGGACGGTTGAGCGGCCGAAACAGTTCTTCCGACGCAGGGCGTCGCCCGCGTGACCATCGCCAGGAGTGCGGATGTGAGGTTGTTGAACGGAACGGTCAGGACACCGTCACTTGGGCGGCGCGCAACCCTCCAGCCAGTAGCGCGTCTCCGCGGCGTCGAGAACCCGCTCCAGGACGAGGTCTCCCGTCATGTGCGGGAAGAACCGGCCCGAGGGCCAGCTGCGCTCGTAGGGCGGCGGGTCGAGGACGAGCAGGCGTACGCCGTCGACGACCGGTATGTCGTCGGGCGTGCCCTCGTTCCACACCCATTCCCCGCCGGGCGTGACCAGGTTGAACGACCCCACGGTGTGCACCTGCCCCGGCGCGTTGCGGCACACCGCCGCCTCCTGCGGGGACGGGGCCCGGCCGGGCACATGGCCGCCGCCGACGAGGATGTCCGCGAGCAGGGTGTGCAGCTGGAAATTGTCGCCGATCCCGCTCATCCGCATCCGGTAGCCGGTGCCGGTGGGGCGGTGCAGCACGACCAGCGGCTCGTCGTCGAGGACGAGCAGGGCGTACGTCAGACACTTGAACTCGTGGCCCGACGCCTCCGCCACGGCCCGCACCGCCCGCAGCAGCCGGGCGCGCAGCGAGCCGTCGAGCGCGGTGCGCACGGCCGGGTGGTTGAGCATGGCGAGGGACGCCATCTCCCACTGGGGCATCGACAGCCAGGCCAGGGCCGCCTCCGGTCCCACACGTTCGAAGACCGCCGGATCCACTTCTCCGGGCTCCGGATCGGGGAAGTCCCCGCCGCCGGTCTCCGCCCAGCGCTCGCAGAACTCCCCCACGTCGGCCAGGGTCTCGGCCAGCTCCACGAAGATGTACGGCGCGCAGGGCCCCGGGTCGGCACCGCGCTCCACGCAGGCGCCGACGATCACGGCAATGGTGCCGCGAGGTCCCGGCGGCACCTCCGGCAGCAGCGCGGCCAGGCGCGGGGCGGCCTGGGCGACCTCCTGCGGTCCAGCGTCCTGGAAGCTCCGGTACATCTCGTGGAACGCCTGTTCCGCCCGGTCCGGTTCCTGCTCGCGCACGGCGGCCTCGAAGCGGCCGACTGCCTCAACGAACCGCTCCTGCTGCTGACTTGCGAAGATCATGTGCGCAGCCTACCGAGCCCGGACAAGCGAAGCGGGGCCGGGGAGCACCCTCCCGACCCCGCTCGTCCGCACGTTGTCGGCGAACGTTCACTTGAAGCGGTGCAGCGCTACCGCTTGACCTTCCGCGTGGCCCGCAGCCACTCCTTGTTCATGCTCGTGATGGAGACCAGCGGAATGCCCTTGGGGCAGGCGGTCGCGCACTCGCCGGTCAGGGTGCAGCCGCCGAAGCCCTCGTCGTCCATCTGGGCCACCATGTCCAGCACGCGCGTCTCCCGCTCGGGAGCGCCCTGAGGCAGCACGTTCAGGTGGTTGATCTTGGCGGAGGTGAACAGCATGGCCGCGCCGTTCGGACACGCAGCGACGCAGGCCCCGCAGCCGATGCACTCGGCGTGTTCGAAGGCGAAGTCGGCGTCCGGCTTGGGCACCGGAGTCGCGTGCGCCTCGGGGGCGGCCCCGGTGGGCGCGGTGATGTATCCGCCGGCCTGGATGATCCGGTCGAACGCCGACCGGTCCACCACCAGGTCCTTGATCACCGGGAAGGCGGAGGCCCGCCACGGCTCGATGTCGATCGTGTCGCCGTCCTTGAAGGACCGCATGTGCAGCTGACACGTGGTCGTCCGCTCAGGGCCGTGCGCGTCCCCGTTGATGACCAGGGAGCACGCGCCGCAGATGCCCTCACGGCAGTCGTGGTCGAAGGCGACCGGGTCCTCACCGCGCAGGATGAGCTCTTCGTTGAGCGTGTCGAGCATCTCCAGGAACGACATGTCGGAGGAGATCCCGTCCACTTCGTACGTGGACATGGCGCCGTCGGCGTCGGCGTTCTTCTGGCGCCAGACGCGCAGGGTGAGCTTCATGCGTAGCTCCGCTGAGTGGGGTGGACGTACTCGAAGACCAGGTCTTCCTTGTGCAGGGTGGGGGCCTCGCCGGTCCCGGTGAACTCCCAGGCGGCCGCGTAGGTGAACTCGTCGTCGCGGCGGGCGGCCTCGCCGTCGGGCGTCTGGGACTCCTCGCGGAAGTGACCGCCGCAGGACTCGCTGCGGTGCAGCGCGTCGAGGCACATCAGCTCGGCGAGCTCCAGGTAGTCGACGACACGGTTGGCCTTCTCCAGCGACTGGTTGAACTCCTCGCCGGTGCCGGGCACCTTGATCCGCCGCCAGAACTCCTCGCGGATCTGCGGAATGCGCTCCAGCGCCTTGCGCAGCCCGGAGTCGCTGCGGGCCATACCGCAGAACTCCCACATAAGTTCGCCGACTTCGCGGTGGAAGGAGTCGGGGGTGCGGTCGCCGTCGACCGAGAGCAGCAGGTTGATCCGGTCCTCGGTCTCGGCCAACACCTCCTGCACGACGGGGTGTTCGGCGGTGACCTTGTCCTGGTGCGGGTTCTTGGCCAGGTAGTCGTTGATGGTCGCCGGCAGCACGAAGTAGCCGTCGGCCAGGCCCTGCATCAGCGCCGAGGCACCGAGCCGGTTGGCGCCGTGGTCGGAGAAGTTGGCCTCGCCGATCGCGAACAGGCCGGGGACGGTGGTCTGCAGGTCGTAGTCGACCCACAGTCCGCCCATCGTGTAGTGCACGGCGGGGTAGATCCGCATGGGCACCTGGTACGGATCCTCGTCGGTGATCCGCTGGTACATGTCGAAGAGGTTGCCGTACTTGGCCTCGACCGCCTTGCGGCCCATGCGCTTGATGGCGTCCGCGAAGTCGAGGTAGACGCCCTGTCCGCCGGGGCCCACTCCCCTGCCCTCGTCGCAGACGTTCTTCGCGGCGCGGGAGGCGATGTCACGGGGCACGAGGTTGCCGAAGGAGGGGTAGATGCGCTCCAGGTAGTAGTCGCGCTCGTCCTCGGGGATCTTGTTCGCGGGACGGT
This sequence comes from Streptomyces cupreus, assembly GCF_014257025.1. GTDB lineage: Bacteria > Actinomycetota > Actinomycetes > Streptomycetales > Streptomycetaceae > Streptomyces > Streptomyces cupreus. Next base: position 83,500 of record NZ_JACMSF010000019.1, read on the forward strand.
CGTCGCCCTTGGCCTTCGGCACCCAGATCCGGCCGTCGTTGCGCAGCGACTCGCTCATCAGCGTCAGCTTGGACTGGTGGTCGCCGGTGCGTGGGATGCAGGTCGGGTGGATCTGCGTGAAGCAGGGGTTGGCGAAGTAGGCGCCGCGCCGGTGGGCCCGCCAGACGGCGGTGGCGTTGGAGTTCATGGCGTTCGTCGACAGGTAGAAGACGTTGCCGTAGCCGCCGGAGGCGAGGACGACGGCGTCCGCGAAGTACGTGTCGATCTTGCCGGTGATCAGGTCGCGGGCGACGATGCCGCGGGCCCGGCCGTCGATGACGATCAGGTCGAGCATCTCGGTACGCGGGTGCATCTCGACGTTGCCCGCGGCGATCTGCCGGGACAGCGCCTGGTAGGCGCCGAGGAGGAGCTGCTGACCCGTCTGGCCACGGGCGTAGAAGGTCCGGGACACCTGGACGCCACCGAAGGAGCGGGTGTCGAGGAGACCGCCGTACTCGCGCGCGAACGGCACGCCCTGCGCGACGCACTGGTCGATGATCTCGACCGAGATCTGCGCGAGCCGATGCACGTTCGACTCCCGCGCCCGGAAGTCGCCGCCCTTGACGGTGTCGTAGAACAGGCGGTGCACGGAGTCGCCGTCGTTGCGGTAGTTCTTCGCGGCGTTGATGCCGCCCTGCGCGGCGATGGAGTGGGCGCGGCGCGGGGAGTCCTGGTAGCAGAACTGGACGACGTGGTAGCCCTGTTCGGCGAGAGTGGCGCCGGCCGAGCCGCCGGCCAGGCCGGTACCGACGACGATCACCGTGTGCTTGCGCCGGTTGGCCGGGTTGACCAGCTTGGCCTCGAAACGGCGCTTGTCCCAGCGCTCGTTGACCGGGCCCTGCGGCGCCTTGGAGTCGACGACCGGCTCGCCGGTCAGGTAGTCGGTGTAGGTCATCTCAGCTCACCACTCCGGTCATGACGCCCACGGGCACGGCGAGGAAGCCGCACGTGAGCAGCAGCGCGAGTACGTTGGCGACGGTCTTCAGGGCGCGGTCGCGGGTGCGGCTGCCGGCGCCCAGGGTCTGGGCGGCGCTCCAGAAGCCGTGCCGGATGTGCATGCCGACGGCGAGGACGGCCACGATGTAGATGACGTTGCCGTACCAGGTGGAGAAGGTGTCCACGACGTTCTGGTACGGGCGCCCCTCCTGGAAGCCGCCCGAGTGCACGGTGCCGGTCGTCAGGTCGAGGATGTGCCACACGATGAACAGGGCGAGGATGATCCCGCCCCAGCGCATGGTGCGGGTGGCGTAGCTCGCCCGCGGCTTCTTGTGCACGTACTTGCTGGGCCGCGCCTTGATGTCGCGACGGCTGAGCTGGTACGCGGAGACGCCGTGCGCGACCACCGCGACCACGAGCACGATCCGCACCAGCCAGAGCGTCCACTCGTAGTGCATGAAGGGCTCGCCGACCGTGCGCAGCCAGTGCGCGTACTCGTTGAACTCACCGGCCCCGAAGAAGATCTTCAGGTTTCCCATCATGTGGACGACCAGATACGACAGCATGATCAGCCCGCTGACCGCCATCACGGTCTTCTTGCCGACGGAGCTGTCCCACACGGTGCGTGCCATGGACGGTCGTCGGTCCGTCCGCGTTGCCAGAGCCATGTCACTAGAAGTTAGGGGCCCGGTGCCCGATCGGTCCAAGACATCCTCCGGCTCGTTTCGATAGACAACGACTATCGTGAGGTCCATGCAGTTCCAGCAGCTCCAGTACTTCGTGGCGGTCGCCGAGACCCGGCACTTCACCCGGGCCGCCGACCTGGTCCACGTGGCGCAGCCGTCCCTGTCCCAGCAGATCAAGGCCCTGGAGCGCGAGCTCGGCGCGGACCTGTTCCTGCGGGCCCGGGGCAACATCACGCTCACCGACGCGGGCGAGGCCCTGCTGCCGCTGGCCCGGCGCATCCTGGCCGACGCGGATACAGCGCGGCTCGAAGTCCAGGAGCTGGTCCAGTTGCGCAGCGGTCGCATCCGGCTGGGGGCGACCCCGAGCCTGTGCACGGGGCTGCTCCCGGACGTCCTGCGCGCCTTCCACGACCGCTACCCCGGCATCCGCCTGATGATCGAGGAGGGCGGCTCCCACGACCTGGTACGCGAACTGGCCCGAGGCGCCCTGGACCTGGCGTTGGTCGTACTCCCACTCCCGACCCCGTCCCCGGCGCTGGCCACGGTGGAGCTCCTGCGCGAGGACCTGGTGATCGTCTCCTCCCCGGACGCCCCCAAGCCCGGCGGGGGCCGGCGCGCGGTGAGCATCGCCGATCTGGAGGGCGAACGCCTGGTGATGTTCCGCCACGGCTACGACCTGCGCGAACTCACGGTCGCCGCGTGTCGCTCCGCTGGGTTCGAGCCGGATTTCGCGGTGGAGGGCGGCGAGATGGACGCGGTTCTGGGCTTCGCGCGGGCGGGCCTGGGAGTGGCGGTGGTCCCGCGCATGGTCGCGGCGCGGGCGGGCCGGGGCCTACGAGTCACGCCGCTGGCGCGGCCCGGTCTGCATCGCACGATCGCGCTGGCCCACAGGAGCGACGTGGCCCCGCCGCGGGCGGCACGGGAGCTTCAGCGCATGCTGCTGGAGCGTTGAAGCCTGCTCAGAGACTCCCGTGACTCCCGTACGACCATGGCGGCTAGCCCGTCGCGTCGACCAGCGCCAGCTCGTGAAGTCGCTCCGGTGGCCCCGGGCGGGCGTAGTACCAGCCCTGGGCCGTGTCGCAGCCCAGTATGCGGAGCTGTTCGGCCTGGGCGCCGGTTTCCACGCCCTCCACCGTGACCGCGAGGTTCAGGCTATGGGCGAGGGAAACGATCCCCTCGACGATCTTGAGGTCGACGGGGTCCGCCGGGAACTGCTGCATGCTCTGGGTGAAGGAGCGGTCCAGCTTGAGGACGCTCACCGGCAGGCGGCGCAGGTTGGCGAGGTTGGAGTAGCCGGTGCCGAAGTCGTCCAGGGCGATGTCGACGCCCATCTCGGCGAGCCGGCGCAACGGCTTGAGCAGGTCGTCGTCCGCGCCGATCAACGCCGACTCGGTGACCTCCAGGCAGAGGGCGTCGGGGGCGACGCCCATGCGCTCCAGGATGTCGACCGTGTCCTGCACCAGGCCGGGGTGGGTGAGCTGGCACGGCGAGAGGTTGACGTTGATGCGCAGCGGGCCCGCGTCCGAGTGGCGGTCGCGCCACTGACGGGCCTGGCGCACCGACTGCTCCAGCACCCAGCGGCCGAGCGGAACGATCAGCCCCGTGTGCTCGGCGAGCGGGATGAACCGGTCCGGGCCGAGGACGCCGTGCTGCGGGTGCAACCAGCGCACCAGGGCTTCGGCACCCCGGACGCTGCCGTCGCCGAGGTGGACCAGCGGCTGGTACTCGATGAAGAACTCGCCCCGGTCCAGTGCGGTCGGCAGCGACGTGGTCAGCCCGTGCCGGGTGATGGCGCGGGCGTCGGCCTCCGGGTCCGCCAGCTCGAAGCGGTTGCCGCCCGCCGACTTCGCCCGGTACATCGTGATGTCGGCGCTGCGCAGCACCTCCGCCGGGCTGCGCTCGCCCGCCGGTCCCTCGACGATGCCGATGCTGCCGCGCACGGTCAGCTCCCGGCCGTCGACCATGATCGGGGCGACCAGCGCGTTCATGATGCGGGCGGCGAGCTCGTCGACCTCGCGCTCGGTGTCAGGGCCGGTGGTCAACGCCACGAACTCGTCGCCGCCGAGCCGGGCGACCATCTCGCCGGGCGCGGTCGCGCAGGCCTGGAGCCGGTCGGCGACCTCCACCAGCAGCCGGTCGCCGGCCGCGTGGCCGAGGCTGTCGTTGATGGTCTTGAAGCCGTCCAGGTCGAGGTAGCACAGCCCGAACCGCTGGCCCTCCCCCGCGCCGAGCGCCTTCTCCAGGCGCTCGAAGAACAGGGTGCGGTTGGGGAGTCCGGTGAGCGCGTCGTGCGTGGCCTCGTAGCGCAGCCGGAGGTTGAGCAGCCGCCGCTCGGTGGTGTCCTCCATGAGGGCGAGCTGGTACTCGGGGTTGCCGTCGGCGTCACGCAGCAGGGAGACCGTCAGATTGGTCCACAGGACCGTTCCGTCGGGGCGGTAGAACGCCTTCTCCACGTGGTAGTGCTCGCGCTCGCCGCACACCAGCTCCTCGTAGAGCTTCCAGACCTGCGGCGCGTCCTCGGGATGCGTCCACTCCATGACGTTACGGCCGCGCACCAGTTGCTCCGCGCCGCCGAACATGCGCACCAGGGCGCCGTTCACTTGCAGTATGTTGCCCGCGAGGTCGGCGATGCCGATCCCTATGGCGGCGCCCTCGAACACCGCGCGGAAGCGGGCCTCGCTGGCGTGCAGCGCCTGCGCCACCACGCCCTGCGCCGTCAGGGCGGCGGCGGAGATCGACTCCTGCTCGGCCAGCGTCCGCTCGCGCAGCGCCTGGGCGTACCCGGCGGCCATGGCGTGCTGGAGCCGCGCGGAGCGGGCCCGCAGGTCCTCCGGGGCGCCGTCGCCGCCGCAGTACAGCACCAGATAGGCGTCGACGCAGTCGAGGCTGTGGCTGAGCGCCTCCGGGTCGGTGCAGTGCGCGTCCACGAGGGCGGCGCCCACCGCCCTGCCCTCCTCCGCGTCGAAGGTCCTGGCCCTGAGCGCCTCGCTCAACCGCCGGGCGAGCGGCAGCAGTTGTTCCCCGAACTCCGGCCGGGTCGACGACGTCGAGGTCACCGGGAACACGGCCCGGCTCCAGATCGTCGCAAACCGGCGCAGTCTGTCCTCCGGCCCGTCCGGCTCCGCGCTCACGCCGTGCGCCCCACGCCCGCGAAACCGGAGAAGGCCCATGGATCCTCCTCCTCCGGTGCGGTGTCCGGCCGCCAGTGCGGCATCGACACCAGTCCGGGTTCCACCATGTCGTACCCCTCGAAGAACCGCGCGATCTCCTCGCGCGAGCGCATGATCAGCGGGTTGCGAATGTCCTTGTATACGCCCACCGTGCCCTCGGCCCGCTCCGCGGGAAGCGGGATTCCCTCGTACGAGGCATGCGTGAGGATCAGCAGGCTGCCGGGCGCGAGCGCGTCACGCAGCTCGGCCACCGCTCCGTACGGGTCGTCCGCGTCTTCCACGAAGTGCAGTATGGCAACGAGCAGAAGGGCCACCGGACGGTTCAGGTCGATCAGCCGCTCCACCTGAGGGCTCGCCAGAATGTCCTGGGGCTTGCGCAGATCGGCCGCGACGACGTCGGTGAGCTCGTCGCCGTCCAGCACCGCCTGGCTGTGCGCGACGGCCACCGGGTCGTGGTCGACGTAGACCACGTGCGCGCCGGGGCTGGCCGACTGGGCCACCTCGTGGACGTTGCCGAAGGTCGGGATGCCCGAGCCGATGTCCAGGAACTGGGTGATCCCCTCGGCGGCCGCGTACCGCACGGCGCGGCGCATGAACGCCCGGTTCGCCTGCATGATCTTGGGAAGTCCCGGCATGAACCCCATGGCCTTGCGGGCGGCTTCCCGGTCGACCTCGAAGTTGTGCGAACCGCCCAGGTAGTAGTCGTAGATCCGCGAGACGCTCGGCACCGAGATGTCGATGCTCCGTGGTGCCCAGGCGGGACGCTCCATCTATCTCTCCAAGGCTCAGGCGATCCAGTGTTCGAGCTGAGGCTACTGATCGCCTGCCAAAGGAGCGAGCCGAAACGGAAATTGACCATCCGTTCCCGGTCACTGCCTGCGGCACGTGCCGAATTTCACCGGCCGTGAATCCACTACGCCGAAAGTTTCGGCGGCGGCACGGCACACAGGCCCACCCCCTCCGTGCGGTGCGAAGGGGGTGGACCTGTGGTCGCGCGCGCTGACCGTTCGTCCGGCACTCTCGCCTGCGACTTCGCCTCCTACTCCTTTTCCGGCGCGCCGACCGGCTTTCCGTCGGGAGCCACGGCGTACCAGGTGCCGCCGACGCCCTGACCGTTGGTGTCACCGGGAGCCTTGTCACCGGCGAAGGTGTAGATCGGCCAGCAGTTGACCGTCTGCTGCTTGGCGCCGTCGGGCCGGGTGAAGTTCATCAGGCCCTTCTTCTGCACGCCCTTGGTGTCGTCGTTCGCCACCGGCGCCACCACGGGCCACTTCTCCAGGCAGGCGCCGGTGCAGTTGGAGACCGGCTTCGGCCACGCCTCGTCCTTCATGAAGCGGTAGACCGTCATGCCGTTCTTGTCGACGACGATCTCACCGAGGTTGGGGTCCTTACGGGTGGACAGACCGGGCAGATCGGCCAGCTTGGCCTTCTTGCCGTCGGGGGCCAGCGCGTACCAAGTGCCGCCCACGCCCTGGCCCTTGGTGTCGCCCGCGTTGACGTCCTTGGCATAGCGGTACGCCGGCCAGCCGCCGATCGTCAGCTGCTTGCTGCCGTCGGCCCGGGTGACCTCGCCGAGCTGCGACTTGTCGACGCCTGCACCGGCGCTGGCGTCGTCCGCGGGAACCGGCGGCCAGGTGGTGGCGCAGTCGCCTTCACAGTTGGTCTTCGGCGGTTCGGCGGTGTCCTTGTCGAAGCGGTAGAGGGTGAGCCCGGCGCTGTCGGTCAGCACCTGGCCGAGCTCGGCGTTGGTGGACACGGACAGTTCACCGGCGGGGGTCGTCTGGGTCGCGGCGCCCTGCGCTCCGGCCCCGGCGGTGCCGGACTCGGCGCCGTTGCCCAGGCCCGTCCCCGCGGTTCCGTAGTCTCCTGCCGCGGCCGTCGCACCGACGTTCTGGCTGCTCGCCGGCGGGGTGGTCTCCTGACCGCACGCCGTCGTCAGCGCCAGCGTTGCCACGGCGCTCACCACGAGCGAGGCGCTCCGCCACGAGGTCTTCATCGTCAACTCCCCGATCATCACAAGGGTGTTGCAGCGCCCTGCTGCGCCGCCGCACGACACTGGGTACGCAGCGGAACCATGGCCGTGTTCAACCGCGGCACAAATTTCTTTCCGAAACCTGTGACACCCCCGCCACTCGCACAGCCGATCGGGGCGACGGACGCGCGAGCGGCCGTCCATCAAACCGCTCGCCACTAACAGTCCCCCCTTCGGGGCAATCTCCTGGAGCAGAAAGGTTTCTGAGCTGCCGTCAGGCCTCAGGATCCTGTGTCGTGCATGGACCCGAATCGTCCCAATCCGCCCTCGCGGTCAGGGTGTTGGCGCTGCTGGCGCTGAGCTGGCTGCTCGTGGGGGCGCCCGCCGGTCCCGCCGCGGCCGACGCCTGCGCGTACGCCTCGACCGGACCGGGCGGCACCGAGGCGGTGGCGGTCGCCGGGAGCGCCACCTGGCCGACTCCCCCTTCGTGCCCCACACCGACGCCCCCACCTCCCCCGACGCCCTGCCCGACGCCGACACCGACGCCCACGCCGAAGCCGCCCAAGCCCACACCCACCCCGGAACCCCCGCCGAAGCCGCCCGAGCCGACCCCCACCCCGACACCGAAGCCCCCATCGTCCCCCGCTCCCGCGCCCGCGGCCCCCCGCCCACAGCCGCCCCCGCCGCCCACCCCGCCGCCGAGCCCGAAGCCGACTCCGACGCCGTCGGCGAAGCCCACCCCGCGTCCCTCGGTGGCCCCGGTGCACTACCCGCGCTATCGCACCTCGCCCAGGCGTCCGCCCACCCGCGGTGCCACCGCGCCCCTCACCTTCGTCCTGCTCATCGCCGCGCCCGCGATCGTCGCCGTCGCCGCGCTGCGCCCGCGCTGATCCCTGGAGGCATCCCTTGCCGGAATGGCTTGTTCTCACCCTCGCGGTGCTGGCCGCCTGTGTCGTGGTGGTCGCCATCACGTTCGTCCGCCATCGCACGGCGGCCGACGACGAGGACCCCTCCGAGACACCGGACGTCATCGAGTACATGACGATGTGGATCGGCGTGGTCTACGCCATCGTCCTGGGTCTGGCCATCGCGGGGGTGTGGGAGGGGCGCAGCGCCGCGCAGGACCACGTCCAGGCGGAGGCGGTCGCCCTGCACGAGATCTCCGAGCGGGTCCGGGTGTATCCACCGGAGGTGCGTGACCGTATTCGGGAGGATGTCAACGCCTATGTCGGACACGTCGTGACCACCGAGTGGAAGACGATGGCCGACCGCGGCGAGGTCACCGAGCGCGGCGCCGAGCTCCTCCAGCGCGTCCGTGAGGATGTCACCGACTACGAGCCGCGCGACGACTTCGAGGCCCAGGCCTATCAGCCGTTGGTCGACCAGGTCGCCGCCGCGGACCAGGCGCGCAACGCCAGAGCCGGCTCGACCGGCAAGACCATGCCGGGGGTGGTGTGGTTCGGGCTGATCGCCGGGGCCATCGTCACCATCGGGATGATCCTCGCCCTGCAGATCCGGCGGACACCACGCGAGCTGATCCTCGCCGTGCTGTTCTCCGCGCTGATCGCGTTCCTGCTCTTCCTCATCTGGGACTTCGACGCGCCCTACAGCCGTGGCATCACGGCGTCCGCGGAGCCGTTCCTGGACCTCTTCCCGGACATCAAGGGCTGACGGACGCTCACCCATTCGCACGACTGCGTTCGCGCAGGTGTACGCACCTTCCTAGCGTTTCGATCATCGAGGTGCATTTCTGGCGCAAGCGGAGAAGGTCCGCAGCTGCTCCTCGGGGACCCGGAGGAACCACCATGCGCGCGATACGCGTCGCTTCGGCCGCACTGCTGGGCGTGACCGCCCTGACCCTCACCGCGCCGGCCGCCCTGGCGAAGGGCGACGACTACATCACGCCGTTCGGCTTCAGCGTCCTGCCCTCCACGATCGCCGCGGGCGGACAGGTCATTCTGCGGATCGACCGGGACGGCGGCTGCGAGGGACCGGCGACGGTCACCTCGGCGGTCTTCGACACGGTCACCATCCACCCGGGCCACTCCCAGGCGACGGCGGTCGTGGACTGGGACGCCAAGCCGGGCGCCATGTACAAGGTGACGTTCACCTGTGACAACGTCAGCGGCTCCACGGACCTGACCATCGCCGGTGGCCGGACGCCCACCGGTCATCCGATTCCCCACCCGCTCACCCCGAGGGGCGTGCACGCGGGCGAGGGCGGCAGCTTCGCCGGGTTCGACCTCAAGGAGATCGGCCTCGGTGCCGCGCTCATCGCGGGCGCCATCGGGGCGGCGTACCACCTCTCCCGCAAGCGCACCTCGGAGGACGGCGGTTAACGCCCCACGACGCGCACAGGCCTTTGCCCCGGTTCCCCCGCAAGGGGGCCGGGGCGAAGGCCTTTCAACAACGTGCGAATCCCCGAGGAGAGCGGATCAGATCCGCTTCTCGGACCTGCGGCGCATCCAGAACAGCCCGCCACCGACGACGGCCGCGGCCACCAGGCCGCCGCCGATGACGATGTCGGTCGGGGTGGCCCCGGAGGAGGAGCTGCCGCCGATACCACCGCGCACACCGCCGATGACGGTGAAGGCGGCCGGACGGGTCAGCGTCCTGCCGGAGCAGTTGACGGTGATGTCGTGCGTGCCGGGGGTCGCGTTGTTGTTGATGGTCGCGGTGCCCTTGGCCGTCTCGTTGGCACCGCGGATGGGCGACAGCCTGGTCGGGGGGAAGGCGTTGGAGGTCGCGGTGCCGCCCTGGGGGCAGCCGTCGACGGTGATGGTCATCTGGCCGCCGCGCGCGATGACGCTGGGCATCGCCACGATGTTGCTGACCATGTTGCCGCGACCGTTGCCGCCGCCGTTGCCGCCGCCGTTTCCACCGAAGTTGCCGCCGCCATTGCCGCCGCCATTGCCGCCGCCATTGCCGCCGCCGTGACCGTTGCCGCCGGTGCCGCCGTTGCCACCTGTGCCGTCACCGCCGAAATTGCCGTTGCCGTCACCGCCGAAGTTGTCGTTGCCGTTACCGCCGAAGTTGTCGTTGCCATTGCCACCGAAGTTGCTGCCGCCACTGTTTCCGCCGCCATTTCCGCCGTTGTCTCCGCCGCCGTCCCAGGCGACGGCCGCGGGGGCGGCGAGCGCGAGTGCGGCGACCGCGGCGGCGGAGACCGCCAGGGTGCGAGAGTTGCGCATGTGATCCTCCGCGGAAGGCGCCCCGGGGCCCGTCCCCGGTCGATCGGCGAGAGAGCACCTCCCGGAACGACCCTCAGACGCCGTGCGCGCGCCCGCATTTCGGCGATGGTCCGTCCTGGTGAGGCAACACGCCGACAGGAACCGCATAATCGGATATTGCCGCAGGTCACGGACCGTCAGAAAATTCCTGTTCGGCGCTACTCGGATGGCGCACCGGACGACCCACCGCATAACCCGTTCGTCGCTGCCCCGTCGCCGGTTTCGCGCGCGGCATTTAGCGTTCTCGTATGCGCGAAATGACGTGGCGACGGCCGCGTCGAGAGGGGATGGCGAATGTCTGCGTCCGAGCTGGCGGCCGAACTGGCCGAAGAGGAGGAGCGGCGGAAGAAGCGCGCCCCTTGGGGCGTGATAGTGCTTGTTCTGCTGACCGGCCTCGCGCTCATTCGCAACGGATCCGGGGAGTTCGACGTGGGTCCGCCGCAGCCGGCGTCCGCGGCGGCAGCCGACAGCCGCACGGCGCCGGGCGGCACCTTCGGCCGGGCCCCGGACCCGCTGCCGCACTCCGTGCCGGACCGCGTGCGGATCCCGTCGATCCGGGTCGACGCGCCCGTGTTGCCCGTCGGACTGGACGCGGAGGGCTGGGTGGACGCGCCGCCGCCCGAGGACCCGAATCTGGCGGGCTGGTTCACCGGCGCCGTCTCCCCCGGGGAGAAGGGCACCGCGGTCGTCGTCGGGCATGTCGACAACCAGCAGGGGCCCGCCGTGTTCTACGGCCTCGGAGCCCTGAAGAAGGGAAATCACGTGGAGGTCGCCCGCCAGGACGGCAAGACGGCCGCATTCGAGATCTACGGCATCGAGGTGTTCGAGAAGAACAACTTCCCGGGCGACCGCGTCTACGGCTCCAAGGGCACTGCGGAATTGCGGGTCATCACCTGCGGCGGCGGATTCTCCAAGCAGAACGGCTACGACGGGAATGTCGTCGTCTTCGCCCGCCTGGTCGAGGTCCGCTGAGCGTCTCCCGGCCGGGCGGGCGAGAGCCCGTCAGGCGTACTGCCGTCGGGGGACGGTGACGTGGTAGCCGGCGTCCAGCAGCTGGGGCAGATAGTCCCGCAGCGCGTGGACGCTCTGGGAGCGGTCGCCCCCGGCGTCGTGCGAGAGCACCACGACACCGGGGGCGGCCCCGTTCTCCACCCGGCCGACGATGGTCCGGGTGCCGGGGGTGGTCCAGTCGAGGGTGTCGACGGTCCAGGCCAGCGGCTCCATGCCGAGTTCGGCGCCGAGCTGGAAGGCGTTGCGGTTCCAGGCGCCGTAGGGCGCGCGGAACCACTGGGGGCGTTCGCCGTACGCCTCCTCGACGATGTCGCAGGTGCGTTCCATCTGGGAGCGGATCTGACCGCGGGTCAGCCGGGTCAGCAGGGGGTGGGACCAGGTGTGGTTGCCGACGACATGGCCTTCCTCGGCCATCCGGGCCAGCAGGTCCGGGCGGGCGGCCGCCATCTCCCCGCAGACGAAGAACATCGCCCGTACCTCGTACTCGGCGAGGGTGTCCAGGATGGCGGGCGTGTAGCGGGGGTCGGGGCCGTCGTCGAAGGTCAGCACCATGGTCCGGCCGCGGCCGGAGACCCGTAGCAGCGGGGTGCGGCGGACGAGGGTGCGGCGGGGCGTCGCCTGGGGCGGGCCGTAGCCGGTCAGGGGCTGGAGTCGGTAGGTGGAGGGCTTGAGCGGGCGGCGCGCCTGGGAGCCGGCGGCCGGGGTGGCGGTGCGCCTGACCGGCTCGGCGTCTCCGCCGAGCACGAACAGCCCGGCGGTGCCGGCCGCTCCGACGGCGGCGGCGCCGGAAAGCAGGGCTCGGCGGCGTGTGAGCAGCCGGGTGAGCAACTGATCCTTCTGCATGAGTCATCAGTCGCCCGGCCGGGCACCGACGCACCACGACGACACCTCAGCGGCGGCAGAATTCCACCCGTCCGGCCCATGGCGGACCGTCAGCGGCGGCGCACCAGGGGGAACGGGAGCGTCTCACGAATCGTCAGGCCGGTGAGGAACATGACCAGCCGGTCGACGCCGATGCCGAGGCCTCCGGTGGGCGGCATGGCGTACTCCAGGGCGTCCAGGAAGTCCTCGTCCAGCTCCATCGCCTCGGGGTCTCCCCCGGCGGCGAGCAGCGACTGCGCGGTGAGCCTTTCGCGCTGTTCGACGGGGTCGGTCAGTTCGGAGTAGGCGGTGCCGAGTTCGGTGCCGAAGGCGACGAGGTCCCAGCGTTCGGCGAGCCGGGGGTCGGTGCGGTGCTGCCGGGTGAGCGGGGAGACGTCGGTCGGGAAGTCCTTGTAGAAGGTCGGCGGCCCGGTGCGCTCCTCGACCAGGCGCTCGTACATCTCCAGGACGACGTCGCCGTGCCCGTCGTCGGCGGTGTAGGGGACACCCGCGCGGTCGCAGTGCCGGTGCAGCCGGGTCAGTTCGGTGCCGGGGTCGATCTCCTCGCCGAGCGCCTCGGAGATCGCGCCGTAGACGGTCCTGACCGGCCAGGGCCCGGAGATGTCGTACTCGGTGCCGTCCTTGCGGGCGACGGGGCTGCCGAAGGCGGCGGTCGCGGCGCCCTGGATCAGCTCACGGGTGAGGTCGAGCATGACGTCGTAGTCGGCGAGGGCCTGGTAGGCCTCCAGCATGGTGAACTCGGGGTTGTGCTTGTAGGAGACGCCTTCGTTGCGGAAGGTGCGGCCCATTTCGAAGACCTTCTCCAGGCCGCCGACGCACAGCCGTTTCAGATACAGCTCGGGCGCGATGCGCAGGTACAGGTCGAGGTCGTAGGCGTTGATGTGGGTGGTGAAGGGGCGGGCGTTGGCGCCGCCGTGGATCTGCTGGAGCATCGGCGTCTCGACCTCCAGGTACCCGCGCTCCAGCAGGCCCTGGCGCAGGGCCTGGACGACGGTGGAGCGGGCGCGGACGACCTCGCGGGCGGCGGGGCTCGCGACGAGATCGAGATAACGCATCCTGACCTTGGCCTCGGGGTCGGTCAGGCCCCGGCGCTTGTCAGGCAGCGGGCGCAGGCACTTGCCGAGGAGCTGCCAGGAGGTGACGAAGACGGTGGGCTCGCCCTTGTCGCTGAGGCCCGCGCGGCCGGTGGCGGTGACGAGGTCGCCGATGTCGGTGTCGGCCCGGAAGCGGTCCAGGCCGCCTCGGTCGCGGGTGAGGGCGAGTTGGTGGTCCCCGGACCAGTCGCGCAGCCGGACGAAGACGATGCCGCCGAAGTCCCGGACGAGCATGACCCGCCCGGCGACGGTGACGTCCTCGCCCGTGCGGACTTCGGCGAGGGCGTGGGTGCGGGCGGGGACGCCGACCGGGTAGGGGTCGGTGCCGGCGGCGCGCAGCCGCTCGCGTTTGCGGTGCCGGACGCGGACCTGTTCGGGCAGGTCCGCGTCCGGCTCGGCGCGCCCGGCCTCGTCCCCTCCGTCGAGGCCGAGCGCCGTGGGTGCGGGCAGTGCCGCGGTGGTCGCGGGGCGCGGGCCGCCCTTCGGGTGGCCGTTTCCCCAGAGCTTGCGCAGGGACGGTACGGAGACGAAGCCCTCCGCGACGGCCGAGGCGAGGCCGGTCCGGGCGAGGGAGGCGGCTTCGCCGTAGCAGATGAAGCGGGGGCACCACTGAGGGCGGTACTTGGCGTTGGAGCGGTACAGGGCCTCCAGTTGCCACCACTTGGAGAGGAACAGCAGCAGGTGTCGCCACAGGCGCAGGACGGGTCCCGCGCCGATGCGGGCGCCCTCCTCGAAGACCGAGCGGAACACCGCGAAGTTGAGGGAGATCCGGCGGATGCCCAGCCTGGGGGCGGCGGCGCACAGTTCGGTGACCATGAACTCCATCACGCCGTTGGGGGCGCCCCGGTCACGGCGCATCAGGTCGAGGGAGACGCCCTCGCGGCCCCAGGGCACGAAGGAGAGCAGGGCGAGCAGCGCGCCGTCCTCGTCGAGGGCTTCTACGAGGAGGCAGTCGCCGTCGGCGGGGTCGCCGAGGCGGTCCAGGGCCATGGAGAAGCCGCGTTCGGTCTCGGTGTCGCGCCAGGCGTCGGCCCGGTCGACGATCCGTTCCATCTCCGCGTCGGTGAGGGTGGAGTGGCGGCGGATGCGGCAGGTGGCACCGGAGCGGCGCACGCGGTGCGCGGCCTGCCGGGTGACGCGCATGTCGCGGCCGTTCAGATCGAAGTCGGCGACGTTCAGGATCGCCTCGTCGCCGAGTTGGAGGGCGCCGAGCCCGGCGCGGGCGTAGGCGGTGGCGCCGTCCTCGGAGGCGCCCATCACGGCGGGCGCCCAGGCGTGGCGGCGGGCCAGGCCGAGCCAGGCGGCGATGGCGTGCGGCCAGGCCTCGCGGTCGCCGACCGGATCGCCGCCGGCGAGACAGACTCCGGTCTCGACGCGGTAGGCGACGGCCGCCTTGCCGCTGGGCGAGAAGACGACGGCCTTGTCGCGGCGGGTGGCGAAGTAGCCGAGGGAGTCCTGCTCGCCGTAGGCCGCGAGGAGGGCGCGGATCCGGGTCTCCTCGTCGTCGTGCAGGGCCGCTTCCAGGCGCTGGGAGCGGAAGAGGGTGGCGGCGGCGTTCAGCAGGGCGAGCGCGCCGAACAGGCCGAGCAGGAAGTACAGGAAGCGGGGCGGGGTGCCGTCGTAAGTGCCGCCGGAGACGAGTCCGCCGCACACCCGGTCCGCGGCCCAGGCCGGCCGCTGGCCGGGCGGCAGGGTGCCGGGGAACAGTTCGACGAGTCCCCAGCCTATGAGGATGCCCAGGGCGAGCCCGGCGCACAGCACGGCGAGCGCCCGGCGTACCGCGGCGCGGCGGGAGGCGGCGTAGAACTCGCGGCGGGCGGCGATGAGCAGGGCCAGCGCAAGGGCGCACACGACGAGGGAGGGGATCGAGTCGGCGTACTCGCCGAGGGCCGCGCCGAGGGCGTCGGCGAGGACCAGCAGGCCGAGGTAGACGACGACCAGCCACCAGGCGACCTTCTTGCGGGCCGCCGTCGCCGCGGCGAGCAGGAAGAGGAAGACGGCGTAGGCGAGGTTGGCGCTGACCGGGACGATCAGCAGGTCCAGGACGCGGACGACCGGGCGGAGCAGCCGGCGCAGCGGCGGGACGAGCGCGAGCAGGACGCAGAGCAGTCCGAGGGCGCCGAAGAAGGCGGCGAAACCTTCGGGGACCTTGCCGAGGAGGCCGGTGCCGGGGGGCCGTATCGGGCCCGCGGCGTCCTTGGCCGGAGCGGCCTCCACGGTGGCATGCATGGTTCCGACTGTAGGAAGAGCCGGGCGTCCTCGCCCGTCGAGCGTCCCCGCACCGGCGGGACCTGGGGGTTCCGATAGCCTCGGCGCCGTGACGGAACAGCACGCGCACCGCTTCGAGCGGGGCACGGACGGGCCGAAGGTCATCGTGGTCGGGGTGGACGGCTCCGACTCCTCACTCAGGGCGGCGGCCTACGCGGGTGGACTCGCCCGGCGCCAGCACGCCCTGCTCGCGGTGGTGTACGTACAGCCGGTGATGTCGGCGGGCGCGGCGGTCGGGGCGCCGGTCGCCGAGGTGACCGACGAGATCGCGGAGGATCTGGTGGCACAGATCCGGGAGGCGACGGAGCGCACGAAGGGGATATTCGATGTGCGCTGGGAGTTCCACACCTTCCGCGGCGACCCGTACGGCGGCCTGGTGAAGGCGGCCGACGACCTCAAGGCGGACGCCGTGGTGGTCGGCGCCTCGGAGCAGGCCGGCCACCGGATCGTCGGCTCGGTGGCAATCCGGCTGGTCAAGGCCGGGCGCTGGCCGGTGACCGTGGTGCCCTAGGGAATTCGGGCACGCGAGGTCTCTTCCGCCTCCGGCGTCCCTGGAGCCGGGCGGGCGAGGGCATTCTCCGCCGCAAACCCATCGAGCACATCGAGGAGACGGAGGTCGGCGAGGGCACCCGGCTGGATCGCTCGCTGGGGCTGTGGCAGCTCACCGCGATCGGGGTGGGCGGCATCATCGACGCCGGGAATTCACCTTGGCGGGCACGGTGGCCAACGGCACGGCGGGCCCCGCGGTGCTGGTGTCCTTCCTGATCGCCGGTGTGGCGAGCGCGGCGGCCACGCTGTCGTACGCCGAGTTCGCGGGCCTCATCCCGAAGGCCGGGTCCGCGTACACCTACGGCTACGCGGTGCTCGGCGAGCTCGCGGGCTGGTTCATCGGCTGGGATCTGCTGCTGGAGTACACGGCGATCGTGGCGGTGGTCGCGATCGGCATCTCCGGCTACTTCAGCTTCCTGATCGAGGACATGGACGCCACGCTGCCCGACTGGATGCTGGGCGCGCCCGGCACCGGCGACGGCCACCGGGTCGACCTCTTCGCGGCCGTCCTGTGCCTGCTCATCGCCTACCTGCTGAACCTGGGCATCAAGAACGCGGCCCGCTTCGAGACGGTGGTGGTGATCCTCAAGGTCCTGGTCGTCCTGCTGGTCATCGCGGTCGGCGTGTTCCACATCGCCACCGCGAACTACGACCCCTTCTTCCCGTACGGCGTCGGCGGCGCGTTCACCGGGGCGGCGACGGTGTTCTTCGCGGTCTTCGGCTACGACGCCATGTCGACGGCCGCCTGTCTGGTGCTGACGGGCATGCAGGACTACCGGGACATCGACAAGGAGAGCGGATTCTCCACGGCGTTCAACTCGGTGGGCCTCGGCGGACTCGCCGACGTGATCGCGGTGGGCGCCATCATCGGCATCCTCACGGTGATGTTCACCTTCATGCTCGGCGTCACCCGGGTCTGGTTCTCCATGTCCCGGGACGGGCTGCTGCCCGCCTGGTTCGCGAAGACCCACCCGACGCGGCATGTGCCGACCCGCGTCACCTGGATCGCGGGGGTGGCGTCGGCCGCCATCGCCGGATTCCTGCCGATCGGCGAGGCGGCCGAACTCACCAACATCGGGATCCTGTTGGCGTTCGTGGTGGTGTGCGTGGCGGTGATCGTGCTGCGCTACCGGCAGCCGGAGCTGCCACGGACCTTCCGTACGCCGTGGATGCCGTTCGTGCCGGCCGTCGGAGTCGTCTTCTCCATCTGGCTGATCACCTTCCTCCAGTGGCAGACCTGGGTGCGGTTCGCCGTGTGGTTCGCGCTGGGGCTGGTGATCTACTTCGGCTACTCGTACCGGAAGTCGGCGCTGGCGAGGCGTTAGAGGGAGCGCAGGAAGTCCAGCACGACGCGGTTGAAGTCGTCGGGCTTCTCCATATTCAGGTAGTGGCCGACTCCTTCGATGGTCCGTGTCCGCCCGTGCGGGACCGCCTGGGCGAGACGCTCGGCCGCGTCGAGCATGTCGGCGGGTTCGAGGGTGCCGTTCAGCGCGAGCACGGGCACGTCGATCTTCGCCAGCCGGGGCCAGGAGTCGGTCACCCGTACATGCCAGTCCTTCTCGCCGGGCGTGTGCTTGGAGATGGTGTGCAGGGCCAACTCCCTGAGCCGGTTCAGGATGTCCGGGTCGATGTCCGCTGCGCTCCGGTGTTCGCCCGGGACGACCCGCAGGAAGGCGGCGAGCCAGCCCTCGATGTCGCCGGCGCCCAGGGTGCGCGCGTACTCGGCCTGGATCTCCTGGGTCCAGGGATCCTGGTACTGGTGGTCGCCGGTCGCGGCACCGCAGGTGACCACGGCGCGGACGAGTTCCGGGTGCTCCAGCACCGTGTCCGTGGCGATCACCCCGCCCATCGACACGCCGACCAGGACCGCGGGCCCCACGTCGAGGTGGCGCAGCAGGCCGGCGAGGTCGTCGGCCCAGCGGAACGGCTCGCTCGCGTTGGCCGAGAACCCGTGGCCGCGTACGTCCGGCGCGATCACCCGGTACCCGGCGGCGAGGGCCGGTATCTGGTCCGCCCAGAACCGGTGGTCGACGAATCCGCAGTGCAGGAGGACCACCGGGTCCCCGGAGCCGGTGTCGAGGTAGGCGAGGTCACCGTCGGCGGACGGGAAGAAGCGAAGGTCCGAAGCAACAGTCATGACAACTAAGGTGTCATCTTCTGGTCGGTTTGACAACCCAGTTGTCATCATGGGTCGGTGCATGATGTCCCGGTGAACGACAACGACGCCCCACTTCCCCCCGACGAACTCGGCCACCACGTCTCCGAGGTGTTCGATCTGATCGGCGCGCTCTACCGCCGCGGTCTGCGCAAGATCGAGCAGGGCGAACAGGTCGAGGGGGTCTCCGTCGGTGTGCGCTCCGTCCTGGTGCTGCTGCGCAGGTACGGGGCCATGACAGTGCCTCAGATGGGCCGGATCATGGCGCTGACCCGGCAGTTCGTGCAGCGCATGGTCAACGACGCGGTGGCCGGGGGCTGGGCCGAGGTCACGCCCAACCCTGCCCACCAGCGCTCCTCGCTGATCCGGATCACGGCCACGGGCGAGGCGCTGATCGACGCGATCCTCGCGCGCGAGCACGCCCTGAACCGGCAGGTCGGCGGCGAGCTGACCGAGGCCGAACTGCGGGCGTGCAAGCGAGTACTGAAGGAGATGCTGAAGACCTTCGACCACGTGGACATGGACTGATCTACTCCCCCATCACCAGCCCGTCCTGCTGGGCACCCCGGCTGAACACCACGTCCCGGATCCGGTCCCGCACGCCCTGGACGTCGGCGCCCTGTTCGAGGGCCTGGTTGAGGTTGACGGCCCGCCCGGCGTCGATGTCGAACAGCTGGGGGACGAATTCGGCCTTGGTCACCTTCCAGCGCCCGCCGGGACGCCCCGGCGGGGCGAAGGTGAAGCGGCCGATCGTGGACTGGTTCCCGCGCGGGTCGGGGCTGCCCTCGTGGTTGTACATCTGACCGGCGATCTGGTCACCCATGCCGTAGATCACCCAGGTGCCGTTGACCTTCTCGTAGGCCTGCGGGACATGCGCGTGGGTGCCGAGGATCAGGTCGACGGCGGGGCGGTCACCGGTACGTGCGGCGGTCAGCGAACGGGCCAGCGTCAGCTGCCGCTCGTCGGGCTCGTCCTGCCATTCGGTGCCCCAGTGCAGCGATACGACGACCACGTCGGCGCCCGCCCGGCGGGCGGCCCGGGCGTCGGCGAGGATCCGGCCCTCGTCGATCAGATTGACGGCCCAGGGCTGCCCGGGCGGGAGCGGGTAGCCGTTGGTGTCGTAGGTGTAGGCGAGGTGCGCCACCTGCGCCTGGCCCGCGCGCAGCACGGTGACCGCGCGTGCCTCGGCCTCCGCGCGGGCGGTCCCGGCGTGCCGTACGCCCGCCCGGTCGAGGGCGTCCAGGGTGCGGCGGATACCGTCGGCGCCGTCGTCGAGGCTGTGGTTGGAGGCGGTGGAGCAGCCGTCGTAGCCGGTGGCGGCGAGGCCCGCGGCGGCCTCGGGCGGGGACTTGAAGGCGGGGTAGCCGGTGTAGTCGCCGTACTCGCCGTAGACGGTCTCCATGTGACACAGGGCCAGGTCGGCGCGGCTGACGAGGGGTTTCACCCCGGCGAACATGGGGCGGAAGTCATAGCCCTGGCCGCCCGCGTCGAACCGGGCGCGGTCGATGATCGAGCTGTGCGGGAGGACGTCGCCGGAGGCGACGAGGGTGAAGCCGCCGGAGCCGGTGGCGGACGGGGCGGGGCGTCCCGGGGACTCGTGCCGGTCGGCCTGACAGGCCGCACCCGCGGCGAGGAGGACCGTGAGGACCAGGGCCACCTGTCGACTGCGTGCGATCATCACTCACCCCGATGTAGTCGTATTTACACATCAATAGGTAAGAATCCGCACACATCAGGAACCGGTTCCGACACGCCCATTAGCCCGTCCGGCCCCACGCGAACGGTGGCCGAGACCGTTCGTCGAACCGTTCGTCGACGCGATCGACCGTCCGTCGCAGACCCGTGTGCGCGGCCTGTCCTCGAACGGCGCCCTGCGATGCCATACGGCCATGACGGCCGGAACCACTGTGATGAACGGGACGACCGCCGAGCACGAGCTCGCCGCACTGCAGCGCGAGCACGGCCGGCCTCTCTTCGCGCTGCTGCTCAGGCTCTGCGACGGAGACCGGCAGCGCGCCGAGGATCTGGTGCAGGAGACCCTGGTCCGGGCCTGGCAGCATCCCGAGGCCCTGCGCGCCGACGACTTCGACTCCGTACGGCCCTGGCTGCTCACCGTCGGCCGGCGGCTCGCGATCGACGCGCGGCGGGCCCGGCAGGCGCGGCCTGCCGAGGTGGGCGACGCGATCCTGGAGAACGCTCGGGTGTGCGCCGATCATGCCGAACGAGCGGCCGCGACCCTCGATGTGCGCAAGGCTGTGAAGACACTCACTCCGGAGCACCGTGAAGTCCTGGTGCTGGTGTACTTCCAGGGGGCCAGTGTGGCGGAAGCTGCGCAGACCCTCGGCATCCCGCCCGGTACCGTGAAGTCCCGCGCGTACTACGCGCTGCGCGCCCTGCGCCGGGTGCTTCCGGGATACGCGGCCGACCTGCGGTGAAACCGACGGTCGGGTCAAACCTCCGTAAAGCGCCTTGCCGTGGACCATGGTTGAGTAATCGGCTGTCTTCATCCGTGTTCCGGACTGGGACCCCGGATCGGGCGACGCGTACGCACCGGAGGAAGGCAGGAAGGGATGCTGCACAGAGGCCAAGAGAGCACGGACGGCACCGGCGGCGGTGAACTGACCGTCCCCATGGCGTGGTTGTACGCCGAGTACATCGCCGACGAACTGCTGCGGACCGGCGATCTGATGCCGCCGACGTCCTTCGAGTTCCGCGCCGGGCGGGACGCGCTGGCGCTGACGATCTTCCTGTCCGACACCGGGGGTGAACTCAACGGCATCCGGGTCGTCTCCCAGCTCGACACCTGGCTGTCGCTGACGGCGTACGACCAGCCGTGGCAGGACTGGGTGCGCGAACGCATGGCGAAGCTGGCCGCCGAGGCCATCGGCTCCGGCGCCCCCGCGCCCGATCTGGACCTCGCCGAGGCGGCCTGGCGCTGGCTGGAGGAGACCGAGCTGCTCGCGCCGGATCTGAACGCGGTGCCGGGCGGCGGCGCGTTGGGGAGCGAGGACGAGGGGCCGAAGGTGTGGACGCCGGCGTGGCAGCTGGGGCTGCCGCTGGGGCACTTGGCGATCCACCTGTTCTAGGCGCACGTGTCCGGCGGGGCTGTCCGGAAACTTTTCCGGTACGGGACCAATCCGCCGCCACGGCCGCTCCGAATCACTTGGTTGCGATTCTGTGTGGGGCTTGAGTGATTCGGCTGTCCGGTGCGTACGGGTGGGAGCAAGGAGTAACCCACCCCGCACCCAACGGCACGAGGATTCCGCATGAGGTCCCTGGAGAGGCATCGCGACGTCGCCGCGTACGCGCTCGGCGTGCTGGACGAGGCGGACGCCTTCCGCTTCGAGGATCACCTCATGGAGTGCCCCAGTTGCGCGGCACACGTGACGGAATTCGGGCCTGCGACACGGCAGTTGATGCTGTACCGGCGGGCAACTCCCCGCTTCGTGCACCCGATGGCCAAACCCGGCCCCCGGCTGCTGGACCGGCTGCTGGGCGAGGTGGCGGTGCGCAACCGTACGGGCCGCAGGCGCCTGCTGTTCGGCCTGGCCGCGTCGGCTGCGGTGGCGCTGGCCGCACCGGGGATCGCGATGATGGCCAAGGACGGCGACTCGACGGCGCGACGGATCGAGGCCACCGACGAACGCTCCGGAGTCTGGGCCCAGGTGACGGCCGAGAACGAGCCCTGGGGCACCCAGGTCGAACTGAAGGTCAAGGACGGCGCCGGCCCCCGCGCCTGCCGCCTGATCGCCATCGGCCGCGACGGCTCGGAACAGATGATCACCAGCTGGACGGTGGCCCACCACGACGCCCGCGAGAACACGATGATGGGCGCCGCGGCCTTCCACGCCGACGAAATCGACCACTACGAGGTCCGCACGGCCGCCGGCGAACACCTGGTGACACTGGGACCGAGCTGACCGGCTGACTCAGGGGCTCAGCGATCAGGCCGGGCGGTTCACCAGGGCTACTTCAGCAGCCGCGACATCCTCCGGTCCGCGAGCGGCTTGCCGCCCGTCTGGCAGGTGGGGCAGTACTGCAGGGAGGAGTCGCTGAAGGAGACCTCGCGGATGGTGTCGCCGCAGACCGGGCAGGGTTCGCCGGTGCGGCCGTGGACGCGTAGGCCGCTCTTCTTCTCTGCCTTCAGACGGCCCGCCGCCAGGCCCCGGGAACGGTCCACCGCTTCCGTCAATGTCGTGCGCAGGGCCTGGTAGAGGGTGCTCGTCTCCTCCGGGGTCAGCTTCGCGGCCAGCTTGAAGGGGGACATCTGCGCCGCGTGCAGGATCTCGTCGCTGTAGGCGTTTCCGACCCCGGCGATCAGGGACTGGTCTCGCAGGGCTCCCTTGATCTGGCGGCGCTCGTCCTTCAGGAGGGCCGCCAGGCGGGCCTCGTCGAAGTCGTCGGCCAGCGGGTCCGGGCCCAGGCGGGCGATGCCGGGAACCTCCTGCGGGTCCTTCACGACGTAGACCGCAAGGCGCTTTTGCGTACCCGCCTCCGTCAGGTCGAAGCCCTCGCCGGTCTCCAGGGCCACCCTCAGGGCCAGCGGGCCCTTGCCGGGTCTGGGTGGGCCGTCGGGGAGGCGGTCCTTCCAGTGCAGCCAGCCCGCGCGGGCGAGGTGGGTGATCAGGCGGGGGCCGTCCGCCGTCTCCAGGTCCAGGAACTTGCCGTGCCGGTGCACCGCGGTGACCTCGTGGCCCTCGACGGCGGCCAGGGGTGGGTCGTACGTCTTCAGGACGCTGATCGCCACGGGCAGCACCCGGACGATCTCGTGGCCGACCAGGTGCTCGGTGAGGAAGTCCTTGAGCGCTTCCACCTCGGGAAGTTCCGGCATAGGTCCAGAGTGCCACCGGGCGGCTCAGTGCCGCTCCGGGACCACGAACTCGCACCACACGCACTTGCCGCCGCCGCGCGCCTCCACTCCCCACACGTCGGTGAGCAGCTCGACCAGGAGCAGCCCCCGCCCGGACACCCCGTCGTCGCCCGCCTCGCGGCGCCGGGGCAGGGCGCTGGAGGAGTCCTCGACCTCCACGCGCAGCCGCCGGTCGGTGCCGGTGAGAACCCGCAGGGTCACGATCGCGGAGCCCTCGGTGTGCATCAGGGCGTTGGTGATCAGCTCGTCGGCGACCAGTTCGATCTCGTCGGCCCGCTCGCCCGAGCCCCAGGCGCGCACGGCGGCGCGGATCATGTGCCGGGCCTGGGTGAGGGCATCGGGGTCGCCCGGCGCCACATGCTGCTGGAGCCGTCCGCCGGCCTGCGGGGCGGCCAGGCCCCGGCGGCGCAGCAGAAGCAGGGCCACGTCGTCGTCACCGCCCCGCTCCTCGGCCATATCGATCAGCCGGTCGGCGAGTTTGCGCACGTCGTCCGGGCCGTCGGAGACCAGCGCCGTGAGCGTCTGCATGCCTTCGTCGAGGTCGAAGCCGGGCTGTTCCACCAGACCGTCGGTGCACAGCAGCAGGGTGTGCCCGGGGTCGAGTTCGAGGGTGCGCACCGGGTACTCCAGGCGCCCGAACTCGGCGGACAGACCGAGCGGCAGACCGCCCTCCACGGCCACTCGCCGGCAGGTGCCGTCGGGCTGTCGTAAAAGCGGGTCGATGTGCCCGGCGCGCACCGCCTGCACCACTCCGGTGGACAGGTCGGCCTCGGCGTACAGACAGGTCGCGAACCGGTCGGTGTCCAGCTCGTGGAGGAAGACGGAGGCGCGGGCCATCACCGTCGCCGGGGTGTGTCCCTCGGCGGCGTAGGCGCGCAGGACGATACGGAGTTGGCCCATCACGGCGGCGGCGTGGGTGTCATGGCCCTGGACGTCGCCGATGACCGCGCCGACCCGTCCGCCCGGCAGCGGGATCAGGTCGTACCAGTCGCCGCCGATGTCCCGGCCGAGGGTGCCCGCGGCGGTGCCGGCCCGGTAGCGGACGGCGACATCGGCGCCGGGGACGCTGGGGATGGTGCGCGGCAGCATGGCCTGCTGGAGGCCGGTGGCCAGGTCCTTCTCCTGCTCGTAGAACATGGCCCGCTGCAGGCTCTGGGCGATGCTGCTGCCGAGGGCGACCAGGACGTTGCGCTCCTCGGAGGAGAAGCCGCGCCGGTCGCTGTAGAGCAGGCCCATCGCGCCGATCGGCCGGGCCTGGGCGATCAGCGGCAGATAGGCGGCCGAGGTGATGTCCAGATCGGTGATGTGCGGCCACAGGATGGGGTAGCCGTCCGCGAACTCCTCCGGTGACTCGATGAACCGCGGGGTGAGGGTCCGTACGACCTCGCTCATCGGGTACGGCTCGTCGATGCCGGTGACCCGGGTGCCGGGGACGAAGCTGCCCGCCGGGCCCTCGGCGATCAGCCGGATGCGGCCCGCCTCGACCAGTCCCATGACCAGGCTGGTGGCGCCCAGATGGGTGAGGCCGTGGGTGTCCTTCAGTACGTCGATGACGTCCTGCACCGTGCGGGCGTGTGCCAGCGCGGCGGTGGTCAGCTCCACGACGTTGGTCTGCTGGCGGCGGGCCTCGGCCGCCTCGGCCCGGTCACGGCGTGCCGCGCTCTCGCTCAGCTCCTGGGTGGCGTCCCGGACGATGCCGATGATGCGGCGCGGGCGGCCCGTCTCGTCGCGCCGGATGTAGCCCTGGGTGTGGGTCCAGCGCAGGCTGCCGTCGCGGCGGCGGATGCGGAAGTAGGCGCCGTAGTTCTCGCTGCCGTCCTTCATCGCCTGGGCGACCAGGGTGTCGAGGCGGTACCCCTCCGTGCGCGGCACCCGGACGGCGAGGCTCTCGGGGTGGCCGTCGAATTCGCCGGGGCGCAGGTCAAAGACCTCGTGGGCCTGGGCGTCCATATGGAACAGACCGCTGTCCAGGTCCCAGTCGAAGCTGCCCATGCGGTTGAGCGCCAGGATCGGCTCCGGGTGGGCGGGCCAGTCGTCCGGGAGTGACAGGGCGCTCGCTCCCCGATCAACCATGGGCCCACCTTGCCAGGAATTATCCGATTCTTCGACTGGGAACGGTTGGCCGGGGAGCGCCCCGTCAGCTGCCGAAGACATCCGTCGGGCTGCCGAAAATGCTGCCGGAGGCGGACTGATCCTCGGGGTCCTCGGGGTCGTCGGGGATCAGTCCGCCGCCGTCGGGCACGTCGGGCGTGTCCGGCACGGTCTGGGGGCCGATCTCGTCCGAGGAGTCCGGGGAGGTCTCCGGCTCGTCGGGCACGGTGCCGCCGAAGTCGGGCGGCGTGGGCTCGATGGCGGTGTCCTCCTCCGTGGGCACGAGCGGGATCTGCGGCTCGGCCGCCGGCGGGGTGGCCGTGACGGTGGCCGTGGGGCAGTCGGTCGGCCCGGCCGGGGAGGGCACCTCGGGCGAAGCGGCGTCCTCGGTGACGCCGGGCGTGACGGTGACGGTGGGGGTCACACAGTCGGTCGGCGTGCCCTCGGGCGTGGTGGAGCCCGTGCGCTCGTCGGACGGCTCGGTGCGCTCGTCGAAGGGCTCGGTGTGCTCGTCGTCCGGACTCGGGGTGCTCGGCGTCGAGGTCGGCTTACTGGGTGTCGGCGTCGGCTTCAGCGGTTTCGGCCGGGGCACGGGCCGGTCGTGATGGACCTCGTGCCAGATCCGCCGTTCGATCCAGGTGTGGTCGACGATGTTGATGATCGTGATGTTGGTGATCACCTGGGGCGCCGGAGTCACCACGATGACCTGGGTCGGCCGATAACCGGCCCACGCGCGGCCGCTGGTCGCGGGGCTGCCCTGCTTCGCCACGGGCGGCTTGAGCGGGTTGCCGCAGGCGCAGCGCACCCTCGGCACACCCCGGTTGTCGACGAGGACGGCGGTGCCCGCCTGGAGGACGGACTGGTAGGTGGTCGCCCGCCCGTCGCGGTACCCGTGGTTGGTGACCCGGGTGTCGGCGCGCAGCACGACCGGGGCGAGGCCGCGCAGATAGTCCGGGATCCCGGCCGGGGAGACGCCGACGGCCCCGGCGAAGGCGCGTGCCTTGCCCTGGTCGGCGGTCAAGTAGCCGATCTGCCGGTTCACATCGCAGCTGCCGACGCGTTCGGTGCCGCTGTAGAGGCCGGGCGTGGACCCGGAGTAGGAACGCACACCGCCGGAGGTCTGGGTGGACTGCGGCGTTCGGGTGACGGGCGGCGGAGTAGCCGTCGATGTGGCTGTGGAGTCCGTGAAGGGATCGGGTCCCTGTGGCGCCACCGGCTGGAGGAAGACCTCCCCGCTCGCCGCCGTGTCCTTGTCGCTCTCCGAGCCGCAGCCGGTGACCAGCAGCGCGGTGGCGAGCGCGCCGGCCGCGACCAGGGTTCCAGTGGAGGTTCGCACCACACTCTCCCGCCTCTTATCCAGCAGTTCGGCACCAATTGTCTGCTTCACCCACATGGGTTACGCAACCGGAGGGGCTATGTACACAGAGTGACCTGGCGGCGGAGGCTGACAGCGGCACAAGCGGCTTCCGGCAGGACAATGGACGAAGGAGCGCAGGCCGTGGAGTGGTTCACCGCACCCGAGTACTGGCTGAGCCGGCTGGTCTTCCAGCGGGCCCTGGCCGGGGTGTACCTCGTCGCGTTCCTGACGGCGGCGCTCCAGTTCCGCGCGCTGATCGGCGAGCGCGGCATGCTGCCCGTCCCGCGCTACGTGGCACGGGTGCCGTTCAAGGCGGCGCCGAGCCTGTTCCACTTCCGATACTCGGACCGTCTGTTCGCGGTATGCGCCTGGTCGGGCTGCGCGGTGTCGGCGGCGCTGCTCGCGGGGCTCGACGGGCTGCTTCCGCTGTGGGGCGCCATGCTGCTGTGGCTGGTGCCCTGGGCGCTGTATCTGTCGATCGTCAACGTCGGTCAGACCTGGTACTCCTTCGGCTGGGAGTCCCTGCTGCTGGAGGTGGGCTTCCTCGCCGTCCTCCTCGGCAACGACGAGGTGGCCCCGCCGATCGTCGTGCTGTTCCTGCTGCGCTGGATCCTGTTCCGCGTCGAGTTCGGGGCGGGTCTGATCAAGATGCGGGGCGACGAGTGCTGGCGGAAGCTCACCTGCCTCTATCACCACCATGAGACCCAGCCGATGCCAGGACCGCTGAGCTGGTTCTTCCACCATCTCCCCCGGCCGCTGCACCGTGTCGAGGTGGCCGCCAACCACTTCACCCAACTCGTCGTGCCGTTCCTGCTGTTCACCCCGCAGCCCGTCGCCACGGCCGCCGCTTCCCTGATGATCCTCACCCAGCTGTGGCTGGTGCTGTCGGGCAACTTCTCCTGGCTGAACTGGATCACCATCGTGCTGGCGCTGTCGGCGCTCAGGCTCCCGGACAGCGCGCCCTCGGCGGTGCCGGACGCGCCCGTGTGGTACCAGGCCGTGGTCCTCGCCGTCTCCGCGCTGCTGCTGGCCCTCAGCTACCGCCCGGTCCGCAACATGATCTCCCGCCGCCAGGTCATGAACCGCTCCTTCGACCCGCTCCATCTGGTCAACACCTACGGCGCGTTCGGCAGCGTCAGCCGGGTCCGCTACGAAGTCGTGATCGAGGGCACGGACGAGGACGTACCGCGCGAGGACTCCGACTGGCGGGAGTACGAGTTCAAGGGCAAGCCCGGCGATCCCCGGCGCTGGCCACGGCAGTTCGCGCCCTACCACCTCCGGCTGGACTGGCTGATGTGGTTCGCCGCGCTGTCCCCCGCGTACGCCGGCTCCTGGTTCGGCGCCCTGGTGGAACGCCTCCTGGAGAACGACCCGGCCACCCTCAAACTCCTGCGCCGCTCCCCCTTCCCGCCCGAAACGCCGCCCCGCTACGTCCGCGCCCGTCTCTTCCGCTACCGCTACACGACCTGGCACGAGCTGCGGGAGACGGGCGCGTGCTGGAAGCGGACGTATGTACGGGAGTACATGCCGCCCACGCGGCTGGCGGGGGTGTCTCAGAGGTTGTAGACGCGGCGGGCGGTGCCGTGGAAGATCTCGTCCGCGTCGGCCAACTCCCGGGTGATGTCGAGGACTTCACCGTACGGGGAGACCTGTGTGCACACCGGCCAGTCCGAGCCGAACATCAGCCGGTCCGGGCCGAAGGCGTCGAGCACGGTGTCGGCGTACGGGCGCAGGTCGTCGACGGTCCAGGAGGCGGGGTCGGCTTCGGTGAGCAGGCCGGAGAGTTTGCAGACGGTGTTGGGCAGCGCGGCGAGGGCGCGGAGGTCGGTGGCCCAGGGTTCGAGGGCCCCCGAGGCGACGGGTGGTTTGCCCAAGTGGTCGAGGACGAAGGTGAGTCCGGGCAGGGAGGCGGCGGCCTTGGCGCAGGCGGGGAGCTGGTGGGGCAGGACCACGAGGTCGTACACCAGCCCCGCCTCGGCGACGGCGGCAAGGCCTCGGCGGACGTCCGCCCGCAGCAGCCACTCCGGGTCCGGCTCCCCCTGGACCTGGTGGCGGATGCCCCTGAGGTACCCGCCGCCGGGAAGTTCGCGCAGGCGGGCCAGTTCCTCGCCCACACCCGGACCGGTCAGGTCGGTCCAGCCCACCACCCCGGCGACGAGGTCGTGATCGGCGGCGAGGGCCAGGAACTCCGGGGTCTCCTCCCGCACGGTGACGGTCTGGACGAGCACCACTTGGTCGACCCCGGCCGCACGGGCCTCGGGTGCGAGGTCGGCGGCCGTGAAGTCGCGTCGGATCGGGCTGTCCTGCCCGATCCAGTCCTGGTCCCGTACCGACAGGTCCCAGACATGCACGTGCGCGTCCACCGTCATGGCAGCTCCCATACGACGGGCAGGCCGGCGTCCGCGCCCTCGTCGGAGTAGTCGTGCACCACATCCAGCAGCTCGGCCATGCGTGCCTGCCAGACCACGTTGACCGGGAGTTTCTCCAACTCGGCGAGGAGACGGGCGTAGTCCTCGCACTCCAGGACGTGGAAGAGGTCGGTTCCGCTGCGCCAGATCGTCCAGGCGCTCGCACCCGCGGCCCTGATGGCGTCCGTGAGCTCGGGCGGGACCTCACGGTGGGCGGCCTCGTAGGCGGCGATACGGTCCGCGCGGACCCTGGTGTGCAGGGCGACCCTCATGACGGCTCCTCCAGAAGACCCGACTCCCGCAGCTCCTGCCAGAAGGATTCGGGTACCGGTGTGGCGAACTGTTCGGCGCAGTCGTGGACTTCCGCCGCCGAACGGGCGCCCATCAGGACGCTGCTGACCGCCGGATGGGCCGCGCAGAAGGCCAGGGCCGCGGCGCGCAGGGTGATGCCGTGGCGCTCGGCGATCTCCTTCATGCCCAGGGCGCGGTCCACCAACTCCCTCGGCGCTCGGGCGTAGTCGTACGTCACTTCCGGCCTCGGATCCGCCAGCAGACCGGAGTTGAAGGGCCCGCCGATCACCACCGGCGTGCCCCGCGCCTCGGCGGCGGGCAGCAGTTCGGTGAGGGCGCTCTGGTCCAGCAGGGTGTAACGGCCGGCGCAGAGCACCACGTCGACGTCGGTGTCGCGGACGAAGCGGGTGAGCATCTCCGCCTGGTTCATACCGGCGCCGATCGCGCCGACCACACCCTCGGAGCGGAGCTTCTCCAGCGCCGGATAGCCCTCGCGGAAGGCCTCTTCGGCGTGGTCGTCGGGGTCGTGGAGGTAGACGATGTCCACCCGGTCGAGGCCGAGCCGTTCCAGGCTGGCGTCCAGGGTGCGCCGAATGCCGTCGGCGGTGAAGTCCCACACCCGGCGGTGGGTGGCGGGGACGGCGAAGCCGTTGGCCAGGTCGTCGCCGCCCTGCTCCGACGGCTCCAGTCGGCGGCCCACCTTCGTCGAGATCGTGTACTCCTCGCGGGGCCGCTCGCGCAGGGCCGCGCCCAGGCGGCGCTCGGACAGGCCGAGGCCGTAGTGCGGGGCCGTGTCGAAGTAGCGGATGCCGTGCTCCCAGGCGGCGGTGACCGCCTCGTACGCCTGCTCCTCGGTGACCTCGGTGTAGAGGTTGCCGAGGGATCCGGCCCCGAAGCCGAGCCGGGTCACCGGTCCACCGGCCGCAGGCGCAGGCCCTGCATACCGCCGTCGACGGCGAGGGCGGTGCCGGTGGTGGCGCCGGACAGCGGACTCGCCAAGTAGGCGATGGCGCCCGCGACTTCGGCGGCCGACACCAGGCGTCCGGTGGGCTGGCGGGCCTCCAGGGCGGCGCGTTCGGCGGCCGGGTCGGGGGCCTTGGAGAGCAGACGGCCGATCCACGGCGTGTCCGCCGTACCGGGGTTGACGCAGTTGACGCGGATGCCCTCGCGGAGGTGGTCGGCGGCCATGGCGAGGGTGAGGGAGTACACGGCGCCCTTGGTCGCGCTGTACAGCGCGCGTTGCGGCAGGCCCGCGGTGGCGGCGATCGAGCAGGTATTGACGATCGCCGCGTGCCGCGACTCCCGCAGGTGCGGGAGAGCCGCGCGGGCGGCCCGGACCATGCCGACGACGTTGACGTCCAGGACGCGGTGCCACTCGGCGTCGTCGTTGTCCTCGACGGTGCCCTGGGCGCCGATGCCCGCGTTGTTGATCAGTATGTCCAGACCGCCGAGGTCGGCGACGACGGCGGCGACCGCTTCCCGTACTTCGGTGTCGTCGGTGACATCGGCGCGGTACGCGAGCAGCGGCTTGTCCACCGAGGACGGGTCCAGATCGAGCACGGCGACCTGGGCGCCGCGCTCGGCGAGCAGTTCCGCCGTGGCCCGTCCGATGCCGGAGGCGCCTCCCGTCACCAGCGCCTTGAGTCCCGCGAAGTCGCTCATGCCGCCTGCCCCTTCTTCCCGTCGAGGTCGGCGGCCCAGAAGGCGCCGTCCGGGTACGTGTACCGCGCGATCGACTCGGGCCGCATGGCCGCCGAGAAGCCCGGCGCGGTGGGTGCCGTGTAGTGACCCTCGCGGATCACCACCGGGTCGAGGAAGTGCTGGTGCAGATGATCGACGTACTCGATGACCCGGTTCTCGGTGGTTCCGGTGACGGCCACGTAGTCGAACATCGAGAGGTGCTGGACGAGTTCGCACAGTCCGACCCCGCCCGCGTGCGGGCAGACCGGCACACCGAACTTGGCCGCGAGCAGCAGGATGGCGAGGTTCTCGTTGACGCCGCCGACGCGGGCCGCGTCGATCTGGACGATGTCGAGGGCGCCAGCCTTGAGCATCTGCTTGAACACGACCCGGTTGTGGACGTGTTCGCCGGTGGCGACCTTCACCGGGGCCACCGCCTCGCGGATCGCGGCGTGGCCGAGGACGTCGTCGGGGCTGGTGGGCTCCTCGATCCAGTACGGGTCGAACTCGGCGAGCGCCCGGGTCCAGCGGATCGCCTCGGCCACGTCCCAGCGCTGGTTGGCGTCGATCGCGAGGCGGATGTCGGGGCCGACGACCGAGCGGGCGACGCGGCAGCGCCGTATGTCGTCGTCCAGGTCGGCGCCGACCTTCAGCTTGATCTGATGGAAGCCGTCGGCGACGGCCTCGGCGGCGAGCCGGGCGAGCTTCTCGTCGTCGTAGCCGAGCCAGCCGGCGGAGGTGGTGTAGGCGGGGTAGCCGCCGGCCTGGAGTGCCCCGGTGCGCTCGGCGGCGCCTTCCCGGCCCCGGCGCAGGATCTCCAGTGCCTCCTCGGGGGTGAGCGCGTCGGTGAGATACCGGAAGTCGATCTGGCGGACGATCCACTCGGGTTCGGCGTCGGCGAGGAGCCGCCACAGCGGCTTGGCGGCGCGCTTGGCGGCCAGGTCCCACACGGCGTTGACGACCGCCCCGATCGCCATGTGCATCACGCCCTTCTCGGGACCCAGCCAGCGCAGTTGGCTGTCGCCGATCAGGTCGCGGTTCAACGTCCCCGGGTCGGCGCACAGTTCACCGACGTCCCGTCCGACGACATGCCCGCGCAGCGCCTCGATCGCGGCCACCTGGACCTCGTTGCCCCGCCCGATGGTGAAGGTGAATCCGTGCCCCTCGTGCCCGTCGGCCGCGTCGGTGCGCAGCACGACGTAGGCCGCCGAGTAGTCGGGGTCCGGGTTCATCGCGTCGGAGCCGTCGAGCTCGCGCGAGGTGGGGAAGCGGATGTCGTGGGTGTCTACCGCCGTGATGCGGGCAGAGGTCGGGGACACGGAGTGCCTTTCGGTCGGTGGCAGAGGGACGTACGGGCGGAGGGTCAGTCCTGGGCACGGCCCGTGGTCAGCCGGGCGATCATCAGGGCGAGCAGGATGATTCCGCCGTAGATGGCCTGGATCCAGTACGGCTGGACCTGGGCGAGGGTGAGCATGTTGTCGACGGTGCCGAGCAGGAGTACGCCGGTCAGGGCGCCGAACATGGTGCCCTTGCCACCGTCGAGGCTGATGCCGCCGATGACGGCGGCGGCGAACACGGTGAAGATCATGTTCTGGCCCTGGTTGGCGTTGATGGCGCCAACGTAGCCGGTCTTCATGAGGCCGCCGATCGCCGCGAGCAGGCCCGCGGTGACGAACACGCCGAGCATCACGCGCTCGACGCGGATGCCGGCCGCGCGGGCCGCGTCGGGGTTGCCGCCGATGGCGTACAGGGAGCGGCCGAGGCGGTGGTAGCGGAGGATGCCGCCGACGACGGCGAAGGAGAGGCCCGCCACCCAGGCCGAGACCGGGATGCGCAGGAAGGTGGTGGTGGCCATGGAGAAGAACGCGTCCGGCATGTCGAAGAGCGTCTTGCCCTTGGTCGCGCCGACCAGGACACCGCGCAGGATGATCAGCATGGCGAGGGTGACGATGAAGGCGTTGAGCTTCAGCTTCACCACGAGGAGCCCGTTGAACAGGCCGATCGCGGCGCCGACCAGGAGGATCGCCACCATGGCGAGTCCCGTGGGCAGTTCGGTGCCGAAGCCCGCCTTCGCCGCCGGGAGGACGAGCAGGGCGCCGATCGCGGGGGCGATGCCGACCACCGACTCCAGGGACAGGTCGAACTTGCCGGTGATGAGCACCAGCGCCTCGGCGAGGACCACCATCGCCAGCGCGGCCGAGGAGCCGAGGATGGAGATGATGTTGTTCTCGGTGAGGAACGAGTCGTTGACGAACGCGCCGATCACCACGACGACCAACAGGGCGGGGACGAGGGCGAGTTCGCGGGCTCGGCGCAGCAGCACCGCCCGCGCCGCCCGCGCGTCGGGGACGCTCACCGGCTTCACCGGCGGTGCCTTGGTGTCAGCCATGGGCCACTCCTTCTATGGAGGCGATCAGCTCACGGTCGTGCCAGCCCGCCGGGTGCTCGGCGACCACACGGCCGTGGAAGAGGACGATGACCCGGTCGCAGCGGCGCAGGTCGTCGAGTTCGTCGGAGACGACGAGTACGGCGGTGCCGTCGTCGCGGGCGCTGTCGACACGGGCGAGCAGGGACTCCTTCGACTTCACGTCGACGCCCGCGGTGGGGTTGATGAGGACCAGCAGACGCGGCTCGGAGGCGAGCGCCCGTGCCATGACGACCTTCTGCGCGTTGCCACCGGACAGGTCGGAGACGGGCTGGTCGGGGCCTTCGGTGTGGATGTTGAGGCGGTCGATCAGCTCGGTGGCGAAGCCGCGTTTGCGGTCGGTGCCGACGAAGCCGTACCGGCCGAGCCGGTCGAGGACGCTCAGGGTGGCGTTGTCGCCGATGGTCATG
Source organism: Streptomyces cupreus (assembly GCF_014257025.1). GTDB lineage: Bacteria > Actinomycetota > Actinomycetes > Streptomycetales > Streptomycetaceae > Streptomyces > Streptomyces cupreus. Next base: position 117,024 of record NZ_JACMSF010000019.1, read on the forward strand.
CCGAAGACCAGGCCCTGGGCGTGCCGGTCTCGCGGCACGAAGCCGACGCCGGCCTTCAGCGCGGCCTGCACATCGCCGAACGGAAGCCGCTCGCTGTCGAGTTGAGCCGTGCCGCTGGTGGGGGTGTGCAGTCCCGTGAACGACTCGGCCAGCTCGATCTTGCCGCTGCCGCTGATCCCGGCGAGCCCGACGACCTCGCCGCGGCGGACGGTGAGGTCGACGTCCTGGTAGGCGTCCGAGGTGAGGCCCCGGGCGTCGAGGAGGATGGGTGCGGTGCTGACGGAGTTCCTGGTGTGTACGGCCTGTTCAGCGACGGTCTCCCCGGCCATGGCCTCGACCAGGGCCGTGCGGGGCATCTCGGCGACGGGTGCCGTGACGATCCAGCGGGCGTCCCTGAGCACGGTGACGGTCTGGCACACCTCGTACACCTCCTGGAGGTGGTGCGAGATGAACAGGAAGGTGACACCGGACTGTTGGAGCGCGCGCATGCGGGTGAAGAGCCGCTCGATCTCGCGGTTGTCGAGCTGGGCGGTGGGCTCGTCGAGCACGATGAAGCGGGCGCCGAAGCTGAGCGCCCGGGCGATCTCCACCATTTGCCGGTCCTCGACCTTCAGGTCCGAGGTGCGGGCCTCGGGGTCGACGTGGACGTCCCAGGTGGCGAGGAGTTCGGCGGCCTCGGCGCGCAGTCGGCGCCAGCTGATGAAGCCGCGGTTGAGAGGCTGGCGGTTGATGCTGTGCTTTCCCGGGGGACAACCCCCGGGCCCCCGGCCATCCCTGCTGTTCAAGCGCCTTGTTTTGCCGGCGTGGATCTCGGCGAGGAAGAGATTCTCTGCAACCGTCAGTTCCGGGACGAGGGTGGGCTTCTGGTAGACGCAGGCCACCTTGCGGCGCCAGGCGTCGCGGTCGGCCGGCGCGGGGGCGGGGTCGCCGTCGAAGCGGACCTCGCCCTCGTCGGCGGCCTGGAGGCCGGTGAGGATGCTGACCAGGGTCGACTTGCCGGCGCCGTTGCGGCCGACGAGGGCGTGGGACTCGCCGGGCAGGACGGTGAGCCTGCCGTCGGCGAGGGCGGTGGTGGGGCCGTAGCGCTTGACGACGCCCCGGGCCTCTACGAGTGGTGTACTCATCCGACCGTGTTGCCCCACAGCTCGGGGTCGTCGACGTTCTCCTTGGTGACCAGGGGCGCGGGCAGCTGGTCCTCAAGATTGCCGTTGGCCAGCTCGACGATGGTCGAGTCGTGGTCCGTGGGGCCGGGCTCGAACGTCTTTCCCTGCATCGCCGCCTTGACGTAGTACATGCCGTACCTGGCGTAGAGGTCGGCGGGCTGGGAGACGGTGGCGTCGATGTCGCCCCGGCGGATGGCGTCGTACTCCTGCGGGATGCCGTCGTTGGAGACGATGGTGATGTGGCCCGCCTGCCCGGCCTTCTTCAGCATCCCCTTGGACTTCAGGGTCTGCAGGGTCGGCGCGAGGTAGACGCCGCCGGCCTGCATGTAGATGCCCTTGATGTCGAGGTTGGCGTTCAGCAGGGTGTCGAGCTTGGAAGCTGCCGTGTCGGACTCCCACTTGGCGGGGATCTCCAGCACCTTCAGCTTCGGGAAGTTCTTCTTCACACAGGCCCGGAACGCCTCCGAGCGCTCACGTCCGTTGACGGAGGCGAGGTCGCCCATGATCTGGACGACCTTGCCGGACGGTATCTGCTCGCCGAGGTACTGGCATGCCTTCTCGCCGTACGCCACGTTGTTCGCCCGGACCACCATGGCGACCTTGCCCTTGTCCGGCGCCACGTCGACGGCGACGACCGGGACGCCCTTGCGCTCGGCCTGGTCGAGGCCCGCCTCGATGGCTGCGCTGTCCAGCGGGGCGACGACCAGGCCCTTCACGCCCTGGTTGAGGACGTTGTTGATGTCGGTGATCTGCTGCGAGGGGTCGCTGTTGGAGTTCACCGTCTTCATCGCGTCGACGTCCTCGGACTTCGCCATCTTCGGCACGTAGTCGTTGTACGACTGCCAGAACGGCGAGGTGAGCAGCGGGAGTATCACACCGACCTTGCCGGTGCCGTCACCTCCTCCACTGCCGGTGCTCGTCGTGTCCTTGGTGCTGCCGCAGGCGGCCAGCACGAGCGAGGCGCTCAGCGCCACGCCGATGGTCCAAAACCTGTTCCGCTTCCCCACTGTCCTGCCGTGCATCTGGCGGCTCCTCGTTGAGGGTGTACGAGCAGATGACGGCATATTTATCAGACCACTCCGCCGGAGGAACACCCTCCGACGGGAGATTTCCTGGGTTTCAGCGCACAGTGGTCCGACCACCTCGCTAGTGGTCTGACCACTTCGATGGATACACTTCGGCTCACCCGGTGAGTGGAGGAACGGCGTGGACGAGGAGACGGCCCCGCAGAAGGGCACCGTGACACAGCGCGCCATCGAGCAGATCAAGGCGATGATCGGCGAGGGGCGCCTGGAGCCGGGCCAGCGGCTGCCGACCGAGCGTGATCTCGCGGCCCAGCTCGGTATCTCCCGCAGCTCGATGCGGGAGGCGATCCGCGCGCTGACCGTGATGGGGGTGCTGGAGGCCCGGCACGGTTCGGGCATCTACGTCACACAGCTGGAGGCCGGCGACCTCCTGGAGACCTTCGGTGTGGTCGCCGATCTGTCCCGGGGCCCGCGTCTGGTGGAGCTGCTGGAGGTGCGCCGCATCCTGGAGTCGACGGCGACGGCGCTGGCGGCGGCACGCGTCACGCCCGAGCAACTGGCCGAGGTGGAGAAGCACTTGAAGGCCATGAACGCCACCGACGACCCCGAGGAGATCCTCGCCCACGACCTGGCCTTCCACCGCGAGATCGCGATGGCCGCGGGCAACGACACCATGGCCGCGATCCTGGAGGGCCTGTCCTCACGCACCTTCCGGGCCCGGGTGTGGCGCGGCTACCAGGAGGAGGGCGCGTTCGAGCGGACGCGTCGCGAACACGCCGCGATTCACCGGGCGTTGGTGGCCCGGGATCCGGAGGCGGCGCGGGCCGCGGCGGCGGCGCATGTGGGCGAGGTCGAGCAGTGGCTGCGGGCGCAGTTGGAGGCCTGAGCTAAGGAAGGACCCGTACCTGTGCGTCGGGCAGCTTCTTCCACCAGTGGCCGTACCGGCTGTAGACCCGGGGTTCGCGGTCGGCCAGCAGCGCCACGAGGGACGCTGCTTCCTCGGCCAGTGCTTCCCATGCCTCGGCCGGGAGCTCGTGAAAGGCCGTCGCCTCGATGCCGCCCTCGGCCGGGCGCCACACGCCCGCCACATGGCCGTCGACCAGGAGCGTCGGCAGCACATCGCCGTTCACGCGGATCACCAGCGGGCGGTAGTCGGGCGGAATCACCCTGCCGCGATCGGCGTACGCGAGCAGCACGCTGTCCCACATCGCCATCAGCCGGGGTGGGGCGGGGGTGTCCTCGGGCGGGCGCGGAGCGTCCGGGATGTCGTACAGGACCGTGCCTTCGGGACCTTCCAGTTCCTCCAGGGAATCAGCAAGCGCACGCAGCGCGGTGCGGACGCGGGACCGCTGCACGGTGGCGAACTGGGCCACATCGGCGATCGAGGCGGGCCCGAAGGACGACAGATAGCGCAGGACGAGACCCTGCAGCGCCTCGTCGGGCCCTCCCTCGGGTCGGCCCTCCGGCCCGGCGATGTACGCCGGGGACGTACCGAACGACCACGGCCCACCGGTCACCGCGTGCACGAGCGGCGTGCAGGACCGCAGCCCCCACCACGCCCCCTCCTTCTTCTCCTCGCCGACCCGTTCCGCGAGCCACGCCGTCATGTCACCGTTCGACCGCGGCTCCTCCGCGAACTCCAGCAGTCCCGGCTCCAGTTCGGCGGCGTCGGCCGGGGTCAGTCCGGCGGCGGCGAAGCGGTAGCCGAGCCGGGAGGCGTGCAGCGTCGGCCGCATCGCCTCCCGGACCATCCGGTAGTCCTCGCGGTGGACGGCGTGCAGGGTGATCCGCAGCAGGGTCGCCTTCAGGAGCGTGCGGTCGGCGAAGGCGACATCCACATCGGCCGGCTTGAAGTCGTCGAGCCGGTTCCACAGCGCGAGATACGGCGAAGCCGGCTGCTGCGCCTGGAGTGCCAGAACCCGGCGGACGGCCTCGGCGACCTCCAACGGTTCGCGCCGCAGCAGCAGTTGGCGGCCGAGGGTGGCCCGGTTCAGTTCCCGTGCGCTGATCTTCACAGCACGGATTCTGCCCTCCGGAACCGCAACGTCACCAGCCCGAACGGACGGTTCGCGGCCCCGCCGGGCGCGATCGTTTGCCGGTCCGCCTCGATGTCGTACGCGGAGACGGCCAGCCCCTGGGCGTCGATCTCGATGCGCAGCAGGCCGTTGTCGAGGACGTGTCCGCCGTCGCCGCGCCGCGTGAGCCGGGTCCGGCCCCCCTCGACAGGGGTGCGCGCGCCGCCCGCCGGGACGCCGTCGCGGGTGTGCGGGGCGGAGTTGAAGACGAGAGGGGTCGAGCCGTCGCCGGCCAGGGCGCGCCGTGCGGCGTCGGTGATCCCGTTCAGCTCGGCGGCGAGCCGCTCATGCGGGACAGTACGGGGGCGGCCCGGGGGAGCTGAGCAACCGCCGCCCGTCGACGCCCCGCCCGGGGGACAATGGCGGCATGCGGCTGTTGGGACTGGCCTGTGCCGCCGCTGGGCTGTCGCTGCTGCTGGCGATGGGCTGCACCGGCGGCGGGGACGAGGGCGCGCGCGAGACTCCCGCGGCGAGCCCCAGCCCTCGTACGACCACCGCTTCGCCGATAGACCCCGTTTCGATCCAGGCGCTGATCCGACGCGAGCACCGCGGCTCCGACCTCCGCCTCGGCACGGTCCTCGCCCGCACCGACGCCTACACCTCGTACGCGGTGACGTACGAGAGCGACGGTCTGACGATCTCGGGGCTGATGAACATCCCCGAGGGCAAGGGCCCGTTCCCGGCGCTGGTGCTGGCGCACGGCTACATCGACCCGGCCGTCTACACCACCGGCCGGGGCCTGGCCCGCGAACAGGATCTGCTCGCCCGCGAGGGGTACGTCGTCCTGCACACCGACTACCGCAACCACGCCCGCTCCGACGACGACCGCGACAACGACGTGAACCTGCGCCTCGGCTACACCTCGGACGTCATCGGCGCGGTACTCGCGCTGCGCGGTTCCGGCCGGCCGGAGATCGACGGTGACCGGATCGGGCTGCTCGGGCGCTCGATGGGCGGCGGGGTCGTGTACAACACGCTGGTGGTGGCGCCGGGCCTGGTGGACGCGGCGGTGGTCTTCGCGCCGGTGAGCGGCAGACCGCAGGACAACATCGACCGGTTCCAGCGGGGCGAGGGCGATCCGATCGCCGCCGAGATCGACGCGGCGCACGGCACGCCCGAGAAGAACCCGGAGTTCTGGCGGAACGTCTCGCCGCTGACCTTCGTGGACCGGGCGACCGAGCCGCTGCTGATCCACCACGGCACCGCCGACGACACCTGCCCGCTCGCCTGGTCGAAGCGGACGGTGGCAGCGTTCGAGGCGGCCGGGAAGGACGTGGAACTGCGCCAGTACCAGGGCGAGGGGCATACGTTCGGACCGCAGTGGCCGGACTCGATGGAGGCGACGACGGCGTTCTTCGAGCGGCATCTGCGCTGAGTCGCACTCTCGACGCGGGGAGCCTCGGCGGGCAGAGTTCTCCCCGACGTACCAGCGAGTAATCCCTACTCATGGAGCCATTTGTGATCACCTGGGTCGGCCGGACCGCCACCGAGATCGCCGCCGCCGTACGGGAGAAGCGGGCCACGCCCCGGGAGGTGGTCGCCGAGCACCTCGACCGGATCGAGCGCCTGGACGGCCGGATCGGCGCCTTCCGCAAGGTGCGTAAGGAGGCGGCGCTCGCCGAGGCCGACGCCGTCGGCGCACGCGGTGACCTGGCCGAACTGCCGCTCGCGGGCGTGCCGGTGGCGGTCAAGGACAATCTGGCGGTATGCGGCGAGTCGCTCCGCAACGGCTCCGCGGCGACCTCGGAGGCACCGGCCGCGGACGACCATGTCACGGTGGCCAGGCTGCGGGCGGCGGGCGCGGTGGTCGTAGGCCTGACCAACGTCCCGGAACTCTGCGTCTTCGGCACCACGGACGGAGTGCACGGCATCGCCCGCAACCCGTGGGACACCTCGCGCTCGGCGGGCGGTTCGTCGGGCGGCAGCGCGGCCGCGGTCGCCGCGGGCCTGGCCCCGATCGCTCTCGGCAACGACGGCATGGGCTCGCTGCGCATCCCGGCGGCCAACTGCGGTCTGGTCACCATCAAACCCGGCCGAGGGGTGGTCCCGGCGGGCATCGGCGAGGGCGACTGGTTCGGCATGTCGGAGAACGGGCCCCTGGCGACGACGGTCGAGGACGCCCGCCTGATGCTGGCGGTGCTGGCCGACGCGGAACTCCCACCCGTGTCAGCGCAGGGGGCACGGCGCATCGCGGTGTCGCTGCGCAGCCCGATCGCCGGGGTCGCGGTGAGCGCCCCGTACCGGGCGGCGGCGCGAGAGGCGGCGGGCGTCCTGATGAAGGCGGGCCACCAGGTACGCCGAGCGGATCCCCCGTACCCCGTCTCCCTCGGCCTCACCTCGCTCGCCCACTGGACGGCGGGCACCTCGGTCGACGCCCAGGGCCTGGACCCGCGGTCGCTGACCCGCCGCACGAGGGTCCACGCGGCGATCGGCAGGCACTTCGTGGGTCAGGCCGAGAAGGGCGAGGCCCGGCAGGAACTGCGCCGAACCCTCGCCCCCTTCTTCGACGAGTACGACGTCCTGCTCACCCCCGCCCTGGCCCGCCGCTCCCCCCAGGCCGCCCCCTGGCACGAACGAGGCTGGCTCCGCAACATCCTGGCGAACACCAACTACTCGCCCTTCACCCCGCCCTGGAACCTCACCGGCTGGCCGGCCCTGACCATCCCCTGCGGCACGCTCCCCTCGGACGCCCCCTGCGCCGTACAACTGGTGGGCCGCCCGGGCGCGGAGACGGATCTGCTGGAACTGGCGGCGCAGTTGGAGGGACTACGTCCCTGGCAGCGGACGGCGCCGCTGAACTGAGTCACCCCCAGCCGGGCGGCAGCAGGTCCCAGGAGTCGCGTTCGAGCCATTCGCCGAAGGTGAGGGGCCGGGCGCCGCCGACGTGGTCGAGGGAGAGCGGGAGGATGCGGTCGCAGGTGGCGCGGCCGTCCCACCACATCGTGCCCGCCAGCGGTCCGGTCAGCGCGAGCAGCGTGGCGAAGCCGCAGCCGTGCTCTTGGGCGACGAGGGCGCCCGCCGTTTTGCGGTACTCGAACTCGCCGGCCTCGTCGTCCCAGGCCCGCCAGGCCGCCGCGTAGGCGTCGAGGTCGGGGAAGTCCTCGGGTCGGGGCTCCCGTGCGAGCAGTTCGTCGTCGGCCGCGTCATACGAGTCGGGGTGCAGGAAGGGTACGGCGAGCAGGTCGCGCGGTGTGTCGGTGTTGCCGTCCCACCACCAGCCCTCCGGAGTCCGCCGGAGCGTGAACAGGGCTCCGCCCGCGCTGACTCCCCGTAGATACGAGCGGTACTCGGGCGGGAAGCAGATCCCCAATTCCTGTTCGGCCTCGGCCACCTCGGCCTCGGTGAGCGGGCCCGGTACGGCGTTCACAGGGCCCGGTACATGATGTGCAGCCCCACCAACCCGTGCCGCGGATGCTCGAACGCGTCCGGCACCGTGCCCAGGATTGTGAAGCCGAGGGAAGTCCACAGTCCGACGGCCGGGTTGGTCTCGACGACGGCGTTGAAGACCATGCCGTGGTAGCCGTGGGCCTTGGCGGCGGTCAGGACGTGTTCGGCGAGGAGGCGGCCGAGGCCGCGGCCCGCGTGGGCGGGGTCGACCATGAAGCCCGCGTTGGCGATACGGGTGGCCGGGCCGCCGTAGTTCGGGGTGATGTACGCGGAGGCGACGACCGTGCCGGTCTCGTCCTCGACGACGTACACGCGCTTCGCCGGGTTCATCCACAGGACCCGGGCCGCCTCTTCGGAGGTGTCCGGGTCCCAGGCGTAGGTCTCGCCGGCGGAGACGATGCGATGCCAGAAAGGCCAGATCCGCGGCCAGTCATCGGCCACGGCTTCTCTGATCAGCATGGGCGCCAGTCTCGCACGCCCATGCGATCGTCACCTGCTCAAAAAGTCCTGCGGCGCCTTCAGTCCACGCTGGGCAGGATGTGGGGCTCGGCGAGGTCGTCCTCGTAACCCGCGAGGCGGATCGGGGCGGACCGTGCCCACACTTCCAGGCTGCCGAGCTCTCCGGGCCGACGGCCCGCGCGTTCCGGACGCTCCTTGGGACGTGGTTCGCGTTTCGTCTTCTCCGGTGTCACCGCGCACTCCTTATGTGTCGGGTCACCCTCGGGACCAACTGCGCCGGGGCCGCTGCGCCTGGCGTCTGAAGCCCACTCGGGTGTGAGTCGAAAGGCAGTTCGGACGCGGTGGCGCCGGTTCCTCGTACGGAGCAGACCGATGTGAACCGGCTGTCCCGGGACGGACCGTGGGTGTGGGTGGGACCCCGTACTGCTGTCCGTCCGCTACAGAGTAACCAAATGAGCGGGTACCCGCTCGATGGGGCTGAAAACTCGGGGTTACTGTCTGAAGTCGTCCTGTTTTCTCCCCTCACACCGTCACTTGCACCGCGCCCGTGCACCATCGACCGCGCAATTCAGGTCCCGTTGGCCGTATCGCAAGCCACCCATGATCTGCTGACGGACGGCAACGGCTTGTCCGGCGGGAGGACTGGCGCATGGAGCTGCGCAGTGTCGAAGAGCTGATGGATCTGCTGTACGCCTGCCGGGGCGCGTGGGGCGCACCCGGCCGCGGGACCGATCTGCACCAACAGGCGCTGCGCACCGCCGCGCTGCTGCGCCGCAGCCGCCCCGCCGACAAGGAACTCCAAGTGGCCGGCCTGGTCCAGGCGATCGGCCCACTGCTCAGGCCCGGCGACCGGGCCGCCCAGCCCGACTGCGCGGCCGACGCCGTACGCGCCCTGCTCGGCGAGCGAGTGGCCCGCCTCGTCCGCACACAGGGCCGCAACACCGACCCGTCCGACGACGATCCGCTCCGGCTGCGACAGGCGGCCGAGGAGGCCCGCACCGCCAGCTTCGACGCGGGCGTCCTGGAGGACTGGCGCACCGTACTGGAACTGCTCGCCGCCCGGAACTCCCGTCTCGGGGCTATCGACTGACGGTCCGTCATGAGACGGTACGGCGATGACGTCGCCGTACGGATTCAAGGGCAGGGCCGCCGTGGTCACCGGCGCCACCCGAGGCATCGGTCTCGCCGTCGCCCGCGCGCTGACGGAGGCGGGAGCGCGGGTGTGCGTGACGGCGAGGGACGCGGAGGAGGTACGGCGCACGGCGGCGGAGCTGGGCGGCGCGGGACTCCCGGGAGACGTGGCCGACCCCGCGCATCTCAAGTCACTGGCGGAGTTCTGCGTACGCGAACTCGGCCGCCTCGACATCGTGGTCAACAACGCGGCGACCAACCAGCCCTACGGCCCGCTCATGGATGCCGATCCGCTCGTCTGGCGCACGGCGTTCACGGTGAACGTGGAGGCACCCCTGCGCCTGACCCAGCACGCATGGCACGCCTGGATGCGCGACCACGGCGGCACGGTCGTCAACATCTGCACGGAGGGCGCCGAACACGTGGGCCCCCACATCGGCGCCTACGGCACCAGCAAGGCCGCCCTCCTCCACCTCACCCGCCAACTCGCGGGCGAACTGGCCCCCAAGGTCCGCGTGAACTCGGTCTCCCCCGGCCTGATCCGCACCGAGCTGGCCCGCTTCGTCTGGGAGCCGGCCGAGGAACAGATCGCGGCCGGCCTCCCCCTGTCCCGGATCGGCGAACCCGACGACGTGGCCCGAGCCGTCAGCTGGCTGGCTTCGGACGCGGCCCAGTGGGTGACGGGCGCCGATCTGGTGGTGGACGGGGGGACGCGGGTGCGTTCCGCTTACCACTTGCCGGGCGCGTAGTCCTTCAGGAAGACGCCGTACAGGTCCTCGCCCGCCTCGCCGCGCACCACCGGGTCGTAGACCCTCGCCGCGCCGTCGACCAGGTCGAGGGGGGCGTGGAAGCCCTCTTCGGCGAGGCGGAGTTTGTCGTAGTGGGGGCGTTCGTCGGTGATCCAGCCGGTGTCGACCGAGGTCATCAGGATGCCGTCCGACTGGAACATCTCCTGGGCGCTGGTGCGGGTCACCATGTTCATCGCGGCCTTGGCGGCGTTGGTGTTCGGGTGCCCTGCGCCCTTGTAGCCGCGGCCGAACACGCCCTCCATCGCCGAGACGTTGACGACGTACGCGCGGCCCGAGGCCGCCTTGCGCGCCGCCTCGGCCATCACCGGGCGGAGCTTGCTGATCAGGATGAACGGCGCCGTGTAGTTGCACAGCTGGGTTTCGAGGAGCTCCACCGGGGAGATCTGCTCGATGGTCTGCACCCAGGTGTTGGTGTCGACGACGTCGGGGACCAGGCCGCCCGCGTCGATGGCGGTGCCGTCGCGGTGCCGCTCCACGCTGGCGTTTCCGGCGACCAGGGCGAGGTCGGCCACCTTCTGCGCGTCGAGTCCGGAGACCCCGAGGGGCAGCGCGGCCAGACCGTCCACCGCGCCGGAGTTGAAGGCGCCGATGACCTGGTGGGCGGGGAGTTCACCGGCCGGCAGCGGGGCGGACTCGCCGTCCACCAGGGCGGCGTACGCCGACGGCAGGCGCCGTACCGTCTGGGTCGCGTTGTTGATCAGGATGTCGAGCGGGCCCTGCTCGGTCATCCGGTCGGCCAGGGCGACGGCCTGGGCCGGATCGCGCAGGTCGATGCCGACGACCTCCAGGCGGTGGATCCAGTCCGCGGAGTCGTCCATGGCCTTGAAGCGGCGGATGGCGTCCTTCGGGAACCGCGTGGTGATCGTGGTGTGCGCGCCGTCGCGCAGCAGGCGCAGCGCGATGTACATGCCGATCTTGGCGCGGCCGCCGGTGAGCAGCGCGCGCTTGCCGGTGAGGTCGGCGCGGACGTCCCGCCTGGCGCGGTTCAGGGCGGCGCACTCGGGACAGAGCTGGTGGTAGAAGTAGTCGACTTCCACGTACCGCGTCTTGCAGGTGTAGCAGGAGCGCGGGCGCTGGAGTATTCCGGCGATCCTCCCCGCCTCGGTGACCGACGAGGGCAGAATGCCCTCGGTCTCGTCGTCGATGCGCTGCGCGGAGCCGGTCGCCGTGGCCTCCGTGACCGCCTTGTCGTGCGCGGTCTTGGCGGCCCGGCGCTCCTGGCGGCGGCGCTGCTTGACCGTGCGGTAGACGCCGGCGGTCGCCCGGCGCACGGTGATCGCGTCGGGGTGGTCGACCTCCAGCTTGTCGAGCTCCTCCAGCACGCTGAGGCAGACGGCCAGCCGCTCGGGGTCGATGCCGGGGCCGTACACGACCTCTTCCGTGGTCGCCGACCCGTCCTCTGTCACCGTCATCGCCGCTGCCGTTCCCTGCTCACCCGTGCGGCCCTGAAGACCGCGTCCGCTTTCGAACGGGGAATTCTACGGAGCGCCGGGCGTCACTGCCAAAAAGCGGGACGGTCAAGGGTCGCAGGCGGTGATCAGCGTCTCCACCTCCGCGGACAGCGCCGCGGCCAGCCGGTCCAGATCCGGTACGGCCTCGGCGTCGGCCACCAGGCCGTAGTGGACGCGTCCTCGGTACGTCGAGACCGCGACCGCGAGGGACTGGCCGCGGGCGAGGGGGGCGTAGGGGAAGACGGCGGTGACCGGGTTGCCGCCGAGCTTCAGACCGAGGCTGGGCAGCGGGACGCTGGTGACCAGGATGTCGAACCAGAGCCGGGCGGCCTGGCTGACCAGGGGGCCGCCGAGGCGGTGGCCGAGCGCCGGGACATGGTCGGCGAGCAGGGCCACGGCGCCCGCGCCGCGGTTGGGGCCGGCGTCCTTGTTGCGGTCCATGGCGGCGCGGACCGTGTCGAGGCGGCGCAGCGGGTCGGGGTCGTCCACGGGCAGCCGCATGAGGTATCCGGAGAGCCGGTTGCCCTGGGGGTGCGCGGTGCGCGGGCGGCGCTTGGAGACGGGGATCAGTGCGCGGGGCGCGACACCCTCGCTGCCGTCTCCGCGCTCGTCGAGCCAGCGGCGCAGGGCGCCGGCGACGACCGCGATCAGCACGTCGTTGACGGTGCCGCCGACGGCCTTGCGGACCCGGTGCACATCGTCGAGGTCGATGACGACCCCGGCGGTACGGCGGGTGCCGCTGCCCTCGGAGGTGAGCGCGGCGGTGGTGCGCGCGGCCAGCGTCGTGCCCAGGGTCGACACGGCGAGGGAGGCGCCGATGTCGAGGGCGCGGCCCACGTCGGACAGCGCGCCCCGGACAAGCCCTGGCAGCTTGCGTACGTCCGGGAGCAGGCCGCGCGCGGGCTCGGCCGGGCGGGGCCGGCGCTCGGGCAGGTCCATCGGGTCGAGCACGGCCGCGGCGAGGGTCAGCGCGCGCAGCCCGTCGGCCAGGGCATGGTGGAACTTGAACAGCACGGCGAAGGACACGCCGTCCTCGCCGGGCAGCACATGCGCCTCCCAGGGCGGCCGGCCGCGCTCCAGCGGGCGTTCCATGAGACGTCCGGCGACCGTCTGGAAGTCGTCGGTCGGGGCGTGCAGCCGCACATGGTCCAGCGGGTCGAAGTCGGGGGCGGACTCCCGGGTGGCGGCGCCGAAGGCGAGTGGCTGCCACACGTCCCGGATCCGCATCCGAAGACCGGGGACCGCCGCGGCGCGGGCAGCGAGCAGGTCGGCGGCGTGGGCTCCGGCCGTGGGCGAGTGCGCGGAGAAGACACCGAGGGCACCGAGGTGCATCGGGTGCCGCTCGGACTCGATGTTCCAGAACGCCAGGTCGAGAGGGGCCAGCAGGTCAGGAGTCAAGGGCTTGCCTCGCGTCGACGACGGGTGGGCAAGCAGTCAATCGCCCTAAGGCGATTACGGTCAAGTACGATCAAGCTACGCACAGTTAACAGCAGATTAAGTCCAACCTCTTGGCTGCATTCGACGCCTCTGTCGTCTCTGCCGTCACAGAAGCAACAGAGATCACAGCAGGCGGAGGTCAGGACACCTGCTGCCCCTTCCCCAGCGCGATGACCCCGCCCTTGGACACCGTGTACAGATCCGCGTCCCGCTCCGGATTGACACCGATCGTCGCGCCCGGCGGCACCTCCACGTTCTTGTCCAGCACCGCACCCCGCACGACCGCGCCCCGGCCTATGTGGACGTTGTCGTGCAGCACCGACCCCTGGACCACCGCCCCGGGGTCGACCACCACACCCGGCGAGAGCACGGACCGCGTGACCTGCCCCCGGATGAGACAGCCGGCGCTGATGATCGACTCCCCCGCGATGCCGCCCGCGTTGAAGCGGGCCGGGGAGAGCTGGCCCGAGTGGGTGTAGATCGGCCACTGCCGGTTGTAGAGGTTGAAGGCGGGCCGCTCGGCGATCAGGTCCATATGGGCGTCGTAGTACGCGTCCAGCGTGCCGACGTCCCGCCAGTACCCCTGGTCCCGGCTCGTCTCGCCGGGCACGTGATTGGCGCTGAAGTCGTAGAGCTGGGCCTCGCCCCGCTCGGTGAGCTGGGGCAGGATCGAGCCGCCCATGTCGTGCACGGATCTCGCGTCCTCGGCGTCCCGCTGGAGCGCCTCGACCAGGGCCTTGGTGGTGAATATGTAGTTGCCCATCGAGGCGAACACGCACTCGGGGTCGTCGGGCAGACCGGGCGGGTCGGCGGGCTTCTCCAGGAAGCGCTCCACCGTCTGGCCGTCGGAGCCGGGGCTGATCACCCCGAACGACGAGGACTCGCCGCGCGGGACCCGTATCCCGGCCACGGTCACCCCTGCGCCGGACTCGATGTGCTGGGCGAGCATCTGCCGCGGGTCCATGCGGTACACATGGTCGGCGCCGAACACGGCGACGTACTCGGGGCGTTCGTCGTAGATCAGATTCAGGGACTGGAGGATGGCGTCCGCGCTGCCCAGGTACCAGCGCGGGCCGAGGCGCTGCTGGGCCGGGACCGGGGTGACGTAGTTGCCGAGCAGGCTGGACATCCGCCAGGTGGTGGTGATGTGGCGGTCCAGCGAGTGCGACTTGTACTGCGTGAGCACGCAGATGCGCAGGATGTCGCCGTTGACGAGATTGGACAGGACGAAGTCGACGAGGCGGTAGGTGCCTCCGAAGGTGACCGCTGGTTTCGCACGGTCGGCGGTCAGGGGCATCAGGCGTTTGCCTTCTCCGCCCGCCAGCACGATTCCGAGCACCGAAGGTCCGCCACGACGCATGGCCGCTCCCCTCACCGTGGTTGATCCATCCCTGCCCCCGCGCACGGTCCGCTACGCCTGTTCGACGATCTCCTCGTAGAGGCGGACCGTGCGCCGCGCCACCGCGTCCCAGCCGAACTCCCCGACCGCGCGCTCCCGTCCGGCCTCGCCCATCGCCCGGGCACCCTCCGGATCACCGATGACGGAGTCAAGGGCCCGCCCGAGAGACGCCTCGAAGCCGTCGTCCAGGGGCACCAACAGCCCCGTCTTCCCGTCGTCGACGACCTCCGGGATACCGCCGACCTGCGAGGCCACGACGGGAGTTCCGCAGGCCATCGCCTCCAGGTTGACGATGCCGAGGGGTTCGTACACCGAAGGACAGACGAACACGGCGGCGTGCGTGAGGAGTTGGATCACCTCGGGGCGCGGCAGCATCTGCGGGATCCAGAAGACCCCCGCGCGGACACGGCTCAGCTCCTCGAAGAGATCGCGGAACTCCTGGTCGATCTCCGGGGTGTCGGGGGCGCCCGCGCACAACACGACCTGCGCGGCGGGGTCGATGTCCCGCACTGCGCGCAGCAGATGGGGCACGCCCTTCTGGCGGGTGATCCGGCCGACGAACAGGACGTACGGACGGCCGCGGTCGATGCCGATCCGGTCGAGGACGTCGGTGCCGTGGTCGGGGCGGTACAGGCTCGTGTCGATGCCGTTGTGGACCACGCGCACGCGTGCCGGATCCAGCGCCGGATAGCAGGCGAGGATGTCCTCGCGCATGGCGCCCGAGACGGCGATCACCGCGTCCGCGGTCTCGACCGCGGTGCGCTCGGCCCAGCTCGACAGGGCGTATCCGCCGCCGAGTTGCTCGGCCTTCCAGGGGCGCAGCGGCTCCAGGGAGTGCGCGGTCATCACATGCGGGATGCCGTACAGCAGCTTGCCCAGGTGGCCGCCGAGATTGGCGTACCAGGTGTGGGAGTGGACCAGTTCGCTGCCCTCCAGGGCGGCGGCCATCGCGAGGTCCACGGAGAAGGTGCGCAGCGCGTCGTTGGCGGTGTCGAGCGCGGTCCAGGGGCGGTGACGCAGCACGCCCTCGGCGCGGCCCTCGCCCCAGCAGTGCACCTCCAGCTCGACCAGGGACCTCAACTCCCGGGCGAGGAACTCCACATGGACACCCGCGCCGCCGTACACGTCCGGCGGGTACTCCCGGGTCAACAGTCCCACTCGCACCCGCAACCCCCTGTCTCGGCCGGTTCCCACATGGTCACCCAGATGTGGCGCGTGGGGAAGAGCGCGGGGGCCGTGTGAAGCAGCAGTCGCCGCACACCCCGCCGCCGGGCACCCGGTAGTAGAGGCAGCAACTGCGCCGCCGCAGGCTCGTGTCGAGGGCGCCCGCGAGGCGGGGGTGCGCGAACAGCCCGGCCGCCAGGGCCCGGGTGCGTACGGCGTCCTCGGTACGGCCGTGCGCCAGCGCCCACCGCTCCAGCTGCCGGGCGGCACCGGCCAGCGCGGATGCGGCGTTGCCCCAGAGCAGGCCTTCGGCGACCCGGTAGCGCGTGTGCACCAGGGCGGTCAGCGGTTCCAGGTGCGCCTGCAGTACGGCGTCCGCCGCGTCCTTCGCCGACGGGCGCACCTCGGTCAGCCACAGGTCGTCGGGGGCGCCGGCGTCGGGGTCCCAGCACAGCAGCTCGGGGTCGAGGTCGGGGAGCCGGCCGTACCGGACCGCGCAGCCGAGCGCCACGGACCACAGTCGGGCCGCGAGCCCCTGCTGGGCCACCGACGCCGCGATCCGCAACTCGGGGGCGCGCAGGGATTCCGCCACCTTCCGGACGCGGAAAGTCATAGAATTTTCGTAAACATCCAATGATGTGCGGTCGTAGGTCTCGGCCAGGGGCGGCGGGGATCCGGCGGGCGCTCCGGAGGTGCGTAGGACGAAGAAGCCGCCGAGGGGTCGGAGCGCGATGAGTTCGGGGTCGAGGTCCACGAGGAGCAGTAGTACCAAGGCCGGTCGTACGGGCCTCGGGGGGTATCACCCACCCTGGGGAGGACGGAGGGCGTTTTGTACTCCATCGGCAGTAGGAGGCATTGCCTGCTCAGGGACGACGACGGGAAGAACTTTTGAGGGCATCGTGTTGGCTATGGAAGCCGACAGTTCGCCGCGCGGGATAAAGCGCCCCCGCCTCACGCAGAGGAGCAGCTCATGAGCGCCCTCGCGTTGTCCGTGCTCCTCTCGCTCGTCTCTGCCGTCGCCTACGCGGGCGGAGCGATCGTCCAGGAGCACGTCGCGGTGTCCACGCCCGGACAGCAGTACGCACCGCTGCGCCGGCCGACCTGGTGGGCCGCGGTGGCGCTGAACGGCCTCGGCGGACTGCTGCATGTGGCGGCCCTCGCCTTCGGACCGCTGAGCCTGGTCCAGCCGCTGGGCGCGCTCACCATCGTCTTCGCGCTGCCGATGGCGGCCCTGTTCGTCGGCCGCAAGGCCGGGTCCACCGCCTGGCGCGGCGCGATCATGGCGACCGTCGGTCTGGCCGGTCTGCTCTCCCTGGTCGGCACCTCCGAGTCGCAGTCACTGGACACCGCCCAGCGCACCGGCGTCGCCCTGGTCACCGCGGGCGCCGTGGTGACCCTGATGATCGCGGGCAGGGCGGCCCACCGGCACCCGGTGGTGCGCAGCGTGCTGCTCGCGACCGCGTCCGGTATCGCCTTCGGCATGTCCTCGGTGTTCACGAAGATCGTCGCCGTCGACTGGAGCGGCGGGGTGACGGCCGGCGACCTGCCGACCCTGGCCACCATCGGCGTCTTCGCCACGGCCGGTCTGCTGCTGTCGCAGGCCGCCTACCGCGGCGCCGGACTCGCCGCCCCGCTGGCGGTGCTGACGGTCGTGAACCCGGTGATCGCGGCCGCGGTCGGCATTACGATGTTCGGTGAAACCTTCCGCTACGGCACCACCGGCACCACCCTCGCGCTGAGCTGCGGTGTGGTCGCGGCGGGCGGTCTGATCCTGCTGACGACGGAGCGCATCGAACGCAGCGAGCCGCGCAAGGTGCCGGAGCCCGTCGCGGCGCCGGTGCCCACCGAGAAGCTGCGGGTGGTGCTCCCGGAGCAGCCGAGCACCCGGGTGCCGGTCGTCCCCGCGCAGCAGGAAGACGACGCGACGATCCCGAGCAGTGCCTCACCGCACCTGTACGGGCCGTTCTACGGCGGCCCGTACGTCCCTATGCCGGTCGTGGACCGGCACCGGATGCGGATCAAATCCTGACCCCGCCCGCCCTCAGGTAGGCCACCGGGTCGATGTCCGTACCGAAGCCGGGCCCCGTCCGCACCTCGAAGTGCAGATGCGGGCCCGTGCTGTTGCCCGTGGAACCGGAGCGGCCGATGCGCTGGCCCGCGCCGACCTGCTGGCCGCTCTTCACGGAGATCGCCGACAGATGTGCGTACTGGCTGTAGCGGCCGTCGGAGTGCCGGACCACCACCTGGTAGCCGAAGGAACCCTCCCAGCCCGCGCTGACCACCTCGCCCTCCGCCACGGACCGCACGGACGTGCCGGTGGCGACGGGGAAGTCGACGCCCGTGTGGTAGCCCTTCGACCAGGAGGCGCCCGCCTTGTGGTACGGCGTGCCGGTGGGCGCGCTCACCGGGGAGACCATGGTCTTCTTCGAGGTCTTCTCGGACGTGCTCTTCTCGGTCTTCTCGGTCTTCTCGGTCTTCTCGGAAGTGCTCCGCTTCGGCACGGACTTGGCCGCCGTCGGGGTCGCCTTCGTGACGGACCTGCCGCCGAGGGCGAGCCGCTGCCCGGGCAGGATCAGGTCCGGGTCCGCTCCGACGGTCTTCCGGTTGGCGTCGTACAGCCGCTGCCAGCCGCCCTTGACGTCCTGCTCGTCGGCGATCGTGGAGAGGGTGTCGCCGCGCACCACCGTGTACATCTCGGCCTTGCCGGCCCGGGACTGGGGTGTGGTCTGCGGTCTGACGTCCGGTACCGAGGTCTTGAGCTCGGGGGTGTCCCCGCCCCGGGTGAGCCCGGCCCGTACCGAGCACTCCGGCCAGGCGCCGGGGCCCTGTCCGTCGAGGACCTTCTCGGCGACGGCTATCTGCTGGTCCTTGGTGGCCAGGTCGGCCCGCGGGGCGTACCGGGTGCCGCCGTACTGCTCCCAGGTGGACTGGGCGAACTGGAGGCCGCCGTAGTAGCCGTTGCCGGTGTTGATGTTCCAGTCGTTGGTCGACTCGCACGCGGCGACCTTGTCCCAGGTCTCCACGTCCGCCGCCTGCGCGGTACCGGTACCGATGAGCGGGATCGCCATCCCGGCGCTGCCCGCCGTGACGGTGAGCGAGGCGCGGTTGATCCTGTTCGGCTGATACCGGCGGTGCCGGCCGCGTACGGCCATATCGGTGCCCCCTCGACATGCGTCAGGAGGGCCAAAAGTAAGTGCCCGTAACAGGCCATGACAAGACGGCAATCGGCCGCGATGTGGCTCAAGAGGCAAGGCAGGGACTCGGGTTGAGAAACGGCTGAGGCAGCGCGGTCCTCCTGTGCGTATCAGCCTGTGGAACATCGAGCCACCCGGAAGTGCGGCCGGAGTACCGGCACGTCAAGATGGTCACTGCGGCAATACTGGCGGCCACGACCGGCACCACCGATACCGGATTCCTTAGGAGTCAACCGAATGAGCAACTCAGCCCAGATCGGCGTCACGGGACTCGCGGTCATGGGCCGCAATCTCGCCCGCAACTTCGCCCGCAACGGCTACACGGTCGCGGTGCACAACCGGACGTCGACGCGTACGCACGCACTGGTGGCGGAGTTCGGTGACGAGGGCGAATTCATCGCGGCCGAGACCGCCAAGGACTTCGTGGCGGCACTGGAGCGGCCCCGCCGCCTGGTCGTCATGGTGAAGGCGGGCGAGCCCACCGACGCGGTGATCCAGGAGTTCGCCCCGCTCCTGGAGCCCGGCGACATGATCATCGACGGCGGCAACGCGCACTTCGCCGACACTCGGCGCCGTGAGCGCGAACTGCGCGAGCAGGGCATCCACTTCGTCGGCATGGGCGTCTCCGGCGGCGAGGAGT
>NZ_JACMSF010000190.1 GCF_014257025.1 Streptomyces cupreus
GCCGGCAAACCGAACTCCTTCGTCACGAAGCGGTCCGGTCACTCGCGGAAGACGTCCAGGACGCGCGGGTCCACGTGCTGGACAGCGAGTTGCAGTTGGTGCCCATCGGCGTGGTGGGCGACCTCTATGTATCGGGCGTGGCATCGGATCGGGACCGATCGACCGCCGGGTACGTCGAGACGAACCCCTACGGCCCACCCGGATCCGGGCTGTACCGCGCCGATCAGCAGGCCCGGTGGACCCGCGATGGCCGGCTGGAGTTGGTGCAACGGGCCGGTGACAGGCCGGCAGAGCAGGTCGCTCCGGGATACCGGAAGCCGCGCAACACTCAGGAAGAAGTGCTGGCCGGGCTGTTCGCGGAGGTGCTGAACGTCACCAAGGTCGGAATCGACGACAGCTTCTTCGATCTGGGCGGCCACTCACTGCTGGCCACTTGGTTGCTGTCCCGCATCCGGACCGTACTCGGCGTCGAGGTCCCGATACGGATGTTGTTCGAAAGCCCGACGGTGGCGCAGTTGGCACCGCATCTGGACAGT
>NZ_JACMSF010000191.1 GCF_014257025.1 Streptomyces cupreus
TTCGGCTGGTGCGCGTGGCACCAGAACTACGCCCGGGGCGTCCGCCTGATCAGCGTGCAGGACCAGGGATCCGCCTTCGGCGACACCGGCCGGTTCGCCTGCCGCCCCTGCCGCCACGCCTACGACCTGGTCCCGCTCGCCGACCGGCCATGACCACCCGGGCCCTCCCCGACGCACCGCACGCCGACTCCCGGACGTACCGCCAACTCCAGGGGTGGGCCTGCTGCTGGTGCCACACATCCCTGATGACCCGAAGCGGCGTGGTCAGTGCAGGTCGGGCGAGCGACGGACGCGGCTGGAGCGTCGAGGTGTACGCCTGCGCCCCCCATTGCCCCAAGCGGCCCCCGCTCCTGAGGAGCACCACACACAGCCCCCCGCCCGTCCCGTACCCCGTGAGCCATTGGGGCGGGCGCTACCAACGCCTCCTACCAAAGGCGCCCATCCACACCAGGAGGAATCACGTGAGCATCGCGTTAGAACGTCCCGCCGCCACTCGCACCCGAGACCCGCAGGAACTCCTCAACGCGGTCGC
>NZ_JACMSF010000192.1 GCF_014257025.1 Streptomyces cupreus
TACTGGCACTTCGGCAGCAAGGACGGGATCTACGTGGCGGTGCTGGAGCGGGCCAGGACCACGCTGCTGGCGGCCCTGCCCCCGGCCGAGGTGCCGGGCAGCGGCCTGGACGAGCGGCTGGAGGCTTTCCTCACCGAGGTCGGGGACGCGTTCCAGCGTCATCAGCCCAGTGTGCGGCTGTTGTTGGGGCTGGGGATGGTGCAGCAGGACGCCACCGCGTCGGCCGTGGCCGAGGTGCGGCACTACCGGGACGCGCTGGTGCTCTGGGCCCGGGACGCGCTGAGCGCTGTCTTCGGACTGCGTGATCGCCCCGAGGTGGCGGACGAACTGGCGCGCTTCACGCTGAGGATGGCGAGCGGAACGGCTGTGGCCCGCTGGTTCGATGCGGATGCCGCCTTGGAGACCGGGCCGTTGCGTGTGGCGTTGCGGGCACTGGCGGCTCATCACGGCGTAGCGGTGGGGGATGCCCCTCAGTGAGTGGGGGCGGGCTGCCAGAACGCGCAATGGTGATCGGCCGCGAATCCGGT
>NZ_JACMSF010000193.1 GCF_014257025.1 Streptomyces cupreus
GCCGCGTGAGAAGAGCGCGTCGACGAAACCGGCCGCGTGCGAGGTCAGGCACCAGCGGTAGCCGACGGTCTGCTTCGACGAGTACTGCAGCCGCCCCGTGCGCACCCAGTCACGGGTCGCGACCGCGCCCTCGAACTGCGGGGCGATGTCGGGGAACCTGGCGATGAAGGCGCGGAACTCCTCCTCGGGGGAGAGGCCTTCCGGCACCGGGTGGATCCGCGGGTCCAGGTTGATGCCGACGCTGCACAGCGGGCTGGTGGACAGCGGGTGGTTGTCGAAGGGGATGACCCACATCCAGCCGCCCTCGAAGAGGTGGTGGAGGGTGCCCTCGCTCCACGGGCTGGGGTTCTGGTGGGTGCCCTGGGGCAGCGTGTCCTCGTAGGGCTTCACGCCGATCATGTGCGTGAACAGCGAACGGGACTGGTGGCGCAGCCGGCTGGGCTCCTCGCGCACGCCGAACTTCTGGGCCAGCGGG
>NZ_JACMSF010000194.1 GCF_014257025.1 Streptomyces cupreus
ACCGCGCGAGAAGAGCGCGTCGACGAATCCGGCGGCGTGGGAGGTCAGGCACCAGCGGTAGCCGATGGTCTGCTTCGACGAGTACTGCAGCCGCCCCGTGCTCACCCAGTCACGGGTCGCGACCGCGCCCTCGAACTGCGGGGCGATGTCCGGGTACTTGGCGATGAAGGCGCGGAACTCATCCTCGGGGGAGCAGTCCGGCTTGGGGTGGATGCGCGGGTCGAGGTTCAGGCCGACGCTGCACAGCGGGTTGGTGGCCCGCGGGTGGTTGTCGAAGGGGATGACCCACATCCAGCCGCCCTTGAACATGTGGTGGAGGGTGCCCTCGCTCCACGGGCTGGGGTTGTGGTGAGTGCCCTTGGGGACGGTCTGCTCGTACGGCTTGACGCCGACCATGTGCGTGAACAGCGAGCGGGACTGGTGGCGCAGCCGGCTGGGCTCCTCGCGCAGACCGAACTTCTGGGCCAGCGGC
>NZ_JACMSF010000195.1 GCF_014257025.1 Streptomyces cupreus
CAGCGGTCCTTCCGGAGATCGTGCGAAACATTCGGTTCATTTGGCGAACCTTACGGAGCGGACAGTGAGCGGCACCCAGGGTGCGGCAAGGCTAGGACTTGTCCGGGTCTCCCTTGGCCCTGGGCAGGCTCAGGACCATGGTGAGGCCGCCGCCAGGGGTGTCCTCGGCGTGCAGCGTGCCGTCCATGGCCTCCGCGAACCCGCGTGCCACCGCGAGTCCCAGCCCCACCCCGGCGCCGCGCGGTGCGTCGCCGTAGCGCTGGAAGGGTTCGAAGACGCGTTCCTTGGCCTCGTCCGGGACGCCCGGCCCCCGGTCCACGATGCGCAGTTCGACACGGTCGGCGATGGCACTGGCGGAGACGAGGACGGGGATGCCGGGCGGGCTGTACTTGACGGCGTTCTCGACGACGTTGGCCACCGAGCGCTCCAACAGCCCCTTGTCCAGATGGACCATGGGGAGCGTCTCG
>NZ_JACMSF010000196.1 GCF_014257025.1 Streptomyces cupreus
GGGATGTCCAGCTCGACGCTGTCCTCGGGCACCCCGCCGAGCGCCATCGGCACCACCTCGTCGAGGTCGATCTCGCGGACGATCGCGGAGACCGTGCCGGTCTGGAGGCGGGACATGTCGAGGAGGTTGCCGACCAGATGGTCCAGGCGGTCGGCGCCCTCCTCGATCCCGGCCAGCAGCTCCGCCTCATCCTCCGGCGACCACGCCACGTCGTCCGAACGCAGGCTGCTCACCGCCGCCTTGATCCCGGCGAGCGGGGTGCGCAGATCATGGCTGACGGCAGCCAGCAGCGCCGTACGGATGCGGTTGCCCTCGGCCAGCGCGCGGGCCCGGTCGGCCTCCTCGCGGAGGCGGCGCCGGTCCAGGACGACGGCGGCCTGCGCGGCGAACGCGGCGAGCACCCGGCGGTCCTCGGCGGGCAGCACCCGGCCGGTCAGCGC
>NZ_JACMSF010000197.1 GCF_014257025.1 Streptomyces cupreus
ACGAGGACCGGCTCTGCGTTGAGAAGGCAACGAATGAGCCGCTCCACTCGCTGGCCAAGGACCTGCCCCCTGCCAAGAGGGCACTGGCTGAGGCACTGCGCGTCCTGTTTTCGTATCTGGACATCCCTCTCCGAAGATATTCGGTGCGGCGCCACCGGGATCCGGGCACTGTTTCCCGCTATCTCAGCGGTCAGCGGATGCCGCCCGCCGACTTCGTTACCAAGCTGGTCGAGGATGCGCACGAGCATGGCGCTCCGTTGAATGCTGCCGATGGCGCCCACCTGCGCAAACTGCTAGAGGAGGCGTTGCGGGAACAAGGCGGGGATGCTGCCCAGATAGCGATCCTGGGGCTGCAGCTGGACGAAAAGGACAAGGAATCGCGTGCCGCTAAGCAAAAGGCCAAAGAG
>NZ_JACMSF010000198.1 GCF_014257025.1 Streptomyces cupreus
GCAAGTCCGAGAACGCGGGCAACGCGGACGCCGCACAGGCCAAGACGACCCTTGAGTACGCTCCTGACCAGGCGGATCAGGCTCGCCGACTGGCGGACATCATGGGTCTTTCCGGTTCCGCGCTCAAGCCCGGCGAGAGCGAGCTCAACGCCCAGGGTCTGCCGACGATGACATTGATCCTGGGCAAGGACTTCAAGGGAGCGGGCGTGAAGCTCGACTCCTCTTCGGTGAAGACGCCGGACGTGGAGAAGTCGACGGCCGACAAGGTCCAGTGCTCCGGTTGACCGGCTGAGGCGACCTGACGGGCCTGTCGAGCGTCTGACATGACGTACGACAGGCCCGTTCCATGGCGCACGGGTGGGGCGGTTCTACCGGCAAGG
>NZ_JACMSF010000199.1 GCF_014257025.1 Streptomyces cupreus
TGCCGCCGCCACCGGTGTCGGTGAACGGCAGTTCACGCTGCACGGCTCTGCCTCCGGTGATCGTCACATCGGACATGAGGGTGTCTGCCCGCAGGCGGGAGACCCGGTCCAGGAGGGTGGCGTCGATGACGGTGGTGCGCGTGCCGGATCCTCTGAGCGTGGTGGGGGCGTCGACGTTCAAGTCGCCTGTGGTGGGGTCGGGATGGTCGCCGACGATCAGTCTGGGGTCGGGTGGGATCGTCAGCCGGTAGTGGCCGGGAGGCAGCGCGATCGTACTGCCCGGCCGGGAGTTGGCGGCCATCACCGCGGCGCGCAGGCTGCACGCTCCGGAGGCGGTACGGCACTGGCCGTCCGAGGGGTCGGCGTC
>NZ_JACMSF010000002.1 GCF_014257025.1 Streptomyces cupreus
CACCTTCCTGAACCGGTCAGGCAGCGACCGGCTGCGGCCCCCCTCGCCCTCCTGAACCCGTCAGGCAGCGACCAGTTCCTTCACCTCCACGACCTCCTGAACCCGCGAAGTCCGCCACAGCCACAGAACATCCCGCCCGAACGACCACACCAGCGCCGCGAGAGCCGTGGCGACGACGCCGAGCTCGGCGAGATGCGGCAGCAGGCCCGAGGCGGCCAGGAGCAGGAACACGCCCTGGAGCGCGGCCACGGTCTTGCGGGCCGTGCTCGGCGGCAGCGGGGCGTTCAGCCACGGCCAGAAGCGGGCGGCGGCGACGAAGCCGTAGCGCATACCGCCGATCAGCAGCACCCACGGGCCCTGTGCCATCGAGACGTAGACGCTGAGCACCAGGATCAGGAACGCGTCGACCTCCATGTCGAAGCGGGCGCCCAGCGCGGTCGAGGTGCCGGTGTGGCGGGCGACCTTGCCGTCGACGCCGTCGAGGATCAGGGCCACGGCCGTCAGACCGACGAGGAGGGTGAGCGGCGGCGGGCTCTGGAAGGAGTCCGCGACCAGGGCGGTGACCCCGCCGACCAGGATGGAGCGGCCGAGGGTGACCCGGTTGGCGGGGCCGAAGGAGCGCAGCCGGGAGCGGTGCAGGGCCCGGGAGAGCACCGCCCAGGTGGCGACGGCGAAGGCGAGTCCGGTCAGCCAGCCCGCCGGCCCCATGCCGATCGCCGTGCCGAGCAGCGCCAGCACCAGGATCTGTACGCCCGCTCCGAGCGCCGTCTCCTGCTGGACCAGCCTCGCGTCGTAAGTGTTGTTCAGGGCCACCGAACATCCTCCGGCCGTGTGACAGAGTCGATCAACGCCGCGTACTGTGCGCGGCCTGTGCACACCTCGGTACGTGAACTACTTCCCGATCGTTCAGGAGGATGCGGATGAGGCCACCCGCACGCGCGTTCTGGCTCAGCAGTCCGGGTGAAGGCGAGATCCTGGAGGTGACCCTTCCGGTCCCGTCCGAGGGCGAGGTGCTGGTCCGCGCCCTGTACTCCGGGGTCAGCCGCGGCACGGAGACCCTCGTCTTCCGCGGCGGCGTCCCCGAGAGCCAGTACGCGGCGATGCGGGCGCCGTTCCAGGAGGGCGACTTCCCCGCGCCCGTGAAGTACGGCTACCTCAGCGTCGGCGAGGTCGAGGAGGGCCCCGCGGACCTAGTCGGCGCCACGGTCTTCTGCCTCTACCCGCACCAGACGCGCTACGTCGTCCCGGTCGCCGCCGTCACCCGGGTACCCGCGAACGTGCCCGCCGAACGGGCCGTACTCGCCGGCACCGTCGAGACCGCCGTCAACGCCCTCTGGGACGCGGCGCCCCTGATCGGCGACCGGATCGCGGTGGTCGGCGGCGGCATGGTCGGCTGCTCGGTGGCCGCACTCCTGGCCCGCTTCCCGGGCGTACGGGTCCAGTTGGTGGACGCCGATCCGACGCGCGCGAAGACCGCGGAGGCGCTCGGCGTCGACTTCGCGCTGCCGCACGAGGCCCACGGGGAGTGCGACCTCGTCGTGCACGCCAGCGCGACGGAGCAGGGCCTCGCCCGCTCGCTCGAACTGCTGTCCGCCGAAGGTACGGTCCTCGAACTGAGCTGGTACGGCGACCGCCCCGTCACCCTCCCGCTCGGCGAGGCCTTCCACTCCCGCCGGCTGGTCATCCGCAGCAGCCAGGTCGGCACCGTCTCCCCGGCCCGCGCGAACCGCACCTACGCCGACCGGCTCGCCCTCGCCCTCGAACTCCTCGCCGACCCGGCCCTCGACGCACTCGTCACCGGGGAAAGCGCGTTCGAGGAGTTGCCGGAGGTGCTGCCGAGACTCGCGTCCGGGGAGATTCCGGCGCTGTGTCACCGCGTGCGGTACACGGCGAGCGCCTGACCTGAGAAAAGAGTGAGAGACGGCTGAACAACGGGAAGCGAAGAGCCGTACTACTCCACATCCCGGGCAAGGATCAGCCGGGGATCAGACGCGCCGCACCTGGAGGGTCGTCCGTTGTTCAGCATCACCGTCCGCGATCACATCATGATCGCCCACAGCTTCCGCGGCGAGGTCTTCGGGCCCGCGCAGCGACTGCACGGAGCGACGTTCCTGGTGGACGCCACGTTCCGGCGCGAACAGCTGGACGAGGACAACATCGTCGTCGACATCGGGCTCGCCACCCAGGAACTGGGCGCCGTCGTGGCCGAGTTGAACTACCGCAACCTCGACAACGAACCCGACTTCGCCGGGCTCAACACCTCCACGGAGTTCCTGGCCAAGGTCATCGCCGACCGGCTCGCCGAGCGGGTGCACAAGGGGGCGCTCGGCGAGGGCGCCAAGGGCCTCGCCGGCCTCACCGTCACCCTGCACGAATCGCATGTCGCCTGGGCGAGTTACGAGCGTGCCCTGTGACCGACGTGACAGTGGAACGGGCACGCCTCACTTATGTGCCGGTGCAGAACTCCGCCCTGAAGAACGCCGAGATCGTGCCCATGTCCCTGCGCTCCGTGCACTTCGTGATGCCGGGCGGCGTCGACGACTTGGCCATGCCCAGCGGCGGCAACGCCTATGACCGGCGGGTCAGTCTGGACCTGCCCGGCTTCGGCTGGCAGGTCCACAAGCACGCGGTGGCGGGCGAGTGGCCCCGGCCCGGCGAGACGGCGCGTGCGGAACTCGCGTGTACGCTCCGGGAGTTGCCGGACGGCACGGTGGTGCTGCTGGACGGTCTCGTCGCGTGCGGGGTGCCCGAGATCGTCGTACCCGAGGCGGAGCGGCTGCGGCTGGCAGTGCTGGTGCATCTGCCGCTCGGCGACGAGAGGGGCCTGTCGGCCGAGGTCGCCGCGGAACTGGACGCCCGGGAGCGGACGGTGCTGCGGGCGGTCCCGGCCGTGATCGCGACCTCCGACTGGGCGGTCCGGCGCCTCGTCTCCCACCACGGCCTCGCCCCCGACCGGGTCCATGTCGCCGCCCCCGGCGCCGACATCGCCCCCCTCGCCTCCGGCACCGACGGAGTCTCCCGGCTGCTGTGCGTGGCCGCGGTGACCCCGCGCAAGGGACAGCACCGGCTGGTCGAGGCGCTGGCGGCGGTGACCGAGCTGCCGTGGAGCTGCGTCTGCGTGGGCGGACTCGGCCAGGACCCGGAGTACGTGGCCGGACTGCGGGCCCTGATCGGGAAGCACGGCCTGGAGGACCGGCTGGTGCTGGCCGGACCGCAGGCCGGCGCCGAACTCGACGCCAGCTATGCCACCGCCGACCTGATGGTCCTCACGTCGTACGCCGAGACGTACGGCATGGCGGTGACCGAGGCGCTCGCGCGCGGCATCCCGGTGCTGGCGACGGACGTCGGCGGTCTGCCCGAGGCGGTCGGCCGCGCCCCCGACGGCGGGGTGCCCGGAATCCTCGTCCCACCGGAGGACCCCCCCGCCCTCGCCGCCGAACTGCGCGGCTGGTTCGGCGAGGCGGACGTACGACGACGCCTGAAGGCGGCCGCGCGGGGCCGACGGGCCGCCCTCGACGGCTGGGCGACCACGGCCCGCAGCCTGGCCGGAGTACTGGGCCGACTGCCGAACGAACCCAGGAGGGCGGTATGAGGAAGACGGCGGCGACACATGACATGGGGTGGATTCCGGCGCAGCCCCGAACCGGCGGCGAGGACCTCGTGATCCCCGGCGCCGGTCCCGGTGAGCGCCCGACGCTGAAGCTGCGGGAGTCCGGCCCGGAGGAACCCCCGCGCTACGCCCCCGAGTGGCTGGAGCTGCGCGAGGGGCCCGACGGGGCCGCGCGGGCACACGAGTTGATCGATCCGCTGCGGATCAGGCTCGCCAATATGCCGGGAAAGACCGACGGACTGGTCATCCACGACCTGGGCTGCGGCACCGGCTCGATGGGCCGCTGGCTCGGGCCCCGCCTCGACGGCGCCCAGCACTGGATCCTGCACGACCGCGACCCCTACCTCCTGCACTTCGCCGCCGTCGCCTCCCCGCGCGCCGCCGCCGACGGCAGCCGGGTCACCGTCGAGACCCGCCGCGGCGACGTCGCCCGGCTCACCCCGGACGTGCTGGCCGGTGCCTCCCTGGTGACGGCCTCCGCGCTGCTCGACGTCCTCACCCGGGAGGAGATCGAGACCCTCGTCTCCGCCTGCACCGGCGCCGGCTGCCCGGCACTGCTGACACTGTCCGTCGCGGGCCGCGTGGAGCTCACCCCGTCCGACCCCCTCGACGACGAGATCGCCGAGGCGTTCAACGCCCACCAGCGGCGCACGGACCTGCTCGGCCCGGACGCGATCACCGTGGCCTGCGAGGCGTTCTCCGAACACGGCGCGACGGTACGGGTGCACCCGAGCCCCTGGCAGCTCGGCCCCGCCGAGTCCGCGCTCACCGCGCAGTGGCTGCGCGGCTGGGTCGGCGCGGCGGTGGAACAGCGCCCGGAGCTGCGTGGTCCGGCCGAGCGCTATCTCCGCGAGCGGCTGGCGGCCTGCGAGGCGGGGGAGTTGCGGGTCGTCGTCCACCACAACGACCTGCTGGCGCTGTCCCGCCCGGCGGACGGGGCGACGTCATGAGCGCGGAGACGGTGGGGGCGCTCGCCGTGCAAGTGCGTGCGGCCCAGCGGCCGACGTCCCTCTCGGTCCCCGTGGCCGCCACCGAATCCCCCCGCCCTCGCAAACTCCGTGCCCACCTCGGCACGGCCGTCGGCATCGCCATCCTCGCCGTCCTCCTGTGGCGCCTCGGCACCGGAGTCTTTATCGACGGCCTGCGCCGCATCGATACGACCGCCGTACTCGCGGCCGTCGGCATCGGTGTCGTCACCACCGTGTTCAGCGCCTGGCGCTGGCAGCTGGTGGCCCGAGGCCTGCGGATCCGGCTGCCGCTCGGCGCGGCCGTCGCCGACTACTACCGCGCGCTGTTCCTGAACGCGGCCCTCCCCGGCGGCGTCCTGGGCGATGTGCACCGCGCGGTCCGGCACGGACGCAGCGCCGGTGACCTCGGCCGGGGCGTGCGCTCGGTGGTGCTCGAACGGGTCGCGGGACAGCTCGCGTTGGTCCTGGTCGGCGCCGTCGTCCTGCTGACCATGCCGTCCCCCGTGCGCGACGAGGCCCGCCATCTCGCGCCGCTGCTCGCGCTCGCCGCCCTCGGCGCACTCGCGGTCGTCCTCGCCCTGCGGCTGAGCCGGCCGCCCTCCCGGCGCGGGCGCGTCCTGCTCGCCTCCCTCGAAGGGCTGCCGTCGCTGCGCAACTGGCCCGGCGTGGCGGTGTCGTCCGTCGTCGTACTGGCCGGACACCTCGCCACGTTCGTCCTCGCGGCCCGGGTCGCCGGCGCCACCGCCTCCGTCGCCGTACTCCTGCCGCTGGCCGTGCTCGCCCTGCTGGCGATGAGCCTGCCGCTGAACGTCGGCGGCTGGGGCCCCCGGGAGGGCGTCACCGCCTGGGCGTTCGGCGCCGCCGGGCTCGGCGCGGGCAGCGGGCTCGCGGTCGCCGTCGTGTACGGCGTGCTGTGCCTGGCCGCGAGCCTGCCCGGTGTCCTGGTCCTGGTCGTGCGCCGCCGGGCGCCCTACTCTGCGCCCAGCACGGAGAAATACGCGGCGAAGGCATCCGAAAGGCTCGCCAGCAGTTCCTTCCCTTTTTCCGCCGAACCCAGGGAAGGGCGGCCGATGACACCCGAATCGGTATAGGCGGACATACCGAGGGAGAGCAGATGACGCCGGTCGTCCGCGACGAAATCGGAGGTCTCGTATCCGGGCCGCAGCATTTCCGGATGCGCATGCAGAAGGATGGAGGTCTCTATTTCCCCCGCGTGCATGTCCGTCAGCAGCGAGGTGGCGACCCCGGCCCGTTCCCGCGCCGCTTCCCAGTCCTCCGCGGCCGGGAACAGTGCCATCCGCTCACCGCGCGCGGAGGACTCCTGAACGACGTTGCCCAGTACGTAGTTTCCACCGTGTCCGTTGACCACCACCAGGGCGTCCACGCCCGAGCGGCGCACCGAATCCGCTATGTCCCGTACCACCGCATGAAGAGTCACCGAGGAGATGCTGACGGTCCCCGGCCATGCCGCGTGCTCGTGCGAGCAGGAGATCGTCACCGGAGGAAGGAGGTGCACGGGGTGCGCGGCGGCGATCTCCCGTGCGACGGCGCAGGCGACGAGCGTGTCCGTGGCGAGCGGCAGGAAGGGGCCGTGCTGTTCGAAGCTGCCGACGGGAAGGACGGCGACCTGCCGTGAGACGCCCGCCCCGCGCGTCCGCACGTCTTCCGTGGTGTCCGCCGGCACCAGACCGTGTGCCGACCGCGTTTCCGAACCACTCATCTTTTCACGGCCCTTCGTCTCTGCTTAGGAACCAGATCATGACAGAAAAAGTTGGCGTACTCGGAAAGAAGTCACAGAAGCGCACCGGCGTGGAACGCGTTGTGAATGCCCCGTTGCCCACGGTGTACGGGGAATTCCGCGCGGTCGGCTACATGGACCACGATCGCGGTGACGAGCAAGTGGCTCTGGTCCACGGTGACATCGGCACCGAGGACGTCCTCACCCGGCTGCATTCGGAGTGCCTGACCGGTGACGCGTTCGGCTCCCAGCACTGCGAGTGCGGCGACCAGCTGGCCTCCGCGCTGCGCGCGGTCGCCGCGGAAGGCCGCGGTGTCGTCGTCTACTTGAGAGGGCACGAGGGCCGGGGCATCGGACTGCTCGCCAAACTGCGGGCGATGGCCCTGCAGGCGGAGGGCCTGGACACCGTCGAGGCGAACCTCGCCCTCGGCCTGCCCGTCGACGCCCGCGACTACGGCGTCGCCGCCCGGATCCTGGACGACCTCGGGGTACGCAGCGTCCGTCTGATGTCCAACAACCCGCGCAAGCGGGAGGCATTGCTGGAGCACGGGATCACGGTCGCCGAGCAGGTCCCGCTGCTCATCCCGCCGTGCGAGAGCAACATCACCTATCTGCGCACCAAGCGGGAGCGCCTGGACCACCACCTGCCCCATCTGGACGCCGTGGCGCACTGGTCCTGATTCCCGCGGGGGCCGCCCGGATAGGAAGAGGGAATGAACGACGACGTCCTCTTCCTCTCCGGCGACCAGGTGACCCGACTGCTCTCCATGGACGATGCCATCGCCTCGCAGCGCGCCGCCTTCACCGCCCTCGGCTCGACCGGCGCCGATCTGCCCGGGAAGATCATGCACCCGAGCCGCTTCGACGACAGTGTCATGTTCGCGTACCTCTCCCGGCTGTCCGCGGACACCGGGGCGGTCGCGAAGATCGGCAGCGTCAACCCGGGCAACGCGGCGGCGGGTCTGCCCACCGTGCACGCCGTCGTCACCGCCCTCGACCCGGTGACCGGCCGGCCGACCGCGGTCATGGACGGCACCGCGCTCACCACCCTGCGCACGGCCGCGGGCAGTGCCGTGGCCGTCGACGCGCTGGCCGGCCCCGACAGCGCGGACCTCGCCGTCCTCGGCTCCGGCACCCAGGCCCTCGCCCACGTCCGGGCCCTCGCCCGGGTGCGGGACCTGAAGTCGGTACGGCTGTGGAGCCCGACCGAGCGCAACCGGACCCGGGCCGCCGAGACTCTGACCGCCGAGCTGGGCCTGACCGTCGAGCCGGTCGGCACCGCCGAGGAGGCCGTCACCGGAGCCTCCCTCGTCGCCGCCTGCACCCTGAGCGCCACCCCGGTGGTGCACGGGGAGTGGCTGGCGCCCGGCAGCACGGTGGTGAGCGTCGGCTCCTTCGAACCGACCCGCCGCGAGGTCGACGCGGAGGTCGTACGGCGGTCAGCGGCCGTGGTCGTCGACGACCCGGAGACCGCCGCCCACCACGCCGGACCGGTCGTGGACGCGCTGGCCGCGGGAGTGCTCACCGCCGAGGACCTGATCCCCCTGGGCGGGGTGCTCACCGGCGCCCGTACCGCCCGCACCGCACCCGGGGACATCGTCTACTACAACAGCGTCGGCCTCGGCATCCAGGACGCCGCAGCGGCCTGGGCCGTGATCGACGCGGCGCGGGAGGAGAGCCGGTGAAGGCGGAGGTCGTGGTCGTCGGCGGCGGGGTGATGGGCGCGAGCATCGCCTGTCATCTGGCCCGCGCGGGGGTGCGGGACGTCGTCCTCGTGGAGCGGGACGAACTGGCCTCGGGCTCCACCTCCAAGGCGGCCGGAGGGGTGCGGGCACAGTTCTCCGACGAGCTCAACATCCGGCTCGGCGCCCGCAGCCTGGAGGCCTTCGACCGGTTCGAGGCGGACACCGGGCAGGACATCGGGCTGCACAAGGTCGGCTATCTGTTCCTGCTGTCCACCCCGGAGGAGGTCGCCTCCTTCGAGACGGGCGTACGGCTCCAGAACTCCCTCGGCGTACCCAGCCGCATGCTCGACCCGGCCGAGGCCCGCCGCCTCTCCCCGCTGATCGTCACCGACGGACTGCTCGCTGCCGCGTACTCACCCGACGACGGGCACTGCACACCCGAGTCCGTCGTCCAGGGCTACGCGGCCACCGCCCGCCGCCACGGCGCGACCGTCCTGCGGCACACCGAGGTCACCGGCATCGACCTGCACGGCGACACGATCACCGGCGTGCGGACCACGAATGGCCGGATCGCCACCGGCACGGTGATCTGCGCTGCCGGCGCCTGGTCGCGGGCTCTTGGCGCCATGGCCGGGGTCGATCTGCCGGTGGAGCCGCTGCGCCGCCAGATCGCGGTCACCGAACCGGTCCCGGATCTGCCGCCCCACCTCCCGATGACCATCGACTTCACCACGAGCCTGTACTTCCACACGGAGGGCCCGGGCCTCCTCGTCGGCATGTCCGACCCCGACGAGCGTCCCGGCTTCGACACCAGCACCCACGACCGCTGGATCCCCCGGCTGTACGAGGCCATGGAACACCGTGCCCCGAGCCTCCTCGACCTGCGCCGCACCGGCGGCTGGGCGGGCCTGTACGAGCAGACCCCGGACCACAACGCTCTGATCGGCGAGGCGACTTCCCCCTCCCGTTTCCTCTACGCCACCGGCTTCTCCGGCCATGGCTTCCTCCAGGGACCCGCCGTCGGCGAGGTCGTCCGCGACCTGTACCTCGGCCGCGTACCCTTCGTGGACGTCAGCCCCTTGAGCGCCGACCGGTTCGCGGCCGACGCCCCGCGCCCGGAGGCCAACTGCGTATGAGCGACCGGGTGGTGCACGGTCGGTGGCTGTGTGAACTGGCCCTGGAGGGAGTGGGGTTCACCCTGCGCGTCAGTCGGTGAGGGCCTCGTGGACCAGCCGCTTCAGGTCCGGGAACATCGTTTGGGATGTCTTCGGCCGTACCTGGGTCATGAACTGCACGGTCAGATCGCGGGTCGGGTCGATCCAGAAGGTCGTGGTCGCCACACCGCTCCAGCCGTAGGTGCCGAGGCCGGCGGGGGCCCGGGTGCGGGACGGGTCGATGACGACGGAGACGCCGAGGCCGAAGCCGACGCCGTCGTTGCCGGGTTCGTCGTGGGCCGGGTGGCTGCCGAAGGAGCGCAGGTCGGCGCCGCCGGGGAGATGGTTGGAGGTCATCAGGTCGACCTTCTCGGGGGCGAGGAGACGGGTGCCGTCGAGTTCGCCGCGACGGCGCAGCAGCTCCATGAAGCGGTGGATGTCATGGGCCGAGGCGGCCATGCCCCCGCTTCCGGACAGGAACCGGGGGCGGCCGTGCAGCAGCGGAAGCCCGGGGATCGGAGTGATCCCCCCGTCGTCGGTCTCGCCGTACAACTCGGCGAGTCTGTCCGCCTGTTGGTCCGTGACGCGGAAACCGGCGTCGGTCATGCCGAGCGGGCGGAAGACGCGCTCGGCGAGGAACTCGTCGAGCGGCTGCCCGGAGACGACCTCGATGACCCGGCCGAGGACATTGGTGGCGACCGAGTAGTTCCACTGCGTGCCCGGGTCGAACTGGAGCGGCAGGCGCGCGTACACGTCGACCGTCTCGGCCAGATCCGAGCCGGGCAGCACCGCGGACTCCAGATGGGCGTCGCGATAGAGGGCGTCGACGGGGTGGCAGTGGTAGAAGGCGAAGGTCAGGCCCGCGGTGTGGGTCATCAGATGCCGGATCATCATCGGACCGGCGGCCGGGCGGGTGCGGACGTCGCTGCCGGAGCCCTCGACGTACACCCGCGGCTCGGCGAAGGCCGGCAGATGGCGGCCCACCGGGTCGTCGAGCGACAGCTTCCCCTCCTCCACCAGCAGCAACGCGCCGACCGAGGTGATGGGCTTGGTCATGGAGTAGATCCGCCAGAGGGTGTCCGCCGACACCGGCAGCCCGGCGGCCACGTCACGGTGGCCGTGCGTGGTGAGGTGGGCGACGCGTCCGCCACGGGAGACGGCGACCAGGAAGCCGGGCAGCCGCCCCTCGTCGACGTAATGCGCGAAGTGCTGGTCCAGGCGGTCCAGCGCCTTCGGATCCAGGCCGACCTCGCCCGGTTCGACCTCTTGTCGCAGCTCTGCCATCGCTCTCCTTACGCATGCAAGCGTCGAGGTGCTCCGGTCTACCCAGCCGGAACGGCCTCCGACCTCATCGTCGCGCAGGAACAGGCGTGCGGTCCTGTGGATCGCCTTGCTCGGCGCGGGAATGTCCGGCTCGGCCAGTCCGGTTTACGAGACATGACTCAGGACCGGACTGAACAGGCATTGCTCCAGTTGCTCTCCGAGGGGCACGGCGGTGTGCTGGTGACCCTCAAGCGCGACGGCCGCCCCCAGTTGTCGAACGTCAGCCACGCCTACTACCCGGACGAGCGGATCATCCGGGTCTCGATCACCGACGATCGCGCCAAGACCCGCAATCTGCGCCGGGACCCACGGGCGTCGTACCACGTGACCAGCTCCGACCGATGGGCCTACACCGTCGCCGAGGGCACCGCCGACCTCACGCCCGTCGCGAAGGACCCGCACGACGAGACGGTCGAGGAACTCATCCGCCTGTACCGCGACGTCCAGGGCGAGCACCCCGACTGGGACGACTTCCGTGCCGCGATGGTCCGGGACCGCCGCCTGGTGCTGCGACTGAAGGTGGACCGGGCCTACGGAGTCCCGAAGCGCGGCTGAGCAAGTCGGGTGCAAGGGCCCTTGTGCTGCGACGTCATCTCAGCCCCGGTGGGCGCGATCAGCGCCGTGCTCGGGGCGGTTGGTTCCGGCGCCCCCGAGACTTAGGCCCCCCGGCGCAGGCCCGATGACCGATTTCCGGCGGAGGTGCGCTGCCGAGCGCTTCTGGGGCGAGGGGCTGGGGCTGAGCGTCGTATGGCGGGCGGAGGGTGGATCCGAACCCGGTGAGCATGATCTGCTGATGCTCGGCTGGCCCGATGCCGACTGGCACCTCGAACTCGTCCATGAGCCCGCCCGTCCCGTCGAGCCTCGGCCGACCGAGGAGGACCTGCTGGTCCTCTATGTCGACGGACCCGTACCGGAGGACCTCGTCGCGCGGCTCGAAGAGCACGGCGGCAAGCGGGTCCCGTCCCCCAACCCCTACTGGAACCAGTGGGGCGTCACCATCGAGGACCCCGACGGCTACCGTCTGGTCCTCTGCGAGCGGGGCTGGTCCAACGCGTAACGGCCCGAACCCCGGAGCCGCAACGGCGTCCGGGGTTCAGCAGGCGGCAAAGGCTCAGGCCGTCACCGTCTCCCGCTGGGCCGCCTCGTCGGGCATGCGCTCGCCGAGCTGCTCCGTCGGAACCTTGTGCGTCTCGCGCGCCGACAGTGCGGCGATGACCGGCGGGACGCACAGGGCGGCCGTGAACAGCGCCACCGCCGACCAGTTGTCGCCGTCCGGGCCCGCGATCTGCGCCGCGAAGGTCACCGCGAAACCGGCGACCGCGAAGCCGATCTGCGTGCCGATCGCCATGCCGGACAGCCGGACCCGCGTCGAGAACATCTCGCCGTAGAAGGACGGCCAGACGCCGTTCGCGGCGCTGTAGACCACACCGAAGGTGACGATGCCGAGCAGCAGGGTCAGCGGGTAGTTGCCCGTCGAGATCGACCACAGGTAGAAGAACATCATCGCCGCGCTGCCCGCCGCGCCGATCAGGTACACCGGGCGGCGGCCGACGCGGTCCGAGAGCGTGGCCCACAGGGGGATCGCGGCGAGCGCGACGAGGTTCGCCAGCGCACCCACCCACAGCATCGACGACCGGCTCATGCCGACGGAGTCGCTCGTCGCGTACGCCAGCGCCCACACCGTGAAGATCGTGCTCACCGAGGCGACGAGCGCGCCCGCGATCACCCGCAGCACATCGGCCCAGTGCTCGCGCATCAGCACCGCCAGCGGCAGCTTGACCACGCCTTCCGTCGCCGCCTGCTGGGCGAAGGCCGGAGTCTCGTCAAGCTTGCGGCGGATGACGTAGCCGACGACGGCGACCGCGATGCTCATCCAGAACGGCACCCGCCAGCCCCACGCCAGCAACTGCTCCTCGGGGAGCGCGGCGATCGGGATGAAGACGAGCGTGGCGAGCAGTTGGCCGCCCTGGGTGCCGCTGAGGGTGAAGCTGGTGAAGAAGCCGCGCCGGTGCGGTGGCGCGTGTTCCAGGGTCATCGAGTTCGCGCTGGCCTGCTCGCCGGCCGCGGAGATGCCCTGGAGGACCCGGCAGAGCACCAGCAGCACCGGGGCGAGCGTGCCGACCTGGTCCCGGGTGGGCAGACAGCCGATCAGGAACGTCGACAGGCCCATCAGGATCAGCGTGAAGACCATGATCTTCTTACGGCCGAGTCGGTCGCCGTAGTGGCCGAGGAAGAGCGCGCCGATCGGGCGGGCGGCGTAGGCGACACCGAAGGTGGCCAGCGACAGCAGGGTCGCGGTGGCCGGGTCGGACTCGTCGAAGAAGACCTCGGGGAAGATCAGGGCGGCCGCGCTGCCGTAGATGAAGAAGTCGTAGTACTCCAGGGCGCTGCCGATCCACGCGGCGGTCGCGGCTTTCTTCGGCTGCCCGGGCGGGGCGGCGGGGGTGGGGACGGACACGGCGGCTCCTTTGAGGGAACTCCAACTTAAGGGGAGTGAGCGGAGGGGGAAAGGGCCGGATCTTCGGCTAATTAACCCACTGGATAGTTAGTACCGGTGGGAAGGGATGTTGCGCCCGCGTTTCCCGCGTGTCAAGGGGTCGTGCCGTACGAAGGTGCCGCGCGCCCGGTGTGCGGTCAGTCCGCCGCGCGCTCCGCCGTCAGGTACGCGATCACCATGTCGCCGAGCATGGTGCGGTAGTGCTCGCGCTGGGCCGGATCGACGAGGTCGCGGCCGAACAGGGCGCCGAAGGTGTGCCGGTTGGCGACCCGGAAGAAGCAGAAGGAGCTGATCATCGCGTGCAGGTCGACGGCGTCCACGTCGGCGGTGAACAGGCCGGACTCCTGCCCGGCCGCCAGGATGCGGCGGATCACGTCCAGCGCCGGTGAGCCGATCTTGCCCAGCTTCTCGGAGGCGGCGATGTGCTCGGCGCCGTGGATGTTCTCGATGCTGACCAGGCGGATGAAGTCGGGGTGTGCCTCATGGTGGTCGAAGGTCACCTCCGCCAGGCGCCGGATGGCCGCGACGGGGTCCAGATGCTCGACGTCGAGCTGCTGCTCGGCCTCGCGGATCACGCCGTACGCCCGCTCGAGTACGGCCGTGAACAGCTGTTCCTTGCCGCCGAAGTAGTAGTAGATCATCCGCTTCGTGGTGCGGGTGCGGGCGGCGATCTCGTCGACGCGGGCGCCGTCGTAGCCGGCGCGTGCGAACTCCTGGGTCGCCACGTCGAGGATCTCGGCCTGGGTGCGGGCGGCGTCACGGATGCGTCCGCCGTGCCGTGCCTGTTCGTCGACGCTGGTCATCGGGTTCCTTCGGGCGAGGGACAGGTGTCGCGATTGTAAGAGCTCGGCCCGGACCACTTCCTCTGCCCGGGGAAGCAGTGCTATGACTAACGTACTAGTTCGTACATTAGCTGCCCTGGAGGTCCGCGGTGCCCAAGGACTCGTATCTCGTCGGACTGATCGGTTCCGGTATCGGACCCTCGCTCAGCCCGGCCCTCCACGAGCGGGAGGCCGACCGGCAGGGGCTCAGGTATGTGTATCGGCTGATCGACATCGACGTCCTCGGTGTACCGCCCGAGCGGGTCGGCGAGCTGGTGCGGGCCGCGCGCGATCTCGGCTTCGACGGGCTCAACATCACGCACCCGTGCAAGCAGCTCGTCATCGAGCACCTCGACGCCCTGTCCCAGCAGGCCGAGGCGCTCGGCGCGGTCAACACCGTCGTCTTCGACGCCGGGCGGGCCGTCGGCCACAACACCGACGTCACCGGTTTCGCCGCGTCCTTCGCGCGCGGGCTGCCCGACGCGCCCCTGGAGCGGGTCGTCCAGCTCGGCGCGGGCGGCGCGGGGGCGGCCGTGGCGCATGCCACCCTCACCCTCGGCGCCGAGCGGGTCACGGTCGTCGACGCGCTGCCCGAGCGGGCGGCCGACCTCGCCGACTCCCTGAACCGGCACTTCGGCGAGGGGCGGGCCGCCACCGCGTCCCCGGACCGGCTGGCCGAGCTGCTCGGCGTGGCCGACGGCATCGTGCACGCCACCCCGACCGGCATGGCGGCCCACCCCGGCCTGCCCTTCCCCGCCGAGCTGCTGCACCCCGGGCTGTGGGTCGCCGAGGTGGTCTACCGGCCGTTGGAGACCGAACTGCTCCGCACCGCCCGGGAGCTGGGCTGCGCCACCCTCGACGGCGGCGGTATGGCCGTGTTCCAGGCCGTGGACGCGTTCCGGCTGTTCACCGGGCGGGAGCCGGAGAGCGCGCGGATGCTCGCGGAGTTCGCCGCGCTGACCGACGTCATGGCCGCACCGCAGTAAACCCCGCAGTAAGAGAGGTACCGACGTGCGTACGTCCATCGCCACCGTCTCCCTCAGTGGATCTCTCACCGAGAAGCTCACGGCCGCTGCCCGGGCCGGCTTCGACGGCGTGGAGATCTTCGAGAACGACCTGCTGGCCAGCCCGCTGACCCCCGAGGAGATCCGCGCCCGCTGTGCGGATCTGGGGCTGACCGTCGACCTCTACCAGCCGATGCGGGACATCGAGGCGGTGCCCGAGGACGTCTTCGCGCGCAATCTGCGCCGGGCCCGGCACAAGTTCGAGCTGATGGGCCGCCTCGGCGCCGACACCGTGCTCGTCTGCTCCAGCGTCTCCCCGCAGGCGATGGACGACGACGACCTCGCGGCCCGGCAGCTCGCCGAACTCGCCGACCTCGCCCAGGACTTCGGCATCCGCGTCGCCTACGAGGCGCTCGCCTGGGGACGGCACGTCAGTACGTACGACCACGCCTGGCGCATCGTCGAGCAGGCCGACCACCCGGCCCTGGGCACCTGCCTGGACAGCTTCCACATCCTCTCCCGGGGCTCCGACCCGAAAGGCATCGAGGACATCCCCGGCGAGAAGATCTTCTTCCTGCAACTGGCCGACGCCCCGCTGCTCGGCATGGACGTCCTGCAGTGGAGCCGCCACCACCGCTGCTTCCCCGGCCAGGGCGGCTTCGACGTGGCCGGGCTCGTCCGGCACGTGCTGCGCACCGGATACGAAGGACCGCTCTCGCTGGAGGTCTTCAACGACGTCTTCCGGCAGGCCGAGGCCGGCCCCACCGCCGTGGACGCCCAGCGCTCCCTGCTGGTCCTCCAGGAGTCCGTGGGCCTCGCCGAGCCGCCCGCACCCGTCGTCCCCACCGGGGTCGCCTTCGCCGAACTCCTCACCCCTGACGCCGAACCGGTCTCGGCCGTGCTGTCCGCCCTGGGCTTCGCCCGCACCGCACGGCACCGCAGCAAGCCGGTCGACCTCTGGCAGCAGGGCGAGGCCCGGATCCTGGTCAACACCGGCGGTGCCGCACGCCGCGAGAGCGTCCGACTCACCGCCATCGGCCTGGAGTCACCCGACCCCACGGGCGCCGCCCGCCGCGCCGAGGCCCTCCTCGCCCCGGTGCTGCCCCGCCGCCGCGCCCCCGAGGACGCGGCCCTGGACGCCGTGGCCGCCCCCGACGGCACGGAACTGTTCTTCTGCGGCGCCCTGTCCGACTGGCGGGGCGACTTCGAGGACGTAGCGCACACCCCGGCGGCCACCGCCGTGACCGGCGTCGACCATCTCGCGCTCACCCAGCCCTGGCACCACTTCGACGAGGCGACCCTCTTCCACCGCGGTGTCCTCGGCCTGCACGCCCAGCCGAGCGTGGACGTCGCCGACCCCTACGGCCTGCTGCGCAGCCGCGCCGTCACCAACGCCGACGGCAGCGTCCGTATCGCCCTGACCGTGCGCGCGGCTCCGGGGGACGACACGGTCCACGCCCAGCACATCGCCCTCGCCACGGACGACGTGGTCACGGCGGCCCGGCGCTTCCGCGAGGCGGGCGGCGGCCCGCTCCCCGTCCCGGCCAACTACTACGACGACCTGGCGGCCCGATTCGACTTCGCCGACGGCGAGTTGGAGACCTACCGCGAACTGGGCATCCTCTACGACCGGGACACGGGCGGCGCCTTCCGGCACTGCTACACCCAGACCGTGGGGCGGGTGTTCTTCGAACTCGTCCAGCGTGACGACGGCTATCGGGGCTACGGCGCCCAGAACGCGCCGGTGCGGCTGGCGGCGCAGCATGCGGTGCGGGCGGTCACTGGCGGTTGACCGTGCGGGTCACACCGGCCAGGATCGCCGTGGCCAGGACCCAGCCGGTGAGGACGAGGACGTACGACAGCGCCTGGCACCAGCCCGCCGGGTCGAAGGCGCCCTCCTGGCCGAAGGAGATCACCGGCAGCAGCAGGTCGAGGGTGAAGAAGACGGCGTTGAAGTGTGGTGCCTCGTCGGCCTTCAGCGGCTGGGGCTCGTTGAGCGCGTATGTCACCGAGCCGACGGCGAGCAGTGACACCAGCCAGCCGAAGGCGCGCAGCGGGCGGAAGCCGTAGCCGACGGTCGCGTCCTGGACGTGCCCCCACATGCGGCCGTACCAGGAGAGCGTGGAGCGGTGTCTGCGCTGTTTGGCGAGCTGGACGAGACGGGCCGCGTTGTCGTCGCCGATGCGGCGGTAGGCGGCGGTCAACTGCTCATAGGCGTGCGGCACATAGCCGTCGCGGTCCCGCTCCAGCAT
Organism: Streptomyces cupreus; assembly: GCF_014257025.1. Lineage (GTDB taxonomy): Bacteria > Actinomycetota > Actinomycetes > Streptomycetales > Streptomycetaceae > Streptomyces > Streptomyces cupreus. The sequence continues at coordinate 17,053 of NZ_JACMSF010000002.1, forward strand.
GGCCAGCCGGCGCTCGGCGGGCTCGTGCGGGGTGAGGGTGGTGTAGACGAGGTTGTCGAGCCGGACCTCCGCCGGAACCATCTCCGGTTCCAGGAACAGGTCGTCGATCACCGCGCGGCGCAGATTGAGCGTGCCCTCGGGCGGCGGGCCCTTGCGCAGCCACAGCTCCCCGATCATGCTGCTGCGTGCCCGCAGTGTGGCGTCGCCGGGATTGGACAGGCGGGCGTACGACAGGTCCAGGCGGCCCGCGATCCGGGCACCCCTGAGGCCGATCCAGCCGTGGATCTCGGCCCGGCGGAGCTGGAGGTCGCCCTCGACGGTGAGTGTCTGTCCGTCGATCGCGATCAGGCCGGGCCGGTCCAGCTGTGCGTCGGTCAGGTTGACCGACCCGCTGATGGTGGCTCCGCTGAGCCGGAGTTCCCCCTGGGCGCGCATCCCGGGCGCCCACAAGTCGTCGTTGATGACGGCCTGGTTGAGCCTGAGCACGGGCTCCGAGGGGTCGGGCGCGGTCAGTTCGGCGCCGTCGAGGAACACCGCGCCCGATATCTGGGCGCCCGCGAGTGACAGCGGCCCCTGGACGCGGCAGTCGGTCAAGCGGAGGGTGCCGTCGACGCGGGCGGCGCCGAGGCCCACCCCGGGCAGCACGGAGCCGCGCAGGCTGAGCCGGCGCAGCTGGATGCCGTAGAGCTCCGGACGTTCGTCGAAGTGGCAGCCGATCAGCCGGACCGGGTGGTCGATGACGGCGTGGGTGAGATCGAGCACGCCGGTGATCCGGGCGCCGGTGACCCAGAGGACGGCGATCTCCCCCTCCTCCTGGGGCGCGCTGACCAGTAAGGCCCTCAACACCGAGGCGCGCAGGGTGCGTTCCGGCCCCCAGTCGGCGCCGCCCGCCGTGTCCTCGTCCCCGGCGGTGCCGAAGTCCACCTGCTCACCGCGCGGGAACGCCCGCCACACCCGCAGTTCGGCCGCCGTCAGATCGTTGATCTCCATCGCTGGGGACTCTGACCCGGCCGAACCACGGGTGTCAACCGCGCCTTTAAGGACGCGTGTTCCACTCCGCGATCACCGGCCGCCCATGCTCCAACGACAGCCGGCTCACCGTCCCGGTCGCCAACTGGAACAGCCGTCCCTCCGCCGGGGACAGCCCCAGCCGCCGTGCCGTGAGGACGCGCAGGAAGTGGGCGTGGGCCACCAGCACCACGTCCCCGTGCGGCAGAGCGCCGTCCACGCGGGACAGGACACGGTCGGCCCGTTTCCCCACCTCCGTCGGAGACTCGCCGGGGTGCCCGTCCGGGCCCGGTGGGACGCCGTCGGTCCACAGGTACCAGTCGGGGCGGGTGCGGTGTATCTCGCGGGTGGTGATGCCCTCGTAGCCGCCGTAGTCCCACTCGCGGAGGTCTTCGGTGGGCAACGCCCCGATGATGCCCGCGAGTTCGGCGGTGCGGCGGGCGCGGCCCAGGGGGCTGGTCAGCGCCAGGGAGAAGGTCCGGGACGAGAGGAGCGGAGCGAGCGACTTGGCCTGTTCCTCGCCGTGCTCGGTGAGGGGCAGGTCGGTCCAGCTGGTGTGCTGTCCCGACACGCTCCACTCCGTCTCGCCATGGCGGACCAGCAGTAGATCCCCCATGGCCGGACCTACTTCGACTCGACGGCGTGGCCGCCGAACTGGTTGCGCAGCGCCGCGATCATCTTCATCTGCGGGGAGTCCTCCTGGCGGGAGGCGAACCGGGCGAAGAGGGAGGCGGTGATCGCGGGCAGCGGTACGGCGTTGTCGATGGCCGCCTCGACGGTCCAGCGGCCCTCGCCGGAGTCCTCCGCGTAGCCGCGCAGCTTGTCCAGGTGCTCGTCCTCGTCGAGGGCGTTCACGGCCAGGTCCAGCAGCCAGGAACGGATGACGGTGCCCTCCTGCCAGGAGCGGAAGACCTCCCGGACGTCCGTCACCGAGTCGACCTTCTCCAGCAGCTCCCAGCCCTCGGCGTAGGCCTGCATCATCGCGTACTCGATGCCGTTGTGGACCATCTTGGAGAAGTGCCCGGCGCCGACCTTGCCCGCGTGGACATAGCCGTACGGGCCCTCGGGCTTGAGCGCGTCGAAGATCGGCTGGACCTTGGCGATGTGCTCGGCGTCGCCGCCGACCATCAGCGCGTAGCCGTTCTCCAGGCCCCAGACGCCGCCGGAGACACCGGCGTCGACGAAGCCGATGCCCTTCTCGCCGAGCTCGCGCGCGTGCTTCTCGTCGTCCGTCCAGCGGGAGTTGCCGCCGTCGACGACGATGTCGCCGGGGGACAGGAGCTGCCCGAGTTCGTCCACGACGGACTGGGTGGCGGCGCCCGCCGGGACCATCACCCAGACCACGCGCGGCCCTTCGAGCCTGTCGACCAGTTCGGCGAGGGAGGCGACGTCGGCGAGGTCCGGGTTGCGGTCGTAGCCGATGACGGTGTGGCCGGCGCGGCGGATCCGCTCGCGCATGTTGCCGCCCATCTTGCCGAGGCCGATGAGTCCGAGCTGCATTTCAGTGCACTTCCTTCAGTTCACGGTAGGCGGCCACGAGAGCCGCGGTGGAGGAGTCGAGGCCGGGGACCTCGGCGCCCTCGGTGAGGGCGGGCTCGACGCGCTTGGCGAGGACCTTGCCGAGCTCCACGCCCCACTGGTCGAAGGAGTCGATGTTCCAGACGGCACCCTGGACGAACACCTTGTGCTCGTAGAGCGCGATGAGCTGGCCGAGGACCGACGGGGTCAGCTCACGGGCGAGGATCGTGGTCGTCGGGTGGTTGCCGCGGAAGGTGCGGTGCCGCACCTGCTCCTCGGCCACGCCCTCCGCGCGGACCTCCTCGGCGGTCTTGCCGAAGGCGAGCGCCTGCCCCTGCGCGAACAGGTTGGCCATCAACAGGTCGTGCTGCGCCTTGAGTTCCTCGCTCAGCTCGTCCACCGGCCGGGCGAAGCCGATCAGATCGGCCGGGATCAGCTTGGTGCCCTGGTGGATCAACTGGTAGTAGGCGTGCTGCCCGTTGGTGCCGGGCGTGCCCCACACCACCGGTCCGGTCTGCCAGTCCACGGGGTGTCCGTCACGGTCCACCGACTTGCCGTTGGACTCCATGTCCAACTGCTGCAAGTACGCGGTGAACTTGGACAGGTAGTGGCTGTACGGCAGCACCGCGTGCGACTGGGCGTCGAAGAAATTGCCGTACCAGATGCCCAACAGGCCCAGGATCAGCGGGGCGTTGGCCTCGGCGGGGGCGGTCTGGAAGTGCTCGTCGACGAGGTGGAAGCCGTCCAGCAGGTCCCGGAACGCCGCCGGACCGATGGCGATCATCAGGGACAGGCCGATCGCGGAGTCGAACGAGTACCGGCCGCCGACCCAGTCCCAGAACTCGAACATGTTGTCCGGGTCGATGCCGAACTCGGTGACCTTCTCCTCGTTCGTCGACAGCGCGACGAAGTGCTTCGCGACCGCCTTCTCCTCGCCGCCGAGCCCGGCCAGCAGCCAGGAACGCGCCGAGGTCGCGTTGGTGATCGTCTCGATCGTGGTGAAGGTCTTGGAGGCGACGATGAACAGCGTCTCCGCCGGGTCCAGGTCGCGCACCGCCTCGTGGAGGTCGGCACCGTCGACGTTCGACACGAACCGGAAGGTCAACTCCCGTGCGGTGTAGGGCCGCAGCACCTCGTACGCCATCGCCGGGCCGAGGTCGGAGCCGCCGATGCCGATGTTGACGACGTTCTTGATGCGCTTGCCGGTGTGGCCGGTCCAGCGCCCGGAACGGACCCCCTCGGCGAAGGCCGTCATCTTGTCGAGGACCCGGTGCACCCCCGGCACCACGTTCTTGCCGTCCACCTCGATCACCGCGTCCCGAGGGGCGCGCAGCGCGGTGTGCAGGACCGCCCGGTCCTCGGTGATGTTGATGCGGTCGCCGCGGAACGTGGCGTCGCGCAGCCCGAACACATCGGTGGCGACGGCCAGTTCCTGGAGCAGGGCGAGCGTCTCGTTCGTGACGAGGTTCTTCGAGTAGTCGATGCGCAGATCGCCGACGCGCACCACATACCGGTCCGCGCGCTCGGGATCCGCGGCGAACAGGTCACGCAGATGGACGTGCCACTCGGCGCGGTGGTCCTCCAGGGCGGTCCACTCAGGCCGCCGGGTGAGCTTCGGGGAGTCAGACATGAGAGGGGGTCTCCTTGGCGACCTCGCCCCGCAGGGCGACGGCGTACATCTCGTCCGCGTCGAGGCGCCTGAGCTCCTCGGCGATGAGTTCGGAGGTGGTGCGGACCTTCAGCGCGAGGGTGCGCGAGGGCTGTCCCGGCAGGGAGAGCGTGGCCAGCGGGCCCTCGGGGCGGTCGATGACGATCTCGCCGTTCGCGGTGCCGAGCCGTACGGCGGTGACCACCGGCCCGGCGGTGACGATCCGGTCGATCTTCACCCTCAGCCGTGCCTCCAGCCAGCGCGCGAGCAGTTCGGCGGCCGGGTTGTCGGCCTCGGCCTCCACGGCCCCCGAGATGATCTGCTCCCGGGCCTGGTCCAGGGCCGCGGCCAGCATCGAGCGCCACGGGGTCAGCCGGGTCCAGGCGAGGTCGGTGTCGCCGGGCGCGTAGGAGCGGACCCGGGTCTCCAGGACCTCGAAGGGGTTCTCCACCGCGTACAGGTCGGTGATCCGGCGCTGGGCGAGCGCGCCCAGCGGGTCCTTGGCCGGGTTCTCGGGCGCCTCCACCGGCCACCACACGACCACCGGGGCGTCCGGCAGCAGCAGCGGCAGGACCACCGAGTCGGCGTGGTCGGAGACCTCGCCGTAGGTCCGCAGCACGACCGTCTCGCCGGTGCCCGCGTCGGCGCCCACCCGGACCTCGGCGTCGAGGCGGGAGGCGGTGCGGTCGCGCGGGGTACGGGCATGCCGCTTGATGACGACCAGGGTGCGCGAGGGGTGCTCGTGCGAGGCCTCCTCGGCCGCCTTGATCGCGTCGTAGGCGTTCTCCTCGTCCGTGACGATCACCATCGTCAGGACCATGCCCACGGCAGGGGTGCCGATGGCGCGGCGACCCTGTACGAGAGCCTTGTTGATCTTGCTTGCCGTGGTGTCGGTCAGGTCGATCTTCATGGCCTGCGCCAGCTCCGTCCGTCTCGTGCGAGCATCTCGTCGGCTTCCTCGGGGCCCCAGCTGCCCGAGGCGTACTGCGCCGGCCTGCCGTGCCGCGCCCAGTACCCCTCGATCGGGTCGAGGATCTTCCAGGACTCTTCCACTTCCTGGTGACGGGGGAACAAATTGGCGTCGCCGAGCAGGACGTCCAGGATGAGGCGTTCGTACGCCTCCGGGCTGGACTCCGTGAACGACTCGCCGTAGGCGAAGTCCATCGTCACGTCCCGGATCTCCATGGAGGTGCCGGGCACCTTGGAGCCGAAGCGGACGGTGACTCCCTCGTCGGGCTGGACGCGGATGACGATCGCGTTCTTGCCCAGTTCTTCCGTGGCGGTGCGGTCGAAGGGGGAGTGCGGCGCCTGCTGGAAGACCACCGCGATCTCGGTGACCCGGCGCCCGAGCCGCTTGCCGGTGCGCAGGTAGAACGGCACTCCGGCCCAGCGGCGGTTGTCGACCTCCAACTTCACCGCGGCGTACGTGTCCGTCGTGGAGGCCGGGTCGATGCCCTCCTCCTGGAGGTAGCCGCGCACCTTCTCGCCGCCCTGCCAGCCGGTCGCGTACTGCCCGCGCACGGTGTGCCGGCCCAGGTCCTCCGGAAGCTTCACGGCCTTGAGGACCTTCAGCTTCTCCATCAGCAGCGAACCGGCCTCGAAGGAGGCGGGCTCCTCCATCGCGGTGAGCGCCATCAGCTGAAGCAGGTGGTTCTGGATGACGTCACGGGCCGAGCCGATGCCGTCGTAGTAGCCCGCCCGGCCGCCGATGCCGATGTCCTCGGCCATCGTGATCTGGATGTGGTCGACGTACGACCGGTTCCAGATCGGCTCGAACATCTGGTTGGCGAAGCGCAGCGCCAGGATGTTCTGGACGGTCTCCTTGCCCAGGTAGTGGTCGATCCGGAAGACCTGCTCCGGGTCGAACACGTCGTGCACGATGGCGTTCAGCTCGCGGGCGCTGCCCAGGTCGTGGCCGAACGGCTTCTCGATGACCGCACGGCGCCAGGAGCCCTCGGGAGCCTCGGCGAGGCCGTGCTTCTTCAGCTGCTGGACGACCTTCGGGAAGAACTTCGGCGGTACGGAGAGATAGAAGGCGTAGTTGCCGCTGGTGCCCCGCGAGGCGTCCAACTCGTCGACGGCGGCGCGCAGTTGCTTGAACGCCATGTCGTCGTCGAAGTCACCCGGGATGAACCGCATGCCCTCGGCGAGCTGCTGCCAGACCTCCTCGCGGAAGGGGGTGCGGGCGTGTTCCTTGACCGCGTCGTGCACGACCTGCGCGAAGTCCTGGTCCTCCCAGTCCCGGCGGGCGAACCCGACGAGGGAGAAGCCCGGCGGCAGCAGACCGCGGTTGGCGAGGTCGTAGACCGCCGGCATCAGCTTCTTGCGGGACAGGTCGCCGGTGACGCCGAAGATGACCAGGCCGGAGGGGCCGGCGATGCGCGGGAGGCGCCGGTCGCGGGCGTCGCGCAGCGGGTTGGTCCAGTCGGTGGTCATTCCTGCTCCGCTCCCTTGCTCTGTAGGGACTTGGCGACCGCGTCCAGCAGCTCCTGCCAGGCGTCCTCGAACTTGGCGACGCCCTCGTCCTCCAGCTTGGTGACGACCTCGTCGTAGGAGATGCCGAGGCGCTCCACGGCCTCCAGGTCGGCGCGGGCCTGGACATAGCCGCCGGTGACGGTGTCGCCGGTGATCCCGCCGTGGTCGGCGGTGGCGTTCAGGGTGCCCTCCGGCATGGTGTTGACGGTGCCGGGCGCGACCAGGTCGTCGACGTAGAGGGTGTCCTTGTAGGCCGGGTCCTTCACGCCGGTCGACGCCCACAGCGGGCGCTGCTTGTTGGCCTGCGCGGTGGCCAGCTTCACCCAGCGGTCGGAGGCGAAGACCTCCTCGTACGCCTCGTAGGCGAGGCGGGCGTTGGCGAGGGCGGCGCGGCCCTTCAGGGCGAGGGCCTCCTCGGTGCCGAGGACGGTCAGCCGCTTGTCGATCTCGCTGTCGACGCGGGAGACGAAGAAGGAGGCGACGGAGTGGATGGACGACAGGTCCAGGCCCCGCTCGGCGGCCTTCTCCAGGCCCAGCAGATAGGCGTCCATGACCTCGCGGTAGCGCTCCAGGGAGAAGATCAGCGTGACGTTGACGCTGATGCCCTCGGCGAGGACCGCGGTGATGGCCGGCAGACCCGCCTTGGTCGCCGGGATCTTGATCATGACGTTGGGGCGGTCGACCAGCCAGGCGAGCTGCTTGGCCTCGGCGACGGTGGCCGCCGTGTCGTGGGCGAGCCGCGGGTCGACCTCGATGGAGACCCGGCCGTCCCGGCCGCCGGTCGCGTCGTACACCGGGCGCAGGACGTCGGCGGCGGCGCGTACGTCGGCCGTCGTCATCATCCGTACGGCCTCGTCGACCGTGACCCCGCGCACGGCGAGGTCGGCGAGCTGCTCCTCGTACCCGTCGCCGGATCCGATGGCGGCCTGGAAGATGGACGGGTTGGTGGTGACGCCCACCACGTGCTTGGTGGCGACGAGTTCGGCGAGGTTGCCGGAGGCGATCCGCTTACGGGACAGGTCGTCCAGCCAGATGGAGACGCCCTCGTCGGAGAGGCGCTTGAGTGTTTCGGTCACTGTGATCATCTTCTTTCTGGCGGTCGGATCAACCACGCGCGGCGGCCAGGGATTCCTTGGCGGCCGCTGCGACGTTCTCGGGAGTGAAGCCGTACTCGGCGAACAGGGTCTTGGCATCGGCGGAGGCGCCGAAGTGTTCGAGGGAGACGATGCGTCCTGCGTCACCCACGAACCGGTACCACGTCAGACCGATCCCGGCTTCGACGGCGACGCGCGCTCGCACGGACGGCGGAATGACGCTGTCCCGGTACTCGCGGGGCTGCTGCTCGAACCACTCCACGGACGGCATCGACACCACCCGGGTGCCGATCCCCTCGGCTTCGAGCCGCTCGCGCGCGGCGACGGCGAGCTGCACCTCGGAGCCGGTGGCGATGAGGACGACGTCGGGCGTCCCGGTCGAGGCCTCGCGCAGGATGTAACCGCCCTTGGCCGCGTCCTCGTTGCGCTCGTACGTCGGCACGCCCTGGCGGGTGAGGGCGAGGCCGTGCGGGGCCGGGTCGGTGGCGTGCCGGCGCAGGATCTCCGCCCAGGCGACGGCGGTCTCGTTGGCGTCGGCGGGCCGCACGATGTTCAGGCCCGGGATGGCGCGCAGCGAGGCGAGGTGCTCGACCGGCTGGTGGGTGGGGCCGTCCTCGCCGAGGCCGATGGAGTCGTGCGTCCACACATAGGTGACGGGGAGCTGCATCAGCGCGGACATCCGGACGGCGTTGCGCATGTAGTCGGAGAACACCAGGAAGGTGCCGCCGTAGACACGGGTGTTGCCGTGCAGGGCGATGCCGTTCATCTCCGCGGCCATGGAGAACTCGCGGATGCCGAAGTGGACGGTACGGCCGTAGGGGTCGGCCTCCGGCAGCGGGTTGCCCTTGGGCAGGAAGGAGCTGGTCTTGTCGATGGTGGTGTTGTTGGAGCCGGCCAGGTCGGCGGAGCCGCCCCACAGCTCGGGCAGCACCGCGCCGAGCGCCTGGAGGACCTTGCCGGAGGCGGCGCGGGTGGCGACGGACTTGCCGGGCTCGAACACCGGGACCGAGGACTCCCAGCCCTCGGGGAGCTGACCGGCGACCACCCGGTCGAACAAGTTCGCGCGCTCGGGGACGGCGGTGCGCCACTCGGCGATGCGCTTGTCCCAGGCGGCGTGCGCCTCGGCGCCCCGGTCGAGGGCGCGGCGGCTGTGCGCCAGCACGTCATCCGCCACCTCGAAGCTGCGTGCGGGGTCAAAGCCCAGCAGCCGCTTGGTGGCGGCGATCTCGTCCTCGCCGAGCGCGGAGCCGTGCGAGGCCTCGGTGTTGCGGGCGTTCGGCGCGGGCCAGGCGATGATCGTGCGCATGGCGATGATCGAGGGGCGCCCGGTCTCGGCCTGCGCGGTCTTCAGCGCCGCGTACAGGGCGCGGACGTCGACGTCGCCGTCCTCGGTGGGCTCGATGCGCTGGGTGTGCCAGCCGTAGGCCTCGTAGCGCCCCAGCACGTCCTCGGAGAACGCGGTCGCGGTGTCGCCCTCGATGGAGATGTGGTTGTCGTCGTAGACGAAGACCAGGTTGCCGAGCTTCTGGTGGCCGGCGAGCGAGGAGGCCTCGGCGGAGACGCCCTCCTCCAGGTCGCCGTCGGAGACGATCGCCCAGATGGTGTGGTCGAAGGGGGACTCGCCCTCGGGGGCCTCGGGGTCGAACAGGCCGCGCTCGTAGCGGGCGGCCATGGCCATGCCGACGGCATTGGCGACACCCTGTCCGAGCGGTCCCGTCGTCGTCTCCACGCCCGCGGTGTGGCCGTACTCGGGGTGGCCGGGCGTCTTGGAGCCCTGGGTCCGGAAGGCCTTGAGGTCGTCCAGCTCCAGCTCGTAGCCGGCGAGGAAGAGCTGGGTGTAGAGCGTCAGTGAGGTGTGGCCGGGGGAGAGGACGAAACGGTCACGGCCGGTCCACTCCGGATCCGCGGGATCGTGCCGCATCACCTTCTGAAAGATCGTGTACGCCGCGGGCGCGAGGCTCATCGCGGTGCCCGGGTGGCCGTTGCCGACCTTCTGCACGGCATCCGCCGCCAACAGGCGTGCGGTGTCGACGGCACGCCGGTCGAGTTCGGTCCATTCGAAGCTGTCCGGTGTCTGCGTGCTCATCTTCAAGAAGTCCTTGGTGGAAGCGGGTTTCTTCTCTGGCGCGTTCAAAAGTAAAAGTCTGACTTTTAGAGGGGAAGGTCGCCGTGTGTCAGCCTGTGGTGAAAGTGGGACACGGAGTGCGTGGCTGGGGCGGTACGAGAAGGACATGGTGGACAGAACGGTGCAAGGCGGCGGCGAGGACGGGATCAGAACCTTCCCCTTCCCGGTCGACCTGAGCGTGCTCGGCGTCGGCATGCAGGTCGGACCCATGCGCCCCGATCGCACCTGGCACGCCGATGTGCCGCTGGAGCGGGTGCACCGCATCGACTTCCACGTCGTGATGCTCTTCGACGAGGGCCCCGTCCGCCACATGATCGACTTCACCGAGTACGAGGCGGGCCCCGGCGATCTGCTCTGGATCCGCCCCGGGCAGATCCACCGCTTCTCGACGGCCGACGAGTACCGGGGAACCGTCCTCACCATGCAGCCCGGCTTCCTGCCCCGGGCGACGGTCGAGGCGACCGGCCTGTACCGCTACGATCTGCCGCCCCTGCTCCACCCCGACGAGCCGCAGCTCACGGCGCTCCGCTCGGCGCTCGGCCAGCTCCGCCGCGAGTACAAGGACACGACGCTCCCCCTGAGCCTGCACACCGCGGTCCTGCGCCACTCCCTCTCGGCGTTCCTGTTGCGCCTCGCGCATCTCGCGGCGAGCTCGCACGACACGGCCCGCCGGGAGGCCGGCTCGGCCTTCACCCAGTTCCGGGACGCGGTGGAGCGCGGCTTCGCCACCAACCACAGCGTCAGCGCCTACGCCGATCAGCTCGGCTGCTCCCGCCGTACCCTCGTCCGAGCGGTCCGCGCCGCCACGGGCGAGACGCCGAAGAGCTTCATCGACAAGCGGGTGATCCTGGAGGCGAAGCGGCTGCTGGCCCACACGGAACTGCCGGTCGGCCGCGTCGGCGCGGCGATCGGCTTCCCCGACGCGGCGAACTTCTCCAAGTTCTTCCACCAGCACACGGACATGACCCCGGCGGCGTTCCGGGCGGAGTTGCGGTAGGCGCCGGGGCGGTCAGTGGTTGTCTGCGGCGCCGTCGTGGCTGCTTCGCTCGGGCCGCTCAGGCAAACGGCTGTCCGCCCACTCCGACACGACGGACCCCTCGCGGCGAGAGTGTCATCGGGCCCATCCAGCCCATGTGGACGAGGGCGACCTGGGACGGCAGTGGGGTCACGGGGTCGACCGACCTGCCGTGCGACCAGTTCTGGAGCAGCCCCTCGGTGCTCTCCACGGCGGACACCACCATGGTCACCTTCAGCTCGCCGTCGCCCCAGGTGTGCCACAACGCCCAGCCCTCCGGTCGGGGTTGGACTCCGAATCGCGCGCAGGTCTCGTCGTAGTCCGCCAGGCCGCCCGGCTTCAGCAGCGCGGCACCGAAGAGCCGGACCCGGGGGCGGTCCTCCTCCAGGCAGCCGTCGCCCTCGAAATGGTAGTGGTGCAGCACCCGGGCCAGCGCGTTCACACGGCGCTGGAGCGGTGTCGCGTCCTCGGGGTCCGCGTCCGGGCGGGGCCAGCCCTCGTCGTACGCCGCCACCTTGACCTGGTGGGCGAGGCGTTCGATCTCGCGGAGGTAGTCCAGTTCGCTGAGCATGCGGCGCAGTCTCGCACCGCGGTGCGCGCCGGCGGTCCGAATTTTTCGCGCCCGGGGACCGGACCGCCGGCGGCTCACCGCTCCTCTCAGCGGCCGAAGTTGAACCAGTTCACGTTCACGAAGTCCGCCGGCTGTCCGCTGGTGAAGGTCAGATAGACGTCGTGCGTGCCCGTCACCGCGCTGATGTTGGCCGGGACCGTGCGCCAGCTCTGCCAGCCGCCCGTGTTGGCCAGCGCGAAACTTCCGATGGGCGCGTTGCTACGGCTGTCCAGGCGCACCTCGACCAGTCCGCTCACCCCGGATCCGGCGCCGCTCGCCACCCGGCCGACGAACTGAGTGGCCGCCGTGGAGCCGAAGTTGACTCCCCGGAACAGCGCCCAGTCGCCGTTGGCGATCGCGCCGATGTTCTGGCCGCCGCCGGTGTCCGAGGTCGCCTCGGTGATCGTGCCGGACTGGCTGTCGTGGGACTCGGCCTGGATGGCGCTGTAGGCGTCGCGGTTGCCGGTCGGCGGGGGTGTGGTACCGCTCCCACTGGACAGCACCTGGACATAGTCGACGACCATCGAGTGACCGGGCACGGTCGCCGCGTCCGGTCCGCCGCCGAACGCGTCGACGAAGCCGCCGCCCATCGCCACGTTCAGGATGATGAAGAAGCCGTGATTGGTGGCGTTGCTCCAGGTCGTCGCGTCCACCTGATCGGCCCGCACGGTGTGGTAGTTGATGTCGTCGACGTAGAACCGGATCTGTTCCGGGCTGGTCGAGCGGTCCCACTCCACCGCGTAGGTGTGGAAGCCCGCCTGGCAGGTGGTGCCGGGACAGGCGCGGGAACCGCCGATGCCCGTGGTCTCGTTGCAGGGGCCGCCGGGGCTCGTGCCGCAGTGCATCGTCGACCAGACGGTGTTGAGGCCCTGGACGTTCTCCATGATGTCCAGCTCGCCGACGCTCGGCCAGTTCCACAGGTTGCCGCGGTAGGGCGTGCCGAGCATCCAGAACGCGGGCCAGTAGCCGCGCGCGGCCGCGCCCGTGACGTTCGGCATCTGGATCCGGGACTGCACCCGCAGCTTGCCGCCCGCCGGCGGCTGGAAGTCGCCGCGGTTGGTCTCGATCCGGCCGGACGTCCAGTTGCCGGAGGCGTCACGGCGCGGGGTGATGCGGAGGTTGCCGGTGCCGTCCAAGGCGACGTTGTCGGTGCTGGACGTCATGTTCTCGATCTCGCCGGTGCCCCAGTTGGCGGGGCCGCCCGGGTAGCCGTGGCCGGTCGCGTACTGCCAGTTGGCGGTGTTGACGCCGGTGCCGGCCGCGCCGTTGAAGTCGTCGACGAAGACCTGCGTCCAGCCCGAAGGGGGCGGCGGAGCGGCGGCATCCGCGGACGCGACGGCGGCCGCCGCGAGGCCCAGGGCGCTGAAGAGGGCGACGAGTGCCCGACGCAGCGGGCGTCGTCGTCTGTGGGGAGTGCCGGAGCTTTCACTCATGGGAGGTGCTGCCTCTCGGGTACGGAGTGTGGGGTGCGGGGAGCCCTTGAGCACGCTTGAGAGCGCTCTCAAAGTGCCGCCAATGTGCTCCCCGGCGCTCAGGTCGTCAAGAGGTGAAGCAAGGAAATCCCGTTCACGGCACAGCGAGTTCACTTGTTTTTGCGAGGAGGCGCCGGCGTTGACGCCGGGGAGGATTCGCATCCCGGCATGGCGACGCGGAGCGTCGCCGCATCCGGTTCGTGGGCGCGGAGCGCCTGGCGACTGCCCGACACAGCCGGGGGCGGTGCGAACGCTCGTGCCTGTGGTCACCGGTTGGAGTGGTGATCGTGCGATCGGGTGCGCGTGTGCGGGCCTCGCACGTACGGTCGTATCAAGGGGTCGGCGGGCTCAGGTGGTGCGGTCCGGGGCGAGAGCAAGGGGGAGAGCGTGGCGGGAGTGGGGGTGGTCGAGGAGGAAGCCGGGCACGCCCGGTGGACGTTCCGGTTGCGCGTGTCGTCGACCGCACGCGCCGCGCTGATCGACGAGTGGGACCGGTGCCGCTGGATCTGGAACGAGAGCGTGGCCAAGTCCAGGCAGATCCATGCCCGGAACAGGACTCGGCCCGAGGACGCCGGCAAGGAGACCTGCGGCCCTGCCCAACTCGACAGGATGCTGACCGAGGCCCGTGCCCGTACTCCTTGGCTGCGGGAGGGAAGCTCGGTGCCGCAACAGCAGGTCATCCGCGACTTCGGGAAGTCCAGGGCGAAGGCGCAGAAGGCCATCCGCGAGCGGCTTCCGCAGCGGCAGCGGGCCGGGATGCCGGGGTGGAAGAAGAAGCGTGAAGCCCTGCCGAGCCTGAACTACACAAAGCGCGGGTTCCGTCTCAAGGACGGCCGTCTGCACCTGGCCGGGGGCATCGTCCTGACGCCGGTGTGGTCGCGGGACCTGCCCGCCGCGCCCTCCAGCGTGCGCGTGTACCAGGACACGGTGGGGCACTGGTACTGCTCGTTCGTGGTCCCTGTCCGGGTGCAGCCGCTGCCGGAGACCGGCCGGGTGATCGGTGTCGATTGGGGTGTCCGCGAAATCGCGACGACCACGTCCGACGCCCACGATCTCCCGCACGCCCAGCACGGGAAGAAGGCACAGGCCAAGCTGTCGCGGTACGACCGCATGATGGCCCGCCGCAAGCCGAAGAAGGGGCAGGCCGCCTCGAAGGGCTACCGGGAGGCGAAGAAGCGGCGGGCGAAGACCTACGCGAAGATCGCCCGGCAACGTCAGGACACGAGCCGCAAATGGGCCAAGCGCGTGGTCCGTGACCACGACGCTTTGGCGGTAGAAGACTTCCGGCCCAGGTTTCTGGCGAAGTCGACGATGGCGCGCAAGGCCGCTGACGCGGCGATCGGCGCCACCAAACGGGCTCTGACCGAGATGGCCCGCAAGCACGGCCGGGTCGTACACCTGGTGCACCCGGCCCACACCACGATGGACTGCGCGCACTGCGGGGCGAGAACCAAGCACGCACTGCCGCTGTCGGAACGAACGTATACGTGCACCGCGTGCGGAACTGCCTCGCCCAGGGACAAGAACTCCGCCCGCGTGATGCTCGTCCGGGCTGGTCTCAACCCGGCTGATGCCGAAGGCGTAAGACCTCCGGGAGCGCTGCTCTCGGAGGCGGCCTGAGTCAGGAATCCCCCTCATTCATGAGGGGGAGGATTCAACCCGTGAATGCGCTGCGCGCCTGCCCGGCCTGCCATTCCGCCCGGGACAGGTTCCAGCCGCCCAGCCCGTTGGCCGGATAGACCGTCTCCTTACCGGAGTTGGTCACGACCACCACATCGCCGAGCATCGAACTGTCGCAGAACTTGAAGCCGTCCACCGACTTGTCGTCCGCGCCCTTCGCGTCATGCAGCCCGATGCAGCCGTGGCTGGTGTTCTCACTGCCGAACACCGAGGTGGACGCCCAGTAGGTGCCGTGGATGAAGGTGCCGGAGGTTATTAGCCGCTGGGCGTGCGGGACGTCGGAGATGTCGTACTCGTCGCCGAGGCCCACCGTGGAGGACTCCGTCCGGGTCTCCTTGTACCGCTCGCTGATCACCATGATCCCGGACCAGGTGGTGTGATCGGCGTCGCGCCGGTGACCGGGTAGGTGCCGACGGTCTGCCCGTCCGGTGCGCAGCCGGGTGGCGGCAGGGGCGAGCCAGGACGGCGGGGACATGGGCGGCTCCTCGGGGCCAGAGGCCGTTCCAGTATCGGAGGCCGGATGCGGCGGCGTCCTCACCGGTGAGAGGGATATCGTGCCTCCGTTTGTGATCGTTTCGATGCCGTGGAGAAGGAACCAGGAGCCGGGGCTTTCCCTCTGAAAGGTCGAAACAGAGCGTTCACAGCGTGTGCATGGTCCTGGACCGACGGCTGCGATCACCATCGTCTCCGGACCCCCTGCCCGTCGCCTCCCAGGAGACATGTATGCCGAGCCGCCGCCGCTTCCTCACCGCGGCCGCCGCCGTGCCGGTCGCTGCCACGGCGGCCGTCGCGTGCGAGGAGGGCGAGAAGGCGCTGCCACCGACGGACGGCAGGCCCGCCTCCGCCGTACCGGCCGTGCAGTCCGGCTCGGACCGGCTGAACTTCGTGGTGATCCTCGCCGACGACCTCGGCCACGGCGAACTCGGCTCCTACGGCCAGAAACTCATCCGCACCCCCCGCCTGGACGCCCTGGCCGCCGAGGGCCTGCGCTTCACCGACGCCTACGCCACCGCCCCCGTCTGCGCGCCCTCGCGCTGCTCGCTGCTCACCGGACTGCACGCCGGGCACGCCACCGTCCGCGAGAACCCCTGGGGACCGGGCGGCCAAGGAGCGCTCACCGACCGGGACTTCACCTTCGCCGAGGCGCTCCGCTCGCTCGGCTACCGCACCGGCATCTTCGGCAAGTGGGGCTTCGGCCCCGAGCGGCCGGACCAGCCGAGCCACCCCAACTCCCGTGGTTTCGAGGAGTTCTACGGCTACATCGGGCACCGCCACGCCCACGACTACTTCCCCGAGTACCTCTGGCACAACGGCACCCGCCAGGAGATCCCCGCCAACCGCGGCGACGCCCGCGAGGTCTACGCGCCCGACCTGCTGAAGGAGCGCGCGCTGGCCTTCCTCGACGCGCACCGCGCCGAGCCCTTCCTCCTCTGCCTGACCCCGGCCCTGCCGCACGCCCCAAGCCAGACCCCGGACGACGGCGAGTACGGCGACCGCCCCTGGCCGGGCCCCGACCGCCGGCACGCCGCCCAGGTCACCACCTTCGACTCGCTGGTCGGCGAGATCGTCGACCGTCTCACCGGGCTCGGCATCGCGGGCCGCACCCTCGTCCTGATCACCAGCGACAACGGCCCGCACGAGGAGGGCCACACCAACCCCGAACTCTTCGACGCGAACGGCACGTTGCGCGGCTACAAGCGGAATCTCTACGAGGGCGGCATCCGCGTCCCGCTCATCGCCTGGTCCCCGAGGCACATCCCGGCCGGCACCACCGACCGCCCCACGCCGATGACGGATCTGCTCCCCACCCTCGCCGACCTCGCCGGAGCCCCCGCCCCGACCGACGTGGACGGTCTCTCCCTGGCCCCGCTGCTGCGCGGCTCGGGCCACACCGCCCGCCACAACCACCTGTACTTCTACCGCAACCACAGCGGAGTCACCCCGCGCGCCGACGCCGTCGACCAGGGCCGGGGCCGGCACCTCGCGGAGGCGCTGCGCCGCGGCGACCTGAAGGCGGTGCGGTTCGCACCGGGCCTGGACCGGGGCGCCCCCGACGACGAGTGGGACGTGGAGCTGTACGACCTGTCCCGGGACCCGGGCGAGCGACACGACCTGGCATCGGCGCGCCCGGCCCAGGCGGACGCCCTGGTGAAGCTGATGCGCGACTCCTGGTCGCCGACCTACCCGCGCAAGCCGTTCGGCCTCACGCTGGAAGTCACCGACAGGGCACCGGACTTCACCGTCACCGCCACCCTCGCCAACGGCTCCGCCCGACCCTGGACCGCCCCCCGCCTCACCCTCGGCGCCCCCGGCGGCTGGGACCTCCACGCCCTGGACCCGCTGACCGCCCCCCTCCTGCGAGCGGGCGACGAACTGACGGTCCGCTGGCGCGTCACCCCGGCCCGGGTCACCTCCGACACGACCCTCGCGTGCCGGGCGACGGCACGGCACGCGGGCGAGGAAGTGACCTACCTGGCCCGCACCCGGCTCGGCTGAGTCAGGGCCGCCACCCCAGCCCACGCGAGATCCCCCGCGCCGCGATCCGCACCGCCGGGGCCAACACCGGTACCTGGGCGTCGGCTTCGGGCACCACCACCGACACCGCCGCGACCACCGCGCCGCCCGGACCGCGTACCGGGGCGGCCACCGACAGGGCGTCGTCCGTGACCTGACGACTGCTCACCGCCACGCCCGTGCGGCGCACTTCGGCCAGTTCGCGGCGCAGACGGGCCGGGTCGGTGATGGTGTACGGGGTGAAGGACGCCAGTGGGCCGGTGCAGTACTCGTCCTGGCGGGCCGGGTCGTCGTGGGCCAGAAGGGCCAGGCCGACTCCGGTGGCGTGCAGCGGCCAGCGCGCGCCGACGCGGATGTGGACGCCGACCGCCGAGCGGCCGGAGAGCCATTCGATGTAGACGACCTCGGTGCCGTCGCGCACCGCCAACTGCACGTTCTCGTGGGTCGCTTCGTACAGATCCTCCAGATACGGCAGCGCGACCTGCCGGAGGGCGAGGCCGCGAGGTGCCAGTGCCGCGATCTCCCACAGCCTGAGTCCCACGTGGTAGACGCCGCAGGAGTCCCGCTCCAGGGCGCCCCACTCGGTCAGGGCGCCCACCAGGCGGTGTGCGGTGGTCAGGGTCAGCCCGGCCCGCCGGCTGATGTCCGTCAGGCTCAACGCCGGGTGCTCGTGGTCGAACGCGGCGAGCACGGACAGCAGCCGGTCGGGCGCGGAGCGAGGGGTCATGGCCGGGCGTCTCCCGGGTGGGCCAGGTCGTAGGGGCGGGGGTAGGGGGTGGGCCGGTAAGCGGCATAGCGGGCGTCAGTGGTCGGATCCTCTTGCTGGGCAAGGGAGTTGAGCGATCCCGGTGCCACGTCCCAGCGGCCCGTGTCCAGCCGGTTCTCCAGCGTCCGCAGGGCGCCCACCATCTCGCCCGGGGTGAATGTGCAGTGGCCCGGCGCGTCCACGTAGGCCTGCGCCAGCAGTTGGCCCGCGCCTGCCGCGGTGGCGGCCCTGCGGTAGGCACTCTCCGACTGTACGGGGATCAGGGTGTCGCCGGTGGTGTGGATGTTCAACTGGGGGTCCGAGAGGCGGCCCTTGAAGACGCTGGTGTCGCTCATCCACCGTACGGCCGAGGCGTCGGCGGTGATGCGGGGTGCGCGGTTGAGGGCCTTGAGGTCGGCGCGCAGCGCTACTCCCGCCTCCTTGTAGAGCTCGGTCACCTCCTTGTAGAGGGGCGAGCGGTGGAGCATCGCCGTGTAGTCGACGCCCGTGTTCCAGGACGGGTTCCCGCCCGCCCTGCTCTCCGCTTCCTGGCGCCAGCTGAAGGCGGGGAATTGGATGAGCCCTGGTACGGCGTCGCCGGGGATGTTGTGCAGGGCCGCCGCGAGGGCGATGCGGGCCCGGCCCTCCGGGCTCTCCTGAGCTGCCGTGACGTCCGCGGTGAGCGTCTGCGCGGCGCCCTGCGCCTCGGCCTGGTCCGCGAAGCCGGTGAGCCGGACGTCCGAGCCGAGCAGGGTGTTCAGCGCGAACACCGGGTCCAGCGTGCTGTTCCAGTTCGCCACCCCGCCCTGCACCAGGCCGCACATGGAGAGCGAGCCGTCGAAGCGGTCGGCGTGCCGTTCGGCGAGGGTGGTCGTGACCAGTCCGCCGTAGGACGTGCCCCACGCCAGGGTCCGGTCGGCCTCGCTGAACTTCTCCGTGAAGACGTCGAGCGTGGCGAGTTGGTCGGGTACGGCGTCGGTCACGGCCCAGCCGGTGGTGGCGTAGGAGGAGCCGATGAGCGCGTATCCCTGGTCCAGGAGCTTGTCCCGGGTGGCCGAATCGGGTGCGTTCTGGGGCGGGTTGGGCCAGCCGGCGGCCCGGTAGCCGTGGCTGTAGAGCAGGACCGTGCCGTTCCAGTCCGCGGGGACGTCCATCAGGTAGGCGGCGCCCGAGGGGAGTTCGCCCTCCAGGTGGGTGTCGGAGGCGGGCAGTGCGGCGGCTGTGGTGAGGGTGACGGCCAGCGCGACGACGACCAGGGTTCTCAACGGGGTGTCCCTTCCGGAGTGGGGGTCGCGGAACGGGCCGGGGCGGGTTCCAGGGCGTCGGTGTGGGTCTCGCGGATCCGCCACACCGTCAGGGCGGTGATCGCCGCGCCGCCGCACAGCAGCAGCGAGATAGGGGTACTGCCGCCGCCGTTCGAGGCGAGCAGGCTGCTGGCGATCAGCGGGGAGAAGCCCGCGCCGAGCAGGGTGGCCGCCTGATAGCCGAGGGAGGCGCCGGTGTAGCGGACCCGGGTGCCGAACATCTCGGTGAGCAGGGCGCCCAGCGGGCCGTACATCGTCGACTGGGCCACGCCGTGACCGAGGGCGAGGGCGAGGATCAGCAGGCCGGGGGAGCCGGAGTTCACCAACGCCAGGACCGGGAAGGCGAGCGCGGCGGAGGCGATGGCGCCGGTCAGGACCACGGGGCGGCGGCCGACCTGGTCGGACAGGGCGGAGGCCGCGGGCAGGACCAGCAGGGCGACAGCGGAGGCGACGGTCACCGCGGTGAGCACCTGCGGGCGGCTGTAGCCCTCGTCGACGGCGTACGTGATCATGAAGCTGGTCAGCAGCGACTGTGCGGTGAAGGCGCCGATGCCGACACAGGCCGCCAGCAGCACCGGCTTCGGCCGCCGCAGCACCTCCAGTACGGGCGGCTTCTCGCGCGGCTCGGGCTTGGTGAACAGCGGGCTCTCGGCGACCTTGAGGCGGACGAACATACCGACGGCGAGCAGCACGACGCTGAGCAGGAACGGCACGCGCCAGCCCCAGGAGCGGAAGTCGTCGTCGGGCAGGGCGGCGACGGCGGTGACTACTCCGGCCGAGAGCAACGAGCCGAGCGGGGCGCCGAGTTGGGTGAAGCTGGACCACAGTCCGCGCCTTGCGCCCTGGCTGTGCTCGGCGTGCTCGACGACCATGAGGGTGGCGCCGCCCCACTCACCGCCGATCGCGATGCCCTGCACCAGCCGGAGCAGGACCAGCAGCACGGGCGCCCAGACACCGATGGCGTCGTAGGTGGGCAGCAGACCGATCAGGAAGCTGCCGCTGCCCATCAGGAGCATGGTCAGCAGCATCATCGACTTACGGCCGACCCGGTCGCCGAAGTGACCGAAGAGGATGCCGCCGAGCGGTCGGGCGACATAGCCGGCGGCGAAGGTGCCGAAGGCGGCGATCGTGCCGACGGCGGGGTCGGCGCCGGGGAAGAACAGATCGCCGAAGACGAGCGCGGCGACCGTGCCGTAGACGAGGAAGTCGTAGAACTCGACGGCGGTGCCGAGCAGGCCGGACAGCGCGACTCTGCGCAACTGCCGGGATTCTGGGGAGAGTTGGGTTGGCTGCACGATGGGCTCCCTGGGGGACGGTGCCTGATGCCTCCGTGAAGTTAGGCAGTAGTCGTGCAGCCGTCAATCATTTGCACAACATTCGCCTTCGTCAGGTCGGTCCGTCCTGGACGATCCGCAGGAGCAGGGCGTGCAGGGTCTCGCGCTCGGCCGGGTCGAGCGGATCCAGGAGCTCGTTCGTCACGCGCAGGCCCGCCTCGTCGATGTCGCGCAGGAAGGCGCGGCCGGGATCGGTCAGGACGACGATCCGGCTGCGGCGGTCGTCGGGGGAGGGGCGGCGCTCGGCGAAGCCCGCCTTCTCCAGGTCGTCGACCAGGCCGACGATCGCGCTCGGGTCGTAGCCGAGGCGGGCGCTCAGCTCGCGCTGGAGGGCACCCTCGCAGGTGGCGAGGAAGCGCAGCACCGCGTAGTGGCGCAGGCGCAGTCCGGACTCCTGGAGGCAGGAGTTGAACAGCTGCCCGGAGCGCAGGCCCAGTCGGTAGAGCAGATAGCCGGTGTCCGCGTGCAGTTCGCGCATCCACGGCTCGTTTGCGTCGATCGGGGTGGTCTTGGTGTCCATGGCCCCAGTCTTTCGCACCCGGCGGTCGGCGACAACTATTGACGTCACCAATTATTGCTCTTAGCTTCTATCTCCACGTCGCACACCTCCCGACCTGAAGGGACTCAGCCGTGCCCAGCATCGATCTCACCGGCAAGGCCGCCGTCGTCACCGGCAGCGGCCGGGGCCTCGGCCTCGCCTACGCGCACGCCCTGGCCGCCCACGGGGCCTCGGTGGTCGTCAACGACCTCGACGAGGCCGTCGCCGAACAGGCCGCGAAGTCGATCCGCGAGGCGGGCGGCACGGCCGTCGCCGAGGCGGTCGCGGTCGGTACGACCGAGGCCGCGGACCGGCTCGTCGAGCGTGCCGTGGCCGAGTTCGGGCGGCTCGACGCGCTGGTCACCAACGCCGGCATCCTGCGCGACAAGGTGCTGTGGAAGATGACCGACGACGACTTCGACGCCGTGGTCACGACCCACCTCAGGGGCACCTTCACCTGCGCCCGCGCCGCCGCCGTCCGGATGCGCGAGCAGGGCGAGGGCGGCAGCCTGATCCTGGTCGGCTCCCCGGCCGGGCAGCGCGGCAACTTCGGCCAGACCAACTACGCGGCGGCCAAGGCGGGCATCGCCGCCATGGCCCGTACCTGGTCCATGGAGCTGGGCCGCGCGAACATCACCGTCAACGCGATCGTGCCCGTCGCCGCGACCGCGATGACCGAGACCATCCCCGCCTTCGCGCCGTACATCGAGGCCATGCGGAACGGGGACCCGCTCCCCGACTTCCTCCGCAAGGGCGAGGGCTTCGGCACCCCCGAGGACTGCGCGGCACTCGTCCCCTTCCTGGCCTCCGCGGCGGCCCGCTCGGTGACCGGCCAGTGCATCGGCATCGGCGGCGACAAGGTGGCACTCTGGTCGCATCCGCAGGAGATCAGCACGGCCTACGCCGACGGCGGCTGGACCCCCGACACCCTCGCCGACGCCTGGCCCGCCTCGGTCGGCGCCGAACTCCAGACGGTCGGCATCCCGGCACCGAAGCTCCCGGAGGCGTGATGGACCTGGACAAGCTGGTCGCCATCGATGTCCACACCCACGCGGAGGTCTCCTCCCGGGGCCACTCCTCGCTCGCCGACGACCTGCACGCCGCCTCCTCGGCCTACTTCAAGGTCGAGGGCAAGCGGAAGCCGACTCTTGAGGAGACCGCCGCCCACTACCGGGAGCGGAACATGGCCGCCGTGATCTTCACGGTGGACGCCGAGTCCGCGACCGGCACGGCACCGGTCCCGAACGAGGAGGTGGCCGAGGCCGCGGCGGCCAACTCCGACGTCCTCATCCCCTTCGCCTCCATCGACCCCTTCCGCGGCAAGGCGGGGATCAGACAGGCGCGCCGGCTGGTCGAGGAGTATGGCGTGAAGGGGTTCAAGTTCCACCCCAGCATCCAGGGCTTCTTCCCCGACGACCGCTCGGTGGCCTACGGCCTCTACGAGGTGATCGAGGAGACCGGCACGATCGCCCTGTTCCACACGGGACAGACCGGGATCGGCGCCGGAGTGCCGGGCGGCGGCGGAATCCGGCTGAAGTACTCCAACCCGCTGCACATCGACGACGTCGCCGCCGACTTCCCGCATCTGAAGATCATCCTGGCGCACCCGTCCTTCCCCTGGCAGGACGAGGCCCTCGCCGTCGCCACCCACAAGCCGGGCGTGCACATCGACCTGTCCGGCTGGTCGCCGAAGTACTTCCCGCCGCAGCTCGTGCGGTACGCCAACACACTGCTCAAGGACAAGGTCCTCTTCGGCTCCGACTTCCCCGTCCTCACCCCCGACCGCTGGCTCGCCGACTTCGCGAAGCTGGAGATCAAGGACGAGGTCAGGCCGAAGATCCTCAAGGAGAACGCCGCCCGTCTGCTCGGGCTGACCAAACCGTAAGGGGTGCCCGATGCGCAACGAGGGAACCGGGTCATGGCCCGCACGCCGGGCCCGCAAGACCCCGCACCGCACCGCCCTGATCCACGGCGACACCAGCTTCACCTACGCCGAGCTGTACGACCGCACCACCCGCCTCGCCCACGCCCTGCGCGCCCGGGGCCTGCGCCGCGGCGACCGTATCGCCTACCTCGGCCCCAACCACCCCTCCTATCTGGAGACCCTGTTCGCCGCGGGCACCCTCGGCGCGGTCTTCGTCCCGCTCAACACACGCCTGGCCGGACCCGAGATCGCCTATCAGCTCGCCGACTCCGGCGCGAAGGCACTGATCCACGGCCCTTCGCACACCGGGCTCGTCGCGGGACTGCCGGGCAGCACGGACGTACGTACCTATCTGGAGGTCGGCGAGGAGTACGAGGCCGTCCTCGCGTCGGCCTCGGACGACCCCGTCGACGAACCCGTCGCCCCCGACGACACCTGCATCATCATGTACACCTCGGGCACGACGGGGCGCCCCAAGGGCGCCATGCTCAGCCATGGCAACCTCACCTGGAACGCGATCAACGTCCTCGTCGACACCGACCTGATCACCGATGAACGCGCCCTGGTCTCCGCCCCGTTGTTCCACACGGCCGGCCTGAACATGCTGACGCTCCCGGTCCTGCTGAAGGGCGGCACCTGTGTCCTGGTCGAGTCCTTCGACCCGGACGCCACCTTCGAGCTGGTCGAACGGCACCGGATCAGCTTCATGTTCGGGGTGCCGACGATGTTCGACCAACTGGCCCGGCATCCGCGCTGGGCGGACGCCGATCTGTCCTCCCTGCGGATCCTGACCTGCGGCGGCTCCCCGGTGCCGACCCCGCTGATCGCCGCGTACCAGGAACGCGGGCTGACCTTCCTCCAGGGCTACGGCATGACCGAGACCGCGCCCGGCGCGCTCTTCCTGGATGCCGAACACGCGGTGAGCAAGGCGGGTTCGGCGGGTGTGCCGCACTTCTTCAGCGATGTGCGGGTGGTGCGCCCCGACCTGACTCCGGCCGACGTCGGCGAGACGGGGGAGGTGGTCGTGCGCGGGCCGCACGTCATGTCCGGCTACTGGGGGCTGCCCGAGGAGAGCGCCGCCTCCTTCGCGGACGGCTGGTTCCGCAGCGGGGACGCGGCCTGCATCGACGAGGACGGCTATGTGTTCATCGTCGACCGCATCAAGGACATGATCATCTCCGGTGGGGAGAACATCTACCCCGCCGAGATCGAGGACCTGCTCCTCGCCCACCCGGACATCGTCGAGTGCGCGGTCATCGGCGTGCCCGACGACAAGTGGGGCGAGGTCCCGCGCGCGGTCGTGGTGCCCCGCGAGGGCGCCACGCTCGACCCCGACGACATCCTCGCCTCCCTCTCCGGCCGCCTCGCCAGATACAAGATCCCGAAGTCGGTCGTCCTCGCGGACGAACTCCCGCGCACCGCCTCCGGAAAGCTCCTCAAGTCCCGTGTCCGCAATCGGTACGGCAACAGCTAAGGAACCCCATGAGCATCACCGTGAACGGCCTCGACGAACTGAAGAAGCTGGCCGGCAGCGACCTCGGCACCAGCGAGTGGATCGAGGTCACCCAGGAACGCATCGACACCTTCGCCGACGCCACCGGCGACCACCAGTGGATCCATGTGGACCCCGAGAAGGCCGCCGCCGGACCCTTCGGCGCCCCCATCGCCCACGGCTATCTCACCCTCTCCCTCTTCATCCCCCTGTTCACCGAGCTGCTCGACGTCCAGGGCGTCACCACGAAGGTCAACTACGGCCTGAACAAGGTGCGTTTCCCCTCGCCGGTGAAGGTCGGCTCGCGGATCCGCCTGGTCGGAAGGCTCGCCGAGGTCGATGAGGTGCCCGGCGGGGCGCAGATCACCGTGGACGGCACGATCGAGATCGAGGACGGCACCAAGCCGGCGGCGGTGCTGCAGAGCCTGTCGCGGTTCTACGCCTGATCCTCGCGCACCGGCACCAGGTCGAGAAGGCGCTCGGCCGCGGCGTCCGCGAGCGGGGTGAGCCGCTCGTGGACCGCCCGGAACGTCTTCTCGGCCCGGTCCGCCGGCCAGCCCTCCGGCAGATGGCGGACCGGCAGCCGGGGATCACGGCGGATCAGCCGCAGCCACTCCGCCTGCAGCCGCAGGCGCAGGGTGAGCGCGTCGTCCGGGTCGGGGGCTTGTGTCTCCCACGGCTGCCAGCGGTCCACGAACGCGTCGTAGCGGGCGGCCAGTTCGGACAGTTCCCAGGTCTCCTCGATCATCGCGCCGATGTCCATGCCGGTGTCCGCGTGGGCGCGGAAGACCTTCACATGGGCGGACAGGCCGAGTTCGGCGACCAGGGACGACACATCGACCTCGCCGGGGGCGAGCCACAGGCCGTTGAACAGCGGTCCGAAGCCGCTCCAGGTGAGCTGGGAGCGCAGATCGTGGCGCTGGCGCTGCCAGGACTCGGGGAGCGAGAAGCCGAGCAGGGTCCAGGTGCCGTCCCACTGCCGGTTGACGGCGCCGGTGTGCCAGATCCTGCGCTCGCCGTCGCGCAGTACGGCCGTCGAGCGCTCCGTCAGCCCGAAGTACATACGACGGCCCTCGCGCTGGCGGCGCAGCAGACCCCGGTTCACCATCCGGGTCAGCGTCGAGCGCGTGGCCTGCTCGCCGATCCCCGCGCGGGCGAAGACATCGATGACGCAGCCCGAGTACACGCAGACGTCCCGGCCGAGCACCTGCTCGCCCAGGAACGTCAGCATGAGGGACTGGGGCCGCAGCGACTCTTCCATGGTCACGCGGCCCACCGTACCTCTGGTGGATCAGTCCGTGACCTGGCGGTACGAGTAGACGCTCGTCGACACCGCGCACACGCCGGGCTGGATCACCTCGGCGCGCAGGATGCCGCTCTTCGTGTCGTAGTCCACGCCCTCCGTCTCGAAGGTGCCCGTGCACAGGCTGCGCTGCGGCAGTGCGAACAGGGCCTTCACCGCGCCGGTGATCGGCTGACCGTCCAGCTTGCGGGGCAGGTCGACCTGGAGGAGGGGGCGGATCTCCGGGAAGAGGGAGCCGGTGGCGTCGTTGGAGGCGCACACCAGACGGGTGTCGGTGATGAAGTCACAGCCCTGGATGTCCCGTACCGGCTTGTCCAGGGTGATCTGCCAGGCCTCCTTCAGATCGCCGCCGGTCGGCGGTGTGGACGGATTGAGCAGCGGGGTCGGGAAGACCTGGAGGCGGTTCTGGTCGCCCCACTCGCCCGACACCATCCACTGTCCGTCCGGCGAGACGGTCGCGAAGGAGTTGTTCAGCTTCTCGCCCGGGTTGAGCCGATGCACGTACTCGTAGCGCTTCCCGGCCGGGGTGGTGACCGCGAACATCTTGGAGGTGGCCGTGTCCGGGCCCTGGTAGGCGTCGAAGACATGCCCCTGGGCGATGTCCGGGTCGCCGACGTGGTTCCAGCCCTTGATCCGCAGGGACAGCGGGATGTCCACCAGACCCCGGTACAGCAGCGAGCCGTCGGCCCGGCTGGCGAGCCCCTGCCCGCCGCCCAGGGTGTCGGTGTACGCCGTGCTGGTCTCCTCCCAGTGCGGGTCACCGGCCGCCGAGGCGGTCCCGGCGCCCACCGCGAACGCACCGAATAAGGCGGCCAGGCACGCGAGTTGACGCTTCATCAAGCACCCTTCACGTCGACGAATATCGGGTTGGAATAGAACCACGTATCGGCCCACGGGTCACCGTTGCCGGGCTCGTGCACGATCGGCCCGTGCGGGTCGACCGACGCGCCGAGGTACCCGGCGCCGTTCCGGTTGCCGTCGCTGCCGCGCAGACGGACGTAGAAGGACTCGTCCCCGGCGACGAGCGGGACGCGCAGGGTGTACGTCCCCTTGCGGCCGCCGACGTCGCTGGTGTGGACGACCTTGGTGTCGGGCGCCCGCCAGTCGTCCCGGTCGGCCGCCGGGCCGCGCACCGCGCCCCGGATGACGTCCACATGCGCCAACTCGGGCAGGATTCCCTGGGGGTTGGGGCGGGAGGCGCTGGTCACCGTGATGCTGAGGGTGAGCCGCTCGCCCTTGCGGACGCGGAGGCGGCCGCCCAGGGTGACGCCCCGGCCGAGGTCGCAGTCCCGCTTCAGCCGGACGTCGAGCCCGTCCAGCAGATGCCCGTGGTCCAGCCAGACGCGGCCCGCGCGCAGGCCCGCCATCACGGAGCGGTAGCCGTAGCGGGTGACGCCGACGTGGGTGCGGGAGAACTGGCCGGGCCAGAAGTCGCTGCCGGGCTGCGGGGAGTCGGTGTTGACCGGGTCGGGCAGCCTGCCGGTGTTGTCGAAGTTCTGGCCCGGCTGCCAGTCGCCGTTCTTCCAGGTGTCGAAGACGATCCGATGGGCGTCGGAGTTGGTGGTGATCGAGAACAGGCTGCCTTCTGCCAGCATCGAGTCCCACAACCCGCCGACGGTCGCCGTCGCCCAGTCGAAGCCGCCGTACGTCAGGTAGCCGTCCGTCGGGTAACCGGCGAAGGAGTTGGCGGACGGCTTGTTCTCGTACTCGCCGCGGATGGAGGTCGTGCCGCGCCAGCCGGGGATGGCCGCGCCCTGGGCGCCCGGCGCGCCCTCCATGCCGATCATGATCTCGGGCGCCGCGTCCCGCCAGTTGCGCATCTCGTGCGGGGAGTCGATGCCGAGCCGCATGGGGTGGTTGGCGAGGACCAGGACGTCGTCGATGTAGCCCGTGCGCCGCTGTTCGGCCAGCCACTGGATCGCCTTGACGGCGTGGGCCTCGTTGCGCGCCGTGTTGGGGTGGCCGGGGGCCCCGTCGGTGTAGCCGAGCAGCTTGCCGTCGTAGGTGCTCTCGAACTTCGTGAGCAGCTCGACCTCGTTGGGGCCGGGCGCCGTGAAGACCGTGCAGTGCTCGGCGGCCGGGATGTACCACTCCAGGCCCTGGAAGATGAGCTGGCGCGGGTTCTCGGCGCGGGCCTTGAGGATCTCCTCGTGCTCCAGCGGGGCGCCGTACTTGGCGTGCCCGAAGTTGGAGTGTTCGGTGAACACCATCCAGTCCAGGCCGTACTTCGCACCCGCGGCGGCCAGTTGGGAGAACGTGTACTTCGCGTCGTGGCTGTACACGGTGTGGATGTGATGGTCGCCGACGAGATAGGCGAGGCGCGGGTCGTCGCCGCCGAGGGAGCGTTCGGAGGCGGACGCGGGGACGGCGGCGGCACCGAGGGCGAAGGCGGCGCCGAACAGGCCCGCGCCGCGCAGGAGTCCACGCCGGGACAGGCCCTGCGGGTCGAGCGACTCGGGGGAGACGGACGGGTCGGCCCAGGCGGGCAGCTGCTGGTCGTTCATGGGAGGTCTCTTTCGCAAGGGTGGTGTCAGTGGTTCATGAACGACGTGACGGGCAGCGCCCGTCCGACGATCCGGACGTCGCCGAGCCGGCCGTAGAGGATCTGGTCGATCTTTCCGCCGTACTCGTAGCCGCCGAGCAGCCAGGGCAGGCCGACCGTGGTGAGGCCGATGGCGGGGGCGTGCGGGTTGCGGGCGACGGGGCAGCCCTGGACGTACATCGTGGTGTGGGTGCCGTCGTTGACGACGGCGAGGTGCCACCACTTCTCGGGGGCCGTCTCGTCGCCCCAGTTGGTGGCGATGCCCTGCTGGTTGAGCGGGCGGACGGCCCACTGCGGGCCGGGTCCGTCGGAGAGCGAGAGGGTGGCGAGCGGCTCGTCCGGGTCGCCCTCGGTCCTGCCCGCCGCCCCGCCGGTGCCGGTACGGCCGATCAGTCCGGCCCAGGCGTTGCGGGACGCGGTCCAGTCGGCCGGGAGCCAGTAGAACGCCTCGATGGTGTAACCGGCCTTGAGGGTGGCCGAGTTGAGGGGAGCGCCGTCGATCGTGCGGAGGTAGGCGCCCTTCAGCGGGGGCTTGCCGCCCCGGAAGTACAGGCTGCCGTGGCCCGGCTGGTCGGGGTGGTGGGCCGTGGACCAGGTCAGGTCGGAGTCGCCGACCCTGACCACCGTCAGGTCGTTGCCGTTGCCGGACAGGTCACGGACCGTGCCCTCGACCGGCGCGCCCTCCTCGTGGCCGTCGAACCGCCAGTAAGCGAGCGTGCCGCGCACCAGCATCTCGGCGGCCGGCCGGGCCGGGCGCTCGGGTATCGGCGCGAACCCGGCGAAGCGCTCGGCGAAGTCGATGTCGACGGAGAACCGGTCCGCGTCACCGGACAGCTCCATCTCCTGCCGCTCCAGCTCGTTCAGTCCCTTCGAGGCCCGGCCCAGGATCCACGGCGAGAGCGTCTCGACGTCGATCGTGTTCCGGTCGAGGTCGAAGTGGTAGAGGCGGATCATCGCGGCGCCGCCGTAGTAACGGTTCTGATAGTTCGTCAGGTGCAGATGGACGTCGTTCCCTGCGGTGTTCTTGCGGACCGCGCGGGCGGCCGGCCAGTAGTGGCCGTTGAGGGTGAGGAAGATCTGGTCGTGGTCCTTGACCAGCTTGTCCCACAGCTGCTGGCCGTAGGAGGACAACGCGTCGTCGCCGTGGACGAGTTCGTGCGTGGTGAGGATGACCGGGGTGCTCGGGTGCTGGGCGATTACGTCCTTCGCCCAGGCGTAGCCCTTCTCCGACAGCCGCCAGTCCAGCGCCAGGACGAGCCATTCGCATCCGGCCGCCTTGAAGACGTGGAAGGTGTTGTAGCCGTCGGGGGAGGCCCCGCCGAAGGTCGGCTTTCCGGCGAAGCGGTCCGGGCCGAAGGTGTCCAGGTACGGAGTCGCACCGCGCTGGTCGTTCGTCGAGGAGCGGACGTCGTGGTTGCCCGCGAGGACGCTGTAGCCGACGCCCCGCCGGTCGAGCAGCTCGAACGCCTCGCCGATCGCGTCGCATTCGGCCTTGGCGCCGTTCTCCGTCAGATCGCCCAGGTGGGAGAGGAAGACGACGTTGTCCTCGCGCCCGTGCTCCAGCAGATAGCGCAGGGAGGCCTCGACCGGCGCCGCGTTGATGCTCGGTCCGTCGAAGAGGTACTGGGTGTCGGGCATCACGGCGAGCGTGAAGCGGCGGCTCTCGGTGTCGGGCCGCCGGTCGCGCTCGACTGCCGCCGCTTCGGCGACCGTTGGGAGCGTGACGGCGGTGGCCGCGGCGCCGATCAGCGCGGTGGCCCTGAGGAAGTTGCGTCTGCCGGCGTTCGCGCGGGCAGACTCCTGCCCAGGCTCGTGCGAGGTGCACACATCGTCTCCGATGAGAGTTCCGTGACGGGAGGGATTCAGAGGGCGCGCAGGGTCCAGGTCCAGCGGTGGACACCCGGGGGGATCAGATAGGAGGCCGAGGTGTCCGGGCCGCACGAGGCGGTGCCAAGGTCCCGGTGAGCCGCGTCGATGTGCACCACGCACTCGGAGCGCGGGACCAGTTCGTCATGGTGGGCGGCGGCGGTGAGGTCGGCGGCGCGGTATCGGTTCACCGAGACCTGCCGGGGCTCGTCGAGCCGTACCGCGAGACCCGTGGCATCCGGCGCCGACAGCGTGAGATGCCGTACGCCGTGCCGGCCGTCGCTCTCCTGCGGGCGCAGAAAGGGCGTGAACAACTCGTCCACCGGCACCCGATGATGGCCCACGGGTGCTCCCGCGCTGCGGTCCGGGTACGACTCCCAGGGGCCCTGCCCGAACCACTCCAGCAGGTCGAGCCCCGGCACCGTCTCGAAGACCGAGCCGACCCGGGCCACGTCGGCGAAGGACTCGGGCAGCTCGGCCGACTCCTCGATGCGGACCCCGCCCTGGACGGGAGTGAACGTCTGGACGTGGCGGACGACGCCGACCGTGCCCGCGTACTGCGCGTGCACGGTCACCCGGCCGTCGTCCTCGCGCACCGACACGACCTTGCGGACCAGTGCGTCGAGGCCCCAGGTCCGCCAGCGCGGTGCCATGCCACCGAGTTCGTCGTTGTCGGTGGGCGCGCGCCACAGCGACAGGGTGGGGGCCGCGGTCAGCAGCGGATGGACCAGCAGACCCTCGGCGTCGACCTCGACGGGAGGACCGCTCGTGACGGTCGCCTCCCGTGGAGCCGGTGCCGCCCGCAGCCGGAGTTGGGGCGTGCACACCTCGGTGCCGCGCGGTCCCCATGGCTCGTCGTCCTTCGTGGTCACCCGCAGTGTCACCCAGGCCTCACCACCGTCCTGAGGCAGCTCGAACGGCAGCGGCACCGCCGCCGTCTCGCCGGGCCGGAGATCGGGCAGCTCGGCCGGAGCGGTCAGGGTGCGGCCGTCCGCGAGTGCCAGCTCCCAGCGGGCCTCCAGCCAGTCCAGGCCACGGAAGCACTGGTGGTTCTGCACTACCAGCCCCTCGTGGCGGAAGGAGTGCAAGAGCACCGGCGCCGCGATCTCCCGGTGTTCGTACATCACGGGCTTGGGCGTGCGGTCGGGGAGGACGATGCCGTCGGCGATGAACGCGCCGTCGTGGATCGCCTCGCCGAAGTCGCCGCCGTACGCCCAGCGAAAGCCGGGCGCGGCGACACCGTTGTCGTACAGCCCGGCGCCGGAGCGCCCGGCGGGTCTGCCGTCTGTCACGCGCTGCAGAATTCCGTGGTCCCAGAACTCCCAGATGAAGCCGCCCTGAAGACCCGGCGTTGACTCGATGGCGGCCCAGTGGTCGGCGAGCGTGCCGTTGCTGTTGCCCATGGCGTGCGAGTACTCGCACTGGATCAGCGGTCTGGTCTGCTCGCCGGAGAGCGCGTGGGCGACACAGTCCTCGATCGGCGCGTACATGGGGCATGCGATGTCGGAGACGTCGTCCGTCGCCGCCCAGTCGAGTCTGGCCGCGCCCTCGTACTGGATCGGCCGTGCCGGATCGTGCCGGCGCACCCAGCCCGCCGCCGCGTCGTGGTTCGCCCCGTAGTCGGACTCGTTGCCCAGCGACCAGATGATGACCGAAGGATGGTTCTTGTCCCGCAGCACCATCCGCGAGACGCGGTCCACGAAGGCGCCCAGATAGCGCGGGTCGTCGGCGATCTCATGCGCGTGGTCGTGCGACTCGATGTCCGCCTCGTCGACGACGTAGAAGCCGAGCTCCGCCGCCCCGACCTGGAGCACGATCCGCCGCCCGGCCCACTCGGCGGGCACCTTCACCTCCCGCTCGTACACCCCCGTCGGATTGGCCACGGGCGACGAGGGCGGGTACTCCGCGAACGGCATGCGGACGTTCGTGTACTGCGGGAGGTCGTCGGTGTCCTGGAGGGTCCAGGCGCCGGGGACGTACGAAGTGGACCAGACGTCGCTCAATGCGGCGTCCGGCGACGGCAGCAACTGGAAGCGCCACTCACCGTCCAGTGACATGGCGCCGGTCCGCCGGTCGACCGCGGACATCGGAAGCCGCCCCCAGGAGGTCACCTCGGGTGCCTCCCAGGGGCGGAGCGCCAACAGGGCGTTCATCCGCGCACGGCCCCCTTGGCGAGGTCGCCGATGATCTGCCGGGCGCCGATGGCGAAGACGATCAGCAGCGGGACGAGGGCGAGGAGCGCGCCGGTCATCACCATGCCGTAGTCCGTGGTGCCGTGGGTGCCGTTGAGTTGGGACAGTGCGACCTGCAAGGTGACATTGTCCGGGTTGGTCAGGGCGATCAACGGCCAGGCGTAGTCGTTCCACTGGCCCATGAACGTGAAGATGCCGAGGAAGGCGAGGCCGGGCCGGACGACCGGGAGCGCCACATGCCAGTACTGGCGCATGAAGCTCGCGCCGTCCAGCCTGGAGGCGTCCAGGAGTTCGTCGTGGATGGCGCTCCTCATGTACTGGCGCATCCAGAAGATGCCGAACGCGTTCGCCGCGGCCGGGACGATCAGTGCGGTCATCGAGCCGATCCAGCCGAGCTTGGCCATGATGACGAACTGCGGGATGGCGGCCAGCTGCGCCGGCACCATGAAGATCGCCATCATCAGCGCGAAAAGCAGCCGCCGCCCCGGGAACCGGAACTTGGCGAAGACGAACGCGGCCAGCGAGTCGAAGAACAGAACCAGAAAGGTCACTGAGGTCGCGACAAGGAGCGAGTTGAACATCGACCCGAAGAAATCGATGTTGTCGAGGAGATGGCGGACGTTCTCCAGGAAGTGCGTGCCCGGCAGCAGCTTCGGCGGATAGGAGAAGATCTCGGTCGACGTGTGCGTCGACATGATCACGGCCCAGTAGAACGGGAAGGCCGACAGCAGCAGACCGATGACGAGGACCGCGTGCAGGGCGATGCCCCGGCGCCGGGAGCCCTTGATGGATGCCATGGTGACCGGCCTTCCTATTCTTCGCCCCGGCGCTGCACCAGGCGCCAGTTGATGATCGAGAAGATGACGACGACGAGGAAGATGCCCCATGCCACGGCGGCGCCGTAGCCGAAGTCGTTGTTGTCGAAGGTCTGCTGGAAGAAGTAGAGGACCATGGTCCGGCCCGCGTGGTCGGGGCCGCCCGAGAACGTCGACTCGTTCGCCGTGGTCTGCAGCAGCACCTGGGGCTCGGCGAAGCTCTGCAGGCCGGTGACCGTCGAGACGACGAGCACGAACAGCAGCGTCGGCCGCAGCAGCGGCAGGGTGACCCGGAAGAACGTCTGCACGGGACCGGCGCCGTCGATGCGGGCCGCCTCGTACAGATCACTCGGGATCGTCTGGAGCCCGGCGAGGAAGATGATCGCGTTGTAGCCGGTCCACTGCCAGGTCATCAGGGTGGCGATGGCGACCTTGATGCCCCACGGAGTGTTCAGCCAGGCCACCTGATCCAGGCCGACGGCCTGCAACAGGGCGTTCATCAGGCCGAAGTTGGTGGAGAAGATCGAGCCGAAGACGATCGCGACGGCCACGATCGAGGTGACGTTCGGCAGGAAGTACGCGAAGCGGTAAACGTTCTTGAAGCGGACGGCGGAGTTGAGCATCACGGCCGTGACCATCGCCAGGAAGATCATGGGGAAGGTCGCGAGCGCCCAGATGACGATCGTGTTCCCGATCGACTGCCAGAAGTCGCTGTCGGAGATCAGGTACTGGTACTGCGACAGGCCCGCCCACTCCATGGAGCCGAGGCCGTCCCAGCGGTGGAAGGAGAGATAGAGCGAGAAGCCGACGGGGATCAGGCCGAAGGAGAGGAAGAGGAGATAGAAGGGGGAGATCGCGGCGTAGAGGTGCCAGTACGTGCGGAAGCCCGTCTTGGGCCGGGTGGGGGTGGGCTGTGCGACCGCGGGCGGGGTCTGTTCGATGACGGCCATCAGTAGGTCACCCCCAGGTGGTCCGCGATGCGCCGGCACTTGCTCATGGCGTCACTCCAGGCCTTGTCCGGGTTCTTGCCGAGGACGCCGACGTTCTTCATCTCGTCCTTGATGGGCTGTCCGAGCGCCACGTCGTAGGGGCTGTTGTAGGCGACGGGGATCTGCTCCGCCGCCGGTCCGAAGACATCCATGGTGATCTGACCCCCGAAGAACGGGTCGGGCTCACGCAGCTTCTTCATCTCGTACGAGGCCGGCGTCGACGGGAACAGACCGGCGTCGACGAAGCCCTGCGCCTGGTTGGCCGGGTTCAGCATCCAGGTGATGATCTCGAAGGCCCGCTCCGGCTCCCGGCACGCCTTCGTGACGGACAGGAACGAGCCGCCGTTGTTCGCCGGTCCGCCCGGCATGGCGGCGACGCGCCACTTCCCTGCGGTCTTCGGCAGCCCGAGCTTGAGGTCGCCCGCCGCCCAGGAGGCCCCCAGTTGGCTGGGCAGCAGGCCTCTCTCGGTGGCGGCGTTGAAGTCCGGGGTGCCGTTGACGATGTCGGAGATCAGCCCGCGCCGCTTGGCCTCGACAGCTCGGTCCCAGGCGGTGCGGATGTGCTCCTGGTCGCCGATGAAGTGGTCGTCCTTGTCCACGTACCGCTGGGTGCCCTGGTTGACGGAGTTCTCGTAGACGGCGAGGACGTCGACGAGCAGACAGGTGCCGGGTATGCGCTTCCTCAGCCGCTCACCGGCCGCGAAGAACGCCTCCCAGGTGCCCATCTCGCGGGAGACGTCGTCGGGCTCGTACGCCAGCCCTGCCTTCTCGAACACCGCCGGCTGGTAGTAGTGCGCGAGCGGACCGCAGTCGATCGGGAAGCCGATCATCGAGCCGTCGTCGGCGATGGCCTGGTCCCACTTCCAGGACAGGTACTGGCTTTTCAGCCGGTCCGCGCCCAAGGTCCGCAGATCCACGAACTGGTCGGCGTTCGGCAGATACGAGGCCATGTCCTCGCCCTTGAGCCCCGCGATGTCGGGGATGTGGGCTCGTCCCGCCATCGTGGTGATCAGCTTGGAGCGGTAGTAGCCGCCGATCTGCTGGGCCTTGAGGGTGACGGAGCTGTCGTAACGCGCCTTCGCGTTCTCGACGACCGTGTCGCTCAGGCCGCCGCTCCAGTACCACAGCACCATGTTCCGGCCCGTGGAGCCGGTCGGTACGGCACAGCCGGTCGCCAGACCGCCCAGTGCCGTGGCGGCCGTACCGGCCAGGCCCGCGCGCAGCAGGCCTCTTCGTGAGAGCCGCACAGCTCCCACCGCCTTTCGGGATTCACGTACCAAGGGGGATGTTCGGGGGAGTGACGGGGGCGTGGCGGACCGGCGGTCCCGGGTCCGGCGGCAGCCGGTCGGCGAGAAAGCCGTACGAGCGCCGCAGTCCGGGATCGTCGAGCGCCTGCCACCAGCGGTGGACGCCGTACCAGCCGGGCGCGGCGAGCGCCCCGCCGTGCCGCCCTACGGACAGACCGGCGGCCAGCACCGCGAACCTCAGCCGCTCCGCGAGCGGCCAGCCGCCGAGCGAGGCCGCGACGAAGCTCGCGCCGAAGACGTCCCCGGCGCCCGTCGCGTCCAGGACATCGATGTCGAGCGCGGGGACCTCGGCGAACTCGCCGGTGGTCTGGTCGACGGCCACCGCGCCGTCGCCGCCGCGGGTGACCACGGCCACCGGCACCAGTTCGGCGAGCGTGCCGAGCGCCGCGAGGGCGCTGTCGGTGCGGGTGTAGGCCATCGCCTCGGTCTCGTTGGGGAGGAAGGCATGGCACAGGGCGAGCTGGTCGAGCAGGCTCGCCGGCCACCGCTGGGTGGGGTCCCAGCCGACGTCGGCGTAGATGAGCGTGCCGTTCGCGGCCGCCTTGCCGATCCACTCGCGCGGTTCGGATTCGAGGTGCACGAGCGCGGTGCGCGCCTCGGGGGGATCGCCCATCAGCGCGTCCTGCGAGTACGGCGGCTCCTGGCCGTGGGTGACGAGGGCGCGGTCGGCGCCGTAGGCGAGGGAGACGGTGACCGGGGTGGGCCAGCCGGGGGCGGTGCGCGAGAGGGCGAGGTCGATGTGCTCCTGGCCGGCGAGGACGTCACGGCAGTGGGTGCCGTAGAAGTCGTCGCCGAAGACCGTGGCCAGGGAGGTCCTCAGGCCGAACCGGGAGGCGGCCACCGCCAGGTTGGCGATGCCGCCGGGGCTGCTGCCCATGCCCTCGGTCCAGATCTCCTCGCCGGGCGTCGGCGGCTTGCCGAGCCCGGTCAGGACGAGGTCGTAGAAGAGCAGCCCGGTCAGCAGCACATCGGGCCGGTCGTCGTCCACGCGCGCATCCCTTCGCCGGGAGTTCGTCAAAACTCTTCATTTCAGTGACCGGAATCGTGCGCCGCTCGGCGACATTGGTCAATACCCAAGCAGAACTGAGCATAGAAATGATTGAAGATGACGAGTAGTGTTCATGCCGTGCTGGCAGAACGACGACATCAACTCATCCTGCGGGCCCTGCGCTCCGGCGGGCCCGCGGCCGTGACGGACCTGTCCGAGCAGCTCGGCGTGAGCCCCGCCACCATCCGGCGTGACCTGCTCAAACTGGAGGAGGAGGGCCTGCTGACCCGGGTCCACGGCGGCGCGGTCGTGGAGGAGGGCGACCAGCCGTTCGCGGAGGTCGCCGAGGTCCGTGTGGCCGAGAAGGACGTCATAGCGGAACGCGCCGCCGCGATGATCAAGGACGGTCAGTCGGTGCTGCTCGACATCGGCACCACCGCCTACCGGCTGGCCCGGCAGCTGCACGGCCGCCGCATCACCGTGATCACCAGCAATCTGGTGGTCTACGAGGAACTCGCCGACGACGAGGGCATCGAGCTGGTCATCCTCGGCGGCATGGTCCGCCGCGAGTACCGCTCCCTGGTCGGCTTCCTCACCGAGGACAATCTGCGCCAGTTGCACGCCGACTGGCTCTTCCTCGGCACCAGCGGGGTGCGTCCGGGCGGGCAGGTGATGGACACGACCGTGGTCGAGGTGCCGGTCAAGCGGGCCATGATCGCGGCGAGCGACAAGGTCGTCCTGCTGGCGGACTCGGCGAAGTTCCCGGGTACGGGTATGGCGAAGGTCTGCGGTCCCGAGGACCTGGACGTGGTGGTGACGAACGCTCCCGTGGACACGACGACCCGGGCCGCCCTGGAGGAGGCCGGCGTCGACGTGGTCGTGGCAGGAAAGGTGCAAGCGTGAAGCTGACGATTCTGGGCGGCGGCGGATTCCGGGTGCCGCTCGTGTACGGGGCGCTGCTCGGGGACCGGGGCGAGGGGCGGGTGACCCGGGTCGTGCTGCACGACCTGGATCCCCAGAGGCTCTCCGCGGTCACCCGCGTGCTGGCCGAACAGGCCGCCCAGGTCCCCGACGCCCCCCGGGTGACCGCCACGACGGACCTCGACGAGGCCCTGCGCGGCGCCGACTTCGTCTTCTCGGCGATCCGCGTCGGCGGTCTGGAGGGCCGTGCCAACGACGAGCGGGTGGCGCTCGCCGAGGGTGTGCTCGGACAGGAGACGGTGGGTGCCGGTGGTATTGCATACGGCCTGCGGACCGTACCGGTGGCTGTCGACATCGCCCGGCGCGTGGCCCGCCTCGCGCCCGACGCCTGGGTCATCAACTTCACCAACCCCGCGGGCCTGGTCACCGAGGCCATGTCCCGCCACCTCGGCGACCGCGTCATCGGCATCTGCGACTCACCGGTCGGCCTCGGCCGCCGTATCGCCCGTGTCCTCGGCGTGAAGAACCCGGCCGAGGCGTGGATCGACTACGTCGGCCTCAACCACCTCGGCTGGGTCCGCGGCCTGCGCGTCGCCGGCCGCGACGAACTCCCCCGCCTGCTCGCCGACCCCGCCCTGCTCGGCTCCTTCGAGGAGGGCAAGCTCTTCGGCCCCGACTGGCTGAAGTCCCTCGGCGCGATCCCGAACGAATACCTGCACTACTACTATTTCAACCGCGAGGCCGTACAGGCCTACCAGGAGGCCGAGCGGACCCGCGGCGCCTTCCTGCGCGACCAACAGGCCCGGTTCTACGACGAGATGACCGACCCGGACGCCCAAGCCCTGGCCTCTTGGGACCGTACCCGCGCCGAGCGCGAGGCCACGTACATGGCCGAGAACCGGGAGACGGCGGGCGTCGGCGAGCGCGACGCCGACGACCTCTCCGGCGGCTACGAGAAGGTCGCCCTCGCCCTGATGCGGGCCATCGCCCGCGACGAGCGCACCACCCTGATCCTCAACGTCCGCAACCAGAGCACCCTGTCCGTCCTCGACAACGATGCCGTCATCGAGGTCCCCTGCCTCGTCGACGCCAACGGCGCCCACCCCGTCGCCGTCGACCCGCTGCCCGACCACGCCACCGGACTCGTCTGCTCGGTCAAGGCCGTCGAGCGCGAGGTGCTCGCCGCCGCCGAGTCCGGCTCCCGTGCGACGGCCGTGAAGGCCTTCGCCCTGCACCCGCTGGTCGACTCGGTGAACGTCGCCCGCAGGCTGGTCGACGGCTACACCGCGGTCCATCCTGGCCTCGCGTACCTTGTGTAAGCCCTCGTGTAAGCGCTTTCCCCCGTTCGTTCCCTGGAGACTTTCATGCACGACGAACGCCGACGTATCGAGGAGCGCGTCGAGCGCCTCCACAGCCAGCGCATCAAGCCCGCCCTCTACGCGGCCACCGCGCCCTTGGCGGTCGAGGCATGGCAGGCGCCGGGCGAGCCCGTCCCCTTCGAGGAGGCGGCGGCAGCCTCCTACGCCCCGTTCGCCATGGACACCCCCTGGGGCCCGCCCTGGGGCACGACCTGGTTCCGGATGCGCGGACAGGTGCCCGCCGAATGGGCGGGCAGGCGCGTCGAGGCGGTCATCGACCTCGGCTTCGTGGGGGACTGGCCCGGCAACCAGGCCGAGGCCCTGGTCCATCTGACGGACGGCACCCCGCTGAAGGCGGTCAACCCCCTCAATCAGTACGTCCCGATCGGCAACCCTGCGACCGGTGGCGAGCAGATCGACTACCTGGTCGAGGCGGCCTCCAACCCTGACATCCTCGCAGGCGACTTCGCGGGCCCGACCCCGCTCGGTGACGTCCTGACCGCAGGGGACAAGCCGCTCTACACCTTCAAGCGCGCCGACCTCGCCGTCCTCGACGAGGAGGTCTTCCACCTCGACCTGGACATCCAGGTGCTGCGCGAACTGATGCTGGAGCTCGGCGAGCACGACCCGCGTCGGCACGAGATCATGCACGCCCTGGACCGGGCGATGGACCTGCTCGACCTCGACGACATCTCCGGCTCGGCGGCCGAGGTGCGCGAGGCCCTGAGGCCCGTGCTGTCCAAGCCCGCCCACGCCAGCGCCCACATCGTCTCCGGCGTCGGCCACGCGCACATCGACTCCGCCTGGCTCTGGCCCATCCGCGAGACCAAGCGCAAGACGTCCCGGACCTTCTCCAACGTCACCGCGCTGGCCGAGGAGTACGACGACTTCATCTTCGCCTGCTCACAGGCCCAGCAGTACGAGTGGGTGCGCGACAACTACCCCAAGGTGTGGGCGCGCATCCAGGAGTCGGTGAAGAAGGGGCAGTGGGCGCCGGTCGGCGGCATGTGGGTCGAGTCCGACGGCAACCTGCCCGGCGGCGAGGCCATCGCCCGCCAGCTGATCCACGGCAAGCGGTTCTTCATCGAGCACTTCGGCATCGAGACCAAGGGCGTGTGGCTGCCGGACTCCTTCGGCTACAACGCGGCCTACCCGCAGCTCGCCAAGCTCGCGGGCAACGAGTGGTTCCTCACCCAGAAGATCTCCTGGAACCAGACCAACAAGTTCCCCCACCACACCTTCTGGTGGGAGGGTATCGACGGCACCCGGATCTTCACCCACTTCCCGCCGGTCGACACCTACAACGCCCGCTTCAGCGGCGTGGAGATGGCCCGCGCGGTCCGCAACTACGCCGAGAAGGGCGGCGCCACCCGCTCGCTGGCCCCCTTCGGCTGGGGCGACGGCGGCGGCGGCCCCACCCGCGAGATCATGGAACGGGCCCGCAGGCTTGCCGACTTGGAGGGCTCGCCCAAGGTCGTCGTGGAACACCCGGACAACTTCTTCGCCAAGGCCCGCGAGGAGTACCCGGACGCCCCGGTCTGGGTCGGCGAGCTCTACCTTGAGCTGCATCGCGCCACCTACACCACCCAGGCCCGCACCAAGCAGGGCAACCGGCGCAGCGAACACAAGCTGCGCGAGGCGGAGTTGTGGGCGACGACGGCCGCGCTGCACGCGCCGGGCCATGTGTACCCGTACGAGAAGCTGGACCGGCTGTGGAAGACGGTGCTGCTGCACCAGTTCCACGACATCCTGCCCGGGTCGTCGATCGCCTGGGTGCATCGGGAGGCGGAGGCCGAATACGCCCGTGTCGCCGAGGAGTTGGAGGCGCTGACGGCCGAGGCGGTCGCGGCGCTGGGCGCGGGGCAGACCCGGGTCTTCAACACCAGCCCGTTCGAGCGGCACGAGGTCGTGCGCGACCGGGACGGCAACACCGCGTTCGTGCGGGTGCCCGCCAGCGGCAGCGCGCCCCTCGCGCCCGCCGAGCCCGCGCGGCCGGTGACCGTCGAGGGCCGCGTCCTCGACAACGGCCTGGTGCGCGTGGAAGTGGCCGAGGACGGAACCCTGTCGTCCGTACGGGACCTGCGAGCAGATCGCGAAGTCCTCGCCGACGCGGGCAACCTGCTCCGCCTCCACACCGACCTGCCCAACTACTGGGACGCCTGGGACGTCGACAAGCACTACAAGAACCGCTACACGGACCTGCTGGACGCCTCGGAGATCACGGTCGTCGAGCAGGACCCGCTGATCGGCGCGGTCCGGGTCGTGCGGTCCTTCGGCAAGGGCTCCACCATCACCCAGACGATCACCCTCCGTGCGGGCAGCCCGCGTATCGACTTCGAGACGGACATCGACTGGCACGAGGCCGAGAAGTTCCTCAAGGCGGGCTTCCCGATCGACATCCGGGCCCCGCACTCCTCCGCCGAGATCCAGTTCGGCCACATCCAGCGGCCCACGCACACCAACACCAGCTGGGAGGCGGCCCGCTTCGAGGTCTCGGGCCACCGCTGGGTGCACCTCGGCGAACCCGGCTACGGCGTCGCCGTCATCAACGACTCCACCTACGGCCACGACATCTCCCGCACGGTCCGCGAGGACGGCGGTACGACGACCACGGTCCGCCTCAGCCTGGTCCGCGCCCCGCGCGTGCCCGACCCCGAGGCCGACCAGGGCAGGCACCGCTTCACCTACTCCCTCCTGCCCGGCGCGAGCATCGAGGACGCCGTCGCCGAGGGCTACGCCCTCAACCTGCCGCTGCGCGTGGCGGACGCGGCCGGCGCGCCCGAACCCGTGGTCTCCGTGGACGGCGAGGGCGTGACGGTCGAGGCGGTCAAGCTCGCCGACGACCGCTCCGGCGATGTCGTCGTACGGCTCTACGAGTCCCGCGGCGGCCGCGCCCAGGGCGTCCTGCGCCCCGGCTTCCCGCTGGCCGGCGCCCAGGTCACCGACCTCCTCGAACGCCCGCTCTGCGAGGCGGAGATCGCCGACGGCGCCGTACGCGTCGAACTGCGCCCGTTCCAGATCCTCACCCTGCGTCTGGCGAGGAGCTAGCCGTGCCGATACCGCCCTGGTTCCCCGACGCCAAGCTGGGGATCTTCGTCCACTGGGGGATCTACGCCGTGGACGGCGTCCAGGAGTCCTGGTCGTTCTACGACGACATCGTGCCCTACGACCGGTACCTCTCCCAGCTCGACCGCTTCACCGCCGATCGGTACGACCCGCGCGCCTGGGCGAGGCTCTTCGCCCGGGCCGGCGCCCGGTACGCCGTGCTCACCAGCCGCCACCACGACGGAGTCGCCCTGTGGGACACCGCCCACGGCGAGCTGAACGTGGGCCGCGACCTGATCGCCGGTTACGCCGACGCGCTGCGCGAGGAGGGCCTGAAGGTCGGCCTGTACTACTCGCACTCCGACTGGAGCCACCCCGACTACGCCTCCACCCGCAAGCCGGGCCGGCCGCCGGAGCAGGAGGACAACCGCTACTCGGAGGTGGCCGCCGAGTTCGAGGACCTCGCGGCCTGGGAGCGGTACATCGCCTACCGGGACGGCCAGATCCGCGAACTCACCTCCCGCTACCGGCCGGACCTGATGTGGTTCGACGGTGAGTGGGAGCGCAGCGAGGAGCAGTGGCGCATCCCCGAACTGGCCGCGCTGATCCGCTCGGAGGTCCCGGACGTCGTCCTCAACGCCCGCATGCTGAGCGAGGGCGACTACGCGACCCCCGAGCAGGGCGCCCCGCTGATCCCGCCGGACGGGCCCTGGGAGCTGTGCCTGACGATCAACGACTCCTGGGGTTTCCAGCACCACGACCACAACCACAAGTCGCTCGGCCAGTTGATCCGCTACTTCACCGAGACGATCGGCGGAGGCGGCAATCTCCTCCTCGACGTCGGCCCGCGCGAGGACGGCACCATCCCGGCCGAACAGGCCGAGCGTCTGGAGGGACTCGGGGCCTGGATCGGCCGGCACGCGGACGCCGTGTACGGCACCGTGCGCGGGCTGCCCGCCGGGCACCACTACGGGCCGAGCACCCTCTCGGCGGACCGGCGCACCCTGTATCTGACCCTGTTCGACATCCCGCGCGCCGAGATCGGGGTGCGCGGCCTGGTCAGCGAGGTGCGCCGGGTCACGGTCCTCGGCAGCGGCCGGGAACTGCCCCACCGGGTCATCGGCGGACTGCACGAGGCCCCCGGCGTACTGTGGATCGACCCGCCCGCCGCGGCCGACCTCGACCCCTACGCGACGGTCCTCGCCGTCGAGCTGGAGGGGGAGCTGGAGCTGTACCGGGGGTCCGGACGGTCCTGATCGTGGAAGGATTGTGCCGGGAACTTCCATGAAGATTTAAGGAAGCGGTAAAGCGCCAGGTCACGGCCGGAATCCGGGACTCCGCGACCATGGCGCTTTGCCTCACGGACACCTGGAGTTTCCCTTCTGCCTCTGGGATACGGAGGCAAGGAGTAAGAGAAAGGTGTGACGGTGCGAGACTCGCGCAAGTCTGTGATCGGCAAGGGGCTCAGGCGTCGGGGCAGGCTGATGATCCAGGCGGTGAGCCCGCCGCGCCGCACGCTGGACGCCATTCCCGCGCCCCGGACCGAGGTGAAGCCCAAGGAGCCGTCCTACGTGGCCCCGCGCGCCCCGCGCCTGGTGGACTCCCCGGTGTTCGTGCTGTCCTCGGTGCGCTCCGGCTCGACCCTGCTGAGGGTGCTGCTCAACAGCCACAGCCGGATCCGCGCCCCGCACGAGATGCATCTGCGCACCGTCCACGTCCAGCTGACCCGCAGCTTCACCGCGGACGCCATGAAGGCGCTGGAGCTGGACAAGACCGAGCTGGAACACCTGCTCTGGGACCGGGTGATGCATCTCGAACTCA
The DNA here is from genome assembly GCF_014257025.1 of Streptomyces cupreus. Taxonomy (GTDB): domain Bacteria; phylum Actinomycetota; class Actinomycetes; order Streptomycetales; family Streptomycetaceae; genus Streptomyces; species Streptomyces cupreus. Next base: position 60,696 of record NZ_JACMSF010000002.1, read on the forward strand.
CCCGCAGCGGCAAGGACGTCATCGTCGACAAGACGCCGCCGAACACCCTCATCTGGCCCCGGCTGCACCGATGTTGGCCGAACGCCCGCTACATTCTGCTGCTGCGCCACCCGGGCGCGATCATCGCGTCCCTGACCGAGCGCCGCAAGGACCCCGACCACGAGGAGATCCTGGCGGAGGTGCTGAACTACTCCGAGAAACTGGAGGAGGCGCGCCGGACGCTGGACGCCCATGTGGTGACGTACGAGGAGCTGACCGCCGAGCCGGAGAAGGCCACCCGCGCCATCTGTGAGTACCTCGGCGTCGAGTGGGAGAGCGGCATGCTCGACTACGGCAGCAAGGACCACGGCAAGTTCCGCCCGCAGCTCGGCGACTGGAGCAGCACCATCAAGTCGGGCCGCATCCAGCCCGCCCGCACGGCCGACCCCACGGCCGAACTGCCGCCGCGGCTCAAGGAGATCGCGAAGGCGTGGGGGTACGAGGTCTAGGGTCCAGGGCCACCCCTGTGAGGCCACCCCTTTGAGGGGCGGGTGTCCCCCCACGCCCGCCGCGCGTCAGCCGGTGAAGCCGGCCGTGATGGACGTGAACTGCCAGTTGCTCTGGCTGATGCCGGAGCAGTTGCTCACCACGCCCCCGCCCGGGCACGGCCGGTCGCGGTTGACCGACCAGAAGGCGAGCCGGGCGATGTGCCGGGAGTTGGCCCAGTCACGGATCTGCGTCCAGGTGGCCGGAGAGGTGAGCTCCTGCTGGTCGCTCAGCCCGTTCATGCCGGAGATCCCGATGTGGGCGTAGGCCGTGGCGTCGTCCCACCCGAAGGCGGACTTCAGCTTGTTCTTCAGCCCCTCCGTCGCGTTCACGGTGTTGCCGTACATGTCGGCGCCGCCGCCGAAGTCGAACGGCATGATCGTGAACACGTCGATATTGGCGTTCAGCGCCCTGGCCTGGTCGATGAGCCGGTTGCCCCAGTAGTTCGGGCCGGTGGTCGTCGTACCGAAGGTGATGATCGTGCGCAGGCCCGGGTTGTTGGCCTTGACGATCTTCAAGGCGTTCAGGATGCGGTCCTGCACGACCGCGTTCTCGAATTCGTCGGTGTTTTCGATGTCGACGTCGATGGCCTTCAGGCCGTAGGCGTCGATCACCCGCTGGTAGGCACCGGCCAGCGCCTCCGCCGTGGAGCAGTTGGGGCCGAGCTTGTTGCCGCTCCAGCCGCCGATCGAGGGGACGATGTCACCGCCCGCCGAGCGGATCGAGTTGATGACGGACTGGTCGTTGCCGCCGGTCAGCGGCCGGTTGCCGTCCCAGGCGGGGTTGCAGCCGCCGGAGGACAGGATGAACGCCATCGTGTACCACTTGATGCCGGTCGCGCTCATCACCGAGGTCGCGCTCGGCGGATCGCCCCAGCCGAGGTACAGATAGGGCGCGGCCTGCTTGAACCCGGTGCCGCCGCCACCCGGATCCGTGGTCACGGAGACGGAGTTGGAGGGTGCCGAGGCGTTCCCGGCCGCGTCCCGCGCCCGCACGGTGAACGTGTAGGCGGAGCTGGGCGAGAGGCCGCTCACTGTGGCGCTCGTACCGGACACGGTGAGCACCTGGTTGGAGCCGCTGTAGATGTCGTACGAGGTGACGCCCACGTTGTCCGTCGAGGCGTTCCAGGCAAGGGAGACGCTGGAGGAGGTCTTGCCGGTGGAGCGGAGGCTGGTGGGTGCCGTCGGGGCCTGGGTGTCCGAGCCGCCGCCCGGGCCGTCGAGGCTGATGTCGTCGGCGTGGTAGGTGCCCTGCGCGTACCAGCCGTGCGTGTAGACGGTGGCCGAGGTCTGCGAGGCGCCCGTCGTGAACGACACGCTGAGCTTGCTGTACGCCGACGGTGACGTCGTCCAGGTGGAGGCGCCGCCGTCCACGCCGAGGTAGACGTAACTGCCGCGCACCCAGCCACTGAGCGTGTACGCGGTGTTGGGCTGGACGCGCACGGCCTGGCTGCACTTGGCGATGTCGCTGGAACTCACCGCGCCCGCGAGGGCCTTGGTGCCGCCGTGCACGGGCGAGGAGACGACCGAGCCGAGGTTGCCGGTGCAGGACCAGGGGCTCAGGGCGCCCGACTCGAAGCCGGGGTTGGACAGGATGTTGGCCGCGTGGGCCGTACCGGGAAGGGCGACGGCGCCGCCGACCGCGAGAGCGGCGGCGCCGAGCAGGGCGAGAAGACGACGTCTGGAACGTCTGAACAGTGAGGTGCGCACGCGAACTCCCTTGAGGAATGGGGGTCGTTCGGGAGGTGGTGCAGAAGTGTGCGCAACCCAAATTGGTATGGACCAACAAAGCTGTCAAGGAGCTGTGCGGCAATTGGTCCATACCGGCGGAGTTCTAGAGCGGCAGTGCCTGACTCGCCCTGTCTGCAACGGAGTTGACGGGAGAGGGGAGGGCGGGGAGGGTCTGCTGGCTCTCCTCGAGGCGCTCCTGGGGCTCCTCAAGGCGCTGCTGGGGCAGCGACACGCTCCGCAGCGGCCGAGGCCCGGAGACGACCGTGTAGTCCTGTCCGAGAAACGGCGGCACGACCTCGCCCGGTTCCTCGCCGAGCGCCAACTGCACAGCCGCCCAAGGGGCGTTGACACCGCACAGCGCCAGCTGGTGCAGCCCGCCCGCCGGACGTGTGTTGACGTCCATCAGCACGGGCCGGTCGCCGAACATCCGGAACTGGATGTTGGACAGATAGTGCAGCCCGAACCCCTCCGCGATCGCCCGCGCCGGCTCCAGCCACTGCTCGTGCAGGGTGAACCCGCGTCGGCGGCCGTTCTTCGTGCGGCCCACCGCCAGCCGGATCCGGTTGTCGGGGCCGGTGAGGCAGTCCACCGACACCTCCGGCTGTTCGAGGCGCGGCATGACCAGCCAGTCCACCTCCTCCTCGGCCTCCTTCAGCGCCTCCAGGACCATGTCCAGCGGCACATAGGGGCTCGGGAAGCCGTTGAGGTGCATGAGCGAGAACGGGGCGCGCGTGATCACGCGGAAGCCCACACCGCCCGCCCCGGACGCCGGCTTGAAGCACGCCTTGTGACCGGCCGCCTCCAGCTCCTCGACCGCGGCGACCAACTCCTCGGCGCCGCGCACCCGCCACCATGGCGGCACCGGCACGCCGATCGCCTGCACGGCCTCGTACGCGACCACCTTGTCGTGGAAGACGGCCACCGCCTCCGGCGGCGGCGCAAGCAGTGCCGTACCGACCGCCTCGAACTCCGCGCGGTGCGCGACGACCGCCGACTGGTGCAGCCGCGGCACGAAGACGTCGATACCGCGGCGCTGGCACTGGTCGAGGGCGTACTCGACGTACCCGGCCGGCGACAGGCCCTCCGGCTCCAGATCGGCGGTGTCGGCGGCGGCCAGCACGGGGGAGTCGGCGTCGCCGTGCGTGGCATGGATCTCGACGGCCCGGTCGCTGGGATTTCGGCGCAGCTGATCCATGAAGAACACGTTCTCCGCGTACGTGCGGTTGAGCCAGACGCGTACGCGAGAGACCATGCAGGCCGCCTTTCACGGTTCGCGGGCACGGCGAAGCAGGCCGTGCCCGGCCAGGGAGGTTGGAGGGACACCAAACCGCTCCGTGCGAAGGGAAGCTCATGGCGGTGGTGTTGGGGCGATCATACGGCCCCGCGAAGGCCCCGCGTGCAACATGCGTGTTACGGATTTCCCGATCATGCACGGCTGGATCATGGGACGCCGTGGTCGTGCCCCCGACACGCCCGCCGTAGGCGGGAACCCGCCTTGTACCAGAACCGCGAATGTGTTCTGGTGGTGCTTTCCACGTGCGGAGGGGGACGAGAGGTGGCGTCGACGGTCGGCGGTGCCGGACAGCTGCTGGCCATCAGTGACCTGCACATCGGCTACGAAGAGAACCGCGCCTTAGTCGAGAAGATGCGCCCGGAGACCGACGACGACTGGCTGGTGGTCGCCGGCGACGTCGCGGAGACCGTGGCCGACATCCGATGGGCCCTGCACACGCTTGCCGGCCGCTTCAGCAAGGTCATCTGGGCCCCGGGCAACCACGAACTGTGGACCCACCCCCGGGACGCCGTCACCCTGCGCGGCGTCGCCCGCTACGAGTATCTGGTCGCCCTGTGCCGCGAGCTCGGTGTGACCACCCCCGAGGACCCGTACCTCGTCTGGGACGGCGTCGGCGGCCCGGTGGCCGTCGCCCCGCTGTTCCTCCTCTACGACTACTCCTTCCTGCCGCAGGGCTGTGCGACCAAGGAACAGGGCCTGCAGTACGCGCAGGGTACCGGCATCGTCTGCAACGACGAGTACCTGCTGCACCCCGACCCCTACCCCTCCCGCGAGGCCTGGTGCCGGGCCCGGGTCGCCGAGACCGAGCGCCGCCTCGCCGGGCTTCCCGACGGTCTGCCCACGGTCCTGATCAACCACTACCCGCTCGACCGGCACCCCATGGAGATCCTCTGGCACCCCGAGTTCGCCATGTGGTGCGGCACCGAGCTGACCGCGGACTGGCACCGCAGGTTCCGGGTGGAGACCATGGTCTACGGCCACCTGCACATCCCGCGGACCACCTGGCACGACGGCGTCCGCTTCGAGGAGGTGTCGGTCGGCTACCCGCGCGAGTGGCGCAAGCGCCCGGAACCGCCGGGACGGCTGCGCCGCATACTGCCCAGGGAGGACGGGGCCCCGTGATCGAGGAGCTGCTGCCGCACTCGGTGGTGACCGTGGAGGCATACGGCGAGGAGGACGCCGGCGCCCTGGTCCTGTACCCCGAGGAGGCCGCCGTCGTCGCGCAGGCGGTGGACAAGCGCCGCCGTGAGTTCGCCGCCGTACGCGTCTGCGCCCGCCGGGCCATGGAGAAGCTCGGGGTGCCGCCGCAGCCGCTCGTGCCCGGCGACCGGGGCGCCCCGCGCTGGCCCGAGGGCCTGGCCGGCAGCATGACCCACTGCGACGGCTACTGCGCCGCCGCCCTGGTCCGCGCCACCGCCCTGGCCTCCCTCGGCATCGACGCCGAACCCAACGAGCCGCTCCCGGACGGGGTACTGGCCGCCGTGTCCCTGCCCGGCGAGGCCCAGCGGGTGCGCAGGCTGTCCTACGAACGGCCCGACATCCGCTGGGACCGGCTGCTGTTCAGCGCCAAGGAGTCCGTCTACAAGGCGTGGTTCCCCCTCACCGGCAAGTGGCTGGAGTTCACCGAGGCCGACATCGACCTCTTCGCCGACGCGGACGGGGGGCCCGGCGGCGGCTTCAGCGCCACGCTCCTCGTCCCGGGACCCCTGGTCGGCGGCCGGCGCATCGGCGTCTTCGAGGGCCGCTGGACCGTGGAGCGCGGTCTGGTCGCCACGGCCGTCGCCCTGCCGCACACCTGAGGCGCCTCACGGCTGCGGGCACCAGTTCTGGAGCAGCCGGAAGAACTCCTCCTCGTTGCCCGTGAGCCCCGCGTCCGCCAGCGCCCGCTCCGCCTCCGCGAGCACACTGGGCGGCACCACGGGTGGTCGTGCCTCACCGGGCGGGCCTCCGGCGACATCGAAGGCGGCCCGCACGGTGTGCAGCAGCCGTAGATACGCCTGCACGGCCACGCGTTCGCGGTCGGTCAGTACGGCGGTGGGCATCGGTCGGCTCTCCCCAAAGTCGGCGTCGTCTCCCGCCCCGCGAATCAGGGCGCACCACCAGCTTGCCGTCCACCACTGACAATCGGGTCGGGCCACTCGCCGGTTCGCCCACTCAGCGGAGGTGGAAACCGACGTGCGGGGCGCTCAGCCCTGCGGTCCCCGGTACCCCAGCGAGGCCTCGATACGGCCCGCCAGATGATCCTTCTGGACCGGCCCGCGCAGCGACGAACCCGCGAGCCAGGTACGGCACTTGCTGGCCAGCAGCAGCCCGAAGCTCTCGGCCTCCTGCTCGTCGGTCAGATCGAAGCGGCTGCGCGCCGCCACCTGCCGTACCGTCGCCTCCAGCTGGGCGTCGTCCTGGAGCAGCCGGGCCGCCACCGTGGCGCCCTCGACGTGATGACCGCAGTGTCCGGCCTTCATGTGCCACAGCTCGTGACCGAGGATCACCAACTGATGGTCGGGGGCGGTGCGTTCCTCGATGACGACGAGGTCCTGGTCGGCCATGTCGAGCCACAGCCCGCTCGCGGTGCCGGGCGGGAACGCGGCCGTACGGAAGCGGACCGGGCGGCCACGGCGTCTGGCCATCGCCTCGCACAGCGCGCCGTACAGGTCCGCCGGGTGCGCCGGAGCGGGGAGCTGCAGTTCGCCGACGAGTTCGCCGCACAGGCGGTGCATGTCCCTACGGATGCCCACAGTTCTCCCCCGGGTCACGACTCGGGCCGCTTGACGCTCTCCAGGAGCATGTCCAGCCATTCGGCGACCTTGTCGCGATGCTGGTCGGTGGGCAGTTGCGCGGCCCGCCAGGCGATCCCGCGCACGCCGTGGTCCTGCAGCAGCCGCTCCAGCGGGTCCTCGGCCGCGGCGGCCGCCTCCCGCTCGGCGAGCTGCTGGAGGAGTTCCTGTTCGGTGCGCTGCAGGGCGCCCGCGAGTGCCTCGGGATCCTCCGCGGTGAGGAATCCCGCGTGCACCCGGAAGAAGCGCTGGATGGCGTCGCAGTGCTCCATCGTGGGGCGCCGGTCGCCGTTGATCAGGGCGCCCGCCTGCTGCCGTGACATGCCCGCGCCGTCGGCGATCTCCTGCTGGGTGTACTTGCGGCCGTTGGGCTTCAGCCGGGTACGCCGCAGCAGGTCGAGGCGCTGCAGAAAGCGGGCCTGTACGTCGGGTTCGCCCGCGGGGCGGCCGCGCAGCAGTGCCTTGACCACGGGCTCGGGGACACCGGAGGCGACGGACAGCCGCCAGGTGTCGAAGACCTCGGTGTGCGGCACGCCCAGCCGGTCGGCGAGCGCGGTCACGCGAGCGACGACGGCCGGCAGTGCCGCCGTCCCCGTGGCGCCCGGACCCTCGAAGCCACCCGTCACCGACAGAACTCCTACGTCTCTCACCGACTTCTCACCAGCGGTCGCCGTGAACTTCCCGGAGAGTAGCGGGTGGTTCGAACTCGCATCCAGGTCTCGCCACAACTGTGTCCAATTTCAGCCGTCAACCGGCATGAAATGCCACGATAGTTGACACCGCTCGCATCGGGGCAGCAGGATCGGGGCGCCGCGTCAAGGCCGCACAGGCAAGAGGGGTGACCTCCCGATGACATATCAGGCAGGAGGGCAGCGATCAGCACCGCGGCCCGTCCCCGAGGATCCCGAGGCCCAGGCCTATCTCCAGGACTACGCCAGCCTCCTGGAGGCCGTGTCGTTCCCCTCCGTCGTGCTCGATCGCCGCTGGGACGTGGTCCTGGCCAACACCGCTTTCGCGTCACTTTTCCGTGGCGTGGGCCCGCATCCGACGGCCATGCCCGGTGACAACTTCCTCCGGTTCGTGCTGTTCCACCCCGATGCGAGCACCGTCCTCGGCGAGCACGAGTCCCGCTGGTGCCTGCCGATGCTCGCGAACTTCGCGGCCGCCCTGGAGCGGAACGGCCACGACCACGGCCTGCAGGCCATTCGCCGGGACATCGCCCAGGATCCGATCATGGAGGCCGCCTACCGGCACGGCCTGCCGCACTGGATCCGCACGGTCGGCGAGCAGGCCGTCGCCCATGACGGCGCCGTGAGACCGCTGCTGCACCCCGACCCCCGCTGGGGCGCCACCGACTGCCGGATCGTCGACGAGACGCCCGGCATCCTGAAGGACATGGGCTGTACGCGGATCACTCTGGTGCTGCGCGACGCGCGCCGCCCCGCGCATTCCTCGCGCGGAGCGGGACGTCCGCGCCGCACCGCGGCCCACCTGAGCGTGGTGCCCGCCTCCGAGGCCTGACGGGCACCGTCGGCGTTCAGGTCGCCGACGGCGCCTCGTCAGGACTCGACATCCTTGGCACGTCCGGCATGTTGCGGCATTCCCTCGCAGAGAACCATGTGACATAGTACTGCCGTGAGCATGCGACTGACCGGCGATGTCGTGGTCGTCGGCGCCGGGATGGTGGGCGCCGCCTGCGCGCTGTACGTCGCCCGGTCCGGCCTCGACGTCATCGTGGTCGACCGCGGACCGGTGGCCGGCGGCACGACCGGAGCGGGGGAGGGCAACCTCCTCGTCTCCGACAAGGAGCCGGGCCCCGAGCTGGACCTCGCGCTCCTGTCGGTCCGCCTGTGGGCCGAACTCGCGGAGGAGTTCGGTGAGTCGGTCGAGTACGAGGCCAAGGGCGGCCTCGTCGTGGCCTCGAACCCCGACGGCCTCACCGGGCTCCAGCGCCTCGCCGACGGCCAGCGCACCGCCGGCGTGGTCGCCCGGCCGGTCACCGGGGACGCCCTGTACGACCTGGAACCCCACCTCGCCCCCGGCCTCGCGGGCGCCATGCACTACCCGCAGGACTCCCAGGTGATGCCCGCCCTGGCCGCCGCCCACCTGCTCCGCGCCTCCGGCGCCCGCCTGCTCACCGGCCGCACCGTCACGGCCGTTGCCCGCACCCCCGAGGGCGCGGTACGCGGCGTCCGCACCGACCGCGGCGACATCCACGCCCCGTCGGTCGTCAACGCCACCGGCACCTGGGGCGGCGAACTGGCCACTCTCGCCGGCACCCACCTGCCCGTCCTCCCGCGCCGAGGCTTCGTCCTCGTCACCGAACCCCTCCCGCGCCTGATCCGGCACAAGGTGTACGCCGCCGACTACGTGGCCGACGTCGCCAGCGACTCGGCCGCGCTCCAGACCTCGCCGGTCGTGGAGGGCACGTCCGCCGGACCGGTATTGATCGGCGCCAGCCGCGAACGCGTCGGCTTCGACCGGTCCTTCTCGCTGCCCGTCGTCAGGGAGTTGGCGGCCGGCGCAACCCGGCTCTTCCCCGCCCTGGCGGACGTCCGCGCGCTGCGCTCCTACGTCGGCTTCCGCCCGTACCTCCCCGACCACCTGCCCGCCATCGGCCCCGACCCCCGGGTCCCCGGCCTGCTCCACGCCTGCGGGCACGAGGGCGCCGGTATCGGTCTGGCCACCGGCACCGGTCACCTCATCGCCCAGGCGCTCACCGGGAAGACCCCCGAGCTGAGCCTGACCCCGTTCAGCCCCGACCGCTTCCCCGAGCCCGAGGAGGTCGCGTGAGAAACCCTCTGGACCTGGCCGGAGCCCGCCCCGGACCCGCCTTCACGGTCACGCTCGACGGCCGGGAGATCGAGGCGTTGCCCGGACAGACGGTGGCCGCCGCGCTCTGGGCGGCCGGGGTCACCTCTTGGCGCACCACACGGGGCGAGGGCCGCCCGCGCGGGATCTTCTGCGGTATCGGCGTCTGCTTCGACTGCCTGGTCACCGTCAACGACCGCCCCAACCAACGCGCCTGCCTGGTGCCATTGCACTCGGGCGACGCGATCCGCACGCAGGAGGGGACGGGCCATGAGAGCTGACCTGGCGGTGATCGGCGCGGGTCCGGCAGGGCTCGCCGCGACGCTGGCGGCCGCTGCACAGGGCGTACGCGTCACGCTGATCGACTCGGCGGCCGAGGCCGGTGGCCAGTTCTACCGCCGGCCCGCCGCGGCCCTGCGCGCCCGCCGCCCCCAGGCCCTGCACCACCAGTGGCGCACCTGGGAACGGCTGCGCGACGGGCTCGGCACCCACGTGGAGTCGGGCCCCGTACGCCACTTGACGGACCATCACGTCTGGCTCGTCGAGCGCCGCAGCACCGGATTCACCGTGCATGCCCTCCTCGGCCCCGAACAGCGGGACCCGGCCGAAGTGCGCGCCGACGCCGTGCTCCTGGCCACCGGCGGCTACGAGAAGGTGCTGCCCTTCCCCGGCTGGACCCTCCCCGGTGTCATCGCCGCGGGCGGCGCCCAGGCCATGCTCAAGGGCGGCCTCGCGGTGTCCGGCCGTACCGCCGTCGTCGCCGGGACCGGACCGCTGCTGCTGCCGGTGGCGGCCGGGCTCGCCGCGGCGGGCGTCGAGGTGGCCGCCCTGGTGGACTCGGCCGACCCCCTGGCCTTCGTACGGCGGTCCCGGGCGCTGGTCGCCGAGCCCGGCAAGGTCGTCGAAGGCGCCGGGTACGCGGGCCGGTTGCTCCGGCACCGGGTGCGGACCCTCGCCCGGCACACCGTGGTCGAGGCGCACGGCACCGAGCGGCTGGAGGCGGTGACGGTGGCCGCGCTCGACCGCGACGGGCGGGTCAGGCCCGGCAGCGGACGCCGTATCCCCTGCGACACCCTCGCCGTCGGCCACGGCATGCTCCCGCACACCGATCTCGCCGAGACGCTGGGCTGCCGGCTCGACGGACTCACCGTGCACGTCGACGACGAGCAGCGCACCGACGTCCCCGGCGTGTGGGCGGCGGGTGAGACCACCGGCATCGGCGGCTCGGCGCTCTCGCTCGCCGAGGGACACATCGCGGGGCGCTCCGCCGCCGCGCGTCTGCACGGCACCGAACCCGACCCGCGCGCGTGGGCGGCCGCCGCGAAGGCCCGGACCCGGCTGCGGGCCTTCTTCGCCGCGCTGGACACCGTATACGCCCCGCCCGCCCACTGGACCGAACTGGTCACCGACGACACCGTGGTGTGCCGGTGCGAGGAGGTCACCGGCGGGACGATCCGCGCGGCCGTCGCCGAGCTCGGGGCCCGCGATGCACGGACCGTGAAGCTGCTGACCCGGGCCGGGATGGGCTGGTGCCAGGGGCGGGTGTGCGGACCGGCGGTCGCGGGACTCGCCGGGTGCGCGTTCACGCCGTCGCGGCGGCCGTTCGCGCGGCCCGTGCCGCTCGGGGTGCTGGCGCGGGCCGGGGAGGCCGACGGCGACTGATCACCCCGCACATCGCACATCTCATTGTCCGGACAGTAAAATGTCACACTCCATAGAGGTGAGGCCCCTATGACCACCACCGACCACCGCCCCTGGCGCGGTGTCCTCGTCGCCACCGCCCTCCCGCTCCACGACGACCTCTCCGTCGACCACGGCAAGTACGCCGAACACTGCGCCTGGCTCGTCGAGAACGGCTGCGACGGCGTCGTACCGAACGGCTCGCTCGGCGAGTACCAGGTCCTCACCCCCGAGGAGCGCGCCAAGGTCGTCGAGACGGCCGTCGCCGCCATCGGGGGCGAGCGGGTGATGCCGGGCGTCGCCGCGTACGGCTCGGCGGAGGCCCGCCGTTGGGCCGAGCAGGCGCGCGACGCGGGCTGTGCGTCCGTGATGCTGCTGCCGCCGAACGCCTACCGCGCCGACGAGCGCTCGGTGCTGTCGCACTACGCGGAGGTCGCGAAGGCGGGCGTGCCGATCGTGGCGTACAACAACCCCATCGACACCAAGGTCGACCTGGTGCCGGAACTGCTCGCCAAGCTGCACGCCGAGGGCCACATCCACGCGGTCAAGGAGTTCTCCGGCGACGTCCGCCGCGCCTACCGGCTCGCGGAACTCGCCCCGGAACTGGACCTGTTGATCGGCGCCGACGACGTCCTGCTGGAGCTGGCGCTGGCCGGCGCCAAGGGCTGGGTGGCGGGCTACCCGAACGCACTGCCCCGGTCGACGGTGCGGTTGTACCGGGCGGCCGTCGCCGGTGACCTGGACACCGCCAAGGAGCTGTACGCGCAACTGCACCCGCTGTTGCGCTGGGACTCCAAGGTCGAGTTCGTGCAGGCCATCAAGTTGTCCATGGACATCGTGGGCCGGCACGGCGGTCCCGTGCGCCCGCCACGCGTGCCGCTGCTGCCCGAGCAGGAGGCCGCGGTCCGCGCCGCCACGGAGAAGGCCCTCGCGGCCGGATTGGCCTAGGGATCATGCGCAGCGAACTCGTCCTGCACGCCGTCGACTCGCACACCGAGGGCATGCCCACCCGGGTCGTCACCGGCGGCATCGGCACGGTCCCCGGCGCCACCATGAACGAGCGGCGCCTGTACTTCCGCGAGCACCGCGACCACATCAAGCAGCTCCTGATGAACGAGCCGCGCGGCCACTCGGCGATGAGCGGCGCGATCCTCCAGCCGCCCACCCGCCCCGACTGCGACTGGGGTGTCATCTACATCGAGGTCTCCGGCTATCTGCCGTTGTGCGGGCACGGCACGATCGGCGTGGCGACCGTGCTGGTGGAGACCGGCATGGTCGAGGTCGTGGAGCCGGTCACCACCATCCGGCTCGACACCCCGGCGGGTCTGGTCGTCGCCGAGGTCGCCGTGGAGGGCGGGGCCGCGAAGGCGGTCACGCTGAAGAACGTGCCGTCCTTCTCCTTCGGCCTCGACCGCAAGATCACACTGGCCGACGGGCGCACGGTGACATATGACCTGGCCTACGGCGGCAATTTCTACGCCATCCTGCCGCTGGAGGAGTTCGGGCTGCCCTTCGACCGCACCCGCAAGGAGGACATCCTCAAGGCGGGCCTGTCGCTCATGGAGGCGATCAATGCCGAGTCGGAACCCATCCATCCGGAGGACCCCTCGATCCACGGCTGCCACCACGTCCACCTGTACGCGCCCGGTGCCACCGCCCGTCACTCACGGCACGCGATGGTGATCCACCCGGGCTGGTTCGACCGCTCGCCCTGCGGCACCGGCACCAGCGCACGCATGGCACAACTGCACGCGCGCGGCGAACTCCCGCTGCACACCGAGTTCGTCAACGAGTCCTTCATCGGCACACAGTTCACCGGCCGCCTCCTCGGCACCACCGAGGTCGCCGGACGCCCCGCCGTCCTGCCGAGCTTCACCGGCCGCGCCTGGATCACCGGAACCGCCCAGTACCTGCTCGACCCGAGCGACCCGTTCCCGGCCGGATTCGTTCTCTAGGGCGGGGATAATGGCGGGTGACGCGTGACATTGCATTCCCTAGGAGACACCACTATGGCCGCCCAGCCCGCCGGCGCCCCCTCCCTGCCCACGCTGGGCGGCAAGAAGCGCAGCTACCGCGAGCGGGTCGCCGACGCCCTGCGGGCCGCGCTGATCGCCGGTGAGCTGCTCCCGGGCGAGGTCTACTCGGCACCCACCCTGGCCGCCCGCTTCGGCGTCTCGGCGACCCCGGTGCGCGAGGCCATGCTGGACCTCGCCAAGGAGGGCCTGGTCGACACCGTCCCCAACAAGGGCTTCCGGGTCACCGCGGTCTCCGAGAAGCAGCTCGACGAGTACACGCACATCCGCGCGCTCATCGAGATCCCCACGGTGGTCGAGCTGGCCGGCACCGCCGACCCGGTCTCGCTGGAGGCGCTGCGCCCCGCCGCCCGGGAGATCGTGCAGGCCGCGGCGGCCGGTGACCTCATCGCGTACGTCGAAGCCGACACCCGCTTCCATCTCGGCCTGCTCGCCCTGGCCGGCAACAGCCACCTGGTCGAGGTCGTCGGCGATCTGCGCGGCCGCTCCCGCCTCTACGGGCTCACCGCGCTGGTGAAGGCGGGCCGACTGCTGGCCTCCGCCGAGGAGCACCTGGAGCTCCTCGACGCCCTGCTGGATCGCGACGAGTCGGCCGTGCGCGAGGTCATGACACGGCATCTCGGGCATGTCCGGGGGCTGTGGGCCGCGAAGTAGGCCACGGCTGACATCGGTCGGCCGGCCGCGAGGTTCAGTGAGGTGGAGGCGTATCCGACTTCGTGACCGACACCCCGCGCTTCGCCGCCTGGATCTGCTCGTACACATGGGTCCTGAGCTCGGCGAAGCGCGGGGCCACCCGTGTGCGCAACTGGTCCCGCTCGTCCGGGAGATCGACCTTGAGCTGTTCCTGGACGACGGTGGGGGAGGCGGACAGGACGACGACCCGCTCGCCGAGGTACACGGCCTCGTCGATGTCATGGGTGACGAACAGGATCGTGATGCCCCGCTCCCGCCACAGCCGTCGTACGAGATCCTCCAGATCGGCACGGGTCTGCGCGTCGACCGCCGCGAAAGGCTCGTCCATCAGCAGCACCCGCGGCTCGTAGGCCAGCGCCCGGGCGATGGCGACGCGCTGCTGCATACCGCCGGACAGCTGCCAGGGGTAGGCGCTGGTGGCGTCGGAGAGTCCTACGGACTCCAACGCGTCCCGTACCAGCTCCCGGCGCCGCGCCTTGTCCAAGTTCTTCTGCCTGAGCGGAAGTTCGACGTTCTCGCCGACCCGCATCCAGGGGAACAGGCTGCGCCCGTACTCCTGGAACACGAACGACATGCCGGGCGGCGGACCGGTCACCTTCCGTCCCTCCAGCAGCACTTCGCCGCCCGTCGGTGCGAGCAGGCCGCCCATGCACTTCAGCAGGGTCGTCTTGCCGCAGCCCGACGGGCCGACGAGACAGACCAGTTCGCCCGCGTCGACGGTGAAGGTGAGATCGCGCACCGCCTCCACACGGCGCCCCGATCCCTCGTACACCTTCTTCAGGCCGCGCACGTCGAGCATGGGTTGCCCTTTCAGGAGGCTCACGAGGACCGCCGGGTGGAGGCGCGCAGGCCGTGGTACCAGCCGAGGACGCGCCGTTCGACGAGTTGGAAGACGACGGAGAGCAGGAAGCCGAGCAGGCCGAGGACCAGGATGCCGGTCCACATGTCGGGGATGGCGAAGCTGCGCTGGAACTGGACGATGGTGAAGCCGAGTCCGTTGCTGGCGGCGAACATCTCGCTGATGACCATCAGGATGATCCCGATGGACAGCGCCTGGCGCAGGCCCGCGAAGATCTGCGGACTCGCCGAGCGCAGCACCACATGTCTGAGGCGTGCCGGGCCCGTGACGCCGTAACTGCGGGCCGTCTCCGCCATCACCGGGTCGACCGCGCGCACGCCCTCGACGGTGTTGAGCAGGATCGGCCAGACACAGCCGCTGGCGATCACGGTGACCTTCATGGTGTCGCCGATGCCCGCGAACAGCATGATGACCGGCACCAGCACCGGCGGCGGCACCGCCCGCAGGAACTCCAGCACCGGCTCGCACACCGCCCGCACCCGCCGGTAGGAGCCGATGACCGTGCCGAGCGCCACGCCCACCACGGCCGCGAGCGCGTAACCGCCGGTCAGCCGGAGGACGCTGGGCAGGACGTCGTCCTTCAGCCGGTCGCCGGTCCAGACATCCGGGAAGGTCTCCAGGATCGTCCGCAGGGGCGGCCAGTACACGTCCGTACTGTCGTCGGACGCCACCCACCACACGCCCACCAGCACGGTCGGCAGCGCGAACACGAAGACGGTCCGCAGAAGCAGCAGCCTCACACCATCACCTCCCCGCGCACCGACTGGTGCCAGGCCAGCGCCCGCCGCTCCACCGTCCGCGCCCCGACGTTGATCAGCAGCCCCAGCAGCCCGGTGACCACGATCAGCGCGTACATCTCGGGCACCGCCTGGGAGTTCTGAGCGATCGCGATACGCGCCCCCAACCCCGGTGCGCCGATGACCAGTTCAGCGGTTACGGCGAGGATCAGCGCCACCGCGGCGGCCAGCCGAACCCCGGTCATGACGTACGGCAGCGCGGTCGGCCACAGCACATGCCGGATCCGCGCCCAGGTGCCGAGACCGTACGACCGTGCCGTCTCGTCGGCGACCGGGTCGACGTCCTGGACGCCGTACAGGACCTGGATCAGCACCTGCCAGAAGGAGGCGTAGACGACCAGCAGGAGGACCGAGCGCAGTTCGGTGCCGTACAGGAGCACGGCGAGGGGGATCAGGGCGACGGAGGGGATCGGGCGGAGGAACTCGACGGTGGAGGCGGTGGCTTCGCGGAGGTACGGCACCACCGAGATCACCACTCCCGCCACGATCCCCGCGCAGGAGGCCAGGATCAGCCCCAGCGCCCAGCCGGTCAGGGTGTCGCCGAGGGCGGTCCAGAAGGCGGAGTCGGCCACCTCGTCCCCGAGCGCGTCGGCGATCCGGCTGGTCGGCGGGAAGTACGCCTCCTTGACCAGGCCGAGCCGCGGCACCGCCTCGCCCAGGGCGAGGAAGACCGCGAGCCCGGCCCCACCGAGTACGACGTTCAGCCCCTTCACGACAGCAGCTTGTCCAGGTCCGGTGTCGTCTTGAACAGGCCGTCGTCCTCACCGAGTTGCATCAGCTTCTCGATGGAGGCGCGGTTCGCCTCGGCCGGCCACTTCGGCAGCGTCACCTGCTCCAGCACCGCGGGTGGGATCTTGGTGTACGTCGAGACGATCTGGCGGACCTCGTCGGGGTGGGCGTCGGCGTAGGCGAGGGACTCGGCTGTGGCGTCCTGGAACTTCTTCACCAACTCCGGGTTCTCCTGCGCGTACTGCGTGGAGGTGAAGTACATCGCCACCGTGAGGTCCGGGGCCACGTCGACCAGGGACGAGGCGATCTCACGGCCGCCCTGGCTCTTGATCGTGGCGAGCGCCGGCTCGACCACCATCGCCGCGTCGATCTGCCCGGCGTCGAGGGCGGCGGGCATCTGGTCGAAGGCGAGCTCCACGAACTGCACCTTGTCCGGGTCGCCGCCCGCCTTGCGCACCGACTCGCGTACCGCGGTCTCGTTGATGTTCTTCAGCGTGTTGACGGCGACCTTCTTGCCCTCGAGCTCCTTCGGCGACTTGACCGCGCTGTCCTTCTTCACGGTGAGCGCGCCGAAGTCCTTGCCGCCCTGGCCCGTCGATGCGATGCCGTTGGCAATCGCCTTCACCGGAACGTTGTTGGACTGGGCGATCATCAGAGAGGTCATGTTGCTGAACCCGAACTGGTACTGCCCGCTGACCACGGCCGGCACGATCGCCGCACCGCCCTGAGCGGTCGTCAACTTCAGCTTCAGGCCCTGCTTTTCGAAGAAGCCCTTCTCCTGACCGAGGTAGAGGGGTGCGACGTCGACGATGGGGATGAGCCCCACGGTGACCGTCGTGACACCGCCCGACGAGCCCTCCCCGTCCGACGAACCGCCGTCGTCGGACGAGCCGCAGGCCGTCACGGCGAACAGAAAAGTGCCGGCCGCGACGGCGGCGAGCAGACGACGCATGACTCCTCCTGTGCAGACAACGGTGTTCCGACAGGCTGTGCGCTGACCGCACAGTAGTGCTCAAACGCGTTCAGCGGGAAGGTAGAGCCCGGTACCGATCGGGTCAACCGGCTTCGCTGACAAAATTGTTGACACACCAGGAGGCGATGATGCCCGAGCCGGTCCGCGGACGCCACTTCGTGAACTCCTTCGCGCACGGCCTCGCCGTCGTCCGCTCCTTCGACGCCGGGCACCCCACCCGCACGCTCAGCGAGGTCGCCCGCGACTGCGGACTGACCCGGGCCGCCGCACGCCGACTGCTGCTCACCCTCGTCGACCTCGGCTATGTCCACCAGGACGGACGCCAGTTCAGGCTCACGCCCCGGGTACTGGAGCTCGGCTACTCCTACCTCTCCAGCTTCACGCTGCCCGAGCTCGCCGAACCGCATCTGGAGCAACTTGTGCGCCAGGTAAGGGAGTCATCGTCACTGTGCGTCCTCGACGGCGACGACATCGTCTACGTGGCCCGGGTGCCGACCAGCCGCATCATGACCGCGTCCATCACCGTGGGCACGCGCTTCCCGGCGCATGTCACCTCGGTGGGCCGCGTCATCCTGGCGCATCTGACGGAGGAGGAGATCGACACCCGGCTGGCGCGGGCCGACCTGAGCCCGCTGACCGCGCGCACGCTGGTCGAGCCGGACGCGCTGCGGGCCGAGCTGCGCCGGGTGCGCCGACAGGGGTACGCGATCGTCGACCAGGAACTGGAGTTGGGGCTGCGATCCGTCGCCGCCCCGGTGCGGGACCGGGGCGGCGAGGTGACGGCGGCCGTGAACATCGCGGTGCACGCCGGCCGCAACTCCCTGGAGTCCGTACGCCGTGACCTGCTGCCGCCGCTGCTGGACACGGTCGCCCGGATCGAGGCCGACCTGAGGATCACAGGTCCAGCACGAGCCGCTTCCCCCGGCACCGGGACACACAGATGAGCATGGTCTCCCCGGCCTCGCGCTCGGCGTCGGTCAGCACCGAGTCCCGATGGTCCGGGGCGCCTTCGACGACATCGGTCTCGCAGGTCCCGCAGGTGCCCTCGGTGCAGGAGTACAGCACCTCGACGCCGGCGGAGCGCACGGAGTCGAGCACGGAGACGCCGGGCGGGACGGTGAGCGTACGGCCGCTGCGGGCGAGGACGACCTCGAACTCGGTGTCCTGCCCGGCCTGTTGCTCCTTCGGCTGGAACCGCTCGACGTGGAGAACTCCCTTGGGGCACCGCTCTTCCACCGCGTCCAGGAGCGGGCCGGGGCCGCAGCAGTATACGAGGGTGCCGTCGGGGAGGTCGTCCAGGACAGGCGCCAGGTCCAGCAGCCCGGACTCGTCCTGGGGAGCGAGCGTCACGCGGTCGCCGTAGCCGCGGAGTTCCTCGGTGAAGGCCATCGAGGCGCGGGTGCGGCCGCCGTACAAGAGCGTCCATTCGGCGCCGGCCGCCTCGGCCGCGGCGAGCATGGGCAGGATGGGAGTGATGCCGATGCCGCCCGCGATGAAGCGGTAGCGGGGGGCCGGGTGGAGGGCGAAGTGATTGCGCGGCCCGCGCACCCGGACCTTGTCGCCCTGTCCCAACTGCTCGTGCACGAACGCCGATCCGCCCCGCCCGTCCGGTTCCCGCAGCACCGCGATCCGCCAGGCGGTGCGGTCGGAGGGGTCGCCGCACAGGGAGTACTGCCGCTCCAGGTCGGGGCCGAGGAGGAGGTCGATGTGGGCGCCGGGTTCCCATGCGGGGAGTTGCTGTCCGAGGGGGTGCCGGAGGGTGAGTTCGAGCACTCCGTCGGCTGCGAACTCCCGGCCCTGTATGACGAGTTCGGTCATGAGTCGGGCCCCTCGAAGTGTCCCTCGGGGTGGCCGAGCATCCATTCCCACATCTCGACGGGGTCCTCGGCGGTGTGCTGGGCGCCGCAGTGACAGGTGCCGTGCAGGATGTCCGTGCCCGGCAGCCAGTCGATGCGGTAGATCTCCCCTGTCGGCGCTGTCACAGGACCTTCTCCACGGGCTTGTCGCCCTCCTCGACCAGCCGGGCGAGAATACGGCGGGCGGCCAGGCCGCCGGTGTCGATGTTGATGCTCAGCTCCTGGTAGCCGTGCCGCTCGGTGCCGAGGGTGCGCTGGAGCAGGTTGAGCGCGGTGACGTCCTGCATGACGACCGTGTGGTTGTTGCTCCGCAGGAACTCGGTGACGTCCGCATCGTCGGTCGCCCAGTCCCGGGACACCGCCCAGAAGTCGTACACCTTGCCGTCGCCGGAGGGCGTGATCGCATACGTGACCTCCGTGTGGAAGCCGCCCGGATCACTGCCGTCCGCCTCCGGGACCACCCCCACCGGAGCGACCCTGCTGTGCAGCAGGTACAGGCAGGGCGCGTGGTACTCGATGTCCTGCCAGCGCGTGATCCGGCCCTCGATCCCGGTCGACTTCGCGTAGAACGGCGGGCATTCGGCATCGTCCATGTGCCGGCTCACCCGCACGATCCCGGCGCCCTCGTCGACCTCGGTGGTGATCGGCGTCTCGGCGACCTCGGGGGTGCCGATGTAACCGCCGTGCAGATAGGTCTCGTGGGAGAGGTCGAGGAGGTTGTCGACGAGGAGGCCGTAGTCGCAGTCGATGGGCTCCATGCCGCGGACGGTGGTCCAGCCGGGGGAGTCGAGGTGCGCGGCGCGCGGGATGACCTGCGGATCGGCGAGCGCCGGGTCGCCGATCCACACCCACACCAGCGAGTCCTGCTCGACAACGGGGTAGGAGGCGACGCGGGCGGTGCGCGGTACGCGTTTCTGCCCCGGCACGTACACGCAGGTGCCGGTCGTGTCGTACGTGAACCCGTGATACCCGCAGACAATCCGGTCCCCGTCGAGCCGGGTCGGCGCCTCGGACAGCGGGTACCGCCGGTGCACACACCGGTCGTGCAGCACGACGGGCGTCCCGTCCTCCTCGCTGCGGTACAGCACGAGCGGCTCACCGAGAACCGTCCGTCCGAGCAACTCCCGCCCCACCTCATGGCTGTAGGCGGCGACGTACCACTGGTTCCTGGCGAAGGCGGTCATATGAGGCATCGTTGCGGCTCCCGTCTGTCTGCGGTGGAGCCATCGTCCGGAAGGGCGTCACAGGGCCGCAACGCCGCTTCCGTCTCACGGAAGCCGTTCCGAAGTCAGCAGATCGGCGAGCCGTGAGGTCGCGAGGTAGTTGGCCACGAGGTGGAAGTCGAAGACGTGGATCGGAACGGTGCCGGAACGGCCGAGGTCGACGCCGTCGAACTTCGCCTCGACTCCCCTCGGCGGAACGGCCACCAGGTCGCCAGGGTCGGCGAGGTTCACCCACTGCCGCACGTCCGGGGGCCGTCCGCCGCGGCCGGCGAGGCGGTCTGCGGCCGATCTCCGTCGAGGGCAGCCGTCTGAGCGTCACGGCCGAGGACCTGGACCGGGCGCTGGCCCGCCACGCCAGCCTGCGTCACTCACGCCTCCAGCGGCTGCCCCACCCCGGTGCCGGCGCATGACCACCCCGCACCTCCCGTACCGACGACTTTCACACAGCCGCCACCAGACCCTTCCCTGACGTTTGGTGCTCTTGGAACACTCCTTCCGCGCACAATCCGTCAAAGCGATCCGACCGGTCGAACACCCTCAAGGGGAGAGGTCCCTCACTCATGCCCGATGTAAACCGGCGTAGATTCCTCCAACTCGCGGGCGCCACCTCGGCGTTCACCGCGCTGTCGAGCAGCATTCAGCGTGCCGCCGCCATCCCGGCGAACCACCGCACCGGGTCGATCGAGGATGTCGAGCACATCGTCGTCCTGATGCAGGAGAACCGTTCGTTCGACCACTACTTCGGCAAGCTGAGGGGTGTCCGCGGCTTCGGCGACCCGCACCCGGTGAGGCTGGACAGCGGCAAGTCGGTGTGGCACCAGTCCGACGGCACCAAGGACCTGCTGCCCTTCCACCCCACCGCCGACGACCTCGGCATGCAGTTCCTGGAGGGCCTGCCGCACGGCTGGACCGACGGCCAACAGGCCTACAACGGCGGCAAGTACGACAAGTGGGTGCCCGCCAAGGGCACCACGACCATGGCGTACCTGAACCGCGAGGACATTCCCTTCCACTACGCCCTCGCCGACGCCTTCACCATCTGCGACGCCTACCACTGCTCGTTCATCGGCTCCACCGACCCGAACCGCTACTACATGTGGACGGGTTACACGGGCAACGACGGCACGGGCGGCGGCCCGGTCCTCGGCAACGACGAGCTCGGCTACGGCTGGACGACCTACCCGGAGCGGCTCGAAGAAGCCGGTATCTCCTGGAAGATCTACCAGGACATCGGCGACGGCCTGGACGCGGCCGGCTCCTGGGGCTGGATCAGCGACGCATACCGCGGCAACTACGGCGACAACTCCCTGCTGTACTTCGACAAGTACCGCGAGGCCGAGCCCGGCGAGCCCTGGTACGACAAGGCCCGCACCGGCACCGACGTCAAGAACGGCGACGGCTACTTCGACCAGCTGAGGGCCGACGTCAAGGCCGGGGAGCTGCCGCAGATCTCCTGGATCGCCGCCCCCGAGGCCTTCTCCGAGCACTCCAACTGGCCCTCGAACTACGGCGCCTGGTACATCGCCCAGGTCCTGGACGCCCTCACCTCCAACCCGGAGGTCTGGTCGAAGACGGCCCTGTTCATCACGTACGACGAGAACGACGGCTTCTTCGACCACCTGGTGCCGCCGCTCCCGCCGAAGGACGCCTCCCGGGGCAAGTCCACCGTCGATGTCTCGCTCGACCTCTACCCGGGCGACAGCAGGCGCCCGGCCGGCCCCTACGGCCTCGGCCCGCGTGTGCCGATGCTGGTCGTCTCGCCGTGGAGCAAGGGCGGTTACGTCTGCTCCGAGACCCTCGACCACACCTCGATCCTCCAGTTCATGGAGCGTCGCTTCGGTGTGCAGGAGACCAACATCTCCCCGTGGCGGCGGACCGTCTGCGGCGATCTCACCTCGGCCTTCGACTTCTCCCGCAAGGACAGCCGCCCGGCCGCGCTGCCGGAGACGGACGAGTACGAGCCGCAGGACCGCGAGCGGCACCCCGACTACAAGCCGACGCCCCCGGCGGACCCGGACATGCCCCGCCAGGAGCGCGGTCTGCGCCCCGCCCGCCCGCTGAAGTACGCCCCCCACGTGGACGGCTCGGTGGACGCGGCGGCCGGCAAGTTCACGCTGACCTTCGCCTCCGGCGCCAAGGCGGGCGCCGCCTTCCTGGTGACGTCCGGCAACCGCACCGACGGACCGTGGACGTACACCACCGAGGCCGGCAAGAACATCGCCGACACCTGGAACTCGGCGTACTCGAACGGCTCGTACGACCTGACCGTGCACGGCCCGAACGGCTTCCTGCGCGTCTTCAAGGGCCCGAACAAGACCGCCGGGCCCGAGGTCACCGCGCGCCACACCGGTGACGACGTCCAGCTGACCTTCACCAACAAGGGCTTCGGCACCGTCCGGCTCAAGGTCACCAGCGGCTACGGCGGGCCGGCGCGGACCTTCACCGTGCGCCCCGGCGCCACCGTCCGGCACACCGTCGACCTCGCGGCGAGCCGGCGCTGGTACGACCTGACGGTCACCTCCGACGCCGACCCGGCGTTCCTGCGGAGGTTCGCCGGTCACGTCGAGAACGGGCGTCCGGGTGTGAGCGACCCGGCGATCGTCACGGACTAGGTCACAGCGGCGTGAGGTGCCCCGGCGACGGCTGCCGGGGCACCAACGCCGGCTCCGCCGTCGCCGTCCCCGGCTCCAGGGCCAGAACGGCGGCCACGGGGTGGTCGTGATCGGTGGCGGGCGTCGTCCTGGTCAGCAGATGGTCGGTGGCCGGTGTCGTCCGGGGCAGCGGGTTGTCGGCGGCGGGCGTCGCCCGGGTCGGCTGGTCGTCGGTGCCGGGCACCGCCCGGGTCAGCAGCACCACGCCCCGGCCCGCGATCCCCGCGCCCGCCAGCGCCAGCAGGGCTCCGGCCGCGCCGCCCTGGAGCCGTTCGCCCAGTAGCGCGAGCCCGATCAGCGCGGCGGCCACCGGGTTGGCCAGGGTGACCAGTGCGAGCGGGGCGTCCAGACCGTCCCGGTAGGCCGACTGCGACAGCAGCAGTCCGCCCGCCGCGAAGGCCGCGACGACCAGAGCCACCCCGATCACCTGCATGCTCAGCAGCGACCCCGAGCGGTCCGTCGCGGCCACCGTCACGGTCTGGGTGAGCGCCGAGGCCACTCCGGAGGCGACCCCGGACGCGGTCGCGTGCCTGAGGCCCCGCCGCTTGCCCGGCCGCCCCAGCGCGGCGATCAGCACCGACGTGACCCCGGCGACCGCCACCGCCTCGGACACGCTCAGCACGTCGTCGGGGGCGTGCCCGGACGCCGTGACGAGGATCGCCGCGAGGCCGAGGAGGGTGAGGGCGGTGCCCCGCCACTCGACGGCGCTGACCCGGCGCCCCGCGACCCGCGCGCCCAGGGGCACGGCCGCGACCAGCGTGAGCGCGCCGAGCGGCTGGACCAAGGTGAGCGGCCCGTACTTCAGGGCCACGACGTGCAGCAGCGCACCGGTGGCGTTCAGCCCGACGGTCGACCACCAGGCCCCCGAGCCCAGCAGCCGCAGGACACCGCTCCCGGGGGCCCGGGAGGCGAGGCGCTCCTGGGCGACGGCGGCGGCCGCGTAGGCGACGGCCGAGAACAGGGACAGCACTACCGCGAGCAGTGTGGCGTTCATCGGCCCGCTCCCACGAGAGTCGGTTCGTCGACGGGTACTTCGGCCGGTACGAGGTGTTCGGTGCCGCGTCCCGCGGTCATCCGGGTGCGGTGCGGCGAGCGAAGCGAGACGGGGGTCCCCCCGGACGGAGTCCGGGGGCGGATCACGGCGAGCGCGAGACCGAGCAGGGCCGCGGCCACGATCGCGTCGAGCCAGTAGTGGTTGGCCGTCCCCACGATCACCAGCAGGGTCAGCGCCGGATGCAGCAGCCACAGCCGGCGCCGGCGCGACCGGGTGGCGACGATCAGCCCGATGGCCACCATCAGGGCCCAGCCGAAGTGCAGCGAGGGCATCGCGGCGAACTGGTTCGACAGATGGTCGCTGGAGGGCGGGCCGTACACCGAGGGGCCGTACAGCCGGGCGGTGTCGATCAGCCCGGTCGCTTCGAGCATGCGCGGCGGGGCCAGCGGGAAGAGCAGATGGCCGACCAGGGCGACAGCGGTGACGGTGGCCAGTACCCGGCGGGCCCAGACGTAGTGCGCGGGGCGGCGCAGATAGAGCCAGACCAGGAAGGCCGCGGTGGCCGGGAAGTGGACGGTCGCGTAGTAGGTGTTCGCGACATGGACCAGGGTGTCGCCGTGCAGCAGCAGCGACTGCACCGAGCCCTCGCCGGGCAGATGGACCGCTCGCTCCAGGTCCCATACGCGGTGCGCGTTGCGGAAGGCCTCACCGGTGTGGCCCGTGGCCAGCTGCCGGCCGAACTTGTAGACGAGGAAGAGCCCTGCGACGAGCAGGAGCTCACGGACGAGCGGCGGACGCGCTATCGCGTCCGACTCGGCTTCTGCAGGCTCGGTGCGGGCATCCATACCCCGGCCCTTTCGCTGACGGTGGTGCGTGGGTGGTGCGGACGGCGGCCCGCAGGGCTGGTGACTCCGCGGGCGCGCCGAACTCATCGATACGGGTAAGTACCGAAACGGCACTGTACCGATACGTCAGTGTACCGATACGGTCGGGTACCGGTACACTGGCGTACCGATAGACATGCGCCACACTGGAAAGCACCCGAGCGAGGAGAAGAGCCGATGACGTCGCAGGCCGCGGACGGACCGGAGACGGTCAACGCCTCGCGCCGCTCCAAGATCACGCCCGAGCGTGAGAAGGAGTTCTTCGACGCCGTCCTCGAACAGATCCGCGAGTGCGGTTACGACGCCGTCACCATGGAGGGCATCGCCACGAGCACGCGGTGCAGCAAGTCCACGCTCTACCGGCAGTGGAAGACCAAGCCCCAGTTCGTCGCGGCGGCCCTGCGCTCCAGCCGCTGCCCGCGCTTCGCCGGCATCGACACCGGCACGCTCGCGGGCGACCTGCGCGCGGCCGGGCGGGCGGCCGGCGACTCCTACGGCGACACCACCATCCTGCTCCAGGCCTTCGGGCACGCGGTCACCCAGGACCCCGAGCTCCAGCAGGCGCTGCGCGAGGCGCTCGTCGAACCCGAACTCGCCGCGCTCCAGGCCATCCTCCGGCGCGGGGTCGAGCGCGGTGAGATCGCCGCCGATCATCCCGCGCTGCCGTATGTCGCCGCGCAGATCTTCGGAGTGCTGCGCGCCCGGCCGGTCCTGGAGGGCGAGTTCGCCGACCCCGACTATCTGCTCCGCTTCGTGGAGGCCGCCGTGTTGCCCGCACTGGGACTGAAATAGGACTCAGGCCGCCGTCCACGGGATGACTGGACGGTGACCTGTTCGCGCCGACCCGTGGGGACGGGGGCGGCGCGCACCCCCCGGCCGGGTGGGGTCCCTCTTGAGCGGAGAGGTGCCCCACCCGGCCGTCTGTTGTGCGGGGGCCTCAGACGTCCTGGCCGTTGCCGCCGCCGGACGCCACCTCGATGCCCTCCGTGATCTCGTCGATCACGGACTGCTTCTCACCGACGTCGACGCCGAAGCGGACCACCACGATCTGCCCGGAGTCCGCGGGGGAGGGGAAGGCGAGCGACTCGACGTAGCCGTCGGCGCCCTTGCTGGTGACCGCCTTCCAGCGCACCAGGTAGCCCTTCTGCCCGGCCACGGTCACCGCCTTGGAGGCCAGCACCTCGTGCGAGGTGATCTCGCCGTACCCCTCGCCGTAGGACTGCTGGGCGTTCTCCTCGATGTCCGCTTTCGCCACCTCCTCGGCGGTGGTGCCCGTGGTGCCGAGCAGGCGCGCGGGGGCCGAGTAGGCGCCGCCCTTGGTGCAGTTCTGGGAGGTGTCGCCGGGGCACTTGTACGACTCCTCGGAGGTCACCGCGGCGCCCGCGCTGATCTCCTGGCCGTACCAGCCGTCCGGCACCGGCAGGCTGATGCCGCTGATCGCGTCGGTCACCGAGCCGCTCTCGATCCGGGGCGCCTCGGACCCCTCCGGCGACGGGGACGGGGACGGCGACTGCCCACCGGAACCGCCCGAGCCGCCGGAGTCGCCGAACGGACCGTCCTGCCCGCCGGGGCCGCCCGGCCCGCCCTGATTGCCTGGCCCCTGCTGGGAGTTGCTGGTGCCGCCGTCCGAATCCCCGCCGTCGGCCAGCGCGTACACGCCCACACCGATGCTCGCGAGGACCGCGGCGGCCACCGCCACGGCTATGCCCGTCCGCAGTCCGCGCCGTTGACCGCCGGGCGGCGGGGCGGGATGAACCGGATAGGCCGGGGGATAGGCCGGCTGTGCCCCGGCAGCCGGCGACGGCGCCGGCGGACCCCATGCGGCGGCCGATCCCACGGGGCGCGTCCGGTCCGTCCACGCCCTGCCGTCCCACCAGCGCTCGGTGGCGGGACCGTCACTTGTCTGCCCCGGGTCGGGATACCACCCGGGAGGAGTCACCTGCGTCATGACCCCACCGTATGAGGCAACGGTGAAAGCCGGATGAGAGGGACCCGGACCGCCGCGCCGAGCCCCTCGTGTCATCTTCCCGAACGGTCCGTCACCCGTGACGGCAACAGCTGTCCGGACCGCACTCCGAGTGGACGGTCGGAGGACTACGCTCAAGACTCGTACGTCGTTCGGGCGACTTGGGGAGGTAGCGGGATGACGGAGGTACGGCCCACGGCGGCCGCCTCGGCTTCCCTGTGGGAGCGCGACGCCGAAGTCGCCGCCGTCGTACGGGCGGTGGACACCCTGAGCGCCGACCGCTCCTCCTCGGGCAGCCTGTTGGTGATCCGGGGCGAGGCGGGCCTCGGCAAGACCGCCCTGCTGGCCGAGACCCGGCGCATCGCCGAGGCCCGCGGCTGCCAGGTCTGGTCGGCCCGCGGTGGCGAGACGCTGAGGTCCGTCCCCTTCAATGTCGTACGGCAGTTGCTCCAGCCCGCGCTGGTGTCGCTGCTGCCGGAGGAGGCCCGCGAGTACCTCGGTGACTGGTACGACATCGCCGGCCCCGCCCTCGGGATAGCGGATCCCGGCGAGCGACGCGCCGACCCGCAGGGCGTGTGCGACGGTCTGGTCGCCGCCGTACGGCGGCTCGCGCGACGCGAATGGCCGCTGGTGCTGCTCATCGACGACGCGCACTGGGCCGACCAGGAGACCCTGCGCTGGCTCGCCGCCTTCGCCGAGCGCCTCGACGATCTGTCCGTGCTGGTCGTGGTGGCCCGCAGGCCCGGGGAGGACGTCCGGGGCGAGAGCGCCCGGCACCTCGACGCGGTGGCCGCCGCCGCGAGCCGTCCCGTCACCACCCTGAGCGCGCTGACCCCGGACGCCACCGCGGGCCTGACCCGCGCCACCGTCGGCGGACACGCCGACGCCGCGTTCTGCCGCGAGGTCTGGGCCGTCACCGCCGGAAACCCCTACGAGACCGTCGAACTCCTCGCCAAGGTCCAGGACAGCGAGATGGATCCGGTCGAGTCCTCCGCCGCCGAACTGCGCGCCCTGAACCGCTCGGCCCGCGGCGGCGGACTCGTCGCCCGCCTGGAGGGACTCGGCATCGAGGCCACCCGGTTCGCCTGGGCTGCCGCCATCCTCGGCGCCGGCATCACCGTCGACCAGGTCGCCGAACTCGCCACCATGGGCCACGACGACGCGGTCCGCTGCGCCGAACTCCTGCGCAGCGCCCGCATCCTCACCACCCCCGGCCCGGTGGAGGAGGGCGACCTGGAGTTCGTCCACCCGCTGATCGCCACCGCCGTCTACAACTCCATCCCGCCCGCCCTGTGCACCGCCATGCACGGCATCGCCGCCCGCGTGGTCACCGACTCGGGGCGCGGAGCGGCGGCCGCCTCCCGCCATCTGCTGGAGGTCCACCCGGACGACGACGCCGAACTCGTCGGGCAGTTGCGCGAAGCCGCCGCCGAACACCTCGCCGTCGGCGCCCCGGACGCGGCCCGCCGCTGTCTGGAGCGCGCCCTGCGCGAACCGCCCCGGCCAGAGGTCCATCCGCACGTCCTGTACGAACTCGGCTGCGCCGCACTGCTGACCGCACCCGCCACCACCATCAGCCATCTCCGCAGCGCGCTCGCCATGCCCGGACTCGACGGCCCCGCGCGCGTGGACGCCGTCTACCGGCTCTCCCAGGCCCTCCTCCACAACGACCAGATGGAGGAGGCCGTCCGCACGGTCCAGGCGGAGGCCGCCCGGCACGAATCCGGCCCCGCCAAGCTCCGGTTGCAGGCCGTGCAGTACATGTGGGAGGGCATCCACGCGGGCGAGGCCTCCTCGCCCGAGCGGTCCGAGCGGCTCGCCGAACTCGCCCGCACCTGCACCGGCCGGGACAACTCCGAACGCGCGGTGCTCATTCTGCGCGGCTTCGACGCCATGGCCCACGGCGAGAACGCCGAGGAGGTCGCCGAGCTGTGCGACCGCGCCCTGGTCAACGGCCGCCTCGCGCCCGGGCTCGGCTGGACCGACCCGGAGTGGGGCATCGAGCTGCTGATGATGCTGGCCAGCGCGTACGCCTTCGCCGACCGGCTCGACCGCGCCGAGGCCCTTTACACCGAAGCCCTGCGCGCGTACGAGTCGGCCGGCTGGAGCGGCGGACATCTCGCCCTGGCCCATGCCTACCTCGGCATCGGACACCGCAGGCGGGGCCGCCTGCGCGAGGCGGAGAAGTCCCTGCGCCAATCGCTGCGGCTAGCCGAGCGCGTGGGCCGCAGACTGCCGCTGTACTGGTCCGCCACCTGCAACCTCGTCGACACCCTGCTCGCCCGCGGCCATGTCGAGGAGGCCTGGGAGGTCGCCGAGCAGTACGGCTTCGCACCGCCCTATCCGAGCACCATCGTGCTGCCCGACCCGCGCTCGGTGCGCGGCCGGCTGCTGCTCGCCGTCGGCCGGACCAAGGACGGCATCAACGAACTGGAGCAGGCCGAGAAGGCGGCGACCGCACGCGGCCACCACAACCCCATCATGGTGCCCTGGGCCGTCGACCTCGCCCGGGCCCTCGCCACCGAGGACCCGGCCCGGGCCGCCCGACTGGCCGCCGACGTCCGCCGGCACGCCGAACGCTTCGGCACCGACACGGCCATCGGCGAGGCCCTGCGCTGCGCCGCCGCCCTGGAGACCGGCCAGCGCGCGGTGCGGCTCGCCGCACAGGCGGTCACTTTCCTGGAGGCCTCACCCTGCCAGTACGAACACGCGGCCTCCCGCATCGAGTACGGCATCGCGGCCCGCTCCACCGCCGAACTGAACCGTGGCCTGACGCTGGCCCGGCTGTGCGGCGCCGACGGTCTGGCGGCGAAGGCGGAGGAGATGCTGGCGACGGGAACCGGGCTCAACTAGCCGGGGCCCGCCACCGCTCGGCTCGCGGCAGGGTCATCCCTCTTCCTCCGCGAGAACCCGCTGAGCCGTCGCGAACGCCGAGTTCGCCGCCGGCACCCCGCAGTACACGGCCGTCTGGAGCAGCACCGCGCCGATCTCCTGCGGGGTCAGGCCGTTGCGCCGCGCCGCCCGAACGTGCATCGCCAGCTCGTCGTAGTGGCCGTGGGCGACCAGCGCGGTCAGGGTGATCATGCTGCGCTCGCGGCGGCTGAGCGTCGGGTCGGTCCAGATCTCGCCCCAGGCGTAGCGGGAGATGAAGTCCTGGAAGCGGGCGGTGAAGGGGGTCTGGCGCTCCTGGGCCCGGTCCACGTGCGCGTCGCCGAGCACCTCCCGGCGCACCTCCATACCGCGCGGGGCGCCGCCGTCGAGGTGGGCACGCAGGGCGGTGAGGACGGCCTCCGGGCACTGCGCGGGCGCCAGATGGGAGGCGCCGGGGAGTTCGACCAGCGCGGCGCCGGGCACCGCGTCGGCGATCTCCCGCAGATGGACCGGCGGGGTCGCGGGATCCTCCCGGCCCGCGATCAGCAGCGTGGGCGCGGAGATCTCCGCGAGCCGGTCGCGCAGGTCGAACGCGGCCAGCGCGTCACAGCAGGCCGCGTACGCCTCCGGGTCGGCGTCACGATGGTCCTGGACGAGCCGCGGCACGGTGAACCCGGGCGTGAACCAACGCGAGTCGGCCGTCCCGGCCAGCTCGGCGAGGCCCTTCGCGCGCACCAGCGCGGCCCGCTCCTCCCACGGCTTCGCCCCGTTGAAGTGGGCCGAGGAACAGATCACGGCGAGCGACGAGACCCGCTCGGGATGGTGCACGGCCAGATGCAGCCCCACGGCACCACCGAGCGACACCCCGGCGTACGCGAACCGCTCGATGCCGAGCGAGTCGGCCAGCCGCAGCACCAGTTCGGCGAGGTCGCCGACGGTGGCGCCGGGCCCGATCAGCTCCGCCGCCGAGCCACCGTGCCCGGGCAGATCCCAGCGGACCACGCGATGCCCGATGGACAGCTCGGGCGCGACCGCGTCCCACAGGGCGTACGAGGTGCCCAGCGACGGCCCGAGCAGCAGCGGGGGAGCGGAAGCGGGGCCCTCGGTACGGTGGTTGAGGAGAAGGTCGGTCAACGTCGCTCCAGAGCACGGTCGGTGAGGGCAGCGGCGCTGCCGGTGTAGCGGGCGGGGTCGGTGAGCTCGTCGAGGTCGACGTCCCTCAACTCGGGCTCTTTGGCGAGGAATTCGGGCAAGGTCCGGCCCTCGGTGTGGGTCCGCTCGGCCAGCTCCGTCAGTAGGGCCTTGGCGCGGGCGCGGCCCAGCACCGGGGCCAGTTCGGCGGACAGCCGCTCCGAGACGATCAACCCGCGGGTGACGCCGAGGTGTTCGCGCATGGCGTCCGCGTGGACCCGTAGTCCCTGGGTGAGTTCGGCCGCGTCCCGGGCGGCGCCTCCGGCCAGTCGGAGCAGCTCACGAAGGGGCTCCCACTCGGCATGCCAGGCACCGGCCGGACGCTCGTCCTCGGCGGCCAGCGACCCGTACAGCGTGGCCGCGAGCTGCGGGGCCCGCCGGGCCGCGGCCGCGATCAGCGTGGACCGTACGGGATTCGCCTTGTGCGGCATCGCCGACGAACCGCCGCCACTGCCCTCCGCGAGCTCCGCGATCTCGGTACGGGACAGCGTCAGCACATCCGCCGCGATCTTCCCCAGCGCCCCGGCCGTGAACGCGAGACACCCGGCCAGATCGGCGACCGGGGTGCGCAGGGTGTGCCAGGGCAGCGTCGGCGCCGCGAGCCCGGTCTCCCGGGCATAGGCCGCGACCAGCGCG
Organism: Streptomyces cupreus; assembly: GCF_014257025.1. Lineage (GTDB taxonomy): Bacteria > Actinomycetota > Actinomycetes > Streptomycetales > Streptomycetaceae > Streptomyces > Streptomyces cupreus. Next base: position 91,866 of record NZ_JACMSF010000002.1, read on the forward strand.
GTCGCGTCCTCGACGCCGTACGCCGTGAAGGCCGCCAAGGTCCCGGCCGCGCCACCGAGTTGGACGGGCAGCGACTCCCGTACGGCGATGACCCGGTCCCGCGCGTCCAGCACCAGCGAACGCCAGCCCGCCGCCTTCAGCCCGAACGTCGTCGGTACGGCGTGCTGGGTGAGGGTGCGCCCGGGCATGGGCGTGTCCCGGTGCTCGGCGGCAAGACGGGCCAGCGCCGATTCGGTGCGGGCCAGATCGGCGAGGAGCGGGTCCAGGGCGCGGTGGGCGACCAGCATCGTCGCGGTGTCCATGATGTCCTGGCTGGTCGCGCCCCGGTGGACGTACGGGCCGTACTCCTTGCCCACCGCCTTCGTCAGATCGGCGACGAGCGGGATGACCGGGTTGCCGCCGGCGCGGGCGCGCAGCGCGATCGACGGTACGTCGAAACGCCCGGCGTCGGCCGCCTCCGTCACCGCCTCGCCCGCCCCGGCCGGGCCCTGGGCGCGGGTCAGCGCGGCCTCGGCGTCGAGCAGGGCCTGGAGAAAGGCGGTGTCAGTCGTCGCGGACGCTGCGGCGCAGTCCGCCCACCCGGGGCCGAGCAGACTGTCGACTTCGGCAGAACTCACTGGAACTCCAGGAAGACCGTTTCGCCTTCGCCCTGAAGGCGGATGTCGAAACGGTAGGTGCCGTGGGGCTCCTCAGCGGCGATCAGCGTGGCGCGTCGCTCCGGATCCACCCGGGCCAGCAGCGGATCAGCGGCGAGCGCCGCCTCGTCGCCCGGCAGATAGATCCGCGTGTACAGATGCACGAGCAGCCCGCGCGCGAACAGACACACGCTGAGGTACGGCGCACTCCGACCGCGCGCCCCCGGCCGCAGCGTCCGTGCGCTCCAGTGGCCGCCTGCGTCGGTCTGGACGCGCCCCCAGCCGGTGAACTCCACGCCGTTACGGCCCAGGAAGCCGCCGCTCGCGGGGTCCCGCCGCATGGAACCGTCGACCTGAGGCACACTGCCGTCCGGGTCCGGCCCCCACAGCTCCAGGAACGCGTCCGGCAGCGGATTGCCCTCGCCGTCGTACACGTATCCCTGAAGGGCGATCGTGTCCGGGTGGCCGACCGGGGCGATGTCGCCGCCGCCGGGGAAGGGCAGGGCATGGCCGTAGAACGGGCCGACCGTGTGCGACGGGGTCGGCAGGACGGTCTCCGGGCGACTGGTGTCGATCTTCGTCATGGCTGGTCAGCGCCCTTCTTCGATCCAGGTGGCGTTCGGCCCGTCGAGCACGATGTCCCAGTGGTAGCCCATGGAGAACTCCGGCACCGACAGGCTGTGGTCGTAGGTCGCGATCAGCCGCTGGCGGGCCGCGTCGTCGGTGACGGACTGGATGATCGGGTCGTACGGGAACAGCGGGTCGCTGGGGAAGTACATCTGCGTCACCAGCCGCTGGGTGAACGCCGTACCGAAGATCGAGAAGTGGATGTGCGCCGGCCGCCAGGCGTTGAGGTGCTGGCGCCAGGGGTACGGGCCCGGCTGGATGGTGGTGAAGGTGTAGCAGCCGCTGTCGTCGGTCAGCGTGCGCCCGACGCCGGTGAAGTTCGGGTCCAGCGGGGCGTCGTGCTGCTCGCGCTGATGGGCGTAGCGGCCCGCCGAGTTGGCCTGCCAGATCTCGACGAGCTGGCCGCGGATCGGGCGTCCGTCCCGGTCGAGCAGCCGCCCGGAGACCGTGATGCGCTCGCCGATCGGCTCGCCGTTGTGCTGCCGGGTCAGGTCGTTGTCGATCTCGGTGATGTCCCGCTCCCCGAAGGCGGGGGAGGACAGCTCCACCAGCTCCGGGTCCTTGCTCACGTCGATCGCGACGGGCGGCTGCTTGGGGTGGCGCAGGACGGAGGAGCGGTACGGGGCGTAGTCGCGGCGCGGGTGATGCTCGACCGGTGCGCCGTCGGCGAGCCGCTTCTCGTAGGCGGCGTGCTCGGCCGCGATCTCCTGGTCGATGTCGTGCTGAGTGAGAGTCATGGGGTTTCCTCGGGGATTCCTAGCGTTCGAGGACGAGGGCGAGGCCCTGGCCGACGCCGATGCAGAGGGTGGCGACCCCGACTCCGGAGCCCTTGCGGGCGAGTTGGTGGGCGACGGTGCCGGCGAGGCGGGCGCCGGAGGCGCCGAGCGGGTGGCCGAGGGCGATGGCCCCGCCCTGGGGGTTGAGGATCGCCGGGTCGAACTCCGGCCATTCGGCGACGCAGCCCAGCACCTGGGCGGCGAAGGCCTCGTTGAGTTCGAGGACGTCCAGGTCGGCGAAGGTCCTGCCCGCCTTGGTGAGGGCGCGGTTGACGGCTTCGACGGGGGCGAGGCCGAAGTAGTGCGGGTCGAGGGCGTTGACGCCGGTGGCGGAGATACGGGCGAGGGGCTCGCGGCCGGTGGCCTTCAGGCCCGCCTCGTCGACCAGAAGGAGAGCTGCGGCTCCGTCGTTGAGGGGCGAGGCGTTGCCCGCGGTGACGGTTCCTCCCCCGGCCTCCGGCCGGGGGGATCCCCGTCTCGCTTCGCTCGCCTTGCGGAAGGACGGCTTCAGCTTGGCCATCGCCTCCAGCGACGCATCCGGCCGTACGCATTCGTCGGCCCCGAAGACGACCGGGTCGCCCTTGCGCTGCGGGATGCCGACCGGTGCCAGCTCGGCGTCGAAGAGGCCTGCCTGCTGGGCCCTGGCTGCCTTGTGGTGGCTGGCGAGGGCGTACTCGTCCTGCTGCTCACGGCTGATCTTGTGCTTGTCGGCGATCAGTTCGGCGGACTCGCCCAGCGGGATGGTCCACTGCGGTTCCATCCTCGGGTTGACCATGCGCCAGCCGAGGGTGGTCGAGTAGAGCTCGGTGTGGGCGGCCGGGAACGGCTTGTCGTTCTTGGGCAGCACATACGGCGCCCGGGTCATGGATTCCACGCCGCCCGCTACGGCGATGGAGGCGTCCCCTGCCGCGATGGCGCGGGCGGCCTGGATGACCGCTTCCAGGCCGGAGGCGCACAGCCGGTTGACGGTGACGCCCGGTACGGAGGTGGGCAGGCCGGCGAGAAGTGCCGCCATCCTGCCCACGTTGCGGTTCTCCTCGCCGGCGCCGTTGGCGTTGCCGAAGTAGACGTCCTCGATGCGGGCCGGGTCCAACCGCGGGGTGCGGGCGATCAGTTCACGGATGGCGTGGGCGGCGAGGTCGTCCGGGCGGACCGCGGCGAGGCCGCCGTTGTAGCGGCCGATCGGGGTGCGGACCGCGTCGACGATGTAAACCGCGTTCACAGCAGATCCTCCGCAATAGTCAGTTTCGCGTCGGTCTTCGCGTTGATCTCGTCCACGCTCACCCCGGGCGCCGTCTCCACGAGCAGCAGACCCTCGTCGGTCACGTCGATCACGCCGAGATCGGTGATGACTCGGTTCACGCACGCCTTGCCCGTGAGCGGCAGCGCGCACTCGGTGAGGATCTTCGGGGAGCCGTCCTTGGCGGTGTGGGTCATCACCACGATCACGGTCCGGGCACCGTGGACCAGATCCATGGCCCCGCCGATCCCGGTGATCATCTTGCCCGGGATGGCCCAGTTCGCGAGGTCACCCTTCTCGGAGACCTGCATCGCGCCCAGCACGGCGACATCGATGTGCCCACCCCGGATCATCGAGAAGGACAGCGCCGAGTCGAAGAAGGAAGCGCCGGGCAGGACGGTGACGGTCTCCTTGCCCGCGTTGATCAGATCCGGGTCGACGGCATCCTCCGTGGGATACGGACCGGTGCCCAGGATCCCGTTCTCCGACTCCAGGACCACCTCCACACCCGCCGGAAGGTAGTTGGGAATCAGCGTCGGCAGCCCGATGCCGAGATTGACGTACTGACCGTCCCGCAGCTCATGTGCGGCTCGCGCGGCCATCTCTTCCCGTGTCCAGGCCATGGGTCAGCTCACCGTCCGCTTCTCGATCTTCTTGTCGCCCGCCTGCTCCGGGGTGAGGGCGACCACCCGCTTCACGAAGATCCCCGGCAGATGCACCGCGTCCGGATCGATCTCACCGGGCTCGACGAGCTCCTCCACCTCGGCGATCGTGACCCGCCCGGCCATCGCGGCCAGCGGATTGAAGTTCCGGGAGGACTTGTTGAAGACCAGGTTTCCGTGCCGGTCCCCCTTCGCCGCCCGCACCAGTGCGAAGTCGGTACGGATCCCGTGCTCCAGCACGTACTCGGTGCCGTCGAACTCGCGGACCTCCTTCGGCGGCGAGACGAGAGAGACACCTCCCTGTCCGTCGTAGCGCCACGGCAGCCCGCCCTCGGCGACCTGTGTACCCACTCCGGCCGGGGTGTAGAAGGCGGGGATCCCGGCGCCGCCGGCGCGCAGCCGCTCGGCGAGCGTGCCCTGCGGGATCATCTCCACCTCCAGTTCCCCCGCCAGGTACTGCCGGGCGAACTCCTTGTTCGCCCCTATGTAGGACCCGGTGACCCGCGCGATCCGCCCGGCCGCGAGCAGCACCGCCAGCCCCGACTCCATCGCCCCGCAGTTGTTCGAGACCACCGACAACCCGCCGGTGCCCTGCTCGTACAGGGCCTGGATGAGCACATTGGGCACACCGCTCAGCCCGAAACCACCCACCGCCAGCGATGCGCCGTCGGGCACATCTGCCACCGCCTCGACGGCCGTGGCGACCACCTTGTCCATCCGTGAAGCCCCATCTCGTCCGAGCGCCCGGTTCAGGAATTAGTCAGGGCACTGAGTATTTCAGCGAGGTGCCCTTCACGCTGCCACTGGCGGGGCGAAGCGTCAAGACCTTGGGAAAACGGCAGGTCGCTGGTGCAGACGGTGCCCGCCGCTCCAGGTATCGTTCAGTGCACCAACGAATTCGACGAGGGGAGCGCACATGGCCGCGGTGGATCTGACCACCCACCCCGGGCACCTGGCCCGGCGGTTGCAGCAGGCGCACTACCTGCTGTGGAACACGATGGTCTCGGAGGAGATCACCTCACCCCAGTTCGCCGTTCTGAACGCGCTCGTCGCCGAGCCCGGGCTCGACCAGCGGACGGTGGGGGAGCGGGTGGGGCTCGACCGGTCCACCATCGCGGAGGTCATCAGCCGGCTCGGCCGCCGTGGACTGCTGGACAAGGTCCGCGACCCGGCGGACGGCCGCCGCTTCCTGCTGCGCCTGACGGACGACGGGGTGCGCACCCACCGCAAGCTCACCGTGCGCACGGCCCGGATGAACCAGGTCTTCCTCGCCCCACTCTCCGCCGCGGAACAGACCGTCTTCTTCGACCTCATCCGGCGTGTCGCGGACGCGGCCGAGGGGCTCCGCAATCCCGCGGAACCCCTCGTCTCACAAGGCTGACCGAGCCGTCCGGACCTCAGACCGCCTTCGCGTACACCACCCACACCTGGCCCTTCGCGAAGTTCACCGGGCTGCCGTGCTCGGTCGTGAACTCGGTGCCGTCCGTGGGCGTGGCGCGCTTCCAGCCGACGTCGTAGGCCCGTCCGTCGCGCAGCACCTTCGCCTTCCCCGAGCCCACCGTCTCGGTGTACGGCGTGTAGTTGCCGTTGGAGTCGTGGTAGTCGGACTTGCGGATCTTGACGTACTGCACGACGACCGTCGCGGGGGCCAGTCGCTTGCCGTCCGTCTGCACGGTCGGTGCGCCGTCCTGCGAGACCAGCCAGCGCCCCCGGCTCTCGGACCAGGAGAAGGTGAAGCTCGCGGCCGGGTAGCGGACGGTCTCCGAGGTGTCCGCCGTACCGCCGGAGGGTGCGGCGCCGTAGCGGAAGCCGGTGGTGGTGAGCGCGCCGGGGCCGGGCGCCGAGGACAGCAGTCGGGCGGGGCGCAGGTAGAGGTTGTGCGGGGCGGGCTTGTCGGTGCCGCGGTAGTAGGCGCCGGAGGTCTCGCCCGGCGGCTGCGCGTTGAGCGGGGCCTTGTCGATCAGCGGGAGCAGCTTGCGCTGGGCCCCGGAGAAGGCGAGCGTCGGCTCGTCGAACTGGCGCAGCAGTTCCAGGTCGGACTCGCGTGCGCTGCGCACCGGGCCGACGGCCTTGGGCAGCTTCGTCGCGTACACCGCCATCAGCCGGCTCAGCCCGCCCTCGACCTGTTCGACGTAGACGATGTCCGCGGCAGCGATGCCGGTCTGGGGCCTGGCCCGGCGAATGTTGTCGATCTTCACGGCGAGGACCGAGTCTGTTGCTGTGGGGGTCTGTTCGGGGCTCTGATCCTGTTCCCGGGTCGGTGGGCGTCCGTCGTCGCGCCCCTCGCCCGGCGTGGTGCAACCCGCTGCCAGGGAGATCGTCATCGCCGTGGCCAGCAGTGCCGCGGTCGTCGCGACGCGTCTGGTACGCGCCCTGCGTCCCATGCCCACCGGCGCCACCCCGTTCTCTTGTCATGATTGTGCGCTTGTAAGTTCATTACTGGCCATACCCGCTCGAATCTCATTACCCGCGTGAAATACACCGATCGGCGCACCCACGGTTCACGCCTGCGGCCCCGGGTACCCGGGGCGCGGATCTGATGGAGGGAGCCGGTGGCGTGAAGGCTGTGACGTGGCAGGGCAAGCGGGACGTCCGAGTGGAGAACGTGCCCGATCCGACGATCCAGGAGCCCACGGACGCGGTCGTCCGCATCACCTCCAGCGGGTTGTGCGGCTCCGACCTGCATCTGTACGAGGTACTCACCCCGTTCATGACGCCGGGCGACATCCTCGGACACGAACCGATGGGCATCGTCGAGGAGGTCGGCGCGGGCGTGATGGACCTGCGGGCGGGCGACCGGGTCGTGGTGCCGTTCCAGATCGCCTGCGGCGACTGCTGGATGTGCCTGAACGGACTGCCCACCCAGTGCGAGACCACCCAGGTCACCGGCGAGGGCATGGGCGCCGCCCTCTTCGGCTACACCCGGCTGTACGGCGCGGTGCCGGGCGGTCAGGCCGAGTATCTGCGCGTCCCGCAGGCGCAGTACGGCCCGATCAAGGTGCCCGAGGGCCCGCCCGACGACCGTTTCGTCTACCTCTCCGACGTGCTGCCCACCGCCTGGCAGGCGGTGTCGTACGCCGGAGTCCCCGAGGGCGGCAGCATCGCGGTGCTCGGACTCGGGCCGATCGGCGACATGGCCTGCCGCATCGCCCAGGTGCGCGGCGCCGGGAGCGTGTTCGGCGTGGACCTGGTCACCGAGCGGCTGCGCCGGGCGCGGGACCGGGGCGTGGAGACCTTCGACCTCAGGGACTTCGACAGCGAGAAGGACCTCATCACGGCCATCCGCGACCGCACCGACGGCCGCGGACCCGACGCCGTGATCGACGCGGTCGGCACCGAGGCCCACGGCAGCGCCGCCGCCCGCCTCGCCCAGCAGGCCACCGGCCTGCTCCCGAGGGCACTGGGCGGGAAGCTCGCGGAACGGTTCAGCGTCGACCGGCTCGCCGCCCTGCACACCGCCATCGAACTGGTCCGCCGCGGCGGCACCCTCTCCCTCGTCGGCGTCTACGGCGGCACCGCCGACCCGCTGCCGCTGCTCACCCTGTTCGACAAGCAGCTCCAGATCCGCATGGGCCAGGCCAACGTCCGCCGCTGGGCCGACGAGATCATGCCGTACCTGACGGACGAAGACCCGCTCGGTGTCGACGACTTCGCCACCCACCACGTGCCGCTCACCGACGCGCCGCACGCCTACGAGATGTTCCAGCGCAAGCAGGACGGCGCGGTCAAGGTGCTGATGCGGCCCTGATCAGCCGCCGAGGATCTCGTCCAGGTCGTACCGGACCGGCTCCTGAAGCTGGGCGTACGTACAGCTCTCCGGGGTCCGGTCCGGGCGCCAGCGGCGGAACCGGGCCGTGTGCCGGAAGCGCGCCCCGTTCTCCATGTGGTCGTATGCCACCTCGCACACCCGCTCCGGTCTGAGCGGCACCCAGGACAGGTCCTTCTTGCCGGACCAGCGGCTCGGCGCCCCCGGCAGCCGGGCCGACTCGTGCGCCGCCTCCTCGGCCCAGGCCGCCCAGGGATGCCCGGTGACCTCGTCCATGCGCAGCGGCTCCAGCTCCTCGACCAGCTCGGCGCGCACCTTCATGGAGAAGGCGGCGGACACCCCGACATGCTGGAGGGCGCCCTGGTCGTCGTAGAGCCCGAGCAGCAGCGAGCCGACGACGGGGCCGCTCTTGTGCAGCCGGTACCCGGCCACGACCACATCGGCCGTCCGCTCATGCTTGATCTTGAACATGGCCCGCTCGTCCTGGAGATACCGAGAGGCGAGCGGCTTGGCGATCACCCCGTCGAGACCGGCCCCCTCGTACTGCTCGAACCACTGCTCGGCCACCTCGACGTCGGTCGTCGCCGGCGCCACATGCACCGGCGGCGTCGCCTCGGCCAGCGCCCTGGTCAGCAGCTCCCGGCGGTCGGTCAGCGGCACGTCCAGCAGCGACTCGTCCGCCAGCGCCAGCAGATCGAAGGCGACGAAGGAGGCCGGGGTCCGCTCGGCGAGCGTCCGCACCCGGGAGGCCGCCGGATGGATCCGCTCGGTGAGCGCGTCGAAGTCCAGCCGCCCCTCCCGCGCGATCACGATCTCCCCATCCAGCACGCACCGCTCGGGCAGCGACTCCTTGAGCGCCTCCACCAGCTCGGGAAAGTACCTGGTCAACGGCTTGGTGGTACGGCTGCCCAGCTCGACCTCGTCCCCGTCCCGGAACACGATCGCCCGGAAGCCGTCCCACTTCGCCTCGTACTGCATGCCCGGCGGGATCTTCGCCACCGACTTGGCGAGCATCGGCTTCACGGGCGGCATCACCGGGAGGTCCATGGCTCGACTCTAGGTACGGTTCGTGATGTCCGCCCCTCGGCCGCGGCGCGTCGCTACCGCGCTCGCCGCGCCCGGACCTCCTTGCAGAACTCGCGCCCGATCACGACGCCCGCTCCGGCGACGGCGAGGACGATGGCCAGTCCGATGAGTCCCGGGAAGATCATGCCGCCATCATCGCAGGTGATCACACGCCGCGGATGCGGCGTCCGGTTCCGCCCGGTATGCGAGCCATGAGAGGTGCGCCTACCGTGGCCGCATGGGTGAAGCGGTGGAGTTGGAGGCGGGCGGGCGCACGGTACGGCTGTCCAGTCCGGACAAGGTCTTCTTCCCGGAGCGCGGTTTCACCAAGCTGGATCTCGCCCGGTACTACCAGGCCGTCGGACCCGGCATTCTGCGCGCCCTGCGGAACCGGCCCACCACTTTGGAGCGCTATCCGGACGGGGTGAACGGGGAGAACTTCTTCCAGAAGCGGGCCCCCAAGAACATGCCCGACTGGATTCCCACCGCCCACATCACCTTCCCCAGCGGCCGCAGCGCCGACGAGATGTGCCCGACCGAGGAGGCGGCCGTGCTCTGGGCCGCCCAGTACAGCACGCTCACCTTCCACCCCTGGCCGGTGCGCCGCGACGACGTCGACAGCCCCGACGAACTCCGGATCGACCTCGACCCGCAGCCCGGCACCGACTTCGACGACGCGGTCCGCGCCGCGCACGAACTGAGAGCCGTGCTCGACGAGTTCGGCGGGCTCAGGGGCTGGCCCAAGACCTCCGGCGGACGCGGTCTGCATGTCTTCGTGCCGATCGAGCCGCGCTGGACGTTCACCCAGGTCCGCCGTGCCGCCATCGCCGTCGGGCGGGAGATGGAGCGCCGGATGCCCGAGCAGGTGACCATCAAGTGGTGGAAGGAGGAGCGGGGCGAGCGCATCTTCATCGACTACAACCAGACCGCCCGCGACCGCACCATCGCCTCCGCCTACTCCGTACGCCCCCGCCCGCACGCCCCCGTCTCCGCACCCCTGCGCTGGGACGAGGTCGGCACCGCCCACCCCCGTGACTTCGACCTGGCGACCATGCCGGCGCGCTTCGCCGAACTCGGCGACGTCCACGCCGACATGGACGACCACCGCTTCTCCCTGGACGAGCTGCTGGAGCTGGCCCGCCGGGACGAGCACGACCACGGGCTCGGCGATCTGCCGTACCCGCCCGAGTATCCGAAGATGCCGGGGGAACCCAAGCGGGTACAGCCGAGCAGAGCCCGCAAAGAGGGGCCTACAGCTCCTTGATCCGGATGTCCCGGTACGACACCACGTCGGTGGTGCCGTGCACCTGGAGTCCGATGTAGCCGGAGGCGAACCGTCGCCCGTCCGTGCCCGGGTCGTCCGAGCGGGGCGGGTAGAAGTCCTGGCCGCCGAGGTTGTCGAACTCGTTGATCAGGACGCCGTTGCGGTAGACCGAGTAGTGCTGGTCCACCACCCGGATCTCGTAGTCGTTCCAGGTGCCCTTCTCGGTCACGCCCGCGCCGGCCAGGCCGACCCGGTCGAACCCGTAGATCGAGCCCGTCTTGTACATGTCGCCGTCGGGCCGGTCGAGCACCTGCACCTCGTGCCCGTACTTGATGGCGACCCACTCGGGGCGGGTCTCCTCGGGGTGGTCGTGGACCCATGGGAAGCGCACGAACACACCGGAGTTGGCGTTCCCGGTGCCAGGAGCGTCGTCACGCCACTGCAGGCGCAGCGAGAAGTCGCCGTACTTGCGCTCGGGGAACCACAGCATGCCGAGCCCGGCCTTGGTGGTGCCGCTGGTCATCGACCTGTCGGCGTTGAGACCGAACGAACCGCCGCCCACGTGCTGCCACTTGGCGAAGGAGCCGGAGCTACCGTCGAAGATCGTGCGGTAGCCCTCGGTCTGGCCCGGCCTGCCGATGCCGGACTGGCGGGCGGCCTTGGCGATGGCGTTGTACTCGCGCTGGTCGATGACCCCTTCCTTCAGCAGCCGGTCCAGGACCGTCTTCACATGCTTGAGGAACAGCGTGTGGGACGTCCACTCCTTCTCGTCCTCGATCAACTCATTGATCCGGCAACGGTTGCCGGTGACCCGGTTCGGCACTCCGGAGTCGACCGTGCCGACGATCACCGTCAACCGCTCGTCGTACTCGGGACAGGGCGGCGCGGGCACTTCGCCCGCCACGACCGTGAAGCTCACGGTCCGGGCCGCGGAGGTGTTGCCCGCCGTGTCGGTCGCCCGGTACGCGAGGGTGTGCGCGCCCGCGCGGTCGACGATCACGGGTGCGGTGTACGCGAGATAGGGCCCGCCGTCGAGCGAGTACTCGATGCTCGCGACCCCGCCCGCATCGGTCGCGCTGACCGTGACCTTGGCGTTCGCCACATACGCGCCGTCGGAGTTGCGCGTGCCCTCCACGGTCACGCCCGTCACCGGCGGGGTCGTGTCCTGCGGCGGCGCGGCGACCACCGTGAACTCCACGCTCTTGTCCGCCGCCACATTCCCCGCCTTGTCGGTGGCGCGGAACCGGACGGTGTGCGTGCCCACCTGATGGACCATCACCGGCATGGTGTACGGCTGCCAGGCGCCGGTTCCGACGGCGTACTCGATGGTGTTGACGCCCGATCCGGTGTCGGAGGCGGTGACGGTCACCGTGGCCATGTCGACATAGGTGCCGTCGGGATTGCGCTCACCGCTCACCGTCGCCGAGGTCTCCGGCGGCGTCGTGTCGTCCGAGGGCGGGGACACGACCGTGAACTCGGCGCTCTTCTCGGCGGAGACGTTCCCCGCCTTGTCGGTCGCCCGGTAACGCACCTTGTGACTGCCGACCTGGTCCACCACGACCGGTGTGGTGTACGGCTGCCAGGCGCCCGTGTCGCCGATCGCGTACTCGACGCGGTCCACCCCGGAGCCGCCCTCGTCCGTGGCCCGGATCGTCACACTCGCCGAACCGACGTACTCGCCCTGCGAGTTCTGCGTGCCGCTGATCTGGACCGAGGTCGCGGGCGCGGTCGTGTCCTCGCCGGTGCCCTCGGTGACCACCAGGATGCCCTGCATCTGACCGTGTCCGGGGATCGTGCAGGAGTAGAAGTAGCGGCCCGGGGTGAGCGTGACCTCGGCGGTGTGACGGCCGCCCATGTCGTCGTTCGGGCTCGCCAGGATGTTGAGCTGGACATCGCTGTTGAACTCGGGGTCGTTGGTGGCGAACGTCAGCGTGTGCGGCATGCCGGTGGTGTTGCCGGTCGCCGCGCTGTTCTCGAAGACGATCGTCGCCGTGCCCGCCACCGCCGTCGTGGGCGCCGAGTTGTACTTGGTGATGTCATCGCCCGCGGTCCAGGTCAGCACCTGCTCCGCGACCTGCTGCTCGGTCCGCGCCGTGGAGGGCGCCGTCTGCAACCCGAGCATGATCAGTACGGCGGCCAACAGGGCCGTCCAGATTCTTCGTTGCCGTATCACCGCGCTCCCCTCGCCAGCTGATCGGCGGCCGGCGTCGCACCGCCGCCCGAGTAAGTGACCCGCCACAGCGCCGACTTGGCGTCCGAGGTGAAGAAGCCCCGTCCGTAGTCGAGGACGTAGAGCGCGCCGTCCGGACCGAACTTCCAGTCCATGAGGTTCTTGATGCCGTCGTTGCCGGTCGGCACGATCTTCTTCAACGACTCCGAGTGCACCGGGAGTCCGCCGTCGCCGTGGGTCTTCGGGTCGGTGATCACGGCGTTGCGCGGCTGGTCGGCGTCGTAGAAGTCGCCGACGAACCACTTGCCGTCCCAGTACGCGGGCCACTTGGTGGCGCTGGTGCTCGTCGCGTCGTACCGGTAGACCGGACCGTTCATCGCGGCCTGCCCGCCGCCCTTGAGCCAAGGCAGGAGGTACCTCGACTCCTCCTGCTTGTAGGAGGGGACGCCGTTCGCGTCACGCGGGAAGTCCGGGGCGCCGCCCTGGGGCGAGTACCAGATGTTGTTGCCGGTCACCGGCGGCAGATCGACCAGGCCGTCGTTGTTCGGCGACTCGTTCTTCGGGTGGTCGCAGTCGTACCAGCCGAGCGGCTTCGACGGATCGGGCAGATTGCGGTCCCGGTAGGGCTGCTTGTTGCCCATGCAGTACGGCCAACCCCGGTTGCCCGCCTGGGTGATGACGGCGAACGTGTCGTACTTGGCCGGACCCCAGGTCGTCGACGGCGCTCCCGCGTCCGGGCCGACCCAGCCCGCGTAGAGGATGTCGGTCGACTTGTCGACGAAGATACGGGCCGGGTTCCTGACCCCCATCACATAGATCTCGCCGCGTGTCCTGCCGCCGCCCTCGTCCGTCTCCCGGCCGGTGAACAGGTTCCCCTCCGGCAGGGTGTACGTCCCGTCCGGCTCCGGATGAATACGCAGGATCTTGCCGTTGAGGTTGTTGGTGTTGCCGGCGGTCCGTCGCGCGTCGGCGAAGGAGACGCCCTTGTAGTTCGGCTCCGGGTTGTTGCCCGAGTAACCGTCGCTGAAGCGGCTGGAGTTGTTGTCGCCGGTCGCGATGTACAGGTTGCCCTTCGAGTCCCAGGCCATCCCGCCGCCCGCATGGCAGCAACTGTGGATCTGCACCGGCCACTTGAGCAGCACCTTCTCACTCGACAGGTCGAGCTTGTTGGTGGCGAGGTCGAGCGTGAAGCGGGAGACCCGCCGCTCGGCCATCCGCGTGTCCCGATCGATCCGGGAATGCGGGGTGTAGTGCAGATACACCCATCCGTTCTCCTGGAAGCGAGGGTCGAGCTCGATGCCGAGCAACCCCTCCTCGACCTTGACCAGTTCGTCGCCGCCGCCCTTGTTGCCGAAGACCGTGAGCGCGCCCGCGAGGGTTACCTGCCCGGTCTTCGGGTCGTAGACGTGGATCTCGCCCTTGCCCTTGCCGATGTCCGGGTTGTTCCAGTCGGTGATCACCGGCTGGGAGGAGTCGGCACCACCGCGCCCGATGTACAGCACACGCCCGTCGGGGGCGGTGACCAGCCCGTGCGGTTCGCCGATCTGGTCGTTCTGGCCCGGCTGGTTGGGCCGGGTGAGCCGCTCGGCCGTGTAGTTGCCGGTGATGGTGGCCGTGCAGTCCGCCTGCACCAGCCGGGTCGTCCACAGCAGGGCACCGCGCAGATGCGTGCGGAAGTCCGTCTCGTCGTAGGACGACACCGTGCCGCCCATGCCGGTGTAGAAGGACCGGCCGCCGTCGTAGTCGCGGCACCAACTCACCGGGTGGTCCCAGCCGCCCGAGCCGGCACCGGGCCGGTACGTCGACTCGCGCACCCGGGCGACGGTGTGCACGGTTCCGGTGGGGTTCTTCGTCCAGTTCAGCCAGCGGTCGGGACGCTTCCACTGCACCGGCAGGTCCTTGGTCGCCGGATGGCTCCGATCGCCCACCTCGACGGTCGCCCGCTGCACGGTGCCTGGACCGGACGCGGCGGGCCGCGCGCCGATCAGGCCGGTGAACCACTCCGAGTACGGCTCCGCGCGCGCCGCGTCGTGCAGGCCGACGAAACCGCCGCCCGCCTCCATGTAGGCCTCAAGTCCCGCTTCCTGCTCGGGGTCGAGGACATCGCCGCCGCCGGTCGGGAACACGATGGCGTTGTAACGGCCCAGCTTCGCCTCGTCGGTGAAGACCGAGGCGTCGTCCGTCGCCTCGACCTTGAAGCGCTGGTTCACCGGGCCCGTGAGGCCGATCTTCTCGATCGCCTCGATACCGGCGTTCACCAGGGGCGACTCGTCGCCGGCGGCGGCAGAGCCGTAGAAGATCAGCACGCGTACGTTCGCGCCGCCTGGTGGCGACTTGATGGACATCGTTGTCAGGGACGGGTCGGGGGCCGGGCGCGCGCTCGCGGGCGGGCCCGACATCAGTCCGGCGGCAACGGCCCCGGCCGCGACGGCCGCCGCCCAGCCGCGTCTTCTTGTGCTCAACCCTCGTAAGTGCATGGGCACCTCCTCGGTCACGGCAACAGCGCCAAGGAAGCTAGACCTCTTTGCGTCACTCGCCAATACCTATGGCCACAATGGAACGAACTTTGTCCTGAGTGTGGATAAACCTCTGCGACCCCGCTACTGTCTCGAACTCCGTACCGGAACAGGGGAGTTCGGCATGGACAGACGCGGCTTCAACCGGCGGGTACTACTGGGCGGCGCGGCCCTCACGACATCGTTGTCCCTGGCGCCGACGGCGGCCGGCGCCGGCCGCCCGGCGCGTACGGCGGCCGCCGGAGGCGAGGTCAGACACATCAAGCTGTACGCCGAGAAGCTCGCCGACGGGCAGATGGGCTACGGCTTCGAGAAGGGCAGGGCGACCGTCCCCGGCCCGCTGATCGAGCTCAACGAGGGCGACACCCTGCACATCGAGTTCGAGAACACCATGGACGTGCCGGCGAGCCTCCATGTGCACGGCCTGGACTACGAAATCTCCAGCGACGGCACCAAGTTGAACAAGAGCGACGTCGAACCCGGCGGCACCCGCACCTACACCTGGCGCACCCACGCCCCCGGCCGCCGCAAGGACGGCACCTGGCGGCCGGGCAGCGCGGGCTACTGGCACTACCACGACCATGTGGTCGGCACGGAACACGGAACGGGCGGGATCAGGAAGGGCCTGTACGGCCCGGTGATCGTGCGGCGCGCGGGCGATGTCCTGCCGGACATGACGTACACGATCGTCTTCAACGACATGCTGATCAACAACAAGCCGGCACACTCCGGGCCCAACTTCGGGGCCACCGTGGGCGATCGGGTCGAGTTCGTGATGATCACGCACGGCGAGTACTACCACACCTTCCATATGCACGGTCACCGCTGGGCGGACAACCGCACGGGCATGCTCACCGGACCCGACGATCCCAGTCAGGTCATCGACAACAAGATCGTGGGTCCGGCGGACTCCTTCGGCTTCCAGGTGATCGCGGGGGAGGGGGTCGGTGCGGGGGCGTGGATGTACCACTGCCATGTGCAGAGCCACTCCGACATGGGGATGGTGGGGCTGTTCCTGGTGAAGAAGACGGACGGGACGATTCCGGGGTACGAGCCGCACGAGCACTGAGGGTTCGGCCGGCGAGGTCGAGCACGGTCCATTCCGCGTGGGGTTCCTCCTGGACGCGGGACTCGGATTCGACCTCGCCGGACGCCCGCGCCTCGATCAGGGGGAACTCCTTGTAGGGGCAGGCCCAGGCCGCGCGCCGAAGGGTGTTTCGTGGGTGCGGCGAGAGCGCTCTCACCAGGGTGGGACGCCGGGGCTATCCTGGGCCGATGAGGAGCCCGAAGTGACCGGCATCGCCCCGCGCCCCACGTTGGAGGCCGTGGCCGCACGCGCCGGCGTCTCGCGGGCCACCGTGTCCCGGGTGGTCAACGGCGGGGACGGGGTCAGGGAGCCCCTCGTCGAGCGGGTGCGGCGGGCGGTTGAGGAACTCGGATACGTGCCCAATCAGGCGGCCCGCAGCCTGGTGACCCGGCGGCACGACGCCGTCGCGGTCGTCGTCGCGGAACCGGAGAGCCGGGTCTTCGCCGACCCCTTCTTCGCGCTGCAACTGCGTGGCATCAGCAAGGAGTTGACCGCCCAGGACAACCAGCTCGTCCTGCTGCTGACCGAGGGCCGCGACGACCATGCCCGGGTCGCCCGCTATCTCGCCGGCGGGCATGTCGACGGAGCACTGGTCTTCTCGCTGCACCTCGACGACCCCCTGCCAGGGCTGATCCAACAGGCCGGGATCCCGACGGTGTTCGGGGGGCGTCCCGGTTGGAACGGCGACCGGAATGACGTGGTCTACGTCGACAGTGACAACCGGGGCGGGGCGCGGGATGCCGTACGGCATCTCGTGGGGCTCGGCCGGAGCCGGGTCGCGCACATCACGGGCGCGCTTGATCAGACCTCGGCGGTGGACCGGCTGGACGGGTACCGGGACGTCATGGGGGACGCCGATCCGCGGTTGGTCGCCGAGGGGGACTTCACACCGGGCGGGGGTGAGCGGGCGATGCGCGAACTCCTCGACCGATGCCCGGACTTGGACGCGCTGTTCGCCGCGAACGACCTGACTGCGTCAAGCGCTCTTCGGGTGTTGCGGGAGCGGGGGCTTCGGGTGCCGGAGGATGTGGCGGTGATCGGGTTCGACGACATGTTGCCGGTGGCGGAGCAGACGGATCCGGCGTTGACGACGGTTCGTCAGGACATCGAGGAGATGGGACGGTTGATGGCTCGGCTGTTGTTGCGGGGCGTGGAGGGGGAGCCGGGGAGTGTGGTGTTGCCGACCACGCTGGTACGGCGGGGGTCGGCCTAGGCGGGGTTGCGGAGGGTCTCCAGGGCCTTTTCCAGCAGCTCCGCGCGGTCCTCGGGGTCCGGGTAGAGGTCGTCGTCGCAGGACAGCTCGGACCACTCGCTGCGGCCGAGGCGCTCCAGGAGCCGTGTCAGGCTCGCGCGGGTCTCATCGGTGGCGCCGCTGTTCCTGAGGCCGCAGATGAAGTCGGCGACTTCGACGAACGCAGGCTCCACATCGGGCCGTTCGAGCTCGGCGGTCAGACGCGCGAAGGCTCCGGCCTCGTTCCGGAAGAGCGCCCCTTCAACGCTCGACGCACGCACGCGTGCGTCCACCGCGTCGGCCATATGGGCCAGTGCCGCCGACGCCGCGAGGGTGTTGGCCTCCTCGGAGCACACGATCAGCGCGAGGGAGTTCGCGGCGGAGCGCACTACGGCGATATCCGGATCGTGGTCCATGGTGTCGATCAGCGCGGCGACGGCCCGCGCCTCCTGGGGCAGCCCGCCGCCCGCGTCAAGGCCGAAAGCGGCGGCGGCCCGCACGCGGCCGTCCGGATGGCTCAGCGACGTGAGGTAGAGGTCGACCGGGGGATCGGCAGTCTCCCGTTCGTTCTGCAGCTGGGCGTGGCAGCGCAGCACCTTGGCGAGAGTGTGGGGCGGCTGGTCCTGCGCGCAGAGCCGGTCGAGGGTCTCCCGGACGGCGGCGCGCTTCAGGGTGTCCTCGTAGACGAGCAGGTACTCCAGCGCTTCGACGCCCAGGGCCGCCCGGTCCGGTTCGGCGCTCCGGCACAGGGCGAGTACCTCCTCGATGCGTAGCGCGGCCAGGGAACGGTCCGTCCAGGATTCGGGGTCGGGGCGTTCGCACACGTCGAGCAGGATGTCGCCGCGCTCGTCGCTGTCCGCCGGGTGCGGGAGGGCCCGCTCCAAGGCGTCGCGGGCCTGCGCTCGGGCGCGCTCGGCATCCTCGGCGGTCAGCGGAGCCGCACGGAGGATCGCGTCGTGCAGCAGTTCTACAGTCGTGCCGAACGCGACCATGTACGCGACGGAATCCGGGCGCATATGAGCCAGCTCGTGGGGCCGCCAGCCCTGTCGGCGCAGCCGCCGGAGCCTGCCGCGGACCTCCTCGGCCAGATCGTCGTCGACCGTCTCCATCGCCGCACCGACCCCGTACTCCGCCAGGAACGCGGTCCAGTCCCGCACCAGCCCGGCGGGGTCGTCGACATGTGAGGCGAACATACGCTCGATGCGTTGCCGTGTGGCCGGGTCCCGGCACAGGGCGTCACCGAACGGCCCCGCGATGCCGTCGAACGTCTCCGGCGTCGGCTCCCGGTCGAGCGCCCCCGCCAGCTCCCGCACCGCCCACACCCGGTCGCGGTCCTCGGCGATCTCCTTGGCCGCGGCCGCCCGGACCTCCGCCTCGGGCGAACCCAGCCGTTCGGACAGGCTCTGCCGCCGCTCCCGCGCCCTGCGCCCCCTGAAGAACATCCGAACAGCCTAGGACGCGCTCCGACGGCGATTGTCAGTGGGCGGTGGAAGACTCGGCAGAGCACGCAACGGGACCCCTCAGAGGAGGGCAATGATGCTCACCACCCGTCTTGTCCACGGCGCGCCCAACTGGGTCGATCTCGGCACCACCGACATCGAGGGCGCCACCTCCTTCTACCGCGCCCTGTTCGGCTGGGAGTTCCGGTCGGCGGGACCCGAGGCCGGCGGCTACGGCTTCTTCCAGCTCGACGGGAGGACCGCCGCCGGTGGCATGCAGTCCACGCCCGGGCAGGGCCCGCCCGCCTGGACCGTGTACTTCCAGAGCCGGGACGCGGACGCCACCGCGAAGGCGGTCGAGCAGGCCGGAGGCCGTGTGCTCATGCCGCCCGAGGACGTCATGGGCCAGGGCCGGATGGCCATCCTCGCGGACCACGCGGGCGTGCCGTTCGGCGTCTGGCAGCCCGCCGCCCTCAAGGGCATCGACATCGCGGGCGACCCCGGCTCGCTGTGCTGGGTGGAGCTGTACACCCAGGACATGGCCCGGGAGGCCCACTTCTTCGACGCCGTGTTCGGCTGGGAGACCTCGGCGATGCCCTTCCCCGGCGGCGTCTACACCTGCATCAACCCCGCAGGCGCGGGTGAGGACGCCATGTTCGGCGGCATGGTCGCCCTCGCCGACGACCCCTCCGGGACCGAGACCGAGCCGTACTGGCTGCCGTACTTCGAGGTCTGGGACACCGATGTCGCCGTCAGCAAGGCGCGGGAGCTCGGCGGCAAGGTCCGTATGCCCGCCACCGACGTGGAGGGCGTCGGCCGTATGGCCAAGCTGGAGGACCCCTACGGCGCACGCTTCGCGGTGATCAAGAGCGCCGCGCCACAAGAGGGCTGACGCCGACGGGAGTTCGCGTCGGACACGCCGCGCGCCGCCGTGCTTTCGCGGGTGCGACGGGGGCATCATCGTGCGGTCGCCCGGGGCCGTGCCGCGAGGCGTTGATCCGGCGTTGATCGAACGTTTTTCGCCGCCGGGCACGCTTCAGGCCATGTTCATCGACACAGTCACCACGCCCGACCTCGCCTGGCAGCAGGAGGCGTTGTGCGCGCAGACCGGGGCGGACTTCTTCTTCCCCGAGCCGGGCAGCTCCGTCCGCGAGGCGAAGCGGATCTGCGGCCTGTGCCCGATCCGCTCCGCCTGCCTGGAGTACGCCCTCGACAACGACGAACGTTTCGGCGTCTGGGGCGGCCTGTCGGAGAAGGAACGCCTAGCGCTCAGGCGCACGGCGCACTGAACCGCCGGGGCCGCCCGTAAAACGGTGCGCCCGCCCGTTCGGAGTGCGGTTAGGATCCGGGGGCGCACCCGGGCGTAGCGCAGAGGCAGGCGCGCCCGCCTTGCTCAGGCGGAAGACATCGGTTCGAATCCGATCCCCGGGTCCGCGTCGGGGGCCCTGTAGAGCAGAGGCAGACTCGCCGCCTTGTCAGGGCGGATACGCCGGTTCGAATCCGGCCGGGGCCACCACGGACACCGGCACACACGGGGCGAGGGCATGGGCGACGGCATCGACGAGGAGGAGCTGGCCGCCTTTCACCGCACGGTCGGCAAGCTGCGGGCGCTGCCCGTCGACGATCCGGTGCGGCTGAAGGCCGAGCAGGTCGCCGCCTCCTTCGCCCGGGACGGTCGGCTGCGGAGGCGGAAGACCCGCGGAGCCGAGGCGACCGCGGCCGACGCGGCGGCGATGGCGGCGACCGCGACCGGGGCAGTGGACCGTCGCGAGGACGCCCCACTGGCCGACCCGGGCGTCCCGGGCGCCTTCCGCAAACCGCGCAGTTGCTATGTCTGCAAGTCCCCCTATCGACAGGTCGACGCCTTCTACCACCGGCTCTGTCCCGACTGCGCCGCCGACAACCGCTCCCGCCGCGCCCTGAGCACCGACCTCAGCGGGCGCAGGGCGCTGCTCACCGGCGGCCGGGTGAAGATCGGCTTCCAGCTGGCCCTGATGATGCTGCGGGACGGCGCCGAACTGCTGGTGACCAGCCGCTTCCCGCACGACACCGTGCGCCGGTTCCGGGCCGAGCCGGGCAGCGGGAAGTGGCTCGACCGGCTGACCGTACTCGCCGTCGACCTGCGCGACCCACGCCAGGTGCTCGGCCTGTGCGAGGAACTGCGGGCCGAGGGCGAGCCGCTGGACATCCTCGTCAACAACGCCGCCCAGACCGTACGGCGCCCGCCCGAGTCGTACGCGCTGCTCGCCGCCGGGGAGTACGAGGCGTTGCCCGAAGGGGCCCGCCAGGCACCCGGCTTCACGCCGATGCGGATGCTTCAGAGCGGCGCCGCAGCCCTGCCCGTCGCGCTGCGCGAGGCCGACGAGGCCGGGCTGCTGCCCGACCCCTCCCCGGAGAACTCCTGGTCGGCTCGGCTCGGCGCCCTCGACCCGGCCGAGGTCCTGGAGACCCAGCTCGTCAACGCCCTCGCCCCGGCGCTGCTCTGCGACCGGCTGCTGCCGCTGCTGCTCGCCTCCCCGCGTCCGCGCCGGTACGTCGTCAACGTGACCGCGGTGGAGGGCCGTTTCGCCGTCCGCAACAAGATGGCCGGCCACCCGCACACCAACATGGCCAAGGCCGCGCTCAACATGCTCACCCGCACCAGCGCCGCCGAACTCGCCGATCGGGGCGTCCACATGTGCGCCGTCGACACCGGCTGGATCACCGACGAGAATCCGGCACCGAAGAAGGCCCGCATGGCCGGGGCGGGGTTCCGGACGCCGCTGGACATCGTGGACGGGGCGGCCCGCGTGTACGACCCGATCGTGCGGGGCGAGTCCGGTGATCCGGTGTCCGGGGTGTTCCTGAAGGACTACCGGGAGGCGGAGTGGTGAACGACGACACGACCGAGCCGGGCTTCGCCGGGGTGCCGCACACCGCGCCGCATGGCACGGCTGACCTCAGAGCCGTCGCAGCCCCATGAACACCTCCGTCCAGAACCGCTGTTGCTGCTGCGACGCCCCCACCAGATACGTCGCCCGCAGCTTCGCCGGCAGCAGGGCGACCATACGGGCCACCACCGCCCGGTGCTTCTTCAACTGTGACAGCTCCGCGTTGGCCAGGATCTGGTGGACCACGTCGCTGTCGTCGGCGCCCTCGTCGCCGGCCTTCGCCGCCCGTCGCAGCCGTGCCTCCCACACGTCCGCGTCACGGGCGAGTTCGCGCAGGCCCGTGACCGGGCGGCCGCTGAGCCGGTCGATGAGTGCCGTGAGCGGCACGGGCGCGTACTCGCCGTCACCGAGGTAGACCGTCGCCATCTCCAGCGGCAGCCCCCGCCGGTGCAGCTTGATCAGCCGCTCCAGGGTGCGCTTGGTGATCCAGGCCCGGCCCTCGTCGTCGATGTCGTGCTTCCACCACTCCAGCACGGTCTCGGCGTCCGAGCCGTAGCGTGCGAGCAGCCACTCGTTGGCCGGGATGTCCTCCGGCTCCACCTGGAGCGAGGCGGTGAACCGGGTCGCCTGCGCGATGTTGTTCCGCGCGACCAGCAGCTTGCGGCCCAGGTGGTAGGGCGGGTTCTGGACCGCGATCTGCGCGCGCAG
Source organism: Streptomyces cupreus (assembly GCF_014257025.1). Lineage (GTDB taxonomy): Bacteria > Actinomycetota > Actinomycetes > Streptomycetales > Streptomycetaceae > Streptomyces > Streptomyces cupreus. The sequence continues at coordinate 113,922 of NZ_JACMSF010000002.1, forward strand.
GTTCTCGATCGGGCGGCCCGCGAGCGACCACTCCTGGGTGACCTCCATCAGCTTGGCGAACGCGGCCTTGTCCTTGGGCCGGTTGTACTCGTCCCACACGATCGCCTTGGGCTCGGGCCCGGTGAACTTCGCGGCCAGCAGGTTGTCCAGGGTGCCGTCGGCCGAGGGGATCGGCGCGCACAGATCCTCGACATTGGTCACCGGCAGCGAGAAGTACAGCGCCTCCCGGCCCAGTCCCTCCCGCAGCGTCTGCCGTACCAGCTCCGTCTTCCCGCACCCCGGCGGCCCCTGGAGCAGGACCGTCCAGCGGTTGCGCAGCGCGGCCCGCACCACCTGGCGCACCGGGTCCGGGATCGTCGACGGGTTGGGCACGCCCACCGACCTGGCGATCCGGTCCAGGATCTCGGCCGTGCGGTTCTGACCGGGCCTGCCGTCAGGCGCGGGCTCCGCGAGGCGCAGCCGCTCGCCGTCGACCAGGGGCAGGCCCCAGCGCAGCGGGAAGCCCTCGCGCGCGTTGGCCAGGACATGGTCGAGGGTGCGCGGGGACAGCAGGTCACGCAGCGCCGGTGGCAGCGAGGCCCACAGTGAGAACACCGGACGCAGGTCCCACGGACGGTACTTGCCCGCCAGATGCCGCCGCCAGGACGTGTCGTTGGCGGTGATCCGCATCGTCACCATGCGGTCCAGCAGCGCGAGATCGCCGCGCCGGGCCGCGGTCTCGGTCAGCGACTCGTTGTCGGTGAGGAACACGCCCACGCAGCCGAGCGCGCGCAGATCGTGCTCGCCCAGCGTCCAGTTGCAGGCGATCTGCATCAGCTGCGACTGGATCGTCTCGCCCGCCTGCAGCGAGTCGTCGATGAGCAGCACGAAGGGCCGGCCCGGCTTCAGCTGGCTCATCACCAGCTGGCGCAGCACCAGTTCACCGGTGTGCGCGTCCCGCACTGGCGCGTTCACGAGCAGATCGTCCGGCGTGAGGTTCGCCGCCGGGACGTACACCAGCGCCGTGTCCGGATACGCCCGGCCGATGTGCGAGAAGAACGTCGCCGTCTTGCCGATGCCGTGCTCGCCGAAGATCTGCCCCGTCTGTCCCATGTCGATCATCGCGTCGATGAAGGACTCCAGGCGGGAGAGCGTCGACTGCTTCACTTCCGTGGTCATCTACCGTGATCCTGTGGTGACGCGATGGCAGTCCATCGCGGGGGTGTGTCGGTCGGGCCACTCGTCGCCGCCCTCCGTGATCAGCCAGATCCATTTCTCCGGCTCGGCGGGCGTGATCGGCGGCGCGTACCCGTCGGTGAGCATCACGACGGCGTCCGGGGTCTCCTCGAAACGGCGCCCGTTGACCTCCGTGCGTCCCTCCGCGTAGTCCGCGACCACCTGGAAGCTGGTGCCGCCCCCGCCGTAGACCCGCTCGCCCGGTACGAAGGGCATCACCACGGCGTCGAAGGACAGCCAGTGCGCCTGAACGCCGTCGATGCGGCCGACGAGTTCGGTGAGCCAGGTGATCACACGGTTCGGCATCGAGCCCGAGGTGTCGTAGGCGATGACGAGGACCTTGTCCCGGACCGGGCCGCGGCGTGAGAGCAGTGGGTCCTGGCCGAGCGCGGCGAGCAGCGCGCCGCGCTTCTTCGGGTACACCAGCCGCTCGCCCTCGCGCAGTTTGGAGGCGAGCACGTCGACCAGCCAGCGCTGCCACCAGTCGACGGTACGCGTGCGCGTGGTCTCGCCGCGCAGGACGCCCGCGCCGAGCTTTCCCCAGAGCCTGGCCGCGCGGGCGTTGCCGTCCTCGGTGCGGCCCATCAGGTCCAGCAGCTCCACCTCCGCGCCCGGGTGCCCACGCCTGGCCGCCAGCAGGGAGTTGAGCAGCGCGGAGGAGGCGACCAGGTCGACGGTCTCCTGGTCGGCCGGGACCGCGTCGGCCACCAGGCGCACACACAGCCGCCGTTCGGGCACCGGAGGGTGATGCATCCGCTTCAGCTCGCCGTAGACCCGCATGTCGGTCTCCACGAACCCCTCGTACGTCAGCGGCTCCAGGCCGTGCGCCGTCAGGTCCGCGCGGTACAGCTCGTACACCTCGCGCGGGTTCACCCCCGTCGGCCTGCCGTTCAGCAGGGGCAGCTCCGCTCTGCCGAGCCGGACCAGCGCCACATGGTTGATGGACACCTCCGAGGCCAGCTCGAAGACCGGGTCGGCGCGCAGGTCGGGATCGGCGAACAGATGCCGGTGCACCAGATGCCGGGCCTCGTGGAACAGCACGAACTTCACGCCGTCCAGGCCGAGGCCGACGAAGAAGTCCGGGTTGTACAGCAGCAGACAGGAACCGTCCCCGGAGGCCACCACGGCCGCGGTGTCCACCGCCGTCGTCGGGATCTGGTGATGGCACTTCGCGTACAGCCAGGACGCCACGGCCGACTCCGTCAGCCCGAAGTCCAGCAACGCGGCCTCCTTCAGCCGCCGCGCCTCCTCGATCACCTCGGCATCCGCCGGGCGGTACCGCTGAAGCGCCCTGCGGTCCGCGAGATCGACCACAGGGACCCGCCGCCCCCGCTCGCCGTACGCCATGTGCCGCCCCCCGTACCGGATTTCCCCCGTGGATCATTGGTACCAGGACCCACTGACAACGGGCCAAGGCATTACGATCTGCCCCCAAGGGCGGGGTCGTAGCGCAGAGGCAGGCGCACCGGTCTCCAAAACCAGAACACGCCGGTTCGAATCCGGCCGCCCCGCCCCCCTTCGGCGGCGCTCAGGCGATGGCGCCCGCGGTGACGATCAGCTCGGGCGCGGTCCCGTGGTACGTCTCCATCAGCTGCGCCAGCACCGCCCACGCCTCCTCGCGCTCGCCCAAGTGCTCCCGCACGAGCGGCCGCAGCGCGTCCTCGGCCGCGGGCACGCGCGCGGGGAAGAGCGTCTGCCCCATCGCCAGCACCTCAAGGACGCTGACCGCGGGGTCGTACTCCAGGGCGAAGTCGGCCGGTCCCTCCAGTACGCCGGCCTGCCGCACCCGGTGGGTGAACTTGGCGTGCGAGCCGAACCCGGCGCGTACGGCGGGCGGGCAGTCGGGGCGCACGGACAGTGCCCAGCGCGTGTAACCGGGCAGCGGAGCCTCGCCGTCCGCCTCGGCGACCGTGTCCCAGTCGGCGCGGGTGAGGACCATCGACGCGGCGGCGCGGCCCTCGCTCATCGAGGTGGCCGCGCGCAGACAGCCGACGAGGCCGTGGCGGACGTAACTCCCGGGCACCTCCGGCTCCTGGCCGACGAGCAGGGCGTCCACCCGGACCGGTTCGGTGCGGCCGGGGCCGAAGGGGATGCCGCGGACGACGGCGCGGCGCAGTCCGGCGTCCGTCTCCAAGTGCCGCCACACCACGGAGTTGAGCGTCGGGTCGTCGTTCTCCAGGATCCAGAGCGCGACGGAGGCCGGCAGCAGCCGGGACCACGTCCACGCGCGCTGGAGCCGCCGTATGGACGCGTCCGAGGCCTCGGGTCCGGGCAGGCCGGTCCGGGCCCGGACCCGGGCGGCGGTGTCCTCGTCGACCAGGCCGAGCAGGAACCCGACCGCCTGTTCCGACCTGCTGTTCTCACGCATGGCCTGCATGATGCCGCAGGCCCGCGATCTTCCCCAAGCAAATACTGGGGAGGGCGTCAGCCCCCGGCGCGCGCCGCCATGCGGGCCTTGCGGGCGGCCAGCTTCTCGTCGAACTTCAGGGCCTCGGCGTCCAGGCCGCCCATGAACAGGCCGAGCTCCTCCTGGGCCTTGAGGCCCTCGGGGCCGAGGCCGTCTATCTCCAGGACCTTCAGATGGCGCAGCACCGGCTGGAGCACGTCGTCGTGGTGGATACGCAGGTTGTAGACCTCGCCGATCGCCATCTGCGCGGCGAACCGCTCGAAGCCGGGCATGCCGTGGCCGGGCATCCGGAAGTTGACGACGACGTCCCGGACCGCCTGCATGGTCAGGTCGGGGGCGAGCTCGAAGGCCGCCTTCAGCAGGTTCCGGTAGAAGACCATGTGCAGGTTCTCGTCGGTCGCGATGCGCGCGAGCATGCGGTCGCAGACCGGGTCGCCGGACTGGTGGCCGGTGTTGCGGTGCGAGATCCGCGTCGCGAGCTCCTGGAAGGCGACGTAGGCCACCGAGTGCAGCATCGAGTGGCGGTTGTCCGACTCGAAGCCCTCGCTCATGTGGGCCATACGGAACGCTTCCAGCTTGTCCGGGTCCACCGCGCGCGAGGCGAGCAGGTAGTCGCGCATCACGATGCCGTGCCGGCCCTCCTCGGCGGTCCAGCGGTGCACCCAGGTGCCCCAGGCGCCGTCCCGGCCGAAGAGCGAGGCGATCTCGTGGTGGTAGCTGGGCAGGTTGTCCTCGGTCAGCAGGTTCACGACCAGCGCGATCCGGCCGATCTCGGTGACCTTGGACTGCTCCTTGTCCCAGGCCTCGCCGTCCTCGAAGAAGCCGGGGAAGTTACGGCCGTCGGTCCACGGCACGTACTCGTGCGGCATCCAGTCCTTGGCGACCGTCAGATGGCGGTTCAGCTCCTTCTCGACCACTTCCTCGAGCGCGTAGAGCAGCCGGGCGTCGGTCCAGGCCGAGGACGGGCTGCCGAGGTGCGGGGAAGTGATCGTCACGGGAACTCCAGGGGGACGTAACACGAGCGGAGGCGGACCGGCGAGCGGTCAGTGGAACCTACGGGATCGTAGGCTACGAATCCGTAGGTTACGAAGCCGTAGGTTAAGAGCGGTGTAAAGATCGCTGATCAGCCGGGTTCCCATGAGCGTTGAGGGCATGCCAAAGAGCCCCGGGAAGCCCAGGTCCCGGGGCTGAGGGGGTGGGGAGCTCACCCGGTCAGGCGTACAGCTCCCGCATGCGAACCGAGAGACATGTCACACAACCTTCGAGCTTCTCGAACTCGCTGATGTCGACCACGACCGGATCGTGGCCGAGGTCGGCGAGCAGCTCCGCGGTCTTCGGCGCGCTCGCGGAGATCAGCAGCTTGTGGCCGCCGAGCAGCACCACATGGCCGCCGGCCTCCTCGGGCACCGACAGGAAGCGCGGGAAGAGCGCCGGCCGGTCGATCTTCGGGATGTGCCCGATCACCGTACCGTCGGGCAGCGCGGTGACCGCGGACTTCAGATGCAGCACCTTGCTCACCGGTACGGCGACCACCCGCGCCCCGAGCGGCTCGAAGGCGGCCCGCACCTGCTGGACACCGGCCGCGTTGGTGCGCCCGCCGCGGCCGACGTAGATCGTGTCACCGACCTTCAGCACATCGCCGCCGTCCAGGGTGCCGGGCTCCCAGATCCAGTTCACCGAGCAGCCGAGGGCGGCGACGGCCTCCTCGACGCCGATGGTCTCCGCGCGCCGGGACCGGGCGCCGGGGCGGGTGATCAGCGCGACGTTCTTGTACATGACGACCGTGTCCTCGACGAACACCGAGTCCGGGCAGTCGTCGGCCGGATCCACCTCGACGGTCTCCCAGCCGTGGGTGCGCAGGGCCTCGGTGTACGCCTCCCACTGCTCCACCGCACGGTCGACATCGACCTTCTCCCGCTCGATGTGCGTCACCAGCCCCTCGGCGAGGCGCGGGCTGGGGCGGCGGACGAGGGCCTTCTTGCTGGGCACGAGGTTCTCCGAATCGGCGGCAGTTTCCGGCGCCCATCATCCGGCACCGGTCCGCCATCATGCAGGCCGGGTCCGCCCCGACAAAACCCTCGTCACCAGGCTGTGGCCCTCCTGAGACGCTCCGCCGTGAAGGACCCCGGGACATCGAGGAGTTGCCGCGGAGTACCGGTGAAGATCACCTCCCCACCGTCCGCTAAGCGGGATACCCGACGGCCTCTGGCGTGATTTCCTTCAGTTCTCCGTCGAGCAGCAGCCAGCGGGTGATGCCGATCGACTCCAGGAACGGCAGGTCGTGGCTGGCCACGATCAGCGCCCCCTCGTACGACTCCAGGGCCGTGGTGAGCTGCTTCACGCTCGCCATGTCCAGGTTGTTCGTCGGCTCGTCCAGCATCAGCAGCTGCGGTGCCGGCTCGGCCAGCATCAACGCGGCCAGCGCCGCACGGAAGCGCTCGCCGCCGGAGAGCGTGGCCGCCTTCTGGTCGGCGCGGGCGCCCCGGAACAGGAAGCGGGCGAGCCGCGCCCGGATCCGGTTGTTGGTGGCGCCCGGCGCGAACCGGGCCACGTTCTCGGCGACGGTCCGCTCGCCGTCCAGCACATCGAGCCGCTGCGGCAGGAACCGCATCGGCACATGCGCCCGCGCCTCGCCCGACACCGGCCGAAGCTCCCCGGCGATCGTGCGCAGCAGCGTCGTCTTGCCCGCGCCGTTGCGCCCGATCAGCGCGATCCGCTCCGGCCCGCGCAGATCGAAACCACCGGCCACGCGCGCGCCGTACGCCAGCTCCAGATCCAGGAGTGTCAGGACCTCACGACCCGGTGGTACGGCCGTGTACGGCAGATCGACGCGGATCACGTCGTCGTCCCGTACGGCCTCCACCGCCTCGTCGAGCCGTTCCTTGGCCTCGGCCAGCCGCTCCTCGTGCATGATCCGGTGCTTGCCCGCGGACTCCTGCGCCGCCCGCTTGCGCGCCCCCATGACGATCTTCGGCTCCCGCTTCTGGTCCCACATCTTCTGGCCGTACCGCTTCCGGCGGGCCAACTTGACCTGGGCGTCGACCAGTTCGCGTTTCTGCTTCTTCAGGTCGGCCTCGGCGACCCGTACCATCCGCTCGGCCGCCTCCTGTTCCACCGCGAGGGCCTCCTCGTACGCCGAGAAGTTGCCGCCGTACCAGGTGATCTCGCCGGAGCGCAGATCGGCGATCTGGTCGACGAGGTCGAGGAGTTCACGGTCGTGGCTGACCACGACCAGGACTCCCGGCCAGGAGGAGACCGCGGCGTACAGCCGCCGACGCGCGTACAGGTCGAGGTTGTTGGTCGGCTCGTCCAGGAGCAGTACGTCCGGGCGGCGCAGCAGCAGCGCCGCGAGCCGCAGCAGCACCGACTCGCCGCCGGACACCTCGCCGACCGTGCGGTCCAACTGGATGTGCGCGAGGCCGAGTTCGCCGAGGGTGACGAGGACTCGCTCCTCCACGTCCCAGTCGTCGCCGACGGTCTCGAAGTGCTCCTCGGCCACGTCGCCCGCCTCGATGGCGTGCAGCGCGGCCCGCTTGGCGGCGATGCCGAGCGCCTCGTCGACCCGCAGCGCGGTGTCGAGCGTGACGTTCTGCGGCAGACAGCCGACCTCGCCGGCCACCCGGACGGTGCCGTCGGCGGGGGCGAGTTCACCGGCGATGAGCTTCAACAGGGTTGATTTCCCGGACCCGTTCACCCCGACGAGCCCGGTGCGGCCGGGGCCGAAGGCGGTGTCGAGGCCCTCGAAGACGGGGGTGCCGTCGGGCCAGGTGAAGGCGAGGGAAGTGCAGGTGATGGAACTTGACATGCGGGCCTCCGCGGTTGCTCGAAGCGATCAAGGGCAAACGCGTATCGAGACACCTGCGACCCACGGGGAGGCCTCGGAGGGCAGAGGAAAAGCCCTGTTCCGGAGGACGGCTCGAACGCCGAGGTCGCACGCGGCAGCCACACCTCAAGGGTGTGGCGCGGTGTCTCAGGACCTCAGACGAGCAACGTCCTTCTCCAATCGACGGCAACAGGACCGCTGTACAACGTAGGAGGGGATGGGGAGGGCGTCAACGGAAATTAACTGGCGTCCCGCATCAGCACGGCCAGGTCGTGGTCGAGGTCGAGCTGGAGGTGCTCAAGACCGACCGGTACCAGTGCCGCGGTGGCGTCCAGGAACCGGCGGATCTCACCGGTGCGGACATGGACGACGGCCGTGCCCTCGGGGGCGTGGAACTCCAGGACCGTGCGGTCGTAGCCGTAGGGCCGGACACGGACGTCGCCGTGTCCCACGCTCTCCCGCAACCCGGCGGTGAGGAGCTCGCGGCTGAAGGTCCAGCAGACCTCCACGCCCTCCAGGGTGGCCGGGGCCGGGAAGGTCATACGGACGGCGAACGGGTCGCGCCGGTCGTAGTGCAGCGCGGCGGGGATGCTCGACATCCGCGGCGCGGCGGCGACGAGACGGGCCTCTACGGGCTGCTCGATGACGTAGGACAACGCCTTGCTCCCTTGCGACGGCTTGCGACGGCTGGACGTGGCTCCGGGCGGATGAGGCCGGGCACTGTAAGAGACGACGGAATCGATGAATTCGTGCACACCGAGGTCGAGTGACCTCGGTCACCGCTTTCATGCATACGAGTGGCGCGGTTCGTCTCCCGGTCCCGTACCGGCCATTTGGGGCTGGCGATGCGATCTGGACGGCACCGTGGGGGTGGGCTAGCTTCGCCCGCCATGAGGGCCTTGGGGAACACGCGACGCTGGGGACGCACGTTTCGCACGACGGCCGCGGGGGTGGTGTGCGCGGCGGCGCTGGCCGCGCTGACGGCCGTACCCGCGCAGGCGCACGAGCCCGCGCACTGGGAGCCGAAGGACACCGGGAGCCCGACCGTACGGTTCCGGGGGCTCGCCGCCGTCGACCGGGACACCGCGTGGCTGGCCGGGAGCGCCGGCACGGTGCTGCGGACGACGGACGGAGGGGCGAGCTGGCGAAACGTCTCGCCGCCGGGCGCCGAAGAGCTTCAGTTCCGGGACGTCGAGGCCTTCGACGCGCGCCGGGCCGTGGTGCTCGCCATCGGCGAGGGCGAGGCGTCCCGGGTGTACCGCACCGAGGACGGCGGCGCGACCTGGACCGAGGCGTTCCGCAACACCGATCCGCGCGCCTTCTACGACTGCATGGCCTTCTTCGACCGGCGGCACGGCCTCGCGATGAGCGACCCGGTGGAGGGGAAGTTCCGCATCCTGTCGACCGCCGACGGCGGCCGCTCCTGGACGGTCCTGCCCACCGACGGCATGCCCGCCGCGCTGGAGGGCGAGGCCGGGTTCGCGGCCAGTGGCCAGTGCCTGGTGACGGCCGGGTCCAAGGACGTCTGGCTGGCCACCGGCGGCGCCGCACGCGCGCGTGTCCTGCACTCCGCCGACCGCGGACGGACCTGGACCGCCGCCGACACCCCGATCCCGGCCGGCGACCCGGCCCGGGGCGTGTTCGCCCTCGCCTTCCGCGACCGCGCCCACGGCCTCGCCGTAGGCGGCGACTACCGCCCCGACCAGACCTCCCCGGACGCGGCGGCCCGCACCGCGGACGGTGGCGCAGGCTGGCAGCCCGCCGCGACCCCGGTGAGCGCCTACCGCTCCGGCGTCGCCTGGCTCCCGCACAGCCGCACCGCCGCCCTCGCGGTCGGCCCCACCGGCACCGACCTGACCACCGACGGCGGCCGCACCTGGCGGACCGTCGACACCGGCTCGTACGACACCGTGGACTGCACCCCCGACCTCGGGTGCTGGGCGGCGGGTGAGAAGGGGCGCGTGGCACGGCTGGAGAGGTGATCCGGAATGTGGGTACTCGGCCGCCGACTGCGGAAGGAGTGAGCGCACATGCCACGCGGTTCGAGTCCCAAGCGGGAGCGGCAGTACGAGCACATCAAGAAGAGCGCGCAGGAGCGCGGCGAGAGCACCGAGCGGGCCGAGGAGATCGCGGCGCGCACCGTGAACAAGGAACGCGCCCGCTCCGGTGAGTCCAGGACGGCCAGCCGCACCTCGACCCAGGACATGTCGTCCGGCAGGCGGGGCGGCCAGCGGTCCGGAAAGGGCTCCCAGGGCCCCACGTACGACCAGCTCTACGAGGAGGCCAAGCGCCGTAACATCCAGGGCCGTTCGGACATGAACAAGAGCCAGCTCAAGCGCGCCCTGGGTGGGAAGGGCTGACCCCGGGGCCCGTACGCTCGTCCGCATCATGACGACCGTACGCATCCCCACGGGCTGGCCCGCCACCGAGGAAGACGCCCGTGCCGTCCAGGACGAGCTACGCGCACGCGTGGTGCTCGACGAGTCGGGCCCACCGCCCGGCACCGGGCACGTCACCGGCGTCGACGTGGCCTACGACGACGAGCTGGACGTCGTGGCGGCGGCGGCCGTCGTCCTGGACGCGGCGACTCTGGACGTCGTCGCGGAGGCGACGGCCGTCGGCCGGATCTCCTTTCCGTACGTGCCGGGCCTGCTCGCCTTCCGTGAGATCCCCACGGTCCTGGCCGCCCTCGACGCTCTGCCCTGCCAGCCCGGCCTGGTGGTCTGCGACGGCTACGGCCTCGCCCACCCCCGCCGCTTCGGCCTGGCCAGCCACCTCGGCGTCCTCACCGGCCTGCCCACCGTCGGCGTCGCGAAGAACCCCTTCACCTTCTCCTACGACGAGCCGGGCGCCGCACGAGGATCCGCGTCCCCGCTGCTCTCCGGCACCGAGGAGGTGGGCCGGGCCCTGCGCACCCGAGAGGCCGTCAAGCCGGTCTTCGTCTCCGTCGGCCACCGCGTGACCCTCGACAACGCCTGCGCCCACACCCTCGCACTCACCCCCTCGTACCGCCTCCCGGAGACGACACGCAGAGCGGATGCCCTGTGCCGACGGGCACTGCGCGAGGCCACGGCGCCGAACGAGCAACTCGCCGCATACGCGCGTGCGGACAAGCGCAGGTCATGGGGGCGCACCCTCTTCGAGGCCCAGCGCAACCCGGTCGCCTGGGCAGGCCGGGTGCTCGAAGCGGCCGTCGTGGGCGGACCACGGGCGCCGGAGATCGACGCCGTGCTGGCCATGGCGGCCGACCGGGACGAGTGGGGCCGGGGCAGAGAGCTGTTCGGACGGGTGCGGGGCGCCGGAGTCGACGCCGAGGACCAGCTGGTGTTCCGGCTCGCCGAGCTGGTGGCCAAGCTCGCCCACAACGCGGCGGGTCCTCCGCCGTACTTCGACTATCACGCGGGCTGGGACATCGGGCCGCTCGCCTGCCGGATCTCGGCGGCGTCTGCCGATCCCGCGCTCCGAGAGCGCCTCGAAGCCGCGCTGGGGGACTGGCCGCCGTCGGAGTACGTCGGCTGAGCGTGTCGTATGAGTACATCGTCTGAGTACCCGTACGGATGTCCGCCCCCGGTCCGCTCGACAGGCTGGGTGCATGACCTCGCACCGCATGACCTCGCACCGCTCCCCGAAGCCCCTCGCCGACCCCGACCGCCCCGTCGAGCGCGCCGTGACGGCCGCGCTCGTCCTCGCCGCGCTCGCGGGGCTCGCCTGGATCTGCGGGATGATCTACACCGTCGCCCAGTGGCCCCTTTGAGGGTCAGCGGCTCGCGGCCACCCGGAACACGATCCCCGCGCGTTGCAGCCGCTCCGTCAGGGCGTCGCCCATGGCCACCGCCGTGGTGACCTGGCCGGCCGTCGGCGGCAGTTCGTCGAAGACCAGGCAGAGTGCCGACTCGGCGAGCATCTTCGCCGTCTCGTCATAGCCGGGGTCGCCGCCCGAGACCTCGGTGAAGACCCGGCGGCCACCGCCCTGTCCGACGAAGCGCACCGAGAACCAGCTCCTCGCCCGCTTCTCCGCGCTCGGGCCGTCCCCCGGCTTGAGCCGGTCCGACAGCCACCGGCGCACGGGCGGCAGTTGGGCGGCGGCGAACAGACCGCCCGTGCCCACCACGCCGGCCACGGCGACGGGCAGATGCCGTACGGCCGCGTAGTGCCGGTAGCGGAAGTCGGGGCCGTAGCGGTCCAGGGCCTTCGCCGAGCGGCGGACGATCTGCGGGTCGATGGTCGGCAGCGGCAGCGCCCAGGCGCCGACCTCCCCGGCGTACCGGGGTGTGCCGGTCGGGGCCAGGGCCCGGCGGCCCACGAGGCGCGGCTCGTGCCGGTGACGGTCCCGCGCGGCGGCGATCATCTGGGGTCCGCGCGCGAACTGGCCCAGAGCCGAGGCGAACGTCCCGCCCGAGAACATGGCGCTCGCGGTGACGAACCCGTCCACCGTCAGCGGCACGCCCTCCGGCAGTTGACGGACCGTGAAGTAGACGCCCAGATCGTGCGGCACGGAGTCGAACCCGGCCGCATGGATGAGCCGGGCGCCCGTCTCACGCGCGCGTGCGTCATGGCGCACGTACATCAGGTCCACGAACTCCGGCTCACCGCTGAGGTCCAGATAGTCCGTCCCGCTGTCCGCGCAGGCGGCGACGAGCTCCTCGCCGTACATCACATAGGGGCCCACCGTCGTGGCCACCACGCGTGCGTGCCGGGCCAGTTCCCGCAGCGAGGCGGCATCCGCGACGTCCGCGCGCAGGACACCGACGTTCTCACCGCCGGGCAGCCGTTCACGCAGCCGCTCCAGCTTCCCCTCGTCGCGGCCCGCGACCGCCCAGCGCAGCCCTTCGGGCGCGTGCGCCGCGAGGTACTCCGCGGTGAGCGCCCCGGCGAAGCCGGTGGCCCCGAAGAGCACGATGTCGTAGGGACGGTCCGTCCTGTTCAGCCTGCTCATGACACCTCTCGTCCCGCACCACGCGCCGTTGTCGGTGGCCGAGGCTAGCGTGAGGAGTGCGGAGCCCGACGACGAGCCCGGGAGGCAGCGGATGGCCGTGGACCGGAACGCCCTGAAGAAGTGGGAGAAGATACGCCAATTCGCCCTGGGTATGCCCGGCGCGGCCGAGGAGTTCCCCTGGGGCGAGACCGTCGCGAAGGTCAACAAGAAGGTGTTCGTCTTCCTCGGCGTCGACGACGGCAGCCATCCGCTCGGCGTCACCGTGAAGCTCAAGGACGAGGCGGCCCACGCCCACGCGCTGACCTGCCCCGGCGCCGAGCCCGCGGGCTACGGCCTGGGCAAGTCCGGCTGGGTCAGCATCCCGCTGGGGCACAAGGGCGCCCCGGCCGCGGAGCTGTTGTGCGACTGGGTGGAGGAGAGCTACCGCACGATCGCACCGAAGCGGCTCATAGCGGAACTGGACGGAGGCTGAGCGGGTGCCGAAACTTCACTAAGCGCTTGCTCGCCCAGGTCTTGTGCTCACTGGAACAAGTTCCTAACATCCCTGGTGTTACATCAGTAGTGTCATACCTACCCTGGGGACCGGATGGCAAAGACGCCAGGACACGGCCCGCTCACCGGCGTACGCGTCGTGGAGCTGGCCGGTATCGGGCCCGGCCCGTTCGCCGCGATGCTCCTCGCCGACCTCGGCGCGGACGTCGTCCGCGTGGACCGGCCCGGCGGCCCCGGACTCGCGATCGACCCCGCGTACGACATCACCAACCGCAACAAGCGCTCGGTGATCGTCGACCTGAAGACCCCCGACGGCCCCGCGCGCGTGCTCGCTCTCGCCGCCCGCGCGGACATCCTGATCGAGGGCTACCGCCCCGGCGTCGCCGAGCGCCTCGGCGTGGGCCCCGAGGCCTGCCGGGCCCGCAATCCGCGGCTCGTCTACGGCCGTATGACCGGCTGGGGCCAGGACGGCCCCCTCGCCCAGCGCGCCGGGCACGACATCGCCTACATCGCGCTCACCGGCACCCTCGGCATGATCGGCGCCCCCGACGCACCCCCGCCCGCCCCGGCCAACCTCCTCGGCGACTACGCCGGCGGCTCCCTCTACCTCGTTGTCGGCGTCCTCGCCGCCCTGCACCACGCGCGCGCCACCGGCACCGGCCAGGTCGTGGACGCCGCGATCGTGGACGGCACCTCCCATCTCGCCGCGATGATCCACGGCATGCTCGCCGCCGGCGGCTGGCAGGACCGCCGCGCCGCCAACCTCCTGGACGGCGGCTGCCCGTACTACGGCACCTACGAGACGGCCGACGGCAAGTACATGGCCGTCGGCGCCCTGGAGCCGCAGTTCTACGCGGAGTTCGTGCGGCTGCTCGGCATCGAGGACCAGGCATCGGCCCGCAAGGACTGGACACGCTGGGGCGAGCTGCGCGAGACGGTCACCGCCCGCTTCAAGACCCGTACCAGAGACGAGTGGACGGCGGTCTTCGAGGGCTCCGACGCCTGCGTCGCGCCCGTCCTCTCGCTGACCGAGGCCCCGCACCACCCGCATCTGGCCGCCCGTGGCACCTTCACCGACCACGGCGACATCACCCAGCCCGCCCCCGCGCCCCGCTTCTCCGCGACCCCCACCGCCGTGCGCTCCGGGCCCGCGCGGCCGGGCGCCGACACCGTGGACGTGGCGCGTGACTGGGACGTACCCGACCTGATGAAGGGCCTCGAATGAAGCGGCGGATCTTCTCCGAAGAGCACGACGCGTTCCGCGAGACCGTGCGCAGCTTCCTCGCCAAGGAGGTGCTGCCGTTCTACGAGCAGTGGGAGAAGGACGGCATCGTCTCCCGCGACGCCTGGCGCGCGGCCGGGAAGCAGGGTCTGCTGGGTCTCGCGGTGCCCGAGGAGTACGGGGGCGGCGGCACCGCCGACTTCCGCTACAGCGCCGTACTCGCCGAGGAGTTCACCCGTGCGGGCACTCCCGGGCTCGCCCTCGGCCTGCACAACGACATCATCGGGCCCTATCTGACGGGCCTCGCCACCGAGGAGCAGAAGCGCCGCTGGCTGCCCGGCTTCTGCGACGGCTCGCTGATCACGGCCATCGCCATGACCGAGCCGGGCGCGGGCTCCGACCTCCAGGGCATCAGGACCCGCGCCGAGGACCGCGGCGACCACTGGCTGCTGGGCGGCTCCAAGACGTTCATCTCCAACGGCATCCTCGCCGACCTGGTGATCGTGGTGGCGAGGACGACCCCGGAGGGCGGCGCGCACGGACTGTCCCTGCTGGTCGTCGAGCGCGGTACGGAGGGCTTCGAGCGCGGCCGCAACCTCGACAAGATCGGCCAGAAGGCGCAGGACACGGCCGAGTTGTTCTTCCACGACGTGCGCGTGCCCAAGGAGAACCTCCTCGGCGAGCTCAACGGCGCCTTCGTCCACCTGATGACGAACCTCGCCCAGGAGCGCCTGAGCATCGCGGTCGCGGCCATCGCGGGCGCGGAGCACCTGCTGGAGATCACCACGCGCTACGTCAAGGAGCGCGAGGCCTTCGGCCGGCCGCTCGCCACCAAGCAGCACATCCGGTTCGAGATCGCCGAGATGGCCACCGAGTGCGCCGTCACCCGCACCTTCCTCGACCGCTGTGTCGAGGAGCACTCGAACGGCGGACTCGACGCCGTCGACGCCTCCATGGCGAAGTGGTGGGCGACCGAACTGCAAAAGCGCGTCGCCGACCGCTGTCTGCAACTGCACGGCGGCTACGGCTACATGAGCGAATACCCCGTCGCCCGGGCCTTCACCGACGGACGCATCCAGACCATCTACGGCGGGACCACCGAGATCATGAAGGAGATCATCGGCCGTTCCCTGCTGGGCTGACCCTCACCGAAAGGCTTCCCTGTGAGCACCGAAGCGTATGTGTACGACGCGATCCGCACCCCGCGCGGCCGCGGCAAGGCGAACGGCGCCCTGCACGGCACCAAGCCCATCGACCTGGTCGTCGGACTCATCCACGAGCTCCGCGACCGCTTCCCCGGCCTGGACCCGGCCGCGATTGACGACATCGTGCTGGGCGTCGTCGGCCCGGTCGGCGACCAGGGCTCCGACATCGCCCGTATCGCCGCCGTCGCCGCGGGACTTCCGGACACGGTGGCCGGCGTGCAGGAGAACCGCTTCTGTGCCTCGGGCCTTGAGGCGGTCAACATGGCCGCGATGAAGGTCCGTTCGGGCTGGGAGGACCTCGTCCTCGCGGGCGGAGTGGAGTCCATGTCCCGGGTGCCGATGGCCTCCGACGGCGGCGCCTGGTTCAACGACCCGATGACCAACCTGGCCGTCAACTTCGTGCCGCAGGGCATCGGCGCCGACCTGATCGCCACCATCGAGGGCTTCTCCCGGCGGGACGTCGACGAGTACGCGGCCCTCTCGCAGGAGCGGGCGGCCACGGCCTGGAAGGAGGGCCGCTTCGAGAAGTCGGTCGTCCCGGTGAAGGACCGCAGCGGCCTGGTCGTCCTCGACCACGACGAGCACATGCGCCCCGGCACCACCGCCGACTCCCTGGGCAAGCTGAATCCGTCCTTCGCGGACATCGGCGACCTGGGCGGCTTCGACGCCGTGGCGCTGCAGAAGTACCACTGGGTCGAGAGGATCGACCACGTCCACCACGCGGGCAACTCCTCCGGCATCGTGGACGGAGCCGCGCTCGTCGCCATCGGCTCCAAGGAGGTCGGCGAGCGCTACGGACTCACCCCCCGCGCGCGGATCGTCTCCGCGGCCGTCTCCGGCTCCGAGCCCACGATCATGCTCACCGGCCCGGCCCCCGCCACCCGCAAGGCCCTGGCGAAGGCCGGACTGACCATCGACGACATCGACCTCGTCGAGATCAACGAGGCGTTCGCGGCGGTCGTCCTGCGCTTCGCCAAGGACATGGGCCTGTCCCTGGACAAGGTCAACGTCAACGGCGGCGCCATCGCCCTCGGCCACCCGCTCGGCGCCACCGGCGCGATGATCCTCGGCTCGCTCGTCGACGAACTGGAGCGCCAGGACAAGCGCTACGGCCTCGCCACGCTGTGCGTGGGCGGCGGCATGGGCATCGCCACGATCGTCGAACGCATCTGAAGACCCCAGCGGCCACACGAGACTTCTACGGAGATCACCTCATGACCACCACCATCCGCTGGGAACAGGACCGCACCGGCGTCGTCACCCTCGTCATCGACGACCCCGACCAGTCCGCCAACACCATGAACCAGGCCTTCCGCGACTCCCTCGCGCAGGTCACCGACCGCCTGGAGGCCGAGAAGGACACCGTCCGCGGTGTCATCATCACCTCCGCCAAGAAGACCTTCTTCGCCGGCGGCGACCTGCGCGACCTGATCCGGGTCACCCCCGAGACCGCGCAGGAGCTGTTCGACGGCGGCATGGCCATCAAGCGGAACCTGCGCCGCATCGAGACCCTCGGCAAGCCGGTCGTCGCCGCGCTGAACGGCGCGGCCCTCGGCGGCGGTTACGAGATCGCCCTCGCCTGCCACCACCGCATCGCCCTCGACGCGCCCGGCTCCAAGATCGGCTGCCCCGAGGTCACCCTCGGCCTGCTCCCCGGCGGAGGCGGCGTGGTCCGCACGGTCCGCCTGCTGGGCATCGCCGACGCCCTCCTGAAGGTCCTCCTCCAGGGCACCCAGTACAACCCGCGGCGCGCCCTGGAGAACGGCCTGGTCGACGACGTGGCCACCACCCAGGAGGAGATGCTCGCCAGGGCCCGCGCCTTCATCGAGGCCAACCCCGAGTCGCAGCAGCCCTGGGACAAGCCCGGCTACCGCATCCCCGGCGGCACCCCCGCCAACCCCAAGTTCGCGGCCAACCTGCCCGCCTTCCCGGCCAACCTGCGCAAGCAGACGAACGGCGCCCCCTACCCCGCCCCGCGCAACATCCTCGCGGCGGCGGTGGAGGGCTCCCAGGTCGACTTCGAGACCGCGCAGGTCATCGAGGCCCGGTACTTCGTCGAGCTGGCCGCCGGGCAGACCTCGAAGAACATGATCCAGGCGTTCTTCTTCGACCTCCAGGCCGTCAACTCCGGCGCCAACCGCCCCAAGGGCATCGAACCGCGGCAGGTCCGCAAGGTCGCGGTGCTGGGCGCCGGGATGATGGGCGCGGGCATCGCCTACTCCTGCGCCCGCGCGGGCATCGACGTCGTCCTGAAGGACGTCACCCCGGAGGCGGCCGCCAAGGGCAAGGGGTACTCCGAGAAGCTCTGCGCGAAGGCCGTGAGCAGGGGTCGTACGACGCAGGAGAAGGCGGACGAGCTGCTGGCCCGCATCACCCCGACCGCCGACCCCGCCGACCTGGCGGGCTGCGACGCGGTGATCGAGGCGGTCTTCGAGAACCCTGAGCTCAAGCACAAGGTCTTCCAGGAGATCCAGCACCTTGTCGAGCCGGACGCGCTGCTGTGCTCCAACACCTCCACGCTCCCCATCACGGCCCTGGCCGAAGGCGTGGAGCGACAGTCGGACTTCATCGGCCTGCACTTCTTCTCACCGGTGGACAAGATGCCGCTGGTCGAGATCATCAAGGGCGAGCGGACCGGCGAGGAGGCGCTGGCCAGGGCCTTCGACCTGGTGCGCCAGATCAAGAAGACCCCGATCGTGGTCAACGACTCACGCGGCTTCTTCACTTCACGCGTGATCGGCCACTTCATCAACGAGGGCGTGGCGATGGTCGGCGAGGGCATCGAGCCGGCCTCCGTCGAACAGGCGGCGGCCCAGGCGGGCTACCCGGCGAAGGTCCTCTCCCTGATGGACGAACTGACGCTCACGCTCCCGCGCAAGATCCGCAACGAGTCCAAGCGGGCCGTCGAGGAGGCGGGCGGCACCTGGCCGACCCACCCCGCGGAGGCCGTGATCGACCGCATGGTCGACGAGTTCGACAGGCCGGGCCGCAGCGGCGGAGCGGGCTTCTACGACTACGACGAGTCCGGCAAGCGGGCGGGCCTGTGGCCGGGCCTGCGCGAGCACTTCACCCGCGAGGGCACGGAGATCCCCTTCAAGGACATGCAGGAACGCATGCTGTTCTCGGAGGCCCTGGACACGGTCCGCCTCCTGGAGGAGGGAGTTCTGACCTCGGTGGCAGACGCCAACATCGGCTCGATCTTCGGCATCGGCTTCCCCGGCTGGACGGGCGGCGTCCTCCAGTACATCAACGGCTACGACAACGGCCTGTCCGGCTTCGTGGCACGCGCGCGTGAACTGGCGGACCGGTACGGCGACCGCTTCCTGCCGCCGGCACTGCTGGTGGAGAAGGCGGAGAAGGGGGAACGCTTCAAGGACGCGTGACGGGACTCACCGACGCCGGGCGGGCAATGTCGGCCCGCCCGGCGTTCCGGTGCGCCTCAGGCGGATCCGTCCGCCTCTGACGCCTTGACCCACTCCCGCAGCTCCTCCTTCAGCGAGCGCTGGAACGACGTCAACAGGGCCTGTACGACGAGCGGTTGCATGTCGGAGGAGAGCGACTTCACATCCTGGGCCGCCCGTTCGGAGACCTCTCCGCGGAACAGCTGCGACAGCTCATGGGCGGCGGCGCGCGAATGCTCGATCAGAACCTTGCGCGCGGCGAGGATCGCCTCCTGCGACAGCGGCATGTCGAGCAGCCGCACCCCGAGCCGCAGCAGTCCGACGTCCACCCGGAACACCTCGCCGTCGGCCCCGATCACCCCCATCGCGGCCAGCCGCTCCACGTCCTCGTCGGCCAGCTCGCGCCCGGCCCGCCGCTCCAGCTCCGCGCGCGTCACCGTCTCCACGGCGTCCGGCGCCCAGGAGGCCACCACGGCCCGGTGGATGGCGAGATCGTCGGGGCTCAGCCCGGACGGCAGGCGCTGCATGTACCGCTCGATCGCCGCCAGCGTCATCCCCTGCTGCTGAAGCTCCTCGATCAGCGCCAGCCGCGCCAGATGATCCCGGCCGTAGTGCCCCACCCGACGCGGACCGATCACCGGCGGCGGCAGCAGCCCCTTCGTGCCGTAGAACCGCACGGTACGGACCGTGACGCCCGCCCGCGCGGCCAGCTCGTCGATGGTGAGGGTCGGGTCCTCGGCGTCGGTCTTCATGTGCAGCAGTATCGCTGTCTCACCACTGCTGTGAAACCTGTCGAGCACTCGGAGATGATCACGAGGAGTTCCTCGGCAGTTCATGTGCCGACCATGTGAGATGTTCCGCTCTGTGACGTCCGCCACCGCGTGAGCCGCCACCCATGGGGGAAGGTGACGCCTTGGTCTGTGCTCTTACCAAGGGCGCGGGCCATACGTACGTCCGGACACCCGAGCGTGATCCGCTCGGGCGCACCAGAGAGTGGTACCACCCGTGAGCAAGGACGCCGTGGACACGGCACAGGCCGCATCCCTCACCGTGGCGGCCCAGACGCCCGCGGATGCGGGCGACGCCGGTTACAGCAAGGACCTCAAGGCCCGCCACGTCAACATGATCGCCATCGGCGGAGCGATCGGCACCGGACTCTTCCTGGGCGCCGGAGGACGCCTCCACAACGCCGGACCGGCGCTGGCCATCGCCTACCTGGTCTGCGGAATCTTCGCCTTCTTCGTCGTACGGGCCCTCGGTGAGCTGGTCCTGTACCGCCCCTCTTCCGGTTCCTTCGTGTCGTACGCGCGCGAGTTCCTCGGCGAGAAGGGCGCCTATGTCGCCGGCTGGATGTACTTCCTGAACTGGTCCACGACCGGTATCGCCGACATCACCGCCATCGCGCTCTACACCCACTACTGGAGCATGTTCACCGACATCCCCCAGTGGGTCCTGGCCCTCGCCGCGCTCGCGGTGGTCCTGGCGGTGAACCTGATCTCGGTGAAGATCTTCGGCGAATTGGAGTTCTGGTTCGCGATCATCAAGGTCGCCACGCTCGTGGCCTTCATGTTCGTCGGCATCTTCCTGCTCGCCACCCAGCACGAGGTCGGCGGCACGACACCCGGCCTGAGCGTGGTCACCGACAACGGCGGCGTCCTCCCGCACGGCCTGATGCCGGTCGTCCTGGTCATGCAGGGCGTGATCTTCGCCTACGCCGCCCTGGAGCTGGTCGGCGTCGCCGCCGGCGAGACCGCCGAGCCGGAGAAGGTCGTCCCGCGCGCGGTGAACTCGATCATGTGGCGCGTGGGCCTGTTCTACGTCGGCTCGGTCGTCCTGCTGGCCCTGCTGCTGCCGGGCTCGGTGTACTCGGCCGACGAGAGCCCCTTCGTCACCGTCCTGTCGAAGATCGGCGTCGAGGGCGCCGGCGATGTGATGAACCTGGTGGTGTTGACGGCCGCGATGTCGTCGCTGAACTCCGGCCTGTACTCCACGGGCCGGATCCTCCGCTCGATGGCGATGGCGGGCTCCGCCCCCAAGTTCACCGCCCGCATGAATCGCAGCCAGGTGCCCTACGGCGGCATCCTGCTGACCTGCGCGGTGTGTGTGCTCGGCGTCGGCCTGAACTTCCTGATGCCGAGCCAGGCCTTCGAGATCGTGCTGAACGTCGCCTCCCTCGGCATCATCAGCACCTGGGTGATCATCATGATCTGCCATCTGATGTTCGTCCGTCGCGCCAAGGCCGGCCTGGTCGCCCGCCCCTCCTTCCGCCTCCCCGGCAGCCCGGTCACGGAGATCGTCACGATCGCCTTCCTGCTCGCCGTGCTCGGCCTGATGTGGAACGACCCCGAGGTCGGCCGCCAGACCCTGCTGCTCGTCCCGGTCATCGCCGTGATGCTGGTCGCCGGCTGGTTCGGCGTCCGGCGCCGGGTGGCGAAGACGGCGGAACAGGAGCTGGCCGAGCTCACGAAGTAATTCAGGAGCCACTGTCAGTGGCACCGCCTACGGTGGCGTCATGCTGGAGATCACGTATGTCCGGGGTGACGCCACCGTCCCGTCGGTGAAGGGCGTCAAGCTGATCGCCCATGTCTGCAACGACATCGGGGGATGGGGCAAGGGCTTCGTGCTCGCCGTGTCGCGCCGCTGGCCGGAGCCGGAGAAGGCGTACCGAGCTTGGCACCGCGACCGCGCCGCGAACGACTTCGCCCTGGGAGCCGTCCAGTTCGTCCAGGTCGAGCCGTATGTCTGGGTGGCCAACATGGTCGGCCAGCGCGGCATACGCACCGGCAGCAAGGGCGTCCCCGTGCGCTACGAGGCGATCGACACGGCCCTGGACGGCCTCGCGACCAAGGCGGCCGAGCTGGGCGCCTCCGTGCACATGCCCCGCATAGGCTGCGGCCTGGCGGGCGGCAAGTGGTCCCGGATCGAGCCACTGATCACCGACCGGCTGGTGCGGCAGGGGATCCCCGTCACGGTCTACGACCATGGGGAGGGCCGGAGTTGACCGGGTGACCCAGGCCCGAGCCCGGGCCACCCACGGCCACCTCAGGAGAGCGGCCGCCGGCCCATCCCGGCACCTCCAGCGAAGCGCCTAGTGCTCGTGCACGTCGCTCGTCGCCGCGATCTTCTTCCACGACTTCGGCTGTGCCGGAACACCGGAGTCCCGTGCGATGGACGCCTCGCGGGCCTCGGGCGCGGCCGGCTTCGACGGCTGGAACAGCCAGGTGTCGAAGAACGCCGCCAGCGGCTGCCCGGCCACCTGCTCGGCGTACGCCTGGAAGTCGGCCACGGACGCGTTGCCGTAGGCGTACTTGTCCGTCCAGCCCTTCAGGATCGCGAAGAAGTCCTCGTCGCCGATCTCGCCCCGCAGCGCCTGGAGCGCCAGCGCGCCCCGGTCGTAGACGGCGATGTGGAACTGGTTGTCAGGCCCCGGGTCACCGGGCCGCACCGTCCAGAACGGATCGTCGGCCGCGCGCGAGGCGTACACATAGTCGGCGATCTCCTGCGTCGTGCCCTCGCCCTCGTGCTCGGACCACAGCCACTCCGAGTAGCGTGCGAAGCCCTCGTTGATCCAGATGTCCTTCCATCCGGCGACCGACACGAGGTCGCCGTACCACTGATGGGCGAGCTCGTGCACGACGAGGTAGGTGTTCGTCCCACTCGCGAACCTGGACGGGCTGTAGAAGGGCCGTGTCTGTGTCTCCAGCGCGTATCTGGTGGCGGTGTTCGGCACGTACCCGCCGAGCGCGTTGTAGGGGTACGGCCCGAAGTACTCGGCGAGCCAGTCGGCGATCTCCCCGCTCCGCTCGATGCTCGCCCGTGCCGCGTTGTAGTTGTCGCCCAGGTCTTTGCTGTACGCGTTGACGACCGGGATCCCGCTCTCGGTCCGGCCGGTCGTGATGTCGAACCGGCCGACGGCGAGCGTGGCGAGATAGGTCGCCTGCGGCTTGTTGGACCGCCAGTTGTAGCGGGTCCAGCCAAGGCGTGAACTCGTCGACTGGAGCGTGCCGTTGGATATGGCCTGGGTGCCGTCCGGGACCTGGACCGAGACGTCGTAGGTCGCCTTGTCGAGCGGATGGTCGTTGCTCGGGAACCACCACCAGGCGGCCTCCGGCTCGTTGGCGGCCACTCCGCCGTCCGCGGTGCGGTGCCAGCTGGTGAAGCCGTACGCCTGCTCGCCGGACGGCACCCCGCTGTAGCGCACCACCACGGTGATGTCCGAGCCCTTGGCCAGCGGGGTCTTCGGGGTGATCTCCAACTCGTGCTCGCCGGAGGTGGTGAAAGACGCCTTCGCGCCGTTGACCCGCACCTCGCCGACGTCCAGCAGGAAGTCCAGGTTGAAACGCGACAGATCCTGAGTGGTGCGGGCCAGCAGGGTCGCCGTGCCCTCCAGACGGTCCGTCGCGGGCTGGTACTTCAGCCGCAGGTCGTAGTGCGAGACGTCGTATCCGCCGTTGCCGTAGGCCGGGTAGTAGGGATCGCCGATGCCCGGGGCGCCGGGGGCGGAACTCGCGGCCGATGCCGGGATCGCCAGCAGTACGGAGGCCGCCACGAGCGCGCCCGGCGCGAAGAATCTGCGGTGCACGAAAGCTCCAAGTCGTAGGGGACCGAAGGCTGTTCGGACCCTATTCACTCCCTGTGCCCCGCACGTGTCCACAGGCGCGGCTGTCACACGATCGCCATTCGGCCGACATGAGCCGAGGGCCCCCTCGGACCACTCACACGTCCGGTTGCCCTCTTCTGCACGGGAGTTGACCGATGTACCGTCCCGCGCATGCCGATACGCACGCGCTTCACGATCTGGAGACCGCTCGCGACGGCGGCCACGGCCGCCCTGATGGCCACCTTCCTCTCACCCGTGACGGCCCAAGCGGCCCCGCGCACGAGTGAACCCGTCTACTCCTACGACGCCGCCATCCGCGAGGCCGTATGGGTGGACACCGGACTCGACGGCGACGCCGACGGACGCACCGACCGGGTCGCCGTCGACATCGTCCGCCCCCGCGAACCGGCCCAACAGGGCCGCAGGATCCCCGTCATCATGGACGCCAGCCCTTACTACTCCTGCTGTGGACGGGGCAACGAGGGCCAGCGCAAGACGTACGACGCGGACGGCGACGTCGTCCAGATGCCGCTGTTCTACGACAACTACTTCGTGCCCCGCGGCTACGCCTTCGTCGGCGTCGACCTCGCCGGCACCAACCGCTCCGACGGCTGCGTCGATGTCGGCGGCCGCTCCGACATCCAGTCCGCGAAGGCCGTCGTCGACTGGCTGAACGGCCGCGCCAAGGCCTACACCACCCGCACCGGCACCACCCGCGCCAAGGCCACGAGCTGGACTGACGGCAAGACCGGGATGATCGGCAAGAGTTACGACGGAACCATCGCCAACGGCGTCGCCGCGACCGGGGTCGAGGGCCTGGAGACGATCGTCCCCATCGGCGCCATCTCCTCCTGGTACGACTACTACTTCGCCAAGGGCGCCCCGCTCTTCGACTCCGGCCCCGACTGGCTGTCGAACTACGTCGAGAGCCCGGACGCCCGCGCCCGCTGTGCCGCCGTACAGCAGAAGATCGTCGACGGCGCCCCGCGCACCGGCGACTGGACGCCGCTGTGGAGCGAGCGGAACTACGTGCCGGACGCCGATGAGGTCGAGGCCAGCGTCTTCGTGATCCACGGCATGCAGGACCTCAACGTCCGCGCCAAGCACTTCGGTCAGTGGTGGGACGCGCTCGCCAGGAACGGCGTCGAGCGCAAGATCTGGCTCTCCCAGGTCGGCCACGTCGACCCCTTCGACTTCCGGCGCGCCGCATGGGTGGACACCCTGCACCGCTGGTTCGACCATGAACTCCTCGGCTACGACAACGGCATCGACGACGAACCGATGGCCGACATCGAACGCCGGCCCGACCAGTGGGCCACCTCGAACGTCTGGCCGCCGCGAGCCACCGAGAAGACCACCCTGCGCCCCGCGGAGGGAGCCCAGGACGGCGTCGGCACCCTCGGCCTGACCCCCGGCACCGGCACCGAGACCTTCACCGACAACCCGGAGCACGACGAGACCGACTGGGCCGCCCACATCGACCGGCCCACTCCCGACAAGGCGGGCTTCGTCACCGGACCGCTCACCCGCGACCTGCGTCTTTCCGGCTCCTCGAAGGTCACCGTCACCGCGACCCCGACCACGTCCACGGCCCATCTCTCGGCCGTCCTGGTGGACCTCGGCCCCGACACCATCCGCGACTACGCCACCGCGGGCGAGGGCATCACCACCCTCACCGAGCGCACCTGCTGGGGCGCGAGCACCACCGGCGACAGCGCCTGCTTCAAGGAGACCGCGGCCAAGACCGCCGACGTCGACTACACGATCCTCAGCCGCGGCTGGGCCGACCTCGCCTCGCTCGGGGGAGCCCCCCTCACACCCGGCACGCCGTACACCATCACCCTCGACCTCGCGGCCACCGACCATGTCGTCCCGGCCGGCCACCGGCTCGCGCTGATCGTCGCGGGCACCGACAAGGACCTCATCGAACCGCCGTCCACGCAGCCGACCCTGACGCTCGATCTGTCCCGCACCTCGGCCAGTGTGCCGCTGGTCGGCGGCGCCGAGGCCTTCCGCAAGGCCACCTCCGGCGTGACCGCCGCCCCGGGCGAGGCCGTCCTCGACGGGGTGGGCGAGCCGCGCACCGCCCAGCGTGTCCCGGAGGCATCGTGAAGTCCCGTGTCGCCGCGGTGATCGCGGCCGCCCTCGCCGCACCCCTGCTGTCGATCCCGGCGCACGCGGCGGACACCCCGCCCCGCACCGGCTTCGAGGAGTCGGGCGGCGCCCGCTGGACCAGCCAGCCCGAGGAACAGGGCTTCCTCGCCGCCGTGGACGAGGCGAGCGACCGTGTGTCGATCAGCCGGATCGGCACGACCAAGCAGGACCGCCCGCTCCAACTCGTCCGCATCGGCACCCGCCCGACCACCCGCACCGTCCTGCTGGTGTGCAGCCAGCACGGCGACGAGCCCTCCGGCCGCGAGGCGTGCCTGACCACGATCCGCGATCTGGCCTACGGCGACGACGAGCGGACCCGGCGTCTGCTGACGTCCACCACCGTCCTCGTCGTACCCACCGCCAACCCCGACGGCCGGGCCGCGGACACCCGCGGCAACAGCGACGGCGTGGACATCAACCGCGACCACATCGCCCTTCGGACCGCCGAGGGAAGGGCGTTGGCCGCGGTGATCCGCGACCGGAAGCCGGACATGGTCTACGACCTGCACGAGTACGGCGGCACACCCCCGTACTACGACAAGGACCTGTTCGACCTCTGGCCGCGCAACCTCAACACCGCCCCGGACGTGCACGAGGAGGCCCAGACCCTGTCGCTGGACTACGTGCGGCCCGCGGCGCGGGCCGACGGCTACACGACCGGCACGTACGGCATCTGGACCGACCCCGTCACCGGCGACCCCATCCGGCAGGTCGCCGGCGATGGGCAGGAGCGCATCCTGCGGAACATGTCCGGAATCAAGCACACCGTCGGCCTGCTCATCGAGAGCCGGGTGGAACCGTTGACCGAGGTGTCGGAGCCGGTGAACAACCTGCGCCGGGTCAACTCCCAACTCTCCGCACTGAAGGGCCTGTTCTCCTTCGCGGGGGAGCGGGGAAGGCAGGTCGACGAGGCCACCTCCGCAGCCCGGCTCGCCGGCTGGCGCGACACCGGACCGGTCTACGTCGGCGGCGCCGACAATGATCCGCCCGAACCCGCCGAGGTCATCCAGGACCCGCCCTGCGGCTACCGGCTGACGGACGATCAGTACACGCAGTTCAAGGACGAACTCTCCCTGCACGGAGTGCGCACACAGGGCACGTACGTCCCGCTCCGCCAGTCCCTGCGCGCCCTCGTCCCGCTGCTCCTCGACGTACGCGCCCCGTACCACCTCACGATCGGGGAGCCCGACACGGACTGCTGACACAGGCTCCGAGGCTCAGGGGGAGGCGAGGGCGGCCGCCTCCTCCGCGCAGCCCCAGGCCACCGTCACTCCGGCGCCGCCATGGCCGTAGTTGTGCACCAGGATCCGCCCGTCCGGCAGGAGTTCGCGCTCCAGCCGGACCGCGTCCCGCACCGGCCGCAGCCCCACCCGGTGGTCCAGGACCCGGGCCCCGGCGATCTCCGGCCTGAGCTCGGCACATCGCACCACGATCGCCTCCGCCACCTTCGGATCAGGATCCAGCGACCACGAGCCCTCGTCCGCCGTGCCGCCCAGCAGCAGCCGTCCGGGCTGCGGAAAGAAGTACGCCATCTCCCCGGAGGCGGCGTCACTGGAGGTGAGCCAGGTGTCGATCCCGGGGTTCTCCACGACCACCAACTGCCCCCGCACGGGCCGCACGGAAGGATCCGGCACCAGCTCACGCGCCCCGAGCCCGGTGCAGTTGACCACGACCGGCGCCTCGGCCTCCGCGAGCGCGGACACCTCACGCGTCTCGATCGAGCCGCCGGCGCCGAGGAATCGTTCCCTCAGCCAGGGAAGATGAGTCGACATGTCGATGAGCGGCAGCCGGGCCCACAGCCCCGCCCCGCCGTGCTCCTCGGCCGTCGCAGCCCGCAGCCCCGGAACCCGCCCGGTCGCCCAGGCGTCCGCCCCGTCCAGGTCCCCTTCGCCCAGTACCCCTTCGACCATGCGTACGCCCGTGGCCTCGGGGCGCTGCGCCAGCTGCTCGTACACATCGAGGGACCTCAGCGCCCACTCCCGGGCCAGGGCGAGCGGTTCGATCTTGTAAGGCCACCACAGCGCGCCCGCGACCGCCGAGGTGGTTCGCTCGACGGGGTCCCGGGTCCACACCCGCACCCGGCGGCCGGCGCCCTCGGCCAGGACCACGGCCGTGGTCAGGCCGATGACACCGCCGCCGACCACGATGACTTCGTCGTTTCGCCGCTTCTCCACCCGGGGACGGTAGCGGAATGTGCCATGCCGTGCTCACATCACCCCCGCGCTGGGGATACTCACAGCATGTCTGCCGAGTACGCGACCTTCGGCCTGGCACCGGCGATGCGTGCCGGTGGAGTCCTCGCCAACGGTGACTACCAAGTCCACCGGGACTTCGTGGACTTCATCGTCGACGGACGCCCGCTGCTGTACCAGCTCTCCGACCTCGACGCCGTCTCCCCGCTCGCCTCCGACGTCCCGCCCGCGATCTTCACCGCCCAGGTCCAGAGCCTCCTGCTGGAGGCGGACCCACCGCTTCCGGACGGCCGGTACGTGATCTACGGCTGTCCCGAGTGCGAGAGCCTGGCGTGCGGCGCGGTCACCGCCGCCATCGACCGGGCCGGCCACGACTTCATCTGGCGGGACTTCGCCTGGCAGACCGACGAACAGGCCGATCTGGAGCTCAACGGCTACCACGGCATAGGGCCCTTCCGCTTCCGGGGCGCCGAGTACCGGGCGGCGCTGGCCTCCCTCCTCGACGAGGCGCCCGGCGGTTCCCGCCGCCGGGTCCTGCTGATCGGCGCCCGGGTCGCGCTGCTGGCCAAGCTCGCCGCCGCCCTGCGCACCATCGGCATCGGCGCCGACATCACCCGCGACGCCGAGGGCGTGCCCGCAGACGAACTGCGCGCCTACGGCGCCGTCGCCTTCGGCCGCGCGGTCACCGAGGAGGAACGTGCCGCCGTACGCCGGGCCTTCGACCGGGCCGGTGTCGAGGTGGCCTATGTCGACGGCCTGGCCCCGATCGTCCCGCTGCTGGTCGCCCAGATAGAGAACGCCCTGGACCGCAGCCCTCCGCAGCAGCGTCGGCTGACCCGGCTGGTCGCGGTGGACGGCGAGGCGGGCGTGGAGGTCACCTCACCGTGCCGGGTCCGCCTGACCGCGTACCGTCTGGACCGCCTCTACCGCACCCACGCCCACGAGGTCTTCGACGGAGTCCTGGAGGCCGGCCGGCATCGCATCGCCCTGGACGCCAAGGCGGTGAAGGGGGAGTCCTATGTGGTGGCGCGGACCTCGACAAGCGTGCTGGTGGAGGCGATGGCCCGCTGATAAGGGGCAGTGAAGCCGCCCGCCCCCGGCCGTTAGGATTCGGGGTCTGATGACTGCCACCCTCGTCGTGAAGAACCTCGCCGCCGGCCACGGCGACCGCGCCCTGTTCAGCGGGCTGGACCTCGTCGTCGCGCCCGGCGACGTGATCGGTCTCGTCGGTGCCAATGGCGCCGGAAAGTCCACCCTGCTCCGGATGCTCGCCGGGCTGCTCGCGCCGGAGGACGGCGAGCTGCGGCTCTCCCCGCCGACCGCGACCGTCGGCCACCTCCCGCAGGAGCCGGAGCGGCGGCCCGGTGAGACCGTCCGCCAGTTCCTGGCCCGGCGCACCGGCGTCGCCGAGGCCCAGCGCACCATGGACGAGGCCACCCAGGCCCTGGTCGACGGGGCGCCCGGCGCCGACGACGCCTACGCGACGAGCCTGGAGCGCTGGCTGGACCTGGGCGGCGCCGACCTCGACGAGCGCGCCGAGGAGACCGCCGACTCCCTGGGCCTGGCCGTCGACCTGGACCAGCCCATGACGTCCCTCTCGGGCGGCCAGGCGGCGAGGGCCGGCCTCGCCTCACTGCTCCTGTCCCGCTACGACGTCTTCCTCCTCGACGAGCCCACCAACGACCTCGACCTGGACGGCCTTGAGCGCCTGGAGCGCTTCGTCAGCGGCCTGCGCGCCGGCACCGTCGTCGTCAGTCACGACCGCGAGTTCCTCACCCGCACGGTCACCAAGGTCCTCGAACTCGACCTCGCCCAGCAGCAGATCAACCTCTACGGCGGCGGCTACGCGGCCTACCTGGAGGAGCGCGAGGTCGCCCGCAGACACGCGCGCGAGGACTACGAGGAGTACGCCGACAAGAAGGCCGCCCTCCAGGACCGCGCCCAGATGCAGCGCTCCTGGATGGACAAGGGCGTGAAGAACGCGCGCCGCAAGGCGGGCAACGACAACGACAAGATCGGCCGCAAGTTCCGCAGCGAGGCCAGCGAGAAGCAGGCCGCCAAGGCCCGCCAGACCCAGCGCATGATCGAACGCCTCGATGTCGTCGAGGAGCCCCGCAAGGAGTGGGAACTGCACATGGAGATCGCCTCGGCCCCGCGCTCGGGAGCAGTGGCGGCGACCCTGCGCGACGCGGAGGTCGGCCGAGGCGACTTCACCCTCGGCCCGGTCTCCCTCCAGATCGACTGGGCGGACCGGGTGGCCGTCACCGGCGCCAACGGCGCGGGCAAGTCGACTCTGCTGGGGGCCCTGCTGGGCCGTATCCCCCTGACCGCGGGGCAGTCGACGCTCGGCTCGGGCGTGCTGATCGGCGAGGTCGACCAGGCCCGCAAGCTGTTCCACGGCGAGGAGGCATTGCTGGACGCCTTCTGCGCGGCGGTCCCGGACACCGAACCGGTCGAAGTGCGCACCCTGTTGGCCAAGTTCGGTCTGAAGTCGGACCATGTCCTGCGCCCGGCGGCCACGCTCTCACCCGGCGAACGCACGAGGGCCGCCCTGGCCCTTCTCCAGGGCCGGGGCGTCAACCTCCTCGTCCTCGACGAGCCGACGAACCACCTCGACCTCCCCGCCATCGAACAGCTGGAGTCGGCGCTCGACTCCTACGAGGGCACGCTGCTCCTGGTGACCCACGACCGGCGCATGCTGGACGCGGTCCATGTCACCCGCCGCCTGGAGGTCGCCGACGGGAAGGTGACCGAACGCTAGCCCTTGCCCTTCAGCAGCGCGCAGACGAATTTCTCCTGGACGGCGCGCAGTTGCCGTAGGAGATCCGGCTTGAGGGTCTGGTTGATCTGCGTCGTGGTGGAGAAGGTCAGGGACTTGCGCCCGTCCGGGGTCGCCGCGATCAGCTGGGTGTAGCCGGGCGTGTTGCCGGTGTGGCCGAGGACCACTCCGCAGCGGGTCGTGTACCGGAAGATGGCCAGCCCCGCCTCGTTGCGCCCCGGCCCGGCGGGCTCGGAGGCGCCGTCGATCCAGTCGCGCTGCTGCTGGACGACGTGGTCGCCGTACAGCTTGCCTCCGGCGTAGCCGCGGATGAAACGGGTCATGTCGGCGGGGGTGGAGACGATGCCGCCCGAGGCCCATACGCCGGACATGCTGATGAGCTCGCTGACGTCCTCCGGCGGCTCGGGCGGGGACACGTCGTACCCGTGCAGGAAGGGCCTCGGCATCCGATAGCCCTGCGGCAGGCTGGTGCGGTGCAGACCGAGCGGCCGGTACACCAGCTCCCGCAGCAGCCGTTCGTACGGCTCGCCGGTGGCCGCCTCGGCCATCAGGGCCACGGCGATGTTGTCGGAGTTGGAGTACTGGTACCGGGTGCCCGGCGGGAAGTTGAGGGGGCGGTCGGCGATGTAGTCGAGCAGCTTGCGGGAGTCGAAGTGGTGCCGGGGGTCGGCGAGCAGGGTCTTGAGGAACTCGGGCGACTCGGAGTAGTCGGCCAGGCCGCTGGTGTGGTTCAGCAGCTGGCGCAGGGTCACGGCGCTCCATGCGTCCGGCAGGTTCGGCAGGCGCTCGCCCAGGGTGTCGTCCAGGCTCAGGTCGCCGACGTCGACGAGGGACAGCGCGACCGCGCCGCTGAAGGCCTTGGCGGCGCTGGCGATCCGCATGTGGTCGTACGGCCTGGGCTTGCGCCCGGTGTCGAGGTCGGCCACTCCGGCCTTCACGACGCGGGTCTTGCGGCCGTCCTTGAGTACGGCGATGACACCGGGCGGACCGCCGGGTCTGCGGACCAGGTCCTCCAACTGGCCCTGGAGGGAGGGGTCGGTGTCCGGTCGGGGATGTGTGGCGGCGCCCGCGACGGTGGGGGACAGCGTGGTCAGACAGAGCGCGATGAGGGGGACCGTCCCCAGTCGGAGGCGGCGGGGGACACGGCGGCGGATCGGCATGGGCACTCCCGGGAGGCTCTGGCTGGTCGCGGTCCAGCCTTGCTCCCCACCGATCCGTGGGCCGCTCGTGTTGCTGCACACGGCCCAATGGCCCGGCCTCTCCGTGGGGGAGAGGCCGGGCCATGGGTCAGCGCTTGCCCTTCTTCGGGTCCAGCAGCCCCGCCCGGCGCAGCGCGTCGGCCATCGCGCTGTTGGCCGGAGGCGGCGCCTGGCGCGCGTTGCCGCCACCGCCACCGCCGCCACGCCCCTGCCGCTGCTGCGGCGGACGCCCGCCGCGCTGCTGACGGCGCTCACCGCCGCCGGACTGGCCCTGCGGGGTGGCCTCGTCGTCCAGCCGGAGCGTCAGCGAGATCCGCTTGCGCGGGATGTCGACATCGAGGACCTTCACCTTGACGATGTCACCCGGCTTGACGACGTCCCGAGGATCCTTGACGAACGTCTTCGACATCGCGGAGACATGCACCAGACCGTCCTGGTGGACACCGACGTCGACGAAGGCACCGAAGGCGGCGACATTCGTGACGACGCCCTCCAGGACCATCCCGGACGACAGGTCGGAGATCTTCTCGACGCCCTCCTTGAAGGTGGCCGTCCTGAAGGCGGGCCGTGGGTCGCGCCCGGGCTTCTCCAGCTCCTTGAGGATGTCGGTGACGGTCGGCAGACCGAACGTCTCGTCCACGAACTCCTGCGGCCTCAGCGACCGCAGCACACCGGTGTTCCCGATGAGCGAGGCCACCTCCTGGCCGGAGGTCTTCACCATCCGCCGGACGACCGGGTATGCCTCCGGGTGCACGCTGGAGGCGTCCAGCGGGTCGTCGCCGCCCCGGATCCGCAGGAAGCCCGCGCACTGCTCGTAAGCCTTCGGGCCGAGCCGGGCGACCTTCTTCAGCTCGGAGCGGGACGTGAAGGGACCGTTGGAGTCGCGGTGCGCCACGATGTTCTCGGCGAGGCCGGAGGTGATGCCGGAGACCCGGGCGAGCAGCGGGGCGGAGGCGGTGTTCACGTCCACGCCGACGCCGTTCACACAGTCCTCCACCACCGCGTCCAGCGAGCGCGACAGCTTCACCTCGGACAGGTCGTGCTGGTACTGGCCGACGCCGATCGACTTCGGGTCGATCTTCACCAGCTCCGCGAGGGGGTCCTGGAGCCGGCGCGCGATGGAGACGGCGCCGCGCAGCGACACGTCCATGTCGGGCAGCTCCTGCGAGGCGAACGCGGAGGCCGAGTACACCGAGGCGCCGGCCTCGGACACCATCACCTTGGTGAGCTTCAACTCGGGGTGCTTGGTGATGAGTTCACCGGCGAGCTTGTCGGTCTCGCGGGACGCGGTGCCGTTGCCGATCGCGATCAGCTCGACCGCGTGCTCCTTGGCCAGCCGGGCGAGCTTGGCGATGGCCTCGTCCCACTTGTTGGCCGGGACGTGCGGGTGGATGACGTCGGTGGCGACGACCTTGCCGGTCGCGTCGACCACGGCGACCTTCACGCCTGTACGGAAGCCCGGGTCCAGGCCCAGCGTCGCGCGCGTGCCGGCCGGCGCGGCGAGCAGCAGGTCCCGCAGGTTCGCGGCGAAGACGTCGACCGCCTCGTCCTCGGCGGCCGTACGCAGCCGCAGCCGCAGGTCGATGCCGAGGTGCACCAGGATCCGGGTCCGCCAGGCCCAGCGGACGGTGTCC
This sequence comes from Streptomyces cupreus, assembly GCF_014257025.1. Classification (GTDB taxonomy): domain Bacteria; phylum Actinomycetota; class Actinomycetes; order Streptomycetales; family Streptomycetaceae; genus Streptomyces; species Streptomyces cupreus. The sequence goes on from NZ_JACMSF010000002.1 coordinate 147,181, forward strand.
TTGAGCCACTTGTCGGCGGGCCGGCCCCGGTCGGTGATCTGGAACTTCGAGGCGACGATGCCCTCGTACGAGGACGGCCCGTCCGTCGGCTCCTCCGGCTCCAGGACGAGGTCGAGGACCTCCTCCTTCTCGCCGCGCAGCATCGCCAGGATCCGGTGCGAGGGGAGCTCGGTGAACGGCTCGGCGAAGTCGAAGTAGTCGGCGAACTTGGCGCCCGCCTCCTCCTTGCCCTCGCGCACCTTGGCGGCCAGCCGCCCACGCACCCACATGCGCTCACGCAGCTCGCCGATCAGATCGGCGTCCTCCGAGAACCGCTCGGTGAGGATCGCCCGGGCGCCGTCGAGGGCGGCCTGCGGATCGGCCACGCCCTTGTCGGCGTCGACGAACGCGGCGGCCGCGGCCAGCGGTTCCACGCCCGGATCGCCGAGCAACCCCTCGGCGAGCGGCTCAAGGCCCGCCTCGCGCGCGATCTGCGCCTTGGTCCGCCGCTTGGGCTTGTACGGCAGATAGATGTCCTCCAGGCGCGCCTTGGTCTCGGCACCCCGGATCCGCGCCTCCAGCTCGTCGGTGAGCTTGCCCTGCTCGCGCACGGACTCCAGGATCGCCGTCCGCCGCTCCTCCAGCTCCCGCAGATAGCGCAGCCGCTCATCGATCGTGCGCAGCTGCGCGTCGTCGAGCATCTCGGTCGCTTCCTTGCGGTAGCGGGCGATGAAGGGCACCGTCGAACCGCCGTCGAGCAGCTCCACGGCGGCCTTCACCTGCCGCTCCCGTACGCCGAGTTCCTCGGCGATCCTGCCTTCGATGGACCCTGTTGCCATGGACCCGCTGGACCCGGGTGTCGTCACGATCCGGTACCGCCTTCTCACTGAGGTTGCGCGGCAATTGTGGCAGGTGACACCGACAGCCGGGGCTCAGGGCGGGTCCGAGTCAGGCCCTGCGCCGCCGGGTGCCGCCGGACGCGCCGCCGAAGAGCCGGGCGAGCGCCCGGAACGGCAGCGTCACCACGGTGGCCACGGCCCCACCGATCTGGCGCAGAACGTCTGCGATAGCGCGGAACACGAGCATCCCCTTTCCTTCGCGGCCGAGTCGGCCGGTGCGGACCGGGTACCGCGCGCGCCCTCAGCCATGCGTGGCGGCGATCACGCCTTGCCGATCAGGTCGGCGGGGAACGCGCCCGCCGCCAGTGCCGTACGGACGAAGCCGGAGCCGAGCTCGGTCAGCCGGGCCACGCCTTCCGCGCCCAGGTGTTCATAGGGAGCCCGGTCCAGACGGTCCGTCTCGCGCTCGATCCCATCGCGCAGGGCGACGCCCTGTTCGGTCAGTTCGCCGGAGTCCTCCAGCAGTCCTCGCTCGCGCAGGCGGGCGCAGGCCGCGTCCCACTCCTCCTGGTTCCAGCCGCGGGTGACCAGCTGCCACCTCGGGGTGAAGCCCCGGCCGGTCGCGGTGTGCGTCACCAGCGCCTCCAGGCCGTCGAGCTCCGCGGACATCAGCGCGGCGAGATGCCCGTCGCCCCGGTGCTCGCGCAGCAGCGTGGCGGCGTGGAAGTACGCCATGTGCGGCTCCTCGGGAACCGGCAGGTCCGCGTGGGCCGCGTACAGCGGGCGCGCGTGGCGCGAGCACGCCTCGGTGGCGCGCAGTGCCAGCTGTGCCGCCTCGGCCAGCTCCGCGGAGGCGACGACCTCCTCGCCGAGCAGCCGGCGCAGCATGGCGTCGACGGCACGCGCGCGTGCCGCGAGCACCTGCTTGGGCGTGGCGGTGTCCCACACGGCGGGGACATGGCGGGCCACGGCCTCGTACTTGTAGTTGTAGAAGGTCGCCGCGACCGTGCCGGGCCCGACGGCGCCGAGCGCGGCGGCCCGCACCGCGAAGTTCACGGCCTTGGGGTGGGTGATCCCCAGGTCACCCGCCTCCTTGCCCAGTTCGGGCGCGAAGTAGTGCATGGAGTGCAGCGTGTTGAGCGCGTTGTGGCAGCGGCGGCCCGCGCGCGGGTCCAGAGCAGCTGTAGTCATGCCCGGCAGGTTACCGACCGCTTGGTATCCCAGGTCCAGACGGGCGGCACCAGGTGGCAGAAAAGGTGGGGGACTCGTCATTGCGGCCATGCGGCGCGCCCACCAAGAATCGTGGGCATGGCGCAGCGAACGGTTCTCCTGGTCCTCTTCGACGGTGTGCAGAGCCTCGATGTCACCGGCCCACTGGAGGTCTTCACCGGCGCGGAGAACCAGGCGCCGGGCACCTACCGCATCCGCACGGCATCCCTGGACGGCGGCCCCGTCCGCACCTCCAGCGGTCTGACCCTCGTACCGGACACCTCCCTCGCCGACGCACCCGCCCCGCACACCCTCCTCGTCCCGGGCGGAAAGGGCACCCGCGGTCCCGCCCCGCGCCTTACCGCCTGGCTGCGCGAGAACGGACCGCGCGCCGAGCGCCTCGTCTCCGTCTGTACCGGAGCGATCCTGCTCGCCGAGGCCGGACTGCTGGACGGCTGCCGCGCGACGACCCACTGGGCGTACTGCGCCAAGCTCGCCCGCGACCACCCGGCCGTCCAGGTCGACCCCGACCCCATCTACGTCCGCGACGGACACGTCTCCACCTCGGCCGGCGTCACCGCGGGCATCGACCTCGCGCTCGCCCTGGTCGAGGAGGACCTGGGCCGGGACACCGCCCTGACCATCGCCCGCCACCTGGTCGTCTTCCTGCGCCGACCGGGCAACCAGGCCCAGTTCAGCGCCCAGCTCGCCGCCCAGACCGCCCGGCGCGAACCGCTCCGGGACGTCCAGCAGTGGATCACCGAGCACCCGGCCGAGGACCTGGGCATCGAGGCGCTCGCCGCCCGCGCGGGACTCTCCCCGCGCCACTTCGCCCGCGCCTTCCGCGCCGAGACCGGCACGACCCCCGGCCGCTATGTCGACCGGGTCCGCCTGGAACACGCCCGCCGCCTCCTGGAGGACACCGCCGGAGGCGTCGAGGAGATCTCCCGAGCCAGCGGCTACGGCACCCCCGAGGCCATGCGCCGAGCCTTCCTGAAGGCCCTCGGCACGGCCCCGGCGGAGTACCGCCGGCGCTTCCACCCCGCACCCACACGCTGACGCCGAAGGAAAGGCCCACGATGCAGATCGCCATCGTCCTCTACGACCGCTTCACCGCCCTCGACGCCGTGGGCCCCTACGAGACCCTCGGCCGTCTCCCCGACGCGGAGACCGTCTTCGTGGCCGAGCGAACGGGCCCGGTCCGGACCGACACCGGAAACCTCGCGCTCACCGCCGACCGGACCCTGGCCGAGGTGCCGAGCCCGGACATCGTGATCGTGCCGGGCGGCCCCGGCCAGACCCCGCAGATGGAGAACGAGGCGCTCCTGGACTGGCTGCGCGCCGCCGACGGGACCAGCACCTGGACGACGTCCGTGTGCACCGGCTCCCTGCTGCTGGCCGCGGCGGGTCTTCTCAAGGGGCGCCGGGCGACCTCCCACTGGCTCGCCCTGGACTTCCTGAAGCGGTTCGGCGTCGAGCCCACGGGGGAGCGGGTGGTCACCGACGGCAAGTACGTCACCGCCGCCGGAGTCTCCTCCGGCATCGACATGGGCCTGACGCTCCTCGGGCGCATCGCGGGCGACGAACACGCTCAGGCCGTACAGCTGTTGACGGAGTACGACCCGCAGCCGCCCTACGACGCGGGCTCGCCCGAGAAGGCGCCCGCGCATCTCGTGGCGGAGTTCCGCTCCAAGAGCCGGTTCATTCTGACGTAGGAACGCTCCAGGTGAAGTGCGGCCGCCGGCGCTCAAGGAACGCGGCGACCCCCTCCGCGAGGTCGCCGCTGCCGCGTGCCTGTTCGGTCCAGTGGGCGTCCCGGTCCGGACGGCCGTTCGCGAACTCCTTGGCCGAGGCCTGCGTCAGCTGCGAGCGGCTCACCAGGATCCGGGTGAACTCCGCCACCCGCTTGTCCAGTTCGCCCACGGGCAGCAGCTCGTCGACCAGACCCGTGCGCAGGGCCCGCGCGGAGTCGATCAACTCGCCCGAGAACAGCAGGTACTTGGCGGTGGACGGGCCCATCAGCGCCACCAGCCGCCGGGTGGAGGAGGCCGGATACACGATGCCCAGCTTCGCAGGCGTCACCCCGAACAGCGCGCCCTCCTCGGCGAACCGCAGATCGCAGGCCGCCGCGAGCTGTGTCCCACCGCCCACGCAGTGCCCGCGAACGGCCGCCAGCGTCGGCTTGGGGAAGTCTCCCAGAGCGTCCTCGGCGAGCTTGGCGAGGCCCTGTGCCTCATCGGGAGTGTCCTTGAGCGCGCCGATGTCGGCCCCCGCGCAGAACGTCCCGCCCGCCCCGGTCAGCACCAGCGCCCGCACCCGCGGATCTGCCGCCAGCGTGTCGAGCAGCGGCGGCAGCGCGGCCCACATCGCCGAGGTCATGGCGTTGCGCTTCTCGGGGTGGTGGATGACGACGGTGGCCACCGAGTCGGTGACGCTGTGCAGCAGCTGCGGCTCCATGCGCCGGATGCTATCCACCCCACCGGACGGCCGATCAAGAAGGTACCGAGCCCCGGATCCCGACACCACCAAACCCGTACAACCCGAATAGTTCGTAAAGTCGGCACAGGCGGGACAGGACCGGTCCCGCACATGACCACGTCATGCGCCCTCGATCAGAAAGCGGTCGAAAAGCGCTGACTTGTGTTCAGTTCCATGGACCGGAGCGGCTCGTTACCAACACTCGACTCGTGGTGACAATCGAGCGCAAGGGTGGCGACCGGACGATGGAGAACCACGGGCGCGGGCCCGCCCCACGCCCAACAGGCGACCCACTGCCCTACGAGGGAGTGTGGCGGTTCACCGCCTCGGCCGTCGACGCGTCCGTCCCGCAGGCGCGGCACGCCGTACGGGATCTGCTCTACCGCCAGGGGGTGCCGCTGACGGACGATCAGGTGCACGCCCTGCTGCTGATCGTCTCGGAGCTGGTCACGAACGCCGTCCGGCATGCGGCGCTGCTGTCGCCGATGCTCGCCGTGGAGGTCGCGGTGGGCGCCGAGTGGGTGCGGGTGTCCGTGGAGGACAACCACCCTTACCGCCCGACCGCCCTGGAGGCCGACCACGCCCAGACCGGCGGGCGCGGGCTGCTGCTGGTGCGGGAGGTCACCCGGGAGGCGGGCGGCGTCTGCGACGTCGAGCACACCGCGAGCGGCGGCAAGGTGATCTGGGCCGCCCTGCCGCTCAAGCCCGCGCACGTCCCGTAGGGGGGCTCACCAGCCGGCGGACGGGCCCGTCAGTTCGCGCACCGCGGGACGGGCCGCGTCCAGCACGGTCATGAACCAGGACGAGAAGGTGTCCTTCGCGTGCCGCTCCGCCAGCTCCGCGGGCGTCACGAAGGCGGTGTCCCCGACCTCGGCCGGGTCGGGGTGCGGCGGGGACTGCACCAGGCCCACGAAGAGGTGGTTGTACTCCTGCTCCACCAGTCCCGAGTCCGGGTCCGGATGGTTGTAGCGGACCGTGCCTGCCTCCGCCATCAGCGACGGCGACACCCCGAGCTCCTCGTACGTCCGCCGGGCCGCCGCCGCGAAGGGTGCCTCACCGGGGTAGGGGTGGCCGCAGCAGGTGTTGGACCACACGCCGGGGGAGTGGTACTTGCCGAGCGCCCGCCGCTGGAGCAGCAGCCGGCCCCGCTCGTCGAAGAGGAACACGGAGAAGGCGCGGTGCAGCCGCCCCGGCGGCTGGTGGGCGGCGAGCTTTTCCGCGGTGCCGATCGTCACACCGTTCTCGTCGACCAGTTCGAGCAAAATCTCGTCTGCGGTGCCGTTCGACGGAGTGTGCGTCGCGGCGGCAGGTGTGATCGGCATACCCATCCTTCACATCGGTTGTGCGCCCCAAGTGTGCCGCACGAATCCGGCACTCCCGGCAGTTGATCGTGCCCGGCGCGGCGAAGGCGGAACCCTGGCGCGGCCCGGCTGTGGGAGTGAAGACGCCGCCGCGCGCTGGACCGCTGCGCTCCGTCGTGGACCGGTTTCAGTGGCAGAGCCGCGCCTCGTGCTCGGCGTGCCCGCCGGGCTCCAACTGGAAGGTGCAGTGCTCCACGTCGAAGTGGTCGCCGAGGCAGCCCTGGAGCTCGTGGAGCATTTTCTCGTGCCCGATCGCGCTGAGCGCCTCGGAGCTGACGACCACGTGCGCGGAGAGCACCGGCATACCGGAGGTGATGGTCCAGGCGTGCAGGTCGTGGACGTCCTCGACACCGTCCAGAGCCAGTATGTGGGCGCGCACCTCGGTCATGTCGACGCCCTTGGGGGCCGCCTCCAGCAGGACGTCGAGGGTCTCGCGCAGAAGCTTGACCGTGCGCGGCACGATCATGAGGCCGATGAGGAGCGAGGCGATCGGGTCGGCCGCCTGCCAGCCGGTCGTGAGGATCACCACCGCGGAGATCAGCACCGCCACCGAGCCCAGCGCGTCGGCGGCCACCTCCAGGAACGCCCCGCGGACGTTCAGGCTCTCCTTCTGGCCGCGCATCAGCAGGGTGAGCGAGATCATGTTCGCGACCAGACCGATCGCGCCGAACACGATGGTCAGCCCGCCCTCGGTCTCGGCCGGTGTGATGAACCGCTGGATCGCCTCGTACAGGACATAGCCGCCGACGCCGAGCAGCAGCAGACAGTTGGCGAGCGCGGCGAGGATCTCGGCGCGGGCGTAGCCGAAGGTGCGGTTGCCGGTCGCGGGGCGGCTCGCGAAGTGGATGGCCAGCAGCGCCATGGCGAGCCCCACCGCGTCGGTCGCCATGTGCGCGGCGTCCGCGACGAGGGCGAGCGAGTCGGCGACCACACCGCCGACGATCTCCACCACCATCACGGTGAGCGTGATCGACAGCGCGATACGCAGCCTGCCGCGGTACGCCGCGGTCGCCGTACCGCCGGCGTGACCGCCGTGCACGTGTCCGTGATCGTGCCCAGCCCCCATGGAAAGCCGCCTCCCGTTTTCGCTGCCGGATCACAGTGAACTACGGGTGGGGGGTATCGAGCAACGCGGCACTGAACACCGTTGTCATATGCCCTGACCTGCAGAAACGATGCGCAGGTCAGGGCGCTGGGCGATCATCCGCCGTGGTGCAGCAGCCACCCTCGCCACGCCGAGTCGACCATCTCGCCGACCGAGCGGCGGGCGGTCCAGCCGAGCTCGTCCGCGGCCCGCGCGGCCGAGGCGACGGCCCGCGGCGCGTCCCCGGGACGGCGGCCTTCCACGACGGGCGGCCGGGCGTCGCCGGTGATCTCGCCGATGACGTCGATCAGTTCGCGCACGGAGACGCCCTCGCCGCGGCCGATGTTCACCGTCAGATCACCGATCGGGTCGGAGAGCCGACGGGCGGCCGCGAGATGGGCCTCGGCGAGGTCGGCGACATGGATGTAGTCGCGGACGCACGTGCCGTCCGGCGTCGGATAGTCGTCGCCGAAGATCCGCGGGGCCTCGTCGCGGGTGAGCCGGTCGAAGACCATGGGCACGATGTTGAAGACGCCGGTGTCGGCGAGCTCGGGCGCGGCGGCGCCGGCCACGTTGAAATACCGCAGGCAGACCGTGGAGATTCCGTGTGCCCGCCCGGCGGCCCGTACCAGCCACTCGCCGGTGAGCTTTGTCTCGCCGTACGGGTTCACCGGCGCGCACGGGGTGTCCTCGGTGATGAGGTCCACATCCGGGTTGCCGTAGACGGCGGCCGAGGAGGAGAAGACGAACCGCCGGACACCGGCCTCGGCCACCGCGTCCAGGAGCGTGGCCAGACCGCCCACGTTCTCCCGGTAGTAGCGAGTCGGCTGTGCCACGGACTCGGCGACCTGCTTGCGCGCGGCGAGATGCACCACACCCGTCACCGCGTGCTCCGCGAGCACCCGCTTGAGCAGGTCGCCGTCGAGGGACGAGCCCTGGATCAGCGGCACACCCTCGGGCAGCCGTGCGGGCACCCCGGCCGAGAGGTCGTCCAGCGCCAGCACGCGCTCGCCGGCATCGGTCATGGCCCGCGCCACGTGTGCCCCGATGTATCCCGCCCCGCCTGTGATCAGCCATGTCATGGTCGCCCACCCTATGCTCAGCCCCCGCGACCGTAGGAAATGCGGTAAATGTCCGCTCTGGAAGCGCAGTTTGTGGGCCGGGCCCCGTTTCCCCGATGATGATCGCGGCAAGGGCGTGTGCGAACCACGTCGATCGGGCCGTGAAACGGGCGGTGAACGCCACGTTCCCGGTATCCGATAGCCTCTGCCGACATGCCGCCCGGGTGTCACGGACCAGGGGCGCCCCACCATGTCAATGACCGGCGCCCGCGCGTCGGCACCCAGGGAGTGAGTTCGGTTGTCGACCGCCATCCTCACCGGCCAGCCGGTCCCCGGAGCGTCGATCGAGGGCGATCTGCGCTCCCTCGGCTTCGACGTCCGGACCGCCGCCGACGCCGCGGAGGCCGAGACGCTGCTGGCCCGGGTGCCGAGCCAGGAGCGGGTCGCCCTGGTCGACGCCCGCTTCGTCGGCCATGTGCACGCGCTGCGCCTGGGCCTGACCGACCCCCGCTTCCCGCTCGCCGCGATTCCGGGCGCGGTCACGGCCCAGCCCGCCGCCCGGCAGGCCCTGACCCGCGCGCTGGCCCGCGAGAACTCCGCCGGGGGAACCACCCTCGTCGACAGCCTCGCCGACCGCCTCGTCGGGGCCCTCGACACCGAGGTGCACCGGCCCGAACTCGGCAGCCTGGTCGCGGAGGTCCCCACCGACCCCCAGGCCCGCAATGAGGCGCGGCAGTCCGTCGCCGCCGTCGACGACGAAGCCGTACGCCTGAAGTCGGCGGTGAAGGCCCGCGACGGCTTCTTCACCACCTTCTGCATCAGCCCCTACTCCCGCTACCTCGCCCGCTGGTGCGCGCGGCGCGGCCTGACCCCGAACCAGGTCACCACCGCATCCCTGCTCACCGCGCTCATCGCGGCGGGCTGCGCGGCCACCGGCACCCGCGGCGGCTTCGTCGCGGCCGGCGTGCTGCTGCTGTTCTCCTTCGTGCTGGACTGCACCGACGGCCAGCTCGCCCGCTACTCCCTGCAGTACTCCACGCTCGGCGCCTGGCTGGACGCCACCTTCGACCGGGCCAAGGAGTACGCCTACTACGCGGGCCTCGCCCTCGGAGCCGCCCGCGGCGGCGACGACGTATGGGCCCTCGCCCTCGGCGCGATGGTCCTGCAGTCCTGCCGGCACGTCGTGGACTTCTCCTTCAACGAGGCCAACCACGACGCCACCGCCAACACCAGCCCCACCGCCGCCCTCTCCGACAAGCTCGACAGCGTCGGCTGGACGGTCTGGGTGCGCCGCATGATCGTGCTGCCCATCGGCGAGCGCTGGGCGATGATCGCTGTCCTGACCGCGGTCACGACACCGCGGATCACCTTCTACGCCCTGCTCATCGGGTGTGCCTTCGCCGCCACCTACACCACGGCGGGCCGCGTGCTCCGCTCCCTGACGCGCAAGGCCAACCGCACCGACCGGGCCGCGCAGGCACTGTCCGACCTCGCGGACTCCGGCCCCCTCGCCCTGGGCTTCGCCGAGGCGTTCAAGAACCCCGCGCGGGGGTTGCCGGGCTTCACCGCCCCCGCCGTGGCCCTGCTCGGCGGTCTCGTGGTCGTCGCCACTTCCGCGCTCACCGACTTCGGCGGACCGTGGCCGATCGTCGCGGCCCTCTTCTACGCGGTGACCTCGGGTCTCGCCGTCGCCCGCCCCCTCAAGGGCGCCCTCGACTGGCTGGTCCCGCCGTTCTTCCGGGCGGCCGAGTACGGCACCGTGCTGGCCCTCGCTGTCAACGCCGGGGTGAACGGAGCCCTTCCTGCGGCTTTCGGGCTGGTGGCCGCTGTCGCCTACCATCACTACGACACGGTCTATCGCATCCGCGGCAACGCGGGCGCGCCCCCGCACTGGCTGGTGCGGGCGATCGGGGGGCACGAGGGCCGGACGCTGGTGGTCACGGTGCTGGCCGTGCTGTTCACCGCCGCACAGTTCAAGGTCGCGCTCACGGTCCTGGCCGTGGCCGTGGCACTGGTGGTGCTCGTCGAGAGCATCCGCTTCTGGGTCTCCGCTGGAGCCCCTGCCGTACACGATGAAGGAGAACCCGCATGATCGGCCTCGTGCTGGCGGCCGGCGCCGGACGGCGTCTGCGCCCCTACACCGACAGCCTTCCCAAGGCTCTGGTGCCGGTGGGCCCCGCGGGCATAGAGGGCGAACCAACGGTTCTCGACCTCACCCTCGCCAACTTCGCCGAGATCGGTCTCACCGAGGTCGCGATCATCGTCGGCTACCGCAAGGAGGCCGTGTACGAGCGCAAGGCGGCGCTGGAGGCCAAGTACGGCCTCAAGCTCACCCTCATCGACAACGACAAGGCCGAGGAGTGGAACAACGCCTACTCCCTGTGGTGCGGCCGTGACGCCCTCAAGGACGGCGTGATCCTCGCCAACGGCGACACCGTCCACCCGGTCTCCGTCGAGAAGACGCTGCTCGCCGCCCGCGGCGACGGCAAGAAGATCATCCTCGCCCTCGACTCCGTGAAGTCGCTCGCGGACGAGGAGATGAAGGTCGTCGTCGACCCCGACAAGGGCGTCACGAAGATCACCAAGCTGATGGACCCGTCCGAGGCCACCGGCGAGTACATCGGCGTCACCCTCATCGAGGGCGACGCCGCCCCCGAGCTGGCCGACGCCCTGAAGACGGTCTGGGAGACCGACCCGCAGCAGTTCTACGAGCACGGCTACCAGGAGCTCGTGAACCGCGGCTTCACCATCGACACGGCGCCGATCGGTGACGTTCAGTGGGTGGAGATCGACAATCACGACGATCTCGCCCGCGGACGGGAGATCGCGTGCCAGTACTGACCCGGCTGATTCCCTCGCCGCTCGTCGTGGACATCCGCCCGGGTGCCCTCGACGACCTGGGCTGTGTGCTCGCCGATGAGCGCATCTCGCACTCCGGCAAGCTTGCCGTCGCCGTCAGCGGCGGCTCCGGCGCCAAGCTGCGTCAGCGGCTGGAGCCGAGTCTGCCCGGCGCGACCTGGTACGAGGTCGGCGGGGGCACCCTCGACGACGCGGTCCGGCTGGCCGGCGACATAAAGGCCGGCCACTACGACGCGGTCGTCGGGCTCGGCGGCGGCAAGATCATCGACTGCGCCAAGTTCGCCGCGGCCCGGGTCGGCCTCCCGCTGGTCGCCGTACCGACGAACCTCGCGCACGACGGTCTGTGCTCGCCGGTCGCCACCCTCGACAACGACGCGGGCCGTGGCTCCTACGGTGTGCCCAACCCGATCGCGGTCGTCATCGACCTCGACGTCATCCGTGAGGCCCCGGTGCGCTTCGTGCGGGCCGGCATCGGCGACGCCGTCTCCAACATCTCCGCCATCGCGGACTGGGAGCTGGCCAACCGCGTCAAGGGCGAGAAGATCGACGGCCTCGCCGCCGCCATCGCCCGGCAGGCCGGCGAGGCGGTGCTCAGGCACCCGGGAGGCGTCGGGGACACCGACTTCCTCCAGGTGCTCGCCGAGGCGCTGGTGCTCAGCGGCATCGCCATGTCGGTGTCGGGCGACTCCCGCCCGTCCTCCGGCGCCTGCCACGAGATCAACCACGCCTTCGACCTGCTCTACCCGAGGCGGGCGGCCGCCCACGGTGAGCAGTGCGGACTGGGCGCGGCCTTCGCGATGTATCTGCGCGGAGCCCACGAGGAGTCGGCCTACATGGCCGGGGTGCTGCGTCGGCACGGGCTCCCGGTGCTGCCGGACGAGATCGGCTTCAGCACGGACGAGTTCGTCCGCGCGGTGGAGTTCGCCCCTCAGACCCGGCCCGGCCGCTACACGATCCTCGAACACCTCGACCTGAAAACCGACCAGATCAAGGACATCTACGCCGACTATGTCAAGGCCATCGGTAGCTGAACTCCGTCCGGTCGTCCACCCCGCGGGGGTGAAGGACCGGCGCAGCGGTGAGCACTGGATGGGACGCCTCTACATGCGTGAGGTGTCCCTGCGGGTCGACCGCTACCTGGTCAACACCAGGGTCACGCCCAACCAGCTCACGTACCTGATGACCGTCTTCGGTGTGCTCGCGGCCCCGGCACTGCTCGTGCCGGGGATCCCGGGCGCATTGCTCGGCGTGGTCTGCGTCCAGCTGTACCTGCTGCTGGACTGCGTCGACGGTGAGATCGCCCGCTGGAAGAAGCAGTACTCGCTGAACGGCGTCTACCTCGACCGCGTCGGCGCCTACCTCACCGACGCCGCCGTCCTCGTCGGCTTCGGGCTGCGCGCCGCCGACCTGTGGGGCAGCGGCCGTATCGACTGGCTGTGGGCCTTCCTCGGCACACTGGCCGCGCTCGGCGCCATCCTGATCAAGGCCGAGACCGACCTGGTCGGCGTCGCCCGGCACCAGGGCGGGCTGCCGCCGGTCAAGGAGGCCGCCGCCGAGATGCGCTCCTCCGGCATGGCGCTGGCCCGCCGGGCCGCCGCCGCGCTGAAGTTCCACCGGCTGATCCTGGGCATCGAGGCGTCCCTGCTGATCCTCCTGCTGGCGATCGTGGACGAGCTGCGCGGCGACCTGTTCTACTCGCGGCTCGGTGTCGCCGTACTCGCCGGCATCGCGCTGGTGCAGACCCTGTTGCACCTGGTGTCCATCCTCGCGTCGAGCAGGCTGAAGTGAGCGCCCCGATGAAGGTCGGGGCGGTCATCATCACCATGGGCAACCGCCCCGACGAACTGCGCGCCCTCCTCGACTCGATCGCCAAGCAGGACGGCGACCGCGTCGAGGTGGTCGTGGTCGGCAACGGCTCGCCGGTCCCGGACGTCCCCGAGGGCGTGCGCACCATGGAGCTGCCCGAGAACCTGGGCATTCCCGGCGGGCGCAACGTCGGCATCGAGGCCTTCGGCCCCAGCGGCCGCGACGTCGACATATTGCTCTTCCTCGACGACGACGGACTCCTCGCCCAGCACGACACCGCCGAGCTCTGCCGCGAGGCCTTCGCCGCCGACCCCCGGCTCGGCATCATCAGCTTCCGCATCGCCGACCCGGAAACCGGCGAGACCCAGCGCCGCCACGTCCCCCGGCTGCGCGCCAAGGACCCGATGCGCTCCTCCCGGGTCACCACCTTCCTCGGCGGCGCCAACGCGGTCCGCACCCAGGTCTTCGCCGAAGTCGGCGGCCTCCCGGACGAATTCTTCTACGCACACGAGGAAACCGACCTGGCATGGCGGGCCCTCGACGCGGGCTGGATGATCGACTACCGGTCCGACATGGTGCTGTACCACCCCACGACCGCCCCCTCCCGGCACGCGGTCTACCACCGCATGGTCGCCCGCAACCGGGTCTGGCTCGCCCGCCGCAATCTCCCCACGCTCCTCATCCCCGTCTACCTGGGCGTCTGGATGCTGCTCACCCTGGTGCGCCGCCCCTCGCGGCCCGCGCTGAGGGCATGGTTCGGCGGTTTCCGGGAAGGCTGGACGAGCCCGTGCGGCCCCCGCCGGCCCATGAAGTGGCGTACGGTGTGGCGGCTGACCCGGCTGGGCCGTCCTCCTGTCATCTGACAAGCTTCACTGAACGCACAGGAGGTCCACACCCAGGCCTCAGGCTCACGGCATGCCCGCACAGGCTGCGCATCTCGAAGACGAAAGTTTCCACCAGTGAGTGAGACAACGCACGACGGACAGGTCGCGGTGACCGCGCCTCCGTCGCCCGACGAGGGACTCACGGCGGCCGAACTGGCCGCCAAGTACGGGCTGAGCGTGAGCGGCGCCCGCCCCTCGCTCGTCGAGTACGTCCGCCAGCTCTGGGACCGGCGTCACTTCATCCTCGCCTTCTCGCGGGCGAAGCTGACCGCCCAGTACAGCCAGGCCAAGCTCGGCCAGCTCTGGCAAGTGGTGACACCGCTGCTGAACGCGGCCGTGTACTTCTTCATCTTCGGCGTCATCCTGGAAGCCGACCGGGGCATGTCCCGCGAGGTGTACATCCCGTTCCTGGTCACCGGCGTATTCGTGTTCACCTTCACACAGAGCTCGGTGATGGCGGGCGTCCGCGCGATCTCCGGCAACCTCGGCCTGGTCCGAGCGCTGCACTTCCCGCGCGCCTCGCTGCCGGTGTCGTTCTCGCTCCAGCAGCTCCAGCAGCTGCTCGCGTCGATGATCGTGCTGGTCGCGGTGACCTGCGTGTTCGGCAGCTACCCGGACCTGTCGTGGCTGCTGATGGTTCCGGTCCTTGCGCTTCAGTTCCTGTTCAACACCGGCCTCGCCCTGATCATGGCCCGGGCCGGGGCCAAGACCCCGGACCTGGCGCAGCTGATGCCGTTCGTGATGCGTACCTGGATGTACGCCTCCGGCGTCATGTACTCGATCCCGATCATGCTCGCCGACAAGCCGCAGTGGATCGCTGACGTCCTTCAGTGGAACCCGGCCGCCATCTACATGGACCTGATGCGCTTCGCGCTGATCGACGGCTACGGCTCCGAGAACCTGCCCGACCACGTCTGGGCGGCGGCGGGCGGCTGGGCGCTGCTGTTCGCGCTCGGCGGGTTCGTGTACTTCTGGAAGGCGGAGGAGAGGTACGGCCGTGGCTGACACCCGAGTTCCCACCGTCATCGCCGACGAGCTGCACATCGTCTACCGCGTCAACGGCGCCAAGACCGGCAAGGGCAGCGCGACCGCGGCCCTCAGCCGCATCCTGAAGCGCGGCGAGGAGCGCGGGGTGCGCAAGGTGCACGCGGTCAAGGGCGTGTCCTTCGTCGCCTACCGCGGCGAGGCCATCGGTCTGATCGGCTCCAACGGCTCCGGCAAGTCCACCCTGCTGCGGGCCATCGCGGGGCTGCTCCCGGCGGAGAAGGGCAAGGTCTTCACCGATGGCCAGCCCTCTCTGCTGGGTGTGAACGCGGCCCTGATGAACGACCTGACCGGCGAGCGGAACGTCATACTGGGCGGGCTCGCCATGGGCATGTCCCGCGAGGAGATCAGGGAGCGCTACCAGGAGATCGTCGACTTCTCGGGCATCAACGAGAAGGGCGACTTCATCACCCTGCCGATGCGCACCTACTCCTCCGGCATGGCGGCCCGTCTGCGGTTCTCCATCGCCGCCGCCAAGGACCATGACGTCCTGATGATCGACGAGGCGCTGGCCACCGGTGACCGCAAGTTCCAGAAGCGCTCCGAGGCGCGCATCCGGGAGCTGCGCAAGGAGGCCGGCACGGTGTTTCTCGTCAGTCACAACAACAAGTCGATCCGGGACACCTGCGACCGTGTGCTGTGGCTGGAACGCGGCGAACTGCGCATGGACGGCCCGACCGACGAGGTCATCAAAGAGTACGAGAAGTTCACGGGCAAGTAGTCCACCCCGGACCGGCTCACCCGGCCCGGCCCGCTTCCCCAGGCCCCGCCGGAACCCTTCCGGCGGGGCTCCGCGTCTGCAAAGGAAACGTCAACTTCGGCTGGCCTTAGGAATCTTGGGACCAATCGGTGTGTTCTTGTGATGCGCAGGACACCCCGGCGAACCACCGTGCGTTGTACAACGTAAGCTGTACCGGTCCCCAATCGCGGCAAGTGGGGCGATAATGCCCCACACCCTCTGCCAGGGAGCCCGCGCGGACGGCCGGGCGGCGTGTCCGAAATAGTGTGTATTGGGTCGTCGGTGTAGAACGGGAGATGTGACGGCAATGGCTACGGAAACTCCCCAGCTCAACGCAGCATGTGCCGTCCCCGCCCCAGGCAGTACGCGGTGACGGGAACCGGCACGCCGCACGCCGCCGACACGGAACGCGGCACGCTCGACAAGGCCGCGCACGAGAACTTCCCCGTGGCCCCCTTCTTCCTGCCCCGGGCCTGGCGCACCGACCTCATGGCCGTCTACGGCTTCGCCCGCCTCGTCGACGACATCGGCGACGGCGATCTGGCCCCCGGCGGCGCCGACGCCCGGCTGCTCGGCGTGTCGGCCACGGACGCCGAGGACCGCCTGCTGATGCTGGACGCCTTCGAGGCCGACCTGCGGCGCGTCTTCGACTCCACCCCCTGTCACCCCCTGCTGCGCCGACTGCAGCCCACGGTCCGCCGCCGCTCGCTGACCCCCGAGCCGTTCCTCGGCCTGATCGAGGCCAACCGTCAGGACCAGGTCGTCAGCCGCTACGAGACCTACGACGACCTGCTTGCCTACTGCGAACTGTCCGCCAACCCCGTCGGACATCTCGTCCTCGCCGTCACCGGCGCCGCCACCCCCGAGCGGATCCGCCGCTCCGACGCGATCTGCACCGCCCTGCAGATCGTCGAGCACCTCCAGGACGTCGCCGAGGACCTCGGCCGCGACCGCATCTACCTGCCCGCCGAGGACATGAAGCGCTTTCATGTCCAGGAGGCGGATCTCGCCACGAAAACCGCGGGCGCATCCGTGCGCGCACTGGTTGCATACGAAGCACAACGCGCCCGCGATCTCCTGAATGAAGGCGCCCCCCTCGTGGGTAGCGTCCACGGCAGGCTGAGGCTGCTGCTCGGGGGGTTCGTGGCGGGGGGAAGGGCGGCGATCCACGCGATCGCCGCCGCCGATTACGACGTACTTCCCGGCCCGCCCAAGCCCGGCAAGGTTCAGCTGCTGCGCGAGGTGGGCGTGACTCTGCGAGGAGAGGGGTGATCCGGACCGTGGACTTCGTACCACACGCGTCCGCACCGGTACTCGCCGCCTACAGCTACTGCGAGGCCGTCACCGGACAGCAGGCCCGTAACTTCGCGTACGGCATCCGGCTGCTGCCGACGCCGAAGCGCCGCGCGGTGTCGGCGCTGTACGCGTTCGCGCGCCGTGTCGACGACATCGGTGACGGGGCGCTGGCCGACGACGTCAAGATCGCCAGACTTGAGGACACCCGGGTGCTGCTCACCCGGGTGCGGGACGGCGCGGTCGACGAGGACGACACCGACCCGGTCGCGGTCGCCCTCGCCCATGCCACCGAGGTCTTCCCGATCCCCCTCGGCGGCCTGGACGAGCTGATCGACGGCGTGCTGATGGACGTACGCGGCGAGACCTACGAGACCTGGGACGACCTGAAGGTGTACTGCCGCTGTGTGGCGGGCGCCATCGGGCGGCTCTCGCTCGGTGTGTTCGGCATCGAACCGGGGGCGCGCGGCGCCGAGCGGGCGCCGGAGTATGCCGACACGCTCGGGCTGGCGCTCCAACTCACCAACATCCTCAGGGATGTGCGCGAGGACGCCGAGGGGGGCCGCACCTACCTGCCCGCCGACGACCTCGCCAAGTTCGGCTGCTCGGCCGGGTTCGCCGGGCCGACCGTGCCCGAGGGCGCCGACTTCGCGGGCCTCGTGCACTTCGAAGTGCGACGGGCCCGCGCCCTTTTCGCCGAGGGCTACCGGCTGCTCCCGATGCTCGACCGGCGCAGCGGCGCCTGCGTCGCCGCCATGGCCGGCATCTACCGCCGCCTCCTGGACCGCATCGAGCGCGAGCCGGAGGCGGTGCTGCGCGGGCGTGTCTCACTGCCGGGACGCGAGAAGGCGTACGTCGCCGTGCGCGGCCTCTCCGGTCTGGACACCCGGCATGTGACGCGGCGGCCCCTCAGGAGGCGAGCCTGATGGACAATTCGGTCCAAGGTGATGCCACCGGCGAAAAGTGGCAGGCAACCCTCCGCAGTCAAGCGGCGTCCCTGACTGAGACGGCCGACCGTGCACCGTTCAAGCACCGCGGCGGCCGTTCGGGGGAGGGCACACGATGACCGACGGCATCACGACCGGAGGCGACGCCGTCGTGGTCGGCGGCGGACTCGCCGGGATCACCGCGGCGCTGGCGCTCGCCGACGCCGGAGTGCGTGTCACGCTCCTGGAGGGCCGGCCCCGCCTCGGCGGACTCGCCTTCTCCTTCCAGCGCGGCGACCTCACCGTCGACAACGGCCAGCATGTCTATCTGCGCTGCTGCACCGCCTACCGCTGGTTCCTCGACCGCATCGGGGGGACCGCGCTGGCGCCGCTGCAGGATCGTCTCGACGTGCCCGTACTCGATCTGGCCAAGCCCGAGGGGCGGCGTCTTGGCAGGATCCAGCGCGACCCGCTGCCCGTACCGCTGCATCTGGGGCGCAGCCTCGCCACCTACCCGCACCTCTCCCTCACCGAGCGCGCCGCCGTCGGGCGTGCCGCGCTCGCGCTGATGGCGCTCGACCTCGCCGATCCGACCCTGGACGCACAGAACTTCGGCACCTGGCTGGCCGAGCACGGTCAGTCCGCGCGCGCCGTGCAGGCCCTGTGGAACCTGGTCGGGATCGCCACCCTCAACGCGGTCGCGGATGACGCCTCACTGGGGCTCGCCGCGATGGTGTTCAAGACCGGTCTGCTGTCCGCCCCGGGCGCCGCCGACATCGGATGGGCGCATGTCCCGCTGGGCGAACTGCACGACCGGCTGGCCCGCAAGGCGCTCGACTCCGCGGGTGTGCGTACCGAGGTCCGTACACGCGTCACCTCCATCTCCACTGATGACAACGGCCGTTGGAGCGTCCAGGTTCCCGGCGAGACGATCCGGGCCGACGCCGTCGTCCTCGCCGTACCGCAGAGCGAGGCCCACGACCTGCTGCCCGAGGGCGCCCTGGACGACCCCGGACGACTGCTCGACATCGGCACCGCTCCGATCCTGAACGTCCATGTCGTCTACGACCGCCCGGTGCTCAACGCACCCTTCTTCGCCGCTCTCGGCACGCCCGTGCAGTGGGTGTTCGACCGGACCGGCTCCTCCGGGCTGCGCGAGGGCCAGTACCTCGCGCTGTCCCAGTCGGCCGCGCACCACGAGATCGACGCGCCGGTCGCCCAGCTGCGCGAGAAGTACCTGCCGGAGCTGGCCCGGCTGCTGCCACTGGCCCGGGGCGCCGAGGTGAAGGACTTCTTCGTGACCCGGGAGCGCACGGCGACGTTCGCCCCCACCCCCGGCGTCGGGCGGCTGCGGCCCGGCACCCGCACCAAGGCCGCCGGCCTCTGTCTGGCCGGAGCGTGGACCGCCACAGGGTGGCCCGCGACCATGGAGAGTGCGGTCCGCAGCGGCGTGAGCGCGGCCGACGCCGCGCTCAGCGCCCTGGGCCGGCCCCGCCCCCGCCACCTCTTCGAAGTCGAGGAGGCGGCCTGATGCTCCATCAGCGCGCGGCAGGCCCCCGCACCCCCGGTACCGCAACAAGAGGAGAGACTGTGCCCACTGTGCCCCCGGCCTCGGCGGCCGCTCGCGAGACCGCAGTGGACGTGACCGCGCTCCTGGAGCGCGGCCGGACCCTGGCCACACCGGTACTGAGGGCGGCGGTCGACCGACTGGCGCCTCCCATGGACACCGTTTCCGCCTACCACTTCGGCTGGATCGACGCCCAGGGCAGGCCCACGGCCGGGGACGGCGGCAAGGCCGTGCGCCCCGCCCTCGCCGTGCTCTCCGCCGAGGCCACCGGCGCCGCTCCCGAGGTCGGCATCCCGGGCGCGGTGGCCGTCGAACTGGTCCACAACTTCTCGCTCCTGCACGACGACCTGATGGACGGCGACGAGCAGCGCCGGCACCGCGACACGGTGTGGAAGGTGCACGGCCCCGCCCAGGCCATCCTGGTCGGCGACGCCCTGTTCGCCCTCGCCAACGAGCTGCTGCTGGAACTCGGCACCGTCCAGGCCGGCCGCGCCACCCGTCGGCTGACCACCGCCACCCGGGCCCTGATCGACGGACAGGCCCAGGACATCTCCTACGAGCACCGCGACCGCGTCAGCGTCGAGGAGTGTCTGGAGATGGAGGGCAACAAGACCGGCGCCCTGCTGGCCTGCGCCAGCTCCATCGGCGCCGTGCTCGGCGGCGCGGACGACCGCACCGCCGACACGCTGGAGAAGTACGGCTACCACCTCGGCCTCGCCTTCCAGGCCGTCGACGACATCCTCGGCATCTGGGGCGACCCCGAGGCCACCGGCAAGCAGACCTGGAGCGATCTGCGCCAGCGCAAGAAGTCCCTGCCGGTCGTGGCCGCGCTCGCCGCGGGCGGCGCCGCCTCCGAGCGGCTCGGCGAGCTGCTCGCCGCCGACGCCAAGAGCAGCGACTTCGAGAACTTCTCCGAGGAGGAGTTCGCCGCCCGCGCCGCCCTCATCGAGCAGGCCGGCGGCCGCGAGTGGACCGCCGAAGAGGCCCGCCGTCAGCACACCATCGCCATCGAGGCCCTGGACGCCGTCGACATGCCCGACCGGGTGCGGGCGCAGTTCGCCGCGCTCGCCGACTTCGTCGTCGTACGAAAGAGATGATCACTATCGGTCGAATAGCCCTCGCGTAGTCGCCGGCCGGTGTCGCGGGACACGAGCACCGGCCGACGGCGGACCCACAGCAGAGCACCACTTGCACACTGCACGAAGGGGAAGCCATGACAGCGACGACCGACGGAAGCACCGGGGCCCTGCCGCCCCGCGCTGCCGCGGCCAGCGAAACCGACAGCACCACCCCCGCGGCGGCGGGGGTTCATGACGCCGCCGAGCGCGCCCTGCGGCGCGCCACCGACTTCCTGCTGTCCCGGCAGGACGCCCAGGGCTGGTGGAAGGGCGACCTGGAGACGAACGTCACCATGGACGCCGAGGATCTGCTGCTCCGTCAGTTCCTGGGCATCCGGGACGAGTCCACCACCCGCGCCGCCGCCCTCTTCATCCGCGGCGAGCAGCGCGCGGACGGCACCTGGGGCACCTTCTACGGCGGGCCCGGCGAACTCTCCACCACCATCGAGGCCTACGTCGCCCTCCGGCTGGCCGGTGACACTCCGGACGCGCCGCACATGGCGAAGGCCGCGGAGTGGATCAGGGCCCAGGGAGGCATCGCCGCCGCCCGGGTGTTCACCCGGATCTGGCTGGCCCTGTTCGGCTGGTGGAAGTGGGAGGATCTGCCCGAACTCCCGCCCGAGCTCATCTACTTCCCCACCTGGGTGCCGCTCAACATCTACGACTTCGGCTGCTGGGCCCGGCAGACCATCGTTCCGCTGACGATCGTCTCCGCCAAGCGTCCGGTACGGCCCGCGCCCTTCCCGCTGGACGAACTGCACACCGACCCGGCCAACCCCAACCCTCCCAAGCCCCTTGCCCCGGCGGCGAGTTGGGACGGCGCCTTCCAGCGTCTCGACAAGGCGCTGCACCAGTTGCGCAAGGTCGCCCCGCGCAGGCTGCGCCGGGCCGCGATGAACACCGCCGCCCGCTGGATCATCGAGCGGCAGGAGAACGACGGCTGCTGGGGCGGTATCCAGCCGCCGGCGGTGTACTCGATCATCGCGCTGCATCTGCTCGGCTACGACCTCGAACATCCCGTGCTCCGCGAGGGGTTGGCCTCGCTGGACCGTTTCGCCGTCTGGCGCGAGGACGGGGCCCGGATGATCGAGGCCTGCCAGTCGCCGGTGTGGGACACCTGCCTCGCCACCATCGCGCTCGCCGACGCCGGAGTGCCCGCGGATCATCCGCAACTGGTCAAGGCGGCCGACTGGATGCTCGGCGAGGAGATCGTCCGGCCCGGCGACTGGGCCGTGAAGCGGCCCCAACTTCCGCCCGGTGGCTGGGCGTTCGAGTTCCACAACGACAACTACCCCGACATCGACGACACCGCCGAGGTGGTCCTCGCGCTGCGCCGGGTCCGGCACCACGAGCCGGAGCGGGTGGAGAGGGCGATCGGGCGCGGGGTGCGCTGGAACCTCGGTATGCAGTCCAGGAACGGGGCCTGGGGCGCCTTCGACGTCGACAACACCAGTCCGTTCCCGAACCGGCTGCCGTTCTGCGACTTCGGTGAGGTCATCGACCCGCCGTCGGCCGATGTCACCGCGCATGTCGTCGAGATGCTCGCGGTCGAGGGCCTCGCCCACGACCCGCGCACCCGGCGGGGCATCCAGTGGCTGCTGGCCGAACAGGAGCCGGACGGTTCATGGTTCGGGCGCTGGGGCGTCAACTACGTCTACGGCACCGGCTCCGTCGTACCCGCCCTCACGGCCGCCGGGATCCCCGCCTCGCACCCGGCGATCCGCCGGGCCGTGAACTGGCTGGAGTCCGTGCAGAACGACGACGGCGGCTGGGGCGAGGACCTGCGCTCGTACAAGGACGTCAAGGGCTGGAGCGGCCGGGGCGCCTCCACCGCCTCGCAGACCGCGTGGGCGCTGATGGCGCTGCTGGCCGCGGGGGAGAAGGACTCCAAGGCCGTGCAGTGCGGCGTCGAGTGGCTCGCCGCCACCCAGCGCGAGGACGGCTCCTGGGACGAGCCCTACTTCACCGGCACCGGGTTCCCCTGGGACTTCTCCATCAACTACCACCTCTACCGGCAGGTGTTCCCGCTCACCGCGCTCGGCCGGTACGTGCACGGCGAACCCTTCGCCGAGGCCGAGGGGGGCTGATGAGCACACAGCCCGATCCGGCTCCGCTGCTGATCGCCTGCGCGCTCGGCATCGAGCATCTCGCGCTGCGCACGAGCGAGCGCGGGGGCGCCGACGGGCCGGTCACGATCCTGCGGACCGGCATGGGGCCCAAGGCGGCCGAGCGGTCCGTCACCCGGGTCCTCGCCGATCCGGCGCTCGCCGGGGCCGCGGTCCTCGCCACCGGCTTCTGCGCGGGGCTCGCCCCCGGGATGCACCCCGGCGACCTGGTGGTCGCCGAGGAGACCCGGGATCCGCGCGGGACCACCGAGTGCGTCGCGACCGAACTGCTCGTCAAGGAACTCGTCCGCGTCGTCCCGGGGCGGACCGTGCATACCGGACCGCTCACCGGCTCCGACCATGTGGTCCGTGGCCAGGAACGGTCCGATCTGCTCGCGACCGGCGCGATCGCGGTCGACATGGAGTCGGCGGCGACGCTCCTGAGCGCCGTGCGCGCGGGCGAACGCCCCGTTGCGGCCGTACGGGTGGTCGTGGACGCTCCAGAACATGAACTCGTCCGGATCGGCACGGTGCGCGGGGGAATATCAGCGTTCCGTGTCCTTAGGTCGGTCCTTCCCGCTTTTTTCGAATGGCACCGTTCTTTGCTGCTCCCCAGGAGGTGAGCCAGATGGCCATGCCGCTGCGTCAGTCCATCAAGGTCGCTACTTACTTGGCCGAACAAAAGCTCCGCAAGCGCGACAAGTTCCCGCTGATCGTCGAGCTGGAACCGCTTTTCGCGTGCAACCTCAAGTGCGAGGGATGCGGCAAGATCCAGCACCCGGCGGGTGTGCTCAAGCAGCGCATGCCGGTCGCACAGGCCGTGGGAGCGGTGCTCGAATCCGGCGCGCCGATGGTGTCCATCGCCGGCGGTGAGCCCCTCATGCACCCTCAGATCGACGAGATCGTGCGGCAGTTGGTGGCCAAACGGAAATACGTCTTCCTGTGCACCAATGCCATGCTGCTGCGCAAGAAGATGGACAAGTTCAAGCCCTCGCCCTACTTCGCCTTCGCCGTGCACATCGACGGCCTGCGCGAGCGCCACGACGAGTCGGTGGCCAAGGAGGGCGTCTTCGACGAGGCGGTGGAGGCGATCAAGGAGGCCAAGCGGCGCGGCTTCCGGGTCACCACCAACTCCACCTTCTTCAACACCGACACCCCGCAGACCATCATCGAGGTCCTCAACTTCCTCAACGACGACCTGAAGGTCGACGAGATGATGATCTCGCCCGCCTACGCCTACGAGAAGGCGCCCGACCAGGAGCACTTCCTGGGCGTGGAACAGACCCGCGAACTGTTCAAGAAGGCCTTCGCGGGCGGCAACCGGCGACGCTGGCGGCTCAACCACTCCCCGCTCTTCCTGGACTTCCTGGAGGGCAAGGTCGACTTCCCGTGCACCGCGTGGGCGATCCCGAACTACTCCCTCTTCGGCTGGCAGCGCCCCTGCTACCTGATGAGCGACGGCTATGTGCCGACGTACCGCGAACTCATCGAGGAGACCGACTGGGACAAGTACGGCCGCGGCAAGGACCCGCGCTGCGCCAACTGCATGGCGCACTGCGGCTACGAGCCCACCGCCGTCCTCGCCACCATGGGCTCCCTGAAGGAGTCGCTGCGCGCCATGCGCGAGACGGTCAACGGAAACCGGGAGTGACATCATGACCGCCATCCCCTTGGGCGTTCCCGAGGTCCCGGTCCGGCCGATAGCCGAGCGACGAGCGTCGCGGCGGATCCAGGTCGGTCCTGTGGCGGTAGGGGGCGGGGCCCCGGTGTCGGTGCAGTCGATGACCACGACCCGCACCTCGGACATCGGCGCCACCTTGCAGCAGATCGCCGAACTCACCGCGTCCGGCTGCCAGATCGTCCGCGTCGCCTGCCCCACGCAGGACGACGCGGACGCCCTCGCGACCATCGCCCGCAAGTCGCAGATCCCGGTGATCGCGGACATCCACTTCCAGCCCAAGTACGTGTTCGCCGCGATCGAGGCCGGCTGTGCGGCCGTACGCGTCAATCCCGGCAACATCAAGCAGTTCGACGACAAGGTGAAGGAGATCGCGCGGGCCGCGGCCGACCACGGCACCCCGATCCGGATCGGGGTCAACGCGGGCTCGCTGGACCGGCGGCTGCTGCAGAAGTACGGCAAGGCCACGCCCGAGGCGCTGGTGGAGAGCGCGCTGTGGGAGGCGTCGCTCTTCGAGGAGCACGGCTTCCGGGACATCAAGATCTCCGTGAAGCACAACGACCCCGTGGTCATGGTCAGCGCCTACCAGCTGCTCGCCGAGAGTTGCGACTACCCGCTGCACCTGGGGGTCACCGAGGCGGGACCGGCGTTCCAGGGGACGATCAAGTCGGCGGTGGCCTTCGGGGCGCTGCTCAGCAGGGGCATCGGCGACACGATCCGCGTCTCGCTGAGCGCCCCGCCCGCCGAGGAGGTCAAGGTCGGCATCCAGATCCTGGAGTCCCTGGGCCTGAGGCAACGGCGTCTGGAGATCGTCTCGTGTCCCTCCTGCGGGCGCGCCCAGGTCGACGTCTACAAGCTGGCCGACGAGGTCACGGCGGGCCTTGAGGGCATGGAAGTGCCCCTGCGGGTGGCCGTCATGGGGTGTGTGGTCAACGGTCCCGGCGAGGCCCGGGAAGCGGACCTGGGGGTCGCCTCCGGCAACGGCAAGGGGCAGATCTTCGTGAAGGGCGAGGTCATCAAGACCGTACCCGAGTCGAAGATCGTGGAGACCCTCATCGAGGAGGCGATGAAGATCGCCGAACAGATGGAGCAGGACGGCGTCGCGTCGGGGGAGCCGGCCGTCACCGTGAGTTGAGCAGCACGGACCGAAGGGGGCCCGACGTGACGATTCTGGAGAACATCCGGGGACCACGCGACCTGAAGGCGCTGTCCGAGCCGGAGCTCGGTCGACTGTCCGAAGAGATCAGGGAGTTCCTGGTGCACGCGGTGGCCAGGACCGGCGGACATCTCGGGCCCAACCTGGGGGTGGTGGAACTGTCCATCGCGCTCCACCGGGTCTTCGAGTCGCCGGTCGACCGCATCGTGTGGGACACCGGCCATCAGAGCTATGTGCACAAGCTTTTGACGGGACGTCAGGACTTCTCCAAGCTGCGCGGAAAGGGCGGCCTGTCCGGCTATCCCTCGCGTGAGGAGTCCGAGCACGACATCGTCGAGAACAGCCACGCCTCCACCGCGCTGGGCTGGGCGGACGGGCTCGCCAAGGCCCGCCAGGTGCAGGGCGAGAAGGGCCATGTCGTCGCGGTCATCGGCGATGGCGCGCTCACCGGCGGCATGGCCTGGGAGGCGCTGAACAACATCGCGGCCGCCAAGAACCGGCCGCTGATCATCGTCGTCAACGACAACGAGCGGTCGTACGCCCCCACCATCGGCGGCCTGGCCAACCATCTCGCCACCCTGCGCACGACCGACGGCTACGAGAAGGTCCTGGCCTGGGGCAAGGACGTGCTGTTGCGCACCCCCGTGGTCGGCCACACCGTCTACGAGGCACTGCACGGCGCCAAGAAGGGCTTCAAGGACGCCTTCGCCCCGCAGGGCCTGTTCGAGGACCTGGGACTGAAGTACGTCGGCCCGATCGACGGACATGACATCGGCGCCGTCGAGTCCGCGCTGCGCCGCGCGAAACGCTTCCATGGGCCCGTCCTGGTCCACTGCCTCACCGAGAAGGGCCGCGGCTATGAACCCGCCCTCGCCCACGAGGAGGACCACTTCCACACCGTCGGCGTGATGGACCCACTCACCTGCGAGCCGCTCGCTCCCTCCAACGGCCCCTCCTGGACCTCGGTGTTCGGCGACGAGATCGTGAGGATCGGGGAGGAGCGGGAGGACGTCGTGGCGATCACGGCGGCCATGCTGCACCCGGTCGGGCTCGGCAAGTTCGCCGCCCGCTTCCCGGACCGGGTGTGGGACGTGGGCATCGCCGAACAGCACGCGGCCGTGTCGGCGGCCGGCCTCGCCACCGGCGGCGTCCACCCCGTCGTCGCCGTCTACGCCACCTTCCTCAACCGCGCCTTCGACCAGCTCCTGATGGATGTCGCCCTGCACCGCTGCGGCGTCACCTTCGTGCTGGACCGGGCGGGGGTCACCGGGGTCGACGGTGCCTCCCACAACGGTATGTGGGACATGTCGATCCTCCAGGTCGTCCCCGGCCTCAGGATCGCCGCGCCGCGCGACGCCGACCAACTCCGGGCGCAGCTGCGGGAAGCGGTCGCCGTCGACGACGCGCCCACCCTCGTCCGGTTCCCGAAGGAGTCCGTCGGCCCGTCGATCCCGGCGGTGGACCGGATCGGCGGACTGGACGTGCTGCACCGGGGGGAACGGCCCGAGGTGCTCCTGGTCGCCGTCGGCGTCATGGCGCCCGTCTGCCTCCAGGCCGCCGAGCTGCTGGAGGCCCGGGGCATCAACTGCACGGTCGTGGACCCCCGTTGGGTCAAGCCCGTCGACCCGGCGCTGCCCGGCCTCGCCGCCGAACACCGCCTCGTCGCCGTCGTCGAGGACAACAGCCGCGCCGCCGGGGTGGGCGCCGCCGTGGCCCTCGCCCTCGAAGACGCCGATGTCGATGTCCCCGTACGGCGGTTCGGCATCCCCGAGCAGTTCCTCGCCCACGCCAAACGCGGCGAGGTGCTGGCCGACATCGGGCTCACGCCCGTCGAGGTCGCCGGACGGATCAGCGCGAGCCTGGCCGTCCAGGAGCCAGTCAAGGAGACAGCGGAATGACCACGGAGTTCGACCTCGGCGCGCTGCTGGCCGAGCGCGGAGCCGAGCGCTACGAGCTGCACGGCAAGTACCTGAACCACCAGCTCCCGCGCATGCTGCACACCATCGGCTTCGACAAGGTCTACGAGCGGGCCGAGGGCGCCTACTTCTGGGACGCCGACGGTGACGACTACCTGGACATGCTCGCCGGGTTCGGGGTGATGGGCCTCGGCCGCCATCACCCCGTCGTCCGCAAGGCGCTGCACGACGTCCTCGACGCCCAGCTCGCCGACCTCACCCGCTTCGACTGCCAGCCCCTGCCCGGGCTGCTCGCCGAGAAGCTCCTCGTCCACAGCCCGCACCTGGACCGGGCCTTCTTCGGCAACAGCGGCACCGAAGCGGTCGAGACCGCCCTGAAGTTCGCCCGACGGGCCACCGGCAGACCCCGGATCCTGTACTGCGAGCACGCCTTCCACGGCCTGACCACCGGCTCCCTGTCCGTTAACGGCGAGGACGGCTTCCGGGACGGCTTCGCCCCGCTGCTGCCCGACACGGCCGTACCCCTCGGCGATCTCGACGCCCTGGCACGGGAGTTGAAGAAGGGAGACGTCGCCGCACTGATCGTCGAGCCGATCCAGGGCAAGGGTGTGCTCGAGGCGCCGCCCGGGTATCTGCGGGCCGCCCAGGAGCTGCTGCACAAACACAAGGCGCTGCTCATCGCCGACGAGGTGCAGACCGGGCTCGGCCGGACCGGGGACTTCTTCGCCCACCAGCACGAGGACGGAGTGGAGCCGGACCTGGTGTGCTTGGCCAAGGCCCTGTCCGGCGGCTATGTGCCGGTCGGCGCCACCCTCGGCAAGGACTGGATCTTCAAGAAGGTCTACTCCTCGATGGACCGGGTGCTGGTGCACTCGGCGAGCTTCGGGTCCAACGCACAGGCCATGGCGGCCGGGCTCGCCGTACTCGCGGTCATGGAGAACGAGCAGATCGTCGCGAACGCCCGTGCCACCGGCGAGCTGCTGAGGTCCCGGCTCGCGGCGCTGGTCGACAAGTACGAGCTGCTCGCCGACGTACGCGGCCGGGGCCTGATGATCGGCATCGAGTTCGGCAGGCCCTCGTCGCTGAAACTGCGCAGCCGGTGGACCATGCTCCAGGCGGCCCGCAAGGGACTCTTCGCACAGATGGTCGTCGTACCGCTGCTCCAGCGGCACCGGATCCTCACCCAGGTCTCCGGCGACCATCTGGAGGTGATCAAGCTGATTCCACCGCTGATCATCGGGGAGCGGGAGGTGGAGCGGTTCGTGGACGCCTTCACCGACGTGATGGACGACGCGCACAGCGGGGGCGGGCTGATGTGGGACTTCGGGAAGACGCTGGTCAAGCAGGCCGTCGCCAACCGCTGAGTTTTTGCCTGTAAGGCAAGAAATTTGCCTTACAGGCAAGGCTCCGGCTGAATGGAGAGCATGAGCTCTCCCGAGACCGGGCCGGCCGACGACCTGCCCGTGGTGGCGCCGCAGCTTCGTGCCCTGCGGCGCCAGGCCGCCCTCACCCTGGAGGCCGCGGCGCACGCCGCCGGTCTGTCGCCGGCCCACCTCTCCCGTCTGGAGACGGGGCGGCGCCAGCCCTCGCTGCCGATGCTGCTCTCGCTGGCACGCGTCTACGGTACGACCGTCTCGGAGCTGCTCGGCGAGACGGTCGCCGACCGGGACGCCGTCGTACGCGCCGCCGACATGGAACCGACCGAGGCGGGCGGCTGGACGTACCGGCAGGCCGGCGCGCCCGGCCGGGGGATGCAGGCACTGCGCCTGCACGTCCCCTTCGGCTCACAGGGCGACATCGTGCGGGTGCACCCCGGCGAGGAGTGGCTCTACGTCCTCGCCGGGCGGCTCCGGCTGCGCCTCGGGGACACCACGCACCGGCTCGCCCCGGGCGACAGCGCCCACTTCGACTCGCTCACCCCGCACCGCATCGCCGCCCTGGACCGGGGCGGGGTAGAGCTCCTGTTCGTCCACACCCTGCTGCAGAGCCCCACGGCCGCCCTGTGCCTGGGCCCGATCCCTGGAGAGACGCCATGAGCGACATGGAGGAGAAGTTCCCTCGCGCCCTGTGGATCCGGCTGATCATCTATCTGGCGGTGGGGCACGCCTTCGCCGCGTTCATCTACCTGCTGTTCGAGCTGGGGGCCAAGCGGTAGCCGCCTGGCTCAGTCGAGCAGCCGCTCCCGCAGCCGCTCGCGGATCTCGGGGGTGACCCCCAGCGCCCGCTCCAGGTAGGTGTCGACGTCGCCCCAGGTCTCCGCGATGGTGTCGAAGGCCGCCGTGAGGTACTCGGCGCGGGCGTCGAACAGGGGGCTGAGCAGCTCCATGACCTCGGGGGTGTAGGTGCTGTTGCGCTGCACCTTGTAGCGGCGGTGCTTGGCGTTGGACTCCAGGTAGTCGGCGAGGATCGCCTCCCGCTCGACGCCCAGGGCGAGCAGGGTCACCGCTATCGACAGGCCCGCCCGGTCCTTGCCCGCCGCGCAGTGCATCAGGGCCGGAACGCTGTCCTCGGCGAGGGAGAGCAGCACCTGGGAGTGCTCGGCGGTGCGCTCCTTGACGATCATGCGGTACGACTCGATCATGCGGTTCGCGGCCTTGCCGTCGGCCAGGATCTCCCGCAGCTGCTCGATGTCGCCGTCGCGGACCATCCTCCAGAACTCGGCGCCGTCGGCCGGGTCGGACAGCGGCAGGTTCACATTGCGCACCCCCGCCAGCTCGATGTCGGGGCCCTCCAGCTTCTGGTCCGCCGTATTGCGGAAGTCGAAGATCGTGTGCAGGCCGAGGGAGTCGAGGAACGCCGCGTCCTGCTCGGTCGCGTGCGCGAGGTGACCGCTGCGGAACAGCACCCCGTGCCGCACCCGCCGTCCGTCCGCGGTCGGCAGCCCGCCCACATCACGGAAGTTGCGCACTCCGGCCAGCTCGGGCTCGGTCGACGGGACCTGCTGCGTCACTTGGGCTCCTCCCACCGGATCCCGCCGGCTCGTGGCGCCGACGGGCACGCCTCGACGATACGACATCGAAACCGGCCGCCGATGGAATGTGGCAAAACGGGTGAACAATGCTGAAACCCTGCTGATTCATCACGGGTTCACACGGCAACCCTGATGCGACAGTTCTCCATCTGTGCCACTTCTGGGCCTTCTGTCCGAATTGCAGCCTTCATTCCAACTCGCTCTGGAATAAAGGAGTCTGGAGCAACGTCACGTGAGCAGGGTCATATTCGTGACGGTGAGTCGCCCGTCATGTTCACGTAATTCATGTGCTTTTCAAGGGCATTTGCGGGAACCGATCATCACTTAATGCACGGAAAGTGACTGGGAATTCCCACAAGGGATCAAGAGGTATGCCTTCGGGCGGAACCTTCTGCTTGTCCCTTTGCGTCTTGGTCGCTTACGTTCCACACCACTCCGAGCGGACGCCGAATCCTGCCGCTGCTCGGAATCCGCACACACTCACCCGTGCACGGCAGGAGCGGGGGACCCACAGGCATCACCGCCTGGTCCGGTCTCCGGAACAGGCTTGGGGTCAAGTCGCGCCCAGCGCGCGGCCGGACATCTCCAGTCCGAACCCGACAGCTCACCTCGTAGGCGCCGGAGAGGAATTCGCCATGCCCGCGAAGGGTAAGCACCGCCGTCCCAAGACCCTGAGCCTCACCCGCTCGATCGCCATCGCCGGAACCGGTGGCGCCGCGCTCGCCCTCCCGCTCCTGGGAGCCACCGGCGCCCACGCGGCCCCGTCGCAGTCCGTTCCGGAAAAGGCCGTTCAGTCGATCCAGACGGCGGACAAGAAGGCCACTGAGAAGAAGGCCGCCAAGAAGAAGGCCGTCTCGAAGACGTACACGGTGCGGCCGGGAGACTACCTTTCTAAGATTGCGAACGAGCAGCACATCAGCGGTGGCTGGGAGAAGCTCTACCAGGACAACCGTGAGGCCGTCGGCGACGACCCCTCACTGATCCACCCCGGTCTGAAGCTGTCGATCGGCAAGAAGGCCGCCACGACGGACACCGCCGAGAAGCCGGCCGCCAAGTCCTCCGCGAAGTCCTCTTCCTCGAACTCCGCCAAGTCCTCGGAGGCTTCGCAGTCCTCCGCGGCCAAGGCGGCCACCACCACGCAGGCCGCACAGTCCTCCGCCAGCGGCTTCACCGCCCCCGTCTCCGGCGCCGGTGTCGGCACCGCCTACAAGGTCGCGGGCAGCATGTGGTCCAGCGGGTACCACACCGGCGTCGACTTCGTCGTGCCGACCGGCACCTCCCTGAAGGCCGTGGGCGCGGGCACCGTCGTCTCGGCCGGCTGGGCGGGCGCGTACGGCAACCAGGTCGTCATCCAGCTCGCCGACGGCCACTACGCGCAGTACGCCCACCTGTCCTCGCTCTCCGTCTCCAGCGGTCAGTCGGTGACGGCGGGCCAGCAGGTCGGCCTCTCCGGTTCCACCGGCAACTCGACCGGCCCGCACCTGCACTTCGAGATCCGCACCACGCCGGACTACGGCTCGGACGTCGACCCGGTCGCCTACCTCCGCGCGAAGGGCGTCTCCGTCGGCTGACGGACGTACCGCTGAAGAACCACCTGCCTGACACGCCGCCGAAGGCCGGACCCCTGATCCCCGGGTCCGGCCTTCGGTGTTGTACGGCTCCGGGCGGGGTAAGCGCTTTCTGCAGCCGATCACCCGAAGGAGCCCTGTCCCATGGCCACCCGCAGAGCCTTCGGCGCCCTCGCCGCCCTGGCGGCTTTCGCCCCCGCGGCCGCCGCGAGCGCCTCGCCCCGCCGCCGCCTCCTCGCCCGCGACGACTTCCGGCACGGTCTCGGTCAATGGTTCGTGGAACTGGAGAAGGGCGGCAGTGTCACCGCCGCCCGCGGCACCCTGGAAGTGGACGTGCCCGCGGGGGCGACGATCTGGTTCCGGGAGAGGCTCGAAGGCCCGTACGTCCTGGAGTACACGGCCACGCCGGTCTCCGCAGGCGGGCTCAACGACCGCGTCGCCGACCTCAACAACTTCTGGAACGCCGTCGATGTCCGTTCCCCTGGCGACATCTTCGCCACGCCGAGGGGTGGGGCGCTGGCCGAGTACGACTACCTCAAGACGTACTACTCCGGCTTCGGCGCCAACTACAACACCACGACGCGGCTGCGCCGGTACGTCGGCGAGGCCGGGGTCCGCCCGCACATCCACGACTACACCGAGCCGCTGCTGGTGCCGAACGAGCCGCACCGGGTCCGGATCGTCTCCGACGGCTCGACCGTCCAGTGGTGGAACAACGGGCGGCTCGTCTTCGACCACACCGACCCCGAGCCGTACACGGGTGGGCACTTCGCCTTCCGTACGACCTGGAGCCACTTCCTGTTCAGCGGGTCCCGGGTGTGGCGGTCGCTGCCTCAACAGCGTTGATCCGAGGTCTATTCCGGAGTTGGTGAAGGCTTTATCAGTGGCTTATCTCACCGTCCGTCAACCCCTGCCTACGGTCGCGTAGGTCACATTCGAAGGTGAATCATGGGCCGACGTGGCAGACGATTCGAAGAGTGACGACAGGGCAGTGATCGGGTCGTACGTGGCGGTGGGGGACAGCTTCACCGAGGGCGTCGGCGACCCCGGCCCGGACGGGGCGTTCGTCGGCTGGGCCGACCGGTTCGCGGTGCTGCTCGCGGACCGTCGGCCCGAGGGCGACTTCAGTTATACGAACCTGGCCGTACGCGGCAAACTGCTGGACCAGATCGTGGCGGACCAGCTCCCGGGGGCCCTCGAACTCGCCCCGGACCTGGTCTCGTTCTGCGCCGGCGGCAATGACATCATCCGGCCCGGCACCGACCCCGACGAGGTCGCCGAGCGGTTCGAGCGGGCCGTCGCCCGGCTTACCGAGGCGGTCGGCACCGTGATGGTGACGACCGGCTTCGACACCCGTGGCGTGCCCGTGCTCAAGCATCTGCGCGGCAAGATCGCCACGTACAACCTGCATGTGCGCTCCATCGCCGACCGGTACGGCTGCCCGGTGCTCGACCTGTGGTCCCTCAAGACCGTGCAGGACCGGCGTGCCTGGGACGACGACCGGCTGCATCTGTCGCCCGAGGGGCACACGCGCGTGGCGCTGCGCGCGGGCCAGGTCCTCGGCATGGAGGTGCCGGCCGACCCGGACCAGCCCTGGCCGCCGCTGCCGCCGCGCGGGACGCTGGAGGTCCGGCGGGACGATGTGCACTGGGCGCGCGAATACCTGGTGCCGTGGATCGGACGACGGCTGCGCGGGGAGTCGTCGGGCGACCATGTGACCGCCAAGGGCAGCCTGTCGCCGGACGACATCAAGATGCGGATCGAGTCGGCGGTCTGAGGCGGCCGCCGGCGAGATCCAGGACGACGTCAGGGTCACGGCGGTGTACGGGCCTGCCTGACTGCGGTGTTCACCGCGCCGACGTGGTCAACGCCTCCCGCTCCACACCGAGTTCGCGGGCCAGCGCCTCGTCGGCCCACTCCTGCGCACGCGCGCGTGAGAGTGCGCCGCGGTAGGACGTCAGCTGGACGGCGAGCCCGTCGAGCAGGGCCGTCAGACGCAGGGCGGCGCCGACCGGGTCGGGGCAGTGGAACTCGCCCGCGGCCACCCCTTCGGCGATGACCTCGGCGATGGCCGCCTTCCACTCCGTGTCGAGGGCCTGGGTGACCTCGCGCAGCGCCGGTTCGCGCAGCGCCGCCGCCCAGCCCTCGATCCACAGCCGCCAGCCCTTGGCCTGGCCGGTGGGCGCGTACCAGCGCACCGCCGCGCGCAGTCGGCGCAGCGCGGTCGTCCGGCGCCCGAGCAGCTTGCGCAGATGGGCCAGGTCGTCCTCGGCGGCGTACGCGAAGGCGGCCGCGACCAGCTTCTCCTTGGTGGAGAAGTGGTACAGCACCAGGGCGTTGCTCACGCCGAGCGCCGAGGCCACGTCGGCGATCCTGACCGCCGCCACGCCCCGCGCCTCGATCTGCTCGATGGCGGCCCGCAGCAACTCCTCACGCCGCTCCGCCACACTCAACCGCACCCTCGCCACGCGGCTCACCCTAAGACAGATGCACCGGGCACGCGCTCACCGGTACCGGCCGTACCGCTCCGCGATCACCGGCAGTCGGTCGGCGGCGATGGCGTGGGCTGCCGCGCGCGGGGTCGTTCCGTCGGCCTCCGCGCGGGACAGCAGCCGCTCGGTGAGGGCGCGCATCGAGCGGCGGGTGTGGGCAAAGGCCTCGGCCGGGTCCGGGCCGATGTCGCCGAAGAGGGTCCACCACCACCATGCGTTCGTCCCGGAGTTGACCACGACGTCGGGCAGCACGGTGATGCCCCGCGCCGCCAGCAGCGCTTCCGCCTCGGGCAGCACCGGCATGTTGGCCGCCTCGACGATCCAGCGGGCGGTGATCCGCTCCTGGTTCACGGTGTCGACGGTGTACGACACGGCCGCCGGCACCAGCACCTCCGCGTCCGCCGACAGCCAGGCGTCGCCCGGCAGTTCACGGTCACCGGGGCGCAGCGCGGCGCGGTCCACGGTGCCGTACGCGTCCCGCGCGGCGAGCAGGCTCTCGATGTCCAGGCCCGCCGGGTTGGCGACGGTGCCCTTGAGATCGGCGACGGCCACCACCGTCAGCCCCGCGCGCGTGAGGAACCGTGCCGTGGCCCCGCCCATGGTGCCGAGCCCCTGCACGGCCACGCGCGTGCCCGCGTACGGCACCCCGGCCCGGTCCAGGGCCGTGAGCGCCGACTCCGCCACCCCGCAGCCGCCGACCAGCTCGTCGAGCCCGATGCCGTCCACCTCCACGGCGAAGGCGTCCGCGAGCCGCCGCCGCGCGGCGACCTCGTCGTCGAGCAGCGGATACACGGCCTGGATCGACGACACCAGGCCCGCCTCGGCGGCCGCCCGGTCCACCAGGTCCTGGCTGAGCCCGAGGTCCTCGCCCGTCGTCCAGAAGCTCTCGACGTACGGCCGTACGGCCCGCAGATAGCGCACGAGCAGGTCGTACGCCGCAGGATCGCGCGGATCGCAGTCGATGCCGCCCTTGGCGCCGCCGAGCGGGATGTAGCGGCCCTCCGGGTCGTAATGCAGCGCTTCCTTCATGGACATGCCCCGGGCGAGCCCCGTGACTTCGTCGAGGGTGCAGCCCTCACGCATCCGCAGTCCGCCGCTGCACACCCCGCGCACCAGCCGGTCGATCACGAGAAAGCCCTGGCGGCTGGTGACGTCATCGGTCCAGGTGAGCGACAGCAGGGGGGTGGCCATAAGGAGCTCCTTACTGAATAACCGGTCAGTATCTTGAGCGGACGCCGGCACTGTCAATGTGCTGAACGGATCTTCAGTAGGGAACGGGCTGACGTAGTTGTCGGAGGAGCCGACCATAATGGGATGCCTCGACGACTCCACATGGAGGTACCGTGACCGGTTTCCGTTCCCTGAGCTCCGTGCTCCGCACGCTGGAGCCGGCGGCCTTCGGCGCGGAGCCGACGGGCGATCGCTTGGCGCGCATCCGTAGATCGCCCCACTTCAAGGAGGGCGTGTTCCAGAACCCCGGCGGGGTCGCCCGGACCCGGCCCTCCGGCTCGATGCTGGAGTTCGCGAAGGTCTTCTTCGCCAAGGACGAGCGACCGCGCAGGTCCCCCCAGGGCACCGTGCCCGTGCACGCCACCACGCTCGCCGACCTCGCGCACCCGCCCGCCACCGGACTCAGGATCACGTGGATGGGCCACTCCAGCGTGCTCGCGGAGATCGACGGGCACCGGGTGCTCTTCGACCCCGTGTGGGGCGAGCGCTGCTCCCCGTTCTCCTTCGCCGGACCCAAGCGGCTGCACCCGGTGCCGCTGCCGCTGGCCGCGCTCGGCCCTGTCGACGTGGTCGTGATCTCGCACGACCACTACGACCACCTGGACCTGCCCTCGATCAAGACGCTGGCCGGCACGGACACCGTGTTCGCCGTACCGCTCGGCGTCGGCGCCCACCTGGAGCACTGGGGAGTCTCCGCCGACCGGCTGCGCGAGCTGGACTGGCACGAGTCGACCAAGATCGGCGGGCTCACCCTGACCGCCACCCCGGCCCGGCACTTCTGCGGGCGCGGCCTGCGCAACACCCAGCACACGCTGTGGGCCTCCTGGTCCGTCGCCGGCTCCGAGCACCGGATCTACCACAGCGGTGACACCGGGTACTTCGAGGGCTTCAAGGACATCGGCGCCGAGTACGGCCCGTTCGACACGACGATGATCCAGATCGGCGCGTACGCCGAATTCTGGCCGGACATCCACATGACGCCCGAGGAGGGCATGCGCGCCCACCTCGACCTGCAGGGCGGACAGCCGCACGGCGTGCTGCTGCCGATCCACTGGGCCACCTTCAACCTCGCCCCGCACGCGTGGGCGGAGCCGGGGGAGTGGACCCGGGACGCGGCCGACGAGGCCGGCCAGGCGGCCGCCTTCCCCCGGCCCGGCGAGCCCTTCGAGCCCGCCGGACTGCTGCCCGTCCAGCCCTGGTGGCGATCCGTCTCCGCGCCCCTCAACCACCCCTGGCGCCGCCCCCGGCGTGCCGAGGCCGCGACCGAGCCGCGCAGCGGCGATCTCGACCTCGCGGGCGAGCCGTAAGGTCGATCGGCGACGACCTTGCCGAGTTCACCTGTCACGTCGAGTGCGTCGCGATCCCTGAGCCCGCTGCACAGACCGAGGTGGAGATCGGTTTCTGCTGCCCGGACGTCCTGGGAGCCGGTTGTCAGGCGGAGGACGGTTCATCAGGGCCCCTGTGCTCCAGCCGGGCCGCGAGGGCTTCGGGCAGGTTGTCCCGGTTGGCCGGGGTGAGGTGGACGACCTCGACGTCGGGCCGCTGTCCGAGGGCGTCCGTGAACGGGTCGCGGCCCGCGTGAACCGTGGCGACGATGTCCGCGTCCGAGTCGAACAACGCCTGGACCGCGTCCCGGAACGGGGTGCAGGCCAGTTCCATCCGGCCGAGCTCGTCGATGAGAACGAGCCGACCGGGTGCCGCCGTCGGTTGGATCGAGGGGGCCGCCAGCCGTTCCATGACGCTCAGGTCGACGCCGTACCGTCCGACACGAGTCGGGCCCGGGAAGCCGGTGTGGGCGAGGACGGCCCGCCGGCCTGTCAGTGTCTCCAGGGCGAAACCGACCCGGGTACCGGCCTCCCGGATCTCCTCGGTGGTGAAGCCGACCGCCTCGCGCGTGCGCAGCAGCGCCGCGAGCCGCCGCATGGCGGTCGTCTTGCCCATGCCCGGGCGCCCTTCGAGCAGAATCCTTGTCGGCACACTGCCATCCTGGACACACTGCCGTCTTCGCGCGCGCTCGGCGTGTGGACGCCGCGGTTCGGGTGTTCTGGCTGGCTGGTGCGGTCGAGGGCAAGAAGCTGGCCGTCGGCGCCCTGGTCGGCACGTATCAGCGCTGATCGTGCTGATCGTAGCCATGCGCCCCGTAAAGGCGGACGAAGTGGGCCGGCGTGACCGTCGAGTGGTGCACCAGGCCGTGAGCCCGCCGCTCGTAGAGCTCGACCTGTTCCCGTCCGCCGGGGCCGATGGGCTGGACGAGCCGGCCACCGGTCCGCAGCTGCGCGACCAGCGGCTCCGGTACCTCGGGGAAGGCCGCGCAGACGATGACTGCGTCATACGGAGCTCGGTCCGGCACACCGAGGGTTCCGTCGCCGAGGACGATCGCGGCGTTCTCGATGCCCTGTCCGCCGAGCCGGCAGCGGGCCTCCTCGACCAGGTCCGGCCAGCGTTCGACGCTGACCACATACGCGGCGAGACGGGCCAGCAGCGCGGTCTGCCAGCCGTAGCCGGTGCCGACCTCCAGGACGCGTTCGCCTCCGGTGAGGCCGAGCGCGGACACCATCATGGCCACCAGCGAGGGCTGGGTCGTCACCTGGTCGTGTGGGAGCGGTACGGGCGTGTCCCGGTAGGCGGACGCCACGTGCTCGGCGGGGACGAACTCCGCCCGCGGGATGCCCCGGACGGCATCGAGCAGCCGCTCGTCCGTCACCCCCACGGCCCGCGCCGCTCGGACCAGATCCTCGGGAGATGACTCATACGCCATGGGTCTGAGCAATGTTCAGGCGAGGCCGGCGATCAGCAAGAGCACTGCCGAGCAGGTCAGCAGCGCTCGACAGCCCGACCAGGCCCGCGGCGGCATACGCGAGAACCTCTTCCATACTCCCAGGGTCCGTTCCCGGCCCGACCCGCGCTACTGACCCGGAGAGCAGCGGCGAAAGCTCCCGTCCCGGCGGACCTGCTCGGAAGCTGGCGTCGCACTCCCCCCGTGAGTCGGCGGTGTCGCTGAAGCAGGGCACACCGTCGCCGACACCGCCGGTGACAGTCGGGCCAGAACCCCCGAGAGTGTGAAAACGGCATCGGCAGGTTGACCGCAGTCGGAGAAAAGGCGAACGGCGAGGGCCGGGGAGCGCGTGGCGCCCCGGCCCTCGCCGTTCGCCCGAGACCGCTTCCAATCAGGTGTGATCGAAGTCTTGTCGTTCGGGAGCGGAGTCTGCCGTCGGCTGTCGATCTCCCGTACGGGCCCTCATACCAGAGCCGGACGCTCCGTGTATGAGTTTGTCAACTGCCCACCGCACATGATGCGTTGGCGACTACTGTCAGTGTCCGTCGGGCGACGCAGGGCCGTTTTCTTCGGCTCTCTCGACCGACACCGCGATGGCGCACGCCCGACGCGCAGACCGAGCCGGGCGTCGTGTGGAACAGGCCGCCCCCGCCCGCGCTCCGGCCCGGCGGCACGCCCGACGGACAGTACGAGGACACCGATGTCTCACCTCCGCGCACCGGCCGCACGCGCAGACCGCCGTGAGGGCGGGCGGCACGGACGGCCGGTCGCTCGCCCCACCCCCGCGCTGCCCGAGACGCACATACGGCCGCAGCTCCTCCGGCTCGCCGTGCTGCCGCCGGTCGCCGTCGCCCTCGCCGCCTGCGCGGCCGTGCTGTTCACCGTCCGCACCACCGGCGCACGGCCGAGTCTGACCCTGTGGGGGATGCTCGCCGGCGCGGTCGCCGTGGCCCTGTCGGCCATGGTGATCGCCGCCGTGGTCGCCGACCGCACCGCCCGCTCCGTGAGCGAGCGCGTCGGCGCCCTGCGCCACAGCAGCGCCCGCGGCGAGGCCGATCTGCGCGCCCTCGTCGAAACGCTGCGCCGGGGCGACAGCCCGCCCCGGCGCAAGCCACGCAGCGGCCCGCCGGAGGACGCCGACGACTTCGAACTGCTCGCCGCCGACCTGGCCCGCGCCCACGACGGAGCCGTCACCGCCGTCGTCAAGGCCGCCCAACTGTCCAGTCAGGCAGGCAGCGAACAGAAGCTGGAGGTCTTCGTCAACCTGGCGCGGCGCCTGCAGTCGCTGGTGCACCGCGAGATCTCCATCCTCGACGAGCTGGAGAACGAGATCGAGGATCCCGACCTGCTCAAGGGCCTCTTCCACGTCGACCACCTCGCCACCCGGATCCGCCGTCACGCCGAGAATCTCGCTGTCCTCGGCGGCGCCGTCTCGCGCCGCCAGTGGAGCAACCCGGTCTCCATGACCGAGGTGCTGCGCTCGGCCATCGCCGAGGTCGAGCAGTACTCCCGGGTCAAGCTCGTGCCGCCGATCGACGGCACCCTGCGCGGACACGCGGTCGCCGACGTCATCCACCTGCTCGCCGAACTCGTCGAGAACGCCACCGTGTTCTCCGCCCCGCACACCCAGGTACTGCTGCGCGCCAACCTCGTCACCTCGGGGCTCGCCGTCGAGGTCGAGGACCGCGGACTCGGCATGCCGGTCGGCGAACAGGAGCGGATGAACGCCCTGCTCGCCGACCCCGACCAGGTCAACGTCGCCAGCCTGCTCGCCGACGGCCGCATCGGCCTGTTCGTGGTCTCCCAGCTCGCCCGACGGCACGGCATCAACGTCCGGCTCCAGACCAACATCTACGGCGGAGTACAGGCCGTACTCGTCGTACCGCAGGGGCTGCTGGGCACCGGGCCGGGCGGCGCCCAGGCAGCCGGGGCCCCGCAAGTACCGCAGCCGCAGTCGGCCGTGCCGCCCCCCTCGCCGACCGCGCCGCAGCGGCCGGACCCGCGGGCCGCGGCGCCCATGGCCAACGGCGTCGGACCCGTGCCGCTGCCCGTGCGCGGCGCCCAGGAGGCGCGGCGCAACATCGCGGAGGCCGTGCCCGGCATCAGGCCCGAGGACCGGGCGGTCGTCGCCGAGCACACCGTCGCCCCGCCCACCCCGCGCTCCGGCGCCGTGCGCGGCACCATGGGCAGGCCCCAACTGCCCCGGCGCCGCGCCCAGGAACACATCGCCCCCCAATTGCGCGACGGTCCCACGCCGCGCCAGGAACCCGAGCACCTCGCCGGACACGACCCCGGACTGATGGCCGCCTTCCAACGCGGGATCGGCCTCGCCGAGGCACAGCAGCACCTGGAGTCGGAGCATCCGGACCAGCTCGGCTCCGACGCCCTCACCGCGGACTTCATGGAGGCGGACGTGACCCCGGCGCGCATACCGGAGGCGCGCCCCGCACACCTGTCCCGCTCCGAGCACACCAACCGGCACGACGGGAGCGCATCAGCCGGATGACCAGGCACGCACCCACCCCCACCCCCAGCGCTCCGTCAGACCTTCGTACCTCAAGGAGTCGATCCACCATGGCGAGCGAAGCGCCGACCGGCCATGCATCCGATCTCGACTGGCTGATGAGCGGCCTCGTGCAGCGCGTACCGCACACGAACAGTGCGGTGCTCCTCTCCTGCGACGGGCTCGTCAAGTCGGTCTACGGCCTCGACCCGGACAGCGCCGACCACATGGCGGCCCTGGCCTCCGGCCTGTACTCCCTCGGCCGCAGCGCCGGGGTCCGCTTCGGCGACGGCGGAGACGTCCGCCAGGTCGTCGTCGAACTCGACTCGACGCTACTGTTCGTGACCACCGCCGGATCCGGCACCTGTCTCGCCGTACTGGCAGGACGTGACGCCGACGCCGCCGTCCTCGGCTACGAGATGGCGATGCTGGTCAAGAGCGTCCGCCCCTACCTGGTGACCGCACCCCGGCAGCACACCGTCGAACCGTCGGCGTCGAGGCCTTGAGCGTGGCGGCGGCCGGCGACGGGCCCTGGCTCGACGACGCGGCCGGACGACTGGTGCGCCCCTTCACGGTCAGCAACGGCCGGACCCGGCCCACCGTCGCCCTCGACCTGATCTCCCAGGTGATGGCCACCGGGGCGACCCCCCTCGGCTATCTGGGCCCCGAACACACGGAGGCGCTCGACCTGTGCCGCGCCCACGTCTCGGTCGCCGAGGTCGCGGCCCACCTGAAGCTGCCGGCGGCAGTCACCAAGGTGCTGCTGTCGGACCTCGTCGACTGCGGGGCGCTCACCACCAAGCCCCCCGAGTTCCACCACAACCCCACTGACCGGGCTCTTCTGGAGGCAGTGCTCGATGGACTACGACGACAGCTCTGACTACGACGGCGGCACCGACCCCTTCCCCACCGCGCTGAAGATCCTGGTGGCGGGCGGGTTCGGGGCCGGCAAGACGACCTTCGTCGGCGCCGTCAGCGAGATCGCACCGCTCAGCACCGAGGAGCTGCTCACCACGGTCAGCGCCGCGACCGACAATCTCGACGGCGTCGAGAACAAGGTCGAGACCACGGTCGCCATGGACTTCGGCCGCATCACACTCGACCCCCAGCATGTGCTGTACCTGTTCGGCACACCCGGACAGGAACGGTTCTGGTTCATGTGGGACGAGCTCTGCGAAGGCGCGCTCGGCGCCGTCATCCTCGCCGACACCCGGCGCCTGGAGGACTGCTTCGCCGCCGTCGACTTCTTCGAACAGCGCGGCCTCGGCTTCATCCTCGCGATCAACGAGTTCGACGGCGCCTACCGCTACGACCCCGAGGAGGTGCGCGCCGCCATCGACCTCGACCCCGGGATCCCCGTCGTGCGCTGCGACGCCCGGATCTCCAGCTCGGGCGTCCAGACCCTGCTGACCCTGGTCAAACACCTCATCGCGCACGCCCCGGCCCCCGCGACCGGCCACGGCGCCCATATGTGATCCCCGCACACCCCACGGAGCCCGCCTATGCAGTACGCCCATATCGATGGAGTGCGCCGATGAGCTACGACCCGCCCCGCCCGGCAGGTCGACTGCTGCTCACGCCCGAGGACAAGGAGGCACCCGCCCGAGCGGACCGGCTGCGCCGACTCGGCCTCGGGGAGCGGACGGAGCCCGTCCTCGACGCCTACGCCGACGCTCTCGCCGAGGTGACCGGGGCGCCGTACGCCATGGTCAACTTCATCGACGAGAACCGGCAGTTCTTCGCCGGCCTGCACCTTCCGGCTGCCGCACTGTTCGTGAAGGGCGACGGCACCAGTCCGGAAGTCGGCCGCACCCTGCCGCGCGACCACGGGTTCTGCCCCCATGTGGTGGTCCGGCGCAAGGCGCTCGTCCTGGAGGACGT
This sequence comes from Streptomyces cupreus, assembly GCF_014257025.1. GTDB lineage: Bacteria > Actinomycetota > Actinomycetes > Streptomycetales > Streptomycetaceae > Streptomyces > Streptomyces cupreus. Next base: position 189,704 of record NZ_JACMSF010000002.1, read on the forward strand.
CTGCGACTATCCGCGGTTCGCGGGCAACCCCGTCGTCGACGAGTTCGGCATCCGCTCCTATCTCGGCGCACCGCTGATCGAGAGTACGGGGATGGTGCTCGGCACCGTGTGCGTCGTCGACGTGGAGCCACGGCCGTGGGGGAGGCCGGGCCTGGAGACGATCAAGGCGTCGGCCGCGGATCTCGTCGCCCGGCTGGAGCGACGGGAGGGCGACGGGCTGCCGATCCAGACGGGTCGTTGATCCAGACGGGTCGTTGATCTAGAAGCCCCGCCACACGTTGTCGAACGCGGCGTCCTCGATCGACCGCCGCTGCCGTACCGCCTCCAGTTCCATCACCGCGTGGCCCACGGCGGCCAGCACGGTCGTGACGGTGTCGTCGGTGAGGTTCTCGGGGGGCGCGGTCTCGTCCTCGATGCCGACGGCCGCGGCCAGCGCGGTGAGGACGGGCTCGCCGGACGCCCGGCGCTCCTCGGCGCGGCTGCGGGCCGGGGACTCGACGGGCACGGCCCGTCCGGACCGCAACGGGAAACGGGGCCCGCGCCTACGGGCGGTCAGGCCGATCTTCTCCAGATCGTCGACGTAGGCCGAGGAGAGCTCGCGGCCCCGGCGCCACAGCCAGTCCTCGATCGTCTCGAAGGGCTCCTGCCGGACCAGCGACGCGGTGGCCTCGTCCAGCAGGCGGTCACCCGTCGCCGACTTCGGGCCCGGTACGAGGCGGTCGTCGTCCAGCGTGAGCGCCCCGGCCGCCACCAGGTCCAGCACCTCGGCTCCCGCGAGCGCGAGCGAGAGGTCGCCCTGCTCCACGGAGCGACTGGGCTCCAGGGCGACGATCGCGAGATCCCGTGCGGTGTTCATGAGCGGCTCCAGAGGCGTCGGCCGGGCGGTGTCCCGCGTTCATTGTCGCTGGTGTCGCGGGGGCGTGGGGGGTCTTACGGGCCCCGGTGTGAAGGAGATCTGCGGCTCCGCTTAAGAAATCCTCGATGGACCGGGGACGGCTTCGTACGGCAGATTGCTGGGCGATTCCACTCCTCTCCCCGGTTGCGGGCGCCTTCGGCATGCCCGGACCCGGGGTCGTACCCCTCAGGAGCCGTACGCGTGAAGGCGCTGGTCAAGGAGAAGGCGGAGCCCGGGCTGTGGCTCGCGGACGTCCCGGAGCCCGCCGTCGGACCCGGCGACGTACTCATCAAGGTGCTGCGCACCGGCATCTGCGGCACCGATCTGCACATCCGGTCCTGGGACGGCTGGGCGCAGCAGGCGATCCGCACCCCGCTGGTGCTCGGCCACGAGTTCGTCGGCGAGGTCGTCGAGACCGGCCGGGACGTCACCGACATCAGGCCCGGCGACCGGGTCAGCGGAGAGGGCCATCTGGTGTGCGGCAAGTGCCGCAACTGCCTGGCCGGACGCCGTCATCTGTGCCGGGCCACGGTCGGGCTCGGGGTCGGACGCGACGGCGCGTTCGCCGAGTACGTCGCCCTGCCCGCCGCCAACGTCTGGGTGCACCGGGTCCCGGTCGACCTCGATGTCGCCGCGATCTTCGACCCGTTCGGCAACGCCGTGCACACCGCGCTGTCCTTCCCGCTGGTCGGCGAGGACGTCCTGATCACCGGCGCGGGCCCGATCGGTCTGATGGCCGCCGCGGTCGCCCGGCACGCGGGTGCCCGCAATGTCGTCATCACCGATGTCAGCGAGGAACGCCTGGGCCTGGCCCGCAAGGTCGGCGTGAGCCTGGCGCTGAACGTGGCGGAGACCCGGATCGCCGACGGACAGCGGGAGTTGGGCCTGCGCGAGGGCTTCGACATCGGCCTGGAGATGTCCGGCCGCCCCGAGGCCATGCGCGACATGATCGCCAACATGACGCACGGCGGCCGGATCGCGATGCTCGGCCTGCCCGCCGAGGAGTTCGCGGTCGACTGGGCCCGGATCGTCACCTCGATGATCACCATCAAGGGCATCTACGGCCGTGAGATGTTCGAGACCTGGTACGCGATGTCCGTCCTGCTGGAGGCCGGCCTCGACCTCACCCCCGTGATCACCGGCCGGTACGACTACCGCGACTTCGAGTCGGCCTTCGCCGACGCGGCGAGCGGCCGTGGCGGCAAGGTCATCCTCGACTGGACCGCGTAACCCCCTTAGGAGCCTTTTCGATGTTCGACTCCGTGCGCGACGACCTGCGCGCCACCCTCGACGAGATCCGCGCCGCCGGTCTGCACAAGCCCGAGCGCGTGATCGACACCCCGCAGTCCGCGACCGTCAACGTCAGCGCGGGCGGCCGCCCCGGTGAGGTCCTCAACTTCTGCGCCAACAACTACCTCGGCCTGGCCGACCACCCCGAGGTGATCGCCGCCGCCCACCGGGCGCTGGACCGCTGGGGCTACGGCATGGCGTCCGTGCGGTTCATCTGCGGCACGCAGGAGGTGCACAAGGAGCTGGAGGCGCGGCTTTCGGCCTTCCTCGGGCAGGAGGACACGATCCTGTACTCCTCCTGCTTCGACGCCAACGGCGGTGTCTTCGAGACCCTGCTCGGCCCTGAGGACGCGGTGATCTCCGACGCCCTCAACCACGCCTCCATCATCGACGGCATCCGGCTGTCCAAGGCCCGCCGCTTCCGCTACGCCAACCGTGATCTGGCCGATCTGGAAGCCCAGTTGAAGGAGGCCCAGTCGGCGCGCCGCCGGCTGATCGTCACCGACGGTGTCTTCTCCATGGACGGCTATGTGGCGCCCCTCGCCGAGATCTGCGACCTCGCCGACCGCTACGACGCCATGGTCATGGTCGACGACTCCCACGCGGTCGGCTTCGTCGGCCCCGGCGGCCGTGGCACCCCCGAGCTGCACGGCGTCATGGACCGCGTCGACATCATCACCGGCACCCTCGGCAAGGCCCTCGGCGGCGCCTCCGGCGGCTATGCGGCGGCCCGCGCGGAGATCGTCGCCCTGCTCCGGCAGCGGTCCCGGCCGTACCTCTTCTCGAACACCCTCGCCCCGGTCATCGCCGCGGCCTCCCTGAAGGTGCTCGATCTGCTGGAGTCGGCCGACGACCTGCGCGTCCGGCTGAACGAGAACACCGCGCTGTTCCGCCGTCGGATGACCGAGGAGGGCTTCGACATCCTCCCCGGCGACCACGCCATCGCGCCCGTGATGATCGGTGACGCGGCCGTCGCCGGCCGGATGGCGGAGCTGCTGCTGGAGCGCGGTGTGTATGTGATCGGCTTCTCCTACCCTGTGGTGCCGCAGGGCCAGGCCCGCATCCGGGTGCAGCTGTCCGCCGCACACTCCACCGAGGACGTGAACCGGGCCGTGGACGCCTTCGTCGCCGCCCGGGCGGAGCTGGCCGGCTGACCTGAGAGAATCGATTGGTGATCGAAGCGCGGCGGCTCCACATCCTCCGTGCGGTGGCCGACCATCGCACGGTGACGGCGGCTGCCGCCGCGCTGTACCTCACGCCCTCGGCCGTGTCGCAGCAGCTCACCGCGCTGGAGCAGGAGACGGGCCACCGCCTGGTGGAGCGCGGCGCCAAGGGCGTACGGCTCACCCCGGCCGGTGAGATCCTGCTCAGCCACACCAACGCCGTCCTCGCCCAGCTGGAGCGCGCCGAGGCGGAGCTGGCCGCCTACGGCTCCGGGGCGGCCGGCACGGTCACCGTCGCCGCCTTCGCGACCGGGATCGCCCAGGTCGTCGCCCCGGCCGTGGCCCGCCTCGCCGAGTCGGCGCCCGGCATCAGGATCCGGGTCCAGGACGCCGAGGGCGACGCCAGCCTGCCGATGGTGCTGGACCGGCAGGTCGACATCGCGGTGGCCGTCGAGTACCGCGGGGCCCCACCCGCCGACGACCCCCGGCTGAGCCATGTCCCGCTGTACGCGGAGCCCTTCGACGCGGTGGTGCCGATGACCCACCGGCTGGCCGATGCGGCCGAGGTGCCGTTGGGGGAACTGGCCAAGGACCCGTGGATCGGGCCGTACCCCGGAAACCCCTGCCATGACGTGGTCGTCCTCGCCTGCGAGAGCGCCGGGTTCCAGCCACGCCTGGAACACTCCTCGGACGACTTCCGCGCGGTCGTGGCGCTGGCCTCGGCGGACGCGGGCGTCGCCCTGGTCCCGCGCTCGGCGCTGCGCGGCATGGACCTCACCGGGGTGGTCGTGCGCCCGGTCGACGGGGTCGCGCCCACCCGCCGGGTCTTCGCGGCCGTACGCCGTGGCGCCGAGGAGCACCCGCTGATCCGCCCGGTGCTGGACGCTCTGCGGGCGGCGGCCGAAGGGTAGGGAACCGGCCACAGGGTGAACACAGTCTCGGTTGTCATGCATGTGACGATGATCCTCCCGGCCCTGACCGAGGCGACGAGCCCCCTGTTCCGGCCCATCAAGTACTCGCTGTTCCCGCCGCTCGGCCTCGCCACCCTGGCCGGCTACCTGGATCCCGACGACGAGGTCACCCTCCATGACGAGCACGTCGAGCGGATCGACCTGGAGTCCCTCGACACCCCAGACCTGCTGGTGATCCAGCCGTACATCACCTCGGCCCGGCGCAGCTACGAGATAGCCGACCACTTCCGCGCCCGGGGCGTCCATGTCGCCATGGGCGGCCTGCATGTCACCTCGCTGCCCGAGGAGGCGGCGGCCCACGCCGACACGATCTTCACCGGCCCCGGGGAGGACACCTGGCCGCTGTTCCTGAAGGACTTCCGCGACGGCGTCCCCGCGCGGCGCTACGACTCGCAGCAGCGGACCCTGGCCGGACTTCCGCCGGTACGACGGGACCTGATCAAGCGTCACCTCTATCTGGTGCCGAACTCGATCGTCGTCTCCCGGGGTTGCCCGCACCACTGCGACTTCTGCTACAAGGACGCCTTCTTCGAGGGCGGGAAGTCCTTCTACACCCAGACCGTCGACGACGCCCTCGCGGAGATCGACCGCCTCCCCGGCCGGCACCTGTACTTCCTGGACGACCATCTGCTCGGCAACCGCCGCTTCGCCGAGGCCCTGTTCGACGGCATGAAGGGCATGGGACGGCTGTGGCAGGCGGCCGGGACGGTCAACTCGGTACTGAAACCGGACCTGTTGGAGCGTGCGGTGGAGGCGGGGCTGCGCAGTCTGTTCGTCGGCTTCGAGACCGTCAACGACGCCAACCTCGCCGAGCGCCGCAAGAACCAGAACATCGGCACCGACTACGCGGCGGCGGTACGGCGCCTGCATGACGCCGGGGTCATGGTCAACGCCAGTTTCGTCTTCGGGCTCGACCAGGACGGGCCCGATGTCTTCGACCGCACGGTGGCCTGGGCGGTGGAACAGGGGATCGAGACGGCGACCTTCCACATCATGACGCCGTATCCGTCGACGGGGCTGTGGAAGCAGTTGGAGGCCGAGGACCGGATCGTGCACCGGGACTGGGATCTGTACGACACGCGTCATGTCGTCTACCGGCCCAAGGGCATGACGCCACGTCAGCTGGAGGACGGCTACTGGCGGGCGTACCGCGACTTCTACCGCTGGTCCAACATCTGGCGGGGCGCCGGTGCTCAGCCCGGTACGCATGAGCGGCTGCGGCATCTCGCGTACGCGGGCGGGTGGAAGAAGTTCGAGCCCGCGTGGGATCTGCTGATCAGGTCGAAGCGGGTGGTGCGGGCGCTGCCGGCGCTGGAGCGGACGCTGGCGGCCTTCGGCGGCAGGGAGTAACAGTTCGTTGCGTATCTGGGATAGGGTCCCGGATATGAAACAGAGCGTGGATCTGAATCCCGTCGACGCCCGGCTCGGCGCGCGGCTGGCCGAGCTGCGGGCCGAGCGCGGCTGGTCGCTGGGTGAGGTCGCGGAGCGCAGCGGGATCAGCAAGTCGACCCTGTCCCGGGCCGAGCGCGCGGAGATCAGCCCCACCGCCTCGCTGCTGAACCGGCTGTGTGGCGTGTACGGGCGGACCATGTCCCAGCTGCTCAGCGAGGTCGAGTCCGAGCCCGCCCTGCTGGTGCGGGCCGCTGAGCAGCAGGTCTGGGAGGACCGGGCCTCCGGGTTCGTACGGCGCTCCGTGTCCCCGCCCCATCCCGGGCTGCGCGGCGAGCTGGTCGAGGGGCGGCTCGCCGCGGGTGCCGACATCGCCTACGACCGGCCGCCCGTGCCGGGTCTGGAGCAGCACATCTGGGTGCTCGAAGGGGCGCTCGACGTCACGGCTCAGGATGCCGAGCACCATCTGGACGCCGGGGACTGTCTGCGGCTGCGGGTGTGGGGGCCGACGCGGTTCCGGTGCGCAGGGCCGGATGAGGCGCGGTATGTGCTGGCGGTGGTGCTGCCGTGATCCTCTCGCGACTGGACGAAGCCCAACTGCCGGCGTGCACCGGCGAGTTGGCGGACCTGATGGTGGACACCGTGGACGCGGGCGCCTCGATCGGCTTCCTCGCGCCTTTGGACCGTGCGGTGGCGGAGGCCTGGTGGAAGTCGCGGGCGGACGGGCAGTTCGCGGTGTGGGTGGCGCGCGACGGCGAGCGGATCGTCGGCACCGTCAGTCTGGCCTTCCCCGACAAGCCCAACAGCCGCCACCGCGCCGAGCTGGTCAAGCTCATGGTGCACCGGGACGCCCGTGGGCGCGGCCTCGGCCGTACGCTCCTGACCACCGCCGAGGAGGCGGCCGCCGCCGCGGGCATCACCCTCCTCCATCTGGACACCGAGACCGACAGCCCCGCCGAGCACCTCTACCGCTCGGCCGGCTGGACCCGGGCCGGGGTGATCCCCGACTATGCCGCCGACCCCGGCGGGGTGCTGCGCGGGACGACCCTCTACTACAAACGCGTGCGCGCGTGACTGTCAGTGGGAGCGGCTACGGTGCCTGCCATGCAGGATGCCGAAGACGTACGCCGTACCGCCCTGTCCCTGCCGGACACCACGGAGAAGATCGCCTGGAGCATGCCCACGTTCCGGGTGGCGGGGAAGATGTTCGCGACGCTGCCCGAGGACGAGACCTCCATCGCCGTGCGCTGCCCCAAGGAGGAGCGCGACGAACTGGTGCTGGCCGAACCGGAGAAGTTCTGGATCGCCGACCACGAAGCACAGTTCGCCTGGGTTCGGGTCCGGCTCGCGGCGCTGGAGGACGAGGACGAGCTGCGGGACATCCTCGCCGACTCCTGGCGCCAGGCGGCGCCCACCCGACTCCTCGACGCCTACCCGGAGTTGGGGCTGCCGACCGCGGACTGAAATCCCCTCGGGCGTTGTCAGTGCCGCGTGGCATGATCCGAAGGCGTGTGGGGGGAGCCGGGGCGGGAGGGGACCCCGGCTCCCCCCACATCCGGTTCACGGGGAGGGGAGCGCGGGGCATGGCAAGGGGGCTGTCGAAGGCGTCGGCCGGGGTTCATCCGGTCTGGTCACGTGACTTCGCCCTGTTCTTCGTCGCCCGTGCCGTGGCCCGGCTCGGCGACACCATGCTGCCGGTGGCCCTCGCCGCCGGACTGCTCCAGCACGGTTACGGCGCGGGCGCGGTCGGCCTCGCCATGGCCGCCACGGCCGCCGCCTTCGCCGGGTTCGTCGTCTTCGGTGGAGTGATCGCCGACCGCTTCAGCACGCGCAGGCTGATGATCGGCGCCGACGTGGTGCGCCTCGGCACTCAGGCGCTCGCCGCGGGCCTGTTCTTCTCCGGCCATGTGGTGCTGTGGGAGATCTGCGCGATCGGCTTCGTCAACGGCGTCGCGGGCGCCGTCTTCCAACCCGGCGTCGCCAGTACGACACCCCGGCTCGCCACCGACGTCCAGGGAGCGAACGGCGCCATACGCATCGCGGAGTCCGCCGCCCAGCTCGCCGGCCCCGCGCTCGCCGGTCTCCTGGTGGGCCTCGCCTCACCGGGCGGCGTCTTCGCGGCCCACGCGGCGACCGGTGAGCGCCCTGTGCCTCCTGCTGCTCCGCCTGCCCCCGCTCACCCCCGGCAGCGCGCCGATACCGAGCACCTTCCGGGCGGACCTGGTCGAGGGCTGGCGGGAGTTCCGCGCACGCACCTGGCTCTGGGGCGTCATAGCCGTCTGGTGCCTCTACATGCTCATGGTCTGGGGCCCGAGCCTCCCCCTGGTCGCGACCGAGGTGGTCCAAGGCCACGGCCCCGGCGCCTACGGCCTGATCAACTCCGCCCTGGGCGCGGGCACGGTGATCGGCGGCCTCCTCGCCCTGCGTCTGCGCCCCCGCCGCATGCTCCACGCCGGCGCGATCAGCCTCTTCGCCTTCGTCGGCTTCCCGGCGACGGTGGGGCTCGGCCTCGACGTACCGGCGATGGCGGCGGGCGCCGCCGTGGCCGGGGCGGGCATGTCCTTCTGGAGCGTGATGTGGGCGACCACCGTCCAGACCCAGGTCCCGCCCGACGTCCTCAACCGCATCCACGCCTACGACGTGGCCGGCTCCCTCGCGATGATGCCGGTGGGCCAGGCCCTGGCGGGCCCGTCCGCGTCGGCCCTGGGCGCCGAGAACGTGCTGCTGGTCGCGGGCGTGATGAGCCTGGTCGTGGCGGCCGCGCTGCTCGCGGTACGGCCGATCCGCGCCCTGGAACGCGCCGGCACACCCACCGCCGGATCGATACCCGCCGGGGAGCCGGAGCGGGCACGCGCCGAATAACCGGTGCGCGACCACGGACCCGAGTGCGGTATTGTTTCCCTGTTCGTTCGGCCAGGGGAAAGCCCAGGTCAGACGGCATCGGGACGTGGCGCAGCTTGGTAGCGCACTTGACTGGGGGTCAAGGGGTCGCAGGTTCAAATCCTGTCGTCCCGACCAGCTTTGATGCAGGTCGGAAGCCGTTCTCCCGCTTACGGGAGGGCGGCTTTTCGTGTTCCCGGCGGGCGGGTGGTCGCACTGTGGTCGCGGGCCCGGTTTGGCGTTGGTTCGTGGTGGTGCAGAAGGACGGCGGGGCGGGGGAGCGGAGCCGGTCGACGGCTTCGCGCAGCCGCTGGATGTGGTCGCGTGGTGGTCGCAGTTGCTTCAGCCGGGCCTGCTGAGTCGTGATCTCGTAACCGAGAAACCGTCCTTGCCTCGCAGTTCCCTCATCGGCGTGACGACCTCTCCGTGCCGCCCGCTGACCGGGTGACGCGGTAGTGGGAGCAGGTGACCGAGCGGCTGAGGTGTTCCAGGCGTAGATTCGAAGTGTCGGCCGCGAAGGCGGTGTCGCGCATGTTCGAATTGCGAATCCGGTTGCTCGGCGGCTTCAGGGCCGATGTCGGTCGACGGGAGATCGCCGACGGGGAGTGGCGACTCAGAAAGGCGAAGAGCCTGGTCAAACTGCTGGCGCTGGCGCCGGGCCACCGTCTCCACCGGGAGCAGGTCATGGACGTGCTGTGGCCGGAGCTCAGTCCGGAGGCCGGCGACAACCAGCTGCGCAAGGTGCTGCACGAGGCGCGGCGCACCCTTGATCCGGATCCGGCGGCGACCTACCGCTACCTGGAGTCGGGTGAGCGGCTGGGGCTCTGTCGGGCGGTGACCTGGGTCGACGTCGAAGCATTCGAGGACGCGGCGCTTCAGGCGCGGCGCGCGGGGGATCCGGCGGAATACCGGCGGGCGATCGCGCTGTACGGCGGGGACCTGCTTCCGGAGGACCGCTACGCGGAGTGGGCGATCGAACGCGCGGAGGCACTGCGGGCCGAGTACCTCGCTCTGCTGGTGGAGCTGGGCCGGTTGCTGGAGGCCCGCGTCGACTTCGACTCGGCCGCCGCGGTGCTGCGCACGGCGGTGGGGATCGACCCGCCGTATGAAGACGCGGCCGTGGCGCTGATGCGGGTGTATGCGCTGGCGGGCCGGCGGCATGAAGCGCTCGGGGAGTACCGGCGGCTGCGGGCGGCCATGGAGCGCGAGTCGGCTGCGGGCCCCGGCCCGGCCGCTGAGCGACTGCACGAGCAGATCCGGACCGGCCAGGTCTTCCAGCCGGAGCTGACCGGCGACCTGTGGGGGCAGGTGGGCGATCTGCGGATGCTCTCCGGGGACGCCGCCGGCGCGGCTGCCGCGTACACCTGCGCGCTGGACGCGGCCGGGCGCGGTCCGCGGGACCTGACCGGCGTCGCACTGCACCGCAAGGCGGCGACGGCGTACCTCCAGCAGCACGACAGCGAGGCCGCGGGGCTGCACCTGCGGGTCGCCGAGGAGTGGCGGGGAGCGGCCCACGAGGACCGGGCCGAGGCCGGGCGGGTGCGCGGAGTGCGGGCGAACTGGCTGTGGGAGGTGGGCCGTTACGCCGAGGCGCAGCAGGCGGCCGAGGCGAGCCGGCACGCCGCCGAGCGGTACGGCACGTCCGAGGACGTGGCCGCTGCCGAAGAGCAGCTGGCCATCGTCCACCACTGCCGGGGGAACTGGCGGGAAGGCCTGCACAGCGAGATCGAGCGGCTCGGGGCCGGCGCGGACAAGGACGCCACGCTGGCGCGGATCTTCGACATCCACTGCTGCATCGGGCAGTACCACCTGTACGGCGACGGCCTCAGCGACAGCGTCGAGGAGTACGCCCGGCGCACGCTGGATCTGGCATTGTCGCGTGGCGCACGCCGGGCCGAGGCGTTCGCGTGGTGCCTGCTCGGTGAGTCGCTGCTGCTCCAGGGCCGTTGGGACGAGGCCGCGGGGTGCCTGGAGCGCAGCGCACAGATCCACGACGAACTCGGCGGCCGGTCCAGCGCGCTGCCGCGGCAGCGGCTGGCCGAGCTCGCCGCCGGCCGCGGTGACAGCGAGGCGGTGGCGGGGCAGCTGCGGCGGGGCATGGCCGCCGCGGCGATCTCCCCCTTGGCCCAGCACGCCTTCGGGCGGCTGTATGCGACGGCAGCCTTCGACGCGGTCGAGCGCGGAGAGCCCGCCGAAGCGGTAAGGGCGGCACGCTCGGCATCGGCCGCCGCCGCCAGGTACGGCGAATGCCCCAGTTGTACGGCGCTGCTCTACCCCGTGGCGGCCGAGGCGTTCGCCGCCCTGGGCGACGCGGCCGGAGCGGCCGAGCACGCGCGGGCGGCCGAACGCGTGGCGGGCCTGTTCCGGAGCTCCGCATGGAGCGCGATGGCCGAGACCGCCTCCGGCGCACTGGCCGAGGTGCGGGGCGAGCCCTCCGAGGCGCGGCGGCGGCACCTGGCGGCGGCAGAGCTGTACGGGCGGGCCCGGCAGCCGTACTGGGCCGCCCGGTCGAAGGTGCGGGCCGCGCTCGCCGGTCCGCGGCCGACGGGGGACCAGGGGCTCCTGGACGAGGCAGCCGCCACCTTCGAGGCGCTCGGGGCCGAGCGCCCGCTGCGCGCGGTCGCCGTCGTACCGCAGGGCTCCGGAGGAAGGTGAGCGAGATGACTGGAGGGATCCAGCCCCGGGGGCCCGGGACCCTCGCGCCCGAGACGGTGACGGCCGACCCGTACAACGCCCAGACGCCGGCGGCCGCGCTCGCCGAACGGACCACGCCCGTGGACGCGCTCTTCGTCCGCGATCACTTCGGCATTCCGCGGCTGGAGCCGCGGTGGTGGCGGCTGAGCCTCGGCGGCCTGGTCGAGGCACCCTGCGCGGTCGGGTACGACGAACTGTCGGCGCTCGGGTGGCGTGAGCTCGATGTCGTACTGGAGTGTGCCGGGAACGGGCGCGGTCTGATGACTCCACGCCCGCCGGGACTGCCCTGGGGCGAGCGGGCGGTGGGCTGTGCCCGCTTCGGCGGCGTGCCGTTCCGGGCAGTCGCCGCGCGGGCCCGGCCGAACCCCCGGACGGTCGAGTTCGTGTTCACCGGCGCGGACTCCGGCGACGAGCACGGCCGCCGGGTGGCCTTCGAACGCAGCCTGCCGCTGGAGGTCGCACTGCACCCGGACACGCTGCTCGCCACCCACATGAACGGGGTGCCGCTCGCCCCCGTCCACGGGGCCCCGGTGCGGCTGGTGGTGCCCGGCCGCTATGGGGTGGCCGATGTGAAGTGGCTGGTGGGGGCCAGGGCCGTGGCCGAACCGTTCACCGGGGTGTTCCAGACGGACGAGTACGTCTACCGCGATGCACGCGGCACCCCCGAGGGCCCGGTCTCGACCCTGCGCGTCAAGTCGCTGATCACCGCCCCGGAACCGGACGCGGTCCTCGTCCTCGGCACCGAAGTGATCGTCCGCGGCTGGGCGTGGTCGGGCGGCGTACCCGTGCGGCTGGTCCAGATGCGGGTGGACGACGAGGGCTGGCACCGCGCCGCACTCGGCCGGCCGAGCGGACCGTACGCGTGGACGGGCTGGTCGCTGCGCTGGACCCCGCGACGGGCCGGGCGCCACCGGTTGCTGGTCCGCGCGACCGACGCGCGTGGCGAGACGCAGCCGCTGCGGGCGCCGTGGAATGCGATGGGTTACGGCTGCAACGCGGCCCCCAGCGTGGAGGTACTGGCCCGGCGACGGGCCGACTGACCTCCGGAACGCCCAGGGAACGGCGGCAGGACAGGCTGACTGACATGGACGAGTACGAGATCGGGATCGTCACCACCGCCCCGCTGGGCGACACCAGCTACCTCCTGGTCAGCGGTGACGAGGCCGCCCTGGTCGACCCCCAGAGGGACTGCTGGGGCCTGCTGGCCGACTGCGCTGCACGCGGGGTGCGGGTCCGGTACGTGCTGGAGACGCATGTGCACAACGACTACGTCTCCGGTGCCCTGGAAGTACAGGCCGCCACCGGGGCCACCGTGGCCGGTCCGGCCCGGGCCGCGTACGCCTTCGACCACCTGCCGATGGCCGAGGACGACGAGATCGTCGTCGGCGACCTGCGGGTCCGGGCCATGGAGACGCCCGGCCATACCGCCGAGCACACCTCGTACCTGGTCTTCGGCGACGCCCAGCTGGCACCGCAGGCCGTCTTCAGCGGCGGCAGCCTGCTCGTCGGCAGCTCGGGCCGCACCGACCTGTCGGGCGAGCAACGGACCGAGAGCCTGGCCCATGCACAATTCCGGTCGCTGCGGCGGCTGGCGCTGCTGCCGGACGGCACCCTGGTGCTGCCCACGCACGGGGCCGGCAGCTCCTGCTCCGCCGGCCCCGCCTCGGCCGACCGGACGACGACGGTGGGCGCGGAGCGGCGCACCAACCCGGCCCTGGCGGTGGACGAGGAGAAGTTCGTCAGCGAGCGATTCGGTCTGCCCCCGTACCCGGCGTACTACCGGCACATGGCCTCGCTCAACCGGGCCGGTCCCACCGTGCTCGGCGGTCCGCCGCACGGTTCTCGGCCGCTCACGCCGACGACCGTCGACCGGCTGACCAGGGGCGGGGCGCTGGTGGTCGACGCGCGCGAGCGCCGGGCGTTCGCCGCGGCGCACCTGCCCGGATCGCTCTGCGACGAGCTGGACGACAGCTTTGCCGGTCAGGTGGGCCAGGTCGTGCCCTTCGGTACACCCCTGGTACTGGTCCTCCCGGAGCCGGTCGCCGACGCGGCGGCCGAAGCGGTGATCCAGCTGCTGCGGATCGGCTACGAGCGGATCGAGGGCTACCTGGACGGCGGGATCGAACGATGGCAGGCCGAGGGCCGCCCGATCCGCTCCTTCCGCGCCGCGGACGCGCACGAACTGCTCTCGCTGCTCGTGCGCGACGCCCGGGTGCGGGTTCTCGACGTCCGCGCCCCGACCGAGCCCGGAACCATCCCTGGAGCACTGGCCATCCCGCTCGGCGAACTGCCCCGGCGGCTTGCCGAGATCCCCCGGGACCGCGACGTGTGGACGGTCTGCGGTCGCGGGCGGCGCGCGGCCGTCGCGGCCAGCCTTCTCGACCGGGCCGGCATCCCGGTCACAGCAGTGGTCAGGGGCGGGGCACGGGACCTGACGAACCCCACCACAGAAGGGAGAACAGGATGAGCACCAACGGCTACGCACATCCGGAGACACTGGTCAGCACGGAGTGGCTGGCCGACCACCTGACCGACAAGACGCTGCGGATCATCGACGTGGACGAGGACACCAGCGCCTACGAGCAGAGCCACATCCCCGGCTCCGTCGGCTGGAACTGGACGACCGACCTGCACACCGAGGTCGGCCGGGACTACGTGGACGTGGACGGCCTGGGAGAGCTGCTCGGCGCGGTCGGCACGACGGACGACACCACCGTCGTGCTCTACGGCGGCAACAACAACTGGTTCGCGGCGTACGCCTACTGGATCCTGCGGCTGCGCGGCTTCGACAAGGTGAAGCTGCTCGACGGGGGCCGCAAGAAGTGGGAGCTGGAGAACCGTCCGATGACCCAGGAGGTCAAGGACTACCCCCGCACCTCCTTCCAGGTGACCGGGCAGGAGCACCCGGAGATCCGCGCCCTGCGCGACGAGGTGCTGGCCAAGGAGGACACCGGCATCGGCCTGGTCGACGTGCGCTCGCCCGAGGAGTTCCGGGGCGAGAAGCTGGCACCCCCGCACCTCCCGCAGGAGCAGGCGCAGGTGCCGGGCCACATTCCGCACGCGGCGAACGTCCCCTGGGCGCAGGCCGCCAACGACGACGGTACCTTCAAGTCCGCGGCGCAGCTCCGCGACCTGTACGAGGGCAAGGGGCTCACCCCCGACAGCGAGGTCATCGCGTACTGCCGTATCGGCGAGCGCTCCTCGCACACCTGGTTCGCCCTGCACGAACTGCTCGGCTACCCGGACGTCAAGAACTACGACGGCTCCTGGACCGAGTACGGCTCGCTGGTTGGCGTGCCCGTGGAGGTGGGGTGAGAACCCGGCTGACGGCGACTCGATGCACGGCCTGGCGGCAGATCTGCCGCCAGGCCGTTGCGCTGATCACTGGATCAGATGGCGCGTACCAGTTGGTAGCCGGCGCCCTGCATATCGATGCAGAGTGCACGGCAGCTCCCGAAGTGCTCGGCGAACTCTGGCTTGTTCTTCCATGCCCCCATCGCCTCGGCATCCCGCCAGGACGCGAAGGACACGAAGTGGTCCGGGTCCTGCAGATCGCGGATCAACCGGGCCGCCTCGAAGCCGTCACTGGCCCGCTTGGTCCAGGTGAGGAACTCCGTCCAGCGGGCGATGAACTCCTCGGCCTTGCCGTCGGTCACCCGCCAGTTGCCCGAAGCCCAGTACCTGCCCTGTTCCTGCATCGTGACCACCTCGCTCCTAGTCCGTGGCCTGTCTCCCGACGCTAGGTCGCGGACGTTCCCCACGCGTTCCCCCGAACGCAGATCTCGGCCATCACCGCCGCGGACGGCACGACAGGGGTGGAGCAGCACGCGATGGTCGTCGCCCAGCGACGACAGCAGGCCTGTTGGGGCGTTGACAGGCAGACCGTGAAGGCAACGAACCGGATATGCACAGCGGTTGGCGGCACGCTGGCGGTCAAGGGGTCGCAGGTTCAAATCCTGTCGTCCCGACCAGCTTTGATGCAGGTCGGAAGCCGTTCTGCCGCTTACGGGAGGGCGGCTTTTCGCGTTCCCGGAGGGCTGGTGGTCGCAGTGTGGTCGCAGGCCGGAGTTGGGGACGCGTCGCGGTGGTGCAGAAGGACGGCGGGGCGGGGGCGCGGAGCCGGTGGAGGGCTTCGCGGAGCCGTTGGATGTGGTCGCGTGGTGATCGCAGTCGCTTCTGCCGGGCCTGCCGGTCGGCCTTCTGCTCGGCCAGTGTGAGGGTCTGCTCGATGGTGTCGACGGCTTCGCGGGCGGCTTGCCGGGTGAGGTGGCTGTAGATGTTGGCCGTGGTCGACACGGTGGAGTGACGCAGGGTCTTGGAGACCACGGTGAGCGGCACACCGGCGGTGATGGTCAGGGTGGCTGCCAGATGCCGCAGATCGTGAACGGTCACCCGGGGAACACCCGCTTCGTCGGACAGTCGCCGGAGCCGGTCCAGAACGGCGCTGGGCCGCAGTGGCCAGCCGTCGGGTCGGCGGAAGACCAGCCCAGTGAAGGGGGCGCTCGGGTCGCTGTGGGCGTGGGCGCTGGAGCGGGTGCGGTGCTGGAGGGCGGCGGTGACGCGGGGTGAGATGGCCACCCAGTTCTTGCTGGAGCGGGTCTTGGGGGCGGTGATGGCGAGCCGGTTGTTGTCGATGGCGGAGAGTGTGCAGCGCACGTAGAGAACGCGTTCGCGTAGGTGGACGTCGTCCCAGTGCAGGCCGAGGGCCTCGCCCTTGCGCAGGCCGGTGCCGATGAGGAACTCGAACAGGTCGGCCATGTCCGGGTCCGCCTGGTAGCAGTGCCGGAGGAAGCGGACCGCCTCGTCGGCGGTCCAGATCCTGCGTTCCGGCGCGGGTGGCCGCCGCAGGGCCGGAGGGCTGGCCGGATTGTGGGCGAGGCGGTGCTGGTGGACCGCGTCCCCCAGCGCGCTGGAGAGCGTGGCCAGGCACCGGTAGAGGGTGGTGCGACCGCGGTCGGCGGAGAGTTGGCTGGTGACGAATGCGCTGATGTGCCGGTGCCTGAGTTCGTCCAGCTTGAGGCTGTCGAAGGCGGGGGCGAGATCGTTGTGCACGTCGTCCCGGTAGCGGCCATGGTGGTCGGCTTGAGTACCAGCGCCTTGGCCGTCAGCCAGGTGTTCAGGTAGTCGGGACGGCCTGGATCGGGTCGGCGTCGAACCCGCCGGCCTCGCCTTCCAGGAAGGTCCGCACCGCGGTCTCCGCGGCGTCGTGGCTGGTGAAGCCGCCTCGCCGGACGGTCGTCCGGCGGTGGTGTGGTGCGGGGACGTCGACGGCGAACGTCCACGTCCCGTGGTGATCGTCGGTGAGCAGGCGGGGGCAGGGCTCCGAGCCGGCGGCGGTGGGCGTCTCGGCAGCCGCACCCTCGGTAGACGCGGCCGCGGTCGGCGGTAGTACGCATGACGATCGCCTCCAGGAGGCGGAGGGAGGGCCGACACTCCCAGCTCGTGCGACCACATGCGACAACTAAACCTCCCATGCCTGCCGCGACCAGCGCGTTTCCCTTGGCTGTGCGCCAAGGGAAACGCGGCTCGGAAGTCTTACGTGGATCGCCTCTTCCTCCTGACCTTGATCACCAAGGTCAGGGTCGGATGAAGGTCACAAGTGGGTCAGATTTGAGCGACGCCGAGAGGCTGAGGAAGATGAGAGCGACGGTTCACGGGGCAAGACGCCGCCGCTGCCGTAGGGCGCGATGCAGACGCGGCCACGGATGCCGCGGACGCGGCGGCGCTGTCGGCGGAACCCAGCCCGGACGATGAACCTGGAGCCTGCTGACATGGTCACGGGCTCGGGATGCCAACGCTATCGTGGACGTACTGCGTGGCGGAGAGGAAGCGGCCATGACCTCGGCGTACGACTACAGAGAACTGCACGAGCTCATCGATCGCCTGGAGCCCGAGCAGGCGGAGGAGCTGCATCGTCACGCCCTGCGTCTGGTGAAGCCCGCGCCGAGTCGGTTCCGGATACTGCGGAGCTTCGATGGCCCGGCGACCGATCTAGGCGCCCGGGCGAAGGACATCGCACGGGCGGAGATCGGCGAGGACGATGCTGATCGTTGACACCGGACCGCTTGTCGCCTTCCTCAACCGTAACGACCCTGATCACTAGCGGTGCGCCGAGTTACTGGAGTCGTACGACGGTGACTTGCTGGTCACTCCGTATGTGCTGACCGAATGCTGTTATCTGGTCGGGAAGTATCTGGGTGCCGAGGCTGAAGTCAACCTGGTGGAGTCTGTGGTCGGCGGTGATCTCGTGCAGGTGTTTCCCGATGCACGGGATTCGCTGTGGCGGAGCGGCTGAAGCTGACGGATGTCGCGACGCTCGACCACCGGCATTTCCGGGCCCTCGTGCCCGAGCACGTTCCTGCGTTCACACTGCTTCCCTGAGGAGTCCTGCCCGTGCTTCCTCGGCCCCGTGGCAGTGGGGGCGTTACCGGAGACTTTGGCGGTCGAGGCGGTGGATGAGGCCGGGGCGGCGTTGGTAGTGCTCGCGCAGGCGGGTCAGGCGCTGGTGGAAGTCGGTGTCCCGTCCGGTGTGGGCGTAGGCGTCGCGCAGTTCCGCAAGGAGGGCGACGGCCTGGTCGTAGGCGGTGGTCTTCTTGGTGGCGATGTGCGCCTCGATCCGCTGCCAGGCGGACTCGGCCTCGTGCGCGAGGGCGGTCAGGTGCCGGGCGCGGGCTTCGGCTCGTTCGTGTTCGGCGTGCTGTCTGCGTTCGGTGCGCAGGGTGTGGGCGGCGTCCAGGAGTTGGGCGGCGGAGCGGCGCCCGGGGATCGCAGTGGGGGCGGTGGTGCCGCGCAGGCGGTGCAGGAGGTCGGTGCGCAGCTGCGGTTCGGGGTCGAGGGCGAGCCGCAGGAGCAGGGCGTCTTTCTCCTTCTCCGGGAGGGCGGCAATCAGAGGCGAGAGTTCCGTCTTCGTGGGATCGGCGGACTTCCTTGGGCTCGGTGGGCTGGCCTGGGTCGCGGCCGCGAGCAGATCGGCGTCCACACGCAGGAAGTCCGCGAGCGCGCGCTGCGGGGCGGTCAGCTCGCCGAGGCCGACCGGGACGGGCGGTTCGGGGCAGGACAAGTACTCGTTTTCGTCGTCGTCCTCGAGTTCCCAGGCGGCGAGCGCGGAGAGCCACGCGAGGTAGAGGGGGCGCAGGTCTCCGGTGGCGAGTTCGTCGCGTACGCCGATGAGGGCCGCCAGTGAGTCGACGGCGCCCTCGATCCAGTCGCCGCCATCGTCCTCGCTGGTGAGGTCGAGCAGGAGGTGGGTGCGGGTGGTCCGGGCGTCGATGTGGTGGTCGAGACAGTACGGCTTCACCGTGGGCAGGGCCAGGGCTTGCCTGGGCAGGCGGAGCATCAGGCGGTGGGTGCCCCAGTTGGTGACGTACAGGTGGGCGTCGAAGTAGCGCTCCACCATGCGGCGCGGATTCCCGCGCAGGTCACCCCAGTTGTAGGTGTTGGTGAAACTGGTGGCGGTGATCCGGGCCCGGCTGGAGAGGGCCCGCAACTGGTCCTGCCCCTCGCGGCTGAGCGGGCGGTCGAGGGCCTGGAACTCGTAGTACTGGTACTCGCTCACACGGCGGACCCTATCGCCGCCGCTGGTGGGTGGGCTCGGACGGAGAGCGTGCAAGGCGGCCGGAGTTGACCGGACGTCATACTCAAGGGTCCTGGGGTGAGCGGAGGCGGGCGGTTCCGGGGAGGCTTGGGCTATGGCGGCGATGTGGATGAGGCCACGGCTCCGGGCCGAACGTCGACGGCCGACGTCTGAAGGGGACTTGTCTGCCGTGCTCACCGGCGCATTGTCGCACCGGAGACGATGGCGCTCGCAGTGCGCCATGGGGGCCCTGTTCGAGCACAGCCGAGAACTTGGGGAGTAGCCTCGCGGGCATGACCCAGGCATGGACCGACCACGCGCTGAAGGCACTCCGCGCCAGCTGCCACACCGCCGACGGCCCGTCCCTGCTCTCCCTGCTGCGTACGCATGACCCCGCCGGCGTGCTGCAGCAGTGCGGGGACGCACTCACCGCAGCCGTTTCCCGGGCTGTGCCCGGCGCCCAGGAGACAGCGACCGCCTGCACCACCACCTTGCGCGAACGGGGCTGGCCCGGCGACGAGGTCCTCGCCCGGCAACTCGACACGGCGGGCGGCGATGCCGGCCGCATGCTGCGGCCGCTGCCGGTCGACCTGGAGGAACTCTCCGGTCTGCTCGAAGGCGACCCGGCCTGGGGCGATGGCCGCATTGACCTGGACACCGGCGAGTGCCGAGCCGCCCTCGCGGACACCGATGAGTCGTGGGACGAGAACGAACCGGACGGCACCGAGCGGTGGCTCCATGTCCCATGCGCCGGATCGCGCGACGCCTACCGCGACATGGAGGACTTCATCGCCACCCTCGACGACCAGGACCTCGCCCGCTTCCTCGGCATCGCGTTCCAGGGCCCTGGGGCGTTCCGCCGTTTCAAGGACATGCTGGCCACGTCACCGGCGCAGCTGCAGCGGTACTGGTTGTTCTCCGCGGAACGGCAGCATGGCCGGGCCCGGACCTGGCTCGCCGATCAGGGCTACCGGCCGGCGCTGCCGACCGGCCATTGACCCGGGCGCTCTTACGGTCCCCAGTGCCGATAGCCCTCGATCCACTCGGCCCCCTCGGGCGCCGGATCCGGCAACGGAAGGTCGAGAATGCCGATCGCCTGCCGGTGCCTGCCTCGCGTACAGACCGCCACGATCTGGCTGCCGGGCAGCAGGTCCACCTTCTTCACGGTGACCTCGACCCCGAGAACGACCGTCTTGAATGGGACGGCCAGATGCTCTGCGAGCATCGTGAAGAGGCCCGTGAGCTGCTCCTCGTCGGCGTAGGCGTCCACGGTGGCCTGCTCGACCAGCTCGTCGAGCTCCGCGTCACTCAGCTGTCCGGCCACAGGGAACACGGTACCGGCGGAGCCCGCAGCTCCCCTCGCTCGGTCAACCACCGGCCGCTCCACCCTGAGCCACGGCGGTCCTTCCTCCGGCCCCAAGGGCCAACGTGCCGCCTGGTAACGCGTACCGACTCCCCAGCGCCCACCGCGGATTGGGGCCGAGAGGTATCGACTGCACCGGCTGATCAGCTGTCCGCTCGCGGTGCCTACCGAAGGCTGCCGGGCCCCATGGCCCTTGAGCAGGAGACCAGCCATGTTTCTGCCCTATACGCCCCGCAGGCGTCGTCGCCTGCATGCTTCGCATACCTGATAACCAATCAGTTCTTTGCGAGCGCGTGTGGGGGAGCCGTACCAGGCCACAAGGAGGGAGGTCGGCCACGGATGCTCAGAGCGCAAGGGCCGTTCTCATCCGCTGACTTGCCTGCTCTCGGCTGAGGCGTGGCGATGGAAGCGTTCGCAGTGGCTCCCATCGATCAGGGGAAGAGGTTCGGGAGGCGACGAGGCTGCCCGGCGGGGGTCTGAAAACACAGGTTCAAATCCTGTCGTCCCGACTTGCGAAGTAGCAGGTCAGGGGCCGTATCGGGGCATGCCGATACGGCCTCTTGATCTGGTGCAGGAACATCGGGGCGACTGCGAGCGGGCCCTTGACCGCTGACAACGCCCTGGGGTGCTGGGGTACGGAAGACGTCGGACGGACCGGGTACCGGACCCCTGTCGGACGCGATTACGGTCATGACCGGTGACTCCGGCTCAACAGTGATCATCGGACGGCGGCGCGGTGAGCGTCCACGGCGAGCGTGCCGCTTGAGTGCCGGCGCCGGATGTTTTGGGGACCAGCTGGGGACCGGTTTACTCCCTGCTGAGTGGGCCGGGCGGGGCGGAGCTGCCTTGACGGCGTCGCTCGGGGATCATCGGGAGGGGGCCGGTGCTCAGGCTCGCCTTTGGCTCTGGTCGGATGCTCGGGCCCGGGTGGGGCTTCAGACGCCAGCCCGAGGCGACGGCGGCCAGCACAAGCGTGGTCTCGATCGTGGCGAACCTGTCGCCAATGCATTTGCGGCTGCCGCCACCGAAGGAGTTCCAGGCACCCCGCGGTACGGTCTTGGCCCGCTCGGGCAGCCAGCGGTCGGGGTCGAACCGTTCGGGGTCGGAGAACAGGGCCGGGTTATGGCCAAGGGCGTAGAAACTGAGTGCCACGGTGGTGCCCGGGGCCAGTCGGAGTCCTGCGAGCTCCGCCTCGCATGTGGTCGACCGGGTGAGCAACCACGTGGGCGGGTACAGGCGCAGTGCCTCGGTGACGACACGCTGGGTGTAGCCCAGGTGGGGTAGGTCGTCGAAGCCGGGCCGGCGGCCGGGGAGGACGCTGTCGATTTCACGGTGCAACCGTGCCTCGGTCTCGGGATTCTCGCCGAGGAGGTGGTACGTCCAGGCGAGGGTGTTCGAAGTGGTCTCGATCGCTCCCATGAGCAAGGTCATGACCTGATCGTGGATCTCGTGCCCGGCCAGACGCTCGCCGGTTTCCTCGTCCTCGGCCCCGAGCAGGCTGGACAACAGGTCCCCGTGATCGGTTCCGGTCGGATGGCTGCTGACGGTCTGGTCGATGACGTTGCGCATCCGCTCCAGCGCCCGGTCGAACTCGCGGTTGCGCCGGGTGGGCAGCTTCTCCATCAGGCCGAGTGGCGCGACCATGCGCGTGAAGAATCCTCGCGTGATGACCGGGAGACAGCGCTGTATCTCGTCGACGGCCCAGTCCTCGATCCGGGTCGAGAACAGCGTACGGACGATGACGCGCGCCGTGAGCGCCTGCATCGCGGCGTGAACGTCGAGGACACGGCCTTCCTGCCATGAGTCGAGCATGGAGGTGATCTCGTGGTCCATCACGGCGGCGTAGCCGGCCATCCTTTCCTGGTGGAAGGCAGGCTGCACCAGCCTGCGCTGACGCCGGTGTTCCGCCCAGCAGGACGTGGCCAGGCCGTTCCCCGTGAGGAGGCGGACCTTGTCGAACATCGGGCCGCCCTTGTCGAAGGTGCGTGAGTCGCGGAGGACCTGCTGGACCAGGTCGGGATGGCAGGCCAGATACATCCGGCGTGGGCCCAGCCGCACCTCCACGAGATCGCCTTGGGCCGGCAGCGCGGCCAGGAACTCCAAGGGCCGACGCCGCAGCGGTAACGCATGGCCGAGCAGCGGGAGTCCACCCGGGGCCATGCCCCTGGTCGGTGGGCACGATTCCGCTCGCGCCTCGTGGCTCGTCGTCATCTCTTCAGCTCCTTCGGGTGTGGATCCTGACGGCCTTGGTTCGCCGCTGTTCCGAGGCGGGACCGGCCTGGGGCAGGAATCTGGCGATCGGAGCGGTGAGGCTGACCCACCCGGAGGTGGAGCCGTCCCACACGGATCCATCGCCGAAGTAGCGAGGGGTGAGGTATTCGTACTCCTGGCTGCCGGCGAGTAGATGATCGAGCCCCTCGAGGTAGGTGCGGACGTCGGTGTGGGCGCCGAACGGGCCGTACCGCACGGCGTCCCGGGCCGCGATATACGCACGCTCATGGCGCTCGGCCAACTCGCAGACCGCGTCGACGGCCTGCTGGAGCGTCAGCCCGTTGTGGCGGCGCAGCACGCGGACCGCGTTCATGGGATCCCCCAGTTCCTTGCGCAGGGACAGCACATCGTTGACGAGGATCAACTGGCGCATCGCGTGGGCGTGCACCTTCGCGAACTGTGGTGATGCGGCCAACTCCGTCATGTCGACGGCGAGGGAGTATTCGGTGAGCAGCAGGATGAAGTCGCAGCCGAAGCTGTCCCGTCGCACGGCCATGTAGGTGTCGTAGTCCGGAACCGAGCCATTCAGTTGGTAGGGAAGCTCGCTGGCGACTCCTCGCAGGAAACTGCTCATACTTGTCCTGAACCGCTCGACTTGATGTGGCGTCAGCCCCGCGCTGATGCGCAGCCACAGGTCCCGGGCCGCCGGTCCGAACGGGGAATTGTCGCTCATTCCGGGTTCGATCACGGCCGCAAAGTCGGCGATGATCCTGTCGAAGACATCGCGTGCTCCGCAATGGCTGGCTCCCAGCCCGGAGTGGTCCGCTGCCATAGTGTCGATGACGGCGACGAAATGGTAGAAGTCGGCGAGATCGAGCGCGTGTTGTTCGTCGGCCGTCGGGGCTATGAGGGGTCCGTACAGTCCCACTCGCTCGCGCAGAAATTTCAGCAGGTCCCCTTCGCCGACGAAACACCCGGACAGATATCGGCGCAGCCAGGCATTCGATCGGAACTCGATCTGCGCGGCCTTGGGGTGGTACGCCACGGGAAGAAGCCGCGGCAACTCGGGAAGGAAGAACCCCTCGGTTTTCTCGTACTCGTGCCGGGCGGGCGACGAGGTGCCGGTGCGCTGCGGTGCGATGTCAAACATGCGATCCCCTGGAGTCACGGGAGTTCTTGACGGGTGTGGCCCACACCTGCGCCGAGGCGTTCAGGAGGTACGCACGGAGGCGGAGTGAGCCAGGCGGCGCAGGGCATTGGTGGCAGGAAGAGGGAAGGGCGCACGGTCCAGCACGCCCAGGGCCCTGCGGCATCTGCTGGTGATCATCTGGTCCACCACAGAACGGGCACCGGTGGACACCAGAACGTCACGGATGGCGTCGGCCTCTTCCGCATCGAGGTCCGAGCAGCCCACCAGCGAGCGCAGCACCCTCAGTTGTGCCGCATCGGCTCGTGCCACTGCGAGCGCCATGAGTACCGTGCACTTGCCCTCGCGGAGGTCGTCGTCGACGGGTTTGCCCGTCTGCCTGGAGTCGCCGAAGACTCCGAGAAGATCGTCTCGCAGTTGGAAGGCCTCGCCGACAGGGAGCGCGTAGGCGGTCAGCGCGTCCCGGATGGCGGGACCGGATCCTGCGAGCGCGGCACCGATGTGCAGGGGGCGCTCGACCGTGTATTTGGCGGTCTTGAAGCGGCTGGCCATCAGAGCTTCCCCGACGTCGCCGGTCGGCCGCCCGGTGCCCAGAAGATCGAGATACTGGCCGAACATGACCTCGCTGCGCATCGCGTCGAGCATGGGGAGAGCCGCTTGCACCTGCGCGGGGGAGAGACCTGCCGTGTGGAACATCTCGTCCGACCATGCCAGGGCGAGATCTCCGAGCAGGATGGCGGCGTTGGTGCCGAACCGTTCCGCATTCCCCGGAGGGTCCCGGCGCCGGTGACGCTCGGCGAGAAGCCGGTGGAGAGTCAGCCGTCCTCGGCGCGCGTCGCTGTTGTCCATGACGTCGTCATGAATAAGAGCGCAGGCGTGAAACAGCTCCAAAGACGCGGCGGCTTTCACCACCGGCCTCGGAGTCTCCTTACCGCCCGCCGCGTACCAGCCGCACAGGCACATGACCGGCCGGATGCGTTTGCCACCCGAGGACAGGAAACCACGGAGTGTCTCAACCAGTTCGAGCATCTGATGGGACGCTGCCGTGAGAGATTTCCGGTCGAGAAATTCGTCCAGGGCAGCGTCTGTCATATGCCGGATCTCCGAAAGTTCCAGCGCTGAGTGATCGAGTGTGGTCAAGGTCCGATTCTCTGTGCCGATCGCCGCTCGCATGGCCCCCCCAAGGGATGCGCCGTGACAGAGGAGCTCCGGAGGGGGCTGCCGGACGGGCGTCAACAGTGATGGTTCGGGAAAATCCTCATTCCTCCAGGGCTCACGTGGAGCTTTCACTGGTCACGCGTTAGCGAAACGTGCAACGGTCCCCACGCGCACCTCGGTTCACGACCCGGTGTGTTCGGGGCGCACTCCCGGGTTCCCTCGCGCTCCCACCAGAGCGCGGCGTCGCGCGCCGGGCAGGACGCGTCCCGCTCCGGGGGAACACTCTCCAAGTGGCTGCTCCTGGGCTCCTATTTCAGGCGGCGCGGCCCCAGCCCCGCGGCGATGAGTTCGTCACGTGCCTGAGTCACCAGTGCGTCGGCACCGCACTGAACGGCGAGATCCACCCCCCGGTACAGCGACTCGGCGGCCTGCGATGCCCTGCCGCCCCGGCGAAGTGCCGTTCCCAACTCGACCAGTGCACAGGCGAGTTCGTACGAGGCGTCCGACCGCTCCAATTCCGTGACCGCACGGTGCAGGAGAGCGATGGACCCTGGACCGTCGCTCAGGCGTGCCATGACGCGTAGCGCATGCCCCAGGGCGGACGCCGCGCCGAAGCGTTCGGCCCGGTGCAGCGCTTCCTGCGCCAGTTCCCGGCCCTGCTGGACATCCGTGGCGGCGGTTGCGAGGGCGAGCTGCAGAAGCCAAGGGCACAGCCCCGGATTGCGCATTCCGTGTGCGTCGAGTCGCTGTCCCACCTGCGACAGTTCCGCTGCCGCTTCTTTTGCCATCCCCCGGGCCAGCAGTAGCTCGGCGTGGACGGTCTGTGCGTCGGGAAACGTCACGGCGGACGGGAACGGCTCACCGAGTCCGTTTTCCGCTGCCATCCTCTCCGCAGCCTCGACCTGCCCCCGGGCGAGCAGGATCTCGATCAGACTTCCGATCGCGTACCAGTGCACGGGCACGTCGGGACTCACTCGGTCGGCCAGCCGCAGCCCTGCCCGTACGAAGTCCTCCGCATCGGTGAGCCGACCGCAACGGAACCGGATGTAGCCGAGGAAGGTGTAACCGAGTGCCAGGGGAGTTCCGCGCCAGCCCTCGCGCTCGAACTCCGCGATGCCGCGGGTGAACAGTTCTTCGGCCCGTTTGGGGCAGTCGCAGTGCAGGAAGGTGAGCGCCACCAGCGCCGGGATCTCGAACCCCCAGCGCTCGTCGGTCCAGCTCATATCGTCGCTCATCGCCCGCTCGGCGTACTCCAGGGCCGTCGACACCGACTCGCCGCGTACTACGGCGTCCCACCCGCGTAGCCCGAAGAGATACCGCTCTGTTGCCTCGCGTCCGGTCAGACGCTCGGTGAGCTGGGCGAGCCGACGGGACAGTGCCGGGGCATCGTGGGCCTCGGACGTGAACGCCGCCTGCAGGAAATGTTCGGTCAGCAGCCGCAGACGGCCCCGCGCGCCCGCGGTCGTGCGGGCTTCCTCTTCCAGGACGCTCATGGCTTCGGTCATCCGGTCGCAGTACGCAAGCGCCCGCGCGAGACGGGTCGCGATGCCCTGACGCAACACGGGCGGCAGGTCGGGTTCGTCCAGCGCCGCCCGCAGATGATTGACCGCGGTCGCCGGTTCGTGTGCCAGAGCCGGCGAACCGAGCTCGTGCAGGATGGCGGCCCGCAACTCCCCGACGGGAGACTCGCGCAACGCGCGGCTGAGACAGCGGCGGGCGGCATCGGGCGCGCCCAGGCGCACGTACTCGCGGGCCGCGTCGCGTAGTTGGCGCGCCACTGCGTCGTCGCCCTCGGGCTGGGTCTCGAGCAGATGCCGCGCCGCCACTGCCGGACCCAGCCCCGCGTCGATGAGTTCCCGCGCCGCTTTGCCGTGCATGGCCACCCGAGTTCCGCCAGGAATCGACCGGTACACCGCCGTGGCAATGAGCGGATGCGTAAACTCCAGCCGCCGGCCGGGCTTGAGGATGTGCTCGGCCCGCAGCAGATCCGCTGACTGCGAAACGTTGGCCGGGCCCAGTGCGGCCAGGGAGGCCACCAGATCCAGGGTTGCCTCCGAGCTGAGAATGGCCACCGCCCAGGCGAGGCGTGTGGCGGACGTGCCCAGTTGCTCGAGGCGGTCCACCAGGCCGCCGCCCATGGTGGTGGCTGCCGCCAGGTCCCGCAGCAGCCGGACGTTCTCCCGTACGGGATCCACTCCCCGTTCGCGGATCCTGGCAACCAACTCCACTGTCTCCCAGGGATTGCCGCCAGTGACCTGCCACGCCTCGTGGCAGAAGCTTTCGTCGACGTCCGTCCCGAGCGCCCCGCGCAGCAGCGCGGAGACCGCAGCCGGGGTCAACGGCTCCAGGGCCAGCGGCCTCACCCGGTTCCGTTCCATCATGCCGCTGAACGCCTTCGCGGCCTCGGTCGATTCCTCCGGCCGGTATGCGACCACGATCAGTGTCGGCAGGTCCTCGGCCTGTCGGGCGAAGGAGGTCAGCCACGTCAGGGACTCGAGATCCACCCAGTGCGCATCATCGACGATCATGACCAACGGCCCGCGCCGCAGCGCCACATTGGTGACCAACCAGTCCAAGCCGTCCAGCACACCCTGCGGATCGGGTGCGACCCCTTCTCCCGTGGGGCACAGGCCAATACACGGCCCGATGATCGCGTACCAGTCGCCCAGCACCTCGCGCCGCTCGCTGTCGGAGTACGAGGCCAACAGCGGCTGGAACAGTTGCCGCACCACATGGAAGGCTACGCCCTGCTCCAGTTCGCCCCCCTTGGCGGACAGCACACGGCACTCGCGCTCCGCCGCGAGCCTGCGCACCTCGTCCAGAAGGGTCGTCTTACCCGCTCCCGCAGCACCCGTGAAGGCCAGCACGCCGCTCCGGCGCGGCGGCAGGCTCGCCCCGCCGGTCTGTGAACGACTGCTCAGGGCGTCCAACGCCGCCTGTGCAACAGCAAGTTCCACGTCTCGTTCAAGAGTTTTCGGGACGCCCCCCGGGTTCCGATCGCACTGTTCCCCGGCTCCCGCTTGCGTCCCCCGTTGCTGTGTCTCGGCCCGACCCACCACAACTCGTTCCCCTCGCGGCATGGTGCCCTCCGTTGCGCGCCGGGAATTCCGCCCTGACGTAGCGTATCCCTCGATCGACTCTCGGTGAGTGAGCAACAGTGCACATGTAGCGCTTGCGAGCACGTGGCACTACACTGCCGCCTCCTCGCTGCATGAGAACTGCGAACGCGTGCCACGGGTTACGGCGGCCCAGGGACCTACCGGGGGGGTGTCAAACGAACGGCCCTGTCTCGCTTTCGGTGGTGACGAAGGGGCTGATGCGGCGGCCTCCGCGGCATCGTGGCCGGAGGGAGGGCCGACGCTCCCGGTCTTGTGCGCCCACACTCTTCCTCCTGACCTTGGTGACCAAGGTCAGGAGAGCGCGAGACAGACGCGGGCCCGGATGTCGCGGACGCGGCTGAGTTGTTGAACCCACGCCGCTTCCCCGCTGCGACTGCTCTATACGCCCCGCAGCCCTCGTCACCTGCATGTTTCGGGGTTTTTCAACCGGACCGTCAGCTCGTCCGGTACGGGGACGAAGTAGTAAGGCGACGGGCCGCGCCATTCGATCACCTGGCCGGTGAAGGCGAATTCCAAGAGCTCAGCCTCATTTCGGACGGACGGACAGACGGCCGGGCCGGCCGACGGGTGTGTCGGCCGGCCCGGGTGTCGGGGTCGGGTCGCTCAGACCAGGTCGAAGCGGTCCAGGTCCATGACCTTGGTCCACGCCGCGACGAAGTCGTTCACGAACTTCTCCTTCGCGTCGTCGCTCGCGTACACCTCAGCGAGCGCCCGCAGTTCGGAGTTGGAGCCGAAGACCAGGTCGGCACGGGTGCCGGTCCACTTGACCTCGCCCGAGGCCAGGTCACGGCCCTCGAAGGTGGCCTGGTCGGCGGACGTCGACTTCCACTCCGTGCCCAGGTCGAGCAGGTTGACGAAGAAGTCGTTGGTCAGCTTGCCCGGCGTCTCGGTGAGGACACCGTGCTTCGAGCCGTTGTGGTTGGCGCCGAGGACGCGCAGACCGCCGACGAGAACGGTCATCTCGGGGGCGCTCAGCGTGAGCAGGTTCGCCCGGTCCAGCAGCAGGTACTCGGCCGGCAGTCGGTTGCCCTTGCCGAGGTAGTTGCGGAACCCGTCGGATGTCGGCTCCAGGGCCGCGAACGACTCGGCGTCGGTGTGCTCCTCGGTCGCGTCGACACGGCCCGGCGAGAAGGCCACCTCGACCTCGACGCCGGCGTCCTTGGCGGCCTTCTCCACGGCGGCGGAGCCACCGAGGACGATCAGGTCGGCCAGGGAGACCTTCTTGGCGCCGGAGTTGAACTCGCTCTGGACGCCCTCAAGGGTGCGCAGCACCTGGGCGAGCTCGTCGGGGTTGTTGACCTCCCAGCCGCGCTGCGGCTCAAGGCGGATCCGGGCACCGTTGGCGCCACCGCGCTTGTCGCTGCCGCGGAACGTCGAGGCCGACGCCCACGCGGTGGAGACCAGCTGCGAGACGGTCAGACCCGAGTCGAGGATCTTGGCCTTGAGGGCCGTGACATCGGCGGCGTCGATGGCCTCGCCCTCGGCCTGCGGCAGCGGGTCCTGCCACAGCAGCGTCTCCTCCGGGACCTCCGGGCCGAGGTACAGCGACTTCGGGCCCATGTCACGGTGGGTCAGTTTGTACCAGGCGCGGGCGAAGGCGTCCGCGAACTCGGCGGGGTTCTCGTGGAAGCGCTTCGAGATCGGGCCGTAGATCGGGTCGAAGCGCAGCGAGAGGTCGGTGGTGAGCATCGTGGGCAGACGCTTCTTCGACGGGTCGTGCGCGTCGGGGATGATCGCCTCGGCGTCCTTGGCCACCCACTGGTGGGCGCCCGCCGGGGACTGGGTCAGCTCCCACTCGTAGCCGAAGAGGATGCTGAAGAAGTCGTTGCTCCACTGGGTCGGCTTGGTGGTCCAGGTGACCTCCAGACCACTGGTGATCGCGTCGCCGCCCTTGCCGGTGCCGTAGGTGGACTTCCAGCCCAGGCCCTGCTGCTCCATGTCGGCGGCCTCGGGGTCGTTGCCGACCGCGTCGGCCGGCCCGGCGCCGTGGGTCTTGCCGAAGGTGTGGCCACCGGCGATGAGGGCGACGGTCTCCTCGTCGTTCATCGCCATGCGGCGGAACGTCTCGCGGATGTCGCGGGCCGCGGCGATCGGGTCCGGGTTGCCGTTCGGGCCCTCCGGGTTGACGTAGATGAGGCCCATCTGGACGGCGCCGAGCGGGTTCTCCAGCTCGCGGTCGCCGGTGTAGCGCTGGTCGTCGAGCCAGGTGGTCTCGGGACCCCAGTAGACGTCCTCGTCGGCCTCCCAGACGTCGGCGCGGCCGCCACCGAAGCCGAAGGTCTCGAAGCCCATCTGCTCCAGCGCGACGTTGCCCGTGAGGATCATGAGGTCGGCCCAGGAGATGGACTGGCCGTACTTCTTCTTGACCGGCCACAGCAGACGGCGGGCCTTGTCGAGGTTGCCGTTGTCCGGCCAGCTGTTCAGCGGCGCGAAACGCTGCTGCCCGCGGCCGCCACCGCCGCGGCCGTCGCTGATGCGGTAGGTGCCGGCGCTGTGCCAGGCCATCCGGATCATCAGCGGGCCGTAGTTGCCGAAGTCGGCCGGCCACCAGTCCTGGGAGGTGGTCAGCACCTCGGCGATGTCCCGTTTCACGGCCGCCAGGTCGAGGGACTCGAACGCCTCGGCGTAGTCGAACTCCTCACCGAGCGGGTTCGCGACGACCGGGTCCTTGGCAAGGATCTTCAGGTTGAGGCGCTCCGGCCACCACTGGCGGTTGCCGCCGCCCTGGGTCGGGTGCGCGGCACGCCCGTGCGCGACGGGGCAGCCCCCCGTGCTCTCCTCCGTCTTCGGGTCGGTGACGATTGCGTCGGGGTTCTCAGCCATGGCGAATCCTTCCGGGCTTGGTGGATCTCGTGCTCAGAGAGTCTGCGAAGTCGAGCAGGCGGGGCACAGGCCCCAGTAGATGACCTCGGCCTCGTCGATCGCGAAGCCGTGGTCGTCCGAGGCGGTCAGACAGGGGGCGTCGCCGACCGCGCAGTCGACGTCGGCGACGACACCGCACGACCGGCACAGGACGTGGTGGTGGTTGTCCCCGACCCGTCCCTCGAACCGGGCCGGGCTGCCGGCCGGCTCGATACGGCGTATGAGCCCCGCCGTGGTGAGGGCGTGCAGGCCCTCGTACACGGCTTGCAGGGAGATGTGGCCCACGCGGTCCCGCACCCCGGAGGCGATGGCCTCGACGCCCAGGTGGTCGCCGTCCCGGACGGTCTCCAGCAGCGCGACCCGGGCAGCCGTCACCCGCAGGCCGGCACCGCGCAGCTCCTCGGCGGTGGTCGGGGTTCCGGATGAGCTCATACGCCGAACCTACCCTCATAAACACGAACGATTCAAGAAAACTAACGGTTCAAATTTGGTGGCGCGCAGACGTCGAGGGGAGGGCCGGTCCGCGAGGCCTTGTCACTCGTACGGCAGCACCCTCCCGCACGCGACTCCATTCCGCCTCATGGCGCGCACGAGAAACAGTCCGTGACCGTCAGATCACACAGCCGACATGCGCGAGCGCCTGCTTGAGCAGCACGCCGTGGCCGCCCGGCATCTCGCTCTGCACCGCCGGGGACAGGGCCTCCTGGGGGCTGAACCAGACCAGGTCGAGGGCGTCCTGGCGCGGACGGCAGTCGCCGGTCACCGGCACCACATAGGCAAGGGAGACGGCGTGCTGGCGTGGGTCGTGGTACGCCGTGATGCCCTGCGTCGGGAAGTACTCCGCGACCGTGAAGGGCTGGAGGGAGGCCGGTACCCGGGGCAGCGCGACCGGGCCGAGGTCCTTCTCCAGGTGCCGCAGGAGAGCGTCGCGGACCCGCTCGTGGTGCAGCACGCGGCCGGAGACCAGGGTCCGGCTGACCGTTCCGTCCGGTCCGATCCGCAGCAGCAGGCCGATGCTGGTCACCTCGCCGCTGTCGTCGACGCGCACGGGCACGGCCTCGACATAGAGGATCGGCATACGGGCGCGAGCCATCTCCAGCTCGTCGGAGGTCAGCCAACCGGGCGTGGTTTCGGTCATATCAGACATTGCTTGATCATACTTTCCGGGATCGACGCGCGCTCAGTCGCGACGGGGGACGGTTTCGGAGGGAAGTCCGTACAGGCGGCGGGCGTTGGCGGAGCCGGTCCACCGGACGATCCGCAGCGCGTCCGGCAGGCTCAGCTCGTCGGCCTCGACACGGTCCTGGAGCAGCGCGCCGAGACCCTGCCGGAAGGACAGCGCGCCGAGCAGGTAGAACTCGGCCAGACCGTAGGCGTCGGAGCTGTACAGCAGCTTGCGGAACGGGGTGATCTCCAGCGCCTCCTCCAGGACCGCACGCGCGCGTGCGGGACCGACATGGTGCAGGGTCAGGCCCACATCGAGATACACCTGCTCGAACACGGCGGCCAGATAGGCGGCCTGGCGCTGATACGGCCAGCAGTGCAGGAGCAGTACGGGGATCGTGCCGGCGCTCAGATGCAGCCAGTCCGTGAGGTGGGCCGGGTCCACGCGGTGCATCCGGATGTCGTTGTCGCCGAACCCGGTGTGCAGTTGGAGGGGCAGGCCGAGATCGACGGCCGTCCACAGCAGATGCCGTACCAGCACCGGATCGGCGAGGCGTCCGCCCGTAGCGAGCCAGCGCCGGGCGGCCTCGGTGACCTCCGCGTCCGTGGGGCGCGCCGGGTCCAGATCGAAGCCGGTCCGGTAGGCGGCGACGGACTTCACCGCCACCACGCCAGGCTGTCGTACGGCTTCTTCGGCGGCCGCGCGGAAGGCGGCGCCGTACGCGTCCGGCTCGACCCCGGCCCGTACGGTCGACTCGGCGACGTTCTCCAGTCGTACGACCTCGAAGGCGCTGCCGCCGACCGCCTCGGCCAGTTCGTGCGGGGCGGTGAGGGGGTGCGGGGTGTAGCCGGTGTCGACGCAGAAGACGTCGGTGGCGGCGGCGGTGAGGAAGCGCCGGTTCACCTCCCGCGGGCCGAGTTCGGCGCGCCGGGCCAGGTACTCCTCGGCGGGCGCGTGCCGGGGCAGGTCCAGCAGGGGTGCGCAGTGGCGGCGTACCGCCACGCCCACCGGGGTGTCGAACGGGGAGATCCCGGGCCAGGGCGCGCCCTCGGTCAGCAGTGACTCGAAGCCCGGGCGGTCCAGGCCCTCGGTGACCACGCCGTGGCAGTGGTGGTCGGTCAGTGGCTGGGCGGCGAGGGTCTCGTGGACCGCGGTGGCCGTCACGTCAGTACCGCCAGCGGTACGCCGCCGCGATCCCTGCCTCATCGAGCCCGTCGACGGCCGCGATCTCCCCTTGTCGCACGGCGATCACCGCGTCGGCGAGGACCGGCCCCAGCGCGGTGCGCAGCACCTGGTCGCCGCGGAACGCCTCCACGGCCGCGCCGAGCGAGGTCGGCAGCCGGCGCACGCCACGGGCGTGGGCCTCCTCGGCGGGCAGGTCAGCGGGGTTACCGGTGATCTCCTGGGGCAGGGCTTGGGACTTCGCCATGCCGTCGAGACCGGCGGCGATGACGCAGCCGAGGGCGAGGTAGGGGTTGGCGGCGAGGTCGACCGGCTTGATCTCGATGTTCGCCGCCTGGTCCTGGAGGCCGCTGGTGCCGGTGATCACGCGCACGCCCGCCTCGCGGGTCTCCCGGCCCCAGGCCGTGAACACCCCCGCCCACTGGGAGGGTTTGAGCCGCAGATAGCTGGCGGGGCTGGGTGCCGTCACCGCCGTGAGCGCCGGTAGGCGGGTGAGCACTCCGGCCGTGAAGGACTCGGCATCGGCCGTCATGCCGTGGCGGCGGTCGCCACCCGCGTGCAGATTGACGCCGTCGCGCCAGGCGGAGAGATGGAGGTGGCCGCCGTTGCCGACGCCCTCGGCGAAGACCGCGGGGGCGAAGGAGACCACCAGGCCGTGGCGCTGGGCCACCGCCCGGATCGTCTGGCGCACCAGCACACTGCGGTCGGCCGCGGCCACCGGGTCCAGCGCGCCCACCGACAGTTCGAACTGCCCGGCCGCGTACTCGGGATGGATCTGGTCGACGTCCACGCCCTGCTCGGCGAGCGCGGCCAGCAGTTCGGCGGTGCACTCGCTCAGCTCGACCTGGCGGGTGGCGCCGTACGCCGGACCCGTCACCGCGGGCACGAACTCGCCCTCGGCGGCGGGGCCGTGGCCGACGGCCCACTCGATCTCGATCGACGCCCGGAAGGCGATGCCCTGGCGGGCGGACTCCGTGAGGAGGTGCCGGAGGAAGGTGCGGCCGCAGCCCGGATGCGGGTCGCCCTCCTGGGTGATCCGGTCCACCGGGGCCCACGCCCAGCCGGGCTGTCCGGACAGCACCACCAGGCGGTCCAGGTCGGGGTAGAGCCGCAGATCGCCGTCCGGGGAGCCGAGGACGTCGGTGGTGACGATGGAGTCGTTCGCCAGGAACGTGTCGAACACCGGGGACATCCCGACCCCCCAGGCCGCCGCCGAGGGCAGCTTCGCCGTCGGGACCGCCTTCACCCTGCCGATCCCGGCGGTGTCCACATAGGCCAGCACGATTCCGTGCACGCCCCGCCCGGACAGCTCCCCGCTCAGCGCGGTCGCCCGCTCGATGTCTCCGGGACGCCCTCCGGGCACGGGATCGGCAAGGGTGGTCATGCGTTCTCCTCGTCGAGCTGGGCCGCGAAACTCGCTGTGGGCGTCAGGGTTTCACGGCCACGGCGCCGTACTGTGGAACCACCACGGGAGAGTTGGACTCGGCACGCCACGCCGAGCAGGACACCAGGCCCGGTTCGAGGAGCTCCAGACCCTCGAAGAACGTGGCGATGTCCGCGCCGCTGCGGGCGGTGATCGGCGGAGTGGCGTTCTCGTTCCAGAACTCCATCGCCGGGATCTGCCCCGCGCCGCCCACCTCGTCGTCGTGGGTGGGATGGGTCAGGACCAGGAAGCTGCCGGAGGGGACCGCCGCCATCACGCGGTGGACGATGTCCCGGGCCTTGTCGATGTCGAGGACGAAGTTGAGGATGCCCAGCATCAGCACCGCGACCGGCCGAGTGAAGTCGAGGGCGTGCGCGGCGCGTTCGAGGATCGCCTCCGGGTCGTGGACATCGGCGTCGATGTAGTCGGTGACGCCCTCGGTGGTGCCGGTGAGCAGGGTGCGGGCGTGCAGGAGCACGATCGGGTCGTTGTCGACGTAGACGATCCGTGCGTCCGGGGCGACGCGCTGGGCGATCTCGTGGGTGTTGTCCGCCGTCGGCAGGCCGGTGCCGATGTCCAGGAACTGCCGTACCCCGCGCTCCTCGGCGAGGAATCGCACCGCCCGCCCGAGGAACTCGCGGTCCGCGCGGGCGATGTCCCGGATGATCGGGAACATTCCGGCGACGTGCTCGGCGACCTGCTGGTCGACCTCGTAGTTGTCCTTGCCGCCGATCCAGTAGTTCCACACACGCGCGTTGTGCGCCACACCGGTGTTCAGCTTCGCCGACTCGTCCGCCGGGGTGTGGCCTTCGGTCACGACTCGTCCTCTCCTCGCACGTACGGCCGAAACCGGCCGTGGTGGCCATTGTGCCGTCCCTTGATCACTCTGTCTCCGGAATCGGCACAGGATCGGCGGCGGTTGGGCTGCGGGAGGGTGAACTCAACGGAAAATCGGCGGAGTTCGAGCGGTCACGGCGAAGGGGTCTTTCCCGCCTGTACGTCCTTCAGGCGCTGGGTGCCCTTCTCGACGGCGTCCTCGACGGAGTCGTCCTCGCCGCCGTCCAGGCCGCCCGCGGTGACCGTGATCGCGTCGGAGCCCACGCGTACGGCGGCCACGTCCAGGGTGAGCGTGGCGGGCGAGCCGTCGGCCGTGCCCTTGACGGTGACGCGCAGGCCCTGGCGGGCGTCGCCCTCGTCGGGCAGCGAGGTCTCGATCACCTGGACGGTGCGCTCCTCGCCGGCGTCGTCGGTCGCGGTGAACTGGTCGCACTTCACCGGCAGGGTCTTCAGCCAGGCCAGGGAGGCGCTGAGGGCGGCCCGGTCGTAGGCGGCGACCTGGTACAGCAGCCGGGAGTCGCCCTGCTCGAAGCCGCGCAGCGCCGAGGCGCCGGAGGGCTTGCCGAGCAGGTCCTCGCTGTAGAGGCGGTCCAGGAGCCGCTGGCAGTCGGCGGCGTCCGCCTTCGCCGTGAGGAAGTCGGCCACGTCGACCTGGCCGACGAGCAGGGAGTCGCGCCAGCCGGAGGCGTCCTCGACCTGGGTCCAGTCGTCCTCGATGTCGGACTCGGTGATCAGCGCGGCTTGGGCTCCGGCCTCGGTGAGTTCCGCCGGCGCCGCGGTGGTCTGCGCGGCGAGCGGGGAGGCGGCGACGTCCGCAGCGCTGTCACTGTCGTCCGAGCAGGCGGCGCAGGTCAGCAGGGCGGCTGCCGCCAGGGCCGAGGCGAGGGCGTGGACAGGGCGGGAGCGGGTCATGGCGGGGGGCCTCCTGAGAACGTGACACGTTCCCTCAGCGCACCACCGGCCCTGCGGTCCCACCAGCCGCACCGGCCCGATCGGGTGAGCGGGGTGATGGACGAGGGCGATGGCGGCGGCGCCCTCGCCGGAGGCGGTGATCAGGACGGTGCCGTCCAGCGATGCGTACGCCCCGCTGCCCGGCACGCGCCGGGCGCGCGGCACGAGGAGCGTGCCGTCGCGCGGCGCTGGTGGTGGCGCGGGGCGGGTGTTGCCTTGGCTGGTGGCGGCGCGGCAACTCGAACGCGCCTCCCGGCATGCCCGGTCCTGGCGCCGCCCCGACACTGACCCCATGACGTGCCCGTACCCGAAGGAGTCACCATGCTGCCCGGATTCCTCGCCAGGGCGGTCGCCGCGCTGCTCGGCCGGGAGGGCCGCTCGCTGCATCTGAAGGCGGCGATCGGGGCGACGGGCGCCCTCGGCGTGGTGATGCTCGCCGGGTCATGGGCGGTGGTCGCCGCCGAACAGGGCGCCAGGGGCGCGAACCTGACGTCCTATCCGAAGGCCCTGTGGTGGTCGATCGAGACCGCCACGACCGTGGGATACGGCGACTTCTACCCGGTCACCTTCTGGGGCCGGGTCATCGCGGCGGTGGTAATGGCCGTGGGGATTACGACGTACGGCATGGTCACTGCCGCGCTGGCCACCTGGTTCGTCGGGCGGGAGCAGAAGCGCCGGCACCGGCTCGCCCACGACGCCGAGGAGCTGTACGACGAGACGACCCGCGCCCTGCACGCCCGCTTCGACCGGCTGGAGCGGATGCTCACCGGTCCGCGCGATCAGCCGTAGGTGAAGCGGGCCGGAGTCCTTCGTGGTCCCTCAGTACTTGACGCCGACCGCGCCGTAGAGCGACACGGGCCCGTCGCCGAGCGGCGACTCGTCCCGCGCGAGGTCGGGGCGCCAGTCCTTCACCGACACGATCCCCGGCTCCATCAGGTCGAGTCCCCTGAAGAAGCCGCCCACTTCGGCGTGCGAGCGCGCGACGAGCGTCACCCCGCCCGCCGAGTAGCGCTCGATGCCCTGCCGTACGTTCTCCGGCTCGAAGTCGGCGGTCATGCACGACAGGACCAGGCAACTGCCCGGCGCCAGCGCCTCGACGAGGGTGTCCACCAGGTCGTACGCGCCGTCCTCGTCGGCGACGAAGTGCAGCAGGGCGATCAGGGACAGGGCGATGGGGCGCTCGAAGTCGAGGACGCGGGCGGCCTGTTCGAGGATCGCCCCCGGCTCGCGGGCGTCGGCCTGGACGTACTCCGTCACGCCCTCCGGGGTGCCGCGCAGCAGTGCCTCGGCGTGAGCGAGGACGATGGGGTCGTTGTCGACGTAGACCACGCGTGCGTCCGGTGCGAAGGACTGGGCGATCTGGTGGAGGTTGGGCTCGGTGGGTATGCCGGTGCCGATGTCCAGGAACTGGCGGATTCCCGTCGCTCCGGCGAGGTGGCGCGTGGCCCGCTGCATGAACCAGCGGTTGCTGCGCGCGGCCCGCGGCGCCCCCGTGTCGATCGCCATGATCTGCCGGCCGAGGGCCTCGTCGACCGGGTAGTTGTCCTTGCCGCCGAGGTACCAGTCGTACACCCGGGCCGGATGGGGCCGGGTCGTGTCGATACGGACGGCCGGCTCGGTCCCGGTCACACGGTGCTCCTCTGCTCGCTCGGCAAGGTCTGCGCTGCGGGCAGTCTTTCACGATCATCGTCGACGGCGGAGACTGTCTTCGGCCACCTCCCGGGCGGGCGCCGGGCACCTCAACGCCCGTGCGGACGCGCCCGGTTCGGGACTCATGGCTTCAGTGGGTCATGGCCGAGCGACATCAGCAGATGCCTGCGTCGGGAGTCCTCCGCCTCGGGTTCGTTCTCCACGTCCGCCTGTTCGGCGACCGTGTCGACCACCTCGTACATCACCTCGATGTCGTCGTCGGTGAGGTCCGTGCGGCGCTTCTGGAGGATCGCCAGGACATGCTGTCCGGTCGGCGTGCCCGCGTGGTCCGGCAGCGGTTCGGTCTCCTCGGAGGCGTCGCTGACCCGCAGCCAGGCGGCCAGTTCCTGCGAGGTCATGTTCACCGCGCGGTGGAAGTTCTCCCACAGCGCGTCGAGTTCGAGGGAGTCCGTCATTTCCTTCCCCCTTCACTCGTCCCGGGGCCAGTTCTCGGCGTCGAACATCCAGCGCTGCTTCTCCAGTTCGCGGGTGATGCCGATGAACAGGTCCTGGGTGACCAGGTCCGCCTTGTCGGTGGCCTCGATACGGTCGCGCAGTCGGCCGATGGTCGATTCCAGCGAGGCCACCATCAGCTGGACCACCTCGGTGTCGCGCAGCCAGCCGTCCCCGGGGCCGGGCAGGCCGAAGGAGGCGGCGACGGTCTCCGGGCGGCCGTCCGGCGGGACGCCGAGCGCGGCGGCGCGTTCGGCGACGGTGTCGGCGTAGTCGCGGGCGGCCGAGACGACCTCGTCCAGCTGGAGGTGGATCGAGCGGAACCTCGGTCCGACGATGTTCCAGTGCGCCTGCTTGCCGACCAATGACAGACCGAGCAGGTCGACCAGTGTGTCCTGGAGGGCGTCACCGGCGATCCGGCGTTCCTTGTCGGGCAGGGTGCTCCTCACCACGGTCATGGCGCGCTTCTCCTCTCCGCGTATTGCCTGGACATCCGGAGCAGTACGGCGCGCTCCTCCTCGCGGGTTCCCGCCCCGCACGCCGGAGGCCTGTCCGCCTGCTCCCCCACGCAGGCCGCTCTCCGCAACCGCTCCATGCGGGCGCGGGTGCCCAGGGCGTACTGGTGCAAACGCGGCGGTCCGTCGTCTCAGTCTTCGAGTACGGCGTCCAGGAAGTGGACCAGGTCGTCGAAGACCTCGGCCTTGTTCGTCTCGTGGAACACCTCGTGCCGGGCGCCCGGATAGACGCGCTCGGTCAGCCGGTCGCCGCGCAACTCCTGTACGCCGGCCCGGCTTCCGGCGAGCGGCACCAGACGGTCGTCGTCGCCGTGCAGCCACAGCAGCGGCAGCGGTCCCACGTCGCCGCCCTTGGACACGGTCTCCAGGGTCCGGGTGAAGGCCTCCACGGTCGGCCGCTTCATCGGGCCGTGCCAGACCAGCGGATCCGCCGCGTACGACGCCCCCACCTCCGGGTCGCGGGAGAGCGCGCCCGGACTGATCGGGGTGTCCGGGATCTCGTCCAGCGCGAGCAGCCGGCGCGGCAGCGGCCAGTCGCCGATGACCGGCCCGGACAGGACGAGTGCGGTGAGCTCGGCGCCGTACCGCTGGGCGAAACGGGCCGAGATCAGGCCGCCCATCGAGTGCCCGACCATGACCAGCGGGATGCCGGGGTGGGCGGTCCGGGCGAGGTCCGCCACCGTGTGCACATCGCTGACGACGTCCTCGAAGTCCTCGATCACGACCCGCTCGCCCGACGACTTCCCGTGCCCCATGTGATCGGGGGCGAACACGGCCGCGCCATGCCCGGTGAGGACACCGGCCACCCCCTCGTACCGGCCGACGTGCTCCCCGTAGCCGTGCACCAGCAGCGCCGTGTACCGCGGCTCCCTTCTCGGCCACTCGCGCACGACGATCGGGCCGTGGGTTCCGGCGAGGATGTGTTCGCGGGGGTCGGCCATGTCTCCTCCGGCTGCGTCGGTGAAGGTTCTCGGGGATCTTCCCAGGGGTGCGGTCGGCGGTCTATAGTCCAAAACTAGCGGTGCTAATTAAGAGGCCGCTGTTCATGGCCGGCCGTAAGGCCGGCGGCGCTGTCGGTCAGGAGTCCTTCTCGTGCGTCCCGTCCACTTCGCGGCCGCCCGCCGCACGCCCATCGGCAAACTGCGCGGAGCCCTTTCCTCCCTGCGGCCCGACGACCTCGCAGCGACCGTGATCCGGGGGCTGGTCGCCGATGTGCCCGCGCTCGACCCGGCGCGCATCGACGACGTGTACTGGGGCGCCGCGAACCAGGCCGGCGAGGACAACCGCAATGTCGCCCGCATGGCCGCGCTGCTGGCCGGGCTGCCCGAGTCGGTGCCCGGCGCCACGGTGAACCGGCTGTGCGCGTCCGGCCTTGAGGCCGTGACCACCGCGGCCCGCACCATCGCCGCGGGCGAGGCCGACATCGTGCTCGCGGGCGGTTCCGAGTCGATGAGCCGCGCGCCCTTCGTCATGGCCCGCCCCGACGAGGCCCTCCCGCACCGTATCGAGACCGTCGACACCCGGCTCGGCTGGCGGCTGGTCAACCCGGCGATGAAGGATCTCCACGGGCTGCTGTCCATGGGGGAGACCGCGGAGGAGGTCGCCTCGCGGCACGGCGTCTCGCGTGAGCGGCAGGACGAGTTCGCGCTGCGCAGCCACCGGCTGGCCGCCGAGGCCCGCAAGAACGGCCACTTCGACGACGAGCTGCTGCCGGTGGAGCGGCCGGACGGGATCGTCGTGGAGCTTGACGAGTGCG
This sequence comes from Streptomyces cupreus, assembly GCF_014257025.1. GTDB lineage: Bacteria > Actinomycetota > Actinomycetes > Streptomycetales > Streptomycetaceae > Streptomyces > Streptomyces cupreus. The sequence continues at coordinate 230,390 of NZ_JACMSF010000002.1, forward strand.
TGCGCGAGGACACGTCGTACGAGAAGCTCGCGCGGCTGAAGCCGGTCTTCCGGGAGGGCGGCACCGTCACCGCGGGGAACGCCTCGCCGATGAACGACGGTGCGGCGGGGCTGCTGCTGGTCAGCGAGGAGGCGCTGAACGAGCTCGGTCTTGAGTCGCTCGGGCGGTATGTCGGCGGCGCGTCCGCGGGTGTGCATCCGGATGTGATGGGGATCGGGCCGGTTCCGGCCACGCAGAAGGTGCTCGCCCGGGCGCGATGGAGTGTGGGGGACCTCCAGGAGGCCGAGTTCAACGAGGCGTTCGCGGCGCAGGCGTTGGCCTGTGTCGACCGGCTGGGAATCGATCCGGAACTGGTCAATCCGAGCGGCGGCGCGATCGCGCTGGGGCATCCGCTCGGCTGCTCGGGCGCACGCATCCTGACGACCCTGCTGCACCGGATGCGGCGCACGGGGGCGGAACGGGGGCTCGCCACGATGTGCGTCGGGGTGGGGCAGGGGAGTGCGCTGCTGGTGGAGCGCCACTGAGCGTTCCGCTGCAAGTGCCGCGATGTGACGTCGGTTCGCTGCGGCGCCGTCGCGGCTGGTCGCGCCCCGCGGCGGAGCCGCATACACGCCCGGCTTGCCTGGGCACACGCCATGAGTGCATCTGTCATCTGGTGAGACGGTACTGACGGCGTTGGTTGAATGTGCATAGCATCAGTCTCCGCATGGACACGATGACGTTGTGGCACATCACCGGCTGGGAGTTCGTCGCGCTCGCCTTCGCGGCTCTGCTGGTCGGGTTCTCGAAGACCGCCGTGAGCGGAGCCAATACGGTCAGTCTCGCGGTCTTCGCCGCGGTGCTGCCGGCCCGTGCCTCCACGGGTGTACTGCTTCCGGTGCTGATCGCCGGGGATGTGCTCGCCGTGCTCACCTATCGGCGGCACGCGCACTGGCCCACGCTGTGGCGGCTGTTCCCCGCGGTCGCGGGCGGTGTGGTCGCGGGCACGCTGTTCCTGATGTGGGCCGACGACGGGATCGTCCGGACGTCGATCGGCGCGATCCTGCTGCTGATGGCCGCCGTGACGGTGTGGCGGCGCCGGGCCGCCGACGCCGAGCGGGATCCGGAAGGGGTGGCGACCCGCGGCGGCCGGATCAAGGCCCGCTCCTACGGCGTCCTCGGCGGGTTCACCACCATGGTCGCCAACGCCGGTGGCCCGGTGATGTCGATGTATCTGCTCTCGGCGGGCTTCCGGAAGCTCGGCTTCCTGGGCACCTCGGCCTTCTTCTTCCTGATCGTCAACGTCTCGAAGGTGCCCTTCAGCGTCGGGCTCGGCCTGATCGACGGCCGTTCACTGCTGCTTGACGCCGCGCTCGCGGTGTTCGTCGTACCGGGTGCGTTCATCGGCAAATGGGCTGTGAACCGGATCAACCAGCGACTGTTCGAGCAACTCGTCATCGCGGCGACCGTGGTGGGCGGCGTCCAGCTACTGCTGCCCTGAGCCGCGCAGCAGCGCCGGCAGGTCGGCGAAGGAGTCGATCACATGGTCGGGCGTGCCGCTCGCCTCGCGCAGGGTCTCCGGGAGGAACTTGCCGGTCCTGACCAGCACCCCGGTGACCCCGGCCCGCTGTGCCGCCAGCACGTCCGACTCCACGTCGTCCCCGACCATCAGCGCCTGCTCCGCGCCCACCCCGAGCCGGCCCAGCGCCGCCTCGAAGAACGCCGCCGACGGCTTCCCCGTCACCTCGGCCTCGGTACGCGCCGCCTGCTCAAGCCCGACCAGGAAGGCCCCGGAGTCGAGCTGCAACCCCTCGTCCGTACGCCAGTACAGATTCCGGTGCATGGCGACCAACCGCGCCCCGCCCTGGAGATACCCGAAGGCCCGGTTCAGCGCCGCATACCCGAACTCCTCCCCGGCACCACCGACGATCACGACATCCGGAGCCTCATCGACCAACTCGACCCCCGTGAGGTCTTCCCGCACGTCCCCACTGTTCAGCAGCGCACACCGCGCCCCCGGAAAGCGCTCGGCGACATGAGCCGCCGTGACCGAGGGCGCGGTGAGAATGTCCTGCGCCGACACGGGGAACCCCGCGTCCGCCAGCGTCCGGGCGATCGAAGCGCGCGTCCGCGAGGTCGTGTTGGTGACCAGCGCGACCCCGAACCCGGCCTCCCGGATCTCCCGCAGTGCCTCGACGGCACCCGGGAGCGGCTGCCAGGAGACGGTGAGGACACCATCGATGTCGATCAGCACGGCGCGCACGGATTCCATGCCCGGACCATAGCGACCGGGGCGCCTCAGGGCGCGATCCCGACCCCCGCGACACGGCTCCACGCCTCCTCCTGCGCGGCCGGTCGTCGTGCGAACCCGAGTACCACACACCCCGGCTGGCGAACGGGTTCCGGCCGCCCAGGCGGTCATGGACGATTTCGCGGAACGCAGCTCGCCACGAAGACCACCTGCCATACCGGCCAGGACTCAAGCGGCGCCCGGCCGTAGGCTCACCCCATGCCCCCACACGTCCTCATCCTCGGCGGCACCACCGAGGCCCGTGAGCTCGCCGCCGCGCTGACCGCGCTGCCCGGCGTCCGCGTCACCACCTCGCTCGCGGGGCGGGTGAGCCGACCGGGGACCGTCACCGGGGAGGTCCGCATCGGGGGGTTCGGCGGTGCGGAGGGGCTCGCGAACTGGTTGCGTGAGGAGCGTGTGGACGCCCTCGTCGACGCCACCCACCCCTTCGCCGCGTCGATCACGGCGAACGCGGCCCACGCCGCCGCGGCGACCGGCGTTCCGGCGGTCGTGCTGCGCCGCCCCGGCTGGCGGCCGGGACCCGAGGACCGCTGGCATCCGGTCGCCTCCCTGGACGCGGCCGCCGACCTGCTGCCGAGCCTCGGCCGCCGGATCTTCCTGACCACGGGCCGCCTGGGCCTCAAGGCCTTCGCCCATCTGAAGGACCTGCACTTCGTCGTACGCTCCGTGGAGCCGCCCGAGCCGCCGCTGCCGCCGCGCACCGAAGTCCTCCTCGCGCGGGGCCCGTTCACAGTGGAGGACGAGACCGCCCTGCTCTCCGCCCACTGCGTCGACGTACTGGTGACGAAGGACAGCGGGGGAGCGGCGACGGCCGCGAAACTCACCGCCGCGCGGCATCTGGCGCTGCCCGTGGTGGTCGTACGACGTCCTCCACTGCCCGAGGACGTCGTGCCGGTGCCGGACGTGGCCGGGGTGCTGGAGTGGCTCGGTCTCAGTCCTCGATGACCGAGGTCCGCATCCGGTCGATGACCCGCAGCACCTCGGTGCGGTGCTTGGCGCTCTTGACCCAGGCGGGGAGTCTGCCGACGCAGGTCATCTTCCGGCCGTGCTCGTACCAGGGCGCCCGCTCGCGCAGATCCGCCGCGACGAACCGGCGGATCAGATCGAGGTGTTCGAGGCCGTACGCCCACAGCTCACCGTGCCGGGTGTCGGCCTGAAGCCACAGCGTCGGCCAGGTGCCCTGGGCGACGGGGCCGCACAGGCCGCAGGACCGGCAGATCACGCGCGCCCGCTCGAAGCGCGCGACCCGGTCGCAGCGCGGGCAGCGGACCAGCACCGAGTCACGGAAGGCGTGGGCGGTCGTGCCGGGGTCGTGGAAGCGGACCGGGGCGGGAGACATGGCCCGATCATGACCGTGGCCGGCGCCTTGGAGCAATCGGCTTTCAGTGGGCGCCGGTCTCAGCCGGTACCGGCTTGCCGCCCGGCAGGCCGCTGGTCAGGTCCTCCACGAGCAGGCGCTTGGCGATGGTGTCGACGGCGGCGCGCAGGGCCGTGCCTGAGGGGCGGCCGATGTCCTGCTCCACTCGCTCCTCCAGCCAGGCGGCCCAGGCGCTGGTGATGACCTCGGCCTCGCGGGCGCCCGCATGGGTGTGCGAGAGCAGTGAGCCGTCGCGGGTCAGATAGCCCTCGTCGACCATCCGGTCGAAGACCGGCAGCAGCACCTCCGGCGGCAGATGGCGGCGGGCGGCGATCAGCCCGAGGCTCGCATGGCCGACCACCCGGTTCAACAGCTCCACCTGCATCACGGCCCAGGCCCCCGCCACATCGAGCCGGGTGTCGGAGGACCGCACCAGACGGCGCGCGGTGTCCAGGTCCGTACTGCCGATGATCTTCGCGACGGAGGCTTCCAGGACCGCTTGGGAGTCGGCGCCGCGCGGCTGCGCGAACCCCTCGCCCATGTCGGTCGACCCCATCCGGGCGCTGTCCCGCAGCTGGACCTGCTTGAGGAAGAGGGCGATGAGGAAACCGAGTGCGGCGACCGGCACCGTCCACAGGAACACGGTCTGGAGCGTGTCCGCGTAGGCGTCCACGATCGGCGCGGCCACCGCCGACGGCAGCTCGTGCACGCCCTCCGGACTGGTCGCCGCCTGGGCGACGGTCGCCGGGTCCGCGCCGGGGACCGCGGAGGCCTCGGCGATGCCCTGGCGCAGGTTGGGGGCGAGGTTGTTGGTGTAGATCGTGCCGAAGACGGCCGTACCGAAGGAGCTGCCCAGTGTGCGGAAGAAGGTGACGCCCGAGGTCGCGGTGCCGAGATCGGCGTAGTCGACGGTGTTCTGCACCGCGATCGTCAGCACCTGCATGCTCAGACCGATGCCGGTGCCGAGCACGAACATGTACAGCGACTCCAGCCAGGCCCCGGTCGACGGCCCCATCAGGGACATCAGATACAGGCCGATCCCCATCACCAGCGAGCCGATGATCGGGAACAGCCGGTACTTGCCGGTCCTGCTGACCACGTTGCCGCTGAACACCGACGCGATGAGCAGGCCGATCACCATCGGCAGCGTCCGTACGCCGGAGACCGTGGCCGAGTCGCCGTCGACGTACTGGAGATAGCTCGGCAGATAGGTCAGCGCGCCGAGCATCGCGAAGCCGACGATGAAGCTGAGGACCGAGCAGACCGTGAAGACGGGGTTGCCGAACAGCCGCATGGGCAGCATCGGTTCGGCCGCGCGGGTCTCCACCCAGCAGAACAGCCCGAGGGCGAGCACACCGCCGACGAACAGGCCGATGATGACGCCGGAACTCCACGCGTACTCGTTGCCGCCCCAACTCGTCGCCAGAATCAGCGCGCTGGCGCCGACCGCGACGAAGGCGATGCCGAAATAGTCGATGACGGGCCGGGAGGCCGCCTTGATGACGGGGATGGTGCGGGCGGCGGCGAAGACGACGACGATCGCGATGGGGACGTTGACGTAGAACGCCCAGCGCCACGACAGATGGTCGGTGAACAACCCGCCCAGCAGCGGCCCGATGACCGTGGCCACCCCGAACACCGCACCGATCGCGCCCTGGTACTTGCCGCGCTCGCGCAGCGGGATCACATCGGCGATCAGCGCCATCGACGTGACCATGAGCCCGCCCGCGCCGATGCCCTGCATCGCCCGCCACACGATCAGCAGCGTCATGTTGTCGGCGAGGCCGCACAGGAACGAGCCCGTGATGAACACGATCGCCGAGACCTGGAAGACCACCTTGCGGCCGAACATGTCGCCGAACTTGCCGACCAGCACGGTCGCGACGGTCTCGGCGAGGAGGTACGACGTCACCACCCATGACATGTGCTCGGCACCGCCGAGGTCCGACACGATCGTCGGCAGGGCGGTGCCGACGATCGTCTGGTCCAGGGCGGCCAGCAGCATGCCGAGCATGATCGTCACGAAGACGATGTTGCGGCGGCGCGCGTCCAGCACGGGGGGCTCCGAGGCGGGCGGCCGCGCGGTTTCCTCGGCGATGGTCACGAGGACACGATCACACCGGCGGGTCGCCCCCGCATGTGGGAGCGGCCCGCGCGGGTCCGCTAGTCGTTGTCCGGGTTGCGGCGCAGCAGATACGTGTCCATGATCCAGCCCTTGCGCTCCCGGGCTTCGGCGCGCAGCCGCTCGATACGGGGCGCCGCCTCGGCGATCGGGCCGGAGGCGAGGATCTCGTCCGGGGTGCCTATGTAGGCGCCCCAGTAGATGTCGATGTCCTGGTCGGCGTACTGCCGGAAGGTCTGGTGTGCGTCGAGCATCACCACCACGTCGTCCACGCCCTCGGGGAACCCCTCGGCGAGCCGCCGCCCGGTGGTGATCTGCACGGGACGGGCGACACGGTTGAGCCCGGTCCGATGGCGGGCGACGAGCGCGGAGACGCTGCTGATGCCGGGCACGACGTCGTACGCGAAGGTCACCCGCCCCCGCTCCAGCACCTCCTGAAGAATCCCGAGCGTGCTGTCGTACAGCGCCGGATCGCCCCAGACCAGGAACGCGCCGGTCCCGTCCTCGCCGAGCTCCTCGGTGATCATCCGCTCGTAGATGTCGGCGCGGGCGCTGCGCCAGTCGCCGACCGCGGGGGAGTAGGCGGAGCCGCCGGCCGAGCGGTCCCGCTCCGGGTCGCGCGCCTCGACCACGCGGTACGTTCCCTGCGGCACATGTGCGTCGAGCATGTCCCGGCGCAGCTGGGTGAGGTCCGACTTCACCTCGCCCTTGTCCAGGACGAAGAACACGTCCGTGTTCCGCAGCGCCCTGACCGCCTGGAGGGTCAGCTGGTCGGGGTCGCCCGCGCCGATACCGATGACATGAATCTTTCGCACGCCCCGAGTCTGCCGCACGGGGTTGACGGCTTGGACACCGCGTCGGCGATCGGGTGCCGGTCGCGACCGGGGCGTGGGCAGGGGGCGGTCACGGTCGGGCGGGCCGCCTGTGTCCGCGGTGCCCGGGCGACGGTCCTTGGCCGCGCGAGCCCGGCGCTCGCCGCCCCGCGCGCCGGGCCGTGGGTGGCGGCCTTCGCGGCGGCTCGTCGCCCCGCATCGCACTCTCACCCGGGACGAACATCCGGCCGATGGCGCCCACGGCGCCCGTCACCCTCGTAGCCGCGGCGCCCGCCCCTCCGCGTCCACAGGCTCCGAGCCGCCCTCCACGGACTCCGCCAGGTCCCGAGCCCAGGCCGTCACGCTCCTGAGGTTCATCCCGTGCGGTCGCGTCCGTCCGGAAGCCGAGGTCCACTCCTGCAACGCCCCGGCGCCTCGGCGCAGCAGGCGAGCGCCGCCCGTGGTGTTGCCGCGGGCCGCGTGGGTGAGGCCCACCGCGAGCTGCGCCAGCCCCCGCCACAGCTCGCGCTCGTCCTCGGGGCCCGACTTCCAGGCGTCCTCGAAGACCTCGTGCGCGTGGAACGGCTTGCCCGCGTCCAGCAGCTCCTGCGCCTCGGCGACGGTCTGCTCCGGGGTGCGGACGACTCCCTCCGGTTGCCGGTCCACGCCGTCCGCGCCGTACGGCAGAGGCCGCCCCAGTCCGTCCCGGGGCCGGGCATTGCGTGCCCGCCCCGCGCTGTCCCGGTCCCGTGCGCCGGCCGCCCGTCCTGACGATGTGCTGCCCATGGTCCCGATTGTCCCGCGTCCCGTGCCCCCTTCGGTGCCGCCCCCGATGTGGGGTAAAGTTCTGTTCGCGCGATCACGCGGTTCACTCCGTGTGAGCGCACCGGGACGTGGCGCAGCTTGGTAGCGCACTTGACTGGGGGTCAAGGGGTCGCAGGTTCAAATCCTGTCGTCCCGACGATGCGAAGGGTCTTCGCAGGCGAGAGCCTGTGGGGGCCCTTTTGCGTGTAAGTCGGCTGCCGGCGGCCGCCCTTGAAGGTGGCCGGCCTCAGTTCTGGCCGAACGGCAGCTCTGCCCACCGACTCGTCCCGCCGGAGTGCACTCGTATGCCACACCGGGTTGCCAGGGCGGTGACGATCCTGAGGCCCCGGCCGTGCTCGTCCGGGTCGAGAGGGGAAGCCGACGGCCCTGCCAAGTGGGCAGGCCCCATGTCGGTCACTTCGACGCGTACGGCTTCGCCCGTGTCCATGTGGCTGTGTGAGAGCGTCAGCGTCGCCGGGGGCAGGGCGTGGACGATCGCGTTGGTGAGCAGCTCCGAGACCACCAGCAGTACGTCTTCGGTGATGTCCGCGGCCAGGTTCCAGTCGGTGAGGACCGTACGGATGCGTCCGCGTAGGGCCGAGACGGCCCCGGCGGTGTGCGGCAACGGAAAGACGTGTTCGACTCCCCCGCGAGGCGCGGCGCCGAGCTGCGCTGTTGTCATGTTTCCTCCTCCTCAGGGAAGCGCTGCCGGCTGCCGGGCCGGGCGTGAAGGAACGCTAAGGAGGTAAATGCCGCCCGTCAACGAACCTCGGTCGGCATTGTCGAACGGCAGTCCCCAATCGGGAAAACCGGGACTAAAATCGCTTTCATGGCCGGCCCAGTCCAGTCCATCGAGCGGGCGGCGGCGATCTTGCGCCTGCTTGCCGGCGGATCCCGTCGGCTGGGACTGGGGGAGGTGGCCTCGTCGCTGGGCCTGGCCAAGGGCACCGCCCACGGAATTCTGCGCACTCTGCAACATGTGGACTTCGTGGAGCAGGACCCGGCGACCGGAAAGTATCAGCTCGGGGCGGCTCTCCTGCACCTCGGCACCAGTTACCTCGACGTCAATGAACTGCGTTCCCGCTCCATCAACTGGGCCGACGCCCTGGCCGCCCGCAGCGGGGAGGCCGTGCGCCTCGGCACGCCTCTGGAGGGCAGGGTGCTCGTCATCCACCATGTCTTCCGGCCGGACGACACCCTGCAGACCCTGGACGTCGGCGCGCTGCTGCCGTTGCACGCCTCCTCGCTCGGCAAGGTCCTGCTGGCCTTCGGGGCCACGCCCGTCGATCCCTTGCTGGAGGACGAACCGGAGGCGTACACCCGGCACACCCTGGTCCACCCGGAGCAGCTCAACCGGGCGCTCGGCGAGATACGGGAGTTCGGTTGGGGCGCCGAGGTGCAGGAGATGAGCATGGGCGAAGCCGGAATCGCCGCGCCGATCCGAGGACAGGGCGGTCTCGTGGTGGGAGCGATCGGAGTGTCCGGCGCCGTCGAGCGGATCTGCGACACCAAAGGCCGGCCTCAGCCGGCCCTGATCACCGTGCTGCGGGAGGCGGCACGCGCGATCTCCAGAGACCTGGGCGCGGCCCGCTGGTAGGCCCCCAGCACTCCGCGACACATCGGAAGGCAGGGCCGATCATGGTGGAACGGTATGTGATGTCCATCGATCAGGGCACCACCTCCACACGATGCATCCTGTTCGACCACGGCGGTCGTCTGGCGTCGGTCGCCCAGCGGGAGCACCAGCAGTACTTCCCCCGGCCCGGCTGGGTCGAGCACGACGCCGTCGAGATCTGGCGCAATCTCCAGCGCGTCGTACCCGAGGCACTGTCGAACGCCGACGTGGACGCGAGCCAGATCTCGGCCATGGGGATCGCCAACCAGCGCGAGACGACGGTGCTCTGGGACCGGCGGACAGGGGCTCCGCTGGACAGGGCCATCGTCTGGCAGGACACCCGCACCGCCCCGCTCGTCGAGGAGCTGAGGAAACAGCCCGGAGACGAGTTCTTCCTCGAACACTGCTGTCTTCCCCCTTCGACCTACTTCTCCGCGCCCCGTATCCGCTGGCTCTTCGACCACGTCGACGGGGTGGAGCAGCGTGCCCGGGACGGCGAGGTGCTGTTCGGCACGATGGAGAGCTGGCTGATCTGGAACCTCACCGGCGGTACGGACGGCGGCCTGCACATCACCGACGCCACCAACGCCAGCCGCACCATGCTCATGGACATCCGGACGCTGACCTGGGACGAAGCGCTCATGGACTTCTTCGGCATCCCGCGCCCGATGCTGCCGGAGATCCGGTCCTCGGCCGAGATCTACGGCGAGGCCCGCGCGGTGCTGCCGGGCCTGCGCATCGCAGCGGCCCTCGGCGACCAGCAGGCGGCTCTCTTCGGGCAGACCTGCTTCTCGCCGGGTGAGGCGAAGTGCACCTACGGGACCGGCAGCTTCCTGGTGATGAACACCGGCACCGACCTCGTACGCTCCCGGCACGGGCTGCTCACCACCGTCGCGTACAAGATTGGCGACCAGCCCACGATCTACGCCCTGGAAGGCCCGATCGCCGTCACGGGTTCGCTCGTCCAGTGGTTCCGCGACCGGCTCGGCCTGATCAACAGCGCTCCCGAGATCGAGACACTGGCGCGCACCGTCGAGGACAACGGCGGCTGCTACATCGTCCCCGCGTTCTCCGGTCTGTTCGCACCCCACTGGCGCAGCGACGCCCGCGGCGTCATCGTCGGCCTCACGTCGTACATCACGAAGGGCCATCTGGCCCGTGCCGTCCTGGAGGCCACCGGCTGGCAGACCCGTGAGGTCGTCGACGCCATGAACGCCGACTCCGCGCTCGCCCTGAAGCAGCTCAAGGTGGACGGCGGCATGACGTCCGACCACCTGCTCATGCAGATCCTGGCCGATGTGCTCGACGTTCCCGTGGTGCGGCCCCTCGTCCACGAGACGGTGTCGCTGGGCGCGGCCTACGCCGCCGGCCTCGCGGCCGGCTACTGGCCGGATCTGCAGGTCCTGCGCCGCAACTGGCACCGGGCCGCTCAATGGATGCCGGACATGGACCCCGAACGGCGGGAGTGGGAGTACGCCAGCTGGAAGCGAGCCGTCGAGCGGTCCCTGGGGTGGATCCAACCGCAGGAGCGCTCGTGACGTGCCGGCCCACGGGCGGACGCACGGACCTCCTTTACCCGTCCGAGTACGCCTGCACCCTTGCGAGCATCTGCCGGTGAGCAATACCTTGCGGCTGTTATTGCGCCATACCTAAAATACTTTCGCCGCTTCTCGCATTTGGCGAAAGATCTTCCGTGATCGGCTATCGAGGGTAGGTGCTCCATGACGGTTGCTGCTGCGTCGACGGTCCGCCCGGACGAGGTGCACGAGAGGCTCGGCCGCTATGTGCTGACCGATGGTTTCAAACTTGTGCTCGACCCGCTCGCCAGCCGGGGCTCGTGGATCGTCGACGCGCGCACCGGTGAGAAGTTCCTCGACCTCTACTCGTTCTTCGCGTCCGCTCCGCTGGGGCTCAACGCCCGGGGCATCGTGGACGATCCGGAGTTCATGACCCTGCTCGCGCAGGTGGCGGCGAACAAGCCCGCCAACCCGGACATCTACACCACGCACTACGCCGAATTCGTCGAGACGTTCGCCCGGGTGCTGGGCGATCCGGACCTGCCGAGACTGTTCTTCGTCGAGGGCGGGGCGCTCGCCGTCGAGAACGCGCTCAAGGCGGCGTTCGACTGGAAGAGCCGCCGCAACGAGGCCGCAGGCCGCTCACCGGAGCTCGGCACCAAGGTGCTCCACCTTCGGCGGGCGTTCCACGGCCGCAGCGGATACACGCTCTCGCTGACCAACACCGAGCCCAACAAGACGGCCCGTTTCCCGAAGTTCGACTGGCCGCGCATCGACGTACCCGCCGTGCGGTTCCCCCTCGCGCAGCACCTTGCCGAGGTCGAGGAGGCCGAGCGACGGGCCCTTGAGCAGGCGCGACAGGCCTTCGAGGACAACCCGCACGACGTCGCCTGCTTCATCGCCGAGCCCATCCAGGGCGAGGGGGGCGACAACCACATGCGCCCGGAGTTCCTGCAGGCGATGCAGGCGCTCTGTCACGAGTACGACGCGCTGTTCGTGCTCGACGAGGTGCAGACCGGGGTGGGGATCACCGGCACCACCTGGGCCTACCAGCAACTCGGCCTCGCGCCGGACATCGTCGCCTTCGCCAAGAAGGTCCAACTCGGCGGCATCATGGCCGGCCGCCGGGTCGACCAGGTGCCCGACAACGTCTTCCGGGTCTCCGGGCGTATCAACTCCACCTGGGGCGGCGGGCTGGTCGACATGGTCCGGGCACGCCGCATTCTGGAGATCATCGAGAGGGACGATCTGGTGGCCAATGCCGCTGCCGTGGGAGCGTGGTTCCTGGCCGAACTGCGTGATCTGGAAGTTCGACATGCAGCGGTGGCGTCCAACTCGCGGGGGCGCGGACTGATGAGTGCCATCGATCTGTCCGACAGCGGCGTTCGCGACGAGGTGCTGCGCCGGTTGCGAACCGAGGAGCAGGTGATCGCATTGCCGTGCGGTGAGCGTGGGGTGCGTTTCCGCCCTGCCCTGTCCATCACCCAGGACGAGCTCGGCATCGCCCTGCGGGCCCTCGACCGCGTGCTCGCCGGTGTGCACTGACCCCGTACCAGCCGACAAGGAGCAAAGTCATGGCCCGTTCCGTCGCCTCGATCGTTGCCGGCCGCCTGGTCGCCGGCGCTCCCGGCGGGACTCTTCAGCGCCCCAATCCCGGCCGTACCGCCGAGCTGGTCACCGAGGTCTCGCTCGGGGACGCCTCGACGTTCGTCGAGGCCGCCAGGGCCGCGAAGGCGGCCCAGCGGTCCTGGGCGGACGTCCCGGCGCCGGTGCGCGGGTCCGCGATCGGAAAGATCGGCCGGCTCGTCGAAGCCAACAAGGACCGGCTCGCCCGCATCGTGACCGAAGAGATCGGCAAGCCGCTCGCCGAGGCACTCGGCGAAGTCCAGGAGATCATCGACACCTGCGACTTCTTCCTGGGCGAGGGCCGTCGGTTGTATGGGCAGACGGTGCCCTCGGAGATGCCCGACAAGCAACTGTTCACCTTCCGCAACCCCATGGGCGCGGTCGCGGTGATCACCGCGGGCAACTTCCCGGTGGCCGTGCCGTCCTGGTACCTCGTGCCGGCGCTCGTGACCGGCAACACCGTGGTGTGGAAGCCCGCCGAGTACGCCGCCGCGAGCGCCAAGGCCCTTTTCGAGCTGTTCGTGCACGGCGGCGGCCTGCCCGACGGCGTGCTCAACCTCGTACTCGCCGACGGGGAGCAGACGTACGCCGGTCTGGAGGCCTCCCTCGACGCCGGGCTGGTCGACAAGGTCGGCTTCACGGGGTCCACGCTCGTCGGCCGGAAGATCGGCGCCCTGTGCGGAAGCCACCTGCAGACCCCGTGCCTGGAGCTGGGCGGCAAGAACCCCCAGGTGGTCACCCCGAGCGCAAACCTCGACCTGGCGGTCGAGGGGGCGTTGTTCTCCGGATTCGGCACCGCGGGGCAGCGGTGCACCTCTCTTGGGACGCTCATCGTGCACGAGTCGGTGCACGAGGACTTCCTCGCCCGCTTCGACGCCGCCAGCCGCGCGGCCCGGATCGGCGACGCGTTCGAGGACGTCCTGTACGGCCCGATGCTCGACGAGCGGTTCGCGCAGCGCTACGAGACCTTCCTCGGGTGGATCAAGGACCACCACCGGACGTACGGCTCCGACGGCATCGGGCGGATCACCACCGACAACCCGCGCAAGGGCTTCGTCGGGGACCCTGAAGCGGGCATGTTCTACCACCCGGTGATCGTCGACGGAGTGCGCCGCGACGATGACCTGTTCCTCACCGAGACCTTCGGGCCCATCGTCTCAGTGACCACCTACCGGGACTTCGACGAGGCCCTCGATCTGGCCAACGCCCACGGTTACGGGCTGTCCGCCGCGATCTACACCACCGATCCGCACGAGGTGTGGACGTTCCGGCGCGGCATTTCCGCGGGCATGGTCAGCGTCAACAACACCACCTCCGGAGCCGAGGCGCACCTGCCGTTCGGCGGCAACGGCAAGTCGGGCAACGGCAGTCGCCAGTCGGGGCAGTGGGTGCTCGACCAGTTCACCCGCTGGCAGTCGATGAACTGGGACCACTCCGGCCGTCTGCAGAAAGCACAGATGGACGTGGCCACGCTCGAACCCGACCTGTCCTTCCGCCTGTGAGCGGCGTCGAGGACCTGGACCGGCACTTCCGCGAGGCAGTGGCCGGTCTCGGGCCTGCCGCCCACGCCGCAGGCCCACTGGACACCCGTACCGCACTGGACACCCGTACGGCACTGGACCTGTTCGACGCCCAACTGGAGAGCCGCCACACCGACGCCGCCGCGCGCTGGATGCAGCAGCAGGGCCGCGGCTACTACACCATCGGATCGAGCGGGCACGAGGGCAACGCCGCACTCGCCCTCGCGTTGCGCCCCACCGACCCGGCGCTGCTGCACTACCGCTCCGGCGCCTTCTACTGCGCCCGCGCCCGGCAGGCCGGCGGCGTCGACGCGGTCAGGGACATGCTGCTGGGGGTGGCCGCCGGGGCCGACGAGCCGATCGCCGGTGGACGGCACAAGGTGTACGGGCGTCGCGAACTGGCCGTCATCCCGCAGACGTCGACCATCTCCTCCCACCTGCCCCGGGCAGTGGGGGTGGCGTGGAGCATCGCCCGCGCCAAGCGGCTCGGGACCGAGTGCGCCTGGCCCGGCGATGCCGTGGTCTGCTGTTCCTTCGGTGACGCCTCGGTCAACCACTCCACGGCGGCAGGCGCCATCAACAGCGCCTGCCACGCGGCCTACCAGGGCCTGCCGATGCCGATCCTGTTCGTCTGCGAGGACAACGGCCTGGGGATCAGCGTGCCGACACCGCATGACTGGGTGCGGCGCGCCTACGGCAACCGGCCCTCTCTCGCCTACTTCGCCGCGGACGGGTGCGATCCGCAAGCCGCCTTCGACACCGCGTGCGAGGCAGTGGACCATGTACGCAAGAACCGGCAACCGGCGTTCCTGCACCTGTCGATGGTGCGGTTCCTCGGCCATGCGGGCTCGGACGCCGAAGCCGCCTACCGGACGCCGTCCCAAGTCACCGCGGATCTGGAACGCGATCCGCTGCTGGCCACGGCCCGGCTGCTCACAACGACCGGCGTCCGCACCCCGCAGCAGATTCTCGACCGGTACGACGAGGTGGGCGGACGGGTGTTCGCCTTTGCCAAGGAGGCCCTCGACAGCGAGCCCCTGACCACCGCCACGCAGATCGCCGCCCCCATCGCACCCCGCCGTCCCGGCCTGGTGGCGGCTGCGGCACGCCGTACGAGCGAACCGTCCGCGGTGCCCGTGGACGAGCCCGTCACTGTCGCCCAGGCCATCACCCACACACTCGCCGACCTGCTCGGCAGCCACCCGGAGATGGTCGTCTTCGGCGAGGACGTCGGCCGCAAGGGCGGGGTCTACGGGCTGACCCGAGGACTGCAGCGGCGTTTCGGTACCGCTCGGGTCTTCGACACCCTGCTCGACGAGCAGGCCATCCTCGGCCTCGCGCTGGGTGCGGGGCTGTCCGGGCTGCTGCCGGTGGCGGAGATCCAATACCTCGCGTACCTGCACAACGCCGAGGACCAACTGCGCGGCGAGGCCGCCACGCTGCAGTTCTTCTCCCAGGGCCAGTACCGCAACCCCCTTGTGGTGCGCATCGCCGGCTACGGCTACCAGCGCGGGTTCGGCGGTCACTTCCACAACGACAACGCGCTGGGCGTCCTGCGTGACATTCCCGGTCTGGTCGTCGCCTCCCCGTCCCGCCCTGACGACGCCGCCGCGATGCTTCGTACGTGTGTGGCGGCCGGGAAGGTGGACGGAACGGTCAGCGTCTTCCTGGAGCCGATCGCGCTCTACCACACGCGAGATCTCCATACGGAGGGGGACAACGCCTGGCTCGCCGCGTACCCGTCACCCGCAGAGCACGTACCGATCGGCCGGGCACGCACCTACGGCACAGGCACGGACCTGACCCTCGTGACATTCGGCAACGGCCTGCACATCTCGCTTCGGGCCGTCCGCCGGCTGGAGCAGCAGGGCATCGCGTGCCGGGTCGTCGACCTGCGCTGGCTGGCACCCTTGCCGGTCGACGACCTGCTGCGGGAAGCCCGTGCGACGGGACGCGTCCTCGTGGTCGACGAGACCCGCCGTACGGGAGGCGTGTCAGAGGGAGTCGTCACCGCCTTGGCCGATGCCGGATTCACCGGCTCCATCCGACGGGTCGCCGGCCAGGACAGCTTCATCCCGCTGGGTAAGGCAGCGCAGTTGGTACTCGTGTCCCAGGCCGACGTCGAGCGCGCCGCCGGCGAACTGCTCTCAGCAGGCCCGCATGGTCACGGGTGACGGCTGGTCAGGCCCCGCTGCACCCCGGTCATCTTGAGGCGGTCCCGGACCCAGGTGCCGCGGGAGCCGTCGATCGAGCCTGCGGCGATCGGCGGTAGGGGATCTGGGCCGGTGCGCTTGGGCGTCGCTGGTCCTTCAGGCGTCATCCATGGCCTGGAGGAGAGTGTCATGAACGCGTCGGAGGCGGTCATCCTTCCAGCTGATCCCTTCGGGGTGCATCGATCCCTCGTCCCCTGGGTACGCGGAGCGCGCGGCACGGGAATGGGGTGACGATCATGACGCTGTTCCGTGATCGTGGGCACGCCGGACGGGAGCTGGCCCAGAAGCTACGGAGCCGACACGAGAAGGATCCCGTCGTCCTGGCGCTTCCTCGGGGCGGGGTCACCGTGGCCCAGGAGGTCGCCCGCGCGCTGGACGCCCCGCTCGATGTACTGGTCGCGCGCAAGATCGGCGCGCCCTTCCAGGAGGAGCTCGGCGTCGGCGCGATCTGCGGCGACGATCCTCCGGTCTTCGACGACTGGGCCCTCGGCCGGCTCGGGCTCACCGAGGCCACACTGGCGCCGATCGTGGCGCGTGAGCGCGCGGAACTCCACCGCCGCGAGGAGCTCTACCGGCACGGCCGTCCGGCCCTCGACCTGCGCGGACGTACCGTGATCGTGGTCGACGACGGACTCGCCACCGGAGTGACGGCACGGGCCGCGCTGCGCTGGATCCAGGGGCAGTCGCCCGAGCGCGTGCTCCTCGCCGTGCCGGTCGGATCGCCCGAGGGCGTGGAGCTGCTGAGCCCGGAGGCCGACGAGGTGATCTGTCTGCACCAGCCGGTCGACTTCATGGCCGTCGGGCTCTGGTACGACAACTTCGAACAGGTCACGGACGCCGATGTGCTGGCCGCGCTGCACACGGGCGCCGAGGGCTGACGCGGCGCGTGATGGTAGAAGCGGACCATGACCTCTTCTTCCGTGCCCGGAATCGACACCCCTGACCGCCGCGGCCGTACCGGACTCGACCGGACCGGACTGGACCTGACCGGCAACCCGCGCGTGAAGGTGCGCGACGTGAAGCTGCTCTCCAGCCACTGGTACATCGAGCGGACCACTACCTTCGACTTCCGGCACGCCGACGGCACCTGGAGCACCCAGGAGCGCGAGACCCACGACCGCGGCAACGGCGCCACGATGCTCCTGTACGACGCGGAACGCGAAACCGTGCTGCTCACCCGCCAGTTCCGCTTCTCTGTGTACGTCAACGGCCACCCCGACGGGATGCTCGTCGAGACCCCGGGCGGACTCCTCGACGAGGACGACGAACACCCCGAGATCGCCGTGCGGCGCGAGGTGGTGGAGGAGACCGGCCACACCATCGGGGCCGTACAGCATGTGTTCGACGTCTATATGAGCCCTGGCTCGGTCACCGAGCGGGTGAGCTTCTACGCGGCCGAGTACGGGCCGTTCACCCGCACCCACGAGGGCGGCGGCCTCGACGAGGAGGGCGAGGACATCGAGATCCTCGAACTGCCCTTCCGCCGGGCCCTGGAGATGATCCGCACCGGGGAGATCGCCGACGCCAAGACCATCATGCTGCTCCAATGGGCGGCGCTGGAAGGACCGTTCGCCAAGTAGGCTCTGCGCACTTGACTTGAAGTGCGCTTCAAGCTGAAGACTCCCTCCCGACCACCACCAACGGGAGGGATCCGGCATGAAGTACCGCACGATCGGCACCGACCCACAACACCGCCGCGAGGTCAGCGTCCTCGCGCTCGGCGCGATGCTCTTCGGCTCACGCACCGACGAGGAGACGTCCTTCGCCGTACTCGACCGCTATGTCGAGGCCGGCGGGAACTTCATCGACACCTCCGACAACTACGCCTTCTGGGAGGACGGCGGCCAGGGCGGCCAGAGCGAGGAACTGCTCGGCCGGTGGCGGCGCAGCCGGGGCGTCGGCGACGAGATCGTCCTCGCCACCAAGCTCGGCGCCCGCCCCCTGGCCCCGGGCACCAGCTACGTCGACAACCCCGAGGGGCTGTCGGCCAAGGTGATCCGAGAGTCCGCCGAGCGCAGCCGGGAACGGCTCGGCGTGGAGAAGATCGACCTGCTCTACGCGCACATCGAGGACCAGCGGGTGCCCCTCCAGGAGACCGTCGGGGGATTCGCCGAGCTGGTCGCCGAGGGCACCGTCGGAGTGCTCGGCGTCAGCAACCACGCCGTGTGGCGGGTGGAACGGGCCCGCGCGCTGGCCGCCGCGGCCGGACTGCCCGGCTACCAGGTGCTCCAGTACCAGCACAGCCATCTGCGCCCGCGCTTCGACGTGCCGAGCGACCTCTTCCCCGACGGCAGCCTCGGCCACGCGGGGCCCGAGCTCCTCGGGTATCTGCGCGCCGAGCCCGACCTCACCCTGGTCGCGTACTCCCCGCTGCTCACGGGCGCCTACACCCGGCAGGACAAGCCGCTGCCGCCGGACTACGACCACCCGGGCACCCCGGCCCGTCTCAAAGTGCTGCGGGAGGTCGCCCAGGAGGCCGACGCGACCGTCAACCAGGTCGTGCTGGCGTGGCAGATCGGGGCGGAGCTGCCGGTGATCCCGCTGGCCGGGGCGTCCTCGGTGGCCCAGCTGGAGGAGAATCTGGCCGCGGTGGACCTGGAGCTGACGGCCGAGCAGCGGGGCCGTCTTGACGCCGCCCACTGAGCCTGGGTGGACTACGCTCCGAAGAGGGAGCCGAAGGAGCGTGGATCATGCCCATTCCTGGCGATCGGTCCGTCCGTACGACCCCCGAAGGCCTGCTGTGGGAGCCCTGCGAGCGCTGGGTGCGCGGTGTGAAGGGCGAGGTCACCGTCGTCGACAGCCGCCACCCCGTCCTCGTCTGGGAGCCCGAGGGGATCCCCGTCCCGCGCTACGCCTTCCCGCGCGAGGAGGTCCGCACCGACCTCCTGCACCCGGCTGAGAAACCCCCGACCGGCACCCACACCGGCTCGCAGATCTTCTACGACCTCGAAGTCGGCGGAGAGCGGGTGGAGAACGCCGCATGGACGTTCCCCGCCGCCGACCTCGCCGGACACATCGCCTTCGAGTGGTTCCTGCGCTGGGATGACGGCCTCGACCACTGGTACGAGGAGGAAGAGGAGATCTTCGGCCACCCGCGCGACCCGCACCACCGGGTGGACGCCCTGCGCAGCAGCCGCCATGTCCAGGTCGAGATCGACGGCACCGTCGTGGCGGACACCCGCCGCCCGGTGCTGCTCTTCGAGACCGGGCTGCCGGAGCGGTACTACATCCCCGTCGAGGACGTCCGCCTCGACCTGTTCGAGCCCACCGCGCACAAGTCCCTGTGCCCCTACAAGGGCAACGCCCGGTACTGGAGCTTCAGCCGCGAGGCCGACGTCCCGCGGAACGTCGTCTGGAGCTACCCGGAGCCGTTGCCCGCCGTCGGCGCCATCGAGGGACATCTGGCCTTCTACAACGAGGCCGTCGACCTCGTCGTGGACGGCGAACGACAGGAGCGCCCGGTCACCCTCTTCAGCAAGTCGCTCACGAAGTGAACCGCGCCGGGGGCCGCCGCCTCGCGCTCAGCTCCGCACCAGCAGCTGGAAGTCGAACGCGTAGCGGGAGGCGCGGTAGATGTGGGTGCCGTACTCCACCGCCCGGCCCGTGTCGTCGTACGCCGTGCGCTGCATGGTGAGCAGGGCGGCGCCCTCCTTCTGGTCCAGCTGGGCCGCCTCCTCGGCGGTGGCGCAGCGGGCGCCGATGGTCTGGCGGGCGCTGTGCAGGGTGACCCCGGCCGAGCGCATCATCCGGTACAGGCCCGTCGCCTCCAGACGGGCCGTGTCGAGCTCCAGGAGCGCCGCGGGCAGGTAGTTGCACAGCAGCGCCACCGGCTGGCCGTGGGTGCAGCGCAGCCGCTCCAGGAGGATCACCTCGGCGCCCTCCGCGAGGCCGAGGGCGGCCGCCACGTCCGCGCCGGCCGGGACGGTCTCGTTGCGTACGACCTGCGTGGTCGGGCCCTGTCCGGCCGCCTCCAGGTCGTCGTAGAGGCTGCTCAGTTCCAGCGGGCGCTTGACCTGGCTGTGCACCACCTGGGTGCCGACCCCGCGCCTGCGTACCAGCAGTCCCTTGTCGACGAGGGACTGGATGGCCTGGCGGACCGTGGGCCGGGACAGGCCGAGCCGGGTGGACAGGTCGATCTCGTTGCCGAGGAGGTTGCCCGGGGCCAGCGCCCCGTGCTCGATCGCCGCCTCCAGTTGCTGGGCGAGCTGGTAGTACAGCGGCACCGGACTGTTGCGGTCCAGGGCGAAGTGCAGGGCGTCGAGAGCGGAGGCGGCCCGGTCGCGGGCGCGGTCTCGGGTCTTCGCCATGGACGTACCTGCCTTTCGTGGGGTGTTTCAGAGATGGCGGCGGCGGGCGGCGGCCTGCCGGTCGTACTCCTGGCGGGCCTCTACGGCGGCCGGGCGGGAGGCGGCCTCAGCCACCGGTACGTCCCACCAGGCCTCGGCCGGGGGAGCGGTGGGCGTCGGGTCGGTCTCGACGTACACGCAGGTCGGGCGGTCCGAGTCACGGGCGGCGGCGAGGGCCTCGCGCAGCTCCCCGACCGTCTTGGCGCGCAGGACGTCCATGCCGAGGCCGGCCGCGTTCGCGGCGAGGTCGACGGGGAGCGGGGCGCCGGTGAAGGTGCCGTCGGCGGCGCGATGGCGGTAGGCGGTGCCGAACCGCTCGCCGCCCACCGACTCGGACAGACCGCCGATGGAGGCGTAGCCGTGGTTCTGGATCAGGACCAGGTTGACCGGCAGGCCCTCCTGGACGGCGGTGACGATCTCGGTCGGCATCATCAGATAGGTGCCGTCGCCGACCAGCGCCCACACCGGGGTGTCCGGGGTGGCCTGCTGGACGCCGATCGAGGCCGGGATCTCGTAGCCCATGCAGGAGTAGCCGTACTCCAGGTGGTACTGGCGCGGGCTCCGCGCCCGCCACAGCTTGTGCAGATCGCCGGGGAGCGAACCGGCCGCGTTGATGATCACGTCCTCGTCCCCGACGACCGCGTCGAGCGCGCCGAGCACCTGCGTCTGGGTCGGTACGGCGCTGGGGTCGTCGGCGCGGTAGGCGCCCTCGACGACCTGTTCCCAACTCGCCTTCCCCGCGCGGTACTCGGCCTCGTACGCCGGGTCCAAGCGCTGCCCGTCCAGCGCTTGCGTCAGCTGCTCCAGACCGGTCCGCGCGTCGCACACCAGGGTCCTGGCCGCCAGTTTGTGGGCGTCGAAGGCGGTGATGTTGAGGTTGAGGAACCGGACCTCCGGGTGCTGGAAAAGGGTGCCCGAGGCCGTGGTGAAGTCGGTGTACCGGGTGCCGACGCCGATCACCAGGTCGGCGGTGCGGGCGAGGTCGTCGGCGACCGCGGTGCCGGTGTGGCCGATGCCGCCGAGGTCGGCGGGGTGGTCGTGGCGCAGGGAGCCCTTGCCGGCCTGGGTGGAGGCGACCGGGATGCCGGTGGCGTCCACCAGCGCCTGAAGCGCCCGCTCGGCCTCGCTGTGGTGGACCCCGCCGCCCGCCACGATCAGCGGCCGGGCGGCGGACCTGATCGCCCTTACGGCGTCGGCCAGTTCGACGGGGTCGGGCGCGGGCCGCCGTACCCGCCAGACACGGTCCGTGAAGAACTCCTCGGGCCAGTCGAAGGCCTCCGCCTGGACGTCCTGCGGCAGGGCGAGGGTGACGGCGCCGGTCTCGGCCGGGTCGGTCAGGACGCGCATCGCGGCGAGGGCGGAGGGGATCAGGGCCTCGGGGCGGGTGATGCGGTCGAAGTACCGGGAGACCGGGCGCAGGGTGTCGTTCACCGAGACATCGGCCTGGGCGGGGTGCTCCAGTTGCTGGAGCAGTGGGTCGGCGGGCCTGGTGGCGAAGTAGTCGCCGGGCAGTAGCAGGACCGGGATGCGGTTGATCGTCGCGAGGGCGGCTCCGGTGACCAGATTGGTGGCGCCGGGGCCGATGGAGGTCGTCACGGCCTGTGCGGACAGACGGTTGAGCTGTCGGGCGTGGCCCACGGCGGCGTGCACCATGGCCTGCTCGTTGCGGCCCTGGTGGAACGGCATCGCCTCCCCGCCCGCCTCCAGCAGGGCCTGCCCGATCCCGGCGACATTGCCGTGCCCGAAGATCCCCCAGGTCCCGGCGATCAGCCGGTGCCGGGTTCCGTCACGCTCGGTGTACTGGGCGGACAGGAACCGCACCAGCGCCTGGGCGACGGTCAGACGGACGGTCGTGTTGCTCAACTGGGGCTCCGTTCAAGGTCTACACCCGCGTCAGGGATACGCCCGATCGCAGCGGGTAGAGATCGTCCCCGCCGCCTCCCAGGTGTAGGCCTCCGTGCATGGCGGTGTCAATAGTTTGTACTTACATTCGGACCTGATTGTGAAATGATGTCTTAACAAAGTATTGACAGCGGGCTCCTCAGGGGATTGGATCCGGGACCAACGCACCAGCCGCGTTTCTTTCCCGTCGTTCCCCCGTAGCACAGTGAGGTGCAGGAAAGATGGACCGCTCTTCGCACTCCCGCTCCCGCAGAATGGCGCCCCTGGTGGCCTTGGCCGCTGCGGCAGCACTGACCCTCGCAGGCTGCTCCAGCGGCTCCGGCGGCAAGAAGGCCGAGGAAAGCGCGGAAGGAGCCGCCGCAGGCAAGGCGAACACACCGCGTATGACGGTCGCCCTGGTCACGCACCAGTCGCCGGGCGACACCTTCTGGGACATCGTCCGCAAGGGGGCCGAGGCCGCCGCCGCCAAGGACAACGTCAAGCTGATCTACTCGGCCGACCCCAGTGCCGGCGTCCAGGCCAACCTGGTGCAGAACGCCATCGACCAGAAGGTCGACGGCATCGCCGTCACCCTCGCCAAGCCGGACGCCCTCAAGGACGTCATAGCCAAGGCGAAGGCGGCGAACATACCCGTCGTCGGCCTCAACTCCGGGGTCAGCGAGTGGCAGAAGCTCGGCCTGATGGAGTTCTTCGGCCAGGACGAGACGGTGGCGGGCGAGGCGCTCGGCAAGCGGCTGAACGAAGCCGGCGCCAAGAAGGCCGTCTGTGTCATCCAGGAGCAGGGCAACATCGGCCTCACCCAGCGCTGCGACGGCGTCGAGAAGACCTTCTCCGGCACCGTCGAGACACTGAACGTCAACGGCACCGACATGCCGTCCGTGAAGTCGACGATCACCGCCAAGCTCGCCGAGGACAAGGCGATCGACTACGTCGTCACGCTCGGCGCCCCCTTCGCGCTCACCGCGGCGCAGGCGGTGTCGGAGTCGGGCAGCGGGGCCAAGGTCGCCACCTTCGACCTCAACAAGGACCTGACCGGAGCCATCAGCAAGGGCAGCATCGAGTTCGCCGTCGACCAGCAGCCCTACCTCCAGGGCTACCTGGCGATCGACTCGCTGTGGCTCTACAAGAACAACGGCAACTACATGGGCGGCGGTGAGCAGCCGGTGCTGACCGGTCCGGCCTTCGTCGACAAGTCCAATGTCGACGCGGTCGCGGGCTTCGCCGCGAAGGGCACCCGGTGATGAGCATGACCCAACAGGCTGAGCCGGCGGTGACCTCACCGCCGGCCCCCGGCCCCAAGGACACCGACGGGCGGACCGCCGAGCGCCCCCTGGCGCTGCGGCTCCTCGCCCGGCCCGAAGTGGGCGTCTTCCTGGGCGCCGTGGCGGTCTTGGTCTTCTTCCTCATCACCGCCCCGCCGGTGCGCGACGGCGGCTCGATGGCCAACATCCTGTACCAGTCGTCGACCATCGGGATCATGGCGCTGCCTGTGGCCCTGCTGATGATCGGCGGCGAGTTCGACCTGTCGTCGGGCGTCGCGGTGATCACCTCCGCGCTGACCGCCAGCATGATCAGCTACCAACTGACCATGAACGTCTGGGTCGGTGTGATCGTGGCCCTGATCGTGTCGCTCGCGGTCGGGCTCTTCAACGGCTGGATGCTGGTCAAGACCGGACTGCCCAGCTTCCTGGTCACCCTCGGCACCTTCCTGATCCTCCAGGGCGCGAACCTCGCGATCACCAAGCTGGTCACCGGGAACGTCGCCACCGACGACATCAGCACCATGGACGGATTCGACCAGGCCAAGGCCCTGTTCGCCTCCTCCTTCGACGTCGGCGGAGTCCAGGTGAAGATCACCATCGTCTGGTGGCTGGTCTTCGCCGCGCTCGCCACCTGGGTGCTGCTGCGCACCAAGTACGGCAACTGGATCTTCGCGGTCGGCGGCAACAAGGAGTCCGCCCGGGCCGTCGGTGTACCGGTGACGTTCACCAAGATCTCGCTGTTCATGCTGGTCGGCTTCGGCGCCTGGTTCGTCGGCATGCACCAGCTGTTCTCCTTCAACACCGTGCAGTCCGGTGAGGGCGTCGGCCAGGAGCTGATCTACATCGCCGCGGCCGTCATCGGCGGCTGTCTGCTGACCGGCGGCTACGGCTCGGCGATCGGCCCGGTCTTCGGCGCGTTCATGTTCGGCATGGTCCAGCAGGGCATCGTGTACGCCGGCTGGAACCCCGACTGGTTCAAGGCGTTCCTGGGCGTGATGCTCCTCGGCGCCACGCTCATCAATCTGTGGGTCCGCCAGACGGCGACCCGGAGGTGACCGCAATGACGACCCCTCACGGAGCCATCCTCAAGGACACGGTCCCCGAGGAGGAACGGCCGATCGTCGAACTGCGCGGCGCCGGCAAGTCCTACGGCAACATCCGCGCCCTGCACGGCGTGAGCCTCGCCGTCCACCCCGGCAAGGTGACCTGTGTGCTCGGCGACAATGGCGCCGGCAAGTCCACCCTCATCAAGATCATCTCTGGTCTGCACCAGCATACCGAGGGCGAGTTCCTCGTCGACGACGAACCGGTCCGCTTCACCACCCCCCGCGAGGCCCTCGACCGCGGTATCGCCACCGTCTACCAGGACCTGGCGACGGTCCCGCTGATGCCGGTGTGGCGCAACTTCTTCCTCGGCTCCGAGATGACCAAGGGCCCCTGGCCGGTCCGGCGCCTCGACATCGACCGGATGAAGAGGACCGCGGACGAGGAACTGCGCAACATGGGCATCGTCCTCGACGATCTGGAACAGCCCATCGGCACCCTCTCCGGCGGCCAGCGCCAGTGCGTGGCCATCGCCCGTGCCGTCTACTTCGGAGCCCGCGTCCTCATCCTGGACGAGCCCACCGCCGCCCTCGGCGTCAAGCAGTCCGGAGTGGTCCTGAAGTACATCGCCGCCGCCCGTGACCGGGGCCTCGGCGTCATCTTCATCACCCACAATCCGCACCACGCCTATATGGTCGGCGACCGCTTCAGCGTGCTGCGGCTCGGCACCCTGGAACTGTCCGCCTCCCGCGACCAGGTCAGCCTGGAGGAGCTCACCAACCACATGGCGGGCGGCGCCGAACTCGCCGCCCTCAAGCACGAGTTGTCGCAGGTGCGGGGAGTCGACGTGGAGGAGCTCCCCGAGGAGGACGAGCTCACCGCGCCGGTGGCCGGCACCCCCGAAGGGAGGGCGTGAACATGGCGGCGCTCGACCGCATCCGGGTCGGCTCGGCCCCGGACTCCTGGGGCGTGTGGTTCCCCGACGACCCCCAGCAGGTGCCCTGGGCACGCTTCCTCGACGAGGTCGCCGAGGCCGGATACGAGTGGATCGAACTCGGCCCGTACGGCTATCTCCCCACCGACCCGGCCCGGCTCACCGACGAGGTCGCCCGCCGGGGCCTCAAGGTGTCCGCAGGGACGGTCTTCACCGGCCTGCACCGCGGCCCCTCCGTCTGGGAGTCCACCTGGGAGCACGTCAGCCAGGTCGCCGCGCTCACCCAGGCGATGGGCGCGCGGCACCTCGTCGTCATCCCCTCCTTCTGGCGCGACGACAAGACCGCCGAGATCCTGGAACCGCCGGAGCTGACCGGCGAGCAGTGGGCCCACCTCACCAAGGGCATGGAGCGGCTCGGCCACGAGGTCAAGGAGGTCTACGGCCTCGACATCGTCGTCCACCCGCACGCCGACACCCATATCGACACCGAGGACCATGTGGAGCGGTTCCTCGACTCCACCGACTCCGAGCTCGTCAACCTCTGCCTGGACACCGGGCACTACGCCTACTGCGGCGGCGACAGCGTCAAGCTGATCGAGGCCTACGGCGAGCGCATCGGCTATCTGCACCTCAAGCAGGTCGATCCGGAGATCCTCGCGGACGTCGTCAAGAACGAGATCCCCTTCGGCCCGGCGGTGCAGCGCGGTGTGATGTGCGAACCGCCCTCCGGCGTCCCGGAGCTGGAGCCGGTCCTGGTGGCCGCGCAGCGGCTCGGGGTCGAGCTGTTCGCCATCGTCGAGCAGGACATGTACCCCTGCGAGCCGGACAAGCCGCTGCCGATCGCGGTGCGCACCCGAAAGTTCCTGAGGTCCTGCGGCGCCTGAAAGGACGGTCATGGCCACACCCCTGGGAGTCGCCGTCATCGGCACCGGCCGTATGGGCGCCGACCATGTCCGCCGTATCCAGGAGGTCATCAGCGGGGCGCGGGTCACCGCCGTGGTGGACGTCGACGCGGAGCGGGCCAAGACCGTGGCCGCCCGCGTCGACGGCTGCGCCGTGCACACCGACGCGGCCGCGGCGATGGCGTCGGCGGACGTCGACGCCGTCCTCGTCGCCTCCCCGGGCCCGGCGCACGAGGCGGCGCTCATGGCGGCCTTCGCGCACGACCTGCCCGTGCTGTGCGAGAAGCCCCTCACCCCCGACGCGGCCTCCGCGCTGCGCCTCGTCGAGGCCGAACAGACCCTCGGCCGGCGCCGCGTCCAGGTCGGCTTCATGCGCCGCTACGACCCGGAGCACACACGGCTCAAGGCGCTGCTGGAGACCGGGCAACTGGGCCGCCCGCTGATGCTGCACAACCGGCACCGCAATGTCGCGAGCCCGGCCTTCTTCACCTCCGAGATGCTCATCACCGACTCCGTGGCCCACGAGGTGGACGTGACGCGCTGGCTGCTCGGCCACGAGATCACGGCGGTCACCGTGCTGCGCCCGGCGTCCTCGGCCGGCGCCCCCGAGGGCCTGGCCGACCCCCAGTTCGTCGTCCTGGAGACGGCCGGCGGCGCCCTGTCGGACGTGGAGATCTTCGTCAACTGCGGATTCGGCTACCAGGTCCAGGCCGAGGTGGTGTGCGAACGCGGCACCGCCCGCGTCGGCGACGGCCACGCCCTGGTCACCGCCATGGCGGGCCGCTGGGGCGGCAGCATCGCCCAGGACTGGACCGAGCGGTTCGCCGACGCCTACGACCGGGAGATCCAGTCCTGGGTCGACGCCACCCGGCGCGGCGAGGTCACCGGGCCGAGCATCTGGGACGGCTACGCGGCGGCCGCCGTCTGCGAGGCGGGCGTGCGGGCGTTGCACGAGGGCGGCCGGGTCGAGGTGGAGCTGGTCGAACGGCCGTCGCTCTACGGCTGAGCGCTCGACAGGCCGTTGTCAGTGCCGGGCGCTAGCGTGCACAGCAGTGACCGTTCCCGCCCCGGGAGGCTTTTGATGGCTTCGCGACTCAACCCCTACCTCACCTTCGCCGGCGACGCCCGGCCGGCCATGGAGTTCTACAAGGAGGTCTTCGGCGGCACCCTGGTGCTGAACTCCTACGGCGACTTCGGGCAGAAGGACACCCCGATGGCCGACAAGATCATGCACGGCATGCTGGAGACCCCGAGCGGCTTCACCCTCATGGGCGCCGACAACCCGGAGGGGACCGGCAAGCAGGCCGAGAACAACTTCTCCGTGAGCCTGAGCGGCGACGACGACGCCGAGCTGCGCGGCTACTGGGAGAAGCTGTCCGAGGGCGGCCAGGTGTCGGTACCGCTGGAGAAGCAGATGTGGGGCGACGTCTTCGGCATGTGCACCGACCGTTTCGGCGTGCCGTGGATGGTCAACATCAGCGGCTCGGAGGGCTGACAGCCGTGCGCGGCCGGGGCTCGAACCCGGCCGCGCGATAGCTCGCGTCGATCAGTGTCATCGTCGCCAGCGCGTCGTCCGCGTCCAGCGGCAGCGGCGTCCCTTCGCGCACCCGCGCCGCGAACGCCTCCAGCTGGTAGGTGTACGAGGAGCGGGTGCCGAGATACTCGGTGCGCTCGCCGTCGGGGGTGCGGACGACGACCCGGTCGTCCCGATGCGGCAGCACGAAGTTCGGGGCGTACGCGGTCCCGCGCGTGCCGACGATCCGGCAGCTCATCTCCAGACCGTCGTACGCCATGTGACAGCGCGCCGAGGCGGTGGCACCGGCCGGGAACTCCAGGTCGGCGTCCAGCCACTCGTCGACACCGGACGCGCCGGCGCGCTCGCCGCCCCGGGCGCCGGTGAGGCGTGGCGCGCCGCCCGCCCAGGGCGCGAGGGACCGTACGGCGTGCACGCTGTAGCAGCCCAGGTCCATCAGCGCCCCGCCCGCCAGCGGCAGCGACCAGCGCGGATCGCCCGCGTCCGGCGCGGGGATCGCGACCAGCGCCTCCACCCGCCGCAGTTCGCCGAGCTCGCCGCTCTCCAGCAGCTCGTGCAGCCGCCGGGTGACCGGGTGGAAGAGGTAGTGGAAGCCCTCCATGAAGACCGTCCCGGCCCGCGCGGCGGTCTCCCGCACCTCGGTGGCCTCCTCGGCGTTGCTCGCCGACGGCTTCTCCGAGAGCACATGCTTGCCCGCCGCGAGGGCGGCGAGGTTCCACGGTCCGTGCAGTCCGTTGGCGAGCGGGTTGTAGACGACCTCGACCTCGGGGTCGGCGAGCAGATCGGCGTAGGAGTCCGCGACCCGCTCCACGCCGTGCGCCTCGGCGAAGGCCTCGGCGCGGGACCGGTCGCGGGCGGCCACCGTCACCAGACGGTGGCCGGTGGCCCGGGCCGGGTCGACCAGGGCGCGTTCGGTGATGCGTGCCGCGCCCAGCACTCCGATGCGCAGCGGTTCCCGGCCCGGTTCGCTCATGCCTGCCGTACCTCCTCGATCGTGACGGGGCGGTGCTCGTGCAGCGACAGTGTGCACGCCTCGGCGATCCAGCCGGCCTCCAGGGCGTCCGCGATCGTGCACGGGGAGGTCCGGGTGCCGGCCACCACCTCGGTGAACGCGGTGAGTTCGGCGCGGTAGGCGGCGGCGAAGCGGTCCATGAAGAAGTCGTGCGGGGTGCCCCCGGGGAAGGTCACCCCGGGTTCCACCGAGCGCAGCGGCAGCTTGTCCTCAAGGCCCACGGCGATGGAGTCCTGGAAGCCGTGCAGCTCCATGCGCACGTCGTAACCGCGGGCGTTGTGGCGGGAGTTGGAGACCACCGCGATGGTGCCGTCGTCCAGGGTGAGGATCGCGCCCGTGGTGTCGGCGTCGCCCGCCTCCTTGATGTAGTCGGCGCCCCGGTTGCCGCCGACCGCGTACACCTCGGTCACCTCACGCCCTGTCACCCAGCGGATGATGTCGAAGTCGTGCACCGAGCAGTCCCGGAAGATGCCACCGGAGGCGGCGATGTACGCGGCCGGCGGGGGAGCGGGGTCCAGTGTGGTCGACCGTACGGTGTGCAGCTTGCCCAGCTCACAGGCCTGCACGGCGGCGCGGGCGGCGACGAATCCGGTGTCGAAGCGGCGGTTGTAGCCGATCTGGATCGGCACGCCGCTGCCCTCGACGGCCCTGAGCACCCGGACGCCCTCGCTCATGGCCTTGGCGACCGGCTTCTCGCAGAAGACCGGGATGCCGGCCTCGACCCCGGCGAGGATCAGCGCGGGGTGGGCGTCCGTGGCCGCCGCGACGACGATGCCGTCCACCCCGGCGGACAGCAGGGCCTCGGGCGAGTCCACGACCTCGCCGCCGAACCGCTCGGCGGCGGACTTGGCGGCGTCCGCGAACGGGTCGGTGAGGACGAGGGAGTCGACGGCGTCGAGTCCGGAGAGGGTCTCGGCGTGAAAGGCGCCGATACGGCCGAGGCCGAGGATTCCGATGCGCATGGTGGTGCAACTCCTAGCTGAGGGTTTTTTAGTCGAGTCCGCCGAGCACGTTCTGGTCCCAGTCGATCACCGATCCGGTGACCACCCCGGAGCGATCCGAGAGCAGGAACACCACGAAGTCGGCGATCTCGTCCGGTTGGCCGAGCTTGCCCATCGGCAGCCGGGCGGCGGCCCGTTCGCGCCAGTCGTCCCCGGCGCCGTGGAAGGTCCGCTGGGTCGCGTCCTCGCCCTCGGTCTCGGTCCAGCCGATGTTGAGGCCGTTGATCCGGATCCGGTCGAAGCGGTGCGCGTGGGCGGCGTTGCGGGTCAGCCCGATCAGCCCGGCCTTGGCGGAGACGTACGGCGCGAGGAACGGCTGTCCGCCGTGCGCCGAGGACGTGATGATGTTGACGATCGTGCCGGGTGCCTCGCGGGCCACCATGTCGGCGACCGCCGCCTGCATGGCGAAGAAGGGCGCCTTGAGGTTGATCGCGATGTGCCGGTCGAACAGTTCGGGCGTGGTGTCCAGCAGGGTGCCCCGGGAGGTCAGCCCCGCCGCGTTCACCAGGCAGTCGATCCGGCCGTAGGCCGCCACGACCTCGGCGACGGAGGCCTTCGCCTGCTCGGCGTCGGCCAGGTCGGCGCGGACGAACAGGGCCTTGCCGCCGGCGGCGGTCAGCTCCGCCACCAGCGCCTCACCAGGCTCCGGGCGCCGGCCGGTGACGGCCACGACCGCCCCCTCGCGCGCGGCCGCCCGCGCGACGGCGGCACCGACGCCCTGGGTGCCGCCGTTGACGAGGACGACCTTGTCGTCGAGAAGTCCCATGTCTTTGAGGGTCCTTTCAGCTCTGGCGCCGCTCGGCGCCGGCCCGCAGCTCATCCCGCAGAGCCTCGGGAGTCCATGTCTCGGCGAGCGCGCGCCGGACGACGTCCGCCTGGGAGGGCGGGGCGAGTCCGTCGACGGGTGGGTCGCTGTCGAGGTTCGTGGGGAAGGGGTAGCCCTCGGCGCTCGCGGCGATCACGTTCTCAAGACCGGTCTCGTCGGCGCCCTCACTGCGGCGCTTGAGCAGCACGGGATAGACGGCGTTCACGACCGCCTCCCGGTCCACCGTCTCCATCGCCCGCCCGAACGCGGACGACACCTGAAGGAGGTTGGCCATCCGCCGGATGTCGGTGGAGCGGTTGGTGCCGGCGGCGTGGAACAGGGCCGGGTTGAAGAAGGCCGCGTCGCCCTTCGCCAGCGGGAGTTGGACGTGGTGGGTGCCGAAGTACTCCTGGAACTCCGGGCGCCGCCAGGCCAGATAGCCGGGCTCGTACGTCTGTGAGTACGGCAGGTACATCGTCGGCCCCGACTCCACCGGCATGTCGCCGTGTGCGACGGCGCCCTGGAGGGTCAGCACGGGGGAGAGGCGGTGCACATGCGCCGGATAGGCGGCCGCCGTCTCGTCGGAGAGGAAGCCCAGGTGGTAGTCGCGGTGCGCGGTCTGGGCGGCGCCGCCCGGGTTCACGACGTTGACCTGCGAGGTGACCTGGTAGCCGGGGCCGAGCCAGGCCCGGGAGACCAGCGCCAGGATGTCGTTGGCGTAGTAGTCGGCGAAGGCCTTGGGGGCGTGGAGGGCGGCCTTCTCCAGCGCGTTCCAGACCCGGTCGTTGGCCCCGGGCCGGGCGAAGTGGTCGCCGGCGTGCGCGCCCGAGGCGCGCTGCTCGGCGATCAGGGCCTCGAAGACCTCGGTGACCCGGTCGACGACCGCCGGGTCGGGGAAGGCGTCGCGGAAGACCACCACGCCGGGGCCGTCGGTGAGGGCGCGGACCAGCTCGTCACCGGGGACGGTCCCGTCGTAGACGAGCACATTGCGCTCGACGGCGACGGCGTGCGGGTAGCCGGCGGGGTCGGTGGTCCGCTCGACGAGCTTGCGGAAGGAGTCGAGGTCGCAGTCCTGCGCGGACAGCCAGGAGGGGAAGGACATCGGTGTCCTCTCGGTGACAGCGGCGACTCAGTGCTGTCATTCTTGTCAGGACAAAGACGTCGAACAACCAGCAGGCGGCCATCAAAAACCCCTCAAGGAGCATCGGCATGGGCCACCCGTTCCCGATCCGCGAGATCGCACGTCAGGCGGGCCTGAGCGAGGCCACCGTGGACCGGGTGCTCAACGGCAGGGGAGGGGTGCGGGAGAGCACCGAGCGTGAGGTCCGCCAGGCCATCGCCGACCTGGACCGGCAGCGCACCCAGGTCCGTCTGGTCGGCCGTACCTTCATGGTCGACATCGTGATGCAGTCCCCGGAACGGTTCTCCACCGCCGTGCGGGCCGCCCTGGAGGCGGAACTGCCGTCCCTGCACCCGGCGGTGGTGCGCTCGCGGTTCCACTTCCGGGAGACCGGGCCGGTCGAGGAGCTCACCCGGACGCTGGACCGGATCGCCCGGCGCGGCTCGCAGGGCGTGATCCTCAAGGCGCCGGACGTCCCAGAGGTCACGGCCGCCGTCGGCCGGCTGACGGAGGCGGGGATTCCGGTGGTGACGCTGGTGACCGACCTGCCGTCCACCCCGCGCCTGGCCTATGTCGGCATCGACAACCGGGCCGCCGGCGCGACCGCCGCGTACCTCATGGGCCAGTGGCTCGGCGACCGCCCCGGCAATGTGCTCACCAGCCTCTCCAGCGGCTTCTTCCGCAACGAGGAGGAGCGCGAGATGGGCTTCCGCAGCGCCATGCGCGCCCGGCACCCCGAGCGCGCGCTGGTGGAGATCGCCGAAGGCCAGGGCCTGGACGCCACCCAGTACGACCTCGTCCGGGCCGCCCTCGCACGCGACCCGGAGATCCGGGCCGTCTACTCCATCGGCGGCGGCAACATCGCCACCCTGCGGGCCTTCGAGGACCTCGGCCGCGAGTGCGCGGTGTTCGTCGCCCACGACCTTGACCACGACAACACCCGTCTGCTGCGCGAGCACCGGCTGTCCGTCGTCCTCCACCACGATCTGCGCCAGGACATGCGCGAGGCCTGCCACCACGTGATGCGGTCCCATGGCGCCCTGCCGCCCGCAGGGCCCTCGCTGCCGTCCGCGATCCAGGTGGTCACGCCCTACAACATGCCTACGGCTTGACAGGCTCTAAGGCAGGTCGACCCAGGTGCCGGTCTCGGCGGAGCGGGCCATCGCGTCGAGCGTGGCGGCGCTGCGCACGGCGTCCGTGAGCGTGGCGCCGTATGCCTTGTCCTCGGCGATCGAGCGCAGGAAGCGGTACGCCTCCACGACCTTCAGGTCGTCGTAGCCCATGGCGTTCGCGGCGCCGGGCTGGAAGGCGCCGAACTCGCCGTCGCCCGGGCCGACGTACACCGTGCTGACCGGCTGTTCCTGGTAGGCCGTACCGCGGCTGACGCCGAGCTCGTTCATCCGGCGGAAGTCCCACAGGACCGCGCCCTTGGTGCCGTGCACCTCGAAGCCGTAGTTGTTCTGCTCGCCGACCGAGACCCTGCAGGCCTCCAGGACACCTCGGGCCCCGGAGGCGAAGCGGAGCAGGCAGCTCACGTAGTCCTCGTTCTCGACCGGGCCGAGTTCACCGCCCGAGGCCCTGGAGTGGCCCGCGGTGGCGCCGGTCGGGCGGGCCCGCTCCGGCACGAAGACGGCCGTGTCGGCGGTGAGGGACGTGATGTCGCCGAGTAGGTAGAGGGCCAGGTCCACGCCGTGCGAGGCGAGGTCGCCAAGGACTCCGCTGCCGCCGCGCTCCCGCTCGTAGCGCCAGGTCAGCGCGCCCTCGGGATGGGCGGCGTAATCGCTGAACAGCCGCACGCGCGCGTGCGTGACCGTGCCGATCCCGCCCGAGGCGATCAGGTCACGCGCCTTCTCCACCGCGGGCGCGTTGCGGTAGTTGAAGCCGACCGCGCTGCGCACACCCGCCTTGGCGACCGCGTCCGCGACCGCGCGGGCGTCCTCGGCGGTCAGGCCCACCGGCTTCTCGATCCAGATGTGCTTGCCCGCCTCGGCCATCGCGACGCCGATCTCGCGGTGCAGGAAGTTCGGGGCGGTGATGCTGACCGCCCGGACCCGGGGATCGGCGGCCACCTCGCGCCAGTCGCGGGTCGTCGAGGCGAAGCCGAACTGTGCGGCGGCCTCCTCGGCCCGGCCCGGCACCTCCTCGGCGACGGTGACCAGCTCCGGGCGCAGGGGAAGTTGCGGATAGTGGTGGCGGACGCGGGCGTAGGCCTGGGTGTGCACCCGACCCATCCAGCCGAACCCGACGACGGCGACCCCGAGCGCATCCACCATGACAGCCCCTCTTTGGACCGGTCCAGAACCTGTCCGACCCACACTGAGCGGGATTGCAGCCGGGTGTCAACCCTTTGACAAGCTCCGGCGGGCCATGGAACGGTCCATGCCATGAGACCGCCGACGATCCGTGACGTGGCCGAACGGGCCGGCGTCTCCAAGTCCCTGGTCTCCCTGGTGCTGCGCGGCTCCGAGCAGGTGCGGCCCGAGAAGCGGGAGGCCGTGCTGCGGGCCGTGCGGGAACTCGGCTACCGGCCCAACACCGCCGCGCGCAGCCTCAGCGAGCGGCGCACCCGGACCGTCGGCGTCCTGCTGAACGACCTGCGCAACCCCTGGTTCGTGGAGCTGCTCGACGGGCTGAACTCGCTGCTGCACGACAACGGCCTGCACATGCTGCTCGCCGACGCCCGGCTCAACCGCCGCACCGGTCAGGACCCGGCCGACCCCTTCCTCGACCTGCGCGTCGACGGCCTGGTCGTGGTCGGCACCCTGCCCGACCCGGCCGCGCTCGGGGCGGTCGCCGAGCGGATGCCGGTGGTCGTGGCGGGCGCCCGCGAGGCCGTGCCGCCGCGCGTCGACGTCGTCGCGGGTGACGACGAGCACGGCGCCCGGCTGGTCACCGAGCACCTCATCGGCCTCGGCCATCGGCGCATCGCGCACATCGCGGGATACGGCGCGGTCGGCGAACTGCGCCGGCGCAGCTTCGAGGCGACGATGCGCGCGCACGGACTCGCGGACGGCGCGCGCGTCGAACCGAGCGACATGACCGAGGAGGGCGGCTACCGCACGATGGTCCGGCTGCTGGGCCGCCCCGACCGGCCGACCGCCGTGTTCGCCGTCAACGACATCGCCTGCGTCGGCGCGCTGTCGGCGGCCGAGGAACTCGGCCTCGAAGTGCCGCGCGACCTGTCCGTCGTCGGCTACGACAACACGAGCATCTCCCGGCTGCGGCACCTGTGGCTGACCACCGTGGACGGCGGCGGCCACGACGTCGGCCGGCGCGCCGCCCGCTGCCTCCTGGACCGCTTCGACCGTCCCGAGGAACCGGGCCGCGTCCATCTGGCCGCGCCCGCGCTGAAGACGCGGGGCACCACGGCCCCGCCGCTCACAGACTGATCGCGTACGCGCAGCGTCTCGTGCACCGTCCAGGTCGTACGGTCGCCCTCGCGCGGCACCGCCTCGGGGACGTGGACGACGAAACCGTGGCTCATGCCGTCACGACTGGCGGGGCGGCCGGAGCCGGGTGATCGTGGAGGGCATGGCGCAGGGCACCGAGGTCGCCGTCGCGGAACCGCACCGGCACGACACCCGCGAGGCGATCCTGTTCGGCGGCGTCTACGGCGCCGTCCTCGCCTGCTCGATGGTCGCCGCCCTCACCCAGTACGGCCACACCTCCCAGGCCAGCCGCCGCTACGACGCCCTGTGGCTGCTGGTGACCGCGCTGGCCTCCGCCCTCGCCCACGGATACGCCCACCACATCGCCGAGCGCTCACCGCGCCGCCGCTGGGACGCGCTGCGCGCCCTCGCCGACGAATGGCCCCTGGTCACGGCCGCACTGCCCACGGTGGCGATCCTGGCCGGGGCCGGCTGGGGCTGGTGGCCCGCGAACGGTGTGGAGTACCCCGCCTTCACCCTGAACATCGCCCTGCTGTTCACCCTGGGCCTGGTCACGGCCCGGTGGTCGCAGCGGTCATGGGCGGCCGCGGTACTGACCGGGCTGGTGGACGCGCTGCTCGGGGTAGGCGTAGTGGTGGCCAACGCGCTCATCAAGTGAACGCGCGCTACGACCCCGTACTGGAGCGATCGTGAACGACAAGGACCCCCTCGCATTCATCCACGAGTCCCCGCCCGTGCGGATCGTGCTGCGCCCCGGCGCCGCCATCACGGCCACCGCCGACGAGGCCCGACGGCTCGGGCTGCGGCGGCTGTTGGTGCTCTCGGGCCCGCGCGGCGCCGGGACCGCGCAGGCCGTCGCGGACTCCCTCGGCCCGCTCTGCGTCGCGGTGCACGCCGAGGCGCTGATGCATGTCCCGGTGGAGGTGGCCGACCGGGCCGTCGAGGCGGCGCGCGCGGCGGGCGCCGACGGCTGCGTCGCGGTCGGCGGCGGCTCCTCGATCGGCCTCGGCAAGGCTGTCGCCCTGCGCACCGGCCTGCCGCTGATCGCGGTGCCGTCCACCTACTCCGGCTCGGAGATGACCCCCGTCTGGGGCCTGACCGAACACGGCGTCAGGCGCACCGGCCGCGACCCCGTCGTACAGCCGCGCAGTGTCGTCTACGACCCCGAACTGACCCTCTCCCTGCCGGTCCCGCTCTCCGTGACCAGCGGCGTCAACGCCATCGCGCACGCCGTCGAGGCCCTCTACGCGCCGGACGCCTCGCCCCTGACCCGGCTGACGGCCGAGGAGGGCCTCCGGGCGATGGCTGCCGCCCTGCCCGCCGTGGCCGACGACCCCGAGTCGCTCGACGCCCGCAGCCGCGCGCTGTACGGGGCCTGGCTGTGCGGGGTGAGTCTGGGCGCCGCCACCATGGGCCTGCACCACAAGCTGTGCCATGTCCTCGGCGGCTCCTTCGACCTCCCGCACGCCGAGACGTACACGCTGGTGCTGCCGCACGTCCTCGCCTACAACGCGCCCGCCGCCCCCGAGGCCGCCGCGGCCGTCGCCCGCGCCCTGCACACGGACGACGCCCCCCGCGCCCTGTGGGAGCTGCCCAGGCGCCTCGGCGCCCCGCACTCCCTCGCCCAACTCGGCCTGGCCGAGGCCGACTTGGAGCCGGCGGCCGCGCAGACCACGGGCGAGGTGTTCGTCAACCCCCGCCCCGTGACGATGGACGGGGTGCTTCAGGTGCTGCGCGGGGCGTACGAGGGAGCGCCGCCCGTTCAGTGAGCCCTACTCGTCGAACGTGACGACCACCTTCTCCGCCGCGCCCGGCGTCATCGCCAGCGCGAAGGCCCGCTCCGCCTCGGCGAACGGGACGCGGTGGCTGATCAGTCGGGCGAACCGCTGCTGGTGCTCGACGAGTTGGGGGGTGAC
Source organism: Streptomyces cupreus (assembly GCF_014257025.1). Classification (GTDB taxonomy): domain Bacteria; phylum Actinomycetota; class Actinomycetes; order Streptomycetales; family Streptomycetaceae; genus Streptomyces; species Streptomyces cupreus. The sequence goes on from NZ_JACMSF010000002.1 coordinate 267,433, forward strand.
CTCGAAGATCTCGCTGGGGTAGCCCTGGGAGGCGATCAGAGTCAACTCGCTGCGGAGCATCCCGCCGAGGTCGATGGCGTCGGACTTCTTCTGTACGGCGACCATGACCATCCTGGCGCCCCACTTGGCGGCGCCGATGACGGCGTCGAAGACCGCGGGGGCACCGGCGGCGTCGATGTAGATGTCGGTCCCGGCGCGCGGCTGCCCGAGGGCGTTGGCGGCCCCGCCGTGCAACTCGGTCAGCCGCTCGGTGACGTTCTCCGTCGCGGAGTTCACGACCGCGTCGGCGCCGACCGCGAGCGCGGTCTCCAGGCGCTCCGGGAGGACGTCGGCGACGACCACGTGCTCCACTCCGCGCAGCTTCAGCCAGATCGTGGCACCCAGGCCGATGGGCCCGGCGCCGAACACCACGACCTTGTCGGACGGCTTCGCCTCCGAGCGGTTGACACAGTGCAGGGCGACCGCCATGGGCTCGTTGAGTGCCGCGACGTCGAAGGGGACATGGTCGGGGAAGACGGCGACACTCGTGCCGACCTCGGCGTTCTCGATGAGCAGATACTCGCTCATGCCGCCGAGCGGTCCGCCGCAGCCGATGATCCCGGACGGCGCGCCCTGCGGGTTCACCACGACGCGGTCGCCGGCCTTCAGCCCCGTGACCTCGGCACCCACCGCGACGATCTCACCGGCCGGTTCATGACCGAGGGGGAGGGAGACCATGGATCCGCCGGGGCCGAAGGGGGCACCGCCCATATGCAGGAAGAAGGTGTCGGTGCCGCAGATTCCGCAGGCGCGGACGCGTACGAGGGCGTCCTTGGGGCCGGGGGCGGGCCGCTCGGCCTCGACGATCTCGATCTGGTTCTGGGCGCCGGTTCTGACGGTCTTCATCGTGGCCATGGGATGCCTCGCTTTCTTTTCCTTGCTTCAGGCAAGCATGTCGCACTTGATTAAGTCAAGCAACTGACTGAAGGGCAACCGGCCTCTCCGTCGTCCCTCGCCGCCGATTCGTGCGGGCAATACGTCGGACAAAATTGTTGACAATTCTGTTTGGCTAGATTTACGTTCGACAGGCACTCACTCAGGGAGGGCAACGATGCCGAAAGAAGCCCGTCCGAGCACCGGGGAGCAGGCCAAACGGCACGCGCTCGCGCGGCTGCGGCAGGCGATCCTGCACGGCGAGATGGCACCGGCACAGCGGCTGGTGGAGAACGAACTTGCTGAGCAGTTCGGTGTGACACGGGCGAGCATCCGCGCGGCGCTCATCGATCTGGAGGCCCAGGGCCTCGTCGAGCGGATCCGCAACCGCGGCTCGCGGGTGCGGGTGGTGACGGTGGAGGAAGCGGTCGCCATCACCGAATGCCGCATGGTCCTCGAAGGACTGTGCGCGGCAAAGGCGGCCGTCGCGGCGAGCGACGAGCAGCTGGCCGAACTCACCGAGCTGGGCACGGCGATGACCAAGGCCGTGGCCGACGGCGAGCCGCTCACCTACTCCGACCTCAACCACGAACTGCACACCAGGATCCGGGAGTTCTCCGGCCAGCGGACCGCGCTGGAGCTGCTGGAGCGGCTCAACGCCCAACTGGTGCGTCACCGCTTCCAGTTGGCGCTGAGGCCGGGGCGTCCGCAGCAGTCCCTGAATGAGCATCTGGCGATGATCGAGGCGATCAGGGCCAGGGACCCGCAGGCGGCCGAGGCGGCCGTCCGCGCCCACCTCACCAGCGTGATCGAGGCGCTGCGCGACTGAGACGGGGGGTGAGGCGGGCACACCTGTCACCCGAGGAGTTTTGAGCAATGACCCAGGCCAACGCGCCCGCCCGCCCACGTTCGACGCTCGTCGTCACCGCGCACGCCGGGGACTTCGTGTGGCGCGCCGGTGGTGCCATCGCCCTGGCCGCTTCCCGCGGCGAGAAGGTCACCATCGCCTGTCTGACCTTCGGTGAGCGCGGGGAGTCCGCCAAGGCGTGGCGCGAGGGGAGGAAACTGGACGAGATCAAGGCGATACGGCGGGACGAGGCCGAGCGGGCCGCCGCCACCCTCGGCGCCGAGGTCCGCTTCTTCGACGCCGGCGACTACCCGCTGATCGCCACCCCGGAGCTGACCGACCAGCTCGTCGAGGTGTACCGCGAGACCCAGCCGGACGTCGTCCTCACCCACCCCACCGACGACCCGTACAACGGCGACCACCCCGCCGCCAACCGCATGGCCCTGGAGGCCCGGGTGCTCGCCCAGGCCATCGGCTACCCGGGCAAGGGCGAGATCATCGGCGCCCCGCCTGTCTTCTTCTTCGAGCCCCACCAGCCCGAGATGAGCGGCTTCAGGCCCGAGGTGCTCCTCGACATCACCGAGGTCTGGGAGACCAAGCGCAAGGCCATGGAGTGCCTCGGCGCCCAGCAGCATCTGTGGGACTACTACACCGACCTCGCCGTCCGCCGCGGCGTCCAGCTGAGGCGCAACGCCGGCCCCAACCTGGGTCTCGCTCACAAGACCATGGCCGAGGCATACATGCGCCCCTACCCGCAGATCGCGAAGGAGCTGGCATGAGCGGCGTGATCGTCACCGGCCCGCCGAAGGCGGATCTGAAGGACGTCGACGCGCTGGCCGGTCACGGCGTGGCCACCGTCAGCGAGGCGATGGGCCGAACCGGCCTGCTGGGCCCGGGAATTCGCCCCGTCCAGCAGGGTGTCCGGGTCGCCGGTACCGCCGTCACCGTACTGAGCTGGCCCGGCGACAACCTCATGATCCATGCGGCCGTTGAGCAGTGCGGCGAGGGCGACATCCTGGTCGTCACCACCACCTCGCCGTGCACGGACGGCCTGTTCGGCGAGCTGTTCGCGACCGCCCTGCACCAGCGCGGCGTGCGCGGCGTCGTCCTCAGCACGGGCGTCCGCGACACCCAGGAGCTGCGGGACATGGGCTTCGCCGCCTGGTCCCGGGCGGTCTCCTCGCAGGGCACGGTCAAGGCGACGGGCGGGTCGGTCAACGTGCCGATCGCCATCGACGGCCAGGTGATCCGCCCCGGCGACGCGATCCTCGCCGACGACGACGGTGTCGTGGTCGTCCCTCGTGAACGCGTCCGCGAGACCGTCGAGAAGTCCGGGGCCCGCGAGGCCAAGGAGGCCGCCACCCGGGCCGCCTTCCTCGACGGCCAACTCGGCCTGGACCGCTACGGACTGCGCGGGAAGCTGAAGGAACTCGGCGTCGAGTACCGGACGTACGAGGAGTACGAAGGGGAGCGGCCGTGACCGAGGAGGTGCCCTGTCTGCTGATGCGCGGCGGCACCTCCAAGGGCGCCTACTTCCTCGCCGGTGACCTGCCCGCCGACCCGGCTGCCCGTGACGAGCTGCTGCTGAGGATCATGGGCAGCCCGGACGAGCGGCAGATCGACGGCCTGGGCGGCGCGCACCCGCTCACCAGCAAGGTCGCCGTCGTCTCGCCCTCGGCGGATCCGCGCGCCGACGTCGACTATCTGTTCCTCCAAGTCGCCGTCGACCGGCCCGAGGTGAGCGACCGTCAGAACTGCGGGAACATCCTCGCCGGCGTCGGCCCGTTCGCCGTCGAGCGCGGACTGGTCCGGCCCGGTGAGGAGTGCACCTCGGTCCGTATCCGGATGGTCAACTCCGGCGACCGGGCCACGGCGACCTTCCCCACGCCGGGCGGCCGGGTCGACTACACCGGGAGCGCCGCGATCTCGGGTGTGCCGGGCACTGCCGCGCCCGTGGTGATCGAGTTCTCGGCCGGCGCCGGGAAGCTGCTGCCCACCGGGCGGGTGCGCGACGAGATCCACGGCACCCCCGTGACCTGCGTCGACAACGGCATGCCGACCGTGCTGATCGCAGCCTCCGATCTGAAGGTCACCGGGTACGAGACACCCACGGACCTGGAGGAGGACGTCACCCTCGCCGACCGGCTGCGCAAGCTACGACTGGCGGCCGGACGGCTCATGGGTCTCGGTGACGTCTCGGACACCACCGTGCCCAAGCTCACGCTCCTCGCCCCGCCCCGCGACGGCGGCGCGGTGACCACCCGCACCTTCATTCCCGTACGCTGCCATACCGCGATCGGAGTGCTCGGGGCGGCGAGTGTCGCCGCAGGCCTTCGGATCGAGGGCAGCGTGGGGGAGGGGATCGCCCAGATCGATCCCGGAAGTGAACGGATTCGCATAGAACATCCCACGGGATTCCTGGACATCGAAAGCAGCCTCGGCGCGGACGCCGACGGTCTTCCTTTCCCCCGCCGTACCGCCGTGCTCCGTACGGCCCGCAAGATCTTCGACGGCTCCGTGTTTCCCAGGTCCGCCGAACAACCCACAGGAGGTCAACGATGACTCCGCCGCTCGGCGACATCGCCCACATCGGCCATGCGCAGCTGTTCACCCCCGACCTGGACGCCAGCGTCGCCTTCTGCACCGACTACCTGGGCCTGACGGTCAACGGACAGCAGGACGACACCGTCTACCTGCGGACCTTCGACGACTACGAGCACCACAGCCTGGTGCTCACCGCCCGGGAGAGGCCCGGCCTCGGCCGGCTCGCCCTGCGCACCTCCAGCGAGGAGGCGCTCCAGCGGCGGGTGAGCTCGGTGGAGGAGGCGGGCGGCTCCGGCCGCTGGGTGGAGGACGAGCCCGGTCTCGGCAAGCTGTACGTCACCACCGACCCGGACGGCCATGAACACGCCCTGTACTGGGAGAGCGAACACTACGAAGCGCCCGAGGAGTTGAGGCCCGCGCTGAAGAACCAGCCGCAGGCCAAACCGAACCGGGGCGTGGGCGTACGACGGCTCGACCACATCAACTTCCTCGCCGCCGACGTGCTCGCCAACGCCGAGTTCCAGCAGAACGTGCTCGGCGCCCGGCCGACGGAGCAGATCCGGCTCGACAGCGGGAAGATCGCGGCGCGCTGGCTGACGTACACGAACAAGTCGTACGACGTCGTCTACACCTCGGACTGGACCGGTTCCGCCGGGCGGCTGCACCACATCGCCTTCGCGACCGACACCCGCGAGGACATCCTGCGCGCCGCCGATCTCGCCATCGACAGCGGGGTGTTCATCGAGACCGGACCGCACAAGCACGCCATCCAGCAGACGTTCTTCCTGTACGTCTACGAGCCCGGCGGCAACCGGATCGAGCTGTGCAATCCGCTCACCCGGCTGGTGCTGGCGCCCGACTGGCCGCTGATCACCTGGACCGAGGAGGAGCGCAAGAAGGGGCAGGCCTGGGGCCTGAAGACCATCGAGTCCTTCCATACGCACGGGACGCCACCGGTCGCGTAGCGCGACCGCGTCAGGGGCCGTACCGAATCGTCGATGAGATTGTTGACTGGCCTTCCTGGCCGTAAGCACCGCCAGAACGCCCTGCTCATCGCCGTGGACCCGGCGGCCTTCGGTGACCCGGACGCCGCCGTGGCCGACGAGCGGGCCGCGCAGGGGATCCCGGTCACGCCGAGGGTGTGGCGCGAACTGACGGAGGCGGCGGAGAAGTTCGGCCTCAACCCGCCCGCCTGACCGGCTCGTCGCCGGCCGATCGGGGGACGGCCGGCGAGGGGGACGTACGTACGCCAGAGCGGGAGTCAGACAGGAGCATCCGGCCGCATACGCTATGGTTTACCTGCGAGTTCTCGCGGATCAGCGCGAGAGGAACGCACCGGGACGTGGCGCAGCTTGGTAGCGCACTTGACTGGGGGTCAAGGGGTCGCAGGTTCAAATCCTGTCGTCCCGACAGCTATACGACTAGTTGTCGCAGGTCAGGGCCTTGGATCACTTAGGTGAGACGAGGCCCTTGATCGTTTCTGAGGCTTTCGACTCACAATATGAGGCCGCGATTCGCAACCGGGGCCGCTCGGTCACGACTTAAGCAACGGTGGTGCCGACGCTCTCAGCGGGCGGTACCTTTCCGGGCACAACTGCCCCTGCGGGGCGGTCTGGGGGAAGGGGGCCAGCATTGCAGTCAGCCCGCTCTGGCAAGCTCCACGGCCTTGGTCAACAGAGCTGGCCTTCAGGCAGGTGGTGGGACGATTGAGGTGCACCGCAACGGAATACTGCCAACTGATCCCTACCTCGTTGTCGTCGAGATCAAGAACTCTGGACGACATGCGATCCCCAGCCAACAGTTCGATCGAGACAGGCCTTTGGAACTAGATCTGGATGTACCGATCGTCGAGTTGATGGATGCCAGTATCAGTGATGGCGCGTCCGTCATGAACGCATGCGACTGGGTCGGGTGCCGCCGCAGCCGCGGCGCTCGCACGGGTCCTGTCGTGAGCCTCCCACACCCTCAACCGAGTAGCTCGCTCAGCTTCTCCGAGCCTGCCTTGAGACTCTGCGGGTCGGGATGGACGTACACGCGCTTGGTTGTCCGTCTTGAACGGGCGCCCAAGGACTACTGACCTTCAAAGCGTGGTGTCGCAGGGTTCACGTCTCGTGATCCCTGCGGTATGCCGACGTGGTCAGTGGGAACGGTGACGGGCGGTGAGCGACAGGTCGTTCAGCGTGGAGTCCTGGTGTCAGTCGTCTCCTGACGGCATCGGGTCTTCCCCGAAGCCGAGTATGGCGGTGGACTCAGCGCCAGTCGTCGATCACGTAGGCGTCCGGGTGGCTGTAGCCAGGTTCGTTGGGCTTGTGCATGGTCACGCCTTGCAGCCAGGTACGGAAACCGCGGTCGACCATGCGCCGGTAGGCGTCCTGGCGGGCCAGGTTCATTCCGGCGTCCAGTTGCCCCAGTCCCTTCTCGGTGGCCAACTGCTCGCACGCATTCAGCAGTCGTTCGAACCGGTCCGCGGCGTCCGGGCCAGGGCGTACGGCGCCGAATTTGACGAAGCACACGTCCTCACCGGCCTCCGACCCCGCTCCGCAGTGGCAGACAGCCAGACCGTCGAGGTCGGAGTCGGCGCCCTCGAGGAGGATGGTGTCACCGAGCCCCTGCGCCTGTGTGGCCATGATCTCGCGCTCCAGGCTCAGGCCCTCGTACACGGCCCCCGTCAGTGCGCGACTGAGGCTCAGTGCGTCGGGCCGCTCGGCGGCGGTCAGCTCGCCGTACAGCGCAAGGCCGGGGGCTGCGGCACTGACGGCGACCTGTTTCTTCATGATGGCTGTAAGGAATCGGGGCCAGAAACCGTACCGGCGGTAGAGCTCGAGGTGCTTGGGACTGTGCGAGAAGGTGAACAGACCGAGGTGGCGGTTCTCCCAGGTGTCGAAGCAGGCCATGACCGGTTCCATGAGGCGCCTGCCGATGCCCTGGTCCCACAGATCCGGACGTACGGTCAGCGGGCCGAAGAACCCGACGCTGCCCCAGTTGGCGGCGAAGTTCGATCCGACGACCTCGCCCTCGACGGTCGCTGCGAAGGCCGCGTGTGGATCTGCCGCCCAGCGGGTGCGGACATAGTCGGCGGTCCCGAAGAACGTCTCCGGCTCGGGGGCCCCGAGGAAGGTCCCGAAGGCGACCCTGAAGATCTCGTCGGCCCGATCCAGGTCCGGCTCAACCAGCGGGCGGACCGACACCGAGGCGGCGGCACTCGTTCGCTTCGCTGCGGGCATGATCGCTCTCCTTTCCGCCCCCAGTTCCATCGCACCACGGACGTGCGCCGCGGGCGAAGCGACAGGTCCGGCGGTACCTCAAGGATCGAGCGGCCGCGTTCCCCGACGACCGGGCGGCCGTCTTCCTGCCGATCGACGACCCGCTGGGCCCCGGTCCTCCGGGGGCCTCCGAGGAGCCGGAGGAGCGCCGACTGTGCCTGCCCTAGCGCCTCGCCCCGCCGTGGTTATCACCGCCGTCGACAAGTTCGCCCAGCGAACTATCGGAGCCCGCCATGGCTACTTGACCTTGAACTCTCGACCGCCCACCACCCGGTGACAGCCAACGCTGCTCCCACCAGGTGTGCCGCACCGACCGCGCCCCAGACCTCCGTCCTGGTCCCACGGCGGCGGGCTGACCGGACCCTGGGCACGTCCGGCGCCTTCCCCAAGCCCAGCATCAGGTGTGCCACTCAACCGGCGCCCGCTCGCAGGGCCTATTCCGCTCCTACACTGAGTAACAGGAATATTCAGGGCATACCGGGAACATCATGTGCCGTCCGCGCATTCTCCTTCCGGCGCTCGCTCTGGCACTCGTGGTGCTGTGCGCATCCCCCGCGTGGGGACAGGGCGAGGAGGTCCCACGCGGCCGGGGATTCGGTGCGCGGCTGCTGCAGGCGCTGATCGACGGTGTGCAGTTCGGCGTGATCATCGCCATCACCGCTGTCGGACTGTCGCTGATCTTCGGCACCATCCACCTGATCAACTTCGCGCACGGGGAGTTCGTCACGATCGGCGCGACGTTCGCGTTCTTCCTCAACGTCTCGCCGACGGGGCCCGGCTGGCACCTCGTGCCGGCCGCGATCGCGGCGGTCCTCTTCGGAGCGTTGCTGGGCGGGGCCGTGGACCGCGTCATATGGCGCCCGCTGCGGAGGCGGGGCACCGGGTTGATCAACCTGTTCATCGTCACGATCGGGCTGTCCCTGCTGCTGCGGCACATCGTGCTCGTGCTGTACGGGACACGGCCCGGCTCCTTCGCCCAGTACGACATCCAGGAGACCATCGACCTGGGGCCGGTCGCCATCACCCCGCGGGACCTCACGGTCACCCTGCTCTCCGTCCTGGTACTGCTCGGCGTCGCCGCGCTGCTGCAACGGACACGGATCGGTACGGCCGTCCGCGCCGTCTCCGTCAACCGCGACCTCGCCGAGGCATCCGGCATCGATGTGCAGCGGGTGGTGCTCGCGGTATGGATGCTCGGCGGGGCCCTCGCCGCCCTGGGCGGGGTCTTCTTCGGACTGGTGGAGATCATCACCTGGGACATGGGGTTCAAGCTGCTGCTGCTCATGTTCGCCGGGATCATCCTGGGCGGCCTGGGCTCCGCCTACGGCGCGATGGTGGGCAGCCTGGTCATCGGGATCGTCGCCCAGGTGTCCACCCTGTGGTTCCCGGTCGACCTTCAGTACGCCTGGGCGCTGCTGGTCCTCATCGCCGTTCTGCTCGTCCGGCCGCAGGGCATCCTCGGCCGTCGCGAACGCGTGGGATGAGGGGGCGGGAGCATGGACTTCTCGGTCATCTTCTCCGACGCGCTGCGGTCCGGCATCGGTCCCATCGCCGCCGTCTACGCGCTCGCCGCAATGGGTCTGAACCTGCACTTCGGCTACACCGGCCTGCTCAACTTCGGCCAGGTCGGCTTCATGCTGGTCGGCGGCTACGGGCTCGCGGTCACGGTCGCGACGTACGACGGATCCATGTGGCTCGGTGTCCTGGCCGGACTCGCCTGCGCCGTCGTGCTGGCCCTCCTGCTGGGTGTCCCCACGCTGCGGCTGCGGGCCGACTATCTCGCGATCACCACGATCGCCGCGGGGGAGACACTGCGGCTGTTCTACCGCTCCAGCTGGGCCGAGGACGTCACCGGCGGGGTGTTCGGTCTGCAGCGCTTCGCAAGCGACTTCTACGACCTCAGTCCGATACCGCCGGGCACCTACGGGGTGTGGCTCGTGGAGTTCAACGCACGGGACCTGTGGGTGCTGATCGTCGGATGGGGACTGGTGGCCGTGGTGGGGGTGCTGCTCGCCCTGCTGGTGCACAGCCCGTGGGGCCGCGTCGTCCGCTCCATCCGCGACGACGAGACCGCGGCCCGCAGCCTCGGCAAGAACGTCTACTGGTACAAGATGCAGAGCCTGGTGCTGGGCGGAGTGATCGGGGCGGTCGCGGGCATGCTGCAGGCGATCCAGGTGCAGTCGGTGAACCCCGACAGCTTCGACCCGGCCGTCACCTTCTTCCTGTACACGCTGCTGGTGCTGGGCGGTGCCGGGCGGATCCTGGGCCCGGTCATCGGCTCGATCCTGTTCTGGTTCGTGCTCACCTTCCTCGACAGCGCGCTGCGGCAGGCCATCGACGCCGGGTACATATCGTCCGACCTGATCAGCACGTCCGAGATCGGGGCCGTGCGCTTCGCGCTGGTCGGTCTCGCCCTGATCCTGCTGATCGTGTTCCGGCCGCAGGGCATCCTCGGCAGCCGGAAGGAGATGCTGCTCAGTGAGCGATGACCAGGCACCCACCGTTCGCGCGTCCGCCGCGGCCGGCCGACGGCTCGCCGGGACCGCGCCCGAGCCGGGCGTGCCCAAGCCCGACGCGCTGCTCGTCCTGGACGGGGTGACCCGTAGCTTCGGCGGACTCGTCGCCGTGCGGGTGGACCATCTGGAGGTGCAGCGCGGGGCCATCACGGCGCTCATCGGCCCCAACGGCGCCGGCAAGACGACGCTGTTCAACATCGTGAGCGGATTCGACCGGGCCGACGGCGGCCGGTGGTGGTTCGACGGGCGTCTCCTCACCGGGCGTCCCGCGCACCGGGTGGCGCGTGACGGCCTGGTCCGTACGTTCCAGCTCACGCGGGTGCTTCCCCGGCTGACCGTGCGGGAGAACATGCTGCTCGCGGCCTCCGGGCAGCGCGGCGAGCAACTGCTGCCCGCACTGCTGCGGCCGCTGTGGCACGGCCAGGAGCGGGAGGCCGGGCACAGGGCGGACGAACTGCTGGAGCGGTTCAGGCTCGGGCGGCTCCGCGACGACCACGCCGGCACACTGTCGGGAGGCCAGCGCAAGCTGCTCGAACTGGCCCGCGCCCTGATGGCCCGGCCCGTCATGGTCCTGCTCGACGAGCCGATGGCCGGCGTCAACCCGGCACTGACGCAGAGCCTGCTCGGGCACATCACCGAGTTGCGGGACGAGGGAATGACCGTCTGTTTCGTCGAACACGACATGGACGTGGTGATGGGCATCAGCGACTGGGTCGCCGTCATGGCGGACGGCCGTCTGGTGGCGGAGGGCCCACCGCACACGATCGCCCGGAACCGAGCGGTGGTGGACGCCTATCTGGGCAAACGGCACGACGAACCAGGAACGATCCAGGAGGAGCCGTGACTGTGATGTCCGCCGACGAACACCCACCGGTGCTGACGGCCGAAGACCTCGTCGCCGGATACCTTCCGGGAGTCGACGTGTTGCGCGGATGCAGTGTCCGGGTGGAGCCCGGCGAACTCGTCGGTGTGATCGGCCCCAACGGCGCCGGCAAGTCGACCCTGATCAAGGCGGTCTTCGGTCTGCTGCGCGTGCGGGGCGGGACGGTACGGCTGCTCGGCGAGGACGTCACCAACCGGCCGGCGCACGAACAGGTCCGCCGGGGCGTGGGGTATGTACCCCAACTGCAGAACGTGTTCCCGGCGCTGACCGTCGAGGAGAACCTGCGGATGGGGATCTATCTGCGGCCCAAGGACTTCGCCCGGCGGGCCGCGGAGTTGGAGGAACTCTTCCCGGTGCTGGCCGCCCGCCGCAAGCAGAAGGCCGGCTCGATGTCGGGCGGCGAGCGGCAGATGCTCGCCATGGCACGGGCGCTGATGATGGAGCCGCGGCTGCTGCTGCTCGACGAGCCGTCCGCGGGACTGTCCCCGGCTCATCAGGATCTCGTGTTCGAGCGAGTGAAGGGGATCAACGGCGCGGGCGTCGCCGTGCTCATGGTCGAACAGAACGCCCGCAGATGCCTGCAGATCTGCCACCGCGGGTACGTTCTGGACCAGGGCCGGAACGCGTACACCGGTACGGGTTCGGGGCTGCTGCACGACGAGAAGGTGATCGAGCTCTACCTGGGAACCCTCGCCCGCGTCCGTTGACCCCGCTCGGCTCGGGTGAACCCCCTCTCTCACTCCTGGGCGGTGCTCTCCTCGGTGCGGACGGTCTGCAGCTTCCCCTGGTCGTCGTAGGCGTACACCTCGATCGTGGCCCGGCCCGGTTCACCGTCGTCGGTGAAGTCGAGCGGACCGCTCACTCCGTCGTAGTCGATGTCGCGCCCGTCCGCGATCAGTTCCTTGCACGCGGCGAACGTGTTGCACTTCTCCCCGTCCTTGGTGATACCGACCATTTCCTCCGCGAACTTCTCGGGGTTGTCGGACTTCGCCTGCTCCGCCGCGAGGGCGACGGTCATCGCACAGTCGAAGACCTGCGGCGCGAACTGCAGCTCCTTCAGGTCGGGCGCGAACTTCTTCAGGTCCTTCACGTACTGCGCGTTGGTCGCCGACGCGGGGGCCGTCCCCTTCATCCCGGCGAGTCGCTGCGGGTTGCCGGGAGCGACCAGCGAGGGCAGTTCCTCGCTGCGCAGGCCGTCGGCGCCGTACACGCCGACCCGGTCAGGACCCAGCCCTGCCTCGATCAGGGCCTGCAGCACCTGTGCGCCCTCCTCGAACGCGATCACCACGACCGCCTCCGGCCTGGAGTCCTTCACCTTCTGCACGATCTGGTCGAAGTTGGTCGCCTTCGGGTCGTAGGTCTCCGCGAGCGCCACGGTCGCACCGTCGTCCTCCAGCTCCTTCTCGGTGGACTCCAGCAGGCCGCGCCCGTAGTCGTCGGCCCGCCCGATCAGGGCCACCCGGTCGTGGCCGTCTCCGCGGATGACGTCTGCCAGGACCGGCGCCTGCAGTACGTCGCTCGGGGCGGTGCGGAAGTAGAAGCCGCCGTCGTCGTAGTCGGTGAAGGTGGGTGCCGTGTTCGAACCCGAGCACTGGACCACGCCGGCTCCGGTCACCCGGTCGATGAACGCCAGGGACATCCCGGAGGCCGCCGCGCCGATGATCGTGTCCACGCCGGCGGCGAGGACCCGGTCGGCCGACTGGGCCGCGACGGCTTCCTGACCGGCCTCGTCTCCGGAGACCACGGCCGGGACCGGCTTGCCGAGGACGCCGCCCGCATCGTTCATCGTCTGGATCGCGAACTTCAACGACTCGATCTGCGGCGGTCCGAGGAAGGCGAGCTGCCCGGTCTCCGGCAGCACGTAGCCGAACTTGAGCTCACCGTCTTCCTCACCGGCCGGGGCCACGGCCTGGGCACCGCCCGGCACGCCCACGGCCGCCACCAGCAGGGCCGCCGCGCCGGCGAAGATCGCGGACCGTCGTACTGACGCTTTCATGTCCGCCTCCTCTCAACGAGGCGGGCGTCAGTCGAGAGGCCGGCCACCGCCCGCCCTCATAACAGAGGGTAAGACGCGCACGTCGCGGGTGGCGATACCGGCCTGCTCCGGAGCAGGTGCGAGAGCGCGCGGGGGATGTCCCCGGGCGTGGATTCGAAGTATCGGCTGCGAAGGCGGTCGCGCATGCTCGCACTGCGGATCCGGTCGCTCGGCGGTTTCGGGGTGCAGGTGGGGCCCACGGGAGATCGCCGACGGCCCGTGGCAGCGGCTCTGCGCGACGGCCGCCTTCGACGCGGTCGAGTGCGGCGAGCCCGCCGAAGCGGCCCGGGCGGCGCGCTCGGCTTCGGCCGCGGCTGCCCGCTACGGCGAATGAGCTCCGCTTGGAGCGCGATGGCCGAGACCGGCTCCCGCGCGCCGACCGAGGAGCGGGGCGAGGCGTCCGAGGCGCGGCGGCGCCAGCCGGCGGTGGGCGGCTGTACGGCAGGGCCCGGCAGCCGTACTGGGCCGCCCGGTCGACGGTGCGGGCGGCGCTCGATCCCAGGCCGGCTGGATGGTATCCGTGGGGCGCCGCAATGAGTGGCTGTACCCCGAAATATTACGGAGCCTCCTGCACACAACTTGCACGCCGGCGGGTCTGCCGGAGACGGCAGGCCCGCCGGCTGCTTCTACCGGCGCACCAGACCGGCGTGGGCCAGGTCCAGCCGGTGCGTGAGCTGCTCGACGCCGATGACGTCGAGGCCCTTCTGCCCCCTCACCGCGGCCTTCGCGGCCGAGCGCGCGGTGTCGAACAGGGCCCAGGAGTCGGCCGTGTAGTCGTCCTGCGCCGGGTTGCCGATCGCCTCCAGGGCGGAGCGGACCGGGGAGGTGTCCACGGTCCCGTCCACGTCCGCGGAGAGCGAGCGGAAGGCGTCGACGACGAGCTTCCCGGACTTCAGGACGAACGTCGCCGTGTGTCTGCCGTCGGGCAGTCCGCGCAGCGTGTACGTCGCCTGGCGCTTGGCGGTCGCGGTGGTGGTCGCGTCCTTGGCGACGGGCTTGCCGTCGATGTGGACGTCGAGCACGGCGCTGCCGTCGTTCCCGCCGATGACGTCGATGCCCGTGCCGCTGAACGGGACCGTGACGGACGCGCCGGCGGTCGTGCTCGTCGACGTGGACCGGTACCAGTCCATGGCGTCGCCGAGTGAGGCCTTCCTGCTCCAGGCGCCCTCGTGGGCGACCGAGCTGTCCATGCTGTCGAGCAGCGTGGTGGCGTAGGGCGTGTATCCGTCGATCTTCTCGACCTTCAGGTTGTCGAAGGCCGTCCGGTGGAAGTCGGTGCCGAGCTTGACGCGGCCCTGCGTCTCGGCGGTCGCGTCCCGGTACGTGGCGACGGCCGTGCCGTCGACGTAGGCGGTGATCGTCGCGCCCTTCGCCTCGACCGCCAGCCGGTAGCCGTCGGACGCGGCGACCGTGCCGTGCGCGACCGCGGTGCCGTAGTCGTACAACGTCCATGCGCCGTCCGGGCCGATGCCCACGCTGTACGCGGCATCCGTCGCAGCCATGCCCTTCTGCTGGCGCACGCCCAGTGTGGCGCGTCCGCCCGCGGGGTCCGGGAACGAGATGTCGACGGAGGCCCGGTAGTTCTCCCAGCGGAAGTCTCCGACCGTGGTGTTCGGGGTGTTCCTGTTCCAGGCGCCCGTGTCCTTCATGGACTGGTCCATGTACTGGTAGAGGACGTGGTCGCCGTTCGCGTCGCGGCCGACCTCCCAGGCGCCGGTCTGGTCGACGAGGTAACGCGGCTGGTTGCCACGGGACTTCAGATACGGCTGTGCCGTCCGGCGCGCGCCGTTGTCCGTGCCGACCCGGACCTTCCCTTCCTCCTCGTAGTCGAAGTCGTCGGCGTAGAGGACGGAGTCACGGGTGTCGTGCGCCTTGCCGGTCGTGTCCGTGTCCAGGACCGTGCGCCGGCCGGACTCGGGCAGGCGTCGCAGGGTCTCCTCGTCGTCGCTGCGGTCGAGCGTCGTCAGGGTGGTGATCGACCGCGGCCGCACCGTGTAGGTGTAGAAGCCGTCGTCGTCGGGGCGGAGTTCGTCGGCCAGGTGCTTGAAGTTCGCGTCGTAGGCCTGTCCGGGGTCGGCCGCGCGGGTCTCCCACACCTCCAGGGCGGGATCACCCAGGCGCATGTTCTCGGCCTTGATGCGGTAAGTCCTGGCCCTGTCACTGTCGTTGACGACGACCGTGGAGAAGTCCTTGAGGGCGGGGTCGGCGAGCGTCATGTAGCTGGGCGCCCCGTTCGAGCCGTCCACGTTCTCCGTGCCGCTGACCCCGCTGTAGCTGGCCTCGGGCACCGTGCGCCAGATGCCCTTGGTGTTGGTGTCGTTCTCCCAGCCCGTCTTCGCGAACTGGGTGAAGTGCTGCATCACATACAGGGCGGCGTCGTAGTGGAGGTGGCCCGACCACGGGTCGCGGGCGCTCACCAGCTCCTTGTGGCTGTACTGCGCGCCCTCGTAGAAGGCGCCGATCGCCGGCTGGAAGACGTAGTGCGTCCGCTTGGAGTTGGCGTAGCCCTTCACGGAGCGGTTCGCGAGGTCGAGGGCGCTCTGCACACCGCCGATCCCGGTGCTCGCGCCGCCCGGGCCCTCGGTGTTGCGGACGCGGTAGTCGGTCCGGCCGAAGGAGCCGACGCCCTCGCTGTACCAGACCTCCTTGTCCTGCTGGTACGTGTTGTCGCCGGTCGCCAGCTTGGTGTACGGCTGGTAGGTCGCGCTGTCGGGGGAGCCGTCGAGCCGGTCGTCGGTGGTGTAGTGGTAGCCCACCGCGTCGACCATGCCGAAGAGTTCGGCGTCCGTGAGCAGGGCGGGCCCGATGTTCTTCGTGGTGTTCTCGTCGGACGCGACGATCTTGATGTTGCGATAGGCCCGAGCGGCCTCCTGCCGCTTGTCCGCGGGCAGGCCGTACCGCGGATCAGCGAAGTCGTTGTCGCTGGTGAGCGCCTTCTTGTACCACTTGATGAACGACACGTCCGGATTCCGCGTCTCATTGGTGTCCGGATTCACGTAGTCGACCATGTAGCCGTACTTCTCGTACGCGTCGAGGATCGTCTCCTTGTACCACTTGTACATCTCGTCCGAGCCGGTGCCCTTGTTCCACTCGGTCTGGACCCACCGGGGCATCACCCAGCGCAGGATCGAGACCTTGAGGTCCGGGTTGACCGTCTTGGCGTCGGCGGCCAGCTGGAAACCGGGGGAGCGGGAGGCGTCGGCGTGCTCGTCCGCCGTGCGCATCGTCGCCGGGTCGGCGCCGGTCGAGGTGTTCGTGTCCGAACCCATCTCGATCTTCACGTGGTTGATCAGCGGGTTCCGGCCGCCGAACAACTCCCTGATGAGCTGCCAGTACCGCTCGGGCTGCTCGGCCTTGTAGTCCATCAGCAGATTGCTCGTGCTGTTGCAGCTGAGCAGCCCGAGGCCCTTGTAGGTCAGCCCGTTGACGTTGTCGGCGCGCACGTGGTCCCCGTTCACCACGATCTCCACGGGGTCCTCCGCGGTGTGGGCGGCCGGGGCGGTGAGCACTCCGGCGGCCAGTGCCGCGGTGGTCGCCGCGGCGAGCGCCGCCCATCCGAGTCTTCGCTGCGTACGCATCCCGCTTCGACTCCTTCTGGATATTCGAAATACCGAATGATGTCCGCGATTCCGGTTGAGACCGTAGGTAGCAAGCGGTTTCTACGTCAATGCCCTTGCAGCAGTCGTGAACTGACGGTCCATCGGTATCAATCAGCCGGAAAACGCTTGGACTGCGCGGTCGCCGCCGCGGGACACTGCCGTGCTACTCGGGGGGTGGGGATGGAAACGCCTGAATTACGCAAGGTCCCGCCGCGCAGGGGCTCGGTGCTCCTCGTACTTCGTTACTACCGACAGGAGCTGGCCCGGCTTCGCCGGCTGACCGCGCCCGCGATGCTGCTGTCCGCGCTGGGCAACATCGGACTCAACTACATCGCGCCGCTGATCGTCGCCAAGCTCGTCGGCGACCTCGCCGACGACACGGACGTCACCGTCGCCTCGACGCTGCCGTACGTCCTCGGCTTCGCCGGGGTCCTGCTGCTCGCGGAGGCGCTGTGGCGCGTCGCCCTGCACTGCCTGAACCGCCTCGACGCCCTCGGCATCGAGCACCTGTACGTGATCGGCGTGGACGAACTGTTCGCCAAGGACGCCGCGTTCTTCCACGACAACTTCGCCGGATCGCTGACCAAGCGTGTCCTGAGCTTCGCCACCCGCTTCGAGCAGTTCGTCGACACGCTGACGTTCCAGATCGTGGGCAGCCTGGTGCCGCTGGCCTTCGGCGCGGTGGTGCTGTGGCGCTACGAGCCGCTGCTCGTCGTCGGGCTCCTGGCGATGATCGCGCTGACGGCGGTGTGCGCGGTGCCGCTCATCCGGCGCCGCCAGGTACTCGTCGGACGGCGGGAGGAGGCCATCGCCCGGGTGTCGGGCCATGTCGCCGACAG
This sequence comes from Streptomyces cupreus, assembly GCF_014257025.1. Taxonomy (GTDB): domain Bacteria; phylum Actinomycetota; class Actinomycetes; order Streptomycetales; family Streptomycetaceae; genus Streptomyces; species Streptomyces cupreus. The sequence goes on from NZ_JACMSF010000002.1 coordinate 284,871, forward strand.
CCTGATGAACATGGACACGGTCCGGGCGTTCGCCGCCGAGGAACGCGAGGCCGCCGAGCACCGCTCCCGCGTCGCGGTGTCCCGCCGCCTCACCCTGCGGTCCTGGGACTACGGCAATCTGCGCATCGACACCCTGGTCGCGCCGATGTCCGTCCTGACCAACGCGCTGGGCCTGCTGCTCGCGGTCGCACTCGGCGGCGGCGACCACGGTGTGGAGGCGGTGGTGGTCGCCTTCACGTACTACGCCAACGCCACGCGGATCATGTTCGAGTTCAACCAGATCTACCGCCGTCTGGAGAGCTCGATGACGGAGGCCGCCCAGTTCACCGAACTACTGCTGACACCGCCGACCGTGCTCGACCCGCCGGTGCCCGAACCGCTGCCGTCCGGGCCGGCCGACGTCCGCTTCGAGCAGGTGACCTTCGCCCACGGCGGCGCCGAGCCGCTGTTCGAGGGCCTCGACCTGACGGTGCCCTGCGGCACCAGGGTCGGCCTGGTCGGGCGGTCCGGCGGCGGCAAGACCACGCTCACCCGGCTGCTGCTGCGGATGGCGGACATCGACGCCGGCCGGATCCTGCTCGGCGGCCAGGACATCAGCAAGCTGCGCCAGGCCGACCTGCGCAGCCTGATCGCCTACGTACCGCAGGACCCGGCGATGTTCCACCGCACGCTGCGCGAGAACATCGCGTTCGCCCGGCCGGACGCCACGGACGCCGAGATCCGCCGCGCGGCCGAGGCGGCTCACGTCACGGCGTTCGCCGACGCGCTGCCCGACGGTTTCGACACCATGGTCGGCGAACGCGGAATCAAGCTCTCCGGCGGACAGCGCCAACGCGTCGCCCTCGCCCGGGCGATCCTGCGCGACGCGCCGATCCTGCTGCTCGACGAGGCGACCAGTGCCCTGGACTCCGAGAGCGAGATCCTGGTCCAGGAGGCGCTGTGGCGGCTGATGGAGGGGCGGACGGCGCTCGTGGTGGCACACCGGCTGAGCACGGTCGCCACCATGGACCGACTCGTCGTCCTCGACCGCGGACGGATCGTCGAACAGGGCACCCACCAGGAACTGCTCGCCTCGGACGGCGCCTACGCGAAGCTGTGGCAGCACCAGTCGGGGGGCTTCCTGGACGACAGCCCCGCACGGGCGGAGCTGCACTGAGCGAAGCTGTCCGTCGCCACGGACAGCGACGCGGCCGAGAGACGTCACCCTCCCCCGAAGGCGACGTCTCTCGGCCACTCCCCCGGCGCCGGACTGGTGGTCCGTCCGCCCGCGTGCGGCTGTACCCGTGCCGTTACCAGCACATCACCGCGGTTTCCCCCGACCCCCAGGTGGAGTACAGGCGCACACGGACGAAGTAGCGGCGGCCCTTGACGAGATGGGCCCTGATCGTGGCGTTGCCGGCCGTGCCCCCGTCGTCCTGGCCGGTGAGGTAGCGGGGTTCGCCGTCCCGCTCCTCGAAGACGACCACGACGGTGTCGCTGTCGCCGAAGGTGCCCACCGTGTACTCACGGGTCTCCGGCGGCTCGACGACGAAGTCGGCCTGTTCGCCCGGGCCGAGACCGATCGGCGCCGAGCGGAACGGCACCAGCGCGGGCGGCCGAGGAGGGCCGGCCGGCGGGTACCAGCGCAGGACGAACTCCTTGTCGGCGGGGGAGAGCGTGCCGGGCGGGTTCAGACCCGCGCGGAACTGCTCAGGCTCCAGGATGAGCCCCGCCTCGAAGGGGTACTCCATGATCGACTGGGGGTCCCAGACGGAGCCGTTGACCTCGTCCGGGTCCAGCTTGCGCAGGATGTTGAAGGACGTCGTCTCCCGGCTCCAGAAGTTCGGCGGACCCGCGAGATCCGCGAAGACGGCCTCGTCGTCCCAGTGGATGCCGGCGAACGGGCTCTGGTGCTCGTGCAGCATGCCGAGCGCGTGCCCGATCTCGTGCAGCGCCGTCCCGCGCTCCGAAGGCACGGTCAGGTCCCAGCCGAAGTTCATGGTGCGTTCGTTCTGACCGACCTGGAGCGCGTCCTTGCCCACGGTCGACCACGAACCGTCACCCAGCTGGAACCCGATCCGCAACTCGGCTTCCGAGCGGTCGAAGACCTCGGTGAACGACACCCCGATGCCAAGGCCCCGCCACTCCTGGAAGCACTCGCGCACCACGTCCTGCTGCTCCTTCGAGCCGACCCACGACACCCGCCGGGACCCCCCGGTCCCCGGTACGGGAATCACGGACGCGTCGCTGTCGCCGTCGAAGAAGTAGTAGTGCAGGACCGTGTTGTTGACCCACATCCGGCGTCCCCCGACGATCGCGCGCTGCCGCTCGGCGGTCAGCCCCGGTGCCGGAAGCGGGGCCGACTGCTGTGCGAGGGAGCAGTAGCGAGCGGTCATGCGCCAAGGTTGCCGTCGGCGGCGTCCTGGCGCCTGAGTCGGGGGCTACTCAAGTCGCCCTGTATCAGGGATGAGTAGGGGGGCTCTTGTAGGTGTGATGACATTCGAACGGGATGCGAAGACCCTGGAGCTGCCCTGGCCGTTCACCGGACGGGACAGCGAAGTCGAGCTGATCCGCCGGTCCCTGGCGGCCGGCCGGCACGGCATCGTGGTGACCGGGTCCGCGGGCTGCGGCAAGACCCGGCTCGTCGCGGAGGCCACCCGTGGCACCGACTGCGCCAAGGTGGCCGGCACACCCGAGGCCCGCACGATCCCCTTCGCCGCCTTCGCGCATCTGCTGCCCGAAGGGGTCACCCTGCACCGGGCCGTACAACTCCTGTCCTCCGTACGCCTGTTGATCATCGACGACGCACACCTCCTCGACGACGCCTCCGCCGCCCTGGTCCACCAGCTGGCCGTACAGGGCCGCACCCGCCTGCTGGTCGTCGCCGCCACCGACGGCGTCCCCGCGCCCGGCGCGATCTCCCGGCTGTGGACCGGCGAACTGCTGCCCCGCCTCCTCCTGGACCCGTTGCCCCCCGAGGAGACGGCACACCTGCTCGGCGGTGGCCTCGATCCGCTCACCGTGAACCGGCTGCACCGCCTGTGCCAAGGGGATCTACGGCTGCTGCGCGACCTGTTGGGCGCGGTGCGCGAGCGCGGAATGCTCACCCGGGTCCCGGACGCGGACACCTGGGCCTGGCGGGGCCCGCTGCCGCTGACGGCGACCGTGCGCGAGCGCGCCGCGCACGTCCTGGAGCGCGCCCATCCCGAGGAGCGCGAGACCCTCGAACGCCTCGCCTTCGGCGAACCCCTCGCCCTGGACATGGACCTCTTCGACCTGTGGGTCCTCGAACGCCTGGAAGCCGATGCACTGATCCGCATCGACGACCAGGGCACCGTCCGTCTCGCCCACCCCCTGCACGGCCCGGTGCTGCGGGCCGCGGCCGGCCGGCTCCGGGCGAGGCGACTCGCCCGTACCCCGGACCAGTGCGCGGCGGCCCTCGACGCCGAGGCGGCCGCGTTGGCACGCAGTGTCCGACAGGCCGACGTACGGGCGGTGTCGGCGCCCGTGGGGGAGTGGCTGGTGGACGAAGGGGCGCGGGTCCCGGCCGGATACGCGGCCGTACGCGCCCGGTTCGCGCGGATCGGCGGGCGGCTTCGGGAGGCCGAGGCGTGGGCCAGGGAGGGCCTGCGGGACGCGCCGGAGGACCGGCACTGCCGCGATGAACTCGCCCTCGCGGTGGCGCAGTCGGGCGAGGTGACAGCCGTGGCCGACGACGCCAGGAACGGCTGGCCGGCCGTCGCGCGCGGTGACATCGACGCCGCGCTGGCGACCGTGGAGCCCTACGACGCCGTACGCCTCGGCGCGCCCGAGCGTGCCGCAGGACGGCTCGACGGAGTCTTCGCGCAGCATGCCGACGCGCTCGCGCGTGGTGACGGTCCCGCGCTGGACCGGGCCGCCGAGGCGCTCAAGGAGCGCGGGCTGCTGCTGTACGCGGCCGAGGCGCACGCCCAGGCCGTACGCGCCCACCGCGACCCCCGGGCGGCCCGCACCTCCCGCACCCGTGCCGTGGCCCTCGCCCGCCGCTGCCAGGGCGCCCGCACCCCCGCCCTGTCCGGCCTGGTCCTCGGCGAACTCACCGCCCGCCAACGCCAGATCGTCACGCTGGCCGCGGCAGGCCTCAGCAACCGCCAGATCGCCGAACGCCTCACCCTGTCCGTCCGCACGGTCGGCAACCACCTCTACAGTGCGTACGCCCGCCTCGGCGCGAGCGACCGGGGCGCGCTGACGTGGCTGGTGGAACTGCCGGAGGCGCAGCCCGCGTGACGGGCGCTCTCAGGCCGCCCCGAACGCGGAGAACGCCCACCCCGTCGCCTGGTGCACGGCGTCGCCGGGCACCGCGGCGCGGGCGTCACGGAGCGCCTCGGCCAGGGACAGCCCGGCGCTCAGGCCCTTGTGCAGCGCGACCATCAGCGGGACCACCGCGGCGTCGTTGACCGGTGCGCTGGCCGCCACGACCCCTGCCGTGCCGAGCGGGAGCAACGCGGTGACCAGGCCGAGGAGTTCATCGGCGCCGACCGAGGCGAAGCGGGCCGTGTCGCAGCAGGGGAGGATGATGCGGTAGGGGCTGCGGTCGAGGCGTTCGAAGTCGTGCACGATCAGCGGGCCGTCGGCCATCCGCAGCGAGGAGAACAGCGGGCTGTCCGCCCGGAAGGTACCGTGCGCGGCGATATGTGCCAGCGCGGCCCCGTCCAGCTCCTCCAGCACGCGCGGCACGCTCGCGTGGTCGTCCTCCAGCAGCGTCGGCGTGCCATACCGGTCGGCGAGCTCGGGCACCTCCGCGCCCCCGGTGGCCAGGCCGGGACCACGCACCAGCACCTGGCGGCCGCCCGGCGGCGGCTCGGTCTCCCGGGCGCGCAGCCAACTGCTCGCCGAGGGCGACACGCTGACCACCCGCTCCCGCAGCGACGGCAGCAGCGACCACGGCACCCGGTGCAGCCGGCCGGGCGGCACGACCACCACAGGGCCGCTGCCCAGGTGTTCGGCCGCCGGGCCCAGCAGCAGCTCCTCAAGCCGCCGACCCGCCGCCTCCACCACCGGGAGCCGTCCCTCGGCGCCCGGGTGGGCCAGCCGCCGCAGCCCGGCCTGCACATGCTCGGCCTCCGTCTCCGCGTCGGCCAGCAGCCCGGCCTCGTACCGCCGTATCCGCCCCTGCCCGCACAGCAGCACCTGCACCCGCCCGTCCACCACGACCAGCTCGGCGAGCCGGGTGTCGTCGCCGAGCCGTTTCAGCAACCGCGCCGGGTCGAAGCGGTCGCCGTCGCCGGGGGCCTCCCCGCGCATGTGCAGGGTCCGCGAGCGTATCTCCCGTTCCAGTCGGCGCTGTTCGCGCTCCAGGGCGGGCACCGGCCGGCCTTCCATACGGGCGGCCTCCGCTCGGGCCGCGATCTCCCGGAACGCCGTGAGTCCGCTCTGCAGGGCGGGATCGGCGGGCGGCCGGGTCGGCGGGGCGGTCAGCACCGTGGCCCGCCAGCGCTCGCTCCACACCAGCAGCCGTCGCGGCCCCCCGGAGTCCAGGCTCACCCGCTGTGCCAGCGCGGCGAGTTCGGCGCCCTGTGCGGTGGCCCGCGCCCGGAGTTCGGAGGCGCCCAGCGTCGTACGGTGGTCGTCGAGCACGTCCAGGCCGCGTCGGCACGCCTCCAGGACCCCGCGCCCGGACCCGGCGGCCCGCGCCCGCAGCGCCTGCGCCGCCCAGCCGGTCATCCGCGCGAGCGGCGGTCCGGCGTGCCTGCTGCGGGCGGCGATCCCCAAGTGCTGTTCGGCGTCCGCGCGCCAGCCCAGCGCGAGCGCGATCCGGCCCGCGAGCAGCGAGGCCTCGGGCGCGGCCGGAGCACCGAAGGAGGCCAGCCGTTCGGCGACCCCGGCGGCGTCCGCGACCAGCCGCCCCGAGGCGCGTCCGGTGACTAGCCGCGCCTCGATCAGCACCAGCCGGGCGTGCGTCTCCCACCAGGTGCGCCGCTGCCCGGCGAACAGCCGTACCGCCAGCGCCGCGCGCGCCAGGGCGGTGTGCGGATCGCCCGCGAGCCGGGCCGCCCGCGCGGCGACGAGCAGCAGCTCCGCCTTGCGGGTGGACTGCCCGCCGATCTCGTCGAGCACCCCTATCGCCGCGTCCGCCTCGGCGAGCGCCTCCGGGGCGAGACCGGCGGCCATCAGCACCTCGCAGCGCCGGATGTCGAGCATGAACGTCGGCGTGCCGAGCTTGGCGTACCGCTCCTCGGCCTCGTCCAGCAGCCGCAGCGCCGCCGGGATGTCCCCGGACCGGAACGCGGCCAGGCCCCGGCTCTCCACGGCGTCCGCCTTGTCGTGCTCCTGGCCCGTGGTGTCCCACAGCGCCTCGGCCGCCGTGAAGTCCGCGTCCGCCCGCTCCACCGCGCCCAGCGCCAGATGCACCGTGGCGCGCAGGGTCAGCGCCCGCGCCGTCCAGATGACGTCATCCGCCTGCCGCAGCACCGGGATCGCCCGCCGTACGTCCTCCAGCGCCTCGCGGTGATGCCCGAGCACCCACCAGACGTACGCCCGCCGGTACAGCACCCGCGCCCGGGTGTGTCCCGTGCCGCGGGCGACACCCCGCTCGAACGCGGCGAGCCCCTGTCGGGTGCGGCCCGCGTGCACCAGCGCCACGCCGAGCGTGCCCAGCACGTCCGCCTCCCGGTCCGCGGAGTCCGCGCGCGCCGCGAGATCGCGGGCCCGCCGCAGATGGGCGAGCGCGAGCCGCAGATCGCCGAAGTCCCGCTGCCAGATGCCGATCACCTGATGGGCGATCGAGGCGTGCAACGGTGAGGGATCGGCGCCGAGCACCTCTTCCGCCCCGGCCAGAGCCTCACCGGGCGCGGCGAACACCTTCGGCAGCAGTTCGAGAACCGAGTCGCTTCCCGCTGTCACTCCACGGATGGTAGTGCTCCCCCTTGCCTGCCATACAGGTTTGGCGCTGTATCAATCGACGGCTCCGAGGCTCTGTCTGACGACTGTCGGCCTCAGGGGGAGGACACGCCATGGCACCTCAGCGATTCCACGAACAGTTCGACCAGATCCAACGCTCCATGCCCGACATCCCGTTGGCGATGGGGCCGGACGACTCCGCCGAGTTCTTCTACGAGAAGGGCGTCGTGCTGGCCCGGGACGGCGAGGAGGCCCGCGTCGTCGAGGACACCGTACGCGAGCACTTCACCGCGTTCACCGGTCTCACCGCCGACCATGTGCGCCGGGCGAGCCCGGAGACCAACCGCTCCGGCATCACCCGGATCCAGGTCGGCGACCCCGGCCACGGTGACCGGCGCGGCGACCGGGCCGTCGCCGGCGCGCTCAGGGCCCTGCGCACCGCGGAGGGCCGGGCCGGACGCCGCCTGGTCAGCCGTAACCATGTGGTGTCCATCGCCGTCAACGCCTGCCCGGGCGACGAGCCCGTACCGGCCCCGCTCACCCAGCCGCCCAACCCCTCGGCGGCCGAAGGTCTCTACGACGCGGACACCGCCGTCGGCGTCCTCGTCATCGACACCGGTCTGATGAAGGACTACCGCTCCTACCCCCTGCTCGCGCACACCGACGGCGACGCGCAGATCAAGGAGTGCGACGACAACGGGATCCTCCAGCAGTACGTCGGACACGGCACGTTCATCGCCGGACTCGTCGCCGCCGTGGCCCCCAACACCGAGATCACCGTCCGCAACACCCTCAACGACGCCGGGGCCATCCTGGAGTCCGAGTTCGGCGACAAGCTCTTCGAGGCCGTCGACCGCGGTGGCTGGCCGGAGATCCTCAGCCTGTCCGCCGGCACCTCCAACGGCCGCAGCGACGGACTGCTCGGCCTCGACGCCTTCATGCAGGAACTGCGCACCCAGCGCACCCTGCTGGTCGCCGCCGCCGGCAACAACGCCAGCGCCACACCCTTCTGGCCCGCGGCCTACGCCGACCTCCCCGACTACGCCGATTCCGTGCTGTCGATCGGCGCGCTGCGCGGGGACGGCGAGTACGGCGCCTGCTTCAGCAACCACGGCGCCTGGGTGAAGGCCTACGCCCCCGGCGAGCGCCTCACCAGCTCGCTGACCGGCTTCGACGTGCCCGTCCCCTACGTGTACCAGCACTCCACGTACGACGCCTGCCGCTACGGCTTCGCCTATGTGTGCACCTGCCAGTCGCCCAGGCACATCGGCCTGTTGAGCGAGGAGCCGGCCGCGACCACTTCCGGCAAGCCGGACCAGGTGATGTTCGAGGGGTTCGCGCACTGGAGCGGCACCTCATTCGCCACGCCCGTGGTCGCCGGCATGGTCGCCGCCCATATGACCGCGCACAAGGAGACCGACCCGCGCACCGCCCGGACGCAACTGCTCGCCGCGAACACCGAGTTCGCGGAGGTGCGCGGGGCGCATGTGCCGGCGCTGCGCCCGCCCACCTGGCGCCCGGTCCCCGTCGTGCCCCTCACTCCTCCCGCATGAGGGTCGGAACCGCCCCCTCCGCGGCGTACGATGACTTGCCGTACACGAGGGGTGGGGCCGTGGATCGTGCAGATGTCGGCGCGCTCGTCCAGTCCGCCGTCGACGGTGACGCGGCGGCCTGGAAGGCGCTCGTGGAAGGGCTGAGCCCGCTGGTGTGGTCGGTGGTGCGCGCGCACCGGCTCTCCGACGCCGACGCGCACGAGGTGTACCAGACCGTCTGGTTCCGCTTCGCCCAGCATCTGGGCCGTATCCGTGAACCGGACAAGGCCGGGTCGTGGCTCGCGAGCACCGCCCGGCACGAGAGCCTGAAGGTCCTGAAGAGCCTGAGGCGGCTGACACCGACGGACGACCCGCAACTGCTGGACCGGGTCAGCGAGGACCGTACGCCCGAGGAGTCGCTGCTGGACTCCGAGGAGGCGGCCGCCCAGAGCGAACGCGTCCGGCGGCTGTGGCAGGAGTTCGAGGAACTCGGCGATCGCTGCCGTCAGTTGCTGCGCGTGCTGATGTCCACACCGCCGCCCAGCTACCAGGAGGTGTCCGCCGCGCTGGGCATCGCCGTGGGCAGCATCGGGCCGCTGCGCCAGCGCTGTCTGCGCCGCCTGAGGGCCCGACTAGACGCACGGGGAGCGCTGTGAACGACGACGACATGAACGACGAGTTGGAGGAGTTCGACGAGGACGGCTTCGACGGCGCCCTGCTGGAGGAGGAACTCCGGCGGGCCGCCGCCATCCTGGACCCGGTGCCGGCGGAACTGAGCCGGATCGCCGTCGACGCCTACGTGCTGCACGACCTCGACGCCCGGATCGCCGAGCTGACCTTCGACTCGGTGGTGGACGCCATCCCCGTACGGGGAGCAACGGACGTCCCGCGGATGCTGACCTTCCGCGCAGGCGAGGTCACCGTCGACGTCGAGGTGACCGGTCAGGGCCTGATGGGGCAGGTGCTGCCGCCCCAGCCGGCCCGGATCGAGGTGCTCAGCGGCCCTCAGTCGGCGGCGCCCCTCACGGCGGACGCCATGGGCCGCTTCACCACCGACGCCCCGCCCACCGGCCCCTTCGCGCTGCGGCTGCGGACCGGCGGGGAGGTAGTCGTCACGGAGTGGCTGCGCGCCTGAGTCACCGAGCGACCATCAGCCGGAGACCAGGGCCTGTGTCACATCCCCGGCCGGGCGCACGTCGTCTGGCACGCACGCACGCTCGCACCCAACAGACGTCGCGCGCTGATCCGGCCGGGGATGTGACACAGGCTCTCACCCGGGCAGCGCGTCGACGAGCCGCGCGAGGGCGGAGGCGAGGCGGGTGAGCCCGGGCCCCGCGGGTCCACCGGGCTCGGTCATGTAGATGTCCCGACGTATCTCCACCATCAGGGCACTCACGCGCGGATCGGTCCCGTAGAACTCCAGCGGCACATACGTCCCGCTGAAGGGACTGTCGAGCCCGATGTCCCCGCAGTCCGCGAAGGCCTCGCGGGCCGCGGCGAGCAGCCCGGGGGGCGTGTGAAAGGAGTCGGTACCGAGGCAGACGGTCGGCCGGGGGCCGTCGCCGTGCAGCTCGTAAGGCAAGGGGGCGCTCGGATAGGAGTGCACATCGACGATCACGGCCCGCCCGGTGGCGGCGAGCCGTCCCGCGACGGCATCGCTCATGGCCTGCGCGTACGGCCGGAAGTACCGCGCGAGCAGCGGCTCGGGATCGCCGCCCTCATCCCGCAGCACCTCTTTGTGCGTGGTCCGCGTGTATACGGCGCCCATGCCGACGGCGAGCATCTCCTCCCGCTCGTCGGGGAACCGCTCGGGGTCGACGACGAGCCGGGACAGCCGGTTGGCGAACACCCAGGGTCTCAGGGCAGCCGCCTGCGCCGCCTCACCGGCGATCCGCGCGGTGTGCGAGTCGGTGATGTGATCGAGCTCCCGCTCCAGCGCCACATCGTCCAGCACGATGCCGTCCCGCACGTCGTCCGGTATCTCCCGCGAGGAGTGCGGGACATGCAGGATCACGGGGGAGTGTTCGGCACCGGGGGAGAGGGCGAAGTTCATGGGCGGGCTCCGGGGCGTTGTCGTCGACGTACTGGATGATCAAGGTGCCACATGGCACTGACAACGCCTGGTCGTTACTGCCCCACCCGGCCGTCGACGCACTCGCGCAGCAGATCCGCGTGGCCGCAGTGGCGGGCGTACTCCTCGATGCGGTGGACCCACAGTTCGCGGATGGAGTTGCTGTCCTTGCCGACCCGGGTGGCCAGGTCGGGATAGCCGGTCAGTACCGTGTCCGTCGCCGTCTGTTCGCGGGCGAGGTCGGCGAACGCACCGTCGACCAGGGCCTGTTCCGCGGCGACGTCGTCGAAGTCGGCGTCACGGGCGCCGTAGAGCTTTGGTTCCGGGTCGCCCGGCACGATCCAGTTGCGCCAGTCCCGCTCGACCTCGGCGAGATGGCGGACCAGACCGAGCAGGGACATGGTCGACGGCGGCACCGAGCGGCGCGCCAGCTGCTCCGGGTCCAGCCCCTGGCACTTCATCTCCAGGGTCAGCCGGAAGTCCCGCAGGACGGACTGGTACGTCGCCAACTCACCGTCCGGACCTGGACCGTCATTGTCGCGGGGATCCTCGTCGGGGTCCGCCCACATGTCGGGGTAGACGCTGGCCTGAGTCCACCGCTGGGGTGTGTCGTCGCTCACGGGGCTCACGATGGTGAGCGCGGGCGCGGCGCGCAAGCGATTATTACTGCACCACCCAGCGGTTGAGCGTCTCGGTCCCGTCGTCGTAGGTGAGCCAGGTGCCGTCGCCGAGGGGCGATACGTAACTGTCGACCGATCCCGAGGGGTAGGTGACCGTCCCGCGTATCGCCAGGGTGGCGGCATCGAGGAGCCAGTGGCGGGCCAGGTCCGGGTCCTCGTCGGACTCGACGGTAGAGGCGATGACGGTGTCGGCGTCGACAAAGCCGCAGCCGTAGTCCCAGCAGTCCGCTTCCTCGGGTTCCCGCTCGGCGAGCACGGTGCCGTCCAGGGCGTGCAGGCGCAGGTCCGTGCCGTAGTGCTCGACCGTCAGGAAGCCCGGATGCGCCGGGTGGACGTCCGTCAGGATGCGGTCCATGGTCCCCTGGTTGTCCCGGCTGGTCAGCTTTACGCCGTCCCAGCGCGCCCAGTGGATCAGGATGCCGTCCTGCCCCATGCCGATGCACAGGCCCATGTGCGCACCGTCCGGATGGGAGAGCTGGTGCGAGCCGGCGGCGGCGCTGTCCAGCGGCAGGCGGGCCAGCTCGCGTCCGTCCCGGGCGTCGAGGACGGCCCAGCACTCCTGCCAAGCGCCCTCTTCCGGCTCCAGCACGACATGCGCCCAGACCAGCCGGCCGTCGTCAGAGACCCGGCACGATCCGTGCTCAAGGCCACGGCACACTTCCTGCTCGTCCCCGCTGTGCGGGTGGCCGATCTCGGGCCCCCAGCAGCCGTGCCGGTACTCCCACAGCGTCTCCCCACCGACACCCACGGCCCGCACCGCACGCTGCCCCGAGAACACGGCGAACTCCCCATCGGGACCCACGGAATGAACGCCGCGGTCCCAACCGGGCCAGGGCAGCGGAAAGACGGCGGCCGGTGCCGACTCCCCGTCGAAGACCTCGTACAGGTCATAGAGCTCCAGCTCGTGCCCGTGGTGCAGCAGAGCGCGCGGCGCCCTGCCACCGCGGTGCTCCAGGGCGAAGCCATTGACCAGTGCTCTTCCACCCGGCAGCCTCACCGAGTCGCGCAGGTGTGCGGTGATCGACATGGCCCCGAAGGTAGCGGACGGCACTGACAACGCGGCCGTGCACGGAACTCGATGTGCAGGTCCGCGCTGGTGTCGCTGAAGGTCAGATAGGACCTGCCGCCAAACAGCATGTCAGGGGCGAACTCGGTTGCCGTTGCCTCGGTTCGGCGCGGGCGGTGCTCGGCAGCGCGACGTCGGCGCAGCCGGCCCTCCTTCCCAGGGCTGAACGAGATCGTCCGGTGAGCCGAAGGGCCGGCACCGCGAGGGTGCCGGCCCTTCAGTCAGTCAGCGCACGCTTCAGCTCAGGGACGCCAGCGCCTCGTTCCAGGTCGCCGACGGGCGCATGACCGCGGCGGCCTTGGCCGGGTCGGGCTGGTAGTAGCCGCCGATGTCGGCCGGCTTGCCCTGGACGGCGAGCAGCTCGTCGACGATCTTCTGCTCGTTCGACGCGAGCGTCTCGGCGAGCGGGGCGAAGGCCTTCGCCAGGTCCGCGTTCTCGGTCTGGGCGGCCAGCTCCTGCGCCCAGTACAGGGACAGATAGAAGTGGCTGCCGCGGTTGTCGATGCCGCCGACGCGACGGGTCGGGGACTTGTCCTCGTTGAGGAAGGTCGCCGTGGCGCGGTCGAGGGTGTCGGCGAGGACCTTGGCCTTCGGGTTGCCGGTGGCCGTCGCGTACTGCTCCAGGGACGGCACCAGCGCGAAGAACTCACCGAGGGAGTCCCAGCGCAGGTAGTCCTCCTTGAGCAGCTGCTGGACGTGCTTCGGCGCGGAGCCGCCGGCGCCCGTCTCGAACAGACCGCCGCCCGCCATCAGCGGGACGACCGACAGCATCTTGGCGCTGGTGCCCAGCTCCAGGATGGGGAAGAGGTCGGTCAGGTAGTCACGCAGGACGTTGCCCGTGACCGAGATCGTGTTCTCGCCGCGGCGGATGCGCTCGATGGAGAGCTTGGTGGCCTCGACCGGGCTGAGGATCTTGATGTCCAGGCCCTCGGTGTCGTGCTCCGGCAGGTACTGCTTGACCTTCTCGATGATCACGGCGTCGTGACCGCGGTTCTCGTCCAGCCAGAACACCGCCGGGTCGCCGGTGGCGCGGGCGCGGGTCACAGCCAGCTTGACCCAGTCGCGGATCGGGGCGTCCTTGGTCTGGCAGGCGCGGAAGATGTCACCGGCGGCGACGGCCTGCTCCAGGACGACGTTGCCGGCCTCGTCGACCAGGCGGACGGTGCCGTCGGCCGGGATCTCGAAGGTCTTGTCGTGGGAGCCGTACTCCTCGGCCTTCTGCGCCATCAGACCGACGTTCGGCACCGAGCCCATGGTGGACGGGTCGAAGGCGCCGTTCGCGCGGCAGTCCTCGATCACGGCCTGGTAGACGCCGGAGTAGGAGTGGTCCGGCAGCACCGCGAGGGTGTCGGCCTCCTGGCCGTCCGGGCCCCACATGTGGCCGGAGGTGCGGATCATGGCCGGCATGGAGGCGTCGACGATGACGTCCGAGGGGACGTGCAGGTTGGTGATGCCCTTGTCGGAGTCGACCATCGCCAGGGCCGGACCCTCGGCGAGCTCGGCGTCGAAGGACGCCTTGATCGCGTCGCCCTCGGGCAGCGCCTCCAGGCCCTTGAGGATGCCGCCGAGACCGTCGTTCGGGGACAGGCCGGCGGCGGCCAGCGCCGCGCCGTACTGCTCGAAGGTCTTCGGGAAGAAGGCGCGCACCACGTGACCGAAGATGATCGGGTCGGAGACCTTCATCATCGTGGCCTTCAGGTGCACGGAGAACAGCACGCCGTCCGCCTTGGCACGGGCGACCTGCGCGGCGAGGAACTCGTTGAGCGCGGCGGCCCGCATCACGGCGGCGTCGACGACCTCGCCGGCGATGACCTTCAGCGGCGCGCGCAGGGCGGTGGTGGAGCCGTCGGCGCCGACCAGCTCGAAGCGGAGGGTGGTGTCCTCGGGGATCACCACGGACTTCTCGGTGCTGGCGAAGTCGTTCCCGCCCATCGTCGCCACGTTCGTCTTGGACTCGGCGGTCCAGGCGCCCATGCGGTGCGGGTGGGTCTTGGCGTAGTTCTTGACCGAGGCGGGGGCGCGGCGGTCGGAGTTGCCCTCACGCAGGACCGGGTTGACCGCGGAGCCCTTGATCTTGTCGTAGCGGGCCTGGACGTCCCGCTCCTCGTCGGTCTTCGGGTCGTCCGGGTAGTTCGGCAGCGCATAGCCCTGGCCCTGCAGCTCGGCGATGGCCGCCTTCAGCTGGGGGATCGACGCCGAGATGTTCGGCAGCTTGATGATGTTGGCCGCGGGCGTCTTCGCGAGCTCACCGAGCTCGGCGAGGGCGTCCGGGATGCGCTGGTCCTCGGCTAGGTACTCCGGGAACACCGCGATGATGCGGCCGGCCAGCGAGATGTCCCGCGTCTGGACGGCGACACCCGCCTGCGAGGCGTACGCCTGGACCACCGGCAGGAAGGAATACGTCGCCAGGGCCGGGGCCTCGTCAGTGTGCGTATAGATGATGGTCGAGTCAGTCACCGGGTGCTCCGCTCCACGTCTGCAACATTGCTCGACATCAAGATATCTCGTGATCCCCCCTCACTCGACAGGGGTCCGCACTCGGGCGGGACGAGCCGGACACGAGTTTCGGCCGGAAGTGCAACCTCCGCCCGCGCTTCGGCGGTCCTGCAGGTGGATCACTCATCCGAGGCGATGGCCGGACCTGACCACCCGGCCGCCCGAGCGAAAGCAGACCATGAGATATCGCACGAGAGTGACAGCCCCGGCCGCCCTGATAGGCACAGCCGCGGCCCTGACCGTGGCACCCTCGGCCCACGCCACCGGGGGCAGGAGCGGCACCCCCGGCCCCGAGACCCTCGGTGACCCCGTCTACCCCGCCCTCGGCAACGACGGCTACCGCGTCTCGGCGTACCACCTCGATCTCGCCTACGACGCGACGACCCGGCTCGTCGACGCCACCGCGACCCTGCGCATCCGCACCACCCAGTCCCTGACGCGGTTCTCCCTGGACGCCCTCGGCCTGGACATCCGCGCCGTCCGCGTCGGTGGGCGCGTGGCGACCTTCGAGCAGGCGGGGGAGAAGCTGCGGATCACACCGGCCGCCACCCTGCCGGCGAAGGCCAGGGTCACGGTCTGTGTGGAGTACGGCGCCGACCCGCGCCGCAGCCTCCCGCACACCGGCTGGGTCCCCACCCCGGACGGCTTCGCGGTGGCCTGCCAGCCGGACTCCGCGCACACCGTCTTCCCCTGCAACGACCACCCGCTCGACAAGGCCGACTTCACCTTCCGCCTCACCGTCCCCACGGGCCTGCGCGG
The DNA here is from genome assembly GCF_014257025.1 of Streptomyces cupreus. GTDB lineage: Bacteria > Actinomycetota > Actinomycetes > Streptomycetales > Streptomycetaceae > Streptomyces > Streptomyces cupreus. The sequence goes on from NZ_JACMSF010000002.1 coordinate 300,333, forward strand.
CGTCGCGAGCGGGCAGCTCGTACGCACCGAGACCCTCGACGGCGACCGGACCGCGTACACCTACCGCTCCCGCTCGCCGATCGCCACGGAGATCGTGCAGATCACCGTCGGCGACTATGTGATCAAGGACCGGCAGGGCCCGCACGGGCTGCCGCTGAGGGACGTCGTACCGACCGCGCGGGCCGCCGCACTGGAACCGGCGCTGGCGCTCACCCCGGCCCTGGTCGAGTGGGTCGAGCGGCGCCTCGGGGCCTACCCCTTCGAGACGTACGGCCTGCTTCCCTGCAACTCCGACCTCGCGGAACCCTTCGGCTTCACCGGCCTGGAGACCCAGACGCTCACCATTTACCGGCCGAAGTACCTCCTCCAGGAGGAGTCGAAGATCGGCTCGCACATGATGCACGAGCTGGTCCATTCCTACTTCGGCAACAGCGTCAGCCCCGCCACCTGGTCCGACCTCTGGCTGAACGAGGGCCACGCCGACTTCTACGGGCTGCTGTACCGCTACGAGCGCGGCTGGCCCGACTCGCTCGGCATGACCACCATGGAAGCGCGGATGAAGGACACCTACGCCAAGGGTGACCAGTGGCGTGCCACCTCCGGACCGGTGGCCGCGCCGAACGCCGTCAACCTCTTCGACTCCCAGCGCTACCTGGGCGGCGTCCTCGTCCTGTACGCCCTGCGGCAGGCGGTCGGCGAGGACGCCTTCCACGCGATCGAGCGCGCCTTCCTCGCGCGGTACCGCGACGCGTCGGCCTCGACCGAGGACTACATCGCCGTCGCCTGCGAGGTGTCCGGGCAGGATCTGTCGGGCTTCCTGCGGGAGTGGCTCTACAGCACGAAGACGCCGCGGATGCCGGGCCACCCGGACTGGACGGTCAACCCCGTGACGGCGCCGTCGGCCAGTCCGAACAGGCGGCGCAACGGCCACCACCACGACAACTCGGCCACGCTCTGACGTGTCAGTCGAGCCGGGCGGACGGGGCTTCGCCCGGCTCGTTCTCCGGGCCGCGCTGCTGCGGGATCGCCACAGAGCCCTGCTGGAGCGCCACCGTCCTGGCGGGCGCCGGGATACGGATGCCCTCCTGGCGGTAGCGCTTGTGCAGGCGCTTGATGAACTCGTGCTTGATCCGGTACTGGTCGCTGAACTCACCGACGCCCAGGATGACGGTGAAGCCGATCCGGGAGTCGCCGAAGGTGTGGAAACGGATGATCGGCTCGTGGTCCGGGAGGGCGCCCTCGACCTCGGTCATCACCTCAGCGATGACCTCGTTGGTCACCCGCTCGACCTGCTCCAGATCACTGTCGTAGGCGACGCCGACCTGGAGCAGGATCGTCAACTCCTGCTCGGGGCGCATGAAGTTGGTCATGTTCGTCTTGGCGAGCTCCCCGTTGGGGATCACGACCAGGTTGTTGGACAGGTTGCGCACAGTCGTCTGGCGCCAGTTGATGTCCTCGACGTAGCCCTCCTCACCACTGCTCAGCCGGATGTAGTCGCCGGGCTGGACGGTCTTGGAGGCGAGGATGTGGATGCCCGCGAAGAGGTTGGCGAGCGTGTCCTGAAGGGCGAGCGCGACCGCCAGACCGCCGACGCCCAGGGCGGTGAGCAGGGGCGCTATGGAGATGCCCAGGGTCTGGAGCACCACCAGGAAGCCGATGGCCAGGACCAGGATCCGGGTGATGTTGACGAAGATCGTGGCTGAACCGGCCACACCGGGGCGGGACTGGGTGACCGTCCGCATCACACCGGCGATGCCGCGGGCCGCCGCCAGCGTCACGACGAAGATGAGCAGCACGGTCAGGATCTGATTGACGTTGTGCTGAACCGTCTTCGTCAGCGGCAGCGCCGCCCCCGCGGAGGCCGCGCCGCCGAGGAACGCCGCCCACGGCACCACGGTCCGCAGCACGTCCACGATCAGATCGTCACCGCTCCAGCGGGTCCGATCGGCATGCTTGCCCAGCCAGCGCAGCAACATCCGGAGCAGAAATGCCGCCAGCAGCCCCGCGGCCACGGCGATCCCGGCAATGACCAGGTCATCCATGGTGAGATCCCGCTTCACCGGTCACCTCCGGTACAAGAAGCGACGGCGAAATACTCCGCCGACGGCCGGATGTGAAGTTTCGTCACGTTGTCACCTGCTCGATGTCCGCGATGTGCCGGGGCGCCGGCCAACCTTCCCCCAAGTCCGACGCGATGGCCCATCCTGCCGTATCGGGCACAGGTGTTCGTACCAGGGCGGGCGACCGGATCGTGCCACCCCGGCGACGCTTTCGACCGGCTTCGGGCATTCTCCGGTGAACTCCGCCCGCCGGTCCCTCGCTTGACGCCGCGCGCGGCCCCGGCGGCAGGCCGGCGTGCGGTGATCTACGGGAGGCATACGCCACCACGACGGCCGTCCGACCGTGGGCACCGTGCTGCACCCGGTGGAGCGGGGGTCAGGTGTGCGAGTCACCCCGGGCCGCCTCGGTCGCCCAGAGACTGACGGCCCTGCAGCTCACAGATCCTCGAAAGCCCCGTGTCGCCCCGCCCCCGCGGCGAACCGTGCCGCTCCCTCCAGGCTCTGCGCCAACACCCCCATGCCGTGCCGGAGTTCCGAGCGCAGCGCGCCCGGCTCGTCCAGCCCCTCCTGGTCGAACACGGACGCACGGTCTGCGCGCAGGCACTCCTGCGGGAACCGGGCGATGGTGGCGGCCAGTTCCTCGGCCGCGGCGCGGGCGGTGCCGGTCGGTACGAGGCGGTTGGCGAGGCCCATCTCGTAGGCCTCGGTGGCCGGCACCGCCCGTCCCGTGAGGATCAGGTCCATGGCGCGGCTCGTGCCGATCAGCCGGGGCAGCCGTACCGTGCCGCCGTCGATGAGCGGCACGCCCCAGCGGCGGCAGAAGACCCCGAAGACGGCGTCCTGTTCGGCGACCCGCAGATCGCACCAGAGCGCCAGCTCAAGGCCACCGGCCACGGCGTGCCCGGCGACCGCGGCGATGACCGGCTTGGAGAGCCGCAGCCGGGTCGGGCCCATCGGGCCGTCGCCGTCCTCGGCGACCCGATTCCCACGGTCGCCGCCGAGCGCCTTGAGATCGGCACCCGCACAGAACGTGCCGCCCTCACCCCACAGCACCGCTACGCGCGCCTCGTCGTCCGCCTCGAACTCCCGGAAGGCGGCCGCGAGTTCGACGGCCGTCGGACCGTCCACCGCGTTACGGACCTCGGGGCGGGAGAGGACGACGGTGGTGACATGACGCCGGCGCTCGATCCGGACCGGCATGAGAGAGCCCCTTCCCGTGAGTCGGATCGGCACAGTACTCGGGGTCCGGCCCGACCCATCGGCGGGGCCGATGATCAGTCGGAACCGATACGGCGGTACGTCGCGGGGCGTCGCACCCCGGCGGAGCGCGCCTGGCAGCGTTCCGCCGACGCCGGCCACCCCGGAGCCATGTCCGACCTCGGCCTTCTGGTGCACGAGCAGGCGGATGTTGTGGGGACCCGCGCCTGGTCCGCGGTTTCGCCGATCCGGCGTCAGCTCCAGCCGAACCGGCGGTCCACCACCGCGGTGAACTCCTCCAGAGTCAGTACGGCATCCCCGTTCTGGTCTGCGGCGTCGAACAGTGCCGACGACGCTTCGATGTCCTGCACCCCCCAAACCGGCAGAACGCCCGCTGCGGCCAGCGACGGTCCCTTCTTCTGCAGGGCGACGATCACCTCGTCCCGGGTGAGGGTCCCGTTCTGGTCGAGGTCGAGCGCCTCGAACAGTCGCCGGGCCTTGTCACTCATGCGTCGTCCTCGTCTCTTGGTATGGCAGGTGGGCAGCCCCACCTCGCTCGCTCGGGAAGACGCCTTCCGTGCCGACCAAGTTCCCGCCCCCTGCCGGCCCATTCATCAGCAGCTCAGGGACGTCAATCGGGCCCGCGAAAGGGTGCCCGCTGCGCAGTCAATACACGAAGTTTCGGGAATTCCCAGCACTCACCGCCGCGACAGCTTGGAGGCCAGCTCGTCGACGATCAGTGCGGCGGAGGCGCAGGCGTCCGCGTCGACGCCCCAGCTGCTGAGCCGGTCCTCCGTGAAGTGCCGGGAGGCGGGAACCGAGACCTCGACCGAGGGGAGAGTCAGCCGGGCCTCGTGAACGGGCGCCTGCGGGGCATGCTGGGCCAACATCTTTTCGCTCAGGTTTTTCGAGATCCCCCCGGCACACGCACACGAAAGGCGCCCCCGGTAGGGCGGGGGCGCCTCGTCCTCTCCGGTTCTCCGGCAACATCAATGCGCCGTCAGATGACCTTCCACCGCACCAGCGCCCCCAGCGTCAACGCCCCCGGCAGTATCGGCAGCCACACCGTGATGATCCGGTACGCCAGCACCACCGCCGTTGCCACGGCCGCCGGACCCCCCGCCGCCACCAGCGCCACGATCAGCGCCGCCTCGACCGAACCGAGGCCGCCCGGCGTGGGGATCAGCGCGACCGCGACCGTCGCGGCGAGGTAGGCGACCGCCATGTGCAGCGGAGGCACATCAAGGCCCAGCGCCTCGCCCACCGCGACCAGTCCCGCCGCCTGGAGAGCCGGGAACGCGAACGCGCCGCCCCACAGGGCCAGCGCCCGGGACGCGCGGGTGTGCACCGAGCGGGCCTCGCCGAGCGCGGTGCGCAGGAAGGAGACGACCGTGGTGCGCACGCGGCGGATCAACCCCAGGACGCCCGCCGTCAGCAGCACCGCCACGGCCAGCGCGACGATCAGCGGGCCCACCGCCCCCTCCGGCAGCAGGCTGCTCAGCCGTAGCGCGTCGGGGAAGGCCAGCAGCAGTGCCGCCAGCAGGGCGACCCGGCCTATGGACTCGGCCAGCAGATAGAGCGCGATGGCCGCCGAGGAGCGGGCGAGCGGCAGCCCGCACACGGTCATGAACCGCAGGTTGACCGCGCTCGCGCCAAGGCCGGTCGGCAGCAGATGATTGGCGGCGCCCGCCGCGAACTGGGTGGCGAGCAGCCGTGCCGAAGGCAGCCGTTCGACCACCGCGCCCTGCCGGCAGCACGCCGCCGCCACCCACGTCAGACAGGTGGCGCCGGCCGCCGCGACCAGCCAGGGCCACTCGGCGGTGCCCAGATGCGCGAAGCCCTCGGCGAGCACGGCACGGTGCTGCACCGCCACCACCGCGACCAGCACGAGTGGAAGCAGACACAGGATCTGCCGGACGGGGACGCGTCGGGGGAGTCGTCCCTTGGGCGGGTCGGGGAGTTGTACCGCAGTCACACTCGGAGAGGTTTTCCGCGCCGCGCCAACTGCGGGTTGCGGAATCGGGGCTTCCGGCTTACGTCCGGTCATCGGGACCTTCGTACAGGTGGTCTCGGGAAGCGCGTTGACCTCAAGGAAGCTTGAGGTTCTAGGTTCTCTCCCATGAGCATGGAGACCACAGCGTGGACACAGCTGCACACCGTCATGAACGCCGAGCAGGAGCGCCGCCCGTTCGCGCGCGAGACGCTGCGCCGCATCGGCGCCTTCGCCCGCCCGCACCGGGCGCGCATCGCGCGGTTCGTGGTGCTCGGGGTGGTCACCGCGCTGCTCGCCGTGGCGACGCCCGTGCTGGCCGGCCTGGTCGTCGACACGATCGTGTCGGGCGACGACGAGGGCAAGGTCGTACGCCTCGCCCTGCTGATCGCCCTCATCGCGGTCCTGGAGGCGGCGCTCGGGATCGTCGCCCGGCGGCTTTCGGCGACGCTCGGGGAAGGACTCATCCTCGATCTGCGGACGGCCGTGTTCGATCATGTGCAGCGCATGCCGGTCGCGTTCTTCACACGCACTCGTACGGGAGCGCTCGTCTCCCGTCTCAACAACGACGTGATCGGCGCCCAGCGCGCCTTCAGCAACACCCTCTCCGGAGTGGTGAGCAACCTGGTCACGCTGCTGCTCACCCTCGTCGTCATGCTGACCCTGTCCTGGCAGATCACCCTGCTCGCGCTGGTGCTGCTCCCGGTGTTCGTGATCCCGGCCCGCCGCATGGGCCGCCGAATGGCCCGGATGCAGCGCGAGGCGGCCACCCTGAACGCGGCGATGGGCACCCGGATGACCGAGCGCTTCTCCGCCCCCGGCGCCACCCTCGTCAAGCTCTTCGGCCGCCCCGAGCAGGAGTCCGAGGAGTTCGCCGCCCGCGCCCGCCGCGTCGCCGACATCGGGATCCGCACCGCCACCGCCCAGTCGGCGTTCATCACCGCCCTGACCCTGGTCTCCGCCCTCGCACTCGCCCTGGTCTACGGCCTCGGCGGCTTCTTCGCCCTGCGCGGCAGCCTCGAACCCGGCGCCGTCGTCTCGCTCGCTCTGCTCCTGACCCGTCTGTACGCCCCGCTGACCGCCCTCGCCGGAGCGCGCGTCGAGGTGATGAGCGCCCTCGTCAGCTTCGAGCGCGTCTTCGAGGTGCTCGACCTCGAACCCCTCATCCAGGACAGGCCCGACGCCAAGGAGATCCCCGAGGGCCCGGTCTCCGTGGAGTTCGCCGACGTCCGCTTCGGCTATCCGTCCGCCGACAAGGTCTCCCTCGCCTCCCTTGAGGAGGTCGCCTCGCTGGACACCCGCGGCGGCGCCGAGGTCCTGCGCGGCCTTACCTTCCGCGCCGAACCGGGACAGACGGTCGCGCTCGTCGGCTCCTCCGGCGCCGGCAAGTCGACGATCGCGAGCCTGCTGCCGCGGCTGTACGACGTCGACGGCGGTGCCGTACGCCTCGGCGGCGTCGATGTCCGTGAGGTGAGCGCCCGTTCCCTGCGCGAGACCCTCGGCATGGTCACCCAGGACGGCCATCTGTTCCACGACACGGTCCGCGCCAACCTGCTGCTGGCCCGCCCCACCGCGACCGACGACGAACTGTGGGACGCCCTGCGCCGCGCCCGCCTCGACGACCTCGTCCGCGCCCTGCCCGACGGCCTGGACACGGTGGTCGGGGAGCGCGGCTACCGCCTGTCCGGTGGCGAGCGCCAGCGGATGACCATCGCCCGGCTGCTGCTGGCCCGCCAGCGCGTCGTCATCCTCGACGAGGCCACCGCCCACCTCGACAACACCTCCGAGGCCGCCGTCCAGGAAGCCCTCGCCGAGGCCCTGGAGGGCAGGACCGCGGTCGTCATCGCGCACCGCCTTTCGACGGTGCGGGCGGCCGATCAGATCCTGGTGGTCGAGGACGGCCGGATCGTGGAGCGCGGCACCCACGACGAACTCCTGCTGGCCGAGGGCCGCTACGCCGAGCTCCACCGGACGCAGTTCGAGGAGCGGACGACGGCGGACCCGCGGGCGGAGGCCCCGGCGGCCTAGGGGCTCAGGGACGAGATCCAGCCGTGCGGCCCAACTCGCCCATCAGAAACACACAAAGAACGACAGCAGCATTGCTTCACTTGTGTTCACATCCTAGGGTTCTGGTCGGTTTCCCGACAGCACCGCACAGGATCTGACGCTCCCTCACAGCAAGTGCAGAGCCGCACTGTCGTCCCGAGGAAGGCCACGGTCAATGTCGCTCTCCCCCGTGTCTCCCGGCCACTCGAACCGCCCCCAGGGTGTGGCCGTCAGCCGTCGCCGTCTCCTGGAAGGGGGAGCCGCCGTCCTCGGCGCGCTCGCCCTGCCCGGACTGCCGTCCGCCCGCGCGTACGCGGCCGAGGAGGCGGACGCCACCCCGGAGTGGAACAACAACATCGCCGTCTTCCGACTGGGCACCGAGCCGCCGCACACCACGCTCATGCCGTACGCGGACGTCAAGCAGGCCCTGGCCGCCGACCGCACTCGCTCGCCGTACCGGCTGAGCCTCGACGGCACCTGGAAGTTCGCCTACGTCGACCGCCCCGACGACCGGGACGCGGACTTCTATCGCACCGATGTCGACGACAAGGGCTGGGACACCATTCCCGTCCCCTCCGTGTGGCAGATGCACGGCTACGACTTCCCGATCTACGTCAACATCACCTACCCGTACTGGGGCCCCAACGGCCTGGGCGAAGAACCTCGGCCGCCCGCCGCGCCGACCCGCTACAACCCCGTCGGCCAGTACAGAAGAACCTTCACCGTCCCCGGCTCCTGGTCCGGACGGCGCACGTTCCTGCACTTCGAGGGCGTGAAGTCCGCCCACTACGTGTGGATCAACGGCGAACTCGTGGGCTACCACGAGGACTCCTTCACCCCCGCCGAGTACGACATCACCGAGCACCTGAAGCCCGGCACCAACCAGATCGCGGTCGAGGTGTACCGCTACTCCGACGGCGACTGGCTGGAGGACCAGGACATGATCAGGCTGAGCGGCATCTTCCGCTCGGTCTACCTCTACTCCACGCCGGCCGTGCATCTGCGTGACTTCAAGCTGGACACCCCGCTGAGCGCCGACCACAAGGCGGCCGAGCTCTCGGTGACGGTGAGCGTGCGCGCCTACGAGGGCGGCGCCTCGGGCTCGTACACCGTCGAGACCCAGCTCTACGACGCCGACGGCCACGCCGTCTGGTCCCGGCCGCTGAACCAGACCGTCGACGTCGGACCGGCCGGTGAGGACACCACCGTGGACGCGGCGAAGTCCGTGCCCGCGCCGAAGCTCTGGTCGGCCGAGCACCCGTACCTCTACACCGCCGTGCTGCGGCTGCGCGACCCGGCCGGCAAGGTGGTGGAGACGCTGTCCCACCGGGTCGGGCTGCGCGAGTTCGCGCTGAAGGACGGCCTGATGCGCATCAACGGCAAGCCGGTGTCCTTCCGCGGCACCAACCGCCATGAGATGCACCCCGACCGCGGCACCGCGCTCACCCGCGCCGACATGATCCAGGACATCGAGATCATCAAGCGGCTGAACATGAACACGGTCCGGACCTCGCACTACCCCAACAACCCGCTGTGGCTGGAACTCTCCGACGAGTACGGTCTCTACCTCGTCGACGAGGCCAACGTGGAGACACACGGCATCCGGGGCCAGTACCCCGGCAACCACGCCGACTGGACCGAGGCCTGCGTGGCCCGCGCCCAGAACATGGTCCACCGCGACAAGAACCACGCCTCGGTCGTCATCTGGTCCCTCGGCAACGAGGCGGGCACCGGCAGCACGTTCACCGCCATGCACGACTGGATCAAGTCCTACGACCCCACCCGCGTCATCCAGTACGAGGGCGACGACCGGCCCGGCATCAGCGACATCCGCTCCGAGATGTACGACAGCCCGGCCCGGGTCGAGGCCCGCGCGAAGGACACGGCCGACACCCGGCCGTACGTCATGATCGAGTACTCGCACGCGATGGGGAACTCCAACGGCAACTTCAAGAAGTACTGGGACCTCGTCCGCAGCTACGACGTCCTCCAGGGCGGCTGGATCTGGGACTTCGTCGACCAGTCCCTGAGCTGGCCGACGCCGACACGCAAGCTGCTCACCGAGACCGGCCCCACCGGGTTGCGCGGCGAGATCCTCGCCCCCTCCGGCACCTTCGACCGCGCCAAGGGCGTCCACGGCGGCACCGTCTTCGCCCGCGACCCCGCCCTGGACCTCACCGGCTCCCTCACCCTGGAGGCCTGGGTCACCCCGCACGTCACCGGCTACCACCAGCCGATCATCGCCAAGGGCGACACCCAGTACGCCCTGAAGCAGACCAACAGGAACCTGGAGTTCTTCATCTACGGCGGCGGCCAGTGGATCACCGCGACCTGGGCGCTGCCGTCGGACGGCTGGACCGGCACCGAGCACCACGTCGCGGGCGTCTTCGACGCCGACGCCGGCACCCTGACCCTCTACGTCGACGGCGAGGCCAAGGCCACCCGCACCACCACCCGTAGGCCGGGCAGCAACACCGCCCCCCTCGCCCTCGCCACCGATGTCGACAACTGGACCCGTGAGTTCAGCGGCACGATCCGGCGCGCCCGCGTCTACGCCCGAGCCCTCAGCGCCGCCGAACTCGCCTCCGACAGCCGCCGCCCTGACGACGACGGCGTGCGCTTCTGGTTCGACGCCGCCACCGTCGGCTTCACCGAGAAACGGCCCAGGGAGAAGAGGTTCTTCGCCTACGGCGGCGACTGGGGTGACAACCCCAACGACGGGAACTTCGTCGCGGACGGCGTCGTCACCGCCGACCGCGGGCACACCTGCAAGGCGGCGGAGATCAAGCGCGTCTACCAGGCGATCAACGCCGCCACCGCAGCGGGCCCCGCGGGCACGGTCACCCTCACCAATGAGTTCCTGTTCACCAACCTCCGTGAGTTCGACGGAAGTTGGTCCCTCGTTGCCGACGGCAAGGTGGTGCAGCGGGGGAAGCTGAGCCGGACGCAGCTCGATGTGCCGCCGCTGTCGAGCAAGGACGTCACGGTGCCGCTGAGGCCGCCGGCCGATCCGGCACCGGGCGCCGAGTACTTCCTCGAACTCTCCTTCACCACCAAGGAGTCCACGAAGTGGGCCGAGGCGGGTTTCGAGGTGGCGCGGCAGCAGCTCCCCGTCGACGCCGGGAGCCCGAAGGTGACACCGGTACCGCTCGACGACGTGCCGGCGCTTCGCCACGTCGACGGCGAGAACTCCGTCACCGTCACCGGCGAGGGCTTCTCCGTCACCGTCGACAAGAAGAGCGGTGTCATCACGTCGTACGAGGCCGCGGGCGTCCGGCTGATCGACTCCGGACCGGCTCCCAACTTCTGGCGCGCACCGACCGACAACGACAAGGGCAACGGCCAGCACACCCGCAACCAGACCTGGCGCGACGCCGGTGCGCACCGCGAGGTGACCGACGTCGGCGTGCGGAGCCTGCGCGACCGGGCCGTGGAGATCAAGGTCAGCGGCACCCTGCCGACGGCCACCGAGTCGACGTACACCACCACCTACACCGTCTTCGGCAACGGCGAGATCAAGGTCGACAACACCCTCCACCCGGGCGCGAGTTCACTGCCGTACATCCCGGAGGTCGGCACCCTCCTCTTCCTCCCCGGCCGCCTGGACAGGCTGCACTACTACGGCCGCGGCCCCGAGGAGAACCACTGGGACCGCAACAACGGCACCGATGTCGGCCTGTGGTCCGGCACCGTCGCCGAGCAGTGGACCTCGTACATCCGCCCGCAGGAGAACGGCAACAAGACCGACGTCCGCTGGGCCGCCCTCACCGACCGCGACGGCGTCGGGCTGCTGGTCAGCGGGGAGCCGCTGCTGGAGATCAACGCCTCGCACCTCACCCCGGAGGACCTGTCGACCGGAGCGCGCCACGACTACCAGCTCACCCCGCGCGAGGAGGTCGTCCTGCGGGTGAACCACCGCCAGATGGGCGTGGGCGGCGACAACAGCTGGGGCGCGCACACGCACGACGAGTACAAGCTGTTCGCGAACCGCGACTACGCCTACACCTACCGGCTGCGCCCGTTGACCGACGTGGCCGAGGCGACCCGGGCCTCGCGGCGGCCCACGTCGACGGAGTGATCAGGGCCGGCGGCGGGGTGCGGCCGTACGTCCGACCGTCGCGGCCAGCTTGCGCAGCCGCCGCCAGTCCAGGCGGGGTTCGCGTCGGGCGAGCCCCGGCCGCTTGCGGGGCACGCGGACGCTGAGCGCGCCGGGCGCGATGCGGCAGCGCACCGGCGAGGGCAGCACCAGCGCCTCGCCGTCGAGGCCCACCTCGACCTCCGGCCGGTCGGACTCGACGACGACCTCGGCGGCGGTGTGGACGGTCAGCGCGGCCGGGGCCGGATCGAGCAGCAGCGCGGCGGCCTCGGCGGCTCTCTCCACCCGTATCCCGAGGACGCCGAGCACGCCTGTGTCGAGCCGGTCGCGCCGCCCGACCCCGAAGGGATCGCCGGTCCGGTAGGGGTTGTTGCTCACCAGCACGGCCTGCGGGGCATCGAGGGTGACCGCTCCCGCGCGGGCGGTCAGCCGCGGCCCCTGCCGGCCGGCGAGCAGATCGGGCAGCAGCTCAAGACTGGTGCCGAGCTTGTCGTCGCGGTACGAGGGGCTCTGCACGATCGCCGCGTACGCGCCGAAGGAGGCGTTGTTCACGAACGGCAGGTCACCGGCGAAACCGAGGTCCACCCGGAGTTCGACGCCGTCGGTCAGCGCGTCGAGACAGGCGGCGGGGTCGTCGCGGTCCAGGCCCAGGTCCAGCGCGAAGTGGTTGCGGGTACCGGCGCTGATCACCAGGAACGGGATCCCGTGCCCGGCGGCGACGGCCGCGACCAGCGCCTGGGTGCCGTCGCCGCCCGCGGCCCCGAGCAGATCGGCACCGTCGGCGACGGCGGCCTCGGCGAGCGCGGTCACGTCCTGCGGGCGCTCGGGATCGAGTACGACGACCCGGGCGCCGAGCCGCTCGGCCCGCTCCACCAGGCCGTACCGGACGACCTTCCCGCCACCGGAGCGCGGGTTCATGATCAGGAACGGCCGCTTCGGCGGGGGACAGCGGCGCTCCTTCACCCGGTAGGACCCGGTACCGCGCAGCGCGTACCGGCCGCACCAGACGGCGAGGCCCCACAGCGCCAACGACAGCGGAAGTGCCCAGAAGACGGTGGCGGCGAACAGGGCGACGACACACGCGGGGACGGCCAGGGCCACCAGCGCCGCCACCCACCGCAACGGCCCCCGCAGACTCACCGTCCACCACACCGCGACGGCGGTGACGACCAGCCCCACGGCGCCGCCGACGAGCATGAGCACGCCGTCGAGGCCGCCGTAACCGAGCGGGACGAGCAGCGCGAGCCCGGCCGCCGCCAGCGCCACCCGCGCCGCCCACCGCTGTGCGCGATAGCTCCGCCCGCTCACGTCGTCGATCACGCGGTCATCGTAGGGGTGGGCGCCCCGGCGTGCGGCAGGGGTCATTGACGGGGCGCGAAGCCTGGTCTCACGCGGAGCATCGGCGGTTCCGGCTGCGGGTCACTTGCCCCGTGTGAGCCGCCGTCCGCACCGGCGGGCCGCACATCCGCACCCCCTGTATGTGTACGCACATCCGACTTGTCCGATTCTCTCCTGGCGCGCACGCTGGAACGGTGAGTCGCCTCACCGGCGCGAATTGACCCAGAATGAGCACGACAATGACCACTGTTGATCAGAAAAGCGATCACTATGGGTGGTCAACCGATGCCGCGACAGCCACCATCAGCCTGGAAGGCGTCGTCATGGGGTGGAGTGAGGGCGCTCGGCGGATGCTGGGCCACTCGCCTCCGGACATCGTGGGACGTGCCGTGACCGACCTCCTCGCGGGGCCGGAACCACCCGCCGGATTCCTCCCGCTCGGCTCCCGGGAGTGGAGCGGCACGGCGGTGCTCCGGCACCGGGACGGCCATCCCGTCGAGTTCACCCTGCTCGTCGATCCCCTGTTGGGCGGCGACGGCGCGGCCCAGGGGTTCGTCGTGACCGCCATGACCGGCCGACCTGCCGAGTCGGAGCCGGACCGGCGGCTGCGGGAGTGGGCCTTCGCCCAGTCCTCGATCGCACTGTCGGCCTATCCGGCCTCGACGAGTCCGGGCGCGGGCGCAGCGGACTCGGCCTCGCCGGGCTCACGGCAGCCGCACGCGGTCGCGGAAGGCGACGAGCAGGCCCCGACGGCCACGGACGAAGGCTTCCTGCGCTGCGTCCGCCGGGTCGCCGAGGATGCCCGGCCGATGCGGTACGAACACTTCGCCCCGGCCCCGCCGACCGCCTCCGCCCGCCAGCGCACCTGGATCGTCGAGCTGTGGCCCGTCCGGGACCCGGATACCGGCGAGGTGGTCGGGGTCGGCACCGCGGCGTTCGACAGCAGCGAGCACCACTCGGCCCGTCAACGGCTGGCGTTGCTGAACGAGGCGGGCACCCGCGTCGGGACGACGCTGAACGTGACGCGCACCGCCCAGGAGCTCGCCGATCTGGCCGTCCCCCGGCTCGCCGACTTCGTGAGCGTGGATCTTCTCGACTCGGTGATGTGCGGCGAGGAGCCGACCCCCGGGCCGGTCGACGCCGACGTGGTGCTGCGCCGGGTCGCGCAGCAGTTCTCCGCCGAGGGCGCGGCCGAGACGGCCGTCGATCTCGGCGAGACCGATGCCTACCCCTCGTTCTCGCCGCCCGCCCGCTCGCTGGTCAGCGGGCAGCCGGTGCTCAGCGGAGCGGACGATCCGGACTTCGTCCGCTGGATCAGCCAGGACGCGGCCCGGTCCGCCCTGGCGCGGAAGTACGGGTATCACTCGATCATTGCCACCCCGTTGCGGGCCCGGGGCACCACCCTCGGAGTGGCGGTCTTCCTCCGTACCGACGGCTCCGAGCCCTTCCAACAGGACGACCTGATCGTCGCCGAGGAACTCGCCGGCCGGGCCGCCGTCGGCGTGGACAACGCCCGCCGCTACACCCGCGAGCGAACCAACGCGCTCACCCTCCAGCGCAGTCTGCTGCCCCGCGACCTGCCCAAGCAGGCGGCCGTCGAGGCGGTGTACCGGTACCTGCCGGCCGGTACGGGCGCCGGAGTGGGCGGCGACTGGTTCGACGTCGTGCCCCTGTCGGGCACCCGGGTGGCCCTGGTCGTCGGCGACGTGGTCGGGCACGGCATCCACGCCTCGGCCACCATGGGGCGGCTGCGCACCGCCGTACGCACCCTCGCCGACGTGGACCTGCCGCCGGACGAGCTCCTCACCCACCTCGACGACCTGGTCATTCACCTGACCTCGGACGACGACACCGTGGACAGCCGCTTCCGGGACGACACCGGTGAGATCGGCGCGACCTGCCTGTACGCCGTCTACGATCCGGTCTCCCGCGTCTGCACCATGGCCAGCGCGGGACACATCCCGCCCGCCGTGCTGCTGCCCGACGGCACGGTCAGCGTGGTCCGTCTCACTCCCGGTCCGCTGCTGGGCGTCGGCGGTCTGCCCTTCGAGGCCACCGAGCTGGAGCTGCCCGAGGGCAGTCTGCTCGCCTTCTGCACCGACGGCCTGATCGAGGCCCGCGACCGCGACATCACCCTGGGCCTGGAGCGGCTCTGCGAGGCCCTGGCCTCTCCCGTTCCCTCACTGGAGGTGACCTGCGACGCCATCCTCAAGGCCCTGCTGTCCGACAGCCCCGCCGACGACGTGGCCCTCCTGCTCGCCCGCACCCGGGCGCTGCACGCCGACCAGGTCGCCGCCTGGGCACTGCCGTCCGACCCGGCGATCGTGGCCGACGCCCGGGCCCAGGCCTCGCGGCAGCTGGCGCTCTGGGGGCTGGAGGACGCGGCGTTCGTCACCGAGCTGGTGGTGAGCGAGCTGGTCACCAACGCCATCCGCTACGGAGCCGTACCGATCGGACTGAGGCTGATCCGGGACCGGACCCTGATCTGCGAGGTGTCCGACGCCAGCAGCACGGCGCCCCATCTGCGCCGGGCCCGCACGTACGACGAGGGCGGGCGGGGCCTGCACATGGTCGCCCAGCTCACCCAGGGCTGGGGGACCCGCCAGACAGCCACCGGGAAGACCATCTGGGCCGAACAACCCCTCCCCGTCAGCTGACCATGACCGAGCACAGGGACGAGCCGACGACAGCGTCCCCCGCTGGCAGGACGCACACACTCGGGCTGCTCTATCCGCCGGCCGGACGCAACCAGGTCTACACCACCATGCAGCTCGCCTTCATCGGCGGAGTGGCCGAGTCCGCCACGAGACACGGCTACGACCTGCTGCTCTCTCCTGCCGCCACGGACGACGACCCCTCGTTCCGGCGCATGGTCGGCGAGGAGCCGGCGTACGGAGGTCCTCGCGTGGACGGCGTGATCGTCATGGAGATCCGCCGGGAGGACGACCGCGTCGAGCACCTGGCCGCCACCGGCTTCCCCTTCGTCGCCATCGGCCGCAACCACCGGGCCGACGCGGTCGGCTGGGTCGATCTGGACTTCGCCGGCCTGGCGAGCGGCTGCGTGCGGCATCTCGCAGACCTCGGCCACCGCGGGATCGTCTTCGTGAACCGTTCTGAGCAGCTGTTCGACAGCGGCTACGGCTTCGCCCGGCTCGGCGACGAGGGCTACACCGAGGCGATGACCCAGCTCGGGCTCGTGCCGCGCGCCTACCTCTGCGGCGACGACCTCGCCTCCGGTGAGGAGGTCGTCGAGCGGATCCTGCTGGACGACCCGATGACCACCTCCATGGTCACCCAGAACGAGGCGGCCCTGGAGGGCGTCTACCGCGGTCTGACCCGGCACGGCCGCAGCGTGCCGCGCGACTTCTCGGTCGTCGGCGTGGCGGCCAGCCCCTGGGCCGAGCAGGTGAGTCCGCAGCTCACCGCCGCCGAGATACCCACCAAGGAGATGACCCGGGCCGCCGTCGAGCTGATGGTGGAACGCCTGCGCAAGCCAGGGGCGCCTCCCCGGCACGTCCTGCTCAGACCCCTGATCACGCTGCGCGCCAGCACCGGTCCCTGCCGTTCGGTGCCCGGATCGGAACCCGAGCCCGAGTTCCCGGAATTCGACATCGATTTCTGATACGCCGTACTTCGGATACGTCGCTTTCTCGCTCTTTATCCGATACGTCCTCCTGGAGGGGAACATGTCGCACAAGGTCGACCGCCGCGGCTTCCTGCGCACCGCGGGCGCGGGAGCGGCTGCCCTCGGCCTCGGCGGGTCCCTGGCTTCCTGCGGGTCCGACGAGACGGACACGGTCACCCTCACCTGGTGGGACTACTTCACGCTGGACAACTTCCAGCCCGGAATGAACCGCCTCATCAAGGACATCGAGGCGGGCGTCCCGAACGTGAGGATCGAGCGGCGGACCTTCCCCTTCGCGGAGCTCGACCGGCAGATCACCCTGGGCGCGATCTCCGGCGACCTGCCGGACATCGCCATCGTCGACAACGTCGCCATGAACACTCTGGGCGGCGGCGGCCTGCTGGCCGACCTCACCGACCGGGTGGAGCAGTGGGGCCAGGCCGATCAGTACTACAAGGGCCCGTGGGAGGGCTGCCAGGTCGCCGGGAAGACCCTGGGCATCCCCAACAACAGCAACTGTCTCGCCCTCTACTGCAACATCCGCATGCTCGACCAAGCCGGCGTGGAACCCCCCACCACCTGGGACGAGTTGGCGTCCGCGGCCCAGAGGCTGACCAGTGGGGACCGGTTCGGCCTGGCGCTCAGCGCGATCAAGACCGAGGAGGGCGTGTTCCAGTTCCTGCCGTTCCTGTGGCAGGCGGGCGGCGACCTGGACACCTTCGCCACGGACGGCGCGACGGCCCTGTCGTTCATCGAGGACCTGGTCCGCAAGGGCTCCCTGTCCGAGCAGTGCGTGGGCTGGACCCAGCAGGACGTCAACACGCGGTTCCTCAACCAGCGCGCCGCCCTGCAGATCAACGGCCCATGGCAGATCCCCACCCTCAAGAAGGCGGACTTCGACTGGGTCGTCGTCCCCCTGCCCCGCGACAAGGAAGCCGCCACCTGTCTCGGCGGGGAGAACTGGGTCGTGATGGCCCAGAGCGAGCACCTCGACAAGGCGTGGGAAGTCCTGGAGTACACCCAGCGACCGTCTGTTCTCGTGCCCTACCTGACGTCGTTCGGCGAGCTCCCCGCGCGCAAGGACCTCGCCGACGAGGGCACCTGGGCGTCCGACCCGGCCCTGCGGCTGTTCCTCAGCCAGCTACCGCTCGCCCGCCCGCGTCAGTACGGAGAGCACTACGCCGACGCCTCGCAGGCCATCGCGGAGGCGGAGCAGGCCGTCCTCACCGGTTCCGCGTCGCCCTCGGCCGCGGCGAGGACCGCGGCAACGAAGATCAACAAGGCGCTGGGTTGACGATGAGGCACCGCCGCGCCCCGTCCACGCACCGCCGACGCGCCGGCTACCTGTTCTGCCTCCCCGGAATGGCCTTCCTCGCGCTCTTCCTGGCCTACCCCCTGCTCTACAACATCTGGACGTCCGTCCACGACGTGGAGCTGAGCAGCCTGCTCGGCGGAGCCGAACGGTTCAACGGCCTCGAGAACTACCGGGCCGTGGTCGACGACGCGGCCTTCTGGCACTCCGTACGCCTCTCACTGATCTTCACCATCGGCTCGCTCGTCCTCCAGTTCATCCTCGGCTTCGCGCTGGCCCTGCTCTTCGTCCGCCCGTTCCCGCTCAACGGCCTGCTGCGCTCGCTGCTTCTGGTGGCCTGGCTGCTGCCCCCGGTGGTCAGCGGCACCCTCTTCCGCTGGCTGCTGGACGCGGAGTCCGGCGCCTACAACGCGCTTCTGCGGGCGGTCGGCCTGGGCTCCCTGTCCCACGACTGGCTCACCGACCCGTCCACCTCCTTGGCCGGCGTCGTGTTCGCCAACATCTGGGTCGGCGTG
Source organism: Streptomyces cupreus (assembly GCF_014257025.1). GTDB lineage: Bacteria > Actinomycetota > Actinomycetes > Streptomycetales > Streptomycetaceae > Streptomyces > Streptomyces cupreus. The sequence continues at coordinate 318,512 of NZ_JACMSF010000002.1, forward strand.
CCCTTCAACATGCTGCTGCTCCTGGTGGGCCTGCACACCATCGACCCGCAGCTGTACGAGGCGGCGGCCATCGACGGGGCGGGTGCTTGGCAGCGCTTGCGCCGGATCACGCTGCCGCTGATGCGGCCGGTGTCGGTGACCGTGCTGCTGCTCGGCCTCATCTACACCTTCAAGGTCTTCGACCTGATCTTCGTGATGACGGGCGGCGGTCCCGTGGACGCCACCCGGGTGCTCTCCCTCTACGTCTACGAGGTCTTCTTCAAGTTCTTCCGGTTCGGGCAGGGCGCCGCCGCGGGCCTGCTGCTGCTCGTCGTACCGCTGCTCACGGGCGTGTGGTACGTACGACGACTGCGCCGGGAGGAACCGGCAGGGGGGTCCGCGTGAAGCCACCCCGCCATCCCTGGCTGCTCACCGCGGTCGCCACCCTGATCACCGCGGCCTTCCTGCTGCCGGTGTACTGGATGGCCAAGACCAGCCTCACCCCGCCGGACCGGATCCTGACCCCGTCCCCGCAATGGGTGCCCGCACCGCTCACCGGCGAGAACTACTCGACGGCACTGGACTACGAGGGGCTTCCGCGGGCGCTGCTCAACAGCCTGGTGATCTCCAGTGGGGTCGTGGCGGTCACCCTGCTGCTGGGCGTCCCGCTCGCCTACGCCCTGGCCCGGGTCCCGATGCGGGGCTCGGGCGGCATGGTGCTCGCCCTCCTCGTCGCCCAGCTGCCGCCCGCCATCGTGCTGGCGGCACCCCTGTTCATCCTCGAACGCCGGGCGGGTCTCGACGACACATACGTGGGCCTGATCGCCGCCGACACGACCCTCACGCTTCCCTTCACCGTGATCGTGCTGCGTCCCGTACTGCGCAGCATCCCGCGTGAACTGGAGGAGGCTGCCCTGGTCGACGGGTGTGGACTGCTCGGCGTACTGCTGCGGGTCGTCCTGCCGCTCATGGTGCCGGGACTGGTCGCGGCGGCCGGGCTGGCCTTCCTGATCGGCTGGGGCGAGTTCCTCTTCGGCCTCACCCTCGCCGCCGGGCCCGACGTCCAGCCCGTCACCGTCCTGCTCAACGCGTTCGTCGGCCAGCACGGTACGTCGTGGGGCGCGCTGATGGCCACCGCCACTCTCATCAGCCTTCCGGTGGTCTGCGTCTTCGCCCTCTTCCAGCGCTTCATCGTCGGCGGGCTCACCGCCGGCAGTGTCCGGGGCTGACGATGCGTCCGCCGAAGAGCGCCATGCCCGAAAGCCGTCTGGAGAGCCATGCCCTCACCACTGCATCCCCGTGACCAGGCGTCCTTCGTGGCGCCGCCCCCGCCTCTGATCCCCGCCGGTCCCACCGCGCTCGACCCGGTTGTCACCGCCACCATCGTGCGGGCCGGCGCGGACGCCGCGGTTCTGGACGTGCGCACCGCCGCGGGACGCGCCGGCACCCTGCGTCTGCGGCCCACGACGGCACGATCAGTGCGGGTCACCCTCCGTATGGCGGGAGTGCCGACGGCACCGCGGGTCTCCGTCGTCGACGCGCCGGCCGGCGAACGCTGTCACACGGAGCGGGCGCCGAACGCCGTCGCACTCCAGCTCGACGCCCTGCGCGTGGAGGTCCGTCTGGCGCCCTTCTCCATGCAACTGACCGACTGTCAGGGTCACGTCCTGCGCCAGGCGACGGACGTACGGGGCCCGTCCGGGGACCTCACCGTGCTACCGCTGGGCGTCACCGAGCTCGCCGACGGCCGGCTCGCCCACCACGACAGCTGGATCACCGAACCCGACGAGCACTTCTACGGCCTCGGTGAACGCTTCACCGGCCCTGACCTGCGCGGTCAGTCGGTCGAGTGCTGGATCCAGGACGCCCAGGGTTCCACCGGAACCCGCTCCTACAAGGCGGTGCCCTACCTTCTCTCCAGCCGCGGCTACGCCGTCCTCGTGGACACCACGACGGCGGCGGTCTTCGACCTCGCGCACAGCAACACCGGCGCCTGGTCGATGACCGTCCCCGACGAGCTGCTCGACTACTACGTGATCACCGGCACCCCCGCCGAGTGCCTGGCCGTCTACCGCGACCTCACCGGCCCCGCCCTGCTGCCGCCCAAGTGGGCCTTCGGCCCGTGGATCTCCGGTGGTTTCCGCCAGGACACCGCGAACGAGGTCCGCGAACGCGCCCGCCGTATCCGCGAACACCGCTTCCCCTGCGACGTCCTGCACATCGACACGTACTGGCAGCCGCACGGCTCCTGGTCCGACATGCGCTGGGACACCGAGGCGTTCCCCCGACCGCGGGCGCTGGTGGAGGAATTGGGCGGGCAGGGTTTCCATGTCTCGCTCTGGATGAACCCGTACGTCGGGGTCGACAGCCCCTTCTACGGCGAGGCGGACCGGGCCGGCTGGTTCCTGCGCAGCACCTCCTCGGGCACGACCTGGGTCGGCCAGGTCTGGGGCGGCACACATCCGGACACCGCCGTGCTGGACCTCACTCATCCCGGGGCCGTCGACTGGTTCCGGGGCCGCATCCGCCAGGCCCTCGCGAGCGGCGCGTCCGTCCTCAAGACGGACTTCGGCGAGGCCGTCCCCGCCGACACGGTCGCCCACAACGGCATGACCGGCGACCGCCTGCACAACCTCTACCCCCTCCTCTACAACGACCTGGTCGCCGAGGTCACCCGGGAGGCCACCGCCGGCCATGGCCTGACCTGGGGCCGCTCCACCTGGACCGGCGGCCAGCGGCATGGCGCCAAGTGGACCGGCGACCCCGACGCCGGCTGGCCGGACCTGGCCTCGACGCTCCGCGCGGGCCTGTCCCTCTCCCTCTCCGGACACCCCTTCTGGAGCCATGACATCGGCGGCTTCCATGGCACTCCGGACGCCGAACTCTTCGTCCGCTGGGCCCAGTTCGGCCTGCTGTCACCACTGAGCCGATTCCACGGCATGACCTCCCGGCTGCCGTGGGACTTCGGCGAGGAGGCGTACGCGGCCGTCCTGCACGCGGCCCGCCTGCGCATGAGCCTCCTGGCCCACCTCTACTCGGCCGCCGTCGAGGCGGTCCGCACCGGCGAGCCCCTCGCCCGCCCCATGTTCCTGGACCACCCCGACCGGCCGGACGCCCACACCGCCGACCTCCAGTACCTGCTGGGCCCCGATCTGCTCGTCGCCCCGCTGTACGCGCCGGGAGGACGGCGACAGGTGTGGTTCCCTCCCGGAACCTGGCTGCCGTACCGAGGGGGCGCACCGGTCACCGGCCCGGCCTGGCACCACGTCGAACTCCCGCTCGCCACCGCACCGCTCTGGCTGCGCGTCGGCGCCCTCCTGCTCACCATGGCCTCAGCCGACCGCGCGGGCAGTGCCCCCTTCCGCGAGGTGACGGCCGTCTGGGTGCACCCACAGGCCGCGGCCTCCCGTACGGCTCGGACGGTCCTGCATGACGAGGGCGGCGCCCGTGCCGTCATCAGCGCAGACCTGTCCGACGGCGACCTCCTGACGGCCCGCACCGAGGGCGGCGGGCCTCGACTGCGCATCGCCGTGGGCGGGTTGCCGCACAGCGCGTCGACGGCCCTGACGGCTGTGGTGAACGGCGAGCCGACGGAGGTGGAGGCATGGCCGGGAACCGATTGGTGACAGCGGCAGCCTGCCGGTGTCGCCCGCGACGTGCCGCTAGCGGCCCTTGATCTCGATGCCGGGAGCCGGCGTCAGGACCGGAACCCGCATCCCCGGCCACCCGCGTTCGCCGCCCCAACGTGACGTGACCGGGATCTCGATGCGGCTCGGGGGTGCAGGTCCATACTCTGGCTGTCGGTCGCGGGTGAGGCGGAAGGACATGAGCGGTCTTCGATGCCTGACTGGCGAACCCGTCAGCGAACTCGGCAAGCGGTCGGTGTAAACCCTCAACGGGTGGCGAGCGTTGTCCGGCGGACGAGCCGTTGTAAGCTGAGAAAACAGCCCTTGACCTGCAAAAACGCAGGCAGGGAGCCTAGATCCGGGAGTGCCTCGATGCTTCGCACCATGTTCAAGTCCAAGATCTAGCACCTGGACGTTTGTGCAGGTCAGGGCCCTGTTGGCTCACCTCGGGTCAGCAAAACGGTCAGCATGTGTCGCAGTCGAGTCCCCGCTTGCTGACCGCCCGCCCGCTGTGTGGGCGCGAGTGTCTGATTACTGACGTGCGCTCGGAACGTTCGACATGTGGCCCGATAGCTCGCCCGCGGCATGGGGTCCTCCTTCGAGGACTACGACTGCGCCAGGCCGACCCGTTGCCCTTGCTCGAACTCGTACGCGACTCGGTTCAGGGCCTTCTCGAGAAGCAGCGTGAAGAGCGGCATCTCCATGAGGGATCCCAGGCGGCAGACATAGGTATGTGTACACTGTCAACGCACTCTCTTGATTGATGGAGCCATAGGACCCGTGTACGGTGACGCGCATGGCAGACCATCCCGCCCCGCCAGTCGGTGGACCGCTTGTCACCGGCTCCGAGATCGCCCGGCTCGCTGGTGTCACGCGTGCCGCAGTCTCCAACTGGAGGCGGCGGTACGAGGACTTTCCCGCGCCCGCAGGCGGCGGTGCGAACAGTCCGCTGTTCGACCTGGCCGCGGTGCAGGCGTGGCTGGACAAACAGCGCAAGGGGCAGGACGTCTCGGAGGAGGTGCAGCTGTGGCAGGCCCTGCGAGCGGCCTACGGCGACGAGATGATCGGCGGGCTCGCCGATGTCGCCCAGCTGCTCGCCGGTGCCGAGGGCGAGGCCCCGGAAGCTCTGCCAACGGATGCCGTTCGACTGGCGCGGAAGCTCGGCAACAGTGGATCACCCGGTGACGTGTTGAGCGCGCTTACCGAGCGCTTCACCGACTCAGTGCGCCGGGCCGGGTCCGACCAGGTCACATCACCGCGCATCGTCCATGCGGTGCGGCACTTTGCAGGCGAGGTGCCTGCTGATGCGACCCTCTTCGATCCGGCGTGCGGTATCGGAACGCTCCTGTTGACTGTCGGACCCGAGCTCGGGCCAAAGCGCTATGGTCAGGAGGCCGACGCCCGCAGTGCTCGATTCGCGCAGCTGCGAGCCGATCTCACGGGACGCACCGGCGTCGACATCCTCACCGGAGATTCCCTGCGCGACGACCACTGGCCGGACCTCAAGGCCGATCTCGTCGTCTGCGATCCGCCCGTCGGTGGCACCGACTGGGGACGCGAGGACCTGCTCCTCGACCCCCGGTGGGAGCTCGGCACACCCTCGCGTGCCGAAGGCGAACTCGCCTGGCTGCAACACGCCTACGCGCACACCGGTCCGGGCGGGCGCGTCCTCTTGGTCATGCCCGCCTCGGTCGCCTACCGAAAGGCCGGCCGCCGTATCCGGGCCGAGCTCGTGCGCCGCGGCATCCTCACGCACGTCATCGCACTACCACCTGGGAGCGCTGCCTCGCATGCCCTCCCCGTGCACCTCTGGCATTTGCGTCGCCCGCAGTCCCCGGATGATGCCGTCGCCAGGGTGCGCATGGTCGACCTTACGGCGAACGATCTGGACGGCCCGCTGGAGCCAGGGCCCGACCAGACGGCGGACGTACCCCTGATCGAACTCCTCGACGACGCCGTGGATCTCACTCCCGGCCGTCACGTCGAGGAGTCCCACCGCGACTACGCGACCGAGTACCGGGCTCTGCGGCAGGAGTTGGCCGAGCAGGTGCGGCTGCTGGCCGACCTGCTGCCGACCTTGATGGGGGGCGTCGGCTCCAGCGCCCTGGAGGGGCCGTCCGTCAGTGTCGCCGACCTCGCGCGTGCCGGGCTGGTCGAGTACGGCGATCCGGAGCCGGTTTCGGCGAGCGATCAGCTCGACACCGACTATCTCCAGGGTTTTCTGCGCAGCGCGGCGAACACCCGCCGGTCCACAAGCGCCAGCGGCACCTACCGGCTCGACGGCAAGGGCGCCCGCATCCCGCAGATGGACATCGCCGAACAGCGTCGCTACGGGGCAGCGTTCCGCGCACTGCAGGAGTTCGAGGAGCGGGCGCGGAAGGTGGCCGAACTCAGCAAGCAGGCAGCGTCGCTGGCACGGGACGGGCTCGGCAACGGGGCGCTTACACCAGGGGATTGACGGGCAGTCACGTCATCGGAGCGGTACGTCACTTCGCCTGCGGAACGAATGGACTGGCCGATCCGCTCCACGACACCGCCAGCGCCTCCCGCGCCCGTGTGCAGGCCACGAACAGCAGACACCGCTCCCGGAGCAGGTCCGAGTCGTGCTGCAGCGCATCCACGGAGGCCGGCGTCACTTCGCGGGCGAAGGGGAGCGCGCTCGCCGTCGCTCCGAGGACGGCGACGCAGCGGAACTCCAGTCCCTTCATGGCGTGCATCGTGGCCAGCCGTACGCCCTCCGCATCCGGTCCCGGATTGTCTCTGACCCGGACCACCGGCACCCGGGCCGCGGCCAGCTTGTCGTACGCCTTGTCGAGCAGCACGTTGAAGCGGGCGCACACGCCAATCTCCGACGGCCGGATGCCCTGCGCGATCCAAGCCTCGACGCGTTCGACGAGCGCCGCGATCTCCGCCTGCTCCGAGGCGTACCCGTCCACGTGCGGTCTGCGGCCGTGCAGGAGCGACCGGTAACCCGCCAGGGTGTCGCTGCCCTCGCCGCCCAGGTCGTCGACCGACACCGGGCTGAGGATGCCTGTCGACCAGGCGAGGATCTCCTCCGTGCTGCGGTAGTTGATGCGCAGGCGGTGCGTGCGCCCGGCCACCGAGATACCGAGCGAACCGAGTGAGACCTTCGAGTCGTAGATCCGCTGGTGCGGGTCGCCGGTGATGAACAGGTCATCGCTGCCGGGCGCCACCGCGCCACGTAGGACGCGCCACTGGGCCGGGTGCAGATCCTGTGCCTCGTCGACCACGACGTGGTCGTGCGTGGGTGAGGAAGCCGCCAGGAGCTCGGCCGCGCGGGCGCACACCTTGAGGTGGGTAGTGGACTTCCGGTCGCGGAGCATGCACTCGAACAGCTCGACGGCGGGCCACAGTTGCTCCCGCTTGGTCGGCGACAGTGCGCTTCCGCGACCGCGCCGGGAGGCCGCGCGGTAGTCGTCCAGGCTGCGCAGGTCCTGGGCGAGGACGACGTGGCGGTACTCCTGGGCCAGGAACTGCTCCGTCCATGGCAGGCCGAGCTTCTTGACGACCCGCTGCCACACCTGCCGCTCCTCCCGGTCGCCGATCGGGGAGGGCGCCCGGCCGTCGAGACGGGTCACGATGCCGTGCGCGTAGGCATTGACCGTGGTCACCTCGACACGGGTGAGCAGCGACTCGTCGTCGTCCAGGAGAGCGGTCAGGTTTTCCCGCAACGACGCGGCCAGGGCATTGGTGAACGTGGTGAGCAGCACGCGGGCGTCCGGGGAGCGGGTGAGCAGGTGCTTGACCCTGTGCAGTGCCGCGACCGTCTTGCCGGTCCCCGGGCCGCCGGTGACCTGCACCGGGCCGCCGTACGACACCCGGTAGGCGACACGGCGCTGCGAGGGGTGCAGGAATACCCGCCAGGCCGCGAACGGCTTCTCCAGGATGTCGGCGAGCTCCTCCGGGCCGGTGACCAGGGTGATGCGGCTCGTGGTGTTGGCGATGACGACGGCCAGGCTCTCATCCGGGTCGGGCCCCGCATCGACGGGCCGCCGGACGGCGACCACGTCCCGGTACACCTCCTCGGGGCTAAACCCCTCGGCCAGATACTGCAACACCTCGCACTGGTCCTCCGGCAGCAGTGTCTCGAAGGCCCGTAGCTGCGCCTTGTCGAGGATGGTCCGCACCGCCCTGAGTACCTGGTCGTCGATGCCGAGTTCGCGCAGCACCGTGTCCGAGTACTTCGCGAAGAGCAGCGAGTCGGCGACCGCGGCGGCCTTCTCCAGGGCCGGGGTCAGCTGTTCGATCGCCGCGACGTTGCGGACCTCCAGCGCCCGGGTCGCGGAGTTCGTCGTGTACAGCCGCTTCGCGGCCCAGGTGTAGGCGTCGTCGTGGGGGACGACGTTGACGAGCAGGAAGACGTCACTGCCGTCGTCCGGGGCGAGGACGACGCCCCGCCAGAAGTCGTTGATGCGGATGGTCCGCATGCGTGGGTCGCGGGCGTTCTCCACGGACTCCAGGTGCAGCCCCTTGTCCGCCTGCAGTTCGGGTACGGTGAGCTGCTGGAACTTCTGCATCGCCTTGCGCACACCGGCTTTGACGGGCCGCTCCAGGACGTCGTAGCTCTCCCAGAAGCTGTTGGCGAACGCGAGCTGCGGCACGAGGCGCACTCCCCACCCTGAACGGACACTCCGCAGTCGATCATACGCGCGGGGTGCTCACCAGACTGGCGGCCACCTTCTTCACATCCGAGAGCAGCCCGGAGGGTTCCTGGTCGAGGTCGAGGGCGTGCTGGTGGATGACGACGCCCGCGTGCCGCACCCTGTGGGCCGCGTGCGGCGCGTTGCCCTTGGCGTACACCAGGTGGCCTTCGCGCAGGCCCAGGGCGGTGCAGTACGCGAGCATCTGGTAGAGGTCGGCGTCTGGAAAACCGTCCCGCTTCTCGGCCTTGTACTTGGCGTCCACCACGGCGCACGGGGCGCCGTTCGGCCCGTACAGCACGAAATCGGGCTTCATGCGGATCGCGGCCGCCTCGTCGAGGTGATGCGGATCCTGGAGCCGCGCCGAGTGCCCGAGGCTACGGCATGCCTCACGCAGTGCCACGGTCACGAAGTCCTCGAAGAGCTTGTTCATGTCGAACAGGAACGCGTCGACGCGCAGTCCGCCGGGCGCGTGCTCGACGGAGGCGTTCTCCAGGACGGTACGGGCGAGATGCAGGGCGTGCTGGTAGCGCGAGTTGAGTCGGTTCGGTTGCCAGGCAGGCAGCGGCCGACCGCGCACGATCACCGTGACATCGGCCAGGCGGGCACGCTGGTGGAGCAGCCCGCGACGCACATCGTGGGGTACGCCGGGCAGCCGCAGAAGGCGCTCGACGGCGGCGCGCAGCAGGCGGTTCTCCGCGATGTCGGTGGTGAACTCGTCGTACGTCACCTCCACCGGCAGCGTCGCTCCGAACCGCCGCCGTATCTGCTCGGCTTCCCGGATGCGACCCCGGACGACCAGGGACGTCGCCTCGGTCACCAGATATCCCTGGAGGAGCCCTTGCCGCAGGGCGCGGTCGATCTGCCGCTCCACGGCATGGGCGAGTGCGGGAAGCAGATCGTGGTGTTCGGCGACGTCGACCTCCCCCTCTCGCCAGCCGCCCTTCGGGTCGAGGCTGTACCCGAGGAGGAAGAACAGGCGGGCGACGGGGACCTTGGGGGTGACGCGTACGGTGATCGGCTGGTCATTCCCTGGCACCGCGACCGCCACGGCGCCGACCTTGCTGCCGGCCCGCAGTGACCAGTGCCCCGAGACGTACGGATCAGGAGCCGCGTCGACGATGTCCCCGGCCGCCAGCGCGCGTCCGACAGTGTCCGGCAGGGCGACGCCCATGGCCGGTGCGTGCTCGACGAGTTCGACGACCTGGGTCACCCCAACGACTCCCGCAAGGCGGCGAGCCCGTACCGCTTCTCGACGTCCACGCCCTCCCCGTAGTGGTACTCCTCGAGCAGCGGCAGGATCTTGGTCCGCCACGTCCGCTCGAGACCACCCTCCCGATAGACACCCCTCTTCATCAGATACGAGGGCCCGATGCGGAAGTCGGCGTCGTCGATACGGGAGTTGAGTGCGTCGAGCAGATCAGCCGGCTCGGCATCGCGGCCTTCGCGCGTGAGCCAGCGGCGCAGCAGCCCGCTCGTCGGCTCGGTGCGCGGGGACAGCTCGACGAAGGCGAAGCGGCGGCGCATCGCCGCGTCGACGAGGGCGATCGACCGGTCGGCGGTGTTCATGGTGCCGATCACGAAGAGGTTGGGCGGCAGCGCGAAGTCATCGCCGGAGTACGTCAGCCGAACCGACTTGTTGCGGTACTCCAGCAGGAAGTACAACTCGCCGAAGACCTTCGCCAGGTTGGCGCGGTTGATCTCGTCGATGATCAGGAAGTGCGGGATGTGCCGGTTGCCCTCGCGGGAGGCGAGGTCGGCGAGTTCGCGCAGCGGCCCGGCAGTGAGCCGGAAGGCGACCTCCCGCGTCTCCGGGTCCTCCTGTGGCCGGAAGCCCTCGAAGAAGTCCTCGTACGCGTAGGAGGGATGGAACTGCACGAGCTTGACCTGCTCCGGGCCCCCACCCAGGAACTCCGCTAGCTTCAGCCCGAGGTACGTCTTTCCGGTGCCGGGCGGCCCGTACAGCACAAGCTGCCGCTCGTCCCACAGCAGATCTCGAACCTCGCGCAGCCATTCCACGTCATGTACGAGGAGTTCGGCGGCCAGCTCGTCCGTCGGCTCGGGCAGTTCGAGCTCGCGGCGGGCGGTGAGTGCGGCGAGTTCGATGCTGGGATCCCGTTCTATGGCCTCGGCTTCCTCGGCCAGCTCCTGATCGCTCAGGCCCAGACCCTCGACGAGGGCCTGGACGGACGACAGGTCGACGACGTCGTGCTGGACGGACAGCCTCTGCTGCAGTTCCTCGGGCAGTTCGTCATACGGATGGCCTTCGGGCTGCCACTCCACGGGCCGGCGCAGGTTGGACCGCCGGTCCTCGGACTCCGTCTGTTCCACTTCACCGGTGATCTCCCCGACGTACAGGCTCCCATCGGAGATGGTGCAGACCGTGTCGCCGGGCTTCATGCGCGACAGGAACGCGTGGAACTCTTCCACCAGCTGTTGCTTCTGGCTGTAGGTGGCCGTGGACTCGTAGTCCTCCTGGACCAGTGCGCGCAGCTGGTCCTTGCTGATGCCCTGCCCGACACCCTGCCGCAGCCGCGACGCGGCGAGGGTGACCCGCCCTTCGGACAGCCACAGCCGCTGGACGAGGTCCAGCCCGCTGACGTTCGAACCACGCACCAGCCACGGGCGGTTCGGGCCGGGCCAGGTCCCCGGCATGAAGTCGGCGAGGGGCCGGCCGTCCTCGGCTTTCCAGTCGACCCAGCCGTTCGGGTTGCGCCCCGTCAGCACCGCCGCCGCTCTCGACGGGGAACCGAAGGTGATCGCTTCCGTCGTCTCCAGCCAACCGGGCCACTTCTCGGACGGCCCGATCCGTCCCTCCCGCATCAGCTCCTCACGCTGCCGGTGCGCGGCCGCTGCCCGGCCGGCGAACGATGGCACGACCTCGGGCCGCACGGGCTGGCCGGCATCCACGACGAAGCTGCGGCTGCCGTTGTCGCCCACCTCATCCGTAGGGCGCCCTTGGGCGACCGGCCCGCCGTTGGGCAGCCGCAGATAGAACTCCGGGTATCCCAGACCGTCGTCGGCCATGGTCACCACTCCCCCCACACCGCGCAGAAGATCCACCAAGAACGATAGGGCCCTCCTCAGACAACGGCGAGTGCCGACGTGGGTCGTTAGTGTTGCCCCATGAGCGCGTTGGACAAGGCCGAGCTCGCGGCCATGATCGAAGAGGCGACTGTTGACGCCTACAACGAGGACGAGCAGCTGACCGGCCTATTCACCATGCTTGAGGAGCACCTCGACCTGCCCTTCACCACCGTGGTTCTCGGCGTCGAGGTGACCGTGGGCGGCATCGATCTCACGCTGGACGGGAGGATCGTCGTCCTGTGCTCTCACGGCGGCATGCGGCAGTCGATCGGAATCCTGGATCTGCCGTTGCCCAGCCCGGCGCCCGAGGGCGCGCAGTGGATCGAGGCGTACCGTCACTGGGCCGGTTGAGGCCGGGCACTCGCACGCACGCGAAAGCGGTTGTGTGAAAGGGCTGAAAATGACTGACGCCGAACAGGGCACGCATCAGGAAGCCGGCGAACGGTCGCTGACCGACCTCATCGAGCGCAGTGCCGAGTTGAAGGGGCAGCTGGTCGCCTTCGGGCAGAGTTCCCGCTTCGACCGGTGGTTGACGCCCCTCCTGCTGGAGGCCGCAGGGCCCGAGCGGCAGCTGGACGAGGGCGAGGCGATCCGGATCGTCGACCACTTCATCCTGCGGTACCGGCTGCCGGACGGTTCGACCGTGGTGGACCGGTTCGTCGCCGGACGGACGGACTTGACCGCGGTCGACCGGGACATGCTGCTCGGCTGGCGTGACCCGGTCGAGGGCATCTTCGAGATCCAGCGCAAGGAAAAGGATGCCATCGTTCTGCTGAACCTGGTCGACGACCTGGAGTACCGCACGTACTCGAACGTCGGGCGGGCGGCGTTCCGCGGAGTGTCCAAGGGGGACTTCCTCCACACCTGCCTGGTACCCGTCCACGCGGCCGACGGGGCGTGGCTGGTGTCCGGGGCGATGTCGAGCTACCCCAAGTCCAGCGCGACCGAGATCGCCCAGGCCGCTCTCCAACTGGCCACCACCCGACCCGAACTGGTCTTCCGCAACCCCCAGAAGATCGAGCAGGGATGGCAGACGATGCGGGAGGACCGGGCCGCGTTCGTCGAGTTCTGCGGCGGCGACGAACTGGTCCTTCCGCCTGCCGAAGTCGAGGACCTCCTCAACGCCTACTACCGCCACCGCCAAGAGGCCGCCGTCGCCGGACGGCCCGACCGCGCCCAGGGCAGACGGCTGCCCGGCCTGGACCTGCCCTTCTTCGAGTTGCCGCCGGAACTGGCGGGCTCGGACACCATCGGTGTCATCTACGACCAGGTCGACGGGCTCAACTTCTACGCGGACTACGGAATGCTGCGAGACCTCTTCGCGGACCCGGCGCTCGCGGGTCGCAGGCAGCACCAGGACCTGCTGCGCACGTACCTGCGCGAGGAGTCGATCGGACCGCTGCCGATCCGCCGACTGGCTGCCGCGTACCCGGAGACAGCCGACACCGTGTTCCGAAAGCTGCTGCGGAAGCCCGGATTCACCTGGAGCGAGCACGGCGAGGCGCTGCTGCGCCGACGCAAGCCCTGGTACTACGCAACCGAGCCCCGCCCTGGTGTCTCCGTCATCGGCGACCGCCTCAGTGCGCTTGCCGCCGGCCGTCGACAGTCACCGTTCACACGACCGTGAGCGCTGCGCGACACCGGTCGGTGCAGACAGTGAGGCGGCAGGCGCCGGCGGTTGTGCCGGGCGGGCCCGTCTGTGAGACGGCTGCCGGGGCCGAAGCCCCGGCCCGGGGCCCGGCTGCGGTCAGCATCACCAGGTCACCGCGCGTGATACGGAGGCGTGGAGCCGCAGGCGCGCCCGGCGGCCCGACCCCGGCTATCGTGATCGGCATGCCGTCCACGCACCTGCTGATCATCGGAGACCGGGCCGCCCTGAGCTGGGTGGTGACCGAGCAGCGGATGGCGTTCCCGGCGGGGCGGTCCACGGCGGCCCGTGCTCTGGAGGAGGGCGACGAGGTCTTCCTCTACACCACTCGAACCTGCTTCCGGAACCCTACGCGCGACCTGGGACGTGTCGTCGGCCGGGCTTTGGTTGCCAGTCCCGTGCGGGTCCTGGACGAGCCGGTCGTCTTCGGAGAGCGCGCGTTCACCGAGGGCTGCCGCTTGGAGGTGTCCGGCCTGGCCAGCTTCCGCGAGGGGCTGGTCCTGCGCGACATGGTTCCGCGGCTGTCGGTCTTCCCCGACCCGGCCACGTGGAGCGCCCGCATGCGACGGGCGTCGCTGACGCTGCCGCCTCGCGATGCCGACCTCGTGCGCACCGAGCTGAAGCCGTTGTTGCGGCCGTACGGCGAGGTCCGCGACGACTACCGGTGGGAGCCTGCGTCGCTCTGATCGTCGCCGTTCGCTGCGGGCCCCGACCGGGGGCGATACGGTGTGGACGAAGTCTGAGTCCGGTGGGGGGACGCATGTCATTCCAGACGCCGATCACGATCGCGAGCGCGCTGGAGAGAATCCATCGCCGTGAGTACGTGCTTCCGGCGATCCAGCGGGAGTTCGTCTGGTCACGCGACAAGATCACTCGGCTGTTCGACAGCCTGATGCGTGGCTATCCGATCGGCTCCTTCCTCATGTGGCAGGTCCAGGAGGGCAACTCCGGCCGCTTCACCTTCTACGACTTCATGCGCGACTACCACGAGCGCGACAACGCCCACTGCGCGCCGACGGGCCCCCTCGGCAGCCGGGCGGTCACGGCGATCCTGGACGGCCAACAGCGGCTGACGGCCCTGAACATCGGCCTGTACGGGTCGTTCACCGCCAAGCTCCCGCGCATGTGGGCGAACAACCCCCTCGCCTACCCGAAGAAGTTCCTGTACGTGGATCTCCTGAATCGAGGGCAGGACGACGACCTGGGAGTCGAGTACGACTTCCGGTTCCTCGCGCCGGAGGAGGCCACGGCGGGGACCGAGAGCGGAGACGCTCACTGGTACCGCGTCCAGGACGTGCGCGAAGTGCGCACCGTCCGGGACGCCGTCCGCACGCTTCAGCACCGTGGGATCGTAGACAACGACACGGCCGGCGACGTGCTGAGCCGTCTCCAGGAAGTTGTCCACGTCACCCCGACCGTGAACTTCTTCTTGGAAGAAGCGCAGGAGCTGGACAAGGTCCTCAACATCTTCATCCGGGTCAACTCGGGCGGGGCGGTTCTCTCCTACTCCGATCTGCTGCTGTCGGTCGCCACCGCGCAGTGGGGTGAGCGTGACGCCAGGGAGACCATCCACCGGCTCGTCGACGAGCTGAACGCAGTCGGCCAGGGATTCGCCTTCAGCAAGGACCTCATCCTCAAGACGGGTCTGGTGCTGCTCGGCAAGGGGGACATCCGCTTCAAGGTCGACAACTTCGACCGCGAGACCATGACCAACCTGGAGAAGCACTGGTCCGACATCGAGGGCGCCCTGCGTCTCGGCGTGGCATTGCTGGCCGACTTCGGGTTCTCCGGTGTCACGCTCACGGCCAACAGTGTGCTGATCCCGCTGGCTTACCACCTCCATCACCGCAACCTGGGTGAGAACTACCGCACTTCGGACGCTTCCCGAGACGATCGCGCGGCGATCCGCCGCTGGCTCCAGCGCTCGCTCATGAAGTCCGGCGTGTGGGGCAGCGGTCTCGACCGGCTGCTCACCGGCCTGCGCACGACTCTGGAGAAGGAGGGCGGCCACGGCTGGCCGACCGAGGCCATCGAACGTGAGATGGCCCGACAGGGCAAGTCGCTGCGCTTCGAGCCGGCCGAGATCGACGATCTCCTGGACCTCAAGTACGGATCGAAGCGGCTGTTCCCGATGCTGGCGATGCTGTACCCCGGGGTCGACACCCGTGACCACTTCCACGAGGACCACATCTTCCCGCGCAGTCTCCTGCGGTCACGGGCCAAGCTGCGCAAGACCGGTGTACCCGAGGACGCGCTCCCGCTGATCGAGGACCGCGCGGACAGGGCAGCCAACCTGCAACTCCTCAGAGGAGGCGAGAACACCTCCAAGCAGGCCTCTCTGCCGGCCGACTGGCTTCGGAAGCACTTCCGGTCGGACGCCGAGCGGGAAAGCTGGCTGCGGGAGTTCGACGCCATCGACCTGCCAGAGGACGTGACGGGGTTCCTGGAGTTCTACGACGTACGCCGGGAGCGCATGCGACAGCGCCTCGTGGCCCTTCTGGACGTGCACACCCACACAGACCAGGGCCCGGCCGCCGTTGCGTTGGGGGCTGGGCAGACGGTTCCGGACGATGAACCCGATCCGGGGAACGAGGGGCTGTAGGGCCAGGGGAGAACGGGACCGCTCTCCCGGCTGGTGAGCCGGTGACTCTCAACTCCTAACGGATCGGCCTCGGCTCGCATGGACCGAGGCCGAGTTCGGCCCACACGGTCTTCCCACTGGGCGGATACGGCTCGGTGCCCCATCGGTCGGCCAGGACGGTGACGAGCAGGAGCCCACGGCCCGTTTCGGCGTCCGGTGGTGTCTCGACATCCGTCGACGGGGTGGGCAATTGATCACCTCGGGCATCGGTGACGGCGATGCGGAGGACGACGTCGGCGGACGGTCGCAGCCTTGGGTGCGGCCGTGCAGTGCCGCGTTGGCGGCCAGTTCGGCCACGATCTGCTCCGCGCGCTCGGCCACGGACGGCGGCACCTGCCAGGTCTGGAACTCCGCGACAGCGAGCAGACGGGCGAGTCGTGCGCCGCGACGGGTGGACGACAGTTGACGGTGGCGGGGGAGTGCGGCGAGCTCACGTTCATGGGGCCACCGTGACCCGCGTGGGCGGCGTGCGCCAGGAGCGTGGCCCGTACGTTGAGTCAGAGTACGGACACGTTCGGTGGACAGTACGAATTGGCTTGGCCACTCTGGGTGTTCTCGATCAGGGGGAACTGGCACGCGTGCACCTGGAGGTGGGCCTCGAATGACGACCGACCACGTCGAACCGGTGGGGCTGGGCGGAGAGTGCGAGCGGGAACCGGATCCGTCGGACAGTCTGCGGACGTTCGGGGCGGTGGTACAGGCGCTGCGCGAGCATGCGGGGCTGAGCCGGGTTTGGAGTTCGGGGAGATGGTCCGCTTCTCCAAGCACACTGTGGAGTCGGTGGAGTTGGGGCGGCGGATGCCGGACGCGTCGTTCGTGGAGCGGGCGGAGGAGGCCCTGGGCAACACCGGGGCGTTGCGGCATTCGGCGCGGTTTCTGACTCGGGGGGAGGCGGGGCTGGCTGCGTGGTTCCGGCAGTGGGCTCGGCTGGAGCGGAGGGCGGTGAGTCTGTGCACGTATGAGTGCCGGTTGGTGCCTGGGTTGTTGCAGTCAGAGGGGTATGCGCGGGCGCTGTTCGAGAACCGCATTCCGCTGCTTACGGACGAGCAGCTGGAGGCACAGGTATCAGCTCGGTTGGAGCGGCAGAGAATGCTGCGTGAGCGGCCGACTGTTCCCTTCAGCTTCATCGTTGAGGAGTCTGTGTTCAGGCGGAGGCTGGGCGGCGTCGAGGTACTGCGCCATCAGTTGGACCACGTACTGGAGCAGACGGCCGCTCGAAACGTGACTCTGCAAATTGTGCCGCTGGAGGCCGAGTACCACTCATGCATGGACGGCCCGCTACGGCTGTTGGAGACCCCGGAGGGAAGGCGGCTCGCGTACTCGGAGGGGCAGGAAAGCGGCCGTTTGATCTCCGGCCCGAAAGAGGTGAGCGTTCTCTGTCAACGCTATGACACACTGCGCTCGCAGGCCCTGCACCCCAAAGACTCACAAGGCCTGCTGGAGCGGATGCGAGGAGATCTATGAGCACGACGGAACTCGCCTGGTTCAAGTCCAGCTACAGCGGCAGTTCGGGCGACGACTGCGTGGAGGTGGCCGTCACCGAGCAGGCTGTTCACGTGCGGGACTCCAAGGATGTGATGCGCACCCCCTTTGCTGTGGGCCGGGACGGCTGGTCGCGCTTCCTGAACCTTGTGGCGGAGGCCTGAAGACGAAGCGTCACGGTGGCAGGCCCGCAGGCGCGTGCCACCGTGACGCGTAGACCGGCTCTTCGCAGTTGACGGTGTACTTGGGGCTGTCCACGTGGCTGACGGTCGGCGTTCACTCAGCCTTCCTCGGCGCGTTCCTCCTCACCCCCACGCCGACGGCGCGCCCGCTCGGCGATCTCACTGGAGAGCCTGCCCTTGACCGAGGTGGCCCGGTCGAGCGTCTCGCTGCCGAGGCTTCTGGCGGCATCGACGCCTTTTGCTCCTGTCTCGAGCGCCTTGTCCCTCACCTCCGCGGCCGCGTGCACCCATCGCCTCGCCTCTGATGACCGGCGACCAGACTCAATCCCGAGCCGCCCGTGGAAGTCATGGACGCCGGTTGCGACATGGTTGCTCGACTGGACTACGGCCGGGGACTTGGTCGGGTGCAGCAGCACCTTCGCGTTGGCCGCGTCAGCAGCCGCATTCATCCGGGCCACCAGACGCTCGGTGCTCCGCGAGATGACATCCAGCCGCTTCTCTCGGGCAACCCGAAGCCCGAGGCGATGCCGGTCCAGCTCGTCCGGAGCCGCGTCCAGCACTCGATCGAGTTCGAGCAACGCGAACGCGTCCTGCAATTGGAAGCAACGAGCCAGTACAGCGAGCCACTCCCGAGCCTTGGACTCGACTTCCTTGGCCGTCGTGGCGAGGTCACCGATCTTGGTCTTGCCCTCCATCTTCTCCGCGAGTGCATCGAGTTGACGCAACGCATACGCCTGGGTGTCTGCGATCGCCGTCGGCGCGGCCTGCACCTTCGACCACGTGACCTCGGAGACCCGGCCCACCTGCTCCCGGATGGTCATGGCCTCCTCGATGATGAGGTCCACCCCGATCATGCGGGCCACCGCAGCGTCCTTCTGAGCGCGGAGCACGTCGTCGACCTTCTCGTCGATCCTCGCGAGATAGTCGGTGATCTCGTCCATGGTCTGCTGCATCGCGAGCTGTGCCATGATCCCTGCGGCACCAGCCAGACGCGCCGGGTTGGCCAGGAACGAGCCGGCCCCCTTCTCGACCTGGAGCCAGTTCTTGATCGAGCCAGGTTTCCCCACCATCGCATGGCTGATGCCTGGCCTCTTGGTCTCCGTAAGCCCGAACTTCTTGACACGCTCCGCGGACTCCTTGGTCAGCATCACCCACCGACCGGAGTTGGCGGCAATCTCCGAACCTGCCTGAGCGGCTGCGGCCCCGGTACCGAAGACGGACTTGAGGCGTTGCACACCGAGGTCCTTCGACGGCAGTCCCTCCGAGAGGAGGAAGCGTTCGACATCCGTCGCATTCCCGATGACCGCCAGTCCGTCGCCGTCACTGATCAGCTGAATCTCGTTGGCCATTGCCCGCTCCTGAAGTGGCTTGTCGCAGTTGAGGGTGATCGGGGGTGCGCGCGGCGATCGCCGGGCGATCAGGCGGGGTGCCGGGGGCCGTGGCCCGGGGGCGGGGTGAGAGTGGAGGTGTAATTCTCGCCGTCCACCAAGGGGTTTCCGAGGCTGACGCCAGCTGTGGCCATGCGGTCGTACTCGGCGAGGATCAGTTCCTTGGTGCGGTAGGTGCCATAGTTGGCCTCGTCCTTGCGGCGGACGATGGGGAAGGTGTCGAGGATGTAGTCGACGTCGGCGCGTGAAATTCCGTAGATGTGGAAGAAGAGGGAGTCGAGTTCGGCCCGAATAATTGCCCGGCGCCGCTTATCCCAATGGAAAGGAGTTCCTGTATCACCTAGATCGTGCGCAAACGGGGCCATATCATAGGCGACGTAAGTCAGTTCCATGACGCGCGGAATGATGAACTCACGGTGTCGTTCAAGAGCCTTTGATGGGGGGACGGGGATCTGCTCGAATGTGCTTTGCGGAATACTCGGCTGGCTAAAACTGTTTCGTAGTGCATAGTCATAAGGGAAGGAGTTGTATACGGCCACCAACAAGGAAATCTGAATGGTGGAGGGTCCGGTGGAAAGAGTCCATCCGTATGAAGCGGCGCCCCACGGAATGATAGCAGCGATGGATGTACGCTCGTCGTTGTTTCGAGCGATACGTCGCTGCCCAAGTAGTCCGACTTTGCATTCATGGTGCCGCCGCTCTTGGCGGCTGCGAGTTTCTGTTTCGGTAACCCAGTATTGTGGCTGGACTACGAAATCCGCCTTCAGCAAATCAATTTCAGTGGCCTCGCGGCCGTCTGTCGAGTGGGCGAAGCGATGATTGTATTGGTGTCCCATTCGCCCCTCATAAAGTGGCAGCATCTTATATCCCTCATTCTCGAATCGGTTTCCGTGAATGGACCATCCGCTGGATTCTAGGGAGTTGGCCGTTTGGAATAGGTGTGAATCCTGGGACATGTGGAACATTCGACCGAGAGATACTCGCCAGGGGTTTCCATGTGGGTCGTTTAGCTTGTTCAGGACCGGGATTCTCTGATAGATAGAAATGCAGATCTCGGCGTCACGGCGGGATCGGAAGACGGGGCAGGTGCCCGTGTTGGGGTTAAGGAGGGTGATCTCCTCCGGAGTGAGCGTGAAGGTCTTGCCTGAATCGTCCAGATCGGACGGATCGTGGAGGAAGAAGGCGAATCGTGCGGCCGGTTCACGCATGCCGCGGCCGGTCAGCGACAGAATGCTGAACTTCATCCGGGAGTCAACAGCAGGAAACAGGTTGCTGCGGTTCTCGAAGTCGTACAGCGCCGCGATCGAACCGTTGTGTACCAGGTCCTTGAAGAAGTACTGCGTCGTCGCATCCGTCGCGATGCCCGTAGGTACGATGACGCCCATACGGCCACGTGGGTCGGTGAGGCGGCGACTACTTTCAGAGAATGCTGCATACGTGTTTACTGTGCCGATTCCGGTCAACTCAAACTTTCCGGAATCTCGGATAAAGTGCGCCTCGCCATCGCCCTGCCGCTTGGCCTCGCTGAATTCGAGTGCCAACTCCGGCTGGGTGCTGGCCAGCTGGGAAATCAGTTTTCGGCGTGCGGCGGCATTTTCTGCCGTTGCAATCGCGGTATTTCGCTGAGCGAAAAACTCCTGCTCCAGAAGTTTGATGCGCTCCCAAGGAGGGTTCCCCAATAGGCAGGAGAAGCCTCCAAGCCACCCCGTAGTCGAATCAACGTCACTGTCCGCAGCCTCGGAGACTGCGAACACCTCCGGAAACTCCAGATGCCAGTGGAAGAACTTGTACTGCTGCGCGAGCCGGATAATCTCGTCGTTTGTGCTCACCGGGATGCCCGCGCCCGCGCTTTGGAGGTCATGGAATACTGCTTCCGTCACCGGCGTCGGCGCGCCCTGGACCTTGGGCCAGACGAAAGCAGCGCACCAGGCGTCGCCGATGTGCAGCGCTCGGAGATAGTCCGCCGACTGCTCCAGGTCACGGAACCGGCTGGACTGGAGTCGGACGTCGCGCAAGGTGTTGGTCGGCGCCTCAGTGATGTCGCGCAGGCTCGCCGCGAAGGCCGCGTTCGACACCCAGATGCGTTCCTCCGTGTGGAAGCTCAACTGGCCTCCGCGCTCCGCAGCGTTCCGCTTCTTGATGGCCGACGCGATCCTCTTGTCGTCGCCCTCGATCGGCTTGAACGCGTCGTCCGGGATGCCCTTGGCCAGTAGCGCCGGCGTAGCCCCGATCAACGCGTTCCCGTGCTTGACGTGAGCGTCCAGGAAGCCCAGCGGCTTCCCCGGTTCCAGTGCCTCCAGCCACAGCGACACCTTGGCCAGTTCGACCGCCATCGGGTTGAGGTCGACCCCGTAGATGCACCGGGCCACCACCTCGTGCAGCGCGTGCCGCACCGCGTCGATCGTCGGCTCCGGGTTCTGCTCCCGTACCGCGGCCACCCGCTTCGCAATCCGCCGAGCCGCAGCCACTAGGAAGTGGCCGGACCCGCAAGCTGGGTCGCAGACCGTCAGGTTCAGTAGTTCCTCGACGATGACCGGGCCCGGGTCCGGCTGGCCCGAGTGCGTCGCCCGGATCTCACCCCGCTTCACCGCATCGTCGATCACCGGATCCAGCGCCGAGTCCAACAGGCACTCGATCAGCGAGGACGGGGTGTAGTAGGAACCCGTCGTCTTCCTCGCGTTGCCCGCCAGCTCGACCAGCTCGAAGGTGCGCTCGGTCGCGTTGTGCTTGGGGACCAGCTCCAGCAGGGACTCGTAGATGGAGCCCAGCTCCTCCGCGTCCAGGTGGCGGTAGTCGACCACCCGGTTCCGCTTGCTGCTCGTGTCCCGGACGATCGACAGCGCCCGGACCGCCTCCAGCAGCGGCTCGTTCGACAGGGACAGGCCGTGCAGGACCTTGTCCGCCTCCGTGTCGTCGAAGATGCCGCCCAGACCCGGCAGGCCCAACTCCGGAAGGCCGTCGTCGTTGCCCAGGCCCGACAGGACGAAGCGCAGCGCCTGGTACAGGTCGCCGTGGGCCGTGCCCCGGCGGCGCTGGGCGTGCCGGCGCAGGCGGGCCGAGGAGAAGTAGGCCGCGTACCGCTCCTTCGCCGTCTCGTCGGCCGACGGGGACAGCAGGACCTCGCGGTCCTCAGCCACGAACAGGAACAGGAGCCGGTAGACCATGCGCAGCAGCGCGTAGTGGAAGGTCTTGACCTCCAGGCTCTCCCTCAACTCTCGGTTCTCCGGGTGCTTCAAGAACCCCGTGCCCAGCGTCGTAATCGCCCGCTGCACACCCTTCCTCAACTGGTCCAGCGCCCGCGTGCCCTGGGCGATCGCCTCCGTGCGCCACTTCTCCAGCCAGCACGTCGACGGCGCCGCGTCCTCCGCGACCTCGAAGCGGGACACGTGCAGCAGGCGGTACAGCAGTACGAACTCGCTGAACAGCTCGCCGTCGAAGATCGCCTCCAGGTCGAACTCGACGTACGACGCCGTGGCCAGGGCGCTGGAGTCCCGGAGCAGGCGGACCTGGCGGCCGTTGGTCAGGATGCCCCACAGGTGGGCCTCTGTCCGGTTCAGACACTCCTGGAGCATCGACTGCGGCGGGACCGTGCCCGCGCCGCCCGGTCGCTTGTCCAAGTTGGCGTTCCAGGACACCTGGTGGATGAGCGCGTGCTGCCAGCGGTGCGAGACCTCGAACCGCTTCTCCGTGTCCGAGTCCGCCGTAACGCCGTCCGTGCCGATCGGCGTCAGGCGGCCGAAGCCCAGCTCCCGCCACAGCGGCGCCAGCCAGTCGGCGCCCGCACGGCCGGTCGGGTCGGTCGCGGGCAGGCCCGTCTCCCGGTCCTCGGGGAGGTGCTTGCGCAGCTCGCGCCAGAGCGGCTTCAGATACTCCCAGCTGCGCTCCGCCTCGTCCCGTACCGAACGCGACGACGGCAGGCCGTAGTCGGCGGGCTTCGAGCCCGGGACGTCCTTGCCCTCGGAGATGCGCAGCAGCATGTCGGCCGGCAGCAAACCTCCGACCGTGTGGACGGCGGTGAACACCTGGTTGCGGGTCGTGGCGGACATCAGGCGGACGCTCCAGAGACAGCAGCAGGGGCAGGAGAGGAAGCAGAGGGGTTGGCGGGCAGGTACAGATACGCGCCCAGGACGTCGGCCGGCTTCTGCGCCGTCACCGACAGGCCCCGGACGATCTCGCCGGATGCCTGCCGCACCCGGCGGTGCGAGGCGTCCAGCTCGGCGGCCAGTTCCTCGCCGTACGTCTCCAGGTAGCCGTTCGCTTCCGGGAGTTGGTCGAGGATGCGCTTCATCATGCGCTCACCGAAGTGCGGGTCCGTGTTGTCGGACGCCGTCGCGTCCAGCAGCGCCGCCGCACGCTCCTGCGACAGCCACACCGCGCTCTTCGGGGAGCCCTCGAAGGCCAGCAGCCGCGCGTCCTCCGCCACCAGCTGCTTCTCGCCGCTCCGCGACGGCAGGGTCAGGTGGAAGCGGTAGCGGACCAGCAGCAGGGTCGTACGCGTCGTCACCGCGTCCGTCGTCACCACACCGCAGCGGCGTGCCGGGCGTGCGCCGTCCGCCTGGGTGTCCAGCGCCGCGTTCAGGACGTGCGACGCGAGCGCGCCCACCACCGGGTCCGTCCGCACCAGAGCGGCCTCGCCCCGCGCCACCGCCGGGTCCGTCCGGAACGGGATCGGGCGGTCCTGCTCGATCACCTCCGCACCCACGGCCGTCGCCAGCGCGTCCCGCAGCCCCGCCGGCGTACCGCCCACCTGGGCTGTGAAGTCCTCCAACTGGTCGGTTCCCCGCAGCACCGCGCCCAGCGAGCCCAGCGCCTCCCGTACGAACGTCCTGACCTCGCCCGTACCGCCCAGCGCGTCCCGGATCGCGGCGACCTCCCTGGCCACCTCCTCCGGGTGGATCGAGCGCTGCGCGAACCGCGAACGCGACGCCTTCTCCCGCTCCGCCGCCGAGTTCCAGTCGCTGTCCAGCTTCGCCGTGCTCACCTTGAACGCGTCCGCGCCGAACAAGGCGTCCTCGTTCTCGCGGCCGCGCATCAGCAGCCACTCCACGATCGCGTCCGTCACGCCTGTCGACAGCTCGTCCGGGACGGACACCGAGATGCCCAGGTCCTTTTTGATCTGGCGGTGCTTCTTGATGAGGACTTCGAGGACCTTGCCGTCGATGCCGTTGTCCTCGCCGTACAGGGTGATGACGCGGACCTCGTCGCGGCGCTGGCCGTAGCGGTCGACGCGGCCCTCGCGCTGGTCGTGGCGGGTGGGGTTCCACGCCAGGTCGTAGTGGACCACCGCGTCGAAGTAGTGCTGGAGGTTCACGCCCTCCGACAGGCAGTCCGTGGCGATCAGCACCCGGCGCGCGGCGGCGTCCTCGCCGGCCTCCGTCGCCAGCGCCTCGATGTTGTCGATGCGCTGCTGCGGCGAGAGCTCGCCCGTGACCGCCTTGACGACCGTCTTCGCGCCCAGCGGGCCGCGCTTCTTCGTCTCCGGGTCGTTCGCCAGCTGCTCGGCCAGGTACTTGGCCGTGGGGATGTAGCGGCAGAAGACGATCGGGTTGTAGCCGTCGGCGAGCAGGCCCTTGAGGTGCTTGATCAGGGCCTTCAGCTTGAGGTCCTGCGCCGGTCCCTCCAACTCCTCCGCCCGTTCGGCGAGTTCGGCGAGGCGCGAGCGCGGGTCGTCGGCCTCGATCTCGGCACCCGGCGCTACGTCCATGCCCTCCATCGAGTCGCTGTCGGCCGCGTCGCTGTTCAGCGGGGCGCCGAGCTTGTCGGCCTCCTCCGCCGAGGACGCGACCGCGGCCGCGGACCTCGTGCGGAGCGTCTGAGCCGCCGCCCGCGGGGACGACACCAGCGAGCGCAGCAGCGCGATCGCCGACCACCACGCTATTCGGGCCTCCCTGCGGCCTCGGCCGTCCGCCTCCTCCACCCGCTCGCTCGCGTAGGCGATCGCGTCGTCCAGCAGGGCCCGGTACTCCGGGGACAGCTTGTACGTCTCGTCCTTGAAGTAGCGGTCCGAGGGGAACGCGGTGCGCTCCGCGAGGGAGTCGTCGGCCAGTCCGTCCTCCTTGGTGAGGTACTGGCGTACGTCCGCGCGCTTGCGGGCCACGAAGTGCTGCGCCAGCAGCTTCCGGCCTGTCTCCGACTCCAGGTTCACGTGCGCCAGGTCGGGCTTGACCAGGCCCAGCAGGTTCCGGAACGCGGACTCCTTGCCGCTGTGCGGTGTCGCCGTCACCAGCAGCAGGTGCCGTTCCGCGTCCTCGGCGACCCGTCGCAGCAGCTCGTAGCGCAGCTGGTTCTGCGTGCCGGTCTTGGTGTCGTCGGCCGCCACGCATGTGTGGGCCTCGTCGACGATCACCAGGTCGGGACAGTGCCGTACGAAGTCGTCGCGGTGGCGGGTGGACTTGATGAAGTCCGTGGAGACGATGACGTTCGGGTAGCGGTCGAAGAGGGACTGGCCGAGGTCCAGGCGCCGCTCCAGGCGCGTCACCGTCGACGACAGCACCAGCTCCGCGTCGATGCTGAACTTGCCGCGCAGCTCCTGCTGCCACTGTTCCGCCAGCGCGGGCGAGCACAGCACGGCCAGGCCCGACGCCTCGCCCTGCGCGAGGAGTTCGCTCGCGATCAGGCCCGCCTCGACGGTCTTGCCGATGCCGACGTCGTCGGAAACCAGCATACGGACCGTCTTCTGACGCAGCGCCATCAGGAGCGGGACGAGCTGGTACGCGCGCGGTTCCACGGCGATGCCGGCCAGCGAGCGGAACGGGCCCGCGCCCGAGCGGAAGCCGACGCGCAGGGCGGTGCGGAGCAGGCCGGCCGCCCGCTGGTCGCCGAGGTCGCTCGGCTCCGGCGCGGCGAACCGGGCCTCCTCGACCGTCTCGAACGCCGGGAACACGGCGGCGATGTCGTCGTCCGAGCCTCCGAGCGGGCGCAGGACGAGCAGGTCGGGCTTGCTCTCGGGGAGCACCACCCATTCGCGGCCGCGGGCCTTCACCAGGGAACCTGCGGAGTACGTGAGTGCCATGTGTGTTTTCGAGTCCTCAGGAGAAGGCGGTCGTCAGTTGGCGGTCGGCGTGCCGAAGTAGCGGGCGTTGGCGGCAGCGATGGCGTCCCAGTCGTCGCCGTGCGCGAAGCGGACGACGTCCCAACTGGCGTTGAAGAGACGGTCCTCGGCGTCCTCGTCCCGGAAGGCGTCCTGTTCCTTGTCGGGTGTGTCGACGAAGACGGCCACGTTTCCGCCTGGGAGCCGGTACACGAAGTCGGGCATCGCGTTCGCCTCGGTGAGGAAGGGCCCCGCCTCGTCCGGAAGGTGCAGTCCCCGTGCCTTTGCCCAGCCCAGGAAGTCACCGCGCGCGGCCAGTTCGGCGGCGGCCGTCGCCTCGACCGCCGTCGGCGCCGCGGGGGTCTGGTCGAGCAGCCGCCGGTACTGCTCCGACCGGGACTCGCCGCGCGACTCGCGCTCCGCCGTCGCCGAGGCGAACCGCACCAGAAGGTGCCGGGCCGCGTGGCGGTTGATCAGCGCGTGGTCGAGCTGATTGCCGTACGTCAGCAGGCACTCGTAGCAGCCCAGGGCGCACGGGCGGTCCGGGTGCGGGCCGCCCAGGTCGGTGCCGTCCTCGTCGAAGTGGCAGATCGACAGGGCGTATTGGGCCGCTTTCGCCAGGGCGTCCGGCTCGGCCTGGAGGCGGCGCAGTACGCCCGCGCCGCCCTCGGCGGCCTCCATGAACAGGAACCGGTTGCGCGGTCCGCCGTCCGGCGGCAGCAGTTCGCTGGACAGCTCGGCGTCCTCCAGCTCGAACGCGGCCTCGATGCCCCGCTCCAGCGCGTACATGAGGGACAGCGCCTCGGGCTCGGGCAGGGCCTCGTCGAGGGTGACGACGAGGATGTTGCGGCGGTCCTCGACGTACGGGATGACCCGCTTCCTGCGGCGCCGCTCCTTGCCGTCCTCGTCGACCACCGGCAGCTCGCTGGAGTCGCCGGAGGCCTCGGCGGCGTCCTTGTCGTTCATCCAGCGGCCGTCGGCGAGGTCAAGCCAGTAGCCCGCGGGCTCGTCCTTCTTGGCGCGCACCCGGCCGAGGTTGGTGATGCGGACGGTCGCCGAGTCGCCGTACGCCAGGTCGGCGAGCGGGGCGTCCGAGGCGTCCGTGACGGACGCGTTGAGGCGGCCCTTGCGGGCGCCGTGGTCCTGGAAGCGGTACGACATCTCCAGGCGGAAGCCGGCCCGGCGGCGCTCCTCCTCGTCAGAGGAGATGCGTTCGCGTCGCGCGGTGTAGACGGTGTGCAGCTGGAGCAGCCCATGGGTGGCCGCGCCCAGCGGTTCGTCGCACATGTGGCAGCGGTCCTGGCGCTCGGCCGGGTCGTGGTGGTAGCCGCAGTGCGCGCAGCGGCGGGCCTCGCTGGTCGCCAGGTCACCGGAGGAGTCCGGCGGCAGCTGGATGCGGGTCACCTGGTAGCGGGCGCCCTCGTGGTAGATGAGCGCGCCGGGGCCGAACTCGCGGATGGCGAGGAAGCGGGGACGCTGGAGGTAGTCGCCGTCGCCCCGGCGGCCGATGGTGGGAATGTAGGCGGCCAGCGGCAGGCGCGGGAAGCTGTAGCCGGGCAGGAAGCCCTCGGAGGCCAGGTAGCGGTAGGGGTTGAAGTCGGAGAGCACCGACTTGCTGTCCACGCTCTCGTTCATCAACAGGTTCAGCTGCGTCTCCGCCTCGCGGCGGCGGGCGTTCGCCCGGTTGCGGTCGCTCTCGGTCAGGCTGTAGTCCAGGCGCCGCTTGTTCTGGATGTACTGGTCGTCGAGCGCCGCGCGGAACAACTGCCGCCACCGGTCGAAGGCCTGGTCGAAGCGCTCAGGCACCGTGCGCACCCGGTCCTGGATCCAGTCGTCGTGCCACCACGTCGTGTCCGCGAAGTCCGGGAGCAGCGGGCCGAGCACCCGCAGCGCCGCGTCCACCGTGCGGTGCTGCGCGGTCTCGTCCAGGGACGTGTCGAGGATGTCGGGCAGCAGCTTCAGGGCCGGGTTCGGGCGGTCGCCGGTGTCCGGGTGCGACACGTCCAGGACCTCGGGTATTGCGCG
The DNA here is from genome assembly GCF_014257025.1 of Streptomyces cupreus. Classification (GTDB taxonomy): domain Bacteria; phylum Actinomycetota; class Actinomycetes; order Streptomycetales; family Streptomycetaceae; genus Streptomyces; species Streptomyces cupreus. Next base: position 346,261 of record NZ_JACMSF010000002.1, read on the forward strand.
GCCCAGCTTCAGGCCGGCCTCCGCGATCCATATGCCCTGCAAGTGGGAGAGGACCAGGTCCTCGTTGGCGAGGTCCAGGCGCGGCGGGGCCACCGCGCCCGCCACCATCCGCTCAGAACGGCGGAAGTAGTACTGGTCGTGACTGTTGCCCGTCGCGCAGTACGTCGTCACCAGCGCGGGCTGGCCGCTGCGGCCCGCGCGGCCGGAACGCTGCGCGTAGTTGGCGGGCGTGGGCGGCACGTTTCGCATCATCACCGCGTTCAGGGAGGAGATGTCGACGCCCAGCTCCATCGTGGGGGAGCAGTACAGCAGCTTCAGCTCCGCCTTGCGGAACGCCTCCTCGCGCCGCTCCCGCTCCTCCGGGGCGACCTGGGCGGTGTGTTCGCGGGCGAACAGGCCGGACAGCGCGCTCGCCGCCTCCTGGTACAGGTCCCGGAAGAAGGTGTTCACCCGCGGGCCGTCGCCGCTGGGGTAGGTGCGGGTCAGCGGGTCGTGCGTGCCCGTCTCGCCCTTGCCGGCGCGCCAGATCAGCGACTGGGCCGCGACCCGGTAACCGGTCGTGACCGGCGTCGTCGGCCTGCGGTAGCGGCCCGCGCCCTTCGGCGCCTCCGCCACCTCCTTCACCAGGCCGTTGGCGGCCAGCACCTTCAGCAGTTCCGCGATGACGAGCTGCAGATTGTCGGGGGAGAGGTTCTTGAACGAGGCGTCGGCGCGCTTGAGGTACTTGCCGAACTTGCCGCGCGCGGAGAGGAACAGGCCGGAGCGGTCCAGTCCCCGGCCCGACGGATGCGGGTAAGCGGTGCCCACGCGCGGACGGTCGGAGGCCGACAGCACCCACGGGTCCACCAGCCGCTCCTCGCTCGCCCGCTGCAACGCGTCGAAGTCGTCCCGGAAGTACGACACGTCGATGGCGAGCGAGCGGCGCATCTCGTTGAGCAGCACCTTCATGATCTCGGCCCGCAGGGCCGGATCGGCGTCCCGCAGGACCGCGTGGGTGTGCGCCCAGCGGTCCTGCTTGTCCGCGACCCAGCGCAGGTCCGCGTAGCCGATCTCCAGCAGACCGGTCTGCTCCAGGTTGGGCATGGTGATGCGCCAGCCGCGCTCCAGGTCGAGGTAGAGCCGGAAGGCGACCACGTCGCGCAGGGTCTTGGCGGCCGACTTGGCGAGCGTGGGGGGCTGGTCCGCTTCACCGGTGTAGTCCACGGGACCGATGCCAAGCGCGTTCGTCACCGCCGAGGCCAGCTCCTCATGGGTGAGGCCGTCCTCGCCCGCGTCCAGGGCGGCCCGGTACAGCGCCCCGCGCAACTGGGTGATCTGCACGAAGTCGTTGAAGTGACCGGCCTGGAGCGATGCGTCCTGGCGGTTGTCGACGAAGGTCAGGAGCTTGCGGGCCTCCTTGTCCAGCGCCTCCTCCGGCACCGACTTCAAGGACCGCACCACCGAAGCCGAGATGAGGGAGGTCGCCGAGGAACGGCCCTCCTGGTCCAGCGTCGCCAACTTGGCGAAGTCCCGGCCGCGCGTCTGCTCGTAGGCCACACCGCAATGGAGGCAGAACAGGAACGGGGAGGGGATGAACGCAGCCTGCAGCTCGCCCCTGCCCTCGTAGCCGAGCGGGTCCACGGTGACCGCGCGCGGCATCCGGTCGCGGTAGGTCTTCCTGACCACCTCCTGGCCTCTGTCGTCCAACTCCAGCCAGGACTCGGGCATTCGGCGGTCGTCGACGGCGTACTGGACGCTGGACGGCCAGGGCCGCTCCTGGTCGATGAAGAGGTAACCGTCGCCCTGGCGTCCGCCCGTGGCGGAGGTGTCCCGGCGGGCCTCGTAACGCACCTCGCCGTCCTTCTCGGTGCGCCAGACGGTCAGGTACTCCTGGCCGCACTCGCGGCAGAACGCCAGCGGCATCAGCAGCTTGCCGCCGCTGCCCGGCTGCTCCAGCTGGTAGGCGCGGGTCAGGTGGCGGGAGAGCTTGTCCTCCAGGGTGACGTACACGGTGTCGCCCTTGGAGAGGAACTGGTGCAGCCGGAACGCGAACAGGGGACGGTCGGTGACCGGATGCCGGGCCTGCGAGCCGGCTTCCAGGGTCGCCTCGATGGCCTTCGCGCAGTCGTCCTTGGGCACCCCCGACTGCTCCGCCAGTTCGCGTGCCGCGACCTCGATCTTCGTGGGCCGGCGGCGCACCAGTCGACCCGTGGACTCGTCCGTGGCGAGGCCGAACCGCGTCTCGATCCAGCGGGCCAGCGGATCGCGCACCAGATCGTCGTAAGCGCGCGGCGCCGCCGGGGAGGTCAGGCGCTCGGCGGGGACGGTGTCGGGAGCCTCGTCGGTGGCGCGTACGAGCGTCTCGCCGATGACGTGTTCGGGGCTGACCGTCGTGCCGAACAACCGGCTCGCCACGTCGGCGACCACCTTCTTCTGGTCCTCGACGGTGCCCTCGGTCGACATGGTGGCCGAGGTGCCGATGCACTGCACGTCGGGTGCCTGACAGGCCTCGCGCACCCGGCGGATCAGGAGGGCCACGTCGGCGCCCTGTCGGCCGCGGTAGGTGTGCAGTTCGTCGAAGACCAGGAACTCCAGACCCTTGGCCATCTTGATGAGGCTGGCCCGGTCGGCGGGCCGGGTCAGCATCAGCTCCAGCATCACATAGTTGGTGAGCAGGATGTCCGGCGGATTGTCCCGGATCTCCTTGCGCTTCTCGTCGTCCTCCTGGCCCGTGTAGCGGGCGAAGGTGACCGGCTCGTGGCCCTGGCCGTAGCCGTCGCGCAGGTACTTCTCCAGCTCCTTGAGCTGGCTGTTCGCCAGCGCGTTCATCGGGTACACGATGATGGCGCGCACCCGCTTGACGGCCCTGGGACCTTCCGCGTCCCGCTCGTGAAGTACGCGGTTGACGATCGGGACGATGTACGACAGCGACTTGCCGGAGCCGGTGCCGGTCGTCAACACGTACGAGGCGCCGCGTGCGGCAGCGTCGATGGCCTCGCGCTGGTGCCGGTGGAGGGTGAGCGGCCGCCCGTCGGGAACGGTGCCGCCCTCCGTCTTGCCGGCCTGGAAGATGCGGGCGCACTCGGGGTGGAGGACCTTGTCCCCGACCAGTTCCGCGACCGTGCCGCCGCTCTGGAAGAACGGGTTGAGCGACAGCCACGGATCGGGCCACTGCGACTTGTTGTCGAGGTCCTTCTCCACGAACGCCGCGATGCGGTCGTCGCGGATGACGGTGCCGCCCTCGGTGAAGTCGCGGTAGTCCTTGATGAGGGCACGGTGCACACCGAAGACGTCCATCGCCGTGCCGGAGGCCGTGACGGCTGCCGGTCGTGGGGCGGGCGTGGACGGGGAAGCGGCCGTGCGGGCGGCGGTTGCGGCCAGGGGCCGTGTCGGGTCGAGAGCGCTCCAGTGGGGGAGTTGCGGCGTGTCACCGGCCCCGACGGCGAGCGAACACAGGGCCTCGTGGACATCGGCCGCGCTCGCCGGTCGGTCGGCGGGGTCCTTTGCGAGCAGCCGGCCGACGAGTCGTATCAGCTCGGCGGGAATGTCGCCACGGATGACGCCGAGGGGTGTCGGCTCGGTCTCGAGGTGCTTGCGGGCGAGTTCGAACGGCGACTCGCTCACGAAGGGCGGTACACCGACGAGCATTTCGTACAGCACACAGCCCAGCGCGTACAGGTCGGCGGCCTGGGTCACCTGCCGGGCCTCGAACTGCTCGGGCGCCATGTAGCGGGCGGTGCCGACGCTGACGCCGGTGCTGGTGAGCCGGGCCTCGTCCGGGTCGTCGACGATACGGCCCATGCCGAAGTCGAGGACCTTAACGGTGCCGCCCCGGGTGAGCATGACGTTCGCGGGCTTGAGGTCGCGGTGCACAACGTCGGCCGCGTGGGCGGTGCTCAGGCCGTCGGCTATCTGGGCCCCGATCGCTGCCACCCAGGAGATGGGCAGCTGGCGCTCTTCCTCGATGAGGTCGCGCAGCGTCTCACCGTCCAGGAACTCCATGGCCAGATAGGGCAGTCCGCCGTCCGTACTGATTCCGCCGGCGATGAGCCGGGTCAGGTTCGGGTGTTCCAGGCGGCGCATGATGCGCACCTCTCGGGCGAAGCGCTCGACGGCCTTGTTGTCCGTGCCGGTGTCGATGAGGCCACCCGTACGGCGGCGAAGGATGGTCTTCACGGCGACTCGGCGTTCGGAGCTGCCCTCCGGGGCCTGCAGGTCCTCGGCCCGGTGAACCTCCCCCATGTTGCCCTTGCCGATGACCCGCCCGATGCGGAATCTGCCGTCGACGAGCTCGTGGCTCACTGCCGCTCCCCCTGTCCTGCACTCGCGTTCCCGCGCAGGAACGCGCCCTGGCCTGCTGCCGCACGGTCCATCGTGTCAGAACAGACAGTGAGGTAGTCGTCACGGTACACGATGAAGGCCATTCCTGATAGGTGTTTGATGCGTTGACATTGTCAACACGTCACTCCTAATCTTGCCATGAGTGAGCGGGGGTGGGTGTCGTGCAGGATCGAACCGCCGGTGAAATGGGTCCGCCCGGCTTGAGAGTCGCTGTGGGGGAGTTGCTGGCTCGGTTGAGGCGCGCCGCCGTGGACGGTGTCGTGCCGGAGCCGCTCTTCGCGCAGAACGTGGCGCGCTCGGGCTGATGAGTGCCGCTCGCAAATTCGACCCGACGAAGGGCTACAAGTTCTCTACGTACGCGACCTGGTGGGTCCGTCAGCAGATCACACGGGCCATCGCGGACGAGGGTGCGCTCATCCGGATTCCGGTCCACATGCACGAGCAGATGCGCAAGGTCTCGGCTGCGGAACGCGCTCTCGCCGCGCAAGGGCGGCCCGCGTCGGCCGTTGACGTGGCGGTGCAGTGCGACATGACCGTGCAGAGGGTGGAGGAGATACGGAGACTGAGTCGACGCACTGACTCGCTCGACCGCGTCATCGGTGACGGCGCCACTCTAGGCGACTTCGTCGAAGAAAGCCACGCGTTGCCGTCGGTGGAGCAGGGTGTGGTGAACACACTCCTGATGGAAGACGTCATGGCCGTCGTCGACACCTTCTCCGAGCGTGACGCCCGCGTCCTCGTCCGACGCCTGGGCCTCGACGGCGACGATCCCTCGACGCTCGACGAACTGGGGCGGGAGTTCGGCGTGACCCGGGAGCGCATCCGGCAGGTGGGGAGCAAGGCTCTCTCGGCATTCAGGGCGCGCCTGCGGATGGCCGGGGTCGTCAGTGCGTACGAGGGCGGGAATGCGCAGGAGGCCGCGGAGTACTGGAAGCTGGCCCGGTGGACAAAACGGCGTGCTCATAGCAGGGCGATGCCCGTGGTCTTGGTGGACGGGCCGTCATCCCGAGCCCACGACGGCCCGACGCAGGCCGATGAGTCGTCACACCGGAACGACGGGGAGGAGGCCGCGACGGTGGAGGAAAGCGAGAGGGACGCGGGGAAGGACACGCTAGACGGTTTCGCGGAACCCCCTTTTGCGACCTCGGCCGTTGAGGCCGCCGAGCGAGAAGGGCCCGACCAAGCCGACGAGCCCGAGTCGCCTGAGTCGCCCGAGGAGCGCAACCCCGCCGAGCCGCTGCAGCGCACCGCGGACTGGGAGAAGGCCCTGCGCCTGGGGGCGAGGTTCGAGGGCGGCATCGACTGGCTGGCCGAATACGCGCTGCTGGCGCTGGGACAGGCCCAGCTGACGGTGATCCTCGGGCCTCGGGCCGCCGCGGACGTCGTACGCGCGGCGCGGGAGCGCAGCATGCCGGACCGACAGGTGCTCACGGCTCTGGAAGTCCTGCAGCGCGTCTTCGACACGCTGAGAAAGGCCCAGCGTCGGCCCGAGGACTTCTTCGAGCGGCCCTCGGAGGCACTGGTCGGGCTAACCCCCAGGGCGTACTTGGCCAGGAAGCCGTTGGTGAACTCGGAGTCCCGCCTGGCCGTGCGTGACGCGCTGCGGGAACTCGCTGCGGGCATCCCGAGCCTACGGGCGCCCGGGGAACGACGACCCGCGTCCGATGCGCACCTGGGCGGCGCGTCCGCGGGGGCCTCGGACGGTGAGGCCACGATGCCGGAGGACGTGTCCGACGATGCACGGCCGTCCACCCCTGGGGCAGCTGACGGGAAGAGCCGGACCGAGACGGTCCCCCGCCGTGGTGCACGCTCAGGCGAGAGCGGGCAGAGCCACCACCACGTGCCAGGACACGATGAGGCGATGGACGGCCCAGGAGGCCCTTCCGCAGCGGACACAGAGCTGTCCTCTGAAGACCGGGATGAGGGAACACAGTCCGTCGCCGTCCAGGGTGAGGAGCAGGGGAGCCCTGACGACGGGCAACTCGTCGCCGGGATCCGCCGTGAGCACGAGGCCGAGCTGGAGCGTGTGCGGCTCGAACACCAGGAGCGCCTCGTCCAGGAGCGCCAGGCGCGGCAGGTCGTCGAGGAACGTGCCGCTGCCGTGGAGGCGGATACCGAGCGGCAGCTCGATGCCCTTGAGGGCGCGTTGCTGCGGCGTATGGACAAGACACTGGCTCGCCGCGAGGAGTTTCTGCGGGCCGAGGCCGGAGCGCGGATCGCGCTGCTGAAACAGGAGCAGCATGCGATGCGGCAGGAACTTGTCCGTCAGGTGGAGCAGGGTGAGGAATCCGTCCGGGTCGCCACCGAGAAGGCTGACTTCCACCAGAAACGGGCCGGAGAGACGGACAGGCGTCTGCGGGAGTACCGGGAAGGAGTCGAGACGCGTATCTCCGACCTCGAGGCGAGACTTCGACAGGCGGAAGCCACACTCGCCCAACGGAACCAGGCCGTCGAGGCGGCCCGCCGGCACGCGGAGACCGTCGAGCAGCAGGCCGCCCAGCGCATCGCCCAGAGCGAGCACAACGCCTGGGCCCGCATCAGCGAACTGCAACAAGAGCTGGCCGCGGCGCAGGCAGCCGACACCGACGGCAGCACTTTCCGGGACCGCTGGCGCCGGATCTGAAGCGCGCGCCGCCCACGTCCCCGTACCTCTGAAGGAACAGCATGGACCCCAGACAGGAACTCGTCGCCTACCTGCACAGACAGCTCGTCGGCCCGGCGGGGGGCGAAGACGAGACGCTCGACGCCCCGCCGGACAGGCAGTACCTGATGGGCACCCTGTATCCCCAGGACGCCGATCTGCAGCGCCAGTTGGACCTGGCCGCCGAGGAGCCGGACGGTGCCGGTACGGAGAGGGCGGCCGAGGACACCGCTCCCGCCGCCGACCCCGTCGCGGAGTCGAACTCGTGGCTGCCCTCCTCGCTCGGCCTCAGCTTCCACACCGACGCCGCCACCGTGGAGATCCGCTGTTCCGGTGCCCGCTACGAGACCCGCTCCGGTACGAGCGAACGGGGCCGGAGCTGGCAGCGCATTCCACTGCTGGCCGAGACGCACATCCTCGGCCCCGACCGCCTTGAGGTTGCCGTCCTCGACGCGCGCGCCGAACTCCGCGTAAGGCGCCGCGCGTTCGGTACCGGACAACTGGTGACTGTGGCTCTGGTAAATGCGATCCGGCACGAGCCGGCCCTCGGCAAGGCCGCCCAGTGGGATCGCATGCTGTTCCAAGTGGAGCTGGAGGCACGGCCCGTCGACGGCAGGGTGCTCCAGTACCCAAGCGTCCGCCTCGCCAGCCGCGACCCGGAGGAGCAGGAACTGCGCCTGCAGTACCGGCACGTGCGCACCCACGCCGTGGGACATGGCTGCGCGGTCGAGGAGCAGTACGACGATGCGGGCGGCCAGGTCACGGCGCTGCGCGCGGCCGTCATGCCGGAGGCCGAGGTCACCGGTGTGCGGGCGGCGGGCCCCAGCGGCACCCCGGTGCTGAACCTTGGGCACCTTGCCGACCCCGATATCCCTGTCAACCAACTTAGCGAAGAACTCTGGGAGTTCGCCGCCGACTACCGTGCGTGGTACGTGGGGCAGCTGAACGCGGACATCCCCGAGTGGGGACGAGCCGCCGCGGACCGCGTCCTGGGCCGTATCGCCGCCGCCGTCGCCCGCATCGAGTCAGGGGTGCGCACCCTCTGCGATCCGTCCCGGCCCGAACTGCTGCGCGCCTTCCGTACCGCCAACCACGTCATGGCGCTCCAGATGCGCCACTTCGCCCCGGATCTGGCGGGGACGCGCCGGTCTCGCCGCGACGCCGTACCCCCGGACCCAGAGCCGACTCCCGACGCCGCCTGGCGCCCCTTCCAGCTGGCGTTCTTCCTGCTGGCGCTGGACGGCGTGGCCGACCCCCGGCACCAGGACCGGGCCGTCACCGACCTCATCTGGTTCCCGACCGGCGGCGGCAAGACCGAGGCGTACCTGTTGCTCGCGGCCTTCACCATGACTCTGCGCAGGCGCGAACCCGACGGGGGCGGCACGGCGGTCCTCAGTCGCTACACCCTCAGCCTGCTCACCACCCAGCAGTTCCAGCGCGCGGCCACCACCGTGTGCGCCCTCGAAACCCTCCGTCGGGCGGACCCGGCCGGCTACGGTGACGAGCCCTTCTCGATCGGCCTGTGGGTGGGCGAGACGACCACACCGAACACGTACGAAAAGGCCCGTGCGGCCTTCGATGACGTGCGCGCAGCCGCCCGGCCCGAGGATGTGTTCATCCTCGACCGCTGCCCCTGGTGCGGCACCCGCATCCTGCCCGCCCACAAGTCACCTGACATCGCTGACTACGGCGTGCGCGCCAAAGCAGACTCCTTCGCCTTCTTCTGCCCGCGCGAGGAGTGCGTCTTCCACGACGAGCTGCCCGTCGCTGTGGTGGACGAGCACCTGTACGACCGGCCGCCCACGTTCGTCCTTGGCACCGTCGACAAGTTCGCCCGACTGGCATGGGAGCCCCGTGCCGGACGGCTGTTCGCGGCGGGCGGTACGCAGCTGCCGCCGTCCCTCGTCATCCAGGACGAACTGCATCTGCTCACCGGCCCCCTCGGCACCACGGTCGGCCTGTACGAGGCCGCCGTGCTGGGGCTGTGCACCCGGCCCGACGGCATCGGACCCAAGGTCGTGGCGTCGACGGCCACCATCCGCCGCTCAGGGGAACAGATCCGCGCCCTCTACGGCGGTGGCGTCCAGCTCTTCCCACCCGCCGGGCTCGACGCCCGCCACTCGTACTTCGCCGAACCGGACACCTCCCGGCCCGGCCGCCGCTACCTCGGAGTCATGGCCCAGGGACACACGGCAGGCCGCGCCGCCGTCGCCGTGGCCGCCGCCATGCTGCAGGGCGCATGGGAGCTGCCCGAGGAACACCGGGACGCCCACTGGACACTCGTCGCGTACCACCACAGCCTGCGTGAACTCGGCCGGACCGTCACCGCTGCGGCCGATGACATTCCCGCTCAGCTCGCCGGACTTGAATCCGGCCTGGGAACAAGGAAGTTGACGGATCACCAGGTGCAGGAGCTGACCAGCAACCTGCCGCGTGCGGAACAACCCGTACTGCTCGATCGGCTCGAGAAGCGATGGGACCATCCGGAGTCGGTGTCCTTCCTGCCCTGCACCAACATGCTGTCCGTCGGCGTCGACGTGAAGCGACTGGCACTGATGCTCATGCAGGGGCAGCCCAAGACGACGGCCGAGTACATCCAGGCCACCAGCCGTGTCGGCCGCCACGTCGTGCCCGGCCTCGTCGTCACCTTCTTCAACGCCACCCGGCCGCGGGACCGTTCGCACTACGAGACCTTCGACGTGTACCACCGCTCGCTGTACCGGCACGTCGAACCGACCAGCGTCACTCCGTGGTCCGTGCCCTCGCGCCGCCGCGCCCTGCACGCCGCTCTCGTCATCCTCGTCCGGCACCGCCTCGGCCTCGCCGCGGAGAACCAGGCGGGGGCGATACTGCACCACCTGCCCGAAGCGGAGGCCGTGGTGGAGGAGCTGGCGGTGCGCGCCGAGGCCTGCGAACCCGCCGCGGGCGACGCCGTGCGCAAGGAACTGTCGGACCTCCTCGCGGACTGGGAGGAAGCCGCGCGCGCAGCACGCAAGGACGGCCGGGAGCTGTTCTACCGCAGTCAGGGCAAGGGCCAGTCCAACCTCATCAAGAGCTTCGAGCAGAGATACGGCCTGTGGGAGACGCCCAACTCGATGCGCAACGTCGACCGGGAGTGCCAGGTGATGGTGAAGGGAGCCGACCTGTGAGCCGCACACTGCGGGTACGCCAGTCCCAGACGGTGGTGCCCTTCGGGGTCGGAGCCGTCTTCGACATCCAGGGCGAGTCGTTCGTCGCCACCGGAATCGGCGACTGGCCGAGCCGGGGCAGGCAGCAGGTCGACTCGCCCAGGCTGGCCTCCCGGATCGGGGTGACCGGCTTCTACGCCGCGCCGGCGACGGCCAATGACCGGTTCGACACGCCGGACGCGCCCGGGGCGCCGTACATCCGTTTCCCGTCCTGGCTCTTCTGTGGTGCCTGCCGTCGCATGACCAGGTGGCGCATCGCGGACGAGAAGCCAGGCCGGCCGCCGCGCTGCCCGTCCTGCTCGCCCGGGCGGGCGCTCGCACCCATGCGATTCGTGCAGATCTGCCCGGCCGGACACCTGAGCGACGTCGACTGGTGGTTCTGGGCCCATTCCCGAAAGGACGCGGGCGAGCGCCGGCAATGCGGTGACCGTGACAAGCTGCGCTTCCTGGTCTCAGAACGCGCCTCCGGCCTCGAGGCACTCTCCGTGGCCTGCACCGCCAAGGGCTGCGGAGCGGCCCGGGACCTGCTCGACATCCTCGGCACGCACGGCATGCGCTGCTCGGGACGCAACCCCTGGCAGCGGGCGAGCGAGGCCGGGGAGTGCGTGAAGCCGGTGCAGGTGGTGCAGCGCACCGCGGGAAACCTGTACTACCCGATCGTTCACTCGGCGCTCGACATCCCCGAGACCGACGCACCGGCCGTCACCGACGACGCGCTCGCCGCACGAGTGCGCGGACACGATCTGTGGGTGTCGCTGTGCAGAGGCGCCGACTCACCGCGGGCCGAGGTCTTCCGCTCGATGATTCAGGAGGACACCGGCGCCGACGACCAACTCCTCGACACCCTCCTCGCCGAGGAGACGGGGAGGCCCACCGCGGCGACCTCCACCGGGACCGGTACTCCCGACCGGCCCGACCTGAGTCGGGAGGAATGGGACGCCTTCACCGCTCCGGCACCGCCGGCCACCCGCGACTTCGCGCTGCGCGAGACCACGCTCGGTCTCGCCAGCGAGACCGCCGACCCCTGGGTGAGCCTCAGCCGCCGGTTCGGCCGGATCGTCCTCGCCGACCGGCTACGCGAGGTGCGCGCCCTGTCGGGCTTCACCCGGGTGTCCCCGGACGCCACCGTCGTCCCCGCCGACACCGCGCGGCGCCTGAGGTGGCTACCCGCCGTGGAGGTCTTCGGAGAGGGCATTTTCCTCACCCTGAACAAGAGTGAACTCGCCGCCTGGGAAGCGGACACCAGGGTCCGACGCCAGGTCTCCGGCATGCGAGCCGACCTCGATCGCTCCTTCCAGAAGGACCGTCTGGAGATCCTGACCGGACCGGAGCTGTCCCCGCGATTCGTGCTCCTGCACACCCTCGCGCATCTGCTGATCCGCCAGCTCTCCTTCGAATCCGGATACACGACGGCGAGTCTGCGCGAACGCATCTACGCACGCCGTGAGCAGGATCAGTACGGCATCCTCGTCTACACGGCCGCAGGCGACGCGGAGGGAACTCTCGGCGGTCTCGTCCAGCAGGGTGAGCCGCCCAGGCTCGCTGAGACCCTGCTCCGGATGACGGAGGCCGCAGCCTGGTGCTCTGCCGACCCCCTCTGCGCCGAGCACACCGGCCAGGGCTTCGGCAACCTCAACCGCGCGGCCTGCCACGCCTGCGCGCTGCTCCCCGAAACCAGTTGCGAGACCGGAAACACCCTCCTCGACCGCGCCCTCCTCGTCGGCGGCGAACGGGTGCCCGGCTACCTGGAGTCCATCGTCACCGCGGCCCGCGCCGCAGCCGCCGACGCCGTGGAGGAGATGTGACCGTCACCTATCTCGACCTCACCCGGGAACAGCGCTCCTGCCTCGACGATTTGCCCTTCGACGGCAACCACCTCATCAGTGGTCCGCCGGGAAGCGGCAAGAGCCTCCTTGCGGCCCAGCGAGCCGTCATGCTCGCTCTGACGGGAACGCCGGTGGTCCTGCTGACCTATTCCAACCTGCTGCACCAGTCGCTGGCCGGAGCCGTCCACGCGCTGGGACCCGCGGACCGCAGCGTGCGGGTGCGGACCGCGCACGCCTGGCTCACCGAGTGGTACGGCGGGAAGCCGCCCGGTGGTCCGGACGGCTGGTTCGACTGGCCCGCCCTGTACGAGCGGGCCGCGGCGACCGACCCTCCGCCCGGACTCACCCTGGTCGTGGACGAAGGCCAGGACCTGCCGCCGGAGTTCTACCGCCTCTGCCGACTGCTAGGAGCCCGCACGACGGTGTACGCGGACGAGTGCCAGCGTCTGACCGACACCAACTCAACACTCGCCGAGATCGTCGAGCGCCTGGGCCGCTGCGCGCGCCACGAACTCGACGGCAACCACCGCAACACCCGGCAGATCGCCTCCTTCGCGGCCCACTTCCACACCGGAGCCGGCCTGCCCCCGATACCCGAACGGGCGGGCCCGTCTCCGCGGCTGCACCGTCTCCCGCAGCGTGGTGCCGCCGACCTGGTGATGCTGCTGGCCAAGCAGCATCCGCAGTACAGCATCGGAGTGATAACCCACTCCAAGCACACTCAGTTCTCATTGCTCGGCACCCTGCAGAACAAGGCGCCCAGACTCAAACCACAGCTCTATACCTCCGATGCCTGGAAAGGGGGCCGCTACCACCGCCTGGACCTTGGCCGTCCCGGCGTCGTCCTGGTCCATCGGAGAAGCGCCAAGGGACTCGGCTTCGACACCGTCGTCATCCCCGACACGCACACCGACGCCGCCACTGATCCCACCTCGGCCGCGCTGCGCATGGAGTACTACGTCATGGCCACGCGAGCCCGACGCGAGCTGCATCTCGCTTACGAAGGAGCATCCGAGCCGCCGCTGTTGGCGCAGGTAGGGCCGAGCGATTTGCTACGTGGCTGACATACCTGGCCCGCCCGGCGTTCGGGAGCGTGCCGGTCGAGGTCCGCTGCAAGCAAGCCCGAGCCTCCATCAGAACCGGAGCGGTTCAGGGAGACAAGGCGACCGGTACGCCGCAGCGCGGCAGCGTGTAGAGCTTTGGGCCGGGCTGCGACGCCCGTGGTGCCTGGCTACCTTGTCCCAACCTTGTGCTGACTCTGCGGCGTGGCCGGTGTCGGCGTCTGGGAGGCTCTGACAGAAGTCCCAGGTCATGAGGCGTGAGACCCAGGTCTCCCCGCTGCAGTGGGCCGTGGTCTGCGAGGCGGCACAGGGGCCGGTGAGCGGCGACGTGGGAGACCGTGGAGGGGCCGACGAGCTCGCCGACCGTTCGGGCGAGGCGCTGGTGCGGAGCGCTGCTGATCAGGAGAGCGGCACTGCCAAGGCCCTGGTGGAGGAAGGCGTCGTGGCCCATCAGACGGCCGAGGGCGGCGGATCGCCGAGGCACCAGGCCGAGCCCTCGCGGCCGTGGCCACCCGCAGCCGACGCAGCCCGCCTGACGGCGCGTCACGAAAGTCAGCAATGTCAGTGTGAGCCCTGAAACACCTGGGGACGGCTGACCGGCGATGCGAATCGTTGTACGCTCCGAAGACCGCCCTTGACCTGCAATAAGCAGGCAGGGAGCAGACAGATCGGGAGTTTTTCCGTGCTTCGAACCATGTTCAAGAGCAAGATCCACCGTGCCACCGTCACCCAGGCCGACCTCCACTACGTGGGATCGGTGACCATCGACGCGGACCTGCTCGACGCCGCCGATCTGCTGCCCGGCGAGCTGGTGCACATCGTCGACATCACCAACGGCGCCCGGCTGGAGACGTACGTCATCGAGGGCGAACGCGGCTCCGGGGTGATCGGGATCAACGGCGCCGCCGCCCAACTCGTGCACCCCGGAGACCTGGTGATCATCATCAGTTACGCTCAGGTCACCGACGCCGAGGCGCGGTCACTGAAGCCGCGGGTCGTGCACGTGGACCGTGACAACCGGATCGTGGCCCTCGGCGCCGACCCGTCCGAGCCGGTGCCGGGCTCGGACCAGGAGCGCAGCCCGCAGGCCGTACCGGCCTGACGGACGCAGGATCAGGAGCGTGCCCATGAGCGACATAGAGATCCGCGACGACCGGGCGGCGGGCCGCCTGGAGGCGTTCGCCGGCGACGAAGTGGTCGGCCACATCGAGTACTTCGTCCTCGAGGCCCCCGGGCACGCCCTGGTCCCCGTCCACACCATCGTCGAGCCCGCCCATGAGGGAAAGGGCATCGCCGACTCCCTCGCCCGCGAGCTGTACGCCATCGCCGCGCGTGAGGGCACGGTCGTCGCCCCCCTGTGCCCGTACGTTTTCAAGTGGGCGGAACGCCACCCCGACGAGGCCCCCGCCGCCGCCCCCGAACTGCTCCGCGCGGCAAAGGAATGGCTCGTGGCCCACCCCGGCCGCTTCTGATGTCCCTCGCCCTCCTGCACACCTCACCGGTCCACATCCCGGTCTTCGACGCCCTGCGCGACGAGACCCGTCCCGGTCTTGAGCTACGACACTTCGTCGACGAGGTGCTTTTGGAGCAGGCCCGCGCCGAGGGCCCCGAGGCGGTCGCGGACGCCGTGGCGGCGGCATTGCGCCACGCGGTCGCCGAGGGCGCGCGGGCGGTGCTGTGCACCTGCTCGACCATCGGCGGCGTGGCGGAGGCGGCAGCCGCCGACGTCGGAGTGCCGGTCCTCCGCGTCGACCGCCCGATGGCTGCCACCGCGGTCGCGACCGGCCCCCGGATCGTCGTCCTCGCCGCGCTGGAGAGCACGCTCGCCCCGACGGCGGACCTGATCGAGGAGGAGGCGGAGCGCGCGGGACGCCGGGTCGCGGTGGAGACCCGCCTCGTCGAGGGAGCCTGGCCGCGCTTCGAGGCAGGCGACCCGGAGGGGTACGTACGGCTGATCGCCACCGCGGCCGACGAGGTCACCTCCGCCGACGTGATCGTCCTGGCCCAGGCCTCGATGGCCCCGGCCCAGCGCCTGACGACGACCGCGGTCCCGGTGCTCTCCAGCCCGCGTCTCGGCCTCGCGGCCGGGGCCCAGGCGGGTGACTGCACGGGCGAGCCGGGGTACGCGGGGCAGTAGTCCAAAGAGCCGCTCTTCATCACAGGCCGGAGGACACGATGACCAATCCGTACCCGGACCCGGTCCACCCGGACCCGACCCCAGGACCCACGCCGACCCCACCCCCGGAACCACACCCGTCCCCGGGCCCGGTCCCCACACCCCCACCACCGCCTCCGGGCCCCCAGCCGGTCCCGGAGCCGAACCCGTCCCCGATCCCTCCGGGACCGGAGCCGGTACCGAACCCGGAACCGGGTCCACCGCTGACGTGAAAGAGGGAGCTAGGCGGAAACCTCAGCCCGATCCCCACCCCACAACGTGTGGAACGACCCCTCCCGATCGGTCCGCCGATACGTGTGCGCCCCGAAGAAGTCCCGCTGCCCCTGCGTCAGCGCCGCGGGCAACCGCTCGGCGCGCAGCGCGTCGTAGTACGCGAGGGCCGCGGAGAAGCCGGGCGTCGGTACGCCCTGCCGCGTCGCCGACACGATCACCTCGCGCCAGTCGTCCTGAGCGGAGGCGATCTCACGGGCGAACGTCTCGTCGGACAGCAGGCTCGGCAGATCCGCCCGCGCGTCGTACGCCGCCCGGATCCGGTCCAGGAACGCGGCCCGGATGATGCAGCCGCCACGCCAGATGGAGGACACCGCACCGAGGTCGATGTCCCAGTCGTACTCCGCGCGCGCCGCGTCGATCTCGTGGAAGCCCTGCGTGTAGGACACGATCTTCGACGCGTACAGCGCCTGCTCCACCCGGTCCGCGAACGCGGCCGCCTCGGACTCGCTCAGCGCAGACGCCTTCGGGCCCGCCAGCCCCCGCGAGGCCTCGCGCAGCGCCGCGTGCCCGGACAGGGAGCGCGCGAAGACCGCCTCCGCGATGCCGGACACCGGGACGCCGAGGTCGAGGGCGATCTGCACGGTCCACCGCCCCGTGCCCTTCTGCTCCGCCTGGTCCACCACCACGTCCACGAACGGCTTCCCGGTCGCCGCGTCCACGTGCGCCAGCACCTCGGCCGTGATCTCGATCAGGTAGGAGTCGAGACGGCCGGTGTTCCAGGTACGGAAGATCTCCGCGATCTGTGCGGGGGAGTAGCCCGCGACATCCCGCAGCAGTTGGTACGCCTCACCGATCAGCTGCATGTCGGCGTACTCGATGCCGTTGTGCACCATCTTCACGAAGTGCCCGGCGCCGTCCGGACCGACGTGGGTCACACAGGGTGCCCCATCCGCCGCCTTCGCCGAGATCT
>NZ_JACMSF010000020.1 GCF_014257025.1 Streptomyces cupreus
CACGCACCTGCCCCAGCCACTGGAGCGTCCGTCGGATGTCCGTCGCCATGGGGTGGGCGGGTCCGTGCAGGCGTTCCACGTCGTGCAGGAGGCGTACCAGGGTGTCGTGGGCGGCGGGTCGGTCGCCGAGGGCGAGGAGGAGGTGGCCGATGCGGCGGCGGACGTCGTGGGCGAGCTCCGGGTCGCCGGCCACGTACTGGTTCTCGTAGTACGGAAGCAGCGCCCGGTATTCCGTCAGTGCCGCCGCCGGGTCGCCGAGCTGCTCCAGGCACTGGGCCGCGTCGTAGCGGAAGCGCAGGGACTGGGGGTCGGCATGGCCGGCCTCGGCGGCGCGTTCGGCGGCAAGGGCGCGCAGGACGGGGAGCGCGCGCCGGTACTGGCCGTCGTCCATGAGCGTGGCCGCGTACTGCTTGCGCAGGGTGCGCACGACCGGGGAGTTCTCGCCGTGCTGCTCGGCGGCGACCGGGAGGATCGCGCCGAGGATGTCGACGGCCTGGGTGATACGGCCCTCGCCGAGGAGGCGCTTGACCTCGTCGACGGCGCGGGCGACGTCCGGCTTCTCGGCGACCGGGGTGACCGGTGTGGCGGGGGCGGGCTGGGGCGCGGGCGTGCGAGCGCGGTCCGGCCAGGGGGCGTGCGGGCGCAGGAACGGGCGCGTGGGGTCGAGGGGCGCCCCGGTGGGCATCCCGCGCGCGGGCAGCAGCAGCGCCAGGTCCTCGTATACCTCCTGCGCGGACGCCGGACGGTGCTGCGGGTCCTTGGCGAGCAGGCGCAGGACCAGCGCTTCCAGTGCCTCGGGCACCTCGGGACGCATCCGGCGCACCGGCAGCGGCGGCTCGTACAGATGCCGGTGCAGCACACCGAGCGCCGTGGAGCCGGAGAACGGCACGTCGCCGCTGAGGAGTTCATGCAGCAGCACACCGAGCGCGTACAGGTCGGTGTACGGGCCGACCGCGCCGCCCATCGCCTGCTCGGGCGCCATGTAGGCGGGCGAGCCGATGGGTGTGCCGGTGTGGGTGAGGCGGGTGGTGTCGGCGTCCATGACGGAGGCGACGCCGAGGTCGAGAACGGTGACCGTGCCGTCCTGCTTCACCATCACATTGCGCGGCTTGAGGTCGCGGTGGACGATCGGCACGGCGTGCACGGCGCTCAGCACGGCGCACAGTTGCGCGGCCACCGCGACCGCCCACTGCCAGGGGTACGGGTCGTGCTCGGCGAGATGGTCGGACAGGTCCGCGCCGTCGACGTACTGCATGACGAGGAACAGCTCCTCGCCCTCGCTGCCCGCGTCATGCACGGTGACCAGACCGGGGTGGTCGACCTGCGCGGTCACCCGGCACTCGCGCACGAACCGACGGCGCAGTTCGTCCGCCTCCTGCCCCGCCACCTTGTCCGGGCGCAGCAGCTTCACCGCCACGCGCCGGTCGAGCCGTTGGTCGTACGCCGTCCAGACCTGGCCCATGCCGCCCTGCCCGATGAGCGTGGACAGTTCGTAACGGCCGGCGACGACACGCCCTGTCGTCACGGTCACCTTCCGCCCTCGTGGTCCCCGCCGCGGCCGTCGTGGTTGCGCAGATAGTCACTGAGCTCGTCGAGCTCGGCGCGCACCTGGTCGATACGCGCGGGTGCGGGCCGCTGCGGCGGCGGGGGCGCCGGTACGGGGCTGGGGGGCACGGCGTCCTGGGGCATCGGCGGACGAGGGGCCGCCGCCGGGTGCGGTGTCGGCGTGGGCGGCTGCTGCGCCAGGGGCTGCTGGACCGGCGTGGTCGTGTACGGCGCCGGCGGCTGCGGATAGCCGTAACCGGCGGGCCCGTGCGGCGCGTGGATCGTCGTGGCCTGCGCCGGCGCGTAACCGCCGTACCGCTGGCGGCGCAGCGCGCTGTGGAAGCGGATGTCCATCACCAGGAAGTACACGGAGCTGAACGCGCCGAGCAGCAGGACCGCGGCCAGCGCGATGTCCGACTTGACGTCGGTCTCCGGCACCGAACCGACCACCGCGAAACACGCGATGGACAACGGCAGGCTCACCCAGGCCAGCAGCCAGTCCGGCCAGCGTCCGCGCAGGATGGCCACCCTGAACAGCGGCACGCACGCGAGGATCCCGCAGGACAGGAATCCGGCGGCGGCGAACAGCACGCGCAGGGAGATGACTGTTGCCTCGCTGCGGGTGGGCGGCGCCGCGCCGTGGCCGTACATGACTGCTCCTGGACCGGTTGGCCGATGGGACGAAGGAACGACAGAGTTCGAGCGTATAGGCCGACACGGACAACCGGTCCCGGGTTGTACCGAACCGTTGTTGTACTGATCACTTCCCTCAGTCGGGAGCGACCGTCCCATCGGTCAGACCGTCGTACATCCCGCGCACGAGCTGGTCCCCGAGCCGGTTCGCGTGCCTGAGCGCCCGCTCGAACTCGTCGAGTGCGCGGAAGCGCGCGCCGTAGCGCCGCTGCTCGTCGAGCGGCAGCCGGGGCAGCTGGAGGCGGCGCACGTCCAGGCGCGTGGCGGTGGAGGCGTAACTGCTGGCCTGGCGGTTGTTGGCGGTGCCGCGCAGGAAGCCGGCGAGGAACCAGGAGTCGAGCGCCGTGCGATCGGGGCGCAGCAGCACGAGGTTGCGCCCCAGGGCGGCGCCCCCCGTCGCCTCGTCGATCACGCGCGCCATCGAGCCGCCGCCGAGCACCGGCACGACGACATCGCCCGGCTCCGTCAGCACCGGCTCCTCGTCGCTCTCGGGCAGTGTCCCCGAGGGGGCCGTCCCGGCGAGGACGTCATGGTCGGTGAGCACGGGCACACGCGCGTGGCCGCCGTTTCCGCCGGTACGCATCACCAGGGCTCCCCCGCGCGCGAGTTCACCGACGGTGGTGAGCGGCCAGCGCACGGGCCGAGCGCCCGCGGCGGGCGGCGGGGTGAGCTCGGCGGCGAGTCCCAGGGTTTCCCCCAGGCGCTCGCGCACGGCCGTGAGCTCCTCGGCGCCGTCGGCCGCGGTGGGGGGCGGCAGATGGCGGGCCGGGGCGAGGTCGACGTCGTCGTCGAGGAGTTCGATCACGGGCAGCGCGCGGGCCAGACCGGGCCGCTCGTCGAGGGTGCCGGTCCGGTCGAAGGCATGCCAGGCGTCGAGCACGGCCTCCCGCACGGCCCGCCAGTCGGGCCCGCCACGCCCCTCCGTCGCGAACTGCCCGGCGTCCGCGAGCAACACCTCGGGCTGCGCCGGCGCCTTGTCGGGCCTGCGCAGCACCCACAGGTGCAGCGGGATGTTGTACGGCGGTGCAGCGCCGACCGGCAGCGCGACGACGGCGCGCAGCGCACCGCGCCGCAGCAGGTCGGCGCGGATCCGGCGGCCGGAGCGGCGGGAGGCGGCGGCAGGCGGCATGAGCAGCACGGCCGTACCGCCGTCCTTCAGGCGCGCGAGCGCGTGCTGCACCCAGGCCAGCTCGGACTCGTTGCGCGCCGGGAAGCCGTACTCCCAGCGGGGGTCGTAGGCGAGTTCGTCATGGCCCCAGTTGCGCTCGTTGAACGGCGGGTGACACAGGACGGCGTCGGCGCGCAGCTCCGGATACGCGTCGGCGCGCAGGGTGTCGCCGGCGGCGGCGCGCACGGTGGCCCGGGTGCGCAGGGCGAGCCGCAGCGCGGTGACGGCGGCGAGGTCGGGGGCGGTGTCCTGGGCGTACAGCTCCTGCTCGGGGCGGGGGGCGACGGCGCGCAGGAGGGCGCCGGTGCCGCAGGCCGGGTCGAGGGCGGTACGGGCCGGGCCGGCCAGGTCGGCCATGAGCCCGGCGAGTTCGGCGGGCGTGAGCGTGTACTGGCGCGGGTTGGCGTCGAGGTGCCGGCCGAGCAGGAACTCGAAGGCCTGGCGGGCGCCGCCCATCTCCGCGGCGAGCTCTGCGGCGCCGCGCAGGAGGGGGGCGGAGGGGAGGACTTCGGGGCCGGTGGGGGTGTGTACGGCGGGGGTGGTGTTCACAGGGGGTGGGGTGTTCACGGCGCCGGGGCGATTCACGGCACTGGGCGCGGTCGGGGCGATGGGGGTGTTCACAGCGCCCGACGGGTTCACGGAGCCCGGTTCGTTCACGGAGCCAGGCTCATTCACAGAGCCGCGTTCGTTCACAGCGACGCGGGACCTCGCTCCGCCACGCGAGTTCACAGCACCCGGCGAGTTCACAGCCGAACGCGAGTTCACAGCCGCCGCGCCCCTTCGCGCCGACGTCGCCCCGAACCGCGGTGCGAGCACCTGCTCCAGCGCCCCCGGCAGCATCGCCGCGAGCCGTTCGTCGGAGCCGGCGCTCACCTCCAGCCAGAGCGTGGGCCGGTCATGGATGAGCAGGAGCACACAGCCGGCGTGAGTGAGGGCGGTGACCGGACCTTCGGGATGTCCCGCGAGCTGCTGCCAGACCCGTTCGCGCAGCGGGACTTCGGCGAGTTTGCCCTGGCGGCGGAGCCAGGCCTCGACCTCGGCGAGCGCGAAGGAGGGGCTGGTCTCGGTGCCGCCCACGGGCTTGGGGAAGTCGGCGTGCCGACGCCGCCAGTTGCTGACGGCGGCACGGCCGACGCCCGCGAGCCGGGCGATTCCGGCCGCGGTCACCTCTGTCGCATTGTCCTGCACCGCCCGGCTCCCCTCGCCCGCCCGATTTCGCCTGCATCCGATCTGTGGCGTCGAGCATACCGACGTACGCAAGATCCGGGCATTCACGCCCGTGTACATAAGCCATCCCGTGAATCGTGTTGACTCGGTTCACAAGCTCTGGTCTTATTGACCCATCGAACGAGCGACCGCCGGTGAAGGCGGTCGCCGCTCAGGGGAGGGGAACAGCCATGGGCATGAAGGGCAAGGTCGCGCTGGGCGCCGTCGTGGGGATCGTCGTCATCGGCGCCGTGTCGGCGAACGCCGGAAGCGACGGCGGCAACTCCGGCGACAAGGGCTCTTCGGCATCCGCGGACCGCAGCACCGGTGGCGACAAGAAGAAGTCGGACGCGGCGGAAGTCGCCGAGAAGAAGGTCGCGTTCGAGGGGGACGGCGACTTCCAGGTCGGTTCGGACATCAAGCCCGGCACCTACCGCACCACCGGCAACACCGACGGCCTGTGCTACTGGGAGCGGGCCAAGGACTCGTCCGGCGAGATGGACTCGCTGCTGGCCAACGACAATGTGACCGGCACCAGTTACGTGACCATCAAGGCCACCGACAAGCTCTTCTCCTCCAGCGGCTGCGGCGACTGGGAGGCCGTCGACGAGAAGGCGAAGGGCTCCCGGGCCTCGAAGATGGCCGGCGACGCGGGCATGCTCAGAGTCGGCGTCGACATCGCGCCCGGCACCTACAAGTCCACCGGCAACACCGACGACTCCTGCTACTGGGAGCGCGCCAAGAACGCCGACCACTCGATCGACTCGATCATCGCCAACAACAACGTGACCGGCACGGCCGTCGTCACCATCAGCGCCTCGGACGCCTACTTCAAGACGTCCGGCTGCCAGGACTGGAAGAAGTCCGCCTGACCCAGGCCCCCGAGGCCACTCGTCGCCACGCGGGGCGCGGCACACCAACAGCACCGCCACGCCCCGCCCGCGTCGCCGCCCGCCGTGAGGGCGGCCCACCTCATCAGCTCACCTCAGCGCCCCCGCGCGCTTCGTCTTCATCGAGGAACCCTCATGCGTCGTACCGCACTTGCCGCTCTCTGTCTCACCGCCGTCGCCACCATGGCCGTCACCGGCTGTCAGGGCGACGACAAGTCGGAGGGCAAGGCGAAGGACAAGCCCAACGCCGGCCAGTCGGACAAGGCCGGTCAGTCCAGCAAGCCGAAGGAAGCGTTCGCCGGACTGACCGGCGGGGAGATCGTCGACCGGGCGGTGAAGGCGACCAGCGGCGCCGACTCGTTCCGGATCAAGGGCGACATCCCCGACGAGGAGAGCGGCGGCACGATCTCCATGGACATGGCCCTCAACCGGAAGGGCGACTGTGCCGGCCACATCAGCATGGACGGCGAGGGCCGGGCCGATCTGATCAAGAGCGGCGACACGGTCTACATGAAGTACGACGAGGCCTTCCTGCGCGGCCAGAGCGAGGGCGAGTCCAAGGCGGAGGCCGACGCGGCGGTCGCGATGCTGGCCGGGAAGTGGACCAAGATGTCCGCCAAGGGCGCCGACGCCGAGGAACTCGCCGGCTTCTGCGACCTGAACACGATCCTCGGTGACGCCGCCGACGGCGAGTCGGACGCCACCCGCGGCAAGACCACCACGGTCGACGGCACGCCCGCGATCACCCTGTACGAGAAGGACGGCAACGAGAAGGCCGGCAAGGAGAGCTTCACGATCTACGTCGCCACCGAGGGCGAGCCGTATGTGCTCAAGCTCGTCAGCACCACCCCCTCGGACCCCGGCTCGCTCTCCTTCAGCGACTACGACAAGCCGGTCCCGACGGACAAGCCCACCGGCGAGATCATCGACCTGGACGCGCTCGGCTCCTGACCGCCCCGGTCCGGTCGTGCCACTGCTGAAGCGAGCCTGACGTTCGGGCGGGCGTCAGCCTCCGCACTGGCGCAGCATCATCTGCTTGTCGGGCGGTGTCACGGGCAGCTCGTACTTGAGCGAGACCTGGGCGAAGCGCACCGCGTAGGAGCAGCGGATCTGTTTGTTCGGGGGGAGCCAGGCGGCGGGGCCCGAGTCGCCCTTGGAGCTGTTGGTGGGTCCGTCGACCGGCATCAGGTTCAGCGGGTCGTTGGCGATGTCCTGGCGTTTGCCCTCGGTCCAGCGTGCGGCGCCCATCTGCCAGTCGTAGGAGAGCGGCATGACGTGGTCGATCTGGACCTCTGTGGCACGGGACTTGGTCCAGTCGATCGTCCTGCCCGTGTACGGGTCGTCCAGCCGCATCGACATCACCACGCAGTCCGAGCCGGACCGGAAGCGCAGGTCCTCGCCGTCCCGCTGGAGGAGGTCGTTGCGGGTGTCGCAGCCGTTGCGGGCGAACGGTATGCCGCCCGGGGCCGAGTCCATCCAGGCGTAGCCGAACTCGTCGCGGTCGTACCCGGTCCTGGGGCCGCGACCCTTGGTCGCCACCTTCTCGATCAGAGCCCGCGCCTCGGCCCGGTCGGCGTCGGAGGTGATGGCGGCCAGGCCCGGCTCGGTGCCGTCGGGGTTGTCCAGGGGGCTGACCGCACGGCCCGGGCCGGCGCCCTGGGCGGAGCCGGAAGCGGCGTCGTCCAGGGGCAGGTCGTCCAGGTCGTCGCAGCTCGTGAGTACGAGCACCATGCCGAGCACCGCGGCGGATGCCGCCGCCCCGCCCCTCAGACGCATCACGCTGCGCCCCTCCCCTGCGTGCCGGTCCCGTACCGGTTTTCCGACCCCCCACGGTAGCGGCCGAGAGGTTCAGACCATACCGATCGAAAATGCGCATTCGTCGCATCAGCGGCGTATCGTCGGTTGGGAGTCACCTCCGGAAGGAGCTCTGGATGGGCATCTTCGACAGATTCAAGAGCAACCGCGGAATGCAGGACAAAGCCAAGGACATGTCCGACACCGCGGAGAAGAAGGTCAACGAGAAGACGGGCAACAAGTACGAGAGCCAGGTCGACGACGCGCAACGCAAGGCCGAAGGCGCGCTCGGCATGGACCGCGACAAGCCCGGACAGCCATAAGGCCGGAGACCCACGGAGGTCCTGAGACCCGCCGGACGGCATCCCCCGCGGGGGCGTGCTCCGCCGGGTTCCCCGAACCATCCTGGAAACAGAAGCCGTCCGATAGACCCACCACCCGCGGGCGGCTTCGCCTGTTCGAAACCGCTGCACCACCGCGCGCCTTCAGACCTTCCCTATCCCCAGCGTCGTCTCCGAGGGCAGCAGGCCCGAGGAGAGAACCGCGACCCAGAACTCGCCCAGCAGGTCGGCGAGTCGGTCGATGTCCTGGGGCGTGAGTGCGCGCCAGGGGTCGGCGGCGACATGGTCGGTGTGGTCCTCTATGCCGCGACGCAGGTCGTGACCCGACTCGGTTGCCGTGCCGTCGGCGTTCAACAGACCACGGGCGACGAGCCGTTCGCGCGCCGCCGCCCACTCCTGCACGCTCCAGCCCCGGCTCGCGAAGCGCTCGACGGACGCGGCGCCTATCGCGGCGAAGGACACGAGCGACTCGATCGGGTCGAGGCCGGCGACGAGCAGGGCGGCGAGATGGCCGTCGCCGCGGTGCTCGCGCAGGATCGTCGCCGCGTGCCACAGCTGAAGGTGTGGGGCCTGCGGCCAGTCCAGTTCGGCGTTGGCCGCGGCGAGCGGGCGGCCCGCCGTGTTCGCCGCCTCGGCAGCGCGCCGGGCGAGGGCGGCGACCTCTGCAAGTTCCGGGCTGTCGACGCGGTCGCCGAATATCGCGCGGTACGCCCGGTCCATGCCGCGCAGTCTCGCCGTCACCACGTCGTCAGGACTCGCACTCCGCCATGCCGGGTCGATGTGCTCGGCGACCATGCGCGGGCTGAAGCTGTAGAAGGCGGAGGTCACGCGCTCGGCGCCGACCGCACCCAACGGCGCGGCGCGCAGCGGGAAGTAGCTCGGCCAGCGCTCCTTCGTGTCGTACCCGAGCGCGGCGGCCTCCTCGAAGACCTCCGGCGCGTAGTACAGCACCGCGTGCAGCGGCTCCAGCAGGTGCCAGAGCTGGCGGACACGGGTCGGTTCGATCCCGCCGGACTCCTCGTCGTACGTCGACATGGTGATTCCCCTCGCACCCCAGGCCGGTGATGACCGAGTCTGGAACCCGCTCACAACTTGACACTGGCTAGATTGCCCGAGCCGCCGCCAACTTGTCAATGCCTAGATTCCGCGTAGGCTGCTGAGCATGCCGCCCGCACAGTCGAGGAATTCCGCCGAACGCCCGTACCACCACGGTGACCTGCGGCGTGCCGTCCTCACCGCCGCGCTCGACGTCATCGCCGCCGACGGCCCCTCCGGCCTGAGCCTGCGCGACCTGGCCCGCCGCGCCGGGGTCTCGCACGCGGCGCCCGCGCACCACTTCAAGGACCGCACCGGCCTGCTGACGGCGATCGCCGCGGAGGGCTTCGGGCTGCTGGCGGCCACCCTCACCGAGGCCTCGGACCTGAAGGACGCGGGCGTGCGCTATGTACGCTTCGCCCGCGAACACCCGGCGCACTTCCAGGTGATGTTCTCGCCCCAACTGCTGCGCGCCGAAGACCTGGAACTCACCACGGCCCGCGTGCTCGCCGGTGACGCCCTGCGCGGAGCCGTCGCGACCGTACGCCCCGGCGAGCTCGGCCTCGACCCCCGCCTCGCCGGAGTCGCCGCCTGGTCCCTGGCCCACGGCTTCGCCACGCTGCTCCTCGGCCACAACCTGGACGGGCCCGTGGGCAACCGGGACCCGGAGGAGGTGTTCGGGGCGGTGGCGACGATGCTGTTCCGAGCTGACGCAAGCGTCAAGGACGCCTGACCGGCTCCGGATTGCGCACCACCCACTCCTGGAACTCACGGTGGCGGAACTGGTAGGCCACACCGGAGGTGCGCAGCAGGCCCGCGGTCACGGACCAGTCGAGGAAGGCCTGGAAGCGGAGGCCCAGGCGGGGATGGCGAATTCGGTAGATGTGGTAGCCGATCCAGTCCTGCATGCCCGTCAGCGCGGCGGCCAGCAGCCCGTCGGTGAAGATCAGGTCGCCGAGCCCGATGTGACCGCTGACCATCTGGCCGCTCGACAGCAAAAGCGTGGCGAGCGCGATCAGGTACCAACCAGTGCGGATCGGGCCGCTCGGACCGACGGCCGTGCTGTCCAGCTGTGTGATGACGCCCAGCCCCACGACCACCGCCATGAAGCCACCCGTCAGCCACAGCACCCAGGGGTCTCCCAGTCCACCCCATGCCTCAGGAAGCGCCACCCACAGGCTGAACACCAGCATGGCGAGCACGGCGTAGGTCCACACGCTGCGTGCGTGCCACATCCTGCGCAGCCCCAGCCTCCACAGCGGGCCGCCCAGGGGCGGGGTCGCCATCGCGGAGAAAGACGGCGAGAAGATCCCGCCGCTCTCGCGCAGCTCCCAGTACAGCAGGTAACAGGTGAGGAAGAGGACCGCCCCCGCGAGGAACAGCTCGTCCACGTAGCTGTCCCACCGCGCCAGCACAAGCGCGGGCAGGATCGCGAGAGCCACCAGCCCGACCAGAACCGTCGGCCGCAGCGCTCCCCGCACCCGATCCGCCAGCCGCAGGAGCACCAGATCGGTCTCGTCCGCGCCGTCGGCACCGAGCGTCAGCGCGAGCTGGTGCAGCCGCTCATGGATCAGCCGCTCCTCGTAACGTCCGGCCTCTCCGGGCGCGTTGTCCGCCGCGGCCCCGATGAACCGGCCCAGCAGCAGCTCCGCCACCGAGCCGTCCGGTCCGGTCGCCGCCCGCAGCAAGTCCCCCGGATCCCCCCGGCGTTCGTACACCGTGGCCGTCAGCATCAGCCGCCACGGCGTGGACAGGTCACGGGCCAGCGTGCCCGAGGGCGCGTTCCGCAGTTCGTCCAGGACCGGCTGCCACGCGGCAGGCCTGCGGGCGGCTCCCCTCTGTTCGAGGAAGCGCACCGCTTGCTCCGGGTCCACCGGATCGATCTCGATCCTGGCCGCGTCGAGGATGTGGCTGCCGTCGGCCTCCAACTCGTCGTAGCGGCGGGTACGGCAGGTCAGCACGAGCGGCGCCGGATCCGTGCCGTCCTGGTAGCGGGCGAGCGCCTCCAGAGCGGCACGCGCGCGTGAGTCCTCCGCGGCCACTTCCGCGGCGTCCATCTCGTCCAGTCCGTCGAGGACGGGCAGGACCCGGCGCCCGCGCACCACTCGGCGGGCGGAGCGGCGCGGCATGCCGAAGTCCCGTTCGAGATGCCGTGCGATCCAGTCACCGAGCCCCTCGCGTGTGTCCCAGTCGGCCAGGGCGACGAGGACAGCGACCGGTTCGCTCTCACCGCGTGCCTTGTTGAGCTCCATCACGAGCTTGCGCGCCAGCACGGTCTTACCGGCTCCGGGCTCCCCCGTGATCACCAGCCGTCGTGGTCGTACGGCCCGATAGTCCTCGACCACTCGCTCCAACTGCCCCGCCGGGGTGGGCGGAAGCGCGGCGGCACGCGCGTGGGCGTACGGCCGGAAGGAGAAGGTCACGTCGATGGCCTTGAGGTCGCCGCCGAGGCTGTGCATCCACTGGGGCTCGCCGACCGACCGCACCTCCCGTACGAGCCGGGCCACCGCCGCCGCCTCGTCCTCGTGCGCGCCGGAACGCGTCGCCAGCCAGCCGATCAGGGCCAGCACCAGGGCGAGCAGTGCCGCGACCATGGAGATCAGACTCATGCGGTCCGACACTCCCAGCGACCCCTGCCGCCCCGCCAGCACGTACGCCAGCGCCCCGCCGACCAGCACACAGGTCACCGCCACCCAGGCAACGGCGACCCTGCTCCCGCTTCCCCCGACAGCCATGCCCGACATGGTGCCGGAAACCGGCCGGCTACGACCCCAGAATCGACGCCAAGAACTCCCCGACCCAGCCCAGCAGTTCCCGCCCGACCAGCGGCTTCCCGCCCACCTTCGCAGTCTTCGGGCGCGGCACCAGCACCTGATGCACCGCCGGTTTGACGACCGATCCGGGGTACAGCCGCTTCAGCCGCAGTTCCTGCGACTCCCGCAACTCCACCGGTGCGAAGCGGATGTTGTTGCCCTGGAGGACGATCTCGCCGACGCCGCACGCGCGTGCGAGCATGCGCAGGCCTGCCACCAGGAGGAGGTTCTCCACCGGTTCGGGCAACTTGCCGTAGCGGTCGACGAGTTCCTCTCGTACGGCCTTGATGTCCTCCTCCGTGTTGGCGGAGGCGATCGAACGGTAGGCCTGGAGCCGGAGTCGCTCGCCGGGCGCGTAGTCGTGCGGGACGTGTGCGTCGACCGGGAGCTCGATCTTGACCTCCAGCGGCGGTTCCTCCTCCACGCCGCCCTCCAGGGACGCGCGGTAGTCCGCCACCGCCTCGCCGACCATACGGACGTACAAGTCGAAGCCGACGCCCGCGATATGGCCGGACTGCTCGCCGCCCAGGAGGTTGCCGGCGCCTCGGATCTCCAGGTCCTTCATGGCCACGTACATGCCCGCGCCCATCTCCGTGTGCTGAGCGATGGTCGCCAGCCGCTCGTGGGCCGTCTCCGTCAGCGGCTTCTCCGGCGGGTACAGGAAGTACGCGTAGCCGCGCTCGCGGCCACGGCCGACCCGGCCGCGCAGCTGGTGCAGTTGGGAGAGGCCGAAGTTGTCGCCGCGCTCCACGATCAGCGTGTTGGCGTTGGAGATGTCGATGCCCGACTCGACGATCGTCGTCGACACGAGCACGTCGAACTTCTTCTCCCAGAAGTCCACCACCACCTGCTCCAGCGCCGACTCCGACATCTGGCCGTGCGCGGTGGCGATTCGGCCCTCGGGGACGATCTCGCGGAGCCTGGCGGCCGCGCGGTCGATCGACTCCACGCGGTTGTGGATGTAGAAGACCTGGCCCTCGCGCAGGAGTTCACGGCGGATCGCCGCGCCGATCTGCTTCTCCTCGTACGGGCCGACGAAAGTCAGCACCGGGTGCCGTTCCTCCGGCGGGGTGGTGATCGTGGACATCTCGCGGATGCCCGTCACGGCCATCTCCAGCGTCCGCGGGATCGGCGTCGCGGACATCGTCAGTACGTCCACGTTCGCCCGCAGCTTCTTCAGCTGCTCCTTGTGCTCGACGCCGAAGCGCTGCTCCTCGTCGACGATGACCAGACCCAGGTCCTTGAACTTCGTCTCCGACGAGAACAGCCGGTGCGTGCCGATGACGACGTCCACCGCGCCGTCCTTCAGGCCCTCCAGGACCGCCTTCGCCTCGGTGTCCGTCTGGAAGCGGCTGAGCGCCCGTACGTTGACCGGGAACTGCGAGTACCGATCGGAGAACGTCCCGAAGTGCTGCTGCACCAACAGCGTCGTCGGCACCAGCACCGCCACCTGCTTGCCGTCCTGTACGGCCTTGAAGGCGGCCCGGACCGCGATCTCGGTCTTGCCGTAGCCGACGTCGCCGCAGATCAGGCGGTCCATGGGGACGGACTTCTCCATGTCCTCCTTGACCTCGGCGATGGTGGTGAGCTGGTCCGGGGTCTCCGCGTAGGGGAAGGCGTCCTCCAGCTCGCGCTGCCAGGGCGTGTCCGCCCCGAAGGTGTGGCCCGGGGCCGCCATGCGCGCGCTGTACAGCTTGATCAGGTCGGCAGCGATCTCCTTGACGGCCTTCTTCGCGCGTGCCTTGGTCTTGGTCCAGTCCGCGCCGCCCAGGCGGTGCAGCGTGGGCGCCTCGCCGCCGACGTACTTGGTGATCTGCTCCAGTTGGTCGGTGGGGATGTAGAGCCGGTCGCCGGGCTGGCCGCGCTTGGCGGGGGCGTACTCCACGACGAGGTACTCGCGCGTGGCGCCCTGGACGGTCCGCTGGACCATCTCGATGTAGCGGCCGACGCCGTGCTGCTCGTGGACGATGTAGTCGCCGGACTCCAGGGTCAGCGGGTCGATGGTCTTGCGGCGGCGCGCGGGCATGCGCGCGCCGTCCTTGCCGGCCGCCTTCTGGCCGGACAGGTCGGTCTCGGTGAGGACGGCGAGCTTCAGCGCCGGGTCGACGAAGCCGTAGTCGATCGAGCCGCACGCCACGTGCACGACGGACGGGCTCAGCGTCGTCAGGTCCGTGTCCAGGCGGGCGGCGATGCCCTCGCCGCCGAGCACCTCGACCGTGCGGGCCGCGGGGCCGTGGGCCTCGGTGACGTAGACCGCGCGCCAGCCGTCGGCGAGCCAGCCCTTGGTGTCGGCGAGCGCCTTCGCGGTGTCGCCGCGGTAGGTCTCCGGCGCGTGCATGCCGAGCTTGAGGGTGTCGGCCTCTTCGAGCGCCTCGTCCGCCGCGAACGGCGACACCGACCACCACATCATGTCCAGCTCGCGCGCGCGGTCGCGTACGTCCGCGATCGACCACAAGGAGGCCGCGCCGACGTCGATGGGCGCCTCGCCGCCGCCCGCCGTGGCCGCCCAGGACGCCTGGAGGAACTCCTGCGAGGTCGCCACGAGATCGGCCGCACGCGTGCGTACCCGCTCCGGATCGCACACCAGAGCCATCGCGCCCTTGGGCAGCACGTCGAGCAGCAGCTCCATGTCGTCGACGAGCACCGGAGCCAGAGACTCCATTCCTTCTACGGCGATCCCCTCGGCGATCTTGCCGAGCAGCTCGCCGAGCTCCGGGTGCTGTTCGGCGAGTGCACGCGCGCGTGCGCGTACGTCCTCGGTGAGCAGCAACTCGCGGCAGGGCGGCGCCCACAGGCCGTGCTCGGCGACCTCCAGGGAGCGCTGGTCGGCGACCTTGAAGTAGCGGATCTCCTCGACGTCGTCGCCCCAGAACTCGATGCGCAGGGGGTGTTCCTCGGTGGGCGGGAACACATCGAGGATGCCGCCCCGTACGGCGAACTCGCCGCGCTTCTCGACCAGCTCGACGCGGGAGTACGCGGCGGCGGCGAGGGACTCGACGATGTCGTTCAGGTCGGCGGTCTGGCCGGTGCGCAGGGCTACCGGTTCCAGGTCGCCGAGTCCCTTGACCTGCGGCTGGAGGACGGAGCGGACGGGCGCGACGACGACGGAGACCGGGCCGGTCTCGGGGTCGTCGGGCCGGGGGTGGGCCAGGCGCCTGAGGACGGCGAGGCGGCGGCCGACGGTGTCGCTGCGGGGGCTGAGGCGCTCGTGCGGCAGCGTCTCCCAGGAGGGGTACTCCACGACGCCCTCCGGGGGGAGGAGGGAGCGCAGGGCGGCCGCCAGGTCCTCGGCCTCCCGGCCCGTCGCCGTCACCGCGAGCACGGGGCGGCCGGCCTCGCGGGCGAGGGCGGCGACCGCGAAGGGGCGGGCCGCCGGGGGGCCGACGAGGTCGACGTGCATGCGGTTGCCATCGGCGGCCGCGGTGATCGCTTCCGCGAGGGCGGTGTCCAAGACGGCGGCGTCGAGCAGACCGTGCAGGCTCATTCGGGGCGGCTTTCGTCCGGGGGCGGGCAACACGAACCGCCCGACACGCATCGCGGGCCGGGGGTGTCTCCAGCGTACGTCGCTGCGCCGACAGGCGCGGGGGCTGTGGATAACGCCGACTTTGTGGATACCGGCGTCTGCGTGGGCGCCATGGTGTTCTCGCCCCCGCCGCCCCTACCCGTCCCGTCCCTGGGGGCTGCCACCCCCAGAACCCCCGCTTCGGCCCTGAACGGGCCTCGTCCTCAGAAGAACAGCCCGGTGCCGGGAAGCCCCCCAAGGCTCCCCGGCACCGGTTTCTCCCCCGCAACCCCCGTGTGCGGTGGCTACTCCGTCGCGATTGCGTTCAGTACGTTCATCCGGCCCGCCCGGAACGCCGGGATCAGTGCCGCGAACAGGCCCACGAAGGCCGAGCCGATGAAGACGCCGCCGATGGTGACCCAGGGGATCTCCAGGACCTTCAGGCCCTCCAGGGCGAGCAGCTTCTGGGCCGTCGCGCCCCAGCCCATGCCCAGCCCCAGGCCCAGCAGCGCGCCGAAGAGGGCGATGACCACCGACTCCATGCGGATCATGCGGCGCAGCTGGCGGCGGGAGAGGCCGATGGCTCGCATCAGGCCGATCTCACGGGTCCGCTCCACCACCGACAGGGCCAGGGTGTTCACCACACCCAGGATCGCCACGATGATCGCGAGGGCCAGCAGGCCGTAGATCATGTTCAGCAGCTGGCCGATCTGGTCCTTCAGGGCCTCCTTGTAGTCGGTCTGGTCGCGCACGGTGTACTGCGGGTAGTCGTGCAGCGCCGACTTCAGGGACTTGTACGCGGCGTCCTGTTGCCCGTCCTTCGCCGAGGCGAAGACCAGCTGGTCGAGCGGCATCTTGTCGGCCGGCACGTACTTGGCGAGCGTGGCGATCGAGGTGTACTTGGAGCCCGCGTCGATGACGACGTCACTGCTGGTGATCGCCCGGACCGTCAGCTCGGCCGTGGCGCCGTCCTTGAAGTCGACCTTGATCTTCGAGCCGAGCTCGATGTCGTGGTCCTTCGCGAACTTCTCGTGGACGGACATCGAGTCGGGCTTGTAGGCGTCGGCGAGGTTTCCGGCGACCGTCTTGGTGCGCAGGTCCTCGGCGTACGTCGGGTCGGCCGCCGTGATGTCGGTGCTCTTGAGCGTCTTGCCGTCGGGGGTGACGTAGTCGGCCTCGGCGATCTTGTACTCGGTGACATGGTCGAGCCCCGGCGTCGACTTCGCCGCCTTCACGGCCTCCGGAGTGACCAGCTGGCCGCTGTCGGACTGGATGATGAAGTCCGTGCCGACGGTCTTGTCGAGCTGGTCGGTCGCCGAGGCGACCATCGAGGAGCCGACGACCGAGAGGCAGGCGACCAGCGCGAGCCCGATCATCAGGGCGGCGCCCGTGGCACCCGTACGGCGCGGATTGCGCAGCGCGTTGCGCTCGGCCATGCGGCCGACCGGGCCGAAGACCCGCAGGATCAGGGCGCCCAGGACCCGCACCACACCGCCCGCGAGCAGCGGGCCGATGACGACGAAGCCGATGAGGGACAGGACGATGCCGAGGCCGAGCCACAGCGAGCCGTCCTTGGCCTTGTCGGCCGACGCGGCCAGATAGAGGGCGTAGCCGCCGCCCGCGGTGAGCAGCGTGCCCAGCACGGCCCGCACCACGCCCGCCTTGGCGTCCGCCGGGGCGCCCGCGTCGCGCAGGGCGGCCATCGGGGAGACCTTGCCCGCGCGGCGGGCCGGCAGATACGCGGCGAGGACGGTGACGACCACGCCGAGGACCAGGCCGATGGCCGGGGTCGTCCAGACGATCGTCAGGTCGGAGGTGGACAGCTCCATGCCCATGGAGCCCATGAGCTTCATCAGGCCGATCGCGAGCCCGACGCCCGCGCCGACGCCAAGCACCGAGCCGACGAAGCCCAGCAGCAGCGCCTCCACCAGCACCGACCGGTTGACCTGCTTACGGCTGGAGCCGATGGCCCGCATCAGGCCGATCTCGCGGGTGCGCTGGGCGACCAGCATCGAGAAGGTGTTGATGATCAGGAAGATGCCGACGAGGAAGGCGATCCCGGCGAAGCCGAGCATCGCGTACTTCATGACGTTCATGAAGCCCTCGACGTCCTTCTGGTTGGCGTCGGCGGTCTCCTTGGCCGTCTGCACCTTGTAGCCGCCGTCGGTCGCGGCGAGCACGTTCTTCTTCAGCTGCGCGTCGGTGACGCCGCTCGCCGCCGTGACGTTGACGTTCGTGTAGACGTCCGGCTCGCCGACCAGCGCCTGCTGGGCGGTCCTGGTGTCCAGGTAGAAGATCGCCGCGCCGGGGTTGGTGACCTCGAAGTCGGCGATGCCGGAGATCTTCGCGGTGTGCGTGCCGACCGCGCTGATCACGCCGATCTCGTCACCGAGCTTCAGGTCGTGCTTGTCGACCGTGTCCGCGTCCACCATGACCTGGTCGGGGCCCTTGGGCGCCGTACCGTTGGTGATCTTCATGGTGCGGGCTTCGTTGCTGTTCCAGCTGCCGACGATGGTGGGGGCGCCGCTGGAGGGCGAGAGGCTGTCCTTGTCGCCGTCGACGACGGTCACCGAGGTGGAGAAGACGGCCCCCTCCGCCGACTTCACGCCCTGCACGCCGCGCACCTCGTCCAGCACGGAGGCCGGCATGACCGGCGGCTTGCCGTTGTCGGCCGTGGTCTCGCCGGTGTCCGAGGCTTCCTTCGAACTGACCGTCACATCGGAGGAGGTGGCGGCGAAGAGCTTGTCGAACGTCGTGTTCATGGTGTCGGTGAACACCAGGGTCCCGCAGACGAAGGCCACCGACAGCAGGACCGCCACGGCCGACAGGGCCATGCGTCCCTTGTGCGCGAAGAAGTTGCGCATCGAGGTCTTCAGGACGGTCATGACGTACGCCCCCGGGCGTCGAAGTCCTTCATGCGGTCGAGGACGGCCTCGGCGGTCGGCTTGAACATCTCGTCGACGATGCGGCCGTCGGCGAGGTACAGCACACGATCCGCGTAGGAGGCGGCGACCGGGTCGTGCGTGACCATCACGATGGTCTGCCCGAGCTCGTCGACCGAGCGGCGCAGGAAGCCCAGAACCTCGGCACCCGCGCGTGAGTCGAGATTTCCGGTCGGCTCGTCACCGAAGATGATCTCGGGCCGCGCGGCGAGCGCACGGGCCACGGCGACGCGCTGCTGCTGACCGCCGGAGAGCTGGGTGGGCCGGTGCTTGAGCCGGGAGGACAGACCGACGGTCTCGACGACCCGCGCCAGCCAGTCCCGGTCGGGCCTGCGGCCCGCGATGTCCATCGGCAGCGTGATGTTCTCGAGCGCGTTCAGCGTCGGCAGCAGGTTGAACGCCTGGAAGATGAAGCCGATCCGGTCCCGGCGCAGCTGCGTGAGCTTCTTGTCCTTCAGGCCGGTGATCTCGGTCTCGTCCAGGTAGATCTGACCGCTCGTCACGGTGTCCAGACCGGCGAGGCAGTGCATGAGGGTGGACTTGCCGGAACCCGAGGGACCCATGATCGCGGTGAACTGTCCCCGCGCGATGTCCACGTCCACATGGTCCAGGGCGACGACCCGGGTCTCCCCGGACCCGTAGGCCTTCACGACCTGCCGCGCCCGGGCGGCAACGGCCGTACGCCCTCCAGTGCCTCCGTGCCTGGGAATGGTCACGGCCGATGTCATGGCAATTCTCCTATGTCGGTCAACAAGTGGTCGTGCGAATCGGTGCAGATAGGTCGTGTGAAGCGGTACGTCGATGAGTCTGGTCTCGGGAGGGGCCCCGGCGCGCTGGTGCCCAGCGCAGTCTTTTGCGGGGGAAAACCCCACCCCCGCAAGGCCGGTCAGCCGCCCCCCAGCGGCGTAAAGCCAGGTTAAGGACCGGTCGGGGGCCCTCTCGTCCTCCGCCGGGACGAACCCTCCCCGAGCCCTGGTACGGAGATACCCCTAGGGGCAGTCCACCCTTCGGTGGAGTACTTCTCGGGGTTGTCTCCACCCTGGGGCCCGGTCCAGGTTCGCCCCTCCCGCCACGTGAGGGTCAAGTGGGATGCTGCGGGCGGTGGATAGATGCAGGGGGAAGGAATCCGGTGGGCGGCGATACGAGACCTGCGACACGCGACGTGGCCGAGCGCACCGGGACCGAGCGCCGCGGCGCCGTCGTGGCCGCCCTGATGCTGGCGATGGCGCTGGCCGCGCTCGACTCGACCGTCGTCTCCACCGCCGTCCCCCAGATCGTCGGCGACCTCGGCGGCTTCTCCTACTTCTCCTGGCTCTTCTCCGGCTATCTGCTGGCCGTGACGGTCAGCCTTCCCGTCTACGGCAAGCTCTCCGACACCTTCGGCCGTAAGCCGGTGCTGGTGGCGGGCGCTGCCGTGTTCCTGCTCGGCTCGCTGCTGTGCGCCGTCGCCTGGAACATGGGGGCGCTGATCGCCTTCCGGATCGTGCAGGGACTCGGCGGCGGCGCGCTCCAGGGCACGGTCCAGACGCTCGCCGCGGATCTGTACCCGCTGAAGGAGCGCCCCAAGATCCAGTCCAAGCTGTCCACGGTGTGGGCGGTGTCCGCGGTCGCGGGCCCCGGCGTGGGCGGTCTGCTCGCGGCGTACGCGGACTGGCGGTGGATCTTCCTCGTCAACCTTCCTGTCGGGGCGGTGGCGTTGTGGCTGATCGTGCGTCATCTGCACGAGCCGGAGCGGGAAACGCCCGCCACGCGCGCGCGTGTCGACTGGGCGGGCGCGCTCGCGGTGTTCGCGTGCGGCGGCGTCCTGCTGACCGCGCTGGTCCAGGGCGGGGTGGCCTGGGCCTGGCTGTCGGCGCCCTCGATCGCCCTGCTGGCCACGGGACTCGCGCTCGTGGCGGTCGTCGTCCTGGTCGAGCGCCGGGCGGCGGAGCCGATCATCCCGGGCTGGGTCTGGCGCCGCCGTACGATCGCCGCGGTCAACCTCGCCCTCGGCGCGCTGGGCCTGCTGATGGTCGCCCCGACCGTCTTCCTGCCCACCTACGCCCAGTCGGTGCTCGGCCTCGGCCCCATGGCCGCCGGATTCGTGCTGTCCGTATGGACGTTGAGCTGGCCGGTGTCGGCCGCCTTCAGCCAGCACGTCTACCGCAGGATCGGCTTCCGTGACACCGCGATGCTCGGCATGGCGGCCGCGGCAGTCATCCTGTTCGCCTTCCCGTTCCTGCCGTATCCGGGCCAGGCCTGGCAGCCGGCGCTGCTGATGCTGCTGCTCGGCGGCGCGCTCGGGCTCTTCCAACTCCCGCTGATCGTGGGCGTCCAGTCGACGGTGGGCTGGTCGGAGCGGGGCACCACCACGGCGTCCGTGCTGTTCTGCCGGCAGACCGGTCAGACGCTGGGCGCGGCGGCCTTCGGCGCCATCGCCAACGGTGTCCTCGCGGCCCGCCTCGGCGGCGCGAGCGACCTGGACTCGGTCACCCGCGCACTGGACTCCGGTACGGCGTCGGAGGCGACCCGGCACGCCATCGCGGACGCGGTGCACGCCGTGTATCTGGGCGCGTCCTGCGCTGCGGCGTCGGCATTCCTGGTGCTGTTGTTCCTCGCGCCGAGGAGGTTCCCGGTGATCGGGGACTGAGCCGTCCCTATCCTGGATCGCATGGTGAGGTTGGAGCGGCTGCGGGCCGACCACGCGGGCGCGCTGTTGGCCTTCGAGCGAGAGAACCGCGCGTACTTCGCGCGCACGATCCCCGACCGCGGTGACGCCTACTTCGAACCCGCCGTCTTCGCCGCCCGCCACCAGTCCCTCCTCGCCGAACAGCGCGTCGGCACCTGCCACTTCCACGTCCTCCTCGACGACGAGGGCCGGCTGATCGGCCGTGTCAACCTGGTGGACGTCGAGGACGGCAGCGCCGAACTCGGCTATCGCGTCGCGGAGAGCGCGGCGGGCAAGGGCGTGGCGACAGCGGCGGTCGGGGCGGTGTGCGGTCTTGCGGCGACGGCGTACGGACTCCTCGCGCTCACCGCGGTCACGACGCTGGACAACCTGGCCTCGCGGGCCGTCCTGGAGCGCAACTCCTTCGCGCCCACGGGCGAACTCATGGTCGACGAGCGGCCCGGCATCGCCTATCGCCGCGAGCTGATGTAGTCGGCGCTCTCAAAAAGTCGGAGTTAACGGGGGTAACACCCGAGGTCAGACCGGTCGGGACGAAAGTAAGCGCATACCGACCACTCAGTTTGCCCAAAGCCTCGCGGATCTTGCTACCAGCGAGTACCGTGCGTCACCCGCTCCACTGCCCCCCACCTCCCTGCGGTCCGCACCGGACCCGAGCCGCCATGCAAGGAGCACGGGATGTCCTCCGACCCGTACCCGCATTACCCCGTTCAACCGCAGCAGCCGTACGCCACCTACCCCTGGCAGCCGCCCGTGCCCGCCGACCCCCCACAGCAGCGCGTCCCGCGCCACCCCGCGCTCGGGCACCACAGCGATCTGCGCATCCTGCGCAGCGCCTACCGCTGGCAGCGGCGCACCGCCACCCTCACCGCGCTCGGCTACTTCGTCCTGTTCCTGATCCTCTCGGCGACCGCGCCGTCCTTCATGACGAGCACGGTGACCGACGGCCTGCCCACCGGCCTGCTGCTCGCCCTGATCCAACTCCCCGTCACCTGGCTGGCGACAGCCCTGTACGAGCACACCGCGCACCGTTACGTAGACCCGCTCGCGGACCGCATCCGCAAGCAGGCCGTGGTGGACGCCCGACGCGAGGAGGCCTCGCGCCGATGACGTCGACACAGTTCAGCGGCGACGCGCAGGCGATGTCCCTGGTGGCGTTCTCCGCCGTCGCCACGATCACGCTGCTGCTGTGCGTAATGACCGGCCCCGACCGGGACGACCTCGACGAGTTCTACACCGGCTACGGTTCCCTGTCCGCCATGCGCAACGGCCTCGCTATAGGTGGCGACTACATATCCGCCGCCACCGTGCTCGGCACCACCGGGGTCATCGCCCTGTACGGCTACGACGGCATCGTCCTCGCCCTCAGCACGGCGCTGTCGCTGATGCTGCTGATGTTCCTGCTGGCCGAACCGCTGCGCAACGCGGGCCGGTTCACCATGGGCGACGCGCTGGCCCGCCGGATGCCCGGGCGGAGCGTTCGGATCACGGCGTGCCTGGTCACGATCGCCGCACTGGTGCCGCTGATGGTGGTCCAACTGGCCGGCACCGGGCAGCTGATGGCGTTCATCCTCGGCTTCTCCGGCGACTCGCTGAAGACGGGCTGCATCATCGGCCTCGGCGCCCTGATGATCAGTTACGCGGCGATCGGCGGCATGAAGGGCACCGCCCTCATCCAGATCCTGAAGATGGTGATGCTGCTCGGCTCGGGCGCCGTGGTCGCCGCCATGGTGCTGAGCAAGTTCGACTGGGACCCGGTGGCGCTGCTCGACGCGGCCGCCGGACAGAGCGGGGTAGGCTCCGCCTTCCTGAACTCCGGGTTGCAGTTCTCGGGCGGGCCGCACCCGGGCCTGGACATGATCAGCTCGCAGCTGGCCGTCGTCCTCGGCGGTGCCTGTCTGCCGCATGTCACCATGCGCATGTACACCGCCGACAGCGCCCGCCAGGTGCGCCGCTCGATGTCCTGGGCGGTCTCCACGGTCGTGCTGTTCGTGCTGGTCATCACGGTCGTCGGATTCGGCGCGACCGCGCTGATCGGGCGGGCGGTGATCGCCGGGGCCGATCCGCAGGGCAACACCGCCTATCTGCTCGGCTCGCAGGCCGCGTTCGGGGTCGAGGTCTCCACGGCGGAGACCTTCCTGTTCACCATGGTCACCACGGCGATCTTCCTCACCCTGCTCGCCTCGGTCGCCGGAATGATCCTCGCCTGCGCCAACTCCCTCGCCCATGACCTGTTCGCCACCCGGGTACGGGAGTTGTCGGGACGGCGCGAGATGATGACGGCGCGGTTGTCCGCACTGGCCGTGGGGGCGCCCGCGATCCTGCTCGCCACGCTGGCACAGCACCGGAGTCTTCAGCCCCTGGTGACGCTGTCGTTCTGCCTCGGCGCCTCGGCCATCGCCCCCGCCCTGGTGTTCAGCCTTTTTTGGCGCCGCTACACCCGGACCGGCCTGCTCAGCACGCTGATCGGCGGGTCACTGGTGGTGCTGCTGCTGATGCCGGGCACGAATCTGGTCTCCGGATCACCCTTCTCCGCCTTCCCCGAGGCCGACTTCAACTGGTTCCCGTTCACGACGACCGGGCTCGTCTCCATTCCGGCCGGGTTCCTGTTCGGATGGCTGGGGACTGTGGTGTCGGGGCGCCAGAACGCCGAGGAACAGCGACGGCAGTACGAGGCCGTGGAGGGGTGGATTCTGGCGGGGGCGCTGCGCCGACAGGGGTGACCGTATCTTTGATGTCCGCTTTTTTGATGTCCGCGCGCGGCAACCTTTCGCGCCGTCGGTGGCGACAGGGGGACGGAAGCGCACTTGATCTTCCGTCTCCCCCGAACTTCCGAACGAGAGCGACGACGTGAGCGAGAGAGCAACGGCCCGCAGGCACCGGCCGCGGCGCAGGACATCGACCCGCCGCAGGGCTTTTCTGATCGGCGGCCTGGTCACCACCCTGGGCGCGGGCGCGGTCACCGGCGGCATGCTGATGACGGCCTCGGCGTCGGGGCCGGGCGCGGGCAGCTACCGGCTGGTGAACGCGGCCGACAGCACATGTCTGACCGTGCCTTCCGGTGGAACCCAGTTGGCCACGGCGGCGTGCGACGACAGCGCCGACGCTCAGGTCTGACAACTGGCTGACACGGACGGCGGGTTCACCGTCAAGGCCGCCGGCAGCGGGCTGTGCGCCACCGTGAAGGGCGCCTCCACGTCGGCCGGCAAGGCGGTGCAGCAGCAGGCCTGTGACGGCAGCGCGGCCCAGGTGTGGGAGCTGAGCGCGGTGGGCGAGGCGTACCACCTGGTCAACGCGAACAGCTCGAAGTGCCTGAACGTCAAGTCGGCGCTGGCGCAGCAGAACTCGTGCGACAAGGCGAGCAGCAAGAGCTGGACGCTGCTCGCGGAGGGCGAGGCGGCTCCTTCGACTTCGGCCTCTGCCTCGGCTTCGCCATCCGCGTCCCCGACCGCCACCAAGTCGGCCACGGCTTCCCCGTCGGCGTCCACCACCAAGTCGGCCACCGCATCCGCGTCGGCGTCCACCACGATGTCCGCCACCAGCGGTACGGCCCTCGCCGCTTGGCCGACCCCCACGGGCAACCAGGCCGTGAGCTCCACCATCGAGGTCTCCGGCACCTACGACGGCTCCCTCAAGCGCTTCCACGGCTCCGGCGACCTCGGCAGCGACGGCCAGTCCGAGAGCCAGGGGCCGCTGTTCGAGCTGGCCGACGGCGCGGTCCTGAAGAACGTCGTCCTCGGCTCCCCGGCCGCCGACGGCGTCCACTGCCTGGGCAGTTGCACGCTCCAGAACGTGTGGTGGGAGGACGTCGGCGAGGACGCCGCCAGCTTCAAGGGCAAGTCGACCTCCGCGAAGTACCTCGTGGACGGCGGCGGCGCCCGCAAGGCGGACGACAAGGTCCTGCAGTTCAACGGCGCCGGCACCCTCACCGTCAGGAACTTCCAGGTCGAGGACTTCGGCAAGCTGGTCCGCTCGTGCGGCAACTGCTCGACGCAGTACCAGCGGCACATCGTCATCAGCAACGTGAAGGCGACCGCCCCCGGCAAGGTCCTGGTGGGCGTCAACGCCAACTACGGCGACACCGCGACGCTCTCCGGCGTGACCGTCGTGGGCGACAAGGACCTCACCGTCTGCGAGCGCTTCAAGGGCAACAGCGGCGGCGACGAGCCGACTTCGCTCGGCGAAGGCCCTGACGGGACGACCTGCCGCTACAGCACCTCGGACGTCACCCACCAGTGACGTGAGCGCCGTGCATCGGTGAACCACGCCGGGTCGTGAGTCCCTCGGGAGGACTCGCCCCGGCTCTCGAAGGGGCGCCCGGGAAACGGGGGCTCGGGCGCCCCTGCACCACTACTCCGCCGCGGCCCGCCCGGTCAGGGTGATCAGGCTGTTGCGTACGTGGTCCATGTGGGCGCGTACATCGTCCCAGCGCTCCCCGTGCTCGCACAGCACGCGCTCGGTCTCGCTCGCGATCCGCTCCTCGCGCAGCCGCGCCGCCGCGATCACCTCGGCCGCCCGCGCCCGCGCCTCCTCCTGGCGCCGCCGCCCCGCCGCCTCGGCGTCAGCAAGGGCCTGCTTCGCGTCGGACAGCGCGGCCTCCGCGCGCGCCACCTGCTCGGCGTGCCGGGCCTCGGCGGCGGCCGCGCGCTCCTCGGCCTCGCGCTCGACCGCGGCC
Organism: Streptomyces cupreus; assembly: GCF_014257025.1. Classification (GTDB taxonomy): domain Bacteria; phylum Actinomycetota; class Actinomycetes; order Streptomycetales; family Streptomycetaceae; genus Streptomyces; species Streptomyces cupreus. Next base: position 25,270 of record NZ_JACMSF010000020.1, read on the forward strand.
CACCGTTCGGCATGCTCCTTGTCCTGCTCGGCGAGCATGCCGGCGGTGCGCTGCCGCATCTCGCGCAGGGCGGCGAGCGCTTCGCTGCGACTCTCCTTGACCTCGCGCCGGGCCGCGATCCGGGTCTCGTCCGCCTCGGCGCGGGCCGCGAGCAGGCGCTGACGTGCTCGCTCCTCCGCCTCGGCGCGTACGGAGTCGGCGTGCGCCTGCGCCTCGCCGAGCACGCCGTCCGCGTGCGCCCGCGCCTCCTCCGCTAGGCGCTGCGCCTCCTGGCGGGCGGCCTCCCGCACGGCGGCGGCCTCCTCGGCCCCGAGCTGGAAGATGTGCCGCGCCCGCTCCCCGAGGGTGTCGTACGTCTGCGGGGCGAGCCGGGCCACGGTCTCGCGCAGCCGTACCGCCTCCGCCTCCATCTCCTTGGCGAGCACGGTCAGCCGGGCGGCGCGCTCCCAGGCGGCGTCCCGGTCCTGGGAGAGCGCGGCGGCGTACGCGTCGACCTGTTCGGGACGGTAGCCACGCCCCCGTACGGCCACGAAGCCGTGAGGCGAGACCGGTGTGCCGCTCATGCTGGAACCCCTCTCCATCAGACGGACGCAAAATCATGAATTCGCGGACATCTTGATGTATCGGAAAGAAAGGTGCATAACGCGACACTCCGGGCAGTGGTCACGGTCGACTCCCTTAGGCGCACAAAAAAGCCGGGTCCGGTCGCCATGACCGGACCCGGCTCTCCCACGTGCGTGCCGCCGCCTCAGCGGCAGTGCGTCACAGCAGGCCGTCCCACATCTGTTCCAGCAGCACCGACCACCAGCTCTCCGGCGAACCGAGCGCCGCCGGGTCGAGGGAGGCCAACTGGGCCTGGAAGTCGACGGTCCAGCGGCCCGCCTGCTCCTGGTTCAGCCCGAACCGCAGCCGCCACATCCGGCCGAGCAGCGCCAGACAGCGCTGGAACTCGGGCAGCCCGGTGTTCACGAACTGCGGCGGCACGGGCGCACCGCCCGGACCCGCCTCCACCGGCACGGCGACGATGTTCGCCGTCCCGTACTGCACACAGAGCGCCCGGCCGAAGTCGCTGCCCATCACCAGGTAGGAGCCCGCGTCCGAGGCCGGCTGCACCCCGCGCTCGGCCGCCAGCTCCGCCAGCGTCGGCACCGGCCGCCCCGGCTGGGCCTGCGCCCAGAAGAAGGGGCCCATGTCCATCGGCAGCCCCGCCGCGACCAGGGTGTGCGCCACGACCGGCGGCACGCCCTGCCGGGACACGGCGGCCTGCTCGAACCGGAACACCCCCGGCCCGAACGCGGCCGCCAGCTCCTGCGCGATCGCCTCCGGTGGCACCGGCGGCGCGGGCTGCACCTGCGGCAACGGCGCCCGCACCGGCGCGGGCCGCGCGGGACCATCCGCCACCTGGTGCAACTCGCCCTGGTGCGCCAGCAGTTGTCGCATCCCCTGCTGCCGGCTCGCGTGGTCCGTGCCGTACGGCGCGATGCTCGCGATCCTCGCCTGCGGCCACTGCTCCCGGATCATCCGCGCGCAGTACGCGCCCGGCAGCTCGCACGACTCCAGCTCGGTGTGCAGCTCCAGCACCTGGTCCGGCGGCACGTTCATGGCGCGCAGCTCATGGAAGATCTGCCACTCCGGGTGCGGCGTGCCCGGCGCGGAACGCCGGATCAACTGCTGCTCGGAACCGTCCTGCGCGCGGTAGCGCAGCACGGCCTGGTAGCCCGGGCCCACGGTCGGCTGACCGGTGGGCTGCTGCGGATAGCCGTACGCCGGGGGCTGGTGACCGGGCATGGGCGCGGGCATCTGCTGACCGGGCATCGGCGTGGGCATCGGCTGACCGGGCGGTGGCATCGCGCCGGGCGGCATCGGCGGCTGGGGAGCGCCCGGCGCCATACCGGGGGCGCCCGGGGCGCCGGGTACGCCGGGGGCGTGCGATGGCGGGGGCGTGCCGGGGGCGCCCACCGGGGGCGCGGACAGCACGGTCTCGGCGTGGTGCACGGCGCCGCGCCCGCCGCTGGGGGCGCCAGGGGGCTGCGGTGCGCCGGGGGCGCCAGGCGTACCCGGGGCGCCCGGGGTTCCCGGTGCGCCGGGCGGGTTCGGCATGCCCGGGGCGCTCGGCGCACCAGGCGGCCCCGGAGGCTGCGGCGCGCCCCCTCCCCCGCCCATCTGACTCGGGTCGGCCAGCATCGTGGCCGCATGGTGAACACCGCCCGGAGGCGTCCCGCCGGGCGCACCCGGCGCACCGGGCGGCCTGGGGGCACCCGGCGGCGGAGTCGGCGCGCCCGGAGCCCCCGGCGCACCCGGGCCTGCCGGACCCGCGGGCCCCTCCGGACCGAGCGCGGACACGAGCTGCGTGGGCACATACCCACCCGCCGGTGTACCCGGCATACCGGGACCGGACGGCGCGGGCGGCGGCGTGGCACCGGAACGCGCGCCCGGCGCTCCCGGGGCACCCGGCGGAGGCGGCGGAGTCGCCCCACCCCGCGCACGACGCGGCGGAGGCGCCGCCTTGCTCGTCGCGGCGTCGGCGATGTCCCCGGCGTTCGGCGCGAGCGGCCGCCCCGGCACACCCGCACCGGCCGGAGGCTGCGCCCCGTCGGGAGCGACACCCGGGCCGCCCTGCGGATAGCCGGGCGCGCCCGCAGGAGGAGACGGAGGCGCGGGAGCCGGAGGGGGCGTGCCCGGCCCGCCCGCACCACCCGGTCCCTGCGGATAGCCGTACGGCGCACCCGGCGTCGGCGTACCGCCCGGCGCACCCCGATCATCGAGCGCCGGTGCCACCGCCGTCCGAGGCAGCTGACTGCCCCCCGACATCAACGCCGTCTTCGCATCCGGAGCCGCCGGCAGCGGCGTACTGTCGTCGACCTCGTTCAGCGGCGGCGCAAACACAGTCGCGGGCAGCGGTACGGAACGGTCCTCACCGGCGTCCGCGTTGGTGTCCGTACCCGCCCAGGGAGTCGCCCCGGCCTGCGTCTCCGGAAGCCCCCCACCACCGACAACAGGCCCCGAACCCACGCCAGTTCCCGCAGCCGCCCCGCCCGAGGTGTCCCCACCCCGGCGCCCGGGAATCCCCAGCTGATCCGCCGCCTCCTGCAACCACTCCGGAGGAGTCAGCAGAAACGACGTCTGGTTCAGATCCACCCGCGCCGAAGCCGCCGGCGCCGGTTCCGGGGCCGCGTCCGGGCGGCCGTACTCCTCCTCGTACCGGCGGATCACCTCGCCCACCGGCAGCGCGGGCCACAGGGTCGCCTCGCCGCTGTCCCGGGCGATGACCAGCCGCAGTGCGCCACCCTCCGAGCGCGGCCCGTCCGCGCGGTCCTCCGCCCAGACCACGAAGCCGAGCTCGAACTCCCGCACCCGCACCTCGCGGTGCTGGTACGAGGGCACGTCGCCGTTGACCCATTCCTCGGCGCGCTCCTGCGCCTGAGCGAACGTCACCATCGCGAAACTCACTCCCCAGCCACGGACGTAGACACGGGCACGGAACGGGCGAAACCGCCGTCGACCATCAGGTTCGCCACCGTCTCCAACTCCGGCGGCGATCCCGCCAGTCGGGACAGGAAGGCGTCGAAGTCCTCACCGCAGGGCAGCAGCAGCCGCTCCACGCGTTCCGCCGGCGACCAGGAGGGATCGACGTCCCGCGCGTCGTCGTACGCGCAGAACCACACCGAACCGATCCGCTCACCCTTCACCTTCACGGCCAGCAGACCGCCCTGAACGAAACCGACGCCCAGATAGTCCTTGGTCAGATGGTCCCGCAGGCACTTGTTGACGTAGACAAGGTCATTGACCGCCGCCTCGTCCCGCACCGTGAAGAAGGGCTGGTCGATCAGCAGGCCCAACTCCGCGTCCAGCGCGGTCCCGACCGGCGCACAGCCGCCCGCCGCCTTCAGGAAGGAGCGGTACGCACCCGGCAGCCGGTACCCGAGATCCTCCTCCACGCCCAGCACCTGCGACTCGCTCACCGCCACACCCGACTTGGGCAGACCGATGTGCGCGGGACGCGTCTCCTGAAGCGGCCGAGTGCCCCTCTTGTTCTGGTCCACGGCCGCCGTGGCGACCCCACCGTGATGCCGCAGCAGCGCCTTGACCTCGACCGGAACCAGTTCGAGCCGCCGTGAACCCACCGCGTGGTGCCACGTCCAGCCGTGCGGCGTCGCCACCGACGGCACCGTGTCCCACAGCTCATGACCGGTGGCCGCCAGCGCCGCGTTCGCCGACACGTAGTCCGTCAAGCGCAGTTCATCGACGCCGAACCCCTCCGGCGGTTCCGCGATCTCCGCGGCCGCCCGCGCATAGGGCGAGAAGTCGGGATAGCCGTACTCGTCGATCCGTACCCCTCGCGGGTGACGGGCGGCCCGGACCGGATCCGGGAAGTGCACGACCTGCCCGGCGTAGGCCGCGTTCGGCGGCGCGGCTTGTCCCCCAGCCTGGCGGCCGGGAGGTGCCCCCAGCCCGAGCCGACCTGTCGTCATGGCGGTTGCCCCCTGCGGCGTTCTGGTACGGCACGCAATGACCCTCCTCGGCCACTACGCCCCGTAACGACTGTTTCCACGCGTCAACCGCATGGATCGCGGTGCCGACAGCCTATGCGGTACGACGACACGGGTCACCGGGCACCGGTCAGGGCCCCTCCGCTTCCGTGACCAGCCGTCACCCCGCCGTGACAGCCCGCCCAAACCCGAGCGTGTCGCACCGCCCCAGCTTCCGCACCAGCCACGCCATTTGGCACTCTGTGTCGTCCGGGGGGATGCTCGGGAGGGGATGACGATCATGAACGCGACGCAGACAGGACCACACGGCGGCCCGAAAACCAGCCCGTCCGGCGACCCCCGTGTCGGCTGGAGCGCCACCGAGGCCCCGCACGCCCCCACCCTGCAACACCGCCGCGACGGCATACTCCCCACCATCGCCGCCGCCCTCTCCGTCCGCGGCGCCACCCTCACCGGCACCGCCGCCCGCGGCGACCAGCCACCCGCACTGCACCCACTGGTCCAGGACTTCCTGGACACACTGACCAGCGCCCAACGCGACCGCTTCACCGGCCGCTGCGCCGAGACGATCCTCATCTCCCGGCACATCGCCACCGTCGACGCCACCCGCAGCAAACGTGCCGCCCGCAAACCGATGACCAACGGCGAAGCACGCAAAGCCCTCAAGCAGGCCAAGCTCACCGCCCGCCGCATCCGCGAGGACGGCGACCCGCTGCACGGCAGCTTCGCCGCCCCCTGCCGCGCCTGCACCGCCCTCAGCGCACACTTCGGCGTCCGGGTCGTCGACCCCGCGACCACCGACGACTGACGCGACCGACGCCACACCCATCACACCCGCACGATCGAGGGCAGATGCACCCGGACCGCACATCCACCACCCGATTCCCGGTACCCGTCGACGCCGCCCTGCGCGCCGCCGGCTGGCAACCCGGACGCTGGGACATCAAACAAGCCGAGATCTGGGCCGACACCCTGCGCGACCACACCTCCCCGGCAGGCCACCGGCACACCGTCTTCCCCGCCGCGGTAGAGGCCTGGGCCGAGTTCGGCGGACTGCACATCACCCCACCGGGACCCGGCCGCCAAGTCGCCCCGGCCAGCGTGCACCTCGACCCACTGCACGGCCTGCACATGGCCCGCACCCTCAGCGACCTAGGCCGCGCCCTCGACTGCGAGGTCTGCCCGCTCGGCGCCGAAACCGACACCCACGCCCTGCTCGCCATCGACACCGAAGGCCGCGTCTACACCCTCGACCACACCGGGGACTGGTACCTCGGCCCCGACATCGACACAGCCCTGACCACCCTCGTCGCGGGCACGGAACCGGTACGACTCACCGCGCCCTGAACGCCGTACAACCGGACGTCACGCCGCCGGAATCACCGCCGACACCCGGAACCCCCCGGCATCCGTCGGCCCCGACACGAACACCCCGCCCAGCGCGGAGACCCGCTCCTTCATCCCCACCAAGCCGTTACCACCCGACGGCAGCCGCGCCGAGGACGCCGACGCCACCTCCGACGGCGGCTCGTTCTCCACCTGCATCGCAATCTCCGACACCCGGTGCGCCAGCCGTACGTACGTCTTCGCACCCGCCGCGTGCTTGTGAACGTTGGTCAACGCCTCCTGCACCACGCGATACGCCGTCTGCTCCACCTCCGGCGCGTAACTGCGTACGTCCCCCTCGACCGAGAGAGCCACCACCATCCCCGCTGCGGCGGACTGCCCGATCAACTCGTCCAGTTCCGACAGACACGGCCCCTCGGCCTCCTCCGCCGCCCGCGAGGCCGCCGCAGCCGCAGCCGCGCCCACCGCCGCCAGCGGCACCGCCGAACGCCGCTCGGCCACACCGTCCCCGGCACGCAGCACACCGAGCATCTCCCGCAGCTCGGTCAGCGCCTGACGTCCCATGTCGCCGACCAGGGCGGCATTCTTGACAGCCTTCTCCGGATCCTTGCGCGCGACCGCCTGAAGCGCCGCCGCATGCACCACCATCAGACTCACCCGGTGCGCGACGACGTCATGCATCTCCCGCGCGATCCGGGTCCGCTCCTCACTGCGCGCCCACTCGGCCCGCTCCTCCGCGCGCTCGGCGAGCAGTTGCAGCTCCCGCTCCAGACTGTCCGCCCGCTCCCGCAGCGACTCCATCAGCCGCCGCCGGGCACCCACATACAGCCCGAGCAGCAGCGGAGGCGCGGTCATCCCCAGCGACGTCGTGATCGCACCGAACGGCACGAACCAGTCCCCGAACTGCAGATCACCCTGATCCACACCCTGGCGCAGCCACACGAACGTCACGATCAACATGCCGACCTGCGACATCCCGGCCAGCGCCCCGATGATCCGGCGGGGCAGCTCGGACGCGGCCAGCGTGTACAGGCCGACGACGATCATCAGGAAGCCCATCTGGGCGGGCATGACGGCGATCGACACGAGTACGACGGCAATGGGCCACCGCCGCCGCACCACCAGCACCGAACCGGCCAGCACCCCGAACAGCACACCCACAAACGCCGGAATCCCCGCGTCCGCGGCAAACTCGAACCCTTTCGCCCCACACTCCAGCGCGGACACGGCCGCCAGGCCTATGTCCAGCACGGCACTGCGCCACCTCGCCCACCACCACGGCCCGGCGTGGGCCCCGGCGTGGTCTTCCCCCGTCGTGGTCATGCCTCCAGCCTACGGGCGGGGGGCGTGGCTTTTCCGGCGAGTTTCCGGGACTGGCCTACACCACACGGTGTGACCGACCGGATACGAAACAGCCCGATATCCCTCGAACTGCTGAATCGCTCACCGTTCGACACCGGAAGATCCAATTCCGCCCGGACGGTATGCCCATGGCACATCTGCAAGGCAGGTACGCGGACTTCGAGGGACTTCGGGAGCAGGCGGTGGCGTTGCGGCGGGAGGGACTCAGCCGACGCCAGATCCGAGACAGACTGCACGTCGACAACAACGACATGCTCAACCGGCTCCTGGAGGGCGAGCCGCCTCCGGAATGGACGAAGCGTCCGAACGCGAAGGACGACCTGAGGAATCGGGCGAGGGAGCTACGGCTCCAGGGCTGGACGTACGACCAGATCCAGGTGGAGCTGGGGTGCTCGAAGAGTTCGATCTCGCTGTGGGTACGGGATCTGCCGAAGCCGGAGCGGCGGAAGCGGACCAAGGAGGAGTCATCGGCGATCGCAAAGCGAGGCTGGGAAGCCACGTTGCGGCTTCGGGAAGAGGAGCGTCAGCAGACCAAGCAATCAGCAGCGCAGGAGATCGCGCAGCTGACGGATCGCGAACTGTTCCTCGTAGGCGTTGGCCTGTACTGGGCCGAGGGCTCGAAGAGTAAGCCGTATCGACGGCAGGAACGGGTCACCTTCGTGAACAGCGACCCCGGCATGATCACGCTCTTCCTGGCCTGGCTCAACCTGCTCGGCGTGCAACCGGAACGCCTCAGGTTCGCCGTACAGATTCACGAAACCGCTGACGTAGCGAGCGTCGAACAGTTCTGGTCCGATCACGTCGGCGTCGAGCGAGCCACGTTCCTCAAGACGACGCTCAAGAAGCACAACCCCAGCACGAACCGGAAGAACATCGACGAGAACTACTACGGCTGCCTCCGCGTCGATGTCCGCAGCGGAGCGGATTTGTACCGTCGCATCGAAGGCTGGTGGTCTGGCATGGTGGTGGAGGCACAGCGGCGAACCGCGTAGGCTGCCCTGGTGATCCCCCGTGGTGTAATCGGCAACACACATTACTTTGGATAATGTATTTCAGGTTCGAGTCCTGGCGGGGGAGCCATGCTCGGTTCGGGCCCCGACAGCCGCGTCAGGGCCCGCTCGCATAACCCCCACGAAACGCCCCGGTATCCTGCGGATGTCCCCCCACCCCATCCCAGAAGCCGAAGGGCAACCCCGTGAGCGCCATTCGCCCGGCAGCCGTCGTCGTTCTCGCAGCGGGTGAGGGCACCCGTATGAAGTCGGCCACACCCAAAGTCCTGCACGAGATCTGCGGACGCAGCCTCGTGGGTCATGTGCTCGCCGCCGCGCGTGAGTTGCAGCCCGAGAATCTCGTCGTGGTCGTCGGCCACGCCCGCGAGAAGGTCACCGCGCATCTCGCCGAGGTCGACCCGCACGTCCGTACGGCGGTGCAGGCGCAGCAGAACGGCACCGGGCACGCTGTCCGGATGGGGCTCGAAGAGCTCGGCGGCACCATCGACGGGACCGTGGTCGTCGTGTGCGGTGACACCCCGCTGCTCACCGGCGCGACGCTCCAGGCTCTCGCCGCCACCCATTCCGCCGACGGCAATGCCGTGACCGTGCTGACCGCCGAGGTGCCGGACGCGACCGGGTACGGCCGGATCGTGCGGGACGGGGTCTCCGGTGCCGTCACCGCGATTGTCGAGCACAAGGACGCCAGTGAGTCGCAGCGGGCGATCCGGGAGATCAACTCCGGGGTGTTCGCGTTCGACGGGGCGCTGTTGTCCGACGCCCTGAAGCAGGTCCGTACCGACAACAGCCAGGGTGAGGAGTACCTCACCGACGTGCTCGGGATTCTGCGTGAGGCGGGGCATCGGGTCGGGGCCTCGGTTGCCGGTGATCATCGTGAGATCGCCGGTATCAACAACCGTGTGCAGTTGTCCGAGGCGCGGCGGATTCTCAATGACCGCCTGCTCACGGAGGCGATGCTGGCCGGCGTGACGGTCGTGGATCCGGCGACGACCTGGGTCGATGTGGCGGTGACGTTCGAGCAGGATGCCGTCGTGCACCCGGGCACCCAGCTGTTGGGTGCCACGCATCTCGGCGAGGGCGCGGAGGTGGGGCCGAATTCGCGGTTGACCGACACCCGGGTCGGTGCGGGCGCGCGGGTCGACAACACGGTGGCGGACCGGGCCGATGTGGGCGCGGGGGCGCTTGTGGGGCCGTATGCCTATCTGCGTCCGGGGACGCGGCTGGGTGCGAAGGGCAAGATCGGGACGTACGTCGAGACGAAGAACGCGACCATCGGTGAGGGGACCAAGATCCCGCATCTGTCGTACGTCGGTGATGCGACGATCGGTGAGTACACGAACATCGGTGCCGCGAGTGTCTTCGTGAACTATGACGGGCGGGACAAACACCACACGACGGTCGGGTCGCACTGTCGGACGGGTTCGGACAACATGTTTGTGGCTCCTGTCACGATCGGGGACGGTGCGTACACCGCCGCCGGGTCTGTGATCACCAAGGACGTACCGCCCGGTTCGCTGGCCGTGGCCCGTGGTCAGCAGCGGAATATCGAGGGCTGGGTGGCCCGTAAGCGTCCGGGGAGTGCGGCCGCGAAGGCGGCCGAGGCGGCCTCTGGGCAGCCGGAAGGCGAAAGCTGACTGGAAACGGGTGCGTCTGGGACGGCGTACCGTGATAGGTGCACATCCGCACCTAACCAGCTGAGACGGCCGCTCGCACCAGCCGGTGACGGGCTGGTGCGGCCTCTCGACATCCAGCTGAGATACCTCTGAGGAGACAGTGCTGTGACCGGGATCAAGACGACCGGCGAGAAGAAGATGATGTTCTTCTCCGGCCGCGCCCACCCCGAGCTTGCCGAGGAGGTCGCCCACCAGCTGGGTGTCGGGGTCGTCCCGACGAAGGCCTTCGACTTCGCCAACGGCGAGATCTATGTGCGTTATCAGGAGTCGGCTCGTGGTGCTGACTGCTTTGTGATCCAGAGCCACACGGCTCCGATCAATCAGTGGATCATGGAGCAGTTGATCATGATCGACGCGCTGAAGCGTGCGTCGGCCCGTTCCATCACGGTGATTGTGCCGTTCTACGGTTACGCGCGGCAGGACAAGAAGCACCGTGGTCGTGAACCGATTTCGGCGCGTCTGATCGCGGACCTGATGAAGACGGCGGGTGCGGACCGGATCCTCACGGTCGATCTGCACACGGACCAGATTCAGGGCTTCTTCGACGGCCCGGTGGATCATCTGTTCGCGCTGCCGCTGCTGGCGGATTACGTGGGCCGCAAGGTGGACCGCGAGAAGCTGACGGTGGTTTCCCCGGACGCGGGCCGGGTGCGGGTCGCGGACCGTTGGTGCGACCGGCTGGGCGCGCCGCTGGCGATCGTGCACAAGCGGCGTGACAAGGATGTGGCGAACCAGGTCACCGTCCATGAGGTCGTGGGTGAGGTCAAGGGCCGGGTCTGTGTCCTGGTGGACGACATGATCGACACCGGTGGCACGATCTGCGCCGCGGCGGACGCGCTGTTCGCGCACGGTGCGGAGGATGTCATCGTGACGGCGACGCACGGTGTGCTGTCCGGTCCGGCGGCGGACCGTCTGAAGAACTCGCGGGTCAGCGAGTTCGTGTTCACCAACACGCTGCCGACGCCGGGTGAGCTGGCGGACGACCTCGACAAGATCACGGTGCTGTCGATCGCGCCGACGATCGCGAGCGCGGTGCGTGAGGTGTTCGAGGACGGTTCGGTGACGAGCCTGTTCGACGAGCAGTAAGCCGCTTGATCAATTTTCTTACGGCCTCTCCTGCCGAGTAGACTGCTGAAGTTGCTCGGCGAGGGAGGCCGTACTCATTGCGGTACGGCTGTCCGTTATCGACGCGCTCTTCGTAGCAGGCCGTTCGTGGCCGGGTGACCTTGTCCGTTTCTCACCCATACGAGGAGTGATCAGTATGTCCGAGGTGAAGATCTCCGCGGAGACGCGTACCGAGTTCGGCAAGGGTGCCGCGCGTCGTATCCGCCGTGACAGCAAGGTTCCCGGTGTGCTGTACGGCCACGGTTCGGACCCGCTGCACCTGACCCTGCCGGGCCACGACCTGCTGCTGGCGCTGCGTACGCCGAACGTCCTGATCTCCCTGGACATCGACGGCAAGACCAACGAGCTGGCGATCCCGAAGGCCGTGCAGCGCGACCCGCTGAAGGGCTTCCTGGAGCACGTCGACCTGCTGCTGGTCAAGCGTGGCGAGAAGGTCAACGTCGAGATCCCGGTCCACACCGAGGGCGAGCTGGCCGCCGGCGGCAACCTGCTGGAGCACGTGCTGAACGCGCTTCCGGTCGAGGCCGAGGCCACCCACATCCCCGAGTCCGTCTCCGTGTCCGTCGAGGGCCTGGCGGCCGGCGCCTCCGTCCTCGCCAAGGACATCACTCTGCCCAGCGGTGTGAAGCTGGCCGTCGAGGAGGACGCGGTCGTTCTGCAGGTCCTGGCCGCGCAGGCCGAGGAGGCCGCGGAGGGCGAAGAGGCCGCCGAGGGTGAAGAGGCCGCCGAGGCCTGAGCCTGAGCTGTTCACTGCTCACCGCCGACACAGCCGCCGTTTCCCCGGAAGCGGCGGCTGTGGCATATCAAGGAGACATGGACGTGACTTCCGACCCGAGCGCCCCCTGGCTCATCGCCGGCCTCGGCAATCCCGGACCCGAGTACGCCATGAACCGGCACAACGTCGGGTTCATGGTGGTGGATCTGCTGGCCGCGCGGATCGGGGGGAGGTTCAAGCGGGCCGGTAAGGCGCAGGCGCAGGTCGTGGAGGGGCGGATCGGGCCGCCCGGGCCGCTGAACCGGCGGGTGATTTTGGTGAAGCCGATGTCGTTCATGAACCTCTCCGGGGGTCCGGTGAACGCTCTGAAGGACTTCTACAAGGTGCCGGTCGCCAACATCGTCGCCATCCACGACGAGCTCGACATCGACTTCGGAACTCTGCGGCTGAAGCTGGGCGGCGGGGACAACGGCCACAACGGTCTGAAGTCGATGACGAAGGCGATGGGTGCGGACTATCACCGGGTGCGGTTCGGGATCGGCCGGCCGCCCGGGCGGATGCCGGTCGCCGACTTCGTGCTGAGGGACTTCTCCTCGACCGAGCGCAAGGAGCTGGACTACTTCGTGGACCGGGCTGCGGACGCGGTGGAGTGTCTGGTCATCGAGGGGTTGGAGCGGGCTCAGGGGACGTACAACTCGTAGCCTCCCCGCTCTCTGCGAAGGTCGCCATGAGGCGGTCGGAGTCGCAGTCGGGGTTGGCTTCGGCCCACTCGACGGCGTACTGGTGCAGGGTGGCGCGGTGTTCGGCTGCCGGGACGTAGTCGGCGAGGCGGGAGATGACGCGCCAGGCGGGTGGGCTCAGGCGGTGCTCGGTGAGCCAGTCGAGGGACTGGCCGACGGTGCCGTCGTCGGGGGTTCCCGCCCGTTCCATGTGGCGCAGCAGGGCGGCGAGGACGTAGGCGGCCTCCTGGGCGTCGGCGTGTATTTTCAGCCAGTTCCGGGCGTGGGTGAGTGTGGGCTGTGCCGCGTCCGGCGGGAGGTTCTCGAACTGGATCAGATGGCAGATCACGAACCCGGCCTGGGGGATGCGGTGATGTTGGTCGAGCCAGTTCACCACCCGTACGACGATCCGCGGGTCGGGGTTCTCGGCCGACCTGAGGCGTCGTACGACGGCTTGGAGGAGCCGGGCGTCGCCGGGGTCGGTCATGCCGGGGGTGAGGACCCGCCGGATCTGGCGGAGCAGCCGTTGCTCGGTCTCGGGGGGCAGTGGCGGCAGCCGGTGCACGTAGTGCAGGGCATTGTCGTCGCCGATCGCATCCCGTGACTGGTCGCGGTAGTAGCGCAGCGCGTTGTCGACGGCGCGCTGTGCCTGCTCGGTGGTGAGGCGTTCGCCGAAGCGGAACAGGACGCGCAGGAGGACTTGTCTGCGGTAGTTGTCGGGGTCGGCGGTGGCCTCGGCCTCGGTGTCGTCCGGGGTGCGCTCGGCGGGTTCCTCGTCGCCGGTGTCGTCGGTGACGGTGGGCCGGGGGCGGTGCGCCTCGGGGTCCTCCAGCCAGTCGAGGATGTGGTCGATGGTGGTGTGCATGACCTGGCCGGCGTCGAGGGTGTCGGTGGCCACCTTCCAGTAGAAGAGCATTTTGCGCAGGACGGCGAAGGCCTGCGGGGTGCGGCCGTAGGTGCGCAGCCATTCCAGGGCGATGGTCGCGCCGGTCTTCCTGGTGTCGGTGGGGGTGTCCTCCTCCTGGGCGAGAAGGAGGTAGGGGCCGAGGACCAGGGAGGCTTCCAGGCAGGTGCCGTGGGCGGTGAGCCAGGCAGCCGCGCGGGCCAAGGCGGACTGTTGTGTCGCGGGGGACAGGGGTCTGGCGCGCAGCAGGCCGCTGATGATGTGGCGGTCGCTCTCCTGCGGTGTGCCGGGGGGTTCGGGGAGCCGGTTCAGGGCGACGGCGGTGACGCGCTCGGTCTGCTGCTGGGTCAGGTCCTGCATGCGGAAGAACACGGCCTTCAGGAGCCGGTCGTCATCGGCGTCGCTGCCGAAGGCGTCGAGCCAGGCGACGGCCGGTACCAGGGCCCTGCGGACGATGGTGGACTCGCTCAGGTCCCGGGTGGAGAGGCCCTGCCATTGCAGCAGGCGCCGTATGACGAAGTCGGCGCCGGGCTCGGTCGGGTTCGGCTCTGCCCAGGCCAGTGTGCGGTTGACGGCCTCGGTGAGGTCGTCGGGGTCGGCGGCGGGCCGCTGTCTGCGCAGGGCCTGGAGGAGCGGCTGGAGCACGAAGGAGGCCTGCGTGGTGGTGCCGTTGCGGGTGAGCCAGGTCAGGGCGTGGTCGATGGCGCGCTTCTCCATCGTCGAGGGCTGGCCGCGGCGGCTGAGGACGTCGTGCAGGACGAAGCAGGCCTTCTCCTTGCGCCCGTGGATGTCGAGCCAGTCCAGGGCGTAGCGGGCGGTCTGTTCGACGAGGCCGGGCCTGACCTCGGGGTCGCGGCGGCGCAGGGCGGCGGAGAGCAGGAAGGTGGCGCGTTCGCGGCCGCGGTACTGGTACAGCCAGTCGCGGGCGGCGGTGTACAGCAGGTCGCTGTCGTCCTCGTCGGGCGGGGCGGTGCGCATCAGGGCGGTGATGAGGCGTTCGGTGTCCGGCTCGCCGCTCAGTTGCTGGGCGAGGGCGATGGCGGTGCGGGCGGCGTGGTCGATGACGGTGGGGTCGGCCGCGGGGTCTTCGTCGCGCTGGGTGGTGAGCAGGGCGAGCAGGGCGTACCGGGCTTCGCGGGTGGTGCCGTGGGCGTCGAGCCAGACGTGGGTGAGGGCGTCCAGGTGGGCGCGGACGTCGTTGTCCAGGCCGTCGGTGCGGCGCAGTGCGCTGATGAGCTGGAGGGCGTCGAGGTCGGTGGGGGTGTGCGCGTCGAGCCAGGCGCGGGCCTGATCGAGCAGGACGGTCGGGACGGGCCGTGGGCTGTTGCGGATCGCGTCGGTCAACAGGGCGCGGACCAGGGCGGGTTGGGTGGTCGCGGCGATCCAGGGGGCGGCGAGGGCTGCCCAGGTGTCGAGGACGCCCTGCTGCCAGGGCGTGGCGGAGATCATCGACACGATGGTGCGCATGCCCTGGTCGGGGGTGGACAGCAGCAGCGCGAGGACGTCCTCGGCGCGCCGGGCGAGCCACTTGGACAGGGTGGTGCCGAGCTTCTTGCGTACGTGGTCGTTCTGGTCGTGGGTCCAGCGGCTGAGGTGGGCGACGGCCCGGCGGAAGCCGGTGAGGTCGCCGAGGAGAGCGTCGAGGAAGGCGCGCAGGACGGGGGTGTCGACGGTGAGCGCCTGCGGCAGGCAGCTCTGTTCCAGGAGTTGGTCGGTGACGATGTCGTGGATGGTGTCGATGGTGTCGGGCCCGTCGGCGGCGGCGACGAGCCAGCCCAGCGCCTCCAGGTTGTCGACGATGCTCTCGCCGGTGTGGCCGGTGCCCGGCCGGGTCTCGAGGAAGCGGTCGACGGCGTCTTCCACGGCGCCGCGTTCCTGGACGCAGGCGAGCGTGGCGAGGGCGCTGGCGTGGACCAGGACGGGGTCGGGCTCCCGGCGCCTGTCACCCGCGGAGTCGGCGGCGACGAGGTCGCGGCGCGTGCGGTGGTTCAGCCAGTCGACCAGGTCCGCGGGGGGTGGTGCGGCGGGCCGGTCGCCGTGCCGGTCCTGCTGGTCGAGGGCGCCCTCGAAGGCGAGGGCCAGCAGCAGGGTGAGCATCGGCCGGGTGCCGCAGATCTCGGCCATCTTCTCGGGGCCCCACGCGGCGAGGGCGTTGGGCGCGACCTTCTTGAAGATGCCCGCGGCGACGGTGAGCAGATGGGTCTGGTCCTGTTCGAGTTCGACCTCCTCGAACAGCGTGCGCGAGCCGTTCTTGCGTACGTCGGCCAGGGCGCCGGGGCGGACGGAGGCGAGGCAGGCGACCCGGGCGCCCTCGGCGCGTTCCGCGTGCAGGAGGTCGGCGAGTTCGCGCAGGTCGAGGCTGTACTGGTCGAGGTAGTCCAGGACCAGCAGCAGCTTCTGCTCCTGACGGTCCTTCAACTCCTCCTGGATCTCCTCGAACAGGACCCGGGCGGACAGCGCGCCGGCCTGCTGGATGTGCAGCACCTGCCAGCCGCTGCGCTCGGCGAGGCGGGCGGTCTCCAGGCAGGTACGGGTCTTTCCGGCTCCGGCGAGGCCGGTGAGGAGCAGTCCGCAGCCGGGGGCGCCGAGCCGTCCGCGGCCGGGTTCGTCCAGGCGCGCGAGGAGGTTCTCGGGCCGGGCCGGGTGCTCGGGGTCCTCGGGGACGACGTAGGGCAGGGCGTCGTTGGTGAGGTACGTGGCCCGGTTGCCGAGGCGGCGCAGGACGGCGTCGGTGGTGAGCAGCCAGGAGGGGCGGGTGCGGGGGCGGTAGCCGGCGTAGTGCAGGGGTTCGGCGTCCCAGGTGCGGGCGTCGATGGCGGGGATCTGGGGCGCGTCGGGGTCCGCCGCCATCCGGGCGCGGACGTGCTCGATCAGCGGCCGTGGGTCGGGCGGCCAGGGTCCTTCGGCCGCGGTGAGTTCGGCGAGCAGGGCGCGGGTGAAGGCGCCGCCGCGGTCGTCGCCGTAGGAGATGTCGCCGTCCTGGGTGGCGTGCATCAGCAGCAGGCGGCTGGTGGTGCGGGTCGGGGGTGCGGTGCCGATGCGGTTCTCGCTGAAGGCGTCGAGGTTCTCGACCTGGTTGCGGCAGGCGTCGATGCTGACGACCTTGTGCCGGATGCGCTGGTAGCGGGGGTTGTACAGCAGCGCGCTCTGGAGGTTGTCGGTGCACAGGGCGGCGGCGTCCTCGTACGGTCTGCCGGCTTCGTGGATGAGGAGGTGGCGGTGGCTGCCGGGGGTGATGGCGCCGTGGCCGCTCCAGGTGAGCCAGAGCAGATCGGCGTCCCACTCGGGCAGTTCCTCCGCGATGATCCGGTGGACGGTTCCGTAGTCGGCGCCGAGGAGGGGGATGCCGAGTTCGTCGGCGGTGGCTGCGGTCTGCTCGCGGTGGTGGTCGAGCGGGGAGACGCACAGCCGGATGTGGTCGCCCGGTACGCCGTTCTCGCGCAGCCGGCGGGCGTGGCCGAGGGCGTCCTGGGCGGGGCCCGGGAGGTCGGGGAACGGGCCGGGGGCGTAGGCCTCCACGCCGACGAGGATCGCCCGGGTGCGCTCGGGGGTGATCCCCGACAGTTCCGCGCTCATGCGCCGTCCCGCAGGATGCCGGCGAGCCGCCGCTGGAAGCCGGGGTGCGCGAAGTAGGCGCTGTGGGCGGCGGGGAAGGGCTCGTTGGTGTTGATCTCGATGTCGTCGACGCGGCGCGGGAAGACGGCGGCGGCGGCGAAGCCGAGCAGATCGCGCTTGTCGTAGAAGTTGGTCCAGGCGGGGAAGTGCTCGGGCAGCGGCTTGCCGGGGTCGAGGCTGGGCAGGGCGCCGATCTCGTGCAGATGGGCGGCCTGGGTGCCGACGGTGACGAGGTGGTCGACGCCGCCGGCCTCCTCCTCGATGAGCAGGTCGACGGCGGCGATGCCGCCGAGGCTGTGGCCGAGGAGGACGACGGGCCCGTCGGCGGGGCCGAGTTCGGCGAGGCGGTCCCGGATGAACGCGCGCAGCCGGTGGCCGCGGGCGAGGTACTTCAGGACGTCGCCGAGCTTGGGGTGGACGCCGGTCATGAGCTCGGCGCGGTTCTTCTCCACGCGGCCCAGCACCCCGAACCGGCGGGCGGTCCACCAGGAGGCGCGCAGGGCGGCGCGGTCGAGTGCGCTGCGCGGGACGCCGCCGAGGGCAGTGGTGATCGCGCGTACGGCCTCGTCGCGCTGGCCGGTGCTCCACAGGACGGGGGTGCCGCGGTGCTGGGCGACGCCGAGGAGGTGGGCGATGACGGCGGTGGCGAGCGCGGAGGGGAGTTCGCCGGGGCGGAGGCCGAGGGCGACGGCCTCCTGGCCCTCGGTGCTGTCGAGGACGGCGGTGACGGAGGCGGCGAACTCCTCCTTCACGCGCGCGTCGTCGAGGAGCGCGGCGAGGGCCTCGGGCGGTTCGGCGGCCAGGGCCTTCAGGCGCCGGGCGACCTGGGGGCCGGTGCGGTCGGCGACCATGCCGCCGAAGGCGCTGTCCTCGGTGCGGCGCAGCGGGGTCAGCGGGTTCTCGTAGAGCAGGCCCCAGGTGAGGGCGGCGCGGTCGTCGTCGTCGAGGTCGTCGGTGGGCACGGACTGCGCGTCGGCGTAGGTCTCGACGGGTTCGGCGCCGGGCAGCGCCGCGGTGCCCACGCCGTCCGGTACGCCGAAGCAGTCGCCCCAGTAGCACTCCTCGACGCGGGTGTGCCCGGGCATGGTGGCGCGCAGCAGCGTCAGCATCTCGGTGCAGGCGGGCCGGCGGACGCCCGTGCCGTGGACGAACAGCAGTGTGCTCATCGGTCTCCCCCGTCTCACGGCAGCGCGGTGCCGGTCACCATCCGTTCATTTTAAGAAAGTTGGGGGACGGCGTTGGAGTTCCCGCCAAGACCGACATTGACTTTCAGCAAGGCGATGGCCAAGGATCGCGGCCATGCCTACAGCCGTCATGTCCAGCCAGGGCGCCGTGACCGCACTGCGGTTCGGACGCGTCGCGGCGATGGGTACGGTCGCGGCGCTGATCCTGATCGCGGGCGTGTGGGCGTCGTGGGGGACCGCCCAGCACGTGATGCTCACCAAGGGGCGCGAGAGCGGCACCGTCGAGGTGACCCGCTGCGCCGAGGACATCTGCACCGGCCCCTACACCCCGATCTCCCAGGGCTCACAGCCCCGCGACCGCGTCACCATCGAGCACACGGCCGCGATCCGCAAGGGCCAGACCTACACGGTCGTCATCAAGCCCGGCTCCGACGACGTCGTCCGCTCCGGCCCGTCCGGCATCCTCTACGCCTGGGTCCCCCTCGGCGGCGCCCTGCTGCTGGCCTCGGTCGTGGTGGCGGGCGGCCTCAGGCGGACACGCGCCGCATGGGCCCTGGCAGGCACCGGAATCGCCTTGCTCACGGCGGCTTTTCTGACGGTCTGAGCAGCGTTACGGCGGTGACGCGGGCGTAAGCCTGTGAAGAAACGGAGTGTTGCCTGTTCGTGATTGATCTGGAGTCAGAAGTGGCTGGAAGCTGAGCTGCCCCCTCCACATCTTCCCGTTCGTTTTCACGAAGATGGACTGCCCATGCGTACCCTCACCCGCGCCGGCGCCGTGTCCGCCGTCGCCGCGGCGGCACTGCTCCTCGCCCCCGCCACCGCCCACGCCACCCCGACCGGGGACAACGGCACCGTGAAGATCCACGACGCCACCACCGACGAGGAGCTCCGCCACAACGAGCCCCACGTCTGCTCCTTCTACCTCGACGCCTTCGGCTTCGACGGCGGCCAGCAGGTCGACTGGCACATCGAGGCCTGGGCCCCGACGGCCGACGTCAAGGGCGAGATCGTGAAGTCCGGCGAGCTCACCCTGGACGCCGAGGGCCACGGCCGCATCGACGACATGACGCTGCCCGACGGCCACTACAAGCTGTTCTGGAACTTCGAGGGGGAGAACGGGTCAGCCAAGCACAAGGTGTTCTGGACGGACTGCGAGGACTCCGAGGACACCGGGGAGTCCGGTGAGTCCGGCAGCCCGGCCCCGAGCACCGAGCCCACCGCCGCCCCGAGCGCCTCGGACGACGCGGCGGCCCCCTCCGCCTCCGCTTCCGCCGCCCCGTCCGCCCAGGGCGACGTCGACGGCGACCTCGCCGAGACCGGCAACGGCGCCCCGGTGGGCCTGCTGAGCGGCATCGCGGCCGCCCTGGTCGCCGCGGGCGGGTACCTGATGTACCGCCGCCGCAAGGCCTGACGTACGGCACAAACCTGACGTACGGCACAAAAGAGGGTGCCCCCCGAGAGGCTCGGGGGGCACCGTCGTGTTCAGAGGGCCGTCAGCCGGTGTTCCGCAGGCCCGCCGCCACACCGTTCACCGTCAGCAGCAGTGCCCGCGACAGCAGCGGATCCGCCTGCTCGCCCGCGGCCGCCGCGTCGCGCTGGCGCTTGAGCAGGGCGACCTGGAGGTAGGAGATCGGGTCCAGATAGGCGTCCCGGATGGAGAAGGTCTGCTTCAGCACCGGGGTGGCGTCCAGGAGTTCCGTCTCGCCCGTCACCTTCAGCACCTCGCGCACGGTCAGCTCGTGCTCGGCCTTGATGGTGTCGAACACGTGCTTGAGCTCGTCGGGGACGAGCGTGTCGACGTAGTGCTGGGCGATGCGCAGATCGGTCTTCGCGAGCGTCATCTCGACGTTGGAGACGAAGTTGCGGAAGAAGTGCCACTGCTCGTGCATCTCGTCGAGCACGGTGTCCAGACCAGCTTCCCGCAGCGCCTTCAGGCCCGAGCCGACGCCGAACCAGCCGGGCACGATCTGCCGCGACTGGGTCCAGCCGAACACCCACGGGATGGCGCGCAGTCCGTCGAGGGAGACACCCGAGCCGGGGCGGCGGGAGGGCCGCGAGCCGAGGTGCAGGTCGGCGAGCTGGTCCACCGGCGTCGACGCGAGGAAGTACGCCGGCAGGTCCGGGTCCTCCACCAGCCTGCGGTAGGCGGCGTGGGCCGCGTCCGAGACGACGTCCATCGCCGCGTCCCAGCGGGCCAGCGCCTCGTCGGACTGGCGCGGGGCGGTGTGCAGGGCGGACGCCTGGAGCGTGGCCGCGACGGTCAGCTCCAGGTTCTCCCGGGCCAGCGATGGCACCAGGTACTTGTCGGAGATGACCTCGCCCTGCTCGGTCACCTTGATCTCGCCCTCCAGGGTGCCCCAGGGCTGGGCGAGGATCGCGTCGTGCGAGGGACCGCCACCACGGCCGACGGTGCCGCCGCGGCCGTGGAAGAGGCGCAGCCGTACGCCGTAGCGGTGCGCCACGTCACGCAGCCGCCGCTGGGCGCGGTGGATCTCCCACTGCGAGGTGGTGATGCCGCCGAACTTGGAGGAGTCGGAGTAGCCGAGCATGACCTCCTGGACATCGCCCCTGAGCGCCACCAGACGCCGGTAGGACGGGTCGGAGAGCATGTCCTCCAGGATGGTGTCGGCGGCCTTCAGCTCGTCCGTGGTCTCCAGCAGCGGCACGATGCCGATCTTCGCCCAGCCGGCGTGCAGATCGATCAGACCGGCCTCGCGGGCCAGCACGGCCGCCGCGAACACGTCGTCGGCGCCCTGGCACATCGAGATGATGTACGACTCGATGACCTCGGGCCCGAAGACCTCAAGCGCCCGCTTGACGGTCTGGAACACGCCGAGGGTCTTCTCCCCGGCCGCGTCCACCGGCGCCGGCGAGGGGGCCAGCGGCCTCCTGGACCTGAGCTCCTTGGCGAGCAGCTTGCCCCGGTAGTCGCGCGGCATGTCCGCGTACCGCCAGGACTCCTCGCCGAGCCGGTCGAAGAGCTGGCCGAGGGCGTGGTGGTGGGCGTCGGCGTGCTCGCGGACGTCCATCGTGGCGAGCTGGAGGCCGAACGCGGACAGCGTGCGGATCGTGCGGTTCATCCGCCCCTCGGCGAACAGTCCGCCGCGGTGCTCGCGCAGCGAGGTCTGGATCAGCGTCAGGTCGCCGAGCAGCTCGCTGGTGCCCAGGTAGTCCCGGCCCTTCTCGTGCGGGATGCCCTTGGCCAGGCGCGTCTTGGTGTTCTCCAGCTTCTGCCGGATGCAGGTGGCCTTGAGCCGGTAGGGCTCCTCGGCGTTCAGCCGCTTGTAGCGGGGGCTGATCTCGGGCAGCGCCTCCAGGTCGGCCTGGAGGGAGGCGAGCAGCTCCTCGGTGGCGCCGGTGTAGCGGATGGAGTTCGACAGGAAGCCGCGCAGCTCGTCGATCATCTCCAGGGCGTCGTTGATGCCGTGCTCGTGCTGGAGGATCAGCACGTCCCAGGTGACCTGCGGGGTGACGTTCGGGTTGCCGTCCCGGTCGCCGCCGATCCAGGTGCCGAAGGTCAGCGGACGGGTGTCGTCGGGCAGCTTGACGCCGACCCGCTCCAGCTCGGCGGTGAGGTCTTCCAGTACGTCCCCGACGGCGCCGGCGTGCAGCTCGTCGAGGTAGTAGATGGCGTTGCGGGCCTCGTCGGTGGGCTCGGGGCGGACGACGCGCAGCTCGTCCGTCTGCCAGACGAGGTCGATGTTCTCCGCCAGACGGGTGTCGTAGCGTCGGCGGTCCGCCTCGATGACCGGGGTCTCCAGAAGCGCGGCGATGCGCCGGAGCTTGTTCAGCACCGACCGGCGCGCGGCCTCGGTGGGGTGCGCGGTGAAGACCGGGCGGACATTGAGGTGCCGCACCGTCGCACGCAGGTGCTCGGGGTCGGCGTCCTTCAGCCGATCGGCCGTACGGGCGAGCAGTCCGCCCTCGGCGGCGCGCTTGGCGCGCAGCTCGCGGCCGCGGTGCACCTGCTCGGTGACGTTGGCGAGGTGGAAGTAGGTGGAGAAGGCGCGGACCAGCTTGGCCGCGGTGTCGAGTTCGGTGCCGCGCAGCAGCTCCGCGGCGGCCTCGCCGTCCTCGCGGGTGAGTCGGCGGACCCTCTCGACCAGATCGAGAAGCTCTGGACCTTCCTGCCGGACGAGAGTCTCGCCGAGGAGATCACCCAGGCGCCTGATGTCGGCGCGCAGCTCGCTGCTGGTCGACGTGGTGCTCGTAGTCAGGTCGTCGGCACTGCTCACAGGTGCGGCTCCTTGCAGTGTTGAAGCTCGTCTGGAGGGGACCCCGAAGGCACGTCTCGCGCGGCGGCTGCCGCATACGGGCCGGACATCCGGGAAGAAAACAGAGCGGACCGCGCTGTCCGACCGACTCCAAGGATAGGTGTCCGTGCGGACGCGCAGACTCACGGGCCCTTGCCGCCGGCCGACGCGCTGCCATACTTACGACGCCGTAGGTTACGGAACCGTAGGGACCGTTGTAACGGAAACAGGGAACGGTTCCCGAAGCCACCCGGCATCTGCCTCACAACCCTCGACCCCACAGGGGACGCCCATGACCACGAGCTCCGATGTGATCGAAGACGCCCCGCAGGGCAGCGACGACACCCAGACCTCCTCCGCCACGCTCGGCGGCGAGCAGAAGCGGTCGATCGAGCAGATCGCCCTGCTGCTGTTCATCGCCGTCCCGTTCCTGGCGCTGCTGGCGGCGGTGCCGCTGGCCTGGGGCTGGGGTGTGAGCTGGCTCGACCTCGGCCTGCTGGTCTTCTTCTACTACCTGGGCTGCCACGGCATCACGATCGGTTTCCACCGTCATTTCACCCACGGTTCCTTCAAGGCGAAGCGGCCCCTGAAGATCGCGCTGGCGATCGCCGGGTCGATGGCGGTCGAGGGGCCCCTGGTCCGCTGGGTCGCCGACCACCGCAAGCACCACAAGTTCTCCGACGCCGAGGGCGACCCGCATTCGCCGTGGCGCTACGGCGAGACCTTGCCGGCGCTGATGAAGGGCCTGTGGTGGGCCCATATCGGCTGGATGTTCGACGAGGAGCAGACCCCGCAGGACAAGTACGCCCCGGATCTGATCAAGGACCCGGCGCTGCGGGCGATCTCCCGGCAGTTCATCTACTGGACGATGCTGTCGCTGGCGCTGCCCGCGCTGATCGGCGGTCTGGTGACCTGGTCCTGGTGGGGCGCCTTCACCGGTTTCTTCTGGGGCTCGCTCGTCCGGGTGGCCCTGCTGCACCACGTGACCTGGTCGATCAACTCCATCTGCCACGCGGTCGGCAAGCGGCCCTTCAAGTCGCGGGACAAGTCGGGCAACGTGTGGTGGCTGGCGGTCCTGTCCTGCGGCGAGTCCTGGCACAACCTGCACCACGCCGACCCGACCTCGGCGCGGCACGGGGTGATGCGCGGGCAGGTGGACTCCTCCGCGCGGCTGATCCGCTGGTTCGAGCTGGCGGGCTGGGCCTACGACGTGCGCTGGCCGTCACGCTCGCGTATCGATTCGCGCCGGAACACCTCGGATGACGACTCCCGGCGGGGGGCGGAGGCGACGAAGGCGGCATGATTGACGCCGTGGCGACCGACTCCAGCAGTACCCCGAGCAACGAGAAGCCGCGGCGCGCGCGTCGCACCCGGATGACCGGTGCGGAGCGCCGCCAGCAGCTGCTGGAGATCGGTCGCACCCTCTTCGCCGCGAAGGGCTTCGAGGCCACGTCGGTGGAGGAGATCGCGGCGAAGGCCGGGGTCTCCAAGCCGGTGGTGTACGAGCACTTCGGCGGCAAGGAGGGCCTGTACGCGGTGGTGGTGGACCGCGAGATGCGCCGCCTGCTGGACATGGTCACGAGCTCCCTGACGGCAGGCCACCCCCGTGAACTCTGCGAGCAGGCGGCCTTCGCCCTCCTGGACTACATCGAGGAGTACACGGACGGCTTCCGCATCCTGGTCCGCGACTCCCCCATCCCCCAGTCGACGGGTTCCTTCGCGTCGCTGATCTCGGACATCGCCACCCAGGTGGAGGACATCCTCGGCCGCGAATTCAAGAGCCGGGGCTTCGACCCCAAACTGGCCCCCCTCTACGCCCAGGCCCTCGTCGGCATGGTCGCCCTGACCGGCCAGTGGTGGCTGGACGTCCGGCGCCCGAAGAAGGCGGAGGTGGCGGCCCACCTGGTGAACCTGGCCTGGCACGGGCTGGACGGCCTGGAGGCGAAGCCGCACCTGATAGGACGCCGCAAGGCCTAGGCGAGCGGCTCCAGGAACTCGATGCGGTTGCCGACAGGGTCGTAGGAGAAGAACCGCCGGTGTCCGGGCAGCTCCTCGTCCCACTGCACCTCGGCGCCGTGGGCCCGGAGCCGGGCGCCGTAGGACTCGATCCCGGCGACTCGCAGTCCCGGGTGCGCCTTCCGGGCAGGCCTGAAGTCCTCCTCGATGCCGAGGTGCAGTTGGACGACCCCGGCCTGGAACCAGCAGCCCCCTCGTGCGGCGAGGGCCGGGGGCTTGGGAATCTCGGTCATGCCGAGGACGTCGGTGTAGTACACCCGCAGCCGGTCCTCGGAGCCGGGCGGTGCGGCGAGCTGAACGTGATCGAGCGCGGTGATCACCGCGCCGCCTTGCGGGCGACCGCGAAGACGCGGCGGAAGGGGAAAGGCGTCCCGTGCGGGCCCGGTGGATACGCCTCGCGCAGGGCCGTCCGGTACTCCTCGACGAAGGCGTCCCTGGCCTCGGGATCGTCCTTGAGTGCGGTGAGGACCGGCAGCAGGCCCGTGCCCTTCACCCAGTCGAGGACCGGGTCCGCGCCCGTCAGCAGATGGATGTACGTCGTCTCCCAGACGTCCGCCGCGCAGCCGAGGTCGGCCAGCCGCTCCAGATAGGCCCCCGGCGTGAGAATCGCTCCGTCGTGGCGCAGGGCGTCGGTGAGGCCGTACCCGTGTGCGAGCTCGCGCATCAGGCGGTGGCTCGGGGAGTCGAAGTTCCCGGGGACCTGGAAGGCGAAGGTGCCGCCGGGGGCGAGCCCGGCGATCCAGTCACCGAACCGGTCCGCGTGGCCCGGGACCCATTGCAGCGTGGCATTGCTGATGATCAGGTCGTACGGCTCCCCGGGCGTCCAGGTGCGGACGTCGGCGTGGGCGAAGTCGAGGCGGGGGCCCGCGTGCGCCTCGGCCCTGGAGAGCATCTCGGGTGAGTTGTCGTAGCCGGTGATGTGCGCCGTCGGCCAGCGGTCGGCCAGGCGGGCGGTGGCGTTGCCCGGGCCGCAGCCCAGGTCGGCGATGCGGGGCCGGTCTCCCGGGAGCTCGGGGACTCGCGCCAGGAGGTCGGCGAAAGGGCGGGCGCGGTGGTCGGCGTGGCGCAGATACTGGGCCGGGTCCCAGGTCGGGGCGGTCATGGAGCCTCCCAAGCACGGTCGGTCGACAGGTACCCAGGATCCCGCCCGATTTAGCTCGATGTCAAGATGCTTGACGTCAAGAGACTTCATGTCGACACAACCACTACACTGATCGTCATGGAGGACGAGGTCGATCGGCTGGTCGCGGCGTGGCGTCGGGAGCGCCCGGACCTCGACGTGGAACCACTCGAAGTACTCAGCCGTGTCAGCAGGCTGGCCCGGCACCTGGACCGCGCGCGCCGGCTGGCCTTCGCCGAGCACAGTCTGGAGCCCTGGGAGTTCGATGTGCTCACCGCGCTCAGGCGCGCGGGCACGCCGTATCAGCTCTCCCCGGGGCAGTTGCTGACGCAGACCCTGGTGACCTCCGGCACGATGACCAACCGCATCGACCGGCTGGCGAAGAAGGGTCTGGTGGAGCGGCTCCCCGACCCCAGCGACCGCCGGGGCGTGCTGGTCCGCCTCACCGAAGAGGGCCAGGACCGCGCGGACCAGGCCCTGGCCGGACTGCTGGAGCAGGAGCGCGCCATCCTCGCCGAGCTCTCCCGGGCCCAGCGCGGTGAACTGGCCGGGCTGCTGCGCCAGTTGACCGCCCCGTTCGACAACATCCCCGGCTAGACGCTTCGCCGGGAGAGCCGGTCAGGTAAGGCCACGGTGGGCCGTCGGCTGTCTGCGGCGCCGTCGTGGCTGGTCGCGCAGTTCCCCGCGCCCCTTAGGACGCTGCCGAACCGCCCACCGACCTGCTACGCCAGCTGACCGCCCCGTTCCACAACACCCCCGGCCAGACGCTTCGCCGGGAGAGCCGGTCAGGTAGTGCCACGGTGGGCCGTCGGCTGTCTGCGGCGCCGTCGTGGCTGGTCGCGCAGTTCCCCGCGCCCCTTAGGACGCTGCCGAACCGCCCACCGACCTGCTACGCCAGCTGACCGCCCCGTTCCACAACACCCCCGGCCAGACGCTTCGCCGGGAGAGCCGGTCAGGTAGTGCCACGGTGGGCCGTCGGCTGTCTGCGGCGCCGTCGTGGCTGGTCGCGCAGTTCCCCGCGCCCCTTACGGCGCTGCCGAACCGCCCACCGACCCGCTACGCCAGCTGACCGCCCCTTTCCACAACATCCCCGGCCAGGTCCACCGGTCCCACCCCTGCCCTCCGCGCGAGCGCCACCGCCGCCAGCGTGCTGTGGACGCCCAGCTTCCCCAGCACGTTCTGCATATGCGTACGGACGGTGTGCGGGGACAGATACAGGCGCTCGGCGACCGCCTTGCGCCCCAGGCCCGCCACCATGCACCGCAGGACCTCCCGCTCGCGCGGGGTCAGCGACTCCACCAGCCGCTCGCTCTCGGTGCGGTGCTTGCGCGCGGCGGTCAACTCGCGCAGGACGCCGGTGAGCAGGGCGGGCGGAAGATGCGTCTCCTCGCGCAGCACCCCGCGGATGACGGTCAGCAGCCGGGACAGCGAGCAGTCCTTGGCCACCCACCCGGACGCCCCGGCCTGCAGCGCCAGCGCCGCCCGCCGCGGGTCGTCCTTCTCCGCGAGCACCACGATCCGCACCCCGGGCTGCGCGGTCCGCACCCCGGCCACCAGCGAGATGCCGTCGACCAGACCGTCCTCCCCCACCTCCTGGACCGGCACGGCGGGCCGTACGCCCGCTATTCCGCCCCCCAGGTCGGCGTCGACGAGCAGGACGTCGTACCGGCGCCCCTCTGCGGCGGCGCGCTCCAGGCTGCGCAGCGCGGCCGGGCCGCTGCCCGCGGCGGAGACGTCGACATCGGGCTCGGCGGCCAG
This sequence comes from Streptomyces cupreus, assembly GCF_014257025.1. Taxonomy (GTDB): domain Bacteria; phylum Actinomycetota; class Actinomycetes; order Streptomycetales; family Streptomycetaceae; genus Streptomyces; species Streptomyces cupreus. Next base: position 52,561 of record NZ_JACMSF010000020.1, read on the forward strand.
CGCGGCCGCGAGTGACTCGGCGAAAATACGGTGGTCGTCGACGACCAAAACTCGGATGCGAACCACTGAAACCCCCACTGGCCCGGTGAACGAAGACCGGCGCGGGTACGACGCCCAGGGGAGGTCGAAGCCGCACGGCCGCCGCCGTGCAGAAACTGGTACCCCCCACGCGGGCGTCGTACCCGCCTGTCTCGCCCCCTGATCAGCACCGGCCCCCACCGGCACTGTCCATCAGGGTACGGCCGGGGGCTCGGAGCGGAAGGCAATTTGCAGAACTGGCCCGTCTACGCGTTTATGGTGTGCCGCATGTTCCGAATGGAGACAGAAGTCGACAAAGAGCGGCGCGATCTTCTTCGCGCCCGGCTGCGGGACACCAACACCGCGGCCTCCCCGGTCATCGGCGCGATGCGCGGAACCCCAGGTGAACGTGAACTTCCGCTCCATGTCTGGATGATGGACGAGGCGGGCGGTCTGGTCGGCGGGCTCGTCGGGCACACCTGGGCGACCTGGCTCCATGTGACGTACCTCTGGGTCGACGAACGCCACCGCGGGGCAGGGCTCGGTTCGCGACTGCTCGCGCGGGCGGAGCAGGTGGCGCGCGAGGAACGGGGCTGTGCCGCCGTACGCCTGGAGACCTGGGACTTCCAGGCGCCGGAGTTCTACAAACGGCAGGGGTACGACGTGGTGTGCGTGATCCCCGACTATCCGCCGGGGATCACGGAGTTCACCTTGACGAAGTCCCTCGGCTGAGGCGGCGCGCACCTGCCGCGGGGACCGCCTCGAAGACGCGCGGGGCGGTGAACCCGGCCGCCGCGAACGCCTCCTGGACCGCCTTGGTGATGGTGTCCACGTCGGCCGCCTCCGCCAGCACGATCGCCGAGCCGCCGAACCCGCCGCCGGTCATCCGGGCACCGAGGGCGCCGGACGCGAGGGCGGTGTCGACGACCAGGTCCAGCTCGGGGCAGGAGATCCGGAAGTCGTCGCGCAGGGAGGCGTGGCCCTCGACCAGCACGGGGCCGATCGCGCGGGTCTCGCCGGACTCCAGCAGGGAGACGACCCGCTCCACGCGGTGGTTCTCCGTCACGATGTGGCGGACCAGGCGAACGATCTCCTCCTCGTCGCCGAGGCGGGCGAGGGCGGCGTCCAGGTCGTCGTACGCCACATCCCGCAGGGCGTCGACGCCCAGCAGCGCCGCGCCCTTCTCGCAGCCGGCGCGGCGCTTGCCGTACTCGCCCTCGTTGTGGGCGTGCTTGACGCGGGTGTCCACCACGAGCAGGCGCAGGCCCTCGGCCGCGAGGTCGAAGGGGATCTGCTTCTGGGAGAGGTCCCGGGTGTCGAGGAAGAGCGCGTGCCCCTCCTCGCAGCAGGCGGAGGCCGTCTGGTCCATGATCCCGGTGGGGGCGCCGACGTAGACGTTCTCAGCGCGCTGGCACAGGCGGGCCAGCTGCCAGCGCTGGAGGCCGAGTTCGTACAGGTCGTTGAGCGCCAGGGCGATCACGACCTCCAGGGCCGCCGAGGAGGACAGGCCCGCGCCCGCCGGGACCGTCGAGGCCAGGTGGACGTCCGCGCCGGTGACCGGGTGCCCGGCCTCGCGCAGGGCCCAGACGACACCGGCCGGATACGCCGTCCAGTTCCTGTCGGTCTCAGGCGCGAGGTCGTCGAGACGCAGCTCCACCACCCCGCCCTCGACATCCGCCGAGTGCAGGCGCAGAACGCCGTCCGTGCGCTTGGAGACGGCCGCGACGGCCGTGTGCGGCAGCGCGAAGGGCATCACGAAACCGTCGTTGTAGTCGGTGTGCTCACCGATGAGGTTGACGCGGCCGGGCGCCGACCAGACTCCTTCGGGCCCGGTTCCGTAGAGCTCGACGAAACCGTCCCGCACCTGCTGCCCCACTACTGCTCCCTTGTGCTCTTCTGCGCGAACTCCCAGGCGTCCGCGACGATCCCCGCGAGGTCGGCGCGCGACGGGTTCCAGCCCAGCTTCTCGCGGGCCGCGGCGGCGGACGCCACCAGGACCGCCGGGTCGCCGCCCCGGCGCGGGGCCACGACCTCGGGGATCGGGTGCCCCGTCACCTTGCGCACCGTCTCGATGACCTCGCGCACGGAGAAGCCGTTGCCGTTGCCGAGGTTGCAGATCAGGTGCTCGCCGGGCTGTGCGGCCGCCACGGCCAGCAGGTGCGCCTCGGCCAGGTCCGCGACGTGGATGTAGTCGCGCACACAGGTGCCGTCCGGCGTCGGGTAGTCGTCGCCGAAGACCGAGATGGCGTCCCGGCGGCCCTGCGCCACCTGGAGGACCAGCGGGATCAGATGCGACTCGGGGTCGTGGCGCTCGCCGAACTCGCCGTAGGCGCCGGCCACGTTGAAGTAGCGCAGCGACACGGCCGCGAGACCGTGGGCGGCCGCCTCACCCGTGATCATGTGGTCGACGGCGAGCTTCGAGGCGCCGTAGGGGCTGGTCGGCTCGGTCGGCTCGGTCTCGACGATCGGGACCTGCCGGGGCTCGCCGTAGGTGGCCGCCGTGGAGGAGAAGACGAGCCTGCGGACGCCCGCCGCGCGCATGGCGCCGAGCAGGGCCATGGTGCCGCCGACGTTGTTGTCCCAGTACTTCTCGGGCTTCACGACCGACTCGCCGACCTGGGAGGAGGCGGCGAAGTGCAGCACGGCGTCGTAGGAGGAGTCCAGCCACTTGGCGGCGTCGCGGATGTCGCCCTCGATGAACGTGGCGCCCGCGGGGACGCCCTCGCGGAAGCCGGTGGTGAGGTTGTCGAGCACGGTGACCTCGTGCCCCGCCTCCAGCAGATGCTGGGCGACCACACTGCCGACGTAACCCGCCCCGCCCGTCACCAGGTACTTCATGAACTCGCTACCTCTCGCAGTCGCTCTGCCGCGCGCTCCGGCGGCACGTCGTTGATGAACACGCTCATGCCGGATTCGGAACCCGCGAGAAACTTCAGCTTGCCGGAGGTTCGGCGAATGGTGAAAAGCTCAAGGTGAAGCGCGAAGTCGTCGCGGACGACCCCGTCGAACTCCTCCAGCGCCCCGAACGGCGCCTGGTGCCAGGCGGCGATGTACGGCGTGGGCGGTTCACCTTCACCGAAGATCCGGTCGAAGCGCTTCAAGAGTTCCAGATAAACCTGGGGGAATTCTGAGCGCGCCTCCTCGTCAAGACCCAGCAGATCCGGCACCCGGCGGCGCGGGTACAGGTGGACCTCGTACGGCCAGTGCGCGGCGTAAGGCACGAACGCGACCCAGTGTTCACTCGCGAGGACGACCCGCTCGTCGGCGAGTTCACGCTCCAGGACGGCGTCGAAGAGGTTCTCGCCACCGGTGGCCTCCTTGTGCTGGGCGAGCCGGCTCAGCATCAGCGCGGTGCGCGGGGTGGTGAACGGGTAGGCGTAGATCTGCCCGTGCGGATGCCCGAGGGTCACGCCGATCTCGGCGCCGCGGTTCTCGAAGCAGAAGACCTGCTCGACGGAGGGCAGGTGGGACAGCTCCGAGGTGCGGTCGGTCCAGGCCTCCAGCACCAGCCGCGCCTGCTCCTCGGTGAGGTCGGCGAAGGCGGCGTTGTGGTCGGAGGTGAAGCAGACCACCTCGCAGCGGCCGGAGTCACCGGCCAGCGAGGGGAAGCGGTTCTCGAACACCACGACGTCGTACGACGAGTCCGGGATCTCGCTCAGCCGCTCGCCCTGCGAGGCGCAGAGCGGGCACTCGTCGGCCGGCGGGTGGTAGGTGCGCCCCTGCCGGTGCGAGGCGATGGCGACCGAGTCGCCGAGCAGCGGATCACGCCGGACCTCGGACGTGGTGACGGTGCGCTCCAACGGCCGCCGGTCCACCGCGTCCCGCACACGGTCGTCGCGCAGGTCGTAGTAGATCAGCTCACGACCGTCGGCCAGTCGGGTCGAGGTCTTCTTCACCACCGGCTCCTTCACTCAAACATAAGTAAACACAAGTAACCATAACTCGACAGCCACGTCAACGCCGGAATCAATCAAAGTTGAACGACAGAAGGGTTCAATGACGGGATGCAAAGCCCCACAAACGACGCATTCCTGGCCGCCGAGCTACGGCTCCCCACGAACTGGCTCGACTACACGATCCTCGGCATCTACTTCGTCGTCGTCCTGGGCATCGGCTTCGCGGCCCGCCGCTCGGTGAGGACGAGCCTCGACTTCTTCCTCTCGGGGCGCTCCCTGCCCGCCTGGATCACCGGCCTCGCGTTCATCTCCGCCAACCTGGCCGCCACCGAGATCCTCGGCATGGCCGCCAACAGCGCGCAGTACGGCGTCTACACCGTGCACTGGTACTGGATCGGGGCCATTCCCGCGATGGTGTTCCTGGGCCTGGTGATGATGCCCTTCTACTACTCGAGCAAGGTCCGCTCGGTCCCCGAGATGCTGCTCCTGCGCTTCGACAAGTGGGCGCATCTGCTGAGTTCGGCGCTGTTCGCCTTCGCCGCCATCCTGATCTCCGGGGTCAACCTGTACGCCCTCGCGATCGTCGTCGAGGCGCTGCTGGGCTGGCCGCAGTGGGTGGCGATCGTGGTGGCAGGTGCCTTCGTGCTCGCCTACATCACCCTCGGCGGTCTCTCCTCCGCGATCTACAACGAGGTGCTCCAGTTCTTCGTGATCCTCGCGGCCCTCATCCCGATCGTCGTGCTCGGCCTGAAGAAGGTCGGCGGCTGGGACGGTCTGACGGACTCGCTCACAAAGACACACGGCGCCGACTTCACCACCGCGTGGGGCGGCACGGGCATCGGCAGTGACAACCCGCTGGGCGCGAACTGGCTGACGATCGTGCTGGGCCTGGGCTTCGTGCTGAGTTTCGGTTACTGGACGACGAACTTCGCCGAGGTCCAGCGAGCGCTGTCGGCGAAGAACCTTTCGGCTGCCCAGCGCACCCCCCTGATCGCCGCGTTCCCGAAGATCTTCATCGTGTTCCTGGTGATGATCCCGGGCCTGGCAGCCGCGGCCCTGGTCCCCGGCTTCGGCACCAGCGAGTCCGGCTACCAGTACAACGACGCCATCCCGTACCTGATGGAACAGCTACTGCCCAACGGGGTGCTGGGCATCGCGGTGACGGGCCTGCTGGCGGCGTTCATGGCGGGCATGGCGGCGAACGTCTCGTCCTTCAACACGGTGTTCACCAACGACATCTGGGCGCGGTACGTGGTCAAGGGCCGCGAGGACGGCTACTACGTCGGCTTCGGCCGCCTGATCACGGTGATCGGTGTCTGCGCGTCGGTGGGCACGGCGTTCCTGGCGTCGAGTTTCTCCAACATCATGAGCTACTTGCAGACGCTGTTCTCCTTCTTCAACGTGCCGATGTTCGTCGTCTTCATCGTCGGCATGTTCTGGAAGCGGGCATCTGTGGTGTCCGGCTTCTGGGGCCTGCTCGCGGGCACGGTCGCCGCGATGGTGAACTACTTCTGGATCTACAACGAGGGGATCATCGACATCCCCTCCGACCAGGGCGCCAACTTCGTCTCGGCGATCGTCGGCTTCGTGGCCGGCGCGGTGGTGATGGTCGCGGTGTCGATGTTCACCAAGCCGAAGCCCATCGAGGAACTCCAGGGCCTGGTCTACGGCACCCGCTCCCCCGGTATGTCCGAGCCCCCCGCGAAGGGCGACGACGCCTGGTACCGCAAGCCGGCCCTGCTGGGCTGGGGAGCGATCATCCTGGCCGCCGCCTGCTACATCCCGTTCTCGTTCTGACGGCATGCTGAGAAAGGGAGTTGGAGAAACCCATGTCCGACCACTCCGAACACCACGGCTACTCCGAAGAGGACGTCCAGCGGGAAGTCACCGAGCTGGAGGCCAAGTCGGCCACCGCGGCCCGCATCTTCGACCTGCGCCGCATCATCGGCGGCCTCTTCGTCATCTACGGCGTGATCGTCACGATCGCCGGCATCAACCCCTCGGACGCCACCCTGGACAAGGCGGAGGGCGTCAACATCAACCTGTGGACCGGCCTGGGGATGCTGCTCCTGGGCATCTTCTTCCTGGTCTGGCTGAAGCTGCGGCCTACGGTGCCGCCGACACCCGCGGCGGAGCCGGAGGACGCACGCGGGGAGTGACGGGAGTACGGGGCCGGGGGCCAGCGGGGGTCCCGGCCCCTCTCGGCTGTCAGAGCTCCGGTGGGCGAGGTTCGTGCGGGACGGGCCCCGCCCGGTCCAGCAGGCCCGTACGGGCTGCCAGGGCCGCCGCCTCAAGCCGCGACCCCACGCCCAGCTTCATCAGGACGCGTTGGACGTGGGTGCGGGCCGTGGATGGGGCTATGCCCATGCCCGCCGCTATCAGGCGGGTGTCCTCGCCGTCGGCGACGCGGACCAGGACCTCCACCTCTCTCGGTGTCAGCATCTGGAGCAGGCGCTGGCCCTCGTCGTCCGGCTGGGCCGCCGGGTTGAGCAGCTCGCTGAAGGCTCCCTGGAGCAGTTGGGGGGCCACCGCCGCCTCACCCGCCCGCGCCTTCATGATCGCCCGCTCCACTCCCTCGATGCGCTCGTCGTGCCGTACATAGCCCGACGCCCCCGCCGCGAACGCCGCCGCGATCCCCCGTGGGCTGGGCACCGGGCCCAGGACCAGCACCGCCACCTGTGGGCGTTCCCGCTTGATCTTCACCACCGGGTCGAACATCCCCGGCTCGGCCGGTGTCGCCGTCCCCAGCAGGCACACCTCCGGCGCCCTGGTGATCACCAGCTCCGCCGCCCCCGCGGCCGGTGCCGCAGCGGCCAGCACCCGGTGCCCTCGCAGTTTCAGCGCCGAGGCCAACGCCTCGGCGAGCAATCGGTGGTCGTCGACCACCATGAGCCGAACTCCCATCGAGCAACCCCCCAGTCCCCCCAATGGATCCCCACACGTCCCCCGGGCGCACCCCCGTGGATGCCCCCGGAAGCTACACGCTTGTTCGACGTTGCGCTCCCCCTACCGGAGAGAACTGCCCCGGATCGCCGAAAATCCTCTTATTCGAGGGTGATGAGCGGTAAGTGCACGGCCCCGCCCCTGAACCGGGACGGGGCCGTGGCCACAGGCGTTCGAGCGGTTATTTCGCGCCGAACCCGATCACCAGGTACTCCTCCTCGCCGGTGCTGCCCAGCTCACTGGCGAAGACATCGGACATGAACAACCGGCCCTGGCTGTACAGGATCTCGGCGTAGTCGGGCAGCATGCTCCGCTCCACGTCCATCACCGACTCCGTGGCCGGGTTCTCCATCAGCTTGGTCTCCTTGAAGGAGCCGCCGTCGATGGAAACGACCTGGCCACCCTTGTCGTACGGCCCGCGCTTGTACGCGATCAGGTTCGGGCCGTCCATGCGCAGCGGAACGAGCTCGTAGTCGTCCCCGGCGTCGGCCCGCTGGCCGGTCTGCTTGCCGGTGGCCAGGTCGAAGGAGACGACCTCGTTGGTGTCGCTGTACTCGCCGGTGCCGTCGTGCTTCTCGGTCGGCAGATAGAGCCGGTCGTTGCCCACGGCGAGCAGGCGGCACTCCTCGACCTTGGAGATGCCGTCGCAGGTGGCGTTGTACTCCTCGCCCGGCGCGGAGATCCGGCTGCGCAGCTTGCCGGTCTTGTTGTCGATGGCGAAGAAGTCCGAGATACCGCTTCCGTCACCAGCGGAGTCACCGACGTCGGCGGCCACGACCAGCGGCTCGGTCGACACCACGCTGGCGTACTCGATGCCCTGGTCCATCTTGTACTCGGAGATCACCTTCCCGGACTTCGGGTCGATGGTCTGGATGTGCAGCTGACGCTCGCCGTACTGACCGCACTTGCGCACCGCCACCAGCTTGGGGCCGCCCGCGTAACCGGCGTCGTAGCAGGTGTCGGTCGGCTTCGGCGCCCACAGCTGGTCGCCGGTGGCGATGTCGAACGCGGCGCCGCCGCTGGTGCTGCCGACGGCCACGGTGCTCGCGCTGACGGTCACGTTGTCGAAGCTGATCGGATCGGTGCCGCTCTCCACGGTCTTCGTCCACAGCTTCTCGCCCGCGTCGAGGTCGATCGCCGCGACCTGGCTGCAACCGTGGGACGGCGTGGCCTTGGTGGGCATCTGCGGCTGGTAGGTGATCGCCACCTTGTTGTCCTCGGTGGCGTGATTGCTGCCCTGGCAGACCGGGCCGGGGAGCTTGATCGTCCAGAGCTCGGTGCCCTTGTCGAGGTCGTAGCCGACGACCTCGGCGACGCCGCTCTTGACGTACACCTTGTCGGTGAGCCAGGAGCCGACCGTCGGGATGGTCCGGTCCTCCTTCACCTCGGGCGCCGGGACCTGGAAGAGGACCTCGGAGTTGGGGTCGGCGGGCACCTTCTCCGTCGCCTTGCCGGACGAGGTGCCGCCGGTGTCGCCGCCCTTGTCGCCGCCACCGCCGGTGCCGCCGCTGGAGCTCGCGGTGTCGTCCTTGCCGCTGTCCTCACCGGAGGACGAGGCGTACCAGACACCGCCACCGATGATCAGGGTGATGGCCACGACCGCGGCCACGATGATGACCAGCTGAGCGTTGAACTTCCGCCCGCCGCCCGGCTGTCCCGGCTGCGGCTGCATCGGCATGCTCGGCTGGCCGGGGTAGCCGTAGCCGGGCTGCTGGCCGTACGGCGGGGTGGGGGGCTGGGGCTGGCCGGGGTATCCGTAACCCTGCGGCTGCTGGGGCGCCTGCGGGTAGCCGTAGGCGGGCGGCTGCTGGGGATAGCCGTAACCCTGCGGGGGCTGCGGAGGCTGCTGCGGGGGCTGGGGGGCGCCGAAGCCGCCCTGCTGGGCGGGCTGTTGCGGCGCGCCGAAGCCGCCCTGCTGCGGCGGCTGGTCCTGGGGCGGGCCGAAACCTCCCCCCGGCGGGGGCTGGTTGGGCGGCGGGGGCGGTGGCTGGGTCATGGTGTGGCTACCTCGGAGGGGGGACGGCTGCGGACGGGACCTGGGAGCGGATCACTTGCCGAAGGCGAGCATCAGCTTCTCCTTCGTCTCGTCGCTGCCGGACAGTCGCGTGGTCGACAGATAGAAGCGGCCGTCGATCCAGTCGTAGGTCCCGGAGTAGAAGCTGTCCTCGATGTCGGCCGTGCCCGCGGGGTTCTGGAGCAGCTTCGTCGGCTGGTGGCTGCTGCCCGTGGTCGGGATGGACACGACCTGGCCGCCCGACTCCCAGGACGGCTTGACATAGGCGATGAGCTTGCCGTCCTCCACCTTCAGCGGCTGCATCGACTCCTCCGCCGGGGACTTCACCCGCCACTTCTCCTTGCCGTTGGCGAGGCTGATCGCGACGATCTCGTTGGCGCCGGTGGTGGCCTCGGTGGGCAGGTACAGCGTCGTGCCGTCGGCGGCCACGCCGTTGCAGCCCTGGAGGTCACGCTGAAGGACGGCCCAGCCGCACTCGGGGGAGAAGCTCTCGTCGACGTCGACCTGCGAGGCGATGGAGCCGCCCGGGCTCAGCGTGGAGATGTTCCACGAGTTCTTGTCCTCGTTGGTGCTGTAGACGACCACGGGGTTCAGGGAGTAGACGCGCGCGACCGTCCAGCCCTTGTCGGGCTTCCAGGTCCACTTGACCTTGCCGGTCTTCGGGTCGAGCTCCTGGACCTCGTCGTGCTCGTTGTTGCCGCCCGCGCCGCAGGACGAGACGGCGATCAGCTTCTCGCCGCCGGCGAAGGCGGCCGGGAAGCAGGCGTCGCCGTACTTCTTCTTGTCCCACATCTTGTCGCCGGTGGTGACGTCGTACGCCGTGCCGGACTGCGAGCGGCCCACCATCAGCGTGTTGCCGGTGATGGACAGCTCGATCTGGAGCGTGCTGTCGAAGAGTTCGCCGTCGGCGACCTCGCCCTTCCAGCCCTTCTCGCCGGTGTTCAGGTCGAGTTCCTGGAGCTGGTTGCACTCGGCGCGGTCGCTGCTGCCGCTCATGTACGCGATGACGACCTTGTCGTCGGCCGTCTTCTGGGGGGTGACCGAGCAGATCTTCTGCGGGAAGGTGATCGGGTCCCAGGCCGGGGCGCCGTCACCGATGCCGTAGGCGAAGACCTGCTTGTACGCCGCCTTCACCGCCGTCTTGTCGGTGATCCACATGCCGGGGGCGTCGGCGCCGGAACCGGGCGCGTCGGGCGCCTCCTTGTACCAGAGCACCTTCGCCTCACCGGCCTTGCGGCCCTCGTTGAGGTTCTCCGGATCCTCGCCGCCGTCGCCGCCGCCGTCGCCGGGGTTGACCGGGTCGTCGGAGGCCTTGGGGTCGTCGCTCTTCTGCGCGACCGGCTTCTTCTTTCCGCCGTCGTCACCGCTGGTCACGGCGAACACGGTGCCGCCGATGACGAGCAGCGCCGCGACGGCGGCGCCGATGACGAGCGCGGGCTTGCCCTTGAAGGGGTTGCGGGAGCCGGGCGGGGTGGGCGCGCCCGGGTACTGGGGCTGCTGCGGGTAGCCGTAGCCGGGCTGCTGGCCGTAGGGGCCGGGCTGCTGGGGCTGGCCGTAGGGACCCGGCTGACCGTACGGGCCCGGCTGCTGGGGTGCCTGCGGGTAGCCGTAACCGGGCTGGGGCGCGGCGGACGGCGGGCCCTGCGGAGGCGGTTGCGTCTGAGGTGGGCCCTGGGGTGGCGGCGGTGCGCCGAATCCGCCCTGCGGCGGCGGGTCCTGCGGCGCGCCGAAACCGCCGTGCGGCGGCTGGTTGGGCGGCTGGCTCATCAGCGGTTCCCCCTTGTGACCGATGTGGCGCCGCGCTCTGTGGCGCTGCGTTTCCGCCACACCCGTTGTTCTCAGACGGTTCTCAGACGGCTCTTTCTATCACTCGGCACCGACAACCCACCGGGCCGGTCAACCCCTGTTCCCAAGGGACGACCGGCCCGTGATACCGCTGTTACGCGCCTTCACGCGCCCTTCACGCCGCTTAGGCGTCCTCCGCCAATTCGAGCCAGCGCAGCTCCAGTTCCTCGCGCTGTCCGGCCAAGTCCCGCAGCTCGGCGTCGAGTTCCGCCACCTTCGCGAAGTCCGTGGCGTTCTCGGCGATTTGGGCGTGCAGCTTGGTCTCCTTCTCGGAGACCTTGTCGAGCTGTCGCTCGATCTTCTGCAACTCCTTCTTGGCGACGCGCTGGTCGGCGGCGCTCTTCTCGGGGACGGCCTTCTCGACGACCGGGGCCGCGGCGGCGGCCGCCTCCTCCATACGGTGGCGGCGCTCGATGTACTCGTCGATGCCGCGCGGCAGCATCCGCAAGGTGGCGTCGCCGAGCAGGGCGAAGACGCGGTCGGTGGTGCGCTCGACGAAGAACCGGTCGTGCGAGATGACGATCATCGAGCCGGGCCAGCCGTCGAGGACGTCCTCCAGCTGGGTCAGGGTCTCGATGTCGAGGTCGTTGGTGGGCTCGTCGAGGAAGAGGACGTTCGGCTCGTCCATGAGCAGCCGCAGCAACTGGAGCCGACGCCGCTCACCGCCGGACAGGTCGCCGACCGGCGTCCACTGCTTCTCCTTGTTGAAGCCGAACGTCTCGCACAGCTGCCCGGCCGTCATCTCGCGCCCCTTGCCGAGATCGACGCGCTCACGCACCCGCTGCACGGCCTCCAGCACCCGTAGGTTCGGGTCGAGTTCGCCGACCTCCTGGGAGAGGTAGGCGAGCTTGACGGTCTTTCCGACGGCGACACGGCCGCCCGCGGGCTGTGTCTCCCCCTCGGTGCGTGCCGCCTCGGCCATCGCGCGCAGCAGCGAGGTCTTGCCGGCGCCGTTGACGCCGACGAGGCCGATGCGGTCACCCGGGCCGAGCTGCCAAGTGACGTGCTTGAGCAGCATCTTGGGACCGGCCTGGACGGTCACGTCCTCCAGGTCGAAGACGGTCTTGCCGAGCCTGGACGAGGCGAACTTCATCAGCTCGCTGCTGTCCCGGGGCGGCGGTACGTCCTTGATGAGCTCGTTGGCGGCCTCCACCCGGAAGCGCGGCTTGGACGTACGCGCGGGTGCGCCGCGGCGCAGCCAGGCGAGCTCCTTGCGGACGAGGTTCTGCCGCTTGGTCTCCTCGGTGGCGGCGATGCGCTCCCGCTCGGCACGCGCGAACACGTAGTCGGAGTAGCCGCCCTCGTACTCGTAGACGTCGCCCTTCTGCACGTCCCACATGCGCGTGCAGACCTGGTCCAGGAACCAGCGGTCGTGGGTCACGCACACGAGCGCGGACCGGCGCTCGCGCAGATGCCGGGCGAGCCAGGAGATGCCCTCGACGTCGAGGTGGTTCGTCGGCTCGTCGAGGACGATCAGGTCCTGTTCGTCGATGAGCAGCTTGGCGAGCGCGATACGGCGGCGCTCGCCACCGGAGAGCGGTCCGATGACGGTGTCCAGACCCTGCGGGAACCCGGGCAGGTCCAGGCCGCCGAAGAGCCCGGTCAGCACGTCCCTGATCTTGGCGTTGCCCGCCCACTCGTGGTCCGCCAGGTCCCGGATGACCTCGTGCCGCACGGTGGCGGCCGGGTCGAGGGAGTCGTGCTGGGTGAGAACGCCGATGCGCAGCCCGCCGGAGTGCGTGACCCGGCCGGTGTCGGCCTCCTCCTGCTTGGCCAGCATCCGGATCAGGGTCGTCTTGCCGTCGCCGTTGCGGCCGACCACCCCGATCCGATCCCCTTCGGAGACGCCGAGCGAGACACCGTCGAGCAGGGCACGGGTGCCGTACACCTTGCTGACGTTCTCGACATTGACCAGATTGACGGCCATTTCTCTCCTGCCCAGGGGGATCGATCGACCCTCCAGGGTAGTCGGCGGGGCCGGAGAGCGGACGCGGGAGCCATGGAGCCTGCGTCACATCCCCGACCGGGCGCGCGGCGCCTGGCACGCCCTCCCCCAGAGGGGACCCCCAGCCGCGTTGCCGAACCACCCACGTGGCTCCTCCCCCATCGAGGGCGCTCCGGCGCCTTGCGATCGCACGCCCCAGACGCCGCGCGCTGATCCGACCAGGGATGTGGAACAGGCTCTTACGCGGACACCACGGTGGCGCCCGGCGCGGGCGCCGTCGCCAGCCGCACCGCCCGGCAGGTGCCGGACGACCGCAGAGTTTCGGCCACCTTCAGCGCCGACTCCGGGTCCCGCGCCAGGAACGCCGTCGTCGGGCCCGAACCGGAGACCAGTCCGGCGAGCGCCCCGGCGGAGCGGCCCGCGGCGAGGGTGTCGGCGAGCTCGGGGAACAGGGAGAGCGCGGCGGGCTGAAGGTCGTTGGAGACGGCCGCGGCGAGCGCGTCGGGGTCGCCCTCGGCGAGCGCGCCGAGGAGTTCCTCGGAGGCGATGGGCTCGGGGATGTCCAGGCCCTGCGCCAGCCGGTCGAACTCACGGAACACGGCCGGCGTCGACAGCCCGCGCGCGGCCATCGCGAACACCCAGTGGAAGGTCCCGCCGGTCTCCAGCGCACGCAGCTTCTCGCCCCGCCCGGTGCCGAGCGCGGCCCCGCCCACCAGGCTGAACGGCACGTCGCTGCCCAGTTCGGCGCAGATGTCGAGGAGTTCGTCCCGGGAGGCGTTCGTGCCCCACAGCGCGTCGCAGGCGAGCAGGGCGCCCGCGCCGTCCGCGCTGCCGCCCGCCATGCCGCCGGCGACGGGGATGTCCTTGGTGATGTGCAGATGCACGTCGGGGCTGATGCCGTGGCGCGCGGCGAGCGCCTCGGCCGCGCGGACGGCGAGGTTCGTACGGTCCAGGGGGACCTGATCGGCATCGGGGCCTTCGCAGGTGACGCGCGGGCCGCCCGGCGACGGGGCGACGGTGACCTCGTCGTACAGGCCGACCGCGAGGAAGACGTTGGCCAGGTCGTGAAAGCCGTCGGGGCGGGCGGCGCCCACCGCGAGCTGGACGTTGACCTTGGCGGGGACGCGTACGGTGACGCTCACTGGTGACCGGACTCCTTGTTCTCCGCGATCCGCGCGAACTCCTCGACCGTCAGGGCCTCCCCGCGCGCCTGCGGCGAGACACCCGCCGCGACGAGCGCCGCCTCGGCGGCCGGCGCGGACCCGGCCCACCCGGCGAGCGCCGCCCTGAGCGTCTTGCGCCGCTGCGCGAACGCGGCGTCGACGACGGCGAACACCTCCTTCTTGGAGGCGGTCGTCTTGATCGGCTCGGACCGGCGGACCAGCGACACAAGCCCGCTGTCGACGTTCGGAGCCGGCCAGAAGACATTGCGGCCGATGGCTCCGGCCCGCTTGACCTCGGCGTACCAGTTCGCCTTCACGGACGGCACGCCGTACACCTTCGAGCCGGGCGCCGCGGCGAGCCGGTCGGCGACCTCCGCCTGCACCATGACGAGCGTGCGCTCGATGCTCGGGAAGGTGTCGAGCATGTGCAGCAGCACAGGTACGGCGACGTTGTACGGCAGGTTCGCCACCAGCGCGGTGGGGGCGGGGCCGGGCAGCTCGGTGACGTGCATCGCGTCGGAGTGGACCAGCGCGAACCGGTCGGCGCGCTCCGGCATCCGGGCGGCGACGGTGGCGGGCAGCGCGCCCGCGAGGACGTCGTCGATCTCCACGGCGGTGACCCGGTCGGCCACCTCCAGCAGCGCGAGCGTGAGCGAACCGAGCCCCGGCCCGACCTCCACGACCACGTCGTCGGGCCGTACGTCCGCGGTACGGACGATACGGCGCACGGTGTTCGCGTCGATCACGAAGTTCTGACCACGCTGCTTGGTGGGCCGCACGCCGAGCACATCCGCGAGTTCACGGATGTCGGCGGGACCCAGAAGGGCGTCGGGGGTGGGGCTGCTGCTCACGGGACAAGGGTACGGGCCGGAAAGAAGGCAGCCGTTCCTGCCGGCCCACGCTCATCCGTACAACCGCGCCCCACAGTGCGGCCAGGGCCCGGCCCCCCGCTGCACGTACAGCTTCTTCGCGCGGAACGTCTGTTCCGACGCCGGTGCGTCCTGGGGCCGCCCGCTCCCGCCGAGGCTCTGCCAGGTCCGCATGTCGAACTGGTACAGACCCCCATAAGTCCCCGAAGGGTCCACCGCGTCGGGCCGACCGCCCGATTCGCACTCCGCGAGCCCCTGCCAGTTCAGATGGTCCACCCCCCGCACGGACGTCGGCATGGGCTTCGTCCCCACCTTCACCACCTGCGTCCTGGGTTCTCGCACCACCTCGCTCTTGATGAGCCGCGGCTTCTGCTTGACGCCGTTGACCATGCGCAGGGAGTACGTGACCCGCAGCAGCCCCGGCTGCCCGGCGCGCTCGACAACCTCGGTGCCCCGGAACAGCGACGGATCCCCGGTCCGCTCCGCACCGAAGGGGATCTCCTCCTCGCGGACCTCCTTCGTGCCGGTGATCCGCAGCACGGTGACCGTCTGCCCGTCGCGCGGGAAGCTTCCGAGCGGCACGGAGGTGGCGTCCTGTCCGCGCAGTGTGATCCCGGCGTCCTCGACGACTTCCCGTACGGTCGCCGCGTTGGTGCGCACGGTACGGGCCCGGCCGTCCGCCATGATCGTCACCGAGCGCTCGGTACGTACGTCCAACGCGAGCCCCGCGCGCCCGATGCGCGTGGAGCGCGCGACGGACAGATACGCCCCCTGCGCGCGCACCCCCCACTGTTCGAGCGCCTCCTCGACCGTGCGCGCCGTCGTCCACGCCTCGTGCCGCTCGCCGTCGACCGTGAGCCGCACGGGGCGCCCGTACCGCACTTCGACCTCGTCCCCGCTGCTGAGCTCCGTACCGGTGGCGGGCGCGACCACGTCATGCGCCCCCACCTCCACGCCCTCCTGTGCGAGCAGTTCGGTCACGTCGTCGGCGAAGGTGTGCAGCGTGCGCGGCCGGCCGTCGACATTCAGCTCGATCGCCTTGTCCTTGGCGACGAAGGCGGTGGTACCGCCCGCGAGGAACGCGACCACCAGCGCCTGCGGCAGCAGACGGCGCATGGAACCGTCCGCACGCCCGGCGCACCGCGCCTTGCGTCGGCGTGCGCCCCGCCGCCCCACTCTGGCGTGCACAACGGGCGCGAGCGCCTCCTCGGCGTACGCCGGCCGATACGTGTCCACGTATCCGCCGTACACCTCACGCGCCGCCTCGTACGTCCCGTACTGCGAGTTGCTGCTCACGTCGCCACGCTCCAGAGGGCCAGAGGGGTCCGACCGGGCCCCCAGAACGTAGCGGAGCGAGCGTCACTCTCCAAAGCGACGCGACTACGCACCGTCGCGACACTGCCCGGACATGGCCCGCCCGAGCGTTATCGACAGGTTACGAAGAATCCACCCTCAGTAACCGAAGGCGCGTGCCGTGTTCGCGCCGAGGGCCGTCGCCAGCGCGTCCTCATCGATCCCGCGCACCGCGGCCATCGCGCGCACCGTGACCGGAACGAGATACGGGGCGTTGGGCCGTCCGCGGTGGGGCGCCGGCGTCAGGAAGGGCGCGTCGGTCTCCACCAGCAGCAGCTCCAGCGGGGCCACGGCCACCGCGTCCCGCAGGTTCTGGGCGTTCTTGAAGGTGACGTTGCCGGCGAAGGACATGAAGTATCCGGCCGCGGCGCAGATCTCCGCCATCTCGGCGTCGCCGGAGTAGCAGTGGAAGACGGTCCGCTCCGGCGCACCCTCCTCCTTGAGCACCCGCAGCACATCGGCGTGCGCGTCGCGGTCGTGGATGACCAGCGCCTTGCCGTGCCGCTTGGCGATCTCGATATGGGCCCGGAAGGAGCGCTCCTGCGCCTCCTTGCCCTCGTCGCCGGTGCGGAAGTAGTCGAGGCCCGTCTCACCGACGGCCTTCACGTGTGCCAGCGCGGCCAGCCGGTCGATCTCGGCGAGTGCCGCGTCGAGCCCGGCGTCCCCGCCCGGCTCGCGTGCCCCCTGCCGGGACCAGCCGTCGGGGTCGCCGTGGACGATGCGCGGGGCCTCGTTGGGGTGCAGGGCGACGGCGGCATGGACATTCTCGAAGGCCGCCGCCGTGTCCGCCGCCCACTGCGAGCCGCGTATGTCACAGCCGACCTGCACGACCGTCGTCACGCCGACCGACGCGGCCTTCGCGAGCCCCTCCTCCACCGTGCCGGACTGCATGTCGAGGTGGGTGTGGGAGTCGGCGACCGGCACCCGCAGAGGCTCCGGGAGCGGCGGCGCCGCGTTCTTGTCGGTGGAGGAAGGCATGCCCCGATCCTACGAAAGCGGCACGCCCCGCCGTCCGGCTCAGTCGGCCCGGCGCTGGAAGGGATGCAGCAGGTCGGACAGATGCCAGTGGTGCCGGTCCTCGTCCGGCCCGTGCGTCTGCTCCGCGTCCCGCACCGACGAGACCTGCCCCGCGCGCATGATCCGTACGACATGGCCGTCGCAGTTCTGGCAGGTGGGCCGGCTCAGCGGGGACGGGACGACCTGGCCGTCCGCCACATACAGGACGAACTCCTGCCCCTCGGCGTCCGTGTGGTGCTCGATCTCGTACGACTGTTCCCAGCCTTGCCCGCAGCGCATGCAGGCGAAGGAATACGACTCGTGGACGACGGGGGTCGCCGCGGTGCGGAGACGGGTCTGCCCTGCGATCTCACTCATTCCGGCTCCAGTTGGTCCGCTGGTGGGGCGGGTTGCGCCCCTTGCGTCCAGTGGACTCCTCGGTCAGACTGCCTGCACGTCAGCTGTGCAGTGTTGGCCGTGGCTTGGCCGTTCCTTGCCGAAACGGCCGTGGCGCTTTACCCCGGCATGCCGACCGGTCACCGGCTCTTTGCCGCGACCACCGCGTCGAAGACCACCCGCTTGGGCAGCCCCACCTCCGCCGCCACGGCAGCGATGGCCTCCTTGCGCCGTTCGCCCGCCTCCTCGCGCACCCGCACCCGGCGCACCAGCTCCTCGGGCCCGATCTCCTCCGGGCCCTTCTCCGGAGCGCCCTCCACGACCACGGTGATCTCCCCGCGCACGCCCTCGGCCGCCCACGCGGCCAGCTCGCCCAGCGGGCCGCGCTTGACCTCCTCGTACGTCTTGGTCAGCTCCCGGCACACCGCGGCCCGCCGCTCGTCGCCGAAGACGGTGGCCATCGCGGCGAGGGTGTCGTCGAGCCGGTGCGGGGCCTCGAAGTAGACGAGGGTGCGCCGCTCCTCGGCGACCTCCCGCAGCCGCGAGAGCCGCTCGCCCGCCTTGCGCGGCAGGAACCCCTCGAAGCAGAACCGGTCCACGGGCAGCCCCGACAGCGCAAGCGCGGTGAGCACCGCCGAGGGCCCGGGCACGGCCGTGACCTTGACGTCCCGCTCGACGGCCGCCGCGACCAGCCGGTACCCGGGGTCGGACACCGACGGCATCCCGGCGTCCGTGACGAGCAGCACACGCGCGCCGCCGAGCAGTTCGTCGACGAGTTCGGGTGTACGGGCGGATTCGTTGCCCTCGAAGTAGGAGAGGACCCGCCCCTTGGGCGTGACGCCCAGCGCCTGGGTCAGCCGGCGCAGCCGCCTGGTGTCCTCGGCCGCGACGACGTCGGCGCCGGCGAGTTCCTCGGCGAGCCGGGGCGGGGCGTCGGCGATGTCCCCGATGGGAGTGCCGGCGAGGACCAGGGTTCCGGGTGTAACTGTCACGTTTCCATCCTCGCAGGCGCCATGCGCGGGACTCCCACAGAAGGGTTCCCTACGATGGCGCGGTGACCAGTACAGCGTCGTCCATGGACTCCACGGACACCCGGCAGGGCCAGGCGCCGCACGACCAGCGGCCCTCGTGGCAGCAGCGGCTGCGCCGTTTCGGATACACGGCGGGGCCCAGAACCGATGTCCGCGACCGCCTGGTGCCGCCGTACGCGCAGCCCAGCCCGCGTCTGTGGGCGGTGCTCGGACTGCCGCCGACCCTCGCCGACCGGCTGGCGCGCTGGTCGGGCTGGGGCGGGCCGCTGCTGGTCACCCTGCTCGCGGGCGTGCTGCGGTTCTGGAACCTGGGCAGCCCGAAGGCGGTGATATTCGACGAGACGTACTACGCCAAGGACGCCTGGGCGCTCGTTCACCGCGGGTTCGAGGTGAACTGGGACAAGAACGCCAACGATCTGGTCCTGTCCTTGGGCGACAAGGTCCAGATCCCGTCGGACGCGGCGTATGTCGTGCATCCGCCGGTCGGCAAGTACGTCATCGGGCTCGGCGAGCTGGTGTTCGGGTTCGACCCGTTCGGCTGGCGGTTCATGACCGCACTGCTCGGCACGCTCTCCGTGCTGATGCTGTGCCGCATCGGCCGCCGGATCTTCCGCTCGACCTTCCTCGGCTGTCTCGCGGGCGCGCTGATGGCGGTGGACGGACTGCACTTCGTGATGAGCCGCACCGCGCTGCTCGACGGCGTGCTGATGTTCTTCGTGCTGGCCGCGTTCGGCTGTCTCGTCATCGACCGCGACAAGGCGCGCGAGAGGCTGGCGGCCGCGCTGCCGGCGGACGCCGACGGCCGGGTCCGTCCGGACGCGCACACCGCGGAGACCCTGAGCCTGGGCCTGCGTCCCTGGCGCTGGGCGGCGGGCCTGATGCTGGGCCTTGCCATCGGCACCAAGTGGAACGGCCTGTACATCCTGGCCGCGTTCGGCCTGCTCACGGTCCTGTGGGACATCGGCTCCCGCAAGGTGGCGGGCGCCCGCCGTCCGTACGCGGCGGTGTTCAAGCACGACCTTGGCTTCGCGTTCCTGGCCACCGTGCCGGTCGCGATCCTCACGTACATCGTGTCCTGGACCGGCTGGATCCTCTCCCCCACGGACGGCTCCGGCGGCTACTACCGCAACTGGGCGGCCACCGACGGCAAGAACAGCGACTGGTCGTGGCTGTTCCCCGACTGGTGGCGCAGCCTGTGGCACTACGAGTCCCAGGTGTACGAGTTCCATGTGGGCCTGTCCTCGCCGCACACCTACCAGTCCAACCCCTGGAGCTGGATCGTCACCGGCCGCCCGGTCTCGTACTTCTACGAGTCCCCGGCGCCCGGCAAGGACGGCTGCCCGGTCGACGCGGGCGAGAAGTGCGCGCGCGAGGTGCTGGCGATCGGCACCCCGCTGCTGTGGTGGGTGGCCGCCTTCGCGGTGCTGTACGTCCTGTGGCGCTGGTTCTTCCGCCGCGACTGGCGCGCGGGCGCCATCGCCTGCGGTATCGCGGCCGGCTACCTGCCCTGGTTCATTTACCAGGAGCGCACGATCTTCTTCTTCTACGCCGTCGTCTTCCTGCCCTTCCTGTGCCTGGCCGTGGCGATGCTGCTCGGCGCGATCGTCGGACCGCCGAAGTCGAGCGAGACCCGCCGGGTGGCGGGCGCGACGGGCGCGGGCGTGCTGGTGCTGCTGATCGCCTGGAACTTCATCTACTTCTGGCCCCTGTTCACCGGCACCGCGATCCCGATCGACAGCTGGCGGTCGCGGATGTGGCTGGATACCTGGGTCTAGCAACAATCGGGGAACACCGGCCCCGACTGTCACACCCTCCCCTTACAGTGCGAATGACCAACGGGGAAACGGGGAGGGACAGCCCAATGGGCAAGGGGGTGAAGGTCGCCGTCATCGGCGGAGTGTTCGCCGTGATGGTGGGCGGTGCCGGCTACGGCGCCTACAACGTCGTATCGGCGCTGAACGGCGACGGAGGCGGGCCCGCGGCCGTGGAGACCGGGCCGCCGAGCGGGGACGAGGTCGAGGAGACGTCGGGGAAGTTCTTCGCGGCCTGGGAGAAGGGGCAGGCGGCCGAGGCGGCGTCGTACACGGACTTCGCGCAGGCGGCCGAGCCGCTGCTGACCGCGTACGGGCAGGACGCGCACATCACCGACGTGAAGATCACGCCGGAGGCGGCGAACGGCGGTGTCGTGCCCTTCTCGGTGCAGGCGACCGTGTCGTACGACGGGAAGTCGAAACCGCTCGCCTACGACAGCGAGCTCAAGGTCGTGCGGGGGAAGACCTCCGGGAAGGCGCTGGTCGACTGGGATCCGGCGGTGATCCATCCGGAGCTGAAGAAGGACGACACCCTCGTCACCGGCGAGGCGAAGAGCCCGCCCATCGAGGCAGTGGACCGCAACGACCAGGTGCTGACGAAGGCGAAGTACCCCTCCCTCGGCCCGATCCTGGACACCCTGCGCGAGCGCTACGGCGACAAGGCCGGCGGCACGCCCGGCATCGAACTGGTGATCAGGCACGCGGCCGAGGGCGTCGCCGACACCCCGCTGCTCACCCTCTCCGAGGGCAAGGCGGGCAAGCTGCGCACCACGCTGAGCGCGAGCGTGCAGGCGGCGGCCGAGCAGGCGGTGAAGAGCTACGACGAGTCGTCGGTGGTGGCCGTCAAGCCGAGCACGGGCGAGGTGCTGGCGGTGGCGAACCACCGTGAGGACGCGTTCAACGCAGCCTTCCAGGGTCAGGTCGCGCCCGGTTCCACGATGAAGATCATCACGGCCGCGATGCTGATAGACAACGGCGTGACCTCGATGAACGGCCCCGCGCCCTGCCCGGACACCGCCACCTGGCGGAGCCAGACCTTCAAGAACCTCCCGGGGCTTCAGGCCAACATGAGCGCGACGCTCGCCGACACGTTCATGCGCTCCTGCAACACCGGCTTCATCAAGCTCGTGGACGAGGAGCCGCTGACCGACGCCTCACTGACGGCCGAGGCGCAGGAGCGGTTCGGGCTCGGCAAGGACAACTGGAAGACCGGCATCTCCTCCTTCGACGGCAGCGTGCCCCCCTCCGCCGGCCCGGACCGCGCGGCCAACGCCATCGGCCAGGGCCAGGTCCAGATGAGCCCGCTGAACATGGCGTCCGTCACAGCCACCGCGATCACGGGAACCTTCCGGCAGCCGTATCTCGTCCCACCCGATCTGGACGGCCGTCAACTGGCCACCGCCAAGGGTCTGGAGGCGAACACCTCGTACCAGCTCAAGCAGATGATGCGGCTCACCGCGACGCAGGGCACGGCCGCGGGGGTGATGTCCGGCCTCGACGGCGACATCGGCGCGAAGACCGGCTCCGCCGAGGTGGACGGACAGACCGCCAACAGCTGGTTCACCGGTTTCCGCGACGACGTCGCCACGGCGGCGATGAGCGTCTCCGGCGGACGCGGCGGCGAGGCGGCGGGCCCGATCGTGAAGGCGGTACTGGCAGCGGGTGGCTGATGTCACGTGCTGAGGACGGGACTCTAGGGTGGTGCCGTCGTTGGGCTGACGGGAACCCTGGGATCTCGCGGAGGATCGGAAGACAGTGGGCAAGAGAAGGCGCGTCGCCGAGCGACGGAAGACGAGTCCCGGCGTGCTGGTCGGCGGGGCGCTCGCCGTGGTCGTCGTCGGCGCCGGGGTCGGCTACGCGCTGGTCGGCGGCGGGACTGCGGCCGAGGACCGTACGCGGACCGCGTCCGCCGACGAGAAGAGGGTCAAGACGGGCCCGCTGTCCGCCAAGGAGGTCGCCACCGCCTCCCGCGCCTTCCTCACCGCCTGGCAGCAGGGCAAGGTCACCGAGGCCGCCGCGGCCACGGACGACGCTACGGCGGCCGAGAAGCTGCTCACCGGCTACACCGAGGACGCCCGAATCCAGGGCGTCACGCTCACCGCCGGGACCCCCACCGGCGCCGAGGTCCCCTTCTCCGTCAAGGGCACGGTGACGTACGACAAGCTCAGCAAGCCGCTGGCCTACGACAGCGCCCTGACCGTCGTACGGCGGAAGGCGGACGGCGAACCGGTCGTGGCGTGGCAGCCGTCCGTCGTGCATCCCGACCTCAAGGACGGCGACACCCTGGTCACCGGCGAGTCCGGGACCCCGCCGATCAAGGCGCTCGACCGGGACGGCGGCAAGCTGACGACCGCGAAGTACCCCTCGCTGGGCACGGTCCTGGACTCGCTGCGCGAGAAGTACGGCAAGACCGCCGGCGGCGAGGCGGGCATCGAGCTGCGGGTGGTCCGCGGCAAGAAGTCCAAGTCGGCGGACAAGACGGTGCTGGAGCTCAGCAAGGGCACGCCGGGCACCGTGAAGACGACGCTGAACCCCACCCTCCAGGCCGCCGCCGAGGAGCAGGTCGCGAAGAAGGCGCGCTCCTCGGTGGTCGTGCTGCGCCCCTCGACCGGCGAGATCCTGGCCGCCGCGAACGCCTCCAAGGGCTTCAACACCGCCTTCCAGGGCTCCCTCGCGCCCGGCTCCACCATGAAGGTCATCACCTCCTCGCTGCTCATCGAGAAGGATCTGGCCTCGGCGGACAAGGCGCATCCGTGCCCGAAGTACTTCACGTACGGCGGCTGGAAGTTCCAGAACGACGACAAGTTCGAGATCAAGGGCGGCACCTTCAAGGCGAGCTTCGCGCGCTCCTGCAACACCGCCTTCATCAGCCAGGCGCCCGAGCTGGACGACGACAGTCTGACCAAGCAGGCCCAGCAGGTGTTCGGTCTCGGCCTGAACAACTGGTCCGTGGGCGTCTCGACCTTCGACGGCGCCGTCCCGGTGCAGTCGCAGGCGCAGATGGCGGCCGAGCTGATCGGCCAGGGCGGGGTGCGGATGAACCCGCTGAACATGGCGTCGGTGTCCGCGACGGTCAAGTCGGGCGTCTTCCACCAGCCCTATCTGGTCTCTCCCGACGTGGACGGCCGCAAGCTCGCGACGGCCTCGCGCACGATGTCCGCCGGCACGCTGTCCCAACTGCGCGAGCTGATGGCCTATACGGCGGCCTACGGCACGGCGGCCGAGGCGATGTCCGGGGTCGGCGGTGACGTCGGCGCGAAGACCGGCTCGGCGGAGGTCGACGGCCAGAAGAAGCCGAACGGCTGGTTCACCGCGTACCGGGGCGATCTCGCGGCCGCGGGCGTCGTCCAGTCGGGCGGCCATGGCGGCGAGACGGCGGGGCCGATCGTGGCGGCGCTGCTGAAGCTGGGCGGCTGAGACAGCGGGCTTGGGGGCTCAGCGGCGTACGGGCTCGGCGGCCGCCATGTAGGTGCGGCGCAGGAAGCGCAGCAGCGCCTTGGTCTCGAACTGCACGACCGAGACGCCCTGCGCGGAGTGGAACTCCACGACCGCCTGCACCCGGCCGCACGGCCATACGCGGACCTCACCGCTGCCGGCCGGGGCGCGCAGACCCTGTTCCAGCAGGGCTCGGTCGCAGGTCCATTCGTGCGCGCCGGGCAGTCCGAACCGCACCGCGCGGGGGTCGCGGTCGGGGTCGTAGCGCAGGATCACAGGGACGGCGTCACGGTCCTCCTGCACGCGGACGTCGGTGTCCGTGACGATGTGGGCTCGTGCGTACTGCTCGACTACGGACATCGGACGGCCCCTTACGCTCAGCGACCTGTGCGAAATCTGTAAATCCGCTTCCCCTCCAATGTCCCATATTTTCCGTGGAGCGCCCCTGGGACCGGAGAGCCTGCGCCAGTTGTTTCCTGTCACACGCTCTTGCAAGTTATTCGCAACAAGCCACTATCATCGAACGGTGCATGTGCCTGACGGATTCATAGACGCCCCGACCTCGGTCGTGACCGGAGCGGTGGCCGCGGCCGCGGTCGCCGTGAGCCTGCGCGGCGCGCGCCGGGAACTCGACGAACGGACCGCGCCGCTGGCCGGTCTGGTGGCCGCGTTCATCTTCGCGGTGCAGATGCTGAACTTCCCCGTCGCGGCGGGAACCAGCGGCCATCTGCTGGGCGGTGCGCTCGCCGCGATCCTCGTCGGCCCCTTCACGGGTGTGCTGTGCGTGTCCGTGGTCCTGCTGATGCAGGGCATCCTCTTCGCGGACGGCGGTCTGACCGCGCTCGGCGTGAACATCACCAACATGGCGGTGGTCACGACGATCGTCGCGTACGGCTTCTTCCGCGCCCTGGTGAAGCTCCTGCCGCGCACCGGCCGCTCGGTGACCATCGCGTCCTTCGTCGCCGCGCTGGTCTCGGTCCCGGCGGCGGCGCTCTCCTTCACGCTGATGTACGCCGTCGGCGGCACCACCGATGTCTCGATCGGCAAGGTCGCCGGCGCCATGGTCGGGGTGCACATCCTGATCGGCATCGGCGAGGCGGCGATCACGGCGCTGACGGTGGGCGCGGTGATCGCGGTGCGCCCGGATCTCGTGTACGGCGCGCGCGACCTGCGTCAGCGCCTGAAGCTGCGTGTGAACGGCGCTCTGGTCGACGCTCCCGCGCCCGAGGGGGCGCGCACGACGCCCGTCGCGGCGCGCGCCTCCCGCCGCGCGCTGTGGATCACGGGCCTGGTCACCTCGCTCGTCCTCGCCGGCTTCGTCAGCTTCTACGCCTCCGCCGACCCGGACGGCCTGGAGAAGGTCGCCGCCGACAACGGCATCGACAAGAAGGCCGAGGAACACTCCTCCGCCGATTCGCCGCTGGCGGACTACGGCGTGAAGGACGTGGATGACGCCCGCCTGTCCGGGGGGCTGGCGGGCGTCATCGGCGTGGGCGTCACGGTGGTCGCGGGCAGCACGGTGTTCTGGGCGGTGCGCAGACGGCGTACGGCCGATGACGTCTCTCCCGTGAGCACGAGCGTCTGACATGGGCGCCGGACACGCGCACAAGCTCTACCGGCACGGGCACTCCCCCGTGCACGGCCTGCCTCCGCACACCAAGCTCGCCGCGACGTTCGCGTTCGTGGTGGTCGTGGTGTCGACCCCGCGGGAGGCGATGTGGGCCTTCGGTCTGTACGCCGTCCTGCTCGCCGGCGTGGCGTACCTCGCGCGCGTGCCCGCCGGCTTTCTGCTCAAACGGCTGCTGATCGAGGTGCCGTTCGTCGCGTTCGCGGTGCTGATGCCGTTCGTCGCGGAGGGCGAACGCGTCGAGGTGCTCGGCATGTCGCTGAGCGTCAGCGGCCTGTGGGGCGCGTGGAACGTCCTGGCGAAGGGCACGCTCGGCGTCGCCGCGTCGGTGCTCCTGGCGTCCACGACCGAGCTGCGCGAACTGCTGCTCGGCCTCCAGCGGCTCAACCTCCCGCCCCTGCTGGTCCAGATCGCGTCCTTCATGATCCGCTACGGCGATGTCATCACCGACGAGATGCGGCGCATGCGGATCGCACGCGAGTCGCGCGGGTTCGAGGCACGGGGCGTGCGGCACTGGGGGGTGCTCGCGAAGTCGGCAGGCGCCCTGTTCATCCGCTCCTACGAACGCGGCGAGCGCGTGCACCTGGCCATGGTCAGCCGCGGGTACGCCGGTTCGATGCCGGTCATCGACGAGGTGACCGCCTCCCGGGCGCAGTGGACGTACGCGCTCGCCCTCCCCCTCGCCGCCCTCGTCGTATGTCTGCTGGGATGGACGCTGTGACTGCTTCTCTGGAGGTCTCCGGCCTCGCCTTCGCCTACCCCGACGGCCATCAGGCCCTGTTCGGCGTCGACTTGTCCATCGGGCGCGGCGAACGGGTCGCGCTGCTCGGCCCGAACGGCGCCGGCAAGACCACGCTCGTGCTGCACCTCAACGGCATCCTGACCGGCGGCACCGGCACGGTGAGGGTCGCGGGGCTGCCGGTGGGGCGCGAGCACATGGCCGAGATCCGGCGCAAGGTCGGCATCGTCTTCCAGGACCCCGACGACCAGCTCTTCATGCCGACGGTCCGGGAGGACGTGGCCTTCGGGCCCGCGGCGGCCGGGCTGAAGGGCGCCGAACTGGAGGAGCGCGTGGACCGGGCGCTCGACCGGGTCGGCATGGCCGAGTTCAAGGAACGGCCTCCGCACCATCTGTCGTTCGGGCAGCGCCGGCGGGTGGCCGTGGCGACGGTGCTGGCGATGGAACCGGAGATCCTGGTCCTGGACGAGCCGTCCTCCAACCTCGACCCCGCCTCCCGTCGCGAACTGGCCGACATCCTGCGCTCGTTGGACGTGACCGTGCTGATGGTCACCCACGACCTGCCCTACGCCCTGGAGCTGTGCCCGCGCTCGCTGATCCTCAGCGAGGGCGTGATCGCCGCCGACGGAAAGACGGGTGAGCTGCTCGCGGACGAGGACCTGATGCGGGCGCACCGGCTGGAGCTGCCCTTCGGCTTCGACCCGCGTTCCGTCCCGGCCGCTCCCTGCCGTCCGTGACAATGGGCGCGTGAGTAACGACGAGAACAGTGGCGCCGCCGGGTCCCTGCTGCTCGACGAGCAGCTGTGCTTCGCGCTGTACGCCGCCCAGCGCGCGGTGACGGCCGCGTACCGGCCGCTGCTCGACGAACTCGGTCTCACCTATCCGCAGTATCTGGTCCTGCTGGTGCTGTGGGAGCGGGGCGAGACGACGGTGAAGGAGCTGGCGGGGGCGCTCCGGCTGGACTACGGCACGGTGTCGCCGTTGCTCAAGCGGCTGGAGAGCGCGGGGCTCGTACGCCGGGAGCGTGCGACGGGCGACGAGCGCTCGGTGCTCGTGGCGTGCACGGCGCGCGCGGAGGAACTGCGGGAGCGCGCGGCGCGCGTACCGGGCGCCCTGCTCGCGGCGACGGAGCTCGGTGGGCCGGAGGTCGCGCGGTTGCGCGAGGAGCTGTGGAGGCTCACGGAGAAGGCGCAGGCGGCAGCGGACCGCGCGCGCTGAACTCCGCACACCGGGGCGCACCCACCTGATCCGGCGTTACCCCCGGTTGCCGCCCCCTGCCCGCACCCTCCTCCCTACCGGCCAGTACCTTGTGCACGATGTACTTGTGCACGTGCTTCTTGTACTTGCGCACACGCTTTTCCGGGGGAGGACGACCATGACCGAGGACACCGCTGTCGACACCCGTCCGACGAAGATCATGTACGTCGCGGAGGCCACCGCGCACGGCGGCCGGGACGGCTATGTGACCAGCCAGGACGGCCAGTTGGAGCTGCGGGTCGCGATGCCGCGGCAGCTCGGCGGCGACGGCAACGGCACCAACCCCGAGCAGCTGTTCGCCGCCGGCTATAGCTCCTGCTTCCACAACGCGCTGGTCCTGGTCGGGCGCCGGGCCGGTTTCGACCTGTCCGGCTCCACGGTCGCCGCGAAGGTCGGCATCGGCCCCAACAAGCAGCACGGCTACGGGCTCGCGGTCGCCCTCAGCGTCTCCCTGCCGGTACTGGACGCGGACGTGGCGGCGAAGCTGGTGGACGCCGCCCATGAGGTCTGCCCCTACTCGAACGCGACCCGCGGCAACATCGACGTGACGATCCTGCTCGGCTGAACCAGTTCTCCTCCGAGCACGACTCGAAGGCCGCCAACACGATGACCGCCGCCAACGGCATCAGCTGAACAGCGCGCAGGTGACGGCCGGAGGGGTCCCCGGGACGGCGCGGACCCCTCCCGGCGTGGTCATCCGGGCTGAGCGTGCTTGCCCAGCTCCCTGCCCCAGGCGTCGAGGATCTCCTGTGTGGTCATCGAGTCCACGTCCGCGGGCAGTTCCTTGCCGGACTTGGCCAGGTCCGCCTTCCACATCTCGATGTAGTCGGCCCGTGTCCTCGCCGGTTCCGTCTGCACGGACACGGAGTCGTCCTCGGCGAGAGCGGCGTACGCGGCGGCCCCGGCGCCCGCGCACACGGCGGCCAGCAGTACGCCCGCGATGATGATCTTCTTCACACGGGCACGCTACCGACCCGACCATGGCCGGACGGTCCTCCTCCGCCTTCCCACACACAACCCCCTCCGATTCCACCGAGCCGAGGAATCGCAGGCGACCGCCCGTTGTTACACGCACTGTCGCAGGCAAGCGGAGAGGACGTACGGGCGTGGATGTGAACGGCACGGTCGCCGACGGGTTCGAGCCGGTCAGGGAGGCGTTCGTACGGAACTTCGACGCACTGGGTGAGCGGGGCGCGGCCGTCTCCGTCTACCGGAACGGGCACCCGGTCGTGGACATGTGGGCCGGCACCAAGGACGTCGACGGCACCGACCCCTGGCAGCGCGGCACCGCCCAGGTCGTCCGCTCGGCGACCAAGGGCGTCGCCGCCGTCGTACCGCTGCTGCTGCATCAGCGTGGGCTGCTGGACCTGGACGCGCCGGTGGGTGAGTACTGGCCGGAGTTCAAGGCGCGGGGCAAGGAGCAGGTGCCGGTCCGGCAGGTGCTGAACCACCGGGCCGGGCTGCCGGTGCTCGACCGGCCGCTCACACCCGAGGAGGCGCTCGACCCGGCCAAGGGTCCCGAGGCGGTCGCCGCGCAGGCCCCGGCGTGGGAGCCGGGGAGCGACCACGGGTATCACGCGCTGACGTACGGCTGGATGCTGGATGAGCTGGTGCGCCGGGTGACCGGGCAGGGCGCCGGCGAGTGGATCGCGGCGGAGATCGCCGGACCGCTGGGCGCCGGCCTCTGGCTGGGGCTGCCGGCCGAGGAGGAAGCCGCGGGACGGGCGGGCCGGGTCGGCCGTGTCGAGGGCCCCGAGCCCTCCTCCGGAGCGGTTCTGCGGGCCCGGCCCAAGCGTTCGGTCACCGAGGCCTACGCCGACCCCGACTCCCTCACCCGCCGGGCCTTCGCCGCGATCACTCCCTTCCCGGACCAGAACGACCCGGCGTACCGGGCGACGGCGCTGCCCGCCACCAACGGCATCGCGACGGCCGACGGGCTCGCCCGCGTGTACGCGGCGCTGATCGGCGAGGTCGACGGCGTCCGTCTCTTCGACGAGGACACGGCGCGGCTCGCCCGCGCGGAGGAGTCGGCGGGACCGGACCGGGTCCTGGTCGTGAACACCCGCTTCGGCCTCGGGTTCATGCTGCACGGCAGCGCGTCCCCGTTCCTGTCCCCCGACTCCTTCGGCCACCCCGGCCGCGGCGGCTCGCTCGGCTTCGCCGACCCCGCCTCGGGCATCGCCTTCGGCTATGTCACCAACGGCTTCCGCAAGACGGTGACGGCGGACCCCCGCGCACAGGCACTGGTCCGCGCGGTACGGGAGTCGCTCACGCGGGGCGCGTAACCCTTCACGCGCCCCGGAAACCCCCTTTCACACCTCACACATGAATCGGATGCGAAGTCCGCCCCGAAGCCGCGTCGATCTCACCGTGCGCCTTCGTCAGCAACTGCATCGCGAGTTCGTTCAGCGCACGCGCCCCCGCGATCTCCTCACCGACCCGTGGCTGATTCGCGTCGGTGTGGTGCCGGCTCGCGTGGCCCTGGGCCCGCACCTCGGTGCCGTCGGGCAGACGTACCAGCGCCGCCGCGCGCGTGTGCTGGTCGTCCTCGCTGAACTCCATCTCGACGTGCCATCCCACTGTGGTTCGCATCATGACGATCACCTCCGGAACACTTGCTTCCAGGGTGCTCCTTCAGCCACGTTCCACACCACCTCAGCCGCACGGAATGGGGGGCGGTTTCCGGCGCGTTGAGTGGATCATGACGTCTGACGAGCGCACGATCACCAACCCGGCCACGCTCCACGACCCCGTCCCCTTCGGCTACAGCCACGCCGTCTCCGCCCCCGGCGAGATCGTCCACATCGCCGGCCAGTACGCCTCCGACTCCTCCGGCGCCCCTGTGCCCGGCGACTTCGCCACCCAGGTGGACCTCGCCCTCGACCGACTGAACTCGGCGCTCGCGGGCGTCGGCCTCGGCTTCGAGCACGTCGTACGCCTCGGCACCTTCATCGTCGACCACGACCCGGCGAAGCTGACGGTGCTCGGCAAGGCGCTGAGCGCCCGCTTCGGCGACCGTCTGCCCGCCCAGACCCTGGTCGGGGTGGCCGCCCTCGCCCTGCCCGGGATGCTCTTCGAGGTGGACGCGGTGGCCGTCAGGCCCTAACCCGCCCGCAGCATCAGCCCGATCCCCAACACCACCAGCGCCGCGGCCACGATCCGCGGCGCTCCGAACCTCTCCTTGAAGAACACGGCGCCGATCGCCGCCCCGACGATGATCGAGGACTCCCTCAGCGCGGCGATCGGCGCCAGTTCCGCCCGTGTCTGCGCCCACAGGACCAGGGCGTAGGCGGCCACGGACAGCGCGGCACCGAGCAGACCGAGCGCGGCGAACGGCCGGAGGACCGCGGCCGTCTCCCCCCGCCAGCGGTACAGCGCATACGCCGGGATCACCGTCCCCTGCACCGCCATCAGCCAGGCGATATAGCCGAGCGAGGAGCCGGCGGCGCGGACGCCCAGGCCGTCGACGACCGTGTACGCCGCGATGGTCAGGCCGGTCGCGAGGGCCGCGCCGATCGCCGCCCAGTTCGGCCGGTGCCCGCGCAGCCCCCACAGGGCGACGCCGGTCAGCCCCGCGCACGAGACGAGGATGCCGGTGGCCGCCCAGCCGTCGGGCACCTCGTGGGCGAGGAGCCCGGCGAGAAGCGTGACGACCAGGGGCGCGGTGCCTCGGGCGAGCGGGTAGGCCTGCCCGAAGTCACCGAGCCGGAAGGACGTCATCAGCAGGGCGTAGTAGGCGATGTGGATCACCGCGGAGGCGATCAGATACGGCCAGGACCCGGCCGCCGGGACCGCCGTGAACGGCATCATCGCGAGCCCGATCACCAGCCCCCCGCCCGAGATCAGGGCGAACCCGACGAGCTTGTCGGGGATGTGGTGGGCGAGAGCGTTCCAGCCGGCGTGGGTGACCGCGGCGAGCAGGACGGCGACGGTGACCAGCGGCGTCACGCGGTGCGCTCGCGCACGTCCACCAGGGTGCCGCCGGCGTGGGCGATCAGGGTCTTGGGTTCCATGGGGAACACGGTGTACGGCGTGCCGGCGGCGGCCCAGACGAGATCGTGGTCGAGCAGCGAGCGGTCGGCGAGCACCCGCGTCCGCATGCGGTGCCCGAAGGGCGGCACGCCGCCGATGGCGTACCCGGTGGTCTCCCGTACGACGTCGGCCTTGGGCCGGGTGACCTTCTCGGCGCCGAGTTCCCGGCGCACGAGCTCCACGTCGACGCGGGAGGCCCCGTCCATCAGGACGAGCACCGGTACCCCGTCGGCGGCGAAGATCAGGGACTTGCAGATCTGGCTCAGCTCGCACCCGATGGCGGCGGCAGCCTCGGCGGCGGTCCGGGTGGCCTCCGGAAAGTGCCGGACCTGTGCCTTGACCGCCCCGAGCCCCAACTCGTCGAGGGCGGCGGCGAAACGGGGGTGGGCTCCTGAATCGGCAGACGTCATGCAGGCACGCTAGCGGTAGGTGTAAACGGCATGCGACCCGATTGAGAGGGCGCACGAGGAAGCCGGTGAGGGCGCCACCGTCCCCACGTTGGCCCTCACCGGCTGGTCTCACTCACAAGCGGTACGTCAGGCGCGTACCAGCTCCTTGTCCTCGTCATCCTCGTCAGCCCGCGCCTCGGACGCGCGCTGAAGGCCCTCGCCCTCGACGTCGACGTTCGGCAGCGCGCGGTCCAGCCACTTCGGCAGCCACCAGGCGCGCTTGCCGAGCAGGGCCAGCACCGCCGGGACGATCGCCATACGGACCACGAACGCGTCGAAGAAGACCGCGATGGCGAGGCCGAAGCCGATCATCTTGACCATCGACTCGGAGGAGCCGATGAAGCCCGCGAACACCGCCATCATGATCACCGCTGCTGCCGTGACCACCCGGGCGCCGTGCTTGAACCCGGTCACCACGGCCTGGCTGGGCTTCTCGCCGTGGACGTACGCCTCGCGCATCCGGGTCACGAGGAACACCTCGTAGTCCATCGCGAGACCGAAGACCACGCCGACCATGAAGATCGGCATCATCGACATGATCGGGCCGGTCTCCTCGACGCCCATGAGGCCGGACAGCCAGCCCCACTGGAAGACCGCGACGACGGCGCCGAGCGCGGCGAGCACGCTGAGCAGGAAGCCGAGGGCCGCCTTCAGCGGGACCAGGATCGAGCGGAACACCGCGATCAGCAGGAGGAAGGCGAGGCCCACCACGAGCGCGAGATACGGGATCAGCGCGTCGTTCATCTTCTGCGAGAAGTCGATGTTCATCGCCGTGGTGCCGCTGACCAGCACCTCGGTGTCCGTGTCGGCCTTGACGCCGGCGCCGGTGTCCCGGATCGCGTGGACCAGGTCCTCGGTCTGGGTCGAGGAGGGCTTGGAGTCGGGGATCACGGTGATGGTGAAGGTGTCCCCGGCCTTGTTGAACGTCGCAGGCGCGACCGTCACGACACCGTCCAGGCCCTTGATCTCGTCGGCCACCTCGGCCGCGGCGGCCGTCGGGTCGTCGCTGCCCTTGGCGTCGCCGACGACCATCAGCGGACCGTTGAAGCCTGGCCCGAAGCCCTCGGACAGCAGGTCGTAGGCGCGGCGCTGGGTGGTGGAGATCGGCTGCGAACCGTCGTCGGGCAGACCGAGCTCCAGGGAGCCGACCGGGACGGCGGCGGCCCCGAGTCCGACGATGCCGAACAACAGCACGGCGACCGGACGGCGGACCACGAAGCTGGCCCAGCGGGTGCCCATGTTGGGCTTGGCCGGCCTGTCCTCGGAAGCGGCCTTCTTACGGCCGAACAGCTTGCTCTTCGCACCCGCCGGCTGCACCTTGCGGCCCGCGTAGCCGAGCAGGGCCGGGATCATCGTCAGGGCGATCAGAACCGCGATCACGACCGTGCCGGCCGCGGCGATACCCATCTTCGTCAGCATCGGAATGTTGACGACGGACAGGCCCACCAGGGCGATAACGACGGTGAGGCCGGCGAAGACCACGGCGGAGCCGGCCGTTCCGGCGGCGCGGCCGACGGCTTCCTCGCGGTCGCGGCCCTCGGCCAGTTCGGCGCGGTAGCGGGAGACGATGAACAGCGCGTAATCGATGCCTACGGCGAGGCCGATCATCATGGCGAGCGTGGAGGTGGTGGAGCCGAGCTCCAGGGTGTTGGCGAGGGCGGTGATCGTCGAGACGCCGATGCCCACGCCGATGAGGGCGGTCAGCAGCGGGAGTCCGGCCGCGACCAGCGAGCCCAGGGTGATGACCAGGACGACGGCGGCGACCGCGATACCGATGATCTCGGTGGACCCGGTCTCGGGTGTGGCCTGGAGCGCGTCACCGCCGATCTCGACGGTCAGCCCGGATTCGCGCGCGTCCTCGGCGGCCTGTTCCAGGGCCTCCTTGGAGGCGTCCTGGAGCTCCATGCCGGAGACCTCGTAGCGGACCTGGGCGTAGCCGACCGAGCCGTCCTTGGAGACCGACTTGGTCTGGAAGGGGTCGGTGACCGAGACGACCTCGGAGCCGGTGCCGAGTTCCTTCACCGCGTCTTCGACGGCCGACTTGTTGCCGGCGTCCGAGAGCTTCTGCCCGTCGGGCGCCTGGAAGACGACGCGTGCGGTCGCCCCGTCGGCGCTCATCCCGGGGAATCGTTCGTCCAGCAGATCGAAGGCCTTCTGGGCCTCGGTGCCGGGGATGGAGAAGGAGCTGCTGCCCGCTGCGGGCGCGGAGGCGGCGCCGACGCCCGCGAGCGTCAGCAGGGCCACCCAGATCAGGGCGACGAGGTGCCGTCGCCGGAAGGCGAGCCGGCCGAGTCGATAGAGATACGTGGCCACGGAGGCGTACTCCCGGTCAGGTCGTGGGGTGTTCAGGGCATGGGTGATCAACCCGGTGGGTGGCAGGGGTGATCGGCCCGACGACGTGAGCGGTCGCGTCAGGTACTGCGGGGGTGCTCAGGAAGCGGGGGCGCCGAGGGCGGGGAGGACCACGGCGTCGATGTACGAAAGGAGGAAGGCCTGGGTCGGCGGCAGCTCGTCGATCATCGTGCGGGCGGCGAACCCACCGAGCATCATGTGCATCATGTAGTCGATCGCCGGATTGTCCGCGTGGACCTCACCCCGGTCGATCGCCCGCTGCACCACACGACGGAACTCCGCCATCTCCGGTTCGATGAGATGTTCCCGGAAGGCCTGCAGGAGATCCGGGTTGCTGTGCACGGCCATGGCCAGCCCTCGCATCAGCGCGGAGTTCTGCTCCATCTCGCAGTCGTCCGAGCGCAGAGTGAGGGCGTGCAGGTCACCCTTGAGCGACCCGGTGTCGATGTCGCCGAGCCCGATACCGCCCGGCTTGCTGTGCCGTACGGCTTTCGCCACCAGTTCGGCCTTGCCGCCCCACTGGCGGTAGAGCGTGGCCTTGCTGGACTTGGTGCGCGCGGCGACCGCGTCCATGGTCAGGGCGTCGTAGCCGACCTCGCGGAGCAGATCGAGCACGGCCTCGTAGAGCTCGGCCTCACGCTCGGGCGTGATCCGGCTGCGGCGCGCTGTTGCGACCTCGGCCATGATGCACTCCCCTCTCCGCCGCGAATCTCCGCTGCGAACGACACGGTTTCGTACAGAACGAATGTAGCGCAGCCACTGAGCGAAACGAAACCGTTTCGTACGTGTCTTGGGTCACGTGCCCTCTGCCCCACGAGTTGCCCGGGCCCATCCAGCGGAAAAGCATGAGGAGGTGAGCTATCTGCGCCTGCCCCATCTCAACGGTGACCTGCTGTGCTTCGTGGCCGAGGACGACCTCTGGCTGGCCCCCCTGGACGGACCCGGCCGCGCCTGGCGGCTCACCGTGGACCGCACCAAAGTGGGCCATCCCCGCTTCTCGCCCGACGGCGAGCGGATCGCGTACACGAGCTGGCGAAGTCTCGTCCCCGAGATCCACCTGGTCCCGACGGAGGGCGGACCGGGGCGCCAGCTCAGCCACTGGGGGACCGCGGACACCCAGGTCACCGGCTGGACTCCCGACGGCGACATCCTCGCCGTCGCCTCCCACGGCGAGCCCTTCTCGCACTTCACCTGGGCCTACAAGGTCACCCCCGACGGCTCCCCCGGCCGCAAGCTGCCCTGGGGCCCGGTCTCCGACCTCCAGGTCGCCGACCTGCACGGCGAGCGCAAGACCCTCCTGCTCACCGGCACCCCGCCGCACGAACCGGCCGCCTGGAAGCGCTACCGGGGCGGCGCCACGGGCCGCCTGTGGCTGCACGGCGAACGGCTGCTGGCCGACCTCGAAGGACACCTCGCCTGCCCCATGTTCGTCGACGGCCGGATCGCCTTCCTCTCCGACCACGAGGGCGTCGGCAACCTCTACTCCTGCGCCTACGACGGCACCGACCTGCGCCGGCACACCGACCACGACGCCTTCTACGCCCGGCACGCCTCCAGTGACGGCACCCGGGTGGTCTACCAGTGCGCGGGCGAACTGTGGATCGTCGACGACCTCTCCGCCGAGGCGCGCAGGCTCGACGTCCGACTGAGCGGCCCGCGCGCGGGACGGCGCCGCTACCAGGTGCCGGCCGCCCAGCACGTCGACGGCATCTCCGTCGACGAGACGGGCCGCGCGAGCGCCGTCGTCGTACGCGGCAGCCTGTACTGGCTGACCCACCGCGACGGCCCGGCCCGTACGATCACCGACACTCCGGGCGTACGGGTCCGGCTCCCGGAGATGCTCGGCTCGGTCGGCCAGGTCGCCTACGTCACCGACGCCGAGGGCGAGGACGCCATCGAGATCGCCTATCTGCCCCGGGCGACCGGTGACCGCGAGCCGCGCCGGCTGGCCTCGGGCGAGCTGGGCCGGGTCCAGGAACTGGTCTCGGATCCGCAGGGCGAGCGCCTGGCCATCGCCGCGCACGACGGACGGCTCCTGCTCATCGACGCCACCGAGGAATCCAACGGCGAGGTGACCGAGCTGATCCGGTCGATCAACGGCCCGGTCCGCGACCTCGCGTTCTCTCCGGACGGCTCCTGGCTGACCTGGTCGCACCCGGGCATCGGCCGCTCCCTGCGTCAGATCAAGATGGCCAGAATCGCCGGTACCGGAGGTACCGGAGAGGCGGCCCGGCTCATCGTCGACGTCACCAACGGCCGCTTCGAGGACGAGAACCCGGTCTTCACCAGCGACGGTCGCTATCTGGCCTTCCTCTCCTGGCGTGGCTTCGACCCGGTGTACGACGTCCACACCGGCGATCTGTCCTTCCCGCTCGGCTGCCGCCCCTACCTGGTGCCGCTGTCGTCGGCGACGCCCTCCCCCTTCGCCCTGAACCCGGAGGGCCGCCCGGCCGCCGGGGGCCTGGACCCGATGGAGGACGAGGGCGGCGAGGGCGGCGCGGTGACCGTGGAGATCGAGGGCCTGGAGAGCCGGGTGACGCCGTTCCCGGTCGCCGCCTCCAAGTACTCGGCGCTGCACCCGGTCGCGGGCGGCGGCCTGGTCTGGCTGCGCTGGCCGATCTCGGGGGCGCTCGGCGAGACGTTCGTCAACCCCGACGACACCAGCGGCCGTCCGACCCTCGAACACTTCACCATCAGCAAGGCGAAGAAGTCCGAACTCGTCGAGCATCTGGACTTCTTCGCGGTCAGCGGCGACGGCAGCCGGCTCGTCCTGGTCGACGAGGGCGACCTGCGCGCGGTACCCGCCACCGAGCCCGGCGACAGCGACTCCACGGTGTGGATCGACGCCCGCCGCATCCTGCACGAGGTCGACCCCGCCGCCGAGTGGCGTCAGTCGTACGAGGAGGCGGGCCGCCTGATCCGCGCCTACTTCTGGGACCCCGGCATGTGCGGCATCGACTGGGACGCGGTGCTCGCGCAGTACCGCCCGCTGGTCGAACGCGTGGCGTCCCCGGACGAGTTCGCCGATCTGCTCCGCGAGGTCCTCGGCGAGCTCGGCACCTCCCACGCCTACGTCTCCCCGGCCCGCCGCAACGAGGGCCCGCCCCACTACCAGCGCCGCCAGGGCCTGCTCGGCGCCAACTTCGTACGGCGCGAGAACGGTTGGACGGTACGGCGGATCCTGCCCGGCGAGTCCTCCGACTCCAAGGCCCGCTCCCCACTCGCGGGTACCGGCATCCGCGAGGGCGCCGTACTGACCCACGTCGACGGCCGCGAGGTCGACCCGGTGACGGGCCCCTATCCGCTGCTCGCGGGATCGGGCGGTACGACGGTGGAGCTGACGTTCACCCCGGCGGAGGGCGAGGGCCGCGCGCGCCGGGTCGCCGTGGTCCCGCTCGTCGACGAACGCCCCCTGCGCTATCAGGACTGGGTGGCCAAACGCCGGGAGGTCGTACGGGAGTTGAGCGGCGGCCGCTGCGGCTACCTCCACATCCCCGACATGGGCGGCTCCGGCTGGGCCCAGTTCAACCGCGATCTGCGCATGGAGGTCTCCCGCCCCGCCCTCATCGTCGACGTCCGCGGCAACGCCGGCGGCCACATCAGCGAACTCGTCGTGGAGAAACTGACCCGCACGATCCTCGGCTGGGACCTCACCCGCGACGCCCAGCCGGTGTCGTACGCCTCGAACGCTCCGCGCGGCCCGGTGGTCGCCCTGGCCGACGAGGCGACCTCCTCCGACGGCGACATGATCACGGCCGC
This sequence comes from Streptomyces cupreus, assembly GCF_014257025.1. Lineage (GTDB taxonomy): Bacteria > Actinomycetota > Actinomycetes > Streptomycetales > Streptomycetaceae > Streptomyces > Streptomyces cupreus. The sequence goes on from NZ_JACMSF010000020.1 coordinate 90,491, forward strand.
CTTCAAACTCCTGAAGCTCGGCCCGGTCGTCGGTCAGCGCACCTGGGGCGGAGTGGTCGGCATGACCGGCCGCCACCGCCTGGGCGACGGCACTGTGATCACGGTCCCGATGAACGCGGCCTGGTTCGACGCGTACGGCTGGACGATCGAGAACAAGGGCGTACTCCCCGACCTGGAAATCCTCCGCACCCCCCTGGACTGGGCAGAGGGCCGCCACGCCCAGTTGGACGACGCGGTCCAGCTCGCGTTGGACCTGTTGGCGACGAACCCCCCGGCGAGCCCGCCGGACTACTCCCACGTACCGGACAGGTCGCGGCCGAAGTTGCCGCCGCGCTCCTGAGGTCAGGACACTACTGAGCCCGCTTGCGCAGGCGTCGGTCCAGGGCGAGGGACATCTCCGCCTCCACCACGCTTCTCGCGAGGGGGCGCAGGCGGGGGAGGTCCTCCTCGGTGCCATGGCGCAGGATGAGGTCGGCGAAGAGGTCGGCGAGGACGTCGGCGTGGGCGCGCAGTTCCTTGCCGGCGGCGAGGACCTCGGACAGCGGGATGCCCTCGCGGACCAGGGCGGCGGAGACGTCCAGCAGGCGGCGGCTGATGTGGACGATCTCCTGGCCGTCGGTGGCGAGATAGCCGAGCTCCAGCGCGGCGGCGAAGTTCTCCGGGGTGACCTCGCCGGCGAAGCGGTCGGCGAGTTCCTCGGGGGTGAGGCGGACCGGGATCTCCTCGGTCGGGGAGTCCATGCCCAGCAGGTCGGCGACGTCGCGTCCGTGGTCGAAGGCCTCGGCGAGGTCGGCGATGCCGCTGAGGGTGTGGCCGCGTTCCAGCAGCGCCGAGATCGTGCGCAGCCGGGCCAGGTGGCGGTCGTCGTACCAGGCGATACGGCCCTCACGGCGGGGCGGCGGGAGGAGCCCCCGTTCGCGGTAGAAGCGCAGGGTGCGCACGGTGATGCCGGCGAGTCGGGCCAGCTCTTCCACGCGGTACTCGTGTCGGCCCTCGGGTCGTCCTGCGTCTTCTGCCACGCCGGAAGCCTATGGCGTACCGGAGGTAACTTTCCTTCGCCCACCCCCTACCCATGAGTACGGAGCTGCTCTACCCTCCCATTGCGCCAGTGTTCACTGGCAGGGTCGCACGGCTGTGTGGAGGGCTTCGGGATGACCGAACACGAGCATGTACGGGTGGCGGTGGTCGGATCCGGGTTCGGTGGGCTCGGGGCCGCGGTGCGGCTGCGGCGGGAGGGCGTCACCGACTTCGTCGTCCTGGAGCGGGCGTCCGGTGTCGGCGGCACCTGGCGGGACAACAGCTATCCCGGCTGCGCCTGCGACGTCCCGTCCCACCTGTACTCCTTCTCCTTCGCACCCAACCCCGACTGGCCGCGCACCTTCTCCGGGCAGGAGCACATCCGCGCCTACCTGGAGCACATCACGGACGTCTTCCGGCTGCGCCCGCACATCCGCTTCGACTCGGAGGTGAAGCGGATGGCGTGGAACGGCGAGAGGCTGTGCTGGGACATCGAGACCACCAGCGGGAACCTGTCGGCCGACTTCGTCGTCTCCGCCACCGGGCCGCTGTCCGACCCCAAGGTGCCGGAGATCCCGGGGCTCGACTCCTTCCCCGGCAAGGTCTTCCACTCCGCCCGCTGGGACCACGACTACGACCTGCGCGGCAAACGCGTCGCCATGGTCGGCACCGGCGCCTCCGCCATCCAGATCGTGCCGGCCATCCAGCCGGAGGTCTCCCGGCTCACGCTCTTCCAGCGCACCCCGCCGTGGGTGATGCCGCGCATGGACCGCGCGATCAGCGGCGTGGAGCGCTGGCTGCACAGGCAGCTGCCCTTCACCACCCAGGCCCGGCGCGGGCTGCTGTGGGGCATCCGGGAGCTGCAGGTCCAGGCGTTCACCAAGCACCCGAACGAACTGGGGCTGGTCGAGAAGCTGGCCAAGCAGAACATGGCCCGCGTCATCAAGGACCCGGCCCTGCGCGCCAAGCTCACCCCTCACTACCGCATCGGCTGCAAGCGGATCCTGCTCAGCAGCGAGTACTACCCGGCGATCGCCCGGCCGAACGTCGACGTCGTCGCCGGCGGGCTCGCCGAGATTCGCGGCTCGACGCTCGTCGCCGCCGACGGCACCGAGGCCGAGGTCGACGCGATCGTCTTCGGCACCGGCTTCCACGTCACCGACATGCCGATCGCGGACCGGGTCGTGGGCGCCGACGGGCAGACCCTTGCGGAGTCGTGGAAGGGCGGAATGGAGGCCCTGCGGGGCGCGTCCGCCGCCGGGTTCCCGAACTGGATGACGATCATCGGGCCCAACACCGGGCTCGGCAACTCGTCGATGATCCTGATGATCGAGAGCCAGCTCAACTACATGGCGGACTTCGTACGGCAGTTGGCTGTGCTTTCCGGGGGGAATCCCCCCGGACCCCCCGGGCTCGGCGGACGCGTCGCCCTGGACGCCCGCCCGAGCGCCGTGCACGCCTGGAACCGGCGCGTGCAGGAGCGCATGAAGCGCACGGTGTGGAACACCGGCGGCTGCACGAGCTGGTACCTGGACGAGAGCGGCCGCAACACCACGATCTGGCCGGGCACGACAAGCGAGTTCCGGCGCGCGACACGGCGGGTGGATCTCACGGAGTACGCGGTGGTGCGCGCCGCGGGCGGCTCCGAGGGGCGCACCGGCGCCGAAGAGCGTGCGGAGGTGGACGCGTGAGCCGCCTGATGCACGTGAGCTCCGGGCCCTACGCCCCGCCCACCCCCACCCGCGAACTCACCGCGATCTCCGCGGACGGCGCGCGCCTGCACGTAGAGGTGCACGGCCCCGAGAACGCGCCCCCCGTCGTCCTCGCCCACGGCTGGACCTGCTCCACCGCCTTCTGGGCGGCGCAGATACGGGAACTGGCGACCGACCACCGCGTCATCGCCTACGACCAGCGCGGCCACGGACGCAGCCCGGCGAGCCGGTCCTGCGGTACCGAGGCGCTCGCCGACGACCTGGAAGCCGTACTGAAGGAGACCCTCGCGCCTGCGGAGAAGGCGGTGGTCGTCGGGCACTCGATGGGTGGGATGACGGTGCTGGCCGCCGCGGCGCGGCCGGCGTTCCGGGAGCACGCGGCCGCCGTACTGCTGTGCAGCACCGGGTCGTCGCGGCTGGTCGCCGAGGCGACCGTCGTACCGATGCGGGCGGGGCGGACGCGGACGTGGCTGACCAAGCAGATCCTCGGGTCGCGGGCGCCGCTAGGTCCGGTCACGCCGCTCGCTCGGCGGATCCTCAAGTACGGGACCATGGGGCCGGGTTCGGCGCCGCACATGGTCGAGGCGTGCGCGCGGATCGTGCACGCCTGTCCGCGGCGGGTGCGGCACGCCTGGTCACAGGTGCTGGATCTGCTCGATCTCGACCATGGCGTAAGGGAGTTGAGGGTGCCGACCGCGGTCGTCGTCGGGACCGCCGACCGGCTCACCCCGCCGGTGCACGCGCGGTCGCTGGCCGCCGCGCTGCCCACCTGCGTCGGGCTCACCGAACTCCCCGGGCTCGGGCACATGACGCCGGTGGAGGCGCCCGAGCTGGTCAGCACCAGGATTCGTGAACTCGTCGTCGCCTACGCACAGATCAAGGAGGGCGCATGAGCAGGGTGAGCCTCGAAGGACAGGTCGCCGTCGTCACCGGAGCGGCGCGGGGCGTGGGCGAGCTGCTCGCCCGTAAGCTCTCCGCGCGCGGGGCGAAGGTGGCGCTGGTCGGGCTCGAACCGGACGCGCTCAAGCAGGTCTCCGAGCGGCTGCACAGCGAGAGCGACCACTGGCACGCCGACGTCACCGACCACGAGGCGATGGCCCGGGTGGCGCGGGAGGTCAAGGAGCGGTTCGGGAAGGTCGACATCGTGGTGGCCAACGCCGGTGTCGCGTCCGGGGGCCCCTTCGTCGACTCCGATCCGGTGGCGTGGCGGCGGGTCATCGAGGTGAACCTCATCGGCTCGGCGGTGACCGCCCGGGCGTTCCTGCCGGTGCTCATGGAGAGCCGCGGCTATCTGCTCCAGATCGCCTCCCTCGCCGCGATCACTCCGGCGCCGATGATGACGGCGTACTGCGCGTCCAAGTCGGGCGTGGAGGCGTATGCACACAGTCTGCGCGCCGAGGTCGGCCACAAGGGCGTGCGCGTGGGCGTGGGGTATCTGTCCTGGACCGACACGGACATGGTGCGCGGGGCCGATCAGGACGACGTCATGCGGGAGCTTCGGCAGCGGCTGCCGTGGCCGTCGAACAAGACGTATCCGCTGGGGCCCGCGGTCGACCGGATCGTGGCCGGGATCGAGCGGCGGGCGGGCCATGTGTACGGGCAGTGGTGGCTGCGCGGGATGCAGGGTGTGCGGGGGTATCTGCCGACGGTCATCGGGACCGTGGGTCAGCGGGAGATGCGGCGGTTCGCGGACCGTCTCGACGGCATGCGGATCGGTCTGGTCGGAGCGGGCGGCGCGGCCGACGAGCAGGAGCGAACTACGCGCCGTAACTGATCGACATGCGTAGTGTTACGGCGCGTGTGAATCTGGTCGAGCCCGATCCCCTCACCCATCACGGGAGTGAAATCTCATGGGCATGAAGGACCAGTTCCAGGACAAGTCCGAGCAGTGGCAGCAGCAGGCCAAGGAAAAGATGCAGCAGGCCCGCGAACGCGGCCAGGAGCAGCGCGGCAAGCAGCGCGACCGCGACGAGGAGACGGAGCGACTCCAGCAGGAGGAGCAGGACCGTTTCGACCAGGACTACGACGCCTGACGCTGCGCTCGGCTCGAGCCGATGACGTGGGGTGCCCGAAGCTTCGGGGCACCCCACGTTCGCTTGTCACTGCTCGAAGACCACCGTCACCGGGGCATGGTCCGACCACCGCTCCTCATGACTCGCGGCCCGCTCCACGTAGGCCTTGACCGCCCGGCCGGCGAGTCCTGGTGTCGCGACGGCGAGGTCGATCCTCCATCCGGAATCGTTGTCGAAAGCCCGCCCCCGGTACGACCACCAGGAGTACGGCCCCTCGACGTCCGGATGCAGGGCCCGCACGACGTCGACGTACCCGCCCTCGGCCGGGTCGAGCACCTGACCGAGCCACTCGCGCTCCTCCGGCAGGAACCCGGAGCTCTTCTGGTTGCCGCGCCAGTTCTTCAGGTCCGCCTTCTGGTGGGCGATGTTCCAGTCGCCGCAGACCACGACCTCGCGCCCGTCGGCGGCGGCGCGTACGCGCAGGTCCTTGAGGTAGGCGAGGAACTCGTCCATGAAGCGGATCTTCTCGTCCTGGCGCTCGGTGCCGACCTCGCCGGAGGGCAGGTAGAGGGAGGCGACCGTCACACCGGGCAGGTCGGCCTCGACGTAGCGGCCGCTCGTGTCGAACTCGCTCGATCCGAAGCCGACCCGGACACGGTCGGGCTCGCGGCGGGTGTAGAGGGAGACGCCCGCGCGGCCCTTGGCGGCGGCGGGCGCGTGCACGACGTGCCAGCCGTCGGGCGCCCGCACGGCGTCCGGGAGCTGCTGCGGCTCGGCGCGCACCTCCTGCAGGCACAGCACATCGGCGGAGGTCTCGGCGAGCCACTCCACGAAGCCCTTCTTCGCGGCGGCGCGCAGCCCGTTCACATTCACGCTGGTCACAGTGAGCACCCGGGCACGATACCGGCAGACTGGACGGAGTCCAGATTCCGACCACCTATGAATGTACGGTTACCCGCATGCACATACGTCGCGTCTCCTTCGACCACCCCGACGCCGTCAAGCTCAACGACGCGGTCCAGGCCGAGTACGACGTCCGCTACGGCGACGGCGGTGACGCCACCCTCATGGACCCTGCCGACTTCGAACCGCCGAACGGCGTGTACCTGATCGCCTACGACGAGTACGGCTCCCCGGTCGCCTCGGGCGGCTGGCGCGTCCGGGACGCGAACGACGAGGGCAACATCGACGGGGACGCCGAACTGAAGCGGATGTATGTGATCGACGCGATGCGCGGCCGTGGCCTCGCCCGGCGCATCCTCGCCGCTCTGGAGGAGGACGCCCACGCGGCCGGCCGACTGCGCATGGTGCTGGAGACGGGCGCCAAGCAGCCGGAGGCCGTCGCCCTGTACGAGTCCAGCGGCTACGAGCCGTGCGCGAAGTTCGGCTACTACCGCTTCCACGATCTGAGCCTGTGCTTCGCCAAGCCGCTCACCCCCTGAGACGGACCGAGGCGCGCGGCGGGCCGTTCACGGGGTCAGATGCCGGTCGGGGCGGGAGCGTTGGGCGCCCGCCCCGAAGCCGCGGAAACGCCGAGATCCCGCCCGATCGAAATGATCGGACGGGATCTCGTGTATCGCTTACGAGTTGACTCGTGAACGATGCTGCGGTGGACCTGAGGGGATTTGAACCCCTGGCCCCCTCGATGCGAACGAGGTGCGCTACCGGACTGCGCCACAGGCCCTTGCAACGAGTGAAACTCTAGCATCCCGATCCGCCCGCTCGGAAATCCGTTCCGGGCGCCTACTCGTTGGCCGCCCGCGGCCGTCCGCCGTCCTCGTACTGGTCGAACAACGGCGTGCGTCCCCGCTCACGTGCCCGCCGGGCGGACGCGGCCCGGCGGGCGTCACTGCGCCCGCCGCCGTCCGCCCTCTCCTCGTCGTCGGCCGCCTCCGTCTGCTCGGCCGTGGCGGCGCGGGACTGCGCCTCCTGCTCCGGTGCGACCGCGCTGGACCGCGCCGAGCTCCAGGCATCGGGCGCGCCCAGATCGACATCGGCGGTGGCCCGCGGCGCGACCGGCGCGGTCACGTACGTGGGGAGCGGCACCGGCACCGGGTCCCAGCTGTCGCCCTGCCCCGGCCGCCGCTGGCGCTCACGCTGCTGATCGACCCACTCGGCGTGATCGGTCTGCTCGACGAGTGCCCGCCGGTCGGCGGCGAGCGCCGACAGCCCCGGGTCGGTGTGTGGTCCGGCCCCTTCGTCCGGCTCCTCTGCGTCCGCGCCGGCGTCGGCGGGCATGCGCCGGCGCGGCTGGCGGGTGCGCTCCCTGAGCCGCTGCGCGGCGGCTTCGGCTCGGCGGCGGTCCATCTGGTACGCGAAGCGGCGGCGCTCCTGGGTGCGCAGGTACGCGATGTACACGCTGAGCAGCACGGCGGGCACGCCGGGCGCCCACAGGAAAGCGAGCCCTCCGACGGCGGCGACGATCGCGCCGAGTGTGAAGGCGAGGAAGAGCACGACGGTGGTGCGCCGACGGCGCGCGAGCACCTTCGTGCGCTGGGCGCGCGCTGCGGCCGCCTCCGCGGCGGGCGTCGGGGGCGTGCGCCGTGCGGCCGGGACCGGTTTCTGCGCCGCCTGCGCCTTCTGGGACTTCTGCGCCGGCGCGGGCCCGGGTTCGGGCGCCGGCGCGGCCGTCTGCGGGCGCGTCGGAGGCATGGCGAAGGCCCGGACGTCCACCGATGCGGTGACGCCGTCCGGGTCGTCGGCGCTGGGCTCCCCCTCGTCGGCGGAGCGCGCGCGCAGGTCCTTGGCGTATCGGCGCTCCATCCCCGCCCGTCCGGACAGCAACCGGATGGCTGTGCTGAAGCGTTCCGTCGGACGGGCCTCGTTCAGCTCGTCCTGCCTACGGAGCCACATCGGCACCAAGTAGGCGGCCCAGGCCCCGACAATGACTGCGTAGATGAGGCCGCTGCTGCTCACGCCTCACACGGTAGAGGGGTTTGCGTGAGGCCATCTGCCAATTGAGCCGGTGTGTCGCACGATCTGGCTGATATTTCGAAATTTTTTTGTGACCCATGCGATCAGCAGGCCGCACAGGACGCGAATTCAGGGCTCCGAGACGGTCACGCGGCGATCAATTTCGAACATTTATTCAATTACCCGGGCTGTGCGGGATTACCCGGCGTGTTCTGCGCGTTCCTCGGCCCGTCGGACGACCTCCCCCGGGAGTGTGCCCGGTGCCAGCGGTTCAGCAACCCGTCGGGCACCTCTTCAGCCGTGAGCGCGAACACGAGATGGTCGCGCCAGGCGCCGTCGATGTGGAGATAACGGGGTCTGAGCCCCTCCTCGCGGAATCCGAGTTTCTCCACCACCCGGCGGCTCGGCCCGTTCTCGGGGCGAATGCAGACCTCGATGCGGTGCAGTCCGACGGTGCGGAAACAGTGGTCCACGACGAGCGCCACGGCCGTCGGCATCACCCCGCGGCCCGCGACCGCCTCGTCCACCCAGTAGCCGACGTGTCCCGAGCACATGGAGCCCCAGGTGATCCCGGCGACCGTCAACTGCCCGACCAGCCGCCCCTGGTACTCGATGACGAAGGGCAGCATCCGGCCCGCGTTCGCCTCGGAGCGCAGGTGCCGGACCATCTGGCGGTAGGTCGGCCGGTGCGCGATCGGCCCGCTGGGCGTGGGCGGTGGGATGGTCGCCTCCCAGGGGCGCAGCCAGTCCCGGTTGCGCCGGTTGACCTCGCGCCAGGCCCGCTGGTCGCGCAGCTTTATCGGCCGGAGGACGACATCGCCGTCCGCCAGTACGACGGGCCAGGATGGGCTGTTCAGCTCGCACCCCCGCTGCCTGCGCCGGGTCTGGGGTGATCGCCGCCACGGATCTGGTCGACGGCGTGGAGCAGCAGGAACTCAAGGACGGCCAGTCCGTCCTTCACCCCGCCGGTGGAACCCGGCAGATTGACGATCAGCGTGCTTCCCGCCACCCCGGCAAGGCCCCGGGAGAGCGCGGCCGTGGGCACCTTCTCGCGTCCGAACGCCCTGATGGCCTCCGCGATGCCCGGCACCTCGTAGTCGATCACCTTGCGGGTCGCCTCGGGCGTGCGGTCGGTCGGCGAGATGCCGGTGCCGCCGGTGGTGACGACGACGGCGTACCCGGCGTCCACGGCGGCGCGCAGCGCGGCCTCCACAGGGTCCCCGTCGGGTACGACCTGGGGTCCCTCGACGTCGAGGCCGAAGCGCTTCAGGCCGTCGGCGATCAGTGGGCCGCCCTTGTCCTCGTAGACCCCGGCGGCGGCCCTGTTGGAGGCGGTGACCACAAGAGCGCGATACGTCATGCCCGGCTCCAGTCGCCCGACTTGCCGCCCGTCTTCTCCTCCACCCGTACGTCCGTGATGACCGCTCCCTTGTCGACGGCCTTGACCATGTCGATCACGGTGAGCGCGGCGACGGAGACCGCGGTGAGGGCCTCCATCTCGACGCCCGTGCGGTCCGTGGTCCTGACGGTGGCCTGGATCTCCACGGCGTCGTCCGCTACCGACAGATCCAGTTTCACACCGGACACCGCGAGCGGGTGGCACAGCGGGATCAGGTCCGGGGTGCGCTTGGCGCCCATGATGCCCGCGATCCGCGCGGTGGCCAGCGCGTCGCCCTTGGGGACGCCCTCGCCGCGCAGCAGCTCGACCACGCGGGGCGAGACCAGGACGCGCCCGCTCGCGCGGGCGGTGCGCGCCGTCACGTCCTTCTCCGATACGTCGACCATGCGGGCCGCGCCCGCCTCGTCGATGTGCGTCAGTCCGTCCTGCGTACTCATGCTGTGTGGCGCTCCCGGTCCGGGCCCGTGGCGGTGCGGCGCTGGGCCTGCTGTGCGCGACACGGTACCGCCAAGTCGGCGCGCGCACCGGAGCAGGACCGGCCCGCGGACCGGCACACGCGCGTGCGCTCAGCCGAGCAGGACGACCTCGACCTCGGCGCCGGGCTCCACGGACTCGGTGTCCTCGGGGACGACGATCAGCGAGTCGGCGTGCGCGAGGGCGGCGACCAGGTGCGATCCGGCGCCGCCGACCGGGGTCACGGTGCCGTCGGCGTACGTCCCGCGCAGGAACTGCCGGCGCCCCTTCGGCGAGGTCAGCGCCTTGTCCGCCGCCAGGGTCGCCCTCGTGCGCGGCCGGTGGACGTCTTCGAGGCCCATGAGGGTGCAGATCGCGGGGCGCACGAACAGCTCGAAGGAGACGTACGACGACACGGGGTTGCCGGGGAGGGCCAGCAGCGGGGTGTGGTCGGGGCCGATGGAGCCGAAGCCCTGGGGCTTGCCGGGCTGCATGGCGAGCTTGCGGAAGTCGATACCGCTGCCCGCCTCGTCCTCGTCGCCGACGGACTGGAGGGCCTCCTTGACGACGTCGTACGCGCCCACACTCACGCCGCCTGTGGTGACCATGAGATCGGCGCGCACCAGCTGGTCCTCGATGGTGGAGCGCAGGATCTCGGCGTCGTCGGCGACGGCACCCACGCGGTAGGCGATGGCGCCGGCGTCCCGGGCGGCCGCGGTGAGGGCGAAGCTGTTGGAGTCGTAGATCTGGCCGCTGCGCAACGCCTCGTCGGGCTGGACGAGTTCGCTGCCGGTGGACATCACGACCACGCGCGGGCGCGGGCGCACGCGTACCGTGCCGCGGCCGATCGCGGCGAGCAGGGCGATCTGCGGCGGTCCGAGGACGGTGCCGGCCTCCAGGGCGCGGTCACCGGCCTTCACGTCGCTGCCCTTGGCGCGCACATGCGCGCGTGCCTCCGCGGGCCGGTACACGTGCACGTGCCCCTCGGCGCCCTCGGGGGCCAGCGCGCGGGCGCGCATCCCGGTCACGGGACCTTCTCCGAGGCCTCCGTCGGTCCATTCCACCGGTACGACGGTCTCGGCGCCGGGCGGCAGTGGGGCGCCGGTCATGATGCGGGCGGCCTGGCCGGGACCCACCTGGAGCGGTTCCGCCTGGCCCGCGGCGACGTCCCCGACGACCTCCAGGACCGCCGGGAACTCCTCGCTCGCGCCCGCGACATCGGCGACCCGCACCGCGTATCCGTCCATGGAGCTGTTGTCGAACGGCGGCAGGGACACCGGCACCGTGACGTCGTCGACCAGGACACAGCCCTGGGCGTCGAGGAGTTGCAGCTCGATGGGTTCGAGGGGGCGGACGGTCGCGAGGATGTCCTCCAGGTGTTCGTCCACCGACCAGAGGTGATCCTGGCCTGTGGTGCGGGGCGCGGCGCTGCTCAAAATGGCTACATCTCCTCGGCTACGTAACTGCGAAGCCAGGTCCGGAAGTCCGGGCCCAGGTCTTCACGTTCGCATGCGAGTCGGACAATGGCACGCAGGTAGTCGCCACGGTCGCCGGTGTCATAGCGGCGACCCTTGAAGACGACGCCGTGCACCGGGCCACCGACCTTCTCGTCCGCGGCGAGCTGCTGGAGGGCGTCGGTGAGCTGGATCTCGCCACCGCGGCCGGGCTCGGTCTTGCGCAGTATGTCGAAGATGTGCGGGTCGAGGACGTAGCGGCCGATGATCGCGTAGTTCGAGGGGGCGTCCGCGGCGTCGGGCTTCTCCACCATGCCGGTCACCTTGACGACGTCGCCGTCCTCGGTGGTCTCGACCGCGGCACAGCCGTAGAGGTGGATCTGCTCGGGGGCGACCTCCATGAGCGCGATGACGCTGCCGCCGCGCTGCTCCTGGACCTCGACCATGCGCTTGAGCAGCGGGTCGCGCGGGTCGATGAGGTCGTCACCGAGGAGCACGGCGAAGGGCTCGTGGCCGACGTGCGGGGCCGCGCACAGCACCGCGTGGCCGAGCCCCTTGGGGTCGCCCTGGCGGACGTAGTGCATGGTCGCGAGGTCGCTGGACTCCTGCACCTTGGCGAGCCGGCCGGCGTCGCCCTTCTTCTGAAGAGCGGACTCCAGTTCGTAGTTGCGGTCGAAGTGGTCCTCAAGGGGGCGCTTGTTGCGGCCCGTGATCATGAGGACGTCGTCGAGGCCCGCGGAGACGGCCTCCTCGACCACATACTGGATCGCCGGCTTGTCGACGACCGGCAGCATCTCCTTGGGAGTGGCCTTGGTCGCCGGGAGGAACCGGGTGCCGAGACCTGCTGCGGGAATGACAGCCTTGCTGATCCGAGGGTGCGACTGAGTCATGCCCGCAACCTTATCCGGTGCCTTTGTAGGGAATCTGTGGCTCCGGTTAATTGGCTCTCATATGAGCGTATTGAAAGGGTACGGGTACGACCATTGAGTCAGATCGGACGTCCGGCTGAGCCTGACAAGCGAACGTTGCGTCGAGAGTTCCTCGCGGTGAGGAACAGGTTGACGGCTGATGACGTACGGGAGGCCGGGGTCGCGCTGGCGGGGCGCGCGCTGGAGCTGCCCGAGCTGGCGCGGGCGCGCACGGTGGCGGCGTATGTCTCCGTGGGGAGCGAACCGGGCACGCTCGCGCTGCTGGACGCGCTGCGCGCGCGGGACGTGCACGTCCTGCTCCCCGCGCTCCTGCCCGACAACGACCTGGACTGGGGCGCGTACACCGGCGAGGGCTCCCTCGCACGGGTCCAACACGGCGGAAAGATGGCCCTGTTCGAGCCCGCCGGCGAACGCCTCGGGCCGGACGCCGTGACCACCGCGGACGTGGTGCTGCTGCCCGGGCTCGCGGTGGACGCGCGCGGCATGCGTCTGGGGCGCGGCGGGGGCTCGTACGACCGCGTGCTCGCCCGCCTGGAACGCGCGGACGCGCACCCCGCCCTGGTCGTGCTGCTGTACGACACGGAGGTCGTCGAGCGCGTCCCCGCGCAGGCGCACGACCGGCCGGTGCACGCGGTGGTGACGCCGTCGGGCGTACGCCGCTTTCCATCGACCTGAAGCCCGCTCCCGGGTCCCTGCGCATGTGAAAGGGCCCTCCACGCGTGCGTGGAGGGCCCTACGTTGCGTGCACCGTCAGCGGCTCACGGCTTCAGCACCAGGGTGTCGCTCGTGCTCTCGTCGACCGCGCCGTCGGAGAAGGACCAGTCTAGCAGTTCGCCGTCGGCCCACTTTTCCGTCTGGTCGGTGTAGTGGGCGCTGTAGGCGTGCCCGGAGGCGCCGGTGAGGTTGATCCACTTCGACTTGTCCAGGTCGCCGAGGTTGACCACCATCCGCATCGACGGCACCCACACGACGCCGTAGCCGCCGGCGGCGTTCCAGCCGGTGGCGTTGACCGTCGCCTCGCCGCCGCTGAGCTTCCAGGGGCCGCGGTTGAGGACGTACTGGAGGAAGCCGGGGCCGTCGGTGCCGAGGGTCTGGTTCTTCAGGAACAGGCGGTGCAGCCGGCCCCAGCTCCAGGTGTCGATGTCCTTGCCGAGCTTGGCGGTCAGCTCCCAGCGGGCGTCGATCATGGCGCGCCGGAACAGCTCGTCACGGTTGTCGGCCTTGGGGCGGGTGCCCGACGACGGCGTCTTCCACCAGTCGCTGTCCTCGTCGTCCATGAGGTTCCGGACGACCTCGAACCAGCGGTCACCGCCGTCCGGCTGCGCCTGGTCGGCATCGCGCCGGCCGCACTCGCGGACCTTCTCCGTCTCGTCCGCCGGGCCGGTGGTGTTGACCGGGTCGACCCACAGACACTGGCCCTTGACCCGCAGCTCCTTGGGCAGCTTGTTGCCGAAGGCGAGCTTGAGGATGTTGCGCCAGACCGAGTTGAAGTAGGCGGCGGCCGCCGAGTCGGCGTCCTGGGTGTAGTCCCAGCCCTCCAGGAGCTTCTGCGCCTCGCGGACGTCCTTGTCGTCGGTGTCGATCTTCAGCAGCTTCGGTACCAGCAGCTTGGCGATCTCGCTGCTGTTGTCCAGCTGCATCTGGCGCATGTCATCGGTGGAGATCTTGCCGCCGTCGTCGATCTTCGACTTGATCAGGTCGGTGATGCGCTGGCTGCGCGTGCCGTAGCTCCAGTCCGTCGTGAGCGTGTAGGGGTACTTGTCCTTGTCGATCACGGCCTGGTTGGCGGTGACGATGTACCCGCGCGCGGGGTCGAACTCGAAGGGCAGCTCGTCCTGCGGGATGTAGCCGGTCCAGCGGTACTTGGAGTCCCAGCCGGGCTGCGGGATCGAGCCGTCGACGTCCTTCGCGCGCGTGGGGATCTTTCCGGGGAGGGTGTAGCCGATGTGGCCCTCGGTGTCGGCGTAGACCAGGTTCTGCGAGGGCACGTCGAACAGGGCCGCGGCGGCGCGGAAGTCGCTCCAGTTCGCCGCCCTGTTCATCGCGAAGACGGCGTCCATGGAGGTGCCCGGGTCCAGGGCGGTCCAGCGCAGGGAGATGCCGTAGCCGTCGCCGCGGTCGGGCGCGGAGGTGTCGACGGAGGCCTTCTTGCCGACCTTGACCAGTTCGTCGCTGCGGTCGGAGAGCAGGGGGCCGTTGTTGGTCTCGCGGACGACGATCTTCTTGGAGGTGCCGCCGGCGACCTTGATGGTCTCCTCGCGCGTGGTGAACGGCTTGACCTTGCCGTCGTACTGGTAGCCGTCGCCGGTGAGCTTCTCCAGATAGAGGTCGGTGACGTCGACACCGGAGTTGGTCATGCCCCAGGAGATGTTCTGGCTGTGGCCGATGATCACACCGGGCATGCCGGCGAACGTGTAGCCGGTGACGTCGTACTGGCACTTGCTGGAGACGCTGCGGCAGTGCAGGCCCATCTGGTACCAGACCGACGGCAACGACGCCGACAGGTGCGGGTCGTTGGCCAGCAGCGGCTTGCCCGTGATGGTGTGCTCGCCGGAGACGACCCAGGAGTTGGAGCCGATGCCGTTGCCGTTCACGCCGACGGCCGTGGGCAGGTCCTCCAGGACGCCGTAGAGGCCGGAGAGCTGGCTCTGCAGGCCCGTGGTGCCGCTCGTGGACGTGCCGGCCGTCGAGGTGCCGTCGGCCGATGTTCCGGCCGCGGACGCGGCGCCCTCCTGCTCGAACGTCCCGGTCAGCTCGTCGTACTGACCCTCCTGGACGATCGCCTTGTTCCGGTCGTACGGGTACTGCGGGTAGAGGTCCTCGATCTGCTGCGGGCCCAGACGGCTGGTCATCAGGGCGCGGTCGATCTCGTCCTCCATGTTGCCGCGCAGGTCCCAGGCCATCGCCTTCAGCCACGAGACCGAGTCGACCGGGGTCCACTGCTCGGGCTTGTAGTCGTTGGCGAAACCGAGGGCGGCGTACTCCAGGGAGAGCTCCTTGCCTTCCTTGCCCTCCAGGTAGGCGTTGACTCCCTTGGCGTAGGCCTGGAGGTACTTCTTGGTGGCGTCCGACAGCTTGCTGTCGTACTCCTCCTTCGCGATCCGGTCCCAGCCCAGGGTGCGCAGGAACTCGTCGTTGTCGACCTGGCTCCTGCCGAACATCTCCGACAGGCGCCCGGAGGTCATGTGACGGCGCACGTCCATCTCGTAGAACCGGTCCTGCGCCTGGACGTAGCCCTGCGCCATGAACAGGTCCTCGTCGGAGGAGGCGTAGATCTGCGGGATGCCGTAGCCGTCCCGCTTCACGTCGACCGGGCCCGACAGGCCGTCGAGCGTGATCGAACCCTTGGTCTGCGGGAAGGAGGCGCGGACGGTACTGATGGACCAGTACGCCCCGTACGCGACGCCTCCGATGATGGCCAGCACGAGGACGATGACGATCAGGCGGGCTCTGCGCCCCTTCTTCCTGCCGGACTTGCCGGGCTGCTGACCCGTAGAGGCGGTGGTGTTGGGGGGCATCGCTGTCCTTGCTGTCCTAACGCGAGCGGCAGGGCGGGCTGTCCTTTTGAATGAGCGCTGGAGCAACCATAGGCGCAGGGCCTGGTGCCACTTGACGCGGAGTAGGGAACCAGGACGCACGACGTTCGATCATGCCCGGCGGAGCGTCAAGAAATCGTCAAGAGTTAGGTAAGGTAACGAAGTAGTTGGGTACGGAGTTCCGCCACTTCGTGTCCTATGTACGTGAGCTCACGCGCGCGTGCCCGTGAGCCAGGGAAGGGAACGGCCGCTGACTGTCCACGACCTCAACCAGCTTCTGCTCGTCTGCTCGCTCGTCCTGCTCGTCGCCGTCGCAGCGGTCCGGATCTCCTCGCGCAGCGGGCTCCCCAGCCTGCTCGTGTACCTGGGGATCGGCGTCGCCATGGGGCAGGACGGCATCGGCGGCATCAAGTTCGACAACGCCGAGCTGACGCAGGTCATCGGGTACGCGGCCCTGGTCGTGATCCTCGCCGAGGGTGGTCTTGGCACGAGGTGGAAGGAGGTCAAGCCGGCTCTTCCCGCCGCCACCGCGCTGGCCCTGGCGGGCGTCGCGGTGAGCGTCGGCGTGACGGCGACGGCCGCGCACTATCTGACCGGCCTGGAGTGGCGCCAAGCGCTCATCGTCGGGGCCGTCGTGTCCTCCACGGACGCGGCCGCGGTCTTCTCCGTGCTGCGCAAGATCCCCCTCCCCACGCGCGTGACGGGCACTTTGGAGGCGGAGTCCGGCTTCAACGACGCCCCTGTCGTGATCCTGGTCGTCGCCTTCTCGCACTCCGGTCCGGTCGAGCACTGGTACGCACTGGTCGGCGAGATAGCGCTGGAGCTGGCCATCGGCGCCGCCATCGGCCTCGCGGTGGGCTGGCTGGGCTCCTGGGGCCTGCGCCATGTGGCGCTGCCCGCCTCCGGCCTCTACCCGATCGCCGTCATGGCCATCGCCGTCGTGGCGTACGCGGCGGGCGCCCTGGCCCACGGCAGCGGCTTCCTCGCGGTCTACCTCGCCGCGATGGTGATGGGCAACGCCCGCCTGCCCCACTGGCCGGCCACCCGCGGCTTCGCCGACGGGCTCGGCTGGCTGGCCCAGATCGGCATGTTCGTCCTGCTCGGCCTGCTGGTCACCCCGCACGAACTGGGCGACGACATCCTGCCCGCCCTCGTCATCGGCCTGGTGCTGACGATGGTCGCGCGCCCGCTGAGCGTCGTGCTCTGTCTGACGCCGTTCCGGGTGCCCTGGCAGGAGCAGACACTGATGTCGTGGGCCGGTCTGCGCGGCGCCGTCCCCATCATCCTGGCGACGATCCCGATGGTCGGCGGCGTCGAGGACAGCCGTCGGATCTTCAACATCGTCTTCGTCCTGGTCGTCGTCTACACCCTGGTCCAGGGGCCGACCCTGCCATGGCTCGCCCGCACCCTGCGGCTCGGCGAGGACACGGAGGCCCCCACCGACCTCGGCATCGAGTCGGCGCCGCTGGAGCGGCTGCGGGGACACCTGCTGTCGGTCGCGATCCCCGCGGGCTCGAAGATGCACGGCGTCGAGATCAACGAGCTCCGGCTGCCCTCCGGCGCCGCCGTCACCCTGGTCGTGCGGGACGGAAAATCGTTCGTGCCACTGCCCACGACGGTGCTGCGACGCGGGGACGAGCTGCTCGTGGTCGCCACGGATCCGGTACGGGACGCCGCCGAGCGGCGACTTCGGGCCGTGGGACACGGGGGCAAGCTGGCCGGGTGGCTGGGCACGGACGGCGAGGGCGCGGAATAGGGGCGCGCCAGGCGCGTTATGGGTGGTGCGCGACGCGTGCAGGGGCGCGCCCGGTCGTTAAGGGCGCGTTTCGTACCGTTCACACCCCGTTCATTCACAGGCGTCCCAGCGCCATGGTGCTTGTTTTCACAGGAGCACGAAGGGTTGATCCCTGTACGATGAAGGCGCACCTTGATCGAACCAACTCTGCCTGACGCAGAGCTGGCGCGACCGTATGGCGGCCGCGACGCCCTCCCGCAGTGAGGCGCCGGTATCTACCGCAGTTCCGCGCATGAGGACAGCTCTCGGCGCCGCCCCCCATCCGAAGGGGCCGCGCTACCAGGCGGCAGAAAGGCACGGGCCGTGGAGTCCACGGTCACCACCGAGCCGTCGAAGACCTCGCCGGCCTCCTCCCGCCCGGGATACGGACAACTGCTGCGCACCCGCGGCGCCTGGACATTCCTGCTCCCCGGCTTCGCGGCGCGCCAGCCGTTCGCGATGCTCACCATCTCCATCGTGCTGCTCGTGCAGCACACCACCGGCTCGTACGGCGTCGCGGGCGCCGCCGCGGCCGTCACCGGCGTCTCCATGGCGCTGTTCGCGCCCTACAGCGGGCGCCTCGCCGACCGGTACGGGCAGCGTGCCGTCCTGATCCCCGGTGTGCTGGTGCACGCGCTGGCGGGT
Organism: Streptomyces cupreus; assembly: GCF_014257025.1. Taxonomy (GTDB): domain Bacteria; phylum Actinomycetota; class Actinomycetes; order Streptomycetales; family Streptomycetaceae; genus Streptomyces; species Streptomyces cupreus. The sequence continues at coordinate 108,335 of NZ_JACMSF010000020.1, forward strand.
CTGACCCTGACGGCGCTCGCGCTGGCGGACGCGCCCCTGTGGGCGCTGTTCGTGGCGGCCGTGCCCACCGGCGCCTCGGTTCCGCAGGTCGGCCCGATGGTCCGCGCCCGCTGGGGCGTGAAGCTCCAGGGCTCGCCCCTCATGACCACCGCGGCGGCGTTCGAGTCCGTCACCGACGAGCTGACCTTCGTCGTGGGCCCGCTGCTCGCCACCGCGCTGTGCACCGCCGTCGACCCGGCCGCCGGCCTGGTCACGGAGGCCGCGCTGACGCTGATCGGCGGCCTGCTGTTCGCCGCGCAGAAGAGCACGCAGCCCTCTGTCACCGTCGACGGGCACGCACGCGTGGAGCACACTTCCGCGCTGCGCATCCCCGGGGTGCGGGTGCTGATCGTGACCTTCCTGGGCATCGGTTCCGTATTCGGCGGCATGCAGGTGTCGCTGGCCGCGTTCACCGAGTCCATCGGCGAACCCGGTCTGAACGGCGTCCTGTACGGAGTCTTCGCCGCCGGCAACATGCTCTCCGGCATCGCGTGCGGCGCCATCGCGTGGAAGGTCGCCCCGCAGCGGCGCCTCGTCCTCGGCTACGCCGCACTCGCGCTCGCCGCGTCCGGTCTGTGGGCCGCGCACTCCGTGCTCATCCTGGCCGCCCTCGGCCTCCTCGTCGGCATGTGCATCGCGCCCGCACTGATCACCGGCTACACCCTGGTGGAGGGCCTGGTCCCGGCCGGCGCCCGCACCGAGGCCTTCACCTGGCTGACCGGTGCGGTGGCGCTCGGTCAGGCGGCCGCCGTCACAGTCGCCGGACAGCTGGAGGACCGCTTCCGGGACGGCGCCGGATTCCTGGTGCCGATGGCCGGCACACTGCTCGCCCTGGCGACGCTTCTGGCGCTGCGCTCCCGGCTGGTGGCACGCCCCCGCAGCCGTACCGTCGCACGTGGCGTCGGTCACCGCGTGCCGGTGACAGTGGACTGATCCCGAGGAATACGTCACTATGGACCGTCGTTAGCACTCATTGAGTGAGAGTGCCAGGAGGAAGACAGTGCCGACCTACCAGTACCAGTGCACCGAGTGCGGCGAGGGCCTTGAGGCGGTGCAGAAGTTCACCGACGACGCCCTCACCGAGTGCCCCAACTGCGGTGGCCGCCTGAAGAAGGTGTTCTCCGCCGTCGGCATTGTCTTCAAGGGCTCCGGCTTCTACCGCAATGACAGCCGCGGCTCCTCGTCGAGCAGCTCGCCGGCGTCGTCGTCGAAGTCGGCCCCCTCCTCGGCGTCCTCCTCCTCGACGTCCTCGGACTCGAAGTCGTCGGGTTCGGGCACCTCGACCAGCAGCAGCTCCGCCGCGTAAGCACTGCGCTCACGGGACCCCGCCGTCGTAGGACGGCGGGGTTCTCCGCGTTTTCCGCGGCCCCTCTCGGCGGCGATCGGCCGCCAGCTAGTGTGACCGCATGGCGAAGGCAGAGATCGGTGTAATCGGTGGCTCCGGCTTCTACTCGTTCCTCGACGACGTGACCGAGATCCAGGTGGACACCCCGTACGGACCGCCCAGCGACTCCCTCTTCCTGGGCGAGATCGCCGGCCGGCGGGTCGCCTTCCTGCCGCGGCACGGGCGCGGCCACCATCTGCCACCGCACCGGATCAACTACCAAGCCAACCTGTGGGCGCTGCGTTCGGTGGGTGTGCGCCAGGTCCTGGGCCCGTGCGCGGTGGGCGGCCTGCGCCCCGAGTACGGTCCGGGCACGCTTCTTGTGCCGGACCAACTGGTCGACCGTACGAAGTCCCGGGCGGGGTCGTACTTCGACGGGCTGCCGCTGCCCGGCGGCGCCGTGCCGAACGTGGTGCATGTGTCGCTCGCCGACCCGTACTGCCCGGCCGGAAGGGCGGCCGCGCTGAAGGCGGCGCGCGGGCGGGACTGGGAGCCTGTGGACGGCGGCACACTGGTCGTGATCGAGGGGCCGCGCTTCTCGACCCGTGCCGAATCGTTGTGGCACCAGGCGCAGGGCTGGTCGGTGGTGGGCATGACCGGCCACCCCGAGGCGGCGCTCGCCCGTGAACTGGAGCTCTGCTACACGTCGATGACGCTGGTCACCGACCTCGACGCGGGCGCCGAGACCGGCGAGGGCGTCTCGCACGACGAGGTGCTGCGGGTGTTCGCGGCCAACGTGGACCGGCTGCGGGGCGTGCTGTTCGACGCGGTGGCCGCGCTGCCCTCGAACGAGGAGCGGGACTGCCTGTGCACGTCCGCGCTCGGCGGGATGGACCCCGGGTTCGAGCTGCCGTAGGGCCCGGGCCGCGGGTCCCCTGTGGATCCGCTGGGCACACCTCCTGGGCGGAACCTCCCGTTCGGGTGAGGGAGTTGTCCACAACCTCTCGGTCGTCCACCGGCCTCAGCGGGCGGCGGCGCGAAGCCTCATCGTGGTCGTCGCAAGCCGTTCTCTCGTGGCAGGTGGTGGCTCCTCATGTCCTTCGGTCCGTCTCCGACTCCCTCTCCCTTCTCACCCGCGTCCGCCTCTCCCCTTCCTCCGCGCCCGCTCGGCACGGACGCTCCTCCGACGTGCGAGGTGCCGCACTTCGCACCGGTGCGGGTGCGCGGCGGACGCTTCCCACTGCGCCGTCTTGTACGGCATCGACGGCGGGCCGTGGCCGCGGGTCTGGCTGTCACCGCCGCCGCGTTGGTGGCGGCGGGCCCGCGGGACACCGACCGGGCGCGCGGGCATCCGGCGGCGGAGCCCGTACGCGATCGGCGCGCCGTCCAGATGGTGACCGCCCCGGTGCGGATCGCCGACGGCGCGACGGTCCGGCTGCTGCGGCCCGGGGACCGGGTGGACGTCATCGCGGCGGAGGAGACGTCCGCGGGCGGGGACGCGCGGGTGGTCGCGCGCGGGGTGCGGGTGACGAAGGTGCCCGAGGCCCTGGACGACGCGGACGACAGCGGCGCGCTGGTCGTGCTCACGGTGCCGCGTTCCGCCGCCGCGCGTCTCGTGGGCGCGAGTGCGACGGCACGACTGGCGGTGACGCTGTGCTGAGCCGTGTCTTCCGCCTGGTGCGTGACTGTCTGTCAAGTATCACGATCAAGCGATCGGATTGGACAGAACGGCCCAGCCCTGACGTAGGTTGCGGAGCGGTCCGTTCCACAACTTGCGCGCGCGAGGAGAGTCCCCGAGGTGAGCGAGAAGAAGCCCAGCGTCCTGGACGGCTTCAAGGCCTTCCTGATGCGCGGGAACGTCGTCGATCTGGCCGTAGCGGTGGTCATCGGCGCCGCCTTCACCAACATCGTCAACTCGGTGGTGAGAGGCGTCATCAACCCGCTCGTCGGGGCGATCGGCACCAAGAGCCTCGACAGCTACAGCTCGTGTCTGAAGGGTCCCTGCGAGAAGGCCGCGGACGGCACGGTCACGAGCGGCGTGATGATCCTGTGGGGCTCGGTCCTGGGAGCGACGCTCAGCTTCGTGATCACCGCGGCGGTGGTCTACTTCCTGATGGTGCTGCCGATGTCGAAGTACCTGGCGCGCCAGGAAGCCCGCCGCAAGGCGAAGGAGGGCACCCACGAGGTCATCGAGGTGACCGAGCTGGAGGTGCTGAAGGAGATCCGCGACGCGCTGGTCGCACAGCGCGGCTCGGGGCACAACGAGTCGTAGCGACGCTCGAAGGGGCCCTGCCGGGGGTGGTCCGCCGGGTTCCGAGGTCCCCCTCTGGGGTGGGGGTGCCCGCTCTGGGGGAGCGTGCCAGGCGGCGGGCGCCCGGCCGGGGAGGTGACGCAGGCTCTCAGAGGTGGTGGGGCGGCTTCTCATCGAGGAAGCGCTTCAGGTCGGCCGCGCTGTCGCCGGTGGCGCCCGGCCGCTCGCCCCACCCGTGGTCCGTGTCGTCCGAGGACTGCTGGTCCAGCGGGTCGTCGAAGATCAGCGCGGCCTTCGGCTCGCGCGGCTCGGGGTCAGGGGCGGTGTCCATCCCTCAAGGGTACGGCCCTGGCGGGGCCCCCGGTCCGCGAGCTGCCGCGTCGGCGGGCAGGCGTCTGGCCTGGCCTTTTCGGGGGGACCTTGAACCCCCGCGCACTCGTGAATCCGTTCACAAGAAATTCGGCGCCCTGTCTGCTGTGCTTGGACTCATGACGTCCAGCTCGACTCCCGCTTCGCCCACGCCCGGCGCGCCCGGAAACAACCGCCCCTTGCGCAAGCTCACGGCCCGGGGCCGCGGCGAGGCGCACCGCGCCTCCACGCCACTGGAGCTCTTCTTCGACCTGTGCTTCGTCGTGGCCATCGCCCAGGCCGGTGTGTCGCTGGTGCACTCCGTGGCCGAGGCGCACACCGGCGAGGGCATCCTCAACTACGCGATGGTCTTCTTCGCCATCTGGTGGGCCTGGATGAACTTCACCTGGTTCGCCTCCGCCTACGACAACGACGACGTCCTCTACCGGGTCGTCACCCTGGTGCAGATCGCCGGCGTGCTGGTCCTCGCGGCCGGGGTGTCCAAGGCGTTCGACGACCACGACTTCCTGGCCGTCTGGCTGGGCTACTTGATCATGCGGCTCGCGATGACGAGCCAGTGGCTGCGCGCGGCCCACTGCAGTCAGGGCCCGGAGAGAACGACAGCCCTGAGGTACGCCGCCGGCGTGCTGGTCTGCCAGATCGGCTGGCTGGGACTGCTGATCCTGCCCGAGGGCGGCAGGCCCTGGCTGTTCCTGCTGATGGCGATTGCGGAGATGTGCGTGCCGGCGTACGCCGAGAAGGACCACGCCACGTCCTGGCATCCGCGCCACATCGCCGAGCGCTACGGCCTGTTCACGATCATCGTGCTCGGCGAGACGATCGCCGCGGCCACGGTCGCCGTGAAGACCGCCCTCGACGAGAACGAGGCGCTCGGCGAACTGCTGCCGATCGCCGCGGGCGGACTCCTGATCATCTTCTCCGCCTGGTGGATCTACTTCGTCGTGCCGATCCACGGCCATCTGCGCTCCAAAAGACAGTCCTTCCTGTGGGGCTACGGCCACTACGTGATCTTCGCGTCGGCGGCCGCGATCGGCGCCGGTCTGGAGGTGGCGGTCGAGCAGGCCGTCGGCAAGGCCCACATCTCCACGCTGTCGGCGTCGGCCGCGGTGACCCTGCCGACCGCGCTCTATCTGCTCACGGTCTGGGCGCTGCACTCACGGCACTTCAAGGTGGGCACAGCCCAGCAGCTGGTGCTGCCGACGACAGCGCTGCTGGTCATCGCCTGCACCTTCTTCGGTGACTGGGCCGTGCTCACGGCTGGGATCGTCGCGGCGCTGGCGGTGGCGACCGGCACGACGCTGACGGCCCGAATGACCGCGCGGGAGAGCAGAGCCACGGCGGCCACGACGGCGACGCCGACCGGCTGACCTCTCCTGGCGCGGCCCCGGGCTGGACGACACTGGCTCCATGACAGTTGACGCATTGACGGACGTCGCCGGTGTGCGGGTGGGACACGCGACGCGTATCGGCGACGGTTGGCTCACCGGCACCACTGTCGTCCTCGCTCCGGAGGGCGGGGCCGTCGCGGCGGTCGACGTGCGGGGCGGCGGCCCCGGCACCAAGGAGACCGACGCCCTCGACCCACGGAACGTGGTGCAGAAGGTCGAGGCGATCGTCCTGACCGGCGGCAGCGCCTACGGGCTCGACGCGGCGTCCGGCGTGATGGCCTGGCTGGAGGAGCGGGGGCGAGGGGTGCGCGTAGGGCCGGATCCGGCGCACGTGGTGCCCGTGGTGCCCGCGGCGTGCGTCTTCGACCTGGGGCGGGGCGGCGACTTCCGGGCCCGGCCGGACGCGGCGACCGGGCGCGCGGCGGTCGAGGAGGCCGCGGCGAGCGCGGCCGGCGCCCGGGTGCGGGAAGGGTGCGTCGGCGCCGGTGCGGGGGCGGTGGTCGGGATACTGAAGGGCGGGGTCGGGACGGCGAGCGTGGTGCTCGGGTCGGGGGTCACCGTGGGCGCGCTGGTGGTGGCGAACGCGGCGGGGGGCGCGATGGATCCGCAAACCGGTGTGCTGTACGGGGAGTTGTTCCAGGGGCGGGTGGAGTATCCCGAGGCGCGGGTGCACGAAGCCGCGCTCCGGCGGCTCGCGGAGACCTCGGCGAAGAGCGCGCCTCCCCCGCTGAACACGACGCTCGCCGTCGTCGCCACCGACGCGGACCTCTCCAAGGCGCAGGCGCAGAAACTGGCGGGCACGGCGCACGACGGCATCGCACGCGCTGTGCGGCCGGTGCATCTGCTCCACGACGGCGACACGGTGTTCGCCCTGGCGACGGGGGCTCGCTCGCTCGACGCCGGGAGCCCGCTCGCACTGAACGAGATCCTCGCCGCGGGCGCGGATGTGGTGACGCGCGCCATCGTGCGCGCGGTGCGCGCCGCGGAGTCGGTGGACGGGCCGGGCGGGGTGTGGCCGTCGTACGGGGAGTTGTACGGGGGTGGCGGGCGGTCCTGACCGGAGGTGGCTTCGGCGGCGCCCCCAAGCGCCGTACACGCCAGGCAGGTTGCGTACCCGCCACCGCCTCCCCCGCCGCACGCGCCCCGACTTCACCCCCGAATGTCCCGGTTCTGTCACGTGATGGCGTTCACCGGAAATGGAGGGAACCCTCCCCCGCGCGGATTCCCTCTATCTGCACGCACCGGATCGGACCACGCACATCACGCGAACTTGGAGCAGCCTGTGACAACGCCGGACAAAGCAGCGCGGCGCGCACTGGGGACCTGTGCCGTCCTGATGGTCGGCGCCCTCGGTCTCACCGCCTGCAGCAGCAGCGCCAACGCCAAGGACGGCGACGACAAGGGCGGGGACTCCGCCAGGACGTCCGCCGCGAAGATCGTGATCTCGGCGAAGGACGGCTCGTCGGGCGCGTCGATCAACTCGACCGGTGTGAAGGTCAGTGACGGCGAGCTCACCGACGTGAGGATGACGGTGGCGGGGACGGGGCAGGCCGTACCGGGGGCGATATCGGCGAACGGCTCGAGCTGGAAGCCGAAGGAGCAGCTGGAGCGCGGGACCAAGTACGAGATATCGGCGAAGGCGAAGGCGAAGGACGCGGACGGGAAGACCATCGCGGCCCGTTCGAGCTTCACCACGGTCACGCCGGAGAACAGCTTCATCGGGACGTACACGCCGGACAACGGCACGACGGTGGGCGTCGGGATGCCGGTGTCGTTCACCTTCGACAAGGTGATCAGCGACAAGAAGGCCGTGCAGTCGGGCATCACGGTCACATCGAGCAGCGGGCAGAAGGTCGTCGGCCACTGGTTCGGGGGGCAGCGGCTCGACTTCCGGCCCGAGGAGTACTGGAAGGCCGGCTCCAAGGTCACGATGAAGATCGACCTGGACGGGGTCGAGGGCGCGAACGGCGTCCACGGGGTGCAGAAGAAGACCGTGACCTTCACCATCGGGCGTTCGCAGGTCTCGACGGTGGATGTCAACACGCAGACCATGACGGTCACGCGGGACGGCAAGACCCTCAAGTCGGTGCCGATCTCGGCGGGCAGCGCGCAGTTCCCGACGTACAACGGGCAGATGGTGATCTCCGAGAAGCTCGTCCAGACGCGGATGAACAGCCAGACGGTCAATCTCGCCGACGCCTACGACATCCCGGACGTGCCGCACGCAATGCGGCTGACGACCTCGGGGACCTTCCTCCACGGCAACTACTGGTACAACAAGGCCAACCCGCCGTTCGGGCAGCAGGGCACCAGCCACGGCTGCGTGGGGCTGCAGGACGTGCGGGGCGCGCAGGGCGACACGACGGCGAAGTGGTTCTACGACAACTCGATCGTCGGCGACGTGGTGATCGTGAAGAACTCCCCCGACAAGTCGGTGGCGCCGGACAACGGGCTCAACGGATGGAACATGCCGTGGAGCGAGTGGACTGCGGGAAGTACCGTCTGAGCAGGGCCTTCTGACGGTGCGTAGGGCCGCGCGGGAACCAACCGCGCGGCCCGAGCGTCTTACGTGCGTACGTTTTCTCGGTTCCCGGACATGATGTCCGACCGAGGGGCTACGGTATGCACCCACAAGGTGACATGCAGCAACGCCAGGAGAAGCCTTGAGCGTTCCGTACGAGACGGCAGCGTACGAACCCCACGAGTCGCCGGAGTCTCCGGAGGAGCACCTCGCGCGACTGCTCGGCCGTGCCCTGAACTCCTTCGAGCTGCCCGACGAGGTGATACGGCGGCTCGACCGCGCGCTGGCGCACGACAGTTCACTGCACTCCGCTCACCACAGCGCGGGCCGGCACCGTGAGACGTACCGGCACGCCTGGCTGCTCGCCGACGGTTCGGCGCTCACCCTGTGGGAGCTCGTCCACAACACCGCGCGGGACAACGCGCCGCAGCACGAGGTGTACGTCGACGAGGAGGACCTGCGCGCCGCGACCGCGCGCCTGCCGTTGCCGCCGGAGGCCCCGGACTTCGAGCTGCCGGTGACGGTGCAGCTCTCGCCGGTGAACGCGCCGCGCCACGCGTATGTGCCGGACGACTCGGCCGACCACGCGCGCCGGCTCCTGCGCCGTGCGGAGAACGCCGACCGGCCGGGCTCCGAGATCGCCGCGCTGCTGACCACGGCGTTCGCGCACCAGATCACGCAGGCCTTCGGGCGACCGTGCCGCGCGGGGCGCGTCGGGTTGTGCTTCTCGCTCTACGAGCACGCCTTCCTGCTGCGCGACGGCAGCGAGATCTCCCTGTGGGAGGTCGAGCACACGGCGACGCCGGACGGACGGCATATGTGCGAGGTGTACGTCAGCGAGGACGCGGCGCGGGACGCGATGGAGCGCCGGGCGGCGCAGGTGTCGTAGCGTGCGTCGGCGCGTGCCGCTCAGCGTCCGTCGCTGAGCTGCCGCACCAGGCCCGCGAACGCATCCTGTTCGGCCGGGGTGAGCTCCACCGACTCCGGGTGCGGGCCCGTCTGCCGCTGCTGCGGGAGGGCGGACAGGGCGGGGTCGGCCGGCCACGGGGCGGCGCCGGGGCGGGTGGCGCGCAGGACGCGGGCCAGGGCCATCACCCAGGCGACAGTCAGCAGGGCGAGCAGGCCCACGCCCAGCAGCTGGTAGATCGAGACATGCTCAGGCATGCGCCCCAGTACACACCACGGTCCGGGATTTTGGTCCCGGACCGTGACGTATCTCGCAGGTTGCCGTGAAAAGCTCACAGCTCCCTAATAGGGGCGACTCGGCGCGTTCAGGCCGCCACCGGCTGCTTGGACTCCGCGCTCGCGGCCGCCGTGCCCGCGCCGGGCTCGGTGGGCGCCGCGCCCAGGGCCGGCTTGCGCATGCCCTTCAGGACGACCACCAGGGCGGTGGTGACACAGACGCCCGCCGCGATGGCGACCAGGAACAGCAGCGGGTTGCCGATCAGCGGGACCACGAAGATGCCGCCGTGCGGGGCGCGCAGGGTGGCGTCGAAGGCCATCGACAGCGCGCCGGTGACCGCGCCGCCCGCCATCGAGGCCGGGATGACGCGCAGCGGGTCGGCCGCCGCGAACGGGATGGCGCCCTCGGAGATGAAGGAGGCGCCGAGGACCCAGGCGGCCTTGCCGTTCTCGCGCTCGGTCTGTGTGAAGAGCTTGCCGCGGATCGTGGTGGCCAGGGCCATCGCCAGCGGCGGGACCATGCCTGCGGCCATCACGGCGGCCATGACCTTCATCGCGGAGTCGCTGGGGTCGGCGACGGCGATACCGGCGGTGGCGAAGGCGTACGCGACCTTGTTGACCGGGCCGCCGAGGTCGAAGCACATCATCAGGCCGAGCAGGATGCCGAGCAGGATGGCGTTGGTGCCGGAGAGGCCGTCGAGCCAGTCCGTCATGGCCTCCTGGGCCTCGGCGATGGGCTTGCCGATCACGACGAACATCAGGAAGCCGACGATCGCCGAGGAGATCAGCGGGATCACCACCACCGGCATGATGCCGCGCAGCACCGGCGGGATCTTCACCCGCTGGATCGCCATCACCACGCCACCGGCGATCAGACCGGCCGCCAGGCCGCCGAGGAAGCCGGCGTTGATGGTGAGCGAGATCGCGCCGCCGACGAAGCCGGGCACCAGGCCTGGCCTGTCCGCCATGCCGTAGGCGATGTAACCGGCCAGGACCGGGACGAGGAAGCCGAAGGCCACGGCGCCGATCTGGAACAGCAGGGCGCCCCAGCTGTCGACCTGGGTCCAGTCGAAGTGCTCCATCACCGAGGGAGCCTTGTTGATCTCCCAGCCGCCGATCGCGAACCCGAGGGCGATCAGCAGACCGCCCGCGGCGACGAACGGGACCATGTAGCTGACGCCGGTCATCAGCCACTTGCGGAGCTTGGTGCCGTAGCCCTCGCCGGGCTCACCGGCGCGCTCGACCGGCGTGCCCGCGCCAGCGGGCGCCCCCGCGCTCACCTCCCCGCGCGCCGCCTTCTCGCGCACCTCGGTGATGAGTTCGGCGGGGCGGTTGATGCCCGCCTTCACGCCGACGTCGACCGTCGGCTTGCCGGCGAAGCGGTCCTTGTCCCGTACGGGCACGTCGTGCGCGAAGATCACGCCGTCCGCCGCCGCGATGAGCGCCGGGTCGAGCCGGGTGAACCCGGCCGAGCCCTGCGTCTCGACGACGAGCTCGACGCCCGCGTCACGGCCGGCGTTCTCCAGGGACTCGGCCGCCATGTACGTGTGGGCGATGCCGGTCGGGCAGGAGGTGACGGCGACGATACGGAAGGGGCGCGCGTTCCCTCCGGGGGTCTCCGGGGACTTCTCGGTGGTGTCCGGGGCGGTGTCCGGGGTGTCCTCGGTGGTGCTGCCCGCTGCGGTGTCGGCGGAGGCCGCCGCCGACACCGCAGCGGAGTCTGCGGAACCGCTGTTCTCCTCGGCCGCGCCGGGAGTCTCGTCCCCGCGGATCAGCGCCGCAGCCGAAGCCGCGTCGCCCGCCGCCCGCAGCGCGTCCGTGAACTCGGAGTTCATCAGCTGCCGCGCCAGCGACGACAGGATCGTCAGGTGGGCGTCATCCGCTCCGGCGGGCGCCGCGATCAGGAAGATCAGGTCTGCCGGACCGTCCGCCGCGCCGAAGTCGATCCCGGCCGCGCTGCGTCCGAACGCGAGCGTCGGCTCGGTGACGTGCTCGCTGCGGCAGTGCGGGATGCCGATGCCGCCGTCGAGGCCGGTCGGCATCTGCGCCTCGCGGGCGGCGACGTCGGCGAGGAAGCCTTCGAGGTCGGTCACCCGGCCCAGGGCCACCATGCGCTCGGCGAGGGCACGGGCCGCCGCTTCCTTGGTGTCGGCGGACAGGTCGAGATCGACCAGGTCCGCGGTGATCATGTCGCTCATCGCGGGCTCCTTCGCACGCGTATCGCCCGGGGAGTGGGGTGGGCGGGGGTGGGGACGGGGGTGTGGTGGGGGAAGGGGGTGGCGGAAGCGAGTAACGGGGAGCCTCGCCACTTCAGAGGCGGTGCCATGGGCACAGCCGATACGACCGGCACAGCGAAGTACGTCATGACACCGGCTCCTTCAGTACGCGGTCCACCGGCACCTCGGCCGTGACCGTGACGGCCGACGGGTCCAGGTCGCCCGGCGACGGCATCACGCTGCCGGGCAGCTGTACGGCGGCGGCGCCGTGCGCCACGGCGGACGCGAGCGCCTCCGGACCACTGCCGCCCGCGATCAGGAAGCCGGCGAGCGAGGAGTCGCCGGCGCCCACATTGCTGCGTACGACATCCACGCGCGCGCTGCCGAACCAGGCGCCCGCCTCGTCCACGAGCAACTGACCGTCGGCGCCCAGGCTCGCGAGCACGGCGCGCGCGCCCATCTCGCGCAACTCCTCGGCCGCCTTCACCGCGTCGCCCACCGTGGACAGGGGGCGACCGACGGCCTCCGCGAGTTCCTCCGCGTTCGGCTTCACCACATCGGGCCGCTCGCGCAACGCCTCCAGCAGCGCACGCCCCGAGGTGTCCAGGGCGATACGCGCGCCTCCCGCGTGCGCCCGCGCGACGACATCGGCGTACCAGGCCGGCGCGAGCCCTCGCGGCAGGCTCCCGCAGCACGCGATCCAGTCCGCGTCCCGCGACTGCTCCCGCACCGTCTCCAGCAGCAGCTCCTGCTCCGCGGCCGTCAGCTCCGGGCCCGGAGCGTTGATCTTCGTGAGCACCCCGTCCGACTCCGCGAGAGCGATGTTCGAGCGGGTGGCTCCGGCGACCCGCACCGCCGTGACCTCGATGCCCTGCGCGTCGAGCAGATCGGCGACGAGCGCGCCGGGCGCACCACCCAGGGGCAGCACCGCCACCGTGCGCCGTCCGGCGGCGGCGACGGCGCGCGAGACGTTCACGCCCTTGCCGCCCGGGTCCATGCGTTCGCCGGTGGCGCGTATGACCTCGCCGCGCTCCAGCGAGGGAACCTCGTAGGTGCGGTCCAGGGACGGATTGGGGGTGACGGTGAGGATCATGCGCGCACTACTTCCGTGCCGCCGCGCTCGATGGCGGCGGCGTCTTCAGGGCTCAGCCCGCTGTCGGTGATCAGCAGGTCCACGTCGCTCAGGTCGCCGAAGCGGGCGAAGTGCTCCTGGCCGTGCTTGGAGGAGTCGGCGAGCAGCACCACACGGCGGGCCGCGGCCACCGCCGCGCGCTTCACCGCGGCCTCGGCGAGGTCGGGGGTGGTCAGACCATGGTCGGCGGAGAAGCCGTTGGCCGCCACGAAGAGGACATCGGCCCGGATCTCGCCGTACGCCCGCAGCGCCCAGGCGTCCACGGCGGCGCGCGTACGGTGCCGTACGCGCCCCCCGACGAGATGGAGCTGGATGCCGGGGTGGTCGGCGAGGCGGGCCGCGATCGGCAGGCTGTGGGTGACGACGGTGAGCGAGGCCTCCAGCGGGATGGCGCCCGCGACCCGCGCGACCGTCGTACCGGCGTCCAGGATCATCGTGCCCTCGGTCGGCAGTTCGGCGAGGGCGGCCTTCGCGATGCGGTCCTTCTCGTCGGCGGCCGTGGACTCGCGTTCGGCGAGGTCCGGCTCGAAGTCGAGGCGGCCGACCGGAATGGCGCCGCCGTGCACCCGGCGCAGCAGGCCGGCCCGGTCCAGGGCTTTGAGGTCCCGGCGGATCGTCTCCGCCGTCACCTGGAACTCCTCGGCCAGAGACAGCACGTCGACCCGGCCGCCGTCACGGGCGATCCGGAGGATCTCCTGCTGCCGCTCCGGTGCGTACATGTCCGTTCGCCTCCGACCAGTGCCCGAACTTGTGGTTTCGCTGGGAGGCTACGCCGGGATTTCGGGAAAGTAAACAGGTTCGGGCGTGATTCGGGCACGAACGGACGTCCCACCCCGGACATGGCCCGGGCATGAGCGGACGTCCCACCGGAGACATGGCCGGGCATGAGCGGACGTACCACCGGAGACATGGCCCTGCATGAACGGACGTCCGCCCAGGCCACGCACGCGGAAGGGCCCCGCGCCTGAAAGCGCAGGGCCCTTGCTCCAGATGTTCCGCCGGGTTCAGGCGACAGCCACCGGCTCCCGCGTCTCGTCCGCGTCACCCACCTGCTCGGGCTCGGAAGCCCCTTCCACATGCTGCGCGGGCCGCCGCGGCAGCGCGAACATCAGCAGGAAGATCACGCCCATCACCGCAGCCACCCAGCCCAGCGCATGCTGGAACGCGTCCACGAAGGCCGGCCCGACAGCGGTCCCGGCACCCAGCCGGTCGTCCAGCACCCCGAAGAACACCACCGACACCAGCCCGAGCCCGAGCGCGTTCCCCATCTGCTGCACCGTGTTGATCAGCCCCGACGCCGAACCGGCATGCTCGCGCGGCACCTCCGAGAGAATCGCGTCCGTCAGCGGAGCGACGATCAGCCCCATGCCCACGCCCATCACGACCAGCGGAAGCGCCATCTGCCAGGGCGCGATGCCCAGGCCGTAACGCTCGGACTCCCACATGTAGAGCAGGACGCCAAGACCCAGCACCAGCGCACCCGACTGAAGCACCTTGCGCCCGAAGCGCGGCACCAGCTTCTGCACGGACAGCCCCGCCGCCGTGGAGACCGCGAGCGAGAACGGCACCCCGGTCAGCCCGGCCTTCAGCGGGCTCCAGCCCAGGCCCATCTGCATGTACAGCGTCCACACCAGGAAGAAGATGCCGAGCCCGACACCGAACACGGTCTGTACGGCGATACCGGCGGCGAAGCTCTTCACCTTGAACAGGGACAGCTCGACCAGCGGGGAGCCGTCCCGCACCGTCTTCCGCTTCTCGAAGGCCACCAGCGCCGCGAGGACGACGAGCGCGCCGGCCATCGACAGGTACCCCCACAGCGGCCAGCCCAGCTCACGGCCGCGGGTCAGCGGGTAGAGCAGCATCAGCAGTCCGAGCGTCACCAGGGCCACGCCGACCAGGTCGAGCTTGGGGGCCTTCGCCGCCTTGGACTCGGTGATGTAGCGGCTGCCGAGGATCAGGCCCGCGATGCCGACCGGGAGGTTGATCAGGAAGATCGGGCGCCACTCCAGGCCGAACAGGTTCCACTCGGTCAGCAGCGCGCCGAGCAGCGGACCGCTGACCGCGCCGAGCCCCACGACCGCGCCGAACAGCCCGAACACCTTGCCGCGCTCGTGCGCCGGGAAGGTGGCGTGCACGATCGACAGCACCTGCGGCACCATCAGCGCCGCCATGCCGCCCTGGAGGATGCGGGAGGCGACCAGCATCTCCGGGTTCGCGGCGAAGCCGCACAGCGCGGAGGCGATCGTGAAGCCGCCGATGCCGATGAGGAACAGCCTCTTACGGCCGTGGATGTCGCCGAGGCGGCCACCGGTGATCAGACCGGCGGCGAAGGCGAGGGCATAACCGGCCGTTATCCACTGGATCTGGCTCTCGGTGGCGCCGGCGTTCTGCTGGATCGAGGGGATCGCGATGTTGACGATGGTGACGTCCACGAGGTCCATGAACGCCGCGGTCATCACGATCGCCAGCGCGAACCAGCGGCGCTTGTCTCCGACGGGTGTCGTCTCTTGGGTCATGTGAAAGAAGTTAGAGCCCGAGTAGGTCAGATCATGTCCTAGTTCTGCGGCATCCTCAGACACATGACCACGGACACCCCCGCCCGACTCCTCCAGCTCCTCTCCCTCCTCCAGACGCCCCGCGAATGGCCCGGCGGCGAGCTCGCCGACCGGCTCGGGGTGTCGCGGCGTACCGTGCGGCGGGACATCGACCGGCTGCGCGAGCTCGGCTATCCGGTGCAGGCGACCAAGGGTGCCGACGGCGGCTACCGGCTCGTCGCGGGCAAGGCGATGCCGCCGCTCGTCCTCGACGACGAGGAGGCGGTCGCCATCGCGGTCGGACTGCGCGCCGGCGCCGGGCACGCGGTGGAGGGCGTCGACGAGGCATCCGTACGCGCACTCGCCAAGCTGGAGCAGGTGCTGCCCGGTCGGCTCCGCCACCGCGTCTCCACCCTCCAGGCCGCGACCACCCCGCTGACCAGCGGCGACGGCGCGAGCATCGCACCGGAGACCCTCACGGTCATGGCCTCCACGGTGGCCGGCCGGGAACGGCTGCGGTTCGCCTACCGGGCGGGCGACGGCACGGAATCCCGCCGGGTCACCGAGCCCTACCGTCTCGTCTCCACCGGCCGCCGCTGGTACCTCGTCGCCTACGACCTCGACCGCGACGACTGGCGGACCTTCCGCGTCGACCGGGTGAGCGAGCCCTTCGCGACCGGCGCCCGCTTCACCCCGCGCGAGCTGCCCACGGGCAACGCGGCCGAATACCTGCGCCAGTCCATGTACCGCCGCCAGCAGACCTACGAGTTCTCGGTCACCTTCGCCGCCCCCGCCCACTTCATCGCGGCCCGCCTCCCCAAGTGGCTCGGCGCCCCCGAGCCGATCGACGACAGCACCTGCCGCCTGCGCGCCACGACCGGCGACGCCGTGGAGTGGATGGCAGTACGGCTGGCCATGGCCGACTGCGAGTTCACCGTGCACGAGCCGGAGGAACTGGTCCGCTGCGTAAGGGACTTGGGCGGCCGACTGAGCCGCGCGGCAAAGGGCTGAGCCCGGCGTCGAGGGGCTGAGCTCACGGAGCGTCTACGGCCCACCCCTCCCCGTAGGACTCACGCGCCCACCGCCACCTCCCCCCAGGGAAAGTCCCGCATCACGGCGAGATTCCGCTGAGCGAGAGCGGCCGGCCCCTCAGCACTCTCCGGCCGCGCCTCCCCCGCCGCCCAGGACTCCACGGCGACCCGTACGGCAGCGCCCGCCACGGCCGCCGCGAACCGCAGCTCGGAAGAAGGACCGGCAACGTTGTCCATCCCGTCAGGACCGAGCCGCTCCCCCAGCACCTCCGCCAGCGTCCGCTCGGACGCATGACAGACCTCCGCCCACACCTTCCCCAGCGCGGGACTGGCCCCGGCGAGACGGATCAGCGTGCGCACCCACTCCCAGGAGGACGCCGAAACCCCTGCTCCCGGGGTCAGCGTGTGGCGCACCGCGTGCGTCAGGGCCTCAGGGACGGACAGTTCCGGGGGAGCCAGCCGTACCGCCTGTACCCACCGCTCGGCCCCGGCCGCGTAGAGGGGGGCGACTGCCTCTTCCTTGGTGGCGAAGTACCGGTAGAACGTGCGCGGGGCGATCCCGGCGGCCTGGGCGATGTCCTCGGCGCGGGTGGCGCGCAGGCCCTGTCTGACGAAGAGGGCGGCCGCGGCACGGGCTATCTGCATACGGGTCTCCGCCTTGCGCCGTTCCGTCAAGGAGAGCGGTGCGGCGGAGTTTGGTGCTGGGGTGGGGCTACTCACGTTCGGCAGGCTATGCCCATGTGACACAATCTGCCATCCGGCGGGCCACCCCGGGGTTCAGGTACGGGGTGGCCCGCCCTTCAGCATGCCCTGACCCGCGTCCGAGGAGCACAGCGGCTCCGAAGACCTTGTGACACAGCGCCCCCGAAAGAAGAGCCGGACCCCGGCGCCCAGGGGGGGGAGGGCGCCGAGATCCGGCTTGGGAGGTCCCGGCGCCGGGGGGGGGATGGCAACGGGACTTGGTTCAGGAGGGTCCGCGATGGGGGGGGATCGCGGTGCCCGAACTCCTGGACCCTGAAAGGTTGTTCCCAGGGTCCAGGGGGTTGAAGCGGCGTTACATCGCCATGTTTGCGCGGTCTTTCGCCACCCGGCGTACGCGGCCGGGGGCGCTAGTACGCCCCCGGACTCGCGCTCCCGATCAGGCGGCGCGGTCGAACCCGGTGTCCCGGGCCAGCTTCTTCAGCTCCAGCAGAGCGTGCTTCTCGATCTGCCGGATGCGCTCGCGTGTCAGACCGTGCTCCTTGCCGACCTCGGTCAGGGTGCGCTCACGGCCGTCTTCGATGCCGTACCGCATCTTGATGATCGAGGCCGTGCGCTGGTCGAGGCGGCCGATCAGGTCGTCCAGTTCCTCACTGCGCAGCAGCGTCAGCACCGACTGCTCGGGCGAGACCGCCGAGGTGTCCTCCAGCAGGTCGCCGAACTGGGTCTCGCCCTCGTCGTCCACCGACATGTTCAGCGAGACCGGGTCGCGGGCCCAGTCGAGGACGTCGATCACCCGGTCGGCGTTCGAGCCGAGCTCGGCGGCGATCTCGGCGGGCTCCGGGTCCCGGCCGTGCTCACGGTTGAACTCGCGCTGCACGCGCCGGATCCGGCCGAGCTCCTCCACCAGGTGGACGGGGAGCCGGATGGTCCGGGACTGGTCGGCTATCGAGCGGGTGATCGCCTGACGGATCCACCAGGTGGCGTACGTCGAGAACTTGAAGCCCTTGCGGTAGTCGAACTTCTCGACCGCGCGCACCAGGCCGGCGTTGCCCTCCTGGATCAGGTCCAGCAGCGGCAGTCCGCTGCGCGGATAGCGGCGGGCGACGGCGACGACCAGACGGAGGTTGGAGCGGATGAAGACATCCTTGGCACGCTCCCCCTCGGCGACCAGCGCCTCAAGCTCCTCGCGGGAGGCGTCCGCCTTGGACTCCTCGTATCCGTCGAGGACCTGTCGCGCGAACACTCCCGCCTCGATGATCTGGGACAGCTCGACCTCCTTGGCGGCGTCGAGCAGCGGTGTGCGCGCGATCTCGTCGAGGTACATGCCGACCAGGTCGCGATCGGCGATCTCGCCGCCATGGGCGCGAACACTGCTTGCCGCATCGGTCGTCTCGCCGGTGGCGGACTGACGACGGGCGACGGCACGGGTTGCCATGCGTGCTCCCTTGCGATGGTGGGCTGGCAAGTCCTTGGTTGCCCGGCACTCTGCTCGGGTGCCCTGCATCCGATGGAAACAACGACTGGAATCAGGACAGAATTCCCAACCCGTCCCTCTATTTTTCTGATCATGCAGTACCCTGTCCGGCCACACAGGGAGGCGCGATGTCGGCGGCACATACAGAGGTGCAGGTCAGACCGGGAGTCGAGGGTGACCTCGAAGCCCTCACGGACATCTACAACCACTACGTACGTGAGACGCCGATCACCTTCGACACCGTGGTCTTCACGCCGGAAGAGCGCCGCCCTTGGCTGCTCTCCCACCCTGAAGACGGGCCGTACCGCCTGATGGTTGCCGTGGAGAGGGACCCCGAGGACAACTCACAGCGGATTCTTGGCTACGCCACATCCAGTTCTTACCGGCCGAAGCCCGCGTACGCCACCTCCGTGGAGGTCACGGTCTACCTCGCCCCGGACGCCGGCCGCCGAGGGGTGGGCACCCTGCTCTACAAGGCCCTGTTCGAGGCCCTGGCCGGCGAGGATCTGCATCGCGCCTACGCGGGCATCGCCCAGCCGAACGAGGCCTCCACCCGGCTGCATGAGCGCTTCGGCTTCCAGCATGTCGGCACGTACCGCGAGGTGGGCCGCAAGTTCGGTCGCTACTGGGACGTCGCCTGGTACGAGAAAGCCCTGTAGCTCAACCGAAAGCTCAGCCGAACTGCACCGAGCGCTTCGCCAGCCCCATCCAGAACCCGTCGATCACCGACTTCTGCGCGTCCAGCTCGCCCCCGGCCTCGGCCGCGCCCATGGTCACGAACAGCGGGGCGAAGTGCTCGGTGCGCGGGTGGGCGTACCGGCCGGCCGGGGACTTCCCGAGGAAGTCCAGCAGCGCGTCCCAGTCGTGGTTCTCCAGCGCGCGCCGGCCCCAGTCATCGAACTCCGCCGACCAGGCGGGGATGCCGCCCTGCCGGAGCGCGGCGAGATTGTGGGTGAAGAAGCCGGAGCCGACGATCAGCACGCCCTCGTCGCGCAGCGGCGCCAGCTTCCGGCCGATCTCCATGAGCCGGACCGGGTCGAGGGTCGGCATCGAGATCTGCAGGACGGGGATGTCGGCGGCCGGGAACATCTCGACGAGCGGGACGTACGCGCCGTGGTCGAGGCCCCGGTCCGGGATGTCCTGCACGGGCACGCCCGGGGCGCGCAGCAGCTTGCGTACGGACTCGGCGAGCGCGGGGGCGCCGGGGGCCTCGTACTTCACCTGGTAGTAGTGCTCGGGGAAGCCCCAGAAGTCGTAGACGAGGGGGACGGTCTCCACCGCGCCGAGCGCGAGCGGGGCCTCCTCCCAGTGGGCGGAGACCATGAGGATCGCCTTCGGGCGGGGCAGGTCCGCGGACCAGGCCGCGAGCTCGGCGGGCCAGACGGAGTCGTCCGCGAGGGGCGGGGCGCCGTGGCTGAGATAGAGCGCGGGCATGCATTCCTGGGTGGCGGCGGACATGGCGGCGACTCCCTCTGAGCTCCGAGTCATTACTTGAATTCTAAACCTCTACGCCACCATAGCGGCGCTTGCTTCAACTTTCAAGCATGCTCCTCGTACAGTGGAGCCATGAACACGGCATCCGCACCCGCTGAAGAGCCCCGCTGGCTCACCGAGGAGGAGCAGCGCGTCTGGCGCTCCTACCTCCAGGCCACCACGCTGCTGGAGGACCATCTGGACCGCCAGCTCCAGCGCGACGCGGGCATGCCGCACATCTACTACGGACTGCTCGTCAAGCTCGCCGACTCCCCCCGGCGGCGGCTGCGGATGACCGAGCTGGCGATGTACGCGAAGATCACCCGCTCCCGGCTCTCCCACGCCATCGCGCGTCTGGAGAAGAACGGCTGGGTGCGCCGCGAGGACTGCCCCTCGGACAAGCGCGGCCAGTTCGCGGTGCTGACGGACGAGGGGATGGCGGTGCTCGAGCGGACCGCGCCGGGCCATGTGACCGCCGTACGGGGCGCGCTCTTCGACCGGCTGACCCCGGAGCAGCAGAAGGCCCTCGGCGAGATCATGCGGATCGTCGCCGAGGGCCTTGAGCCCGATGAAGCGGGTGCGGATCTGCCCTGGCTCCGCTGAGCCGCTCACTCAAGCAGGGCCAGGGCAGATCCTGGGTCGTACGTACGGGGCGTCCCCTTCCCCGTACGTACGGGTCCGTCCCGAAGAGGTGGGCCGGGTCGTCAGTGGGCGACGACCGGAACCGCCAGCTCCTCCTCGGCGCCGTCCTCGGACGAGGCCACCGGGCTGCTGCCCGGCTTGCCGGCGTTGACGAAGGTGAAGGCGATCAGCGCGGCGGCGACCAGGATGCCGACGGCCGCCCAGATCGCGGTGGTGTAGCCCTCGACCATGCCCTCCAGCTGGACCAGCTGCTGCTGGGACCTGGTGGCGGCACCGCCGATGTGATCGGCGATGTAGGTGGTGGTGGCCGAGGCGGCGATCGTGTTCAGCAGGGCCGTACCGATCGCACCGCCCACCTGCTGGGAGGTGTTGACCATCGCGGAGGCGACACCGGAGTCCTGCGGCTTGACGCCCATGGTGGCCAGGGACATGGCCGGCATGAACGCCGTACCCATGCCGAGGCCGAGCAGCAGCATCGCCGGCAGCAGCAGGGCGGCGTAGGAGGAGTCGACCTCCAGCTGGGTCAGCATCAGCATGCCGACCGCGGCGACCAGGAAGCCGGGGCCCATCAGCAGCCGCGGCGCGACCCGGGTCATCAGCCGGGTGCCGATCTGGGTCGAGCCCGCGATCATGCCCACGATCATCGGCAGGAAGGCGAAGCCGGTCTTGACCGGCGAGTAGCCCTGCACGATCTGCAGGTAGTAGGTCAGGAACAGGAACAGACCGAACATGCCGATGATGGCGAGGCCCAGCGAGAGGTAGATCCCGCCGCGGTTGCGGTCGGTGACCACGCGCAGCGGCAGCAGCGGGGCCTTGACCTTGGCCTCGGTGACGACGAACGCGAGCAGCAGGACGGCGGAGGCGACGAACATGCCCACCGTCACCGCGTCCCCCCAGCCGTCGGACTCGGCGCGGGTGAAGCCGTAGACCAGCGCGACCAGGCCCAGGGTGGACAGCAGGACGCCGGGGATGTCGAGCGGGTTGCGGTTGCGGCCGCCCTCGGGCTCACGGATGACGAACCAGGCACCGGCCGCGGCGATCACGGCGAAGGGGATGTTCACGAAGAACGTCCAGCGCCAGTCCAGGTACTCGGTGAGGAAGCCGCCGAGGATCAGACCGACGGCACCGCCGGCACCGGCGATGGCGCCGTAGATGCCGAATGCCTTGGCGCGCTCCTTGGCGTCCGTGAACATCACGGCGAGCAGGGAGAGCGCGGCGGGCGCGAGCAGGGCGCCGAAGACACCCTGGAGGGCGCGGGCGCCGAACATCATGGCCTCGTTGGTGGCGGCGCCACCGAGCGCGGAGGCCGCGGCGAAGCCGGCGAGACCGACGACGAAGGCGCGCTTACGGCCCCACAGGTCGGCGATACGACCGCCGAAGAGCAGCAGACCACCGAAGGCGAGGGCGTAGGCCGTGACGACCCACTGCCGGTTGCCGTCGGATATGCCCAGGTCCTGCTGGGCGGAGGGCAGCGCGATGTTCACGATGGTGGCGTCGAGGACGACCATCAGCTGGGCGAGCGCGATGAAGACGAGCGCTTTCCAGCGGTTGGAATCAGGGACGGATGAAGCCTTTACGGCCGCTTGAGACATGGGTGTACCCACTTCGGGACTTCGTGACGGAAAGAATGTGGAAAAGGACGCGGAAAAGACGTGGACAGATGTGCCAGTAGTGACTGGCCTGGGGCGCTGGACTAATCGGTCGGATCAGACCGTCGTAGGGCTCAGGCTCGGCGCAGGTCCTCCAAGGTCACGGCCGCGCCCGGCAGAACGGAGTGGGCCGGGGCCCGCAGTCCGTCCAGGAACAGCTGAAGGTGGCGGTGGACGAAGCGGTCGGCGCTCAGACAGCCCGTGCCGGCCGGGGGCCGGCTGAGCTGGGCCACGGCGACCAGCAGGTCGCCGACGCCGACGTCCGTACGGAGTTGCCCGGCCGCCTTGGCGCGCTCCATGACCTTCTCGACGATCCGCTCGGTCCGGCGGCTCGCGGCCTCCAGATCCGGGTGATGCTGGTCGAAGGTGCTGGAGATCATCGGGCACAGGGCGCTGATCCGCTCGTCGGCGGCGGTGTGCACAAAGCGCTCCAGGGCCGCGAACGCGTCGCCGTTCTCGGCGAGCGCGGTCTCGCCCGCGGCCGCCGTACGGTCCATGACGGAACAGACGACCTCGCGGACGAGCGCCTCGCGGTCCGGGAAGTTGCGGTACACCGTGGCATTGCCGACGCCGGCCCGGCGGGCGATCTCGTCGAGCGGTACGTCCGGACCGTGCTCGACGAACATCTCCCGGGCGGCGGTGACGATCCGCTCCCGGTTGCGCAGGGCGTCGGCGCGCGGCCGAGTCACCTTGCGCTGCACGGGGATCGCGGTCTGCACGGCGTACCTCCTCGGTGGCTTGCGATGCTGCGTGGCTTGCGATGCTGCTGTGATGCGATCCGGGGAGGCTCTCCCCGTTTCGCGCGGACAGAGGTCTAAACGGGGAGACGATCCCCGGTTATTTCCCGCTTCCGAAGAGATTCCATGTGACCTGAGTCACAGGCCCTCGGAGTGCCACGTTCGGGCTCATCCAGCGCGCGCCCGCGCTCCCCTCGACCGAGGGTGATCGCAAGGGTGCAGCCGGACCGGCGGCTGCCGCGACGAAGGGCCCCTGCATGCAGCCGTCCAGCCGTCGGATACGCCCCCGCCGCATAGCCGCCCTCGCCTCCGTGACCGCGCTGACCCTCGCGGTCAGCACCTCGGCAGGCTCGGGTCACCTCTCGGCGGGCGTCACGACGGCGAAGGCCGGCCCGGTCGCGCCGGCCCGCGGCTCCGCGCTCGGCCCCTGCATGATCACCGGCGACCCCTCGGTCCAGTTGTCGGAGGGCGTCCCCACCTCGGGCGGCTACTCCCGCTCCACCGGCACGGTGCGCGCCCTGACCCTGATGGTCGACTTCTCCGACGCCCGCGGCCAGGGTCGCGCCCAGGACCGCTTCCACGAGTTCTTCCCGCAGACCCAGGACTGGTTCCGCACCAGCTCCTACGGCCGCCTCGACTACCGCGCCGAGACCCCGATCCGCGGCTGGCTGCGCATGCCGAAGCCGTTCGAGGAGTACGGCATCGAACGCGGCGCCCCCTTCGAACCCGGCTACCGGGACCTGGTCCAGGACATCGTGGCCGCGGCCGACCCGAAGGTGGACTTCCGCCGCTACGACTTCCTGAACGTCCTGGTGACGCCGAACGCGGGCCCGTCCGCCCTGGACACGGTCCTCTCCGTCACCTTCGCCGGCAACACCGAGGCCCCGGTCGCCGACGGCGTCCCCGTCGCGAACGCCTCCTTCGTCTACTCCCGCCAGGACGACGGCTCCGGCGCCTACGACCGCACCGGCTACCGCGTCCTGCCCCACGAGAACGGCCATGTCTTCGGCCTGCCCGACCTCTACACCCAGGAGGGCGGGGGCGCGGTCGGCCACTGGGACATCATGAGCGAGGACTGGGGCGCCAACAATGACCTGCTCGGCTGGCACAAGTGGAAACTGGGCTGGCTGGACGCGGCACAGATCAGCTGCGCGACGGCGCCCGGAACGACGGAGTACCGGCTGACCCCGCTGGCCCGCCCGGGCGGCCCGAAGCTCGTCTTCATCCCGCTGGACGGCCGTACGGGATACGCCGTCGAACTCCGCACCCGCGAGGGCAACGACGAGTCGGTGTGCCGGCCGGGGGTGCTGATCTACCAGGTCGACGCGGACGTGGACACGGGCCAGGGCCCGGTGCGGGTGTACGACAGCGCGCGGGACAGCGGGGGCTGCACGCGGAGCCCGAACGTCCACGCGGAACTGTCGGACGCGCCGTTCGCGCCTGGGGAGGACTTCAAGGATCCTCGGCACGGGATCCTGATCACTGTGGCGGCGGAACTGTCGGGGGACCATGTGGTGCGGGTGACGCGGTGGTGAGGGTGGGTGGGGGCCTGGGATGCGGGTGACCGGTGCTGAGGGTGCGTGGGGGCCTGGGATGCGGCTGACCGGTGCTGAAGGTGCGTGGGGGCCTGGGAT
>NZ_JACMSF010000200.1 GCF_014257025.1 Streptomyces cupreus
GTGCGGCGCCTACGCACCGGACATCGCCCCGACCGCCGCTGACGGACCCGACGGACCGGTCTGGGCCGCCGCCTCGGAGACGACAGGCGATACGACCGGTTCAACGGCCGTCCGGGAGCCCACCGTCGTGCCCACCTGGCAGGACGGCCCGCTGCGTGACGATGCGGAGCTCGTGGCCGACATGAGCGAGGCCCCGGGCACCGGCCCGTCCGGCGACCTTGAGGGCGTGCCGGCCGCGCGGCAGGGGCGAGCGGCACGGCGTCGTCAGCTGGCCCGCTGGAAGAAGAACAAGCGCCGGGCCGTGGTCGCGACGGCCGTCGCCCTCGTGGGTGGCGGCCTCA
>NZ_JACMSF010000201.1 GCF_014257025.1 Streptomyces cupreus
GGTCGTCTCAGTGCTGGCCATGGCGGCGGATCTCCCCACGCAGTTCTTCGGTGATCTCGACGGACAGCTCGGCGACCGCGCTGTCCTCGATGCGGCGCGGGTGCGGAATGCCGACCGTCCACTCCCGGGCGATGCGCCCGGGCCGGGAGGACAGCAGCACGACCCGCTGGGCGAGCCGTACGGCCTCGCGGACGTTGTGGGTCACGAACAGCACCGACAGGCCGGTCTCGCGCCAGATGCGGGTCAGCTCGTCGTGCAGCACGTCCCGAGTGATCGCGTCCAGGGCGGCGAACGGCTCGTCCATCAGCAGCAGCTTGCTGTCCTG
>NZ_JACMSF010000202.1 GCF_014257025.1 Streptomyces cupreus
TAGTGCTCCACCTCGGCCGACGCGATCAGCAGAGAACATCCGCGCCCCCATACTTCCATTGCACCCCACAGCCTTGTTCACCAGCGACGCAGGTCCTTGCGTAGCTGGTCGTACCAGCTGCGGCGGTATCGGTCGGATTCCGGAGGCTGCGGGCCGAGTGCGACGACCTGGTCGGTGACGTCGTAGGTGAGGCGGTAGAGCAGGACGCCGGTGGCCGTCTCCAGCCACTGTTCCGTGCCGTTGGCGGGCGGTGCTGCTCTGAGAACGGTGACGAACCAGGCCGGCAGCAGTGACCGGCTCCTGGCC
>NZ_JACMSF010000203.1 GCF_014257025.1 Streptomyces cupreus
AAGTGCTCCACCTCGGCCGACGCGATCAGCAGAGAACATCCGCGCCCCCAAACTTCCATCGCACCCACAGCCTTGTTCACCAGCGACGCAGGTCCTTGCGTAGCTGGTCGTACCAGCTACGGCGGTATCGGTCGGATTCCGGAGGCTGCGGGCCAAGTGCGACGACCTGGTCGGTGACGTCGTAGGTGAGGCGGTAGAGCAGGACGCCCATGGCCGTCTCCAGCCACCGTTCCGTGCCGTTGGCGGGCGGTGCTGCTCCGAGAACGGTGACGAACCAGGCCGGCAGCAGTGATCGGCTCTTGATG
>NZ_JACMSF010000204.1 GCF_014257025.1 Streptomyces cupreus
AAACTTGCCGCAGCCTTCAGGATCTCGTTCGCCCGCTTCAGCTCGGCGTTCTCCTTCTTCAGCCGCTTCAGCTCGGCCGACTCCTCCGTAGTCGTCCCCGGCCGGGTCCCGGCGTCGATCTCGTCCTGACGGACCCACTTGCGCAGTGTCTCGGTCGTGCCGATGCCCAGCTTCGCGGCGACCGCTTTCATCGCGGCCCACTCGGTGTCGTACTCCGGCCGCACCTCGGCGACCATCCGCACCGCACGACGGCGCAGCACAAGCGGGTACTGGGAAGGACGTGCCAT
>NZ_JACMSF010000205.1 GCF_014257025.1 Streptomyces cupreus
TCCATGTGGAGGCCTGGAGCGACCCGGTGACCACCTGGCGCCACATCGCCCGCATCAAGGTGCCGGCCGGGATCGACACCGGGGTGGTCCTGGAGGAGGGCGCGGACCTCTTCCAGCGTGCGGCGGCCGGGGTTCCCGCCGAGCGGCGACAGGTTCTCCTCGACGCGGTCGACACCCTCAGGGACGACTCCCTGCCGATGGTGTCCCGACTGGCCGCCGCTTTCCGTCCCGAGGTGGACGGGGTGCTGTCCCGGTATCCACTGCGGGAGTTCGTGACG
>NZ_JACMSF010000206.1 GCF_014257025.1 Streptomyces cupreus
ACACCGTGGAGGCGTGGGGTGATCCGGTCACCACCTGGCGCCATCACGCCCAGATCAAGATCCCGGCGGGGATGGACACGGAACTGGTCCTGGAGGAGGGCGCCCGGCTGTACGAGCGGGCGGCCACCGAAGTCCCCTCCGACCAGCGGCTGATCCTCCTCACCGCGGCCGAACACCTCAGGGACGAGACCCGCCCGGCGACCGCACGCCTCGCGGCGGCCCTGACTCCCGAGGTGGACGGGGTGCTGTCCCGGTATCCACTGCGGGAGTTCGTGACA
>NZ_JACMSF010000207.1 GCF_014257025.1 Streptomyces cupreus
GCGCAAGGCTCGCCGAGAGTACGCGAACCGCGTCAATGCCCTCGACTAGTAGCCAAGATCATCCCGTGGCGGGTTTCCGGCATATCTGGGTCAGACCCCGTTTCGGCCTTTCCCTACTGGTGTGTAGACACGGTCCGCTCTGAATGGAACGCTCCCTCCAGAGACGCGGACCTGTTCTCCAACTCCGCCGGTTCTTGAGAGTCCGAGTCACCCCTGCGGCACTCGCCGCCACCGTCCTGGCCATCACGGCGCCACTCCACC
>NZ_JACMSF010000208.1 GCF_014257025.1 Streptomyces cupreus
CCCTCCTGGCTCCGCCGCCAGTTGGAACCTCCCGCAGGTGCGCGTCCTGGGCCGGGGCTGCCACGTGGCGATCCCCCCGCTCCACCGCGTCATGTGCCCCGGCCTGTGCTGGCAGATCCCTCCGACGCGGGACCGCGAGTGGACGAACACACCCCGCCTGCACTCCGCCCTCCGCACGGCCCTCCTCCTCGACAGGTCACCCACCCTCTGAACACCCGCCCCGGCCGATCCTGAGCCCGGCCGGGGCGGGA
>NZ_JACMSF010000209.1 GCF_014257025.1 Streptomyces cupreus
TCTACCCGACCTTCGCCCTCGGCGATATCAAGATCGACTTCGAGCCGATTTCGTCTGGCACGGCCAAGTTCGAACTGCTCTTCAACCTTTCGGAACTACCCCGCGACGGGAACCATCCCCTCGGATATGTCGGGTACGTCGAATACGCCACCGACGTTTTCGACCGGGAAACCATCGAACAACTCATCACCCGGTTCACCACCCTCCTGCGCAT
>NZ_JACMSF010000021.1 GCF_014257025.1 Streptomyces cupreus
CGGTGTCACATGGCCGGAAGGTGGTCCAGCCTGCGCAGGATCACGCCCTCCCGCAGGGCCCACGGGCAGATCTCCAGGGTCTCCACGCCGAACAGGTCCATCGCGCCCTCGGCGACCAGGGCGCCCGCGAGGAGCTGCCCGGCGCGGCCTTCGGAGACTCCGGGGAGCTCGGCGCGCTGCGCCGCTGTCATGCCGGCGAGCTGCGGGACCCAGGCCTCCAGGGACTCGCGCTTCAGGTCGCGCTGGACGTACAGGCCCTCGGCGGAGCGGGCGGCGCCGGCGATGCGGGCGAGCTGCTTGAAGGTCTTGGACGTGGCGACCACGTGGTCGGGCCGTCCGAAGCGACTGAACTCGCCGACCGTACGCGCGATCTGGGCGCGGACATGCCGGCGCAGGGCGCGGATGTCCTCGGGGGCGGGCGGATCGGCGGGCAGCCAGCCGGCGGTGAGTCGGCCGGCGCCGAGCGGCAGGGAGACCGCCGCGTCCGGCTCCTCGTCGATGCCGTAGGCGATCTCCAGGGAGCCGCCGCCGATGTCCAGGACCAGCAGTTTTCCGGCCGACCAGCCGAACCAGCGGCGGACCGCGAGGAAGGTGAGCCGGGCCTCCTCGGCGCCGGTGAGGACCTGGAGCTCCACCCCGGTCTCGGCCTTCACGCGCGCGAGGACGTCATCGGCGTTGGTGGCCTCGCGCACCGCGGAGGTCGCGAACGGCAGCAGGTCCTCCACACCCTTGTCCTCGGCCGCCTGGAGCGCTTCCTTGACGACCGAGATGAGTTTGTCGACCCCGTCGGGCCCGATGGCCCCGCTCTCGTCGAGCAGTTGGGCAAGGCGCAGTTCCGCCTTGTGCGAGTGCGCGGGCAACGGGCGCGCGCCTGGGTGCGCATCCACCACCAGCAGATGCACCGTGTTCGATCCCACGTCGAGGACACCGAGTCTCATGTACGGAACGCTACTGCCAGCCGGGCCGTGCACGTCCCCCGGTGCGGTCCCGACAGGGGTCTCGGGCGACTTACCCTGGACGGGTGCCAAAGACGAAAAAGGCGAAGGACCAGAAGGCGGCCAAATCACCCGGCGGTTCTTCGCAGGTGAAGCCGTCGAAGAAGGCGAAGAAGAAGGCTCTGGCTGCGGACGAGAAGGGCCTCGACTTCGCACGCGCGTGGGTGGAGTTCCCCGATCCGGCAGACGACGAGCAGATCTTCCGATGCGATCTGACATGGCTGACCTCTCGTTGGAACTGCATCTTCGGCAGCGGCTGCCAGGGCATCCAAGCAGGTCGCGCCGATGACGGGTGCTGCACCCTGGGCGCTCACTTCTCCGACGAGGACGACGAGAAGCGGGTGGCGGAGCACGTGGCGAGGCTCACGCCGGAGATCTGGCAGCACCACGGTGTGGGCGTGGAGACCGGGTGGATCTCGGAGGACGACGAGGGCTCCCGGCAGACCCGCCCGTACCAGGGCTCGTGCATCTTCCAGAACCGGCCCGGCTTCGCGGGCGGCGCGGGCTGCTCGCTGCACATCCTCGCCCTCAAGGAGGGCCGCGAGCCGCTGGAGACCAAGCCGGACGTCTGCTGGCAGCTTCCGGTCCGGCGGACCTACGACTGGATCGACCGACCCGACGACACGCGCGTGCTCCAGGTGTCGATCGGCGAGTACGACCGCCGCGGCTGGGGCCCGGGCGGCCATGATCTGCACTGGTGGTGCACCTCGGCGACCTCGGCACACGGCGCCGGTGACCCGGTGTATGTCTCCTACCGGGCGGAGCTGACCGAGCTGATGGGCAAGGCCGGCTACGACCGCCTGGTCGAGCTGTGCGAGGAGCGGCTGGCCTCCCAGCTGCCGTTGCTGGCACCGCATCCGGCGGATCCGGTGGACTGACGGCCTGAGGGGCTACGACGTGGACGGGCTCGGGTCGCCGCTGTCGCTGGGCGGCGGCGTCGAGCCTCCCGGGTCTGCTGGGCCGGAGGGCGGCGGGTCCGGGTCGGAGGACGAGGGCGGCGGGTCGCTCGGCGTGGGGTCCGTGGGCGCCGGGTCGGTCGGGGTCGGCTCGGGGTCGGTGGGCGTCGGGTCCGGGGACGTGGGGGGCGGGTCGCTCGGGGTGGGACTTGTGGGCGTCGGGTCGGGGCCGCCGGGTCCGGGGGCGGAGGGGCTGGGCGCGGTGCCGTAGCCCTCGATACGGACGACGGCTCCGGCGGGTGAGACGGCGACCTGTGCGCTCCAGTACCCGGACGGCTCGCGCAGCGGGTCGACGTACACCTTGATCGTCAACGACTCGCCGGGGGCGAGGGTTCCCGACGAACGGCTCAGGTAGAGCCAGGAGGCGCCGGTGCTCGCGGACCAGCGCACGGGGGCGTCACTGGTCGCGGCGAGGGTGATGAGCGTGGTGTCACCGCGGTTGATCGCCGTGACCTCCAGGTGTCCCGCGCCCTTCTTCCCGGCGCCGGTGACGCTGATGACCTCGACCGAGACATCGGGCTTGGCGCCCTTGCCGAAGCCGCCGCCGGGGTGGGTGCCGGTGTTGCCGGCGCTCTCGTAGCCGCCCGTCGCCTCGCCGTACAGTGCGTCCGGGTCGCGCGCCTCGCTCGCGCTGGCCGAGCGGCCCTCGGCGCTCTCGCCGGTGGGAGTGCCGCGGTAGGCGGCCCACAGGGCGAGCACGGGGGCGGCCACGACGGTGGCGATGACGGTCGTGGTGACGGCACGGGCGCGCAGGCGGTCCCGGCGGGCGGCCCGGTCCTTGGGGTCCATCGGGAAGCCGCGGCGGTCGAAGCGGGGAGCGGTGCCCCGCGCGCGTGGGACGTGCGCCATGGCCACGTGCAGGGCCGCGCGGGGCGCTTCCAGGACGGGAAGCTCGGCGGGGGTGACGGTGGCGCCGGGCCAGCGGCCGGGGACCGCGCTTTCGGCGGTACGGCGGCAGCGGGGGCAGTCGTCGACGTGGCGCACCAGCTCGCGGCGCAGGGCCGTGCTGAGGACGAGCTGGTTGTCACCGGTGAGGCGGGCGACGCTCGGGCAGGTGCCGGTCTCCACCACGGCGAGGGCCGCGCGCGTGCGCTCCACTTCGCAGGCGGCGGAGGCGAGCAGTTCGCGGGCGGCGGTGGGGTCCATGCCGAGGACGGCGGCGACCTCGTGGGCGGCGAGATGGTGGCGTACGGCGAGTTCGAGCGCCTCTCGCTGTTCGGGGGTGGTGCCGGCGGCCTCCGGCCAGGCGAGCAGCGCGAGTTGGCGCCTGCGGTCCTCCAGGACCTGCTCGGAGAGGGGCGGGGTGGAGGGCTGACTGTGGGCGCCTGACCGGCCCGCCGCGTGGGTGGCCTGACGTTTCTGCTTGGCCTCGGCCAGCTTGCGCAGGCACGACCAGCGGGCGAGCGCGTACAGCCAGGCGCGGCGGTCGGCGGCGGACTCCGGGACGCGTTGGCCGCGGCGCTCGGCCAGCGCGAGAGCGTCGCCGAGGGCGGCGGTCGCGGTGTCGTGGTCGCACAGGACGGACAGGCAGTAGGTGAACAGGCCGTCCAGGTACGGCTCGTAACGCGCGGGCGGGCGCTGCGCCAGGTTGCGCGCAGCGCCTCGGTCGCGCGCCTCCCGGTGCGCTCGGTGTGCGTGTGCGCCGGTGGTGCGGGTGGTGGTCTGCGGACTGCTGCTCATCATCCGTGGACCGTAGGCGGGTCGGGGTGGTCGCTTCTTCCACCTTGAGCACATTTAATCCGTACGGGTGAAACGATCCCTCATAAGGGGACTGGAGCGACGGATTCCGTGGCCGGTTCTTGGTGGTGATGACCGGTTTCGCCCAGTCTCGGCGACCGTGGCTGTTCCGCAGCAGCCGCCGCTGAAGGCGTTGTCAGTGGGGGCCTATACCGTTCGGTTCATGGCTGCCCGTACGAAGTCCGCCAAAGAGCGTCCGTCCTACCGCTGCACCGAGTGTGGGTGGCAGACGGCCAAGTGGCTCGGTCGGTGCGCCGAGTGCCAGGCCTGGGGGACCATCGAGGAGTACGGGGCACCCGCGGTCCGGACGACCGCCCCGGGCCGCGTCACCAACTCCGCGCTGCCCATCGGGCAGGTCGACGGGCGGCAGGCGACCGCTCGGCCCACCGGCGTGCCCGAGCTGGACCGGGTGCTCGGCGGCGGGCTCGTGCCCGGGGCCGTCGTACTGCTCGCGGGCGAGCCCGGCGTCGGCAAGTCCACGCTGCTGCTCGACGTCGCGGCCAAGTCGGCCAGTGACGAACACCGCACTCTCTACGTCACCGGCGAGGAGTCGGCGAGCCAGGTGCGGCTGCGCGCCGACCGCATCAATGCCCTCGACGATCATCTGTATCTCGCGGCCGAGACCGACCTGGCGGCCGTGCTCGGCCACTTGGACGCGGTCAAGCCGTCCCTGCTGATCCTGGACTCCGTGCAGACGGTGGCCTCCCCGGAGATCGACGGCGCCCCGGGCGGCATGGCCCAGGTGCGGGAGGTGGCGGGGGCGCTGATCCGGGCCTCCAAGGAGCGCGGGATGTCCACGCTCCTTGTGGGCCATGTCACCAAGGACGGCGCCATCGCGGGCCCCCGTCTGCTGGAGCACCTCGTGGACGTCGTCCTGCACTTCGAGGGCGACCGGCACGCGCGCCTGCGTCTGGTGCGCGGCGTCAAGAACCGGTACGGCGCGACGGACGAGGTCGGCTGCTTTGAACTGCACGACGAGGGCATCACGGGCCTTGCCGACCCAAGCGGACTTTTCCTGACGCGTCGTGACGAACCGGTCCCGGGCACCTG
Organism: Streptomyces cupreus; assembly: GCF_014257025.1. Lineage (GTDB taxonomy): Bacteria > Actinomycetota > Actinomycetes > Streptomycetales > Streptomycetaceae > Streptomyces > Streptomyces cupreus. The sequence goes on from NZ_JACMSF010000021.1 coordinate 4,739, forward strand.
TCTGACGGTCACCCTGGAGGGCCGCCGCCCGCTGGTCGCCGAAGTACAGGCGCTCACCGTCGACTCGCAGATCCCCTCCCCGCGCCGCACCACCTCCGGTCTGGAGACCTCCCGGGTCTCGATGATGCTCGCCGTACTGGAACAGCGCGGCAGGATCAGCGCCCTGGGCAAGCGGGACATCTACTCCGCGACGGTCGGCGGAGTGAAGCTCTCGGAGCCCGCCGCGGACCTCGCCGTCGCCCTCGCGCTGGCCAGCGCCGCGAGCGACACCCCGCTGCCGAAGAATCTCGTCGCGATCGGCGAGGTGGGCCTCGCGGGCGAGGTCAGACGGGTCACGGGCGTGCAGCGCAGGCTGGCCGAAGCGCACCGGCTGGGCTTCACGCACGCGCTCGTGCCGGGCGATCCCGGGAAGATCCCCGCGGGTATGAAGGTGCTGGAAGTCGCGGACATAGGGGACGCCCTCCGGGTCCTTCCGCGCTCGCGTCGACGAGAGGCCCCACGGGACGCCGAGGACCGCCGGTAGACTTTGCCCTGGTCTCGCCCGTCCGTACGAACCGAGTGTGCGAAACGGGAGCGCCCCAGAACCTGCGACCGGAGGAGTGCAGTGGCAGCCAACGACCGGGCAGCAGCTCCCGGAAAGTCCGGTGGGAGCTCCGGTGCCGATGGCCTGATGCGCGCCTCACTGAGCGCCGTGGCACCCGGCACGGCCCTGCGCGACGGCCTTGAGCGGATCCTCCGCGGCAACACCGGAGGGCTCATCGTGCTGGGCTCCGACAAGACCGTCGAGGCCATGTGCACGGGCGGATTCGTCCTGGATGTCGAGTTCACGGCCACCCGGCTGCGGGAGCTGTGCAAGCTGGACGGCGGCATCGTGCTCTCGTCGGACCTGTCGAAGATCCTTCGCGCGGGTGTGCAGCTGGTGCCGGACCCGACGATCCCCACCGAGGAGACGGGCACGCGGCACCGTACGGCGGACCGGGTGAGCAAGCAGGTCGGGTTCCCTGTGGTCTCCGTCTCGCAGTCCATGCGGCTGATCGCGCTGTACGTCGACGGGCAGCGGCGGGTGCTGGAGGACTCGGCGGCGATCCTGTCCCGGGCGAACCAGGCGCTGGCGACGCTTGAGCGGTACAAGCTGCGGCTGGACGAGGTCGCGGGCACGCTGTCGGCGCTGGAGATCGAGGACCTCGTGACGGTCCGGGACGTCTCGGCCGTCGCGCAGCGGCTGGAGATGGTCCGGCGGATCGCCACCGAAATCGCCGAGTACGTGGTGGAGCTGGGCACCGACGGGCGGCTTCTCGCGCTTCAGCTGGACGAGTTGATCGCGGGTGTCGAGCCCGAGCGGGAGCTGGTCGTACGGGATTACGTGCCCGAGCCGACGGCGAAGCGTTCCCGTACGGTCGAGGAGGCGCTGTCCGAGCTGGACGCGCTGAGCCATGCGGAGTTGCTGGAACTGGCGACGGTCGCTCGGGCGTTGGGGTACACGGGGTCGCCCGAGGCGCTGGACTCCGCGGTGTCACCGCGCGGCTTCCGCCTGCTGGCGAAGGTGCCCCGGCTGCCCGGGGCGATCATCGACCGGCTGGTGGAACACTTCGGCGGCCTCCAGAAGCTGCTCGCCGCGAGCGTGGACGACCTGCAGACGGTGGACGGCGTCGGCGAGGCCCGAGCACGAAGCGTGCGCGAGGGCCTGTCGAGGCTGGCGGAGTCCTCGATCCTTGAGCGGTACGTCTAGCCCTCAGTCCTTCTCCAGCACGAACGACGTCTGCGCCTTCGCAAAGCCCGGGGTCGTCGCTTCGACCAGGTAGGTGCCGGCCGCTGCTGAACCCGCCGGAGGCGTTGCGCACTCGGGGGCGCTCGGCTTGCGGTCCCACTTGATCGGGTAGGTGACGCTGCTGTCGGCCGCGACGCGGAAGGGCAGGCTCGCGGAGGTCTTCGGGCAGTCCGCGGAGGACCAGTAGGCGTCGTCGCTGCCTGCCTGAGTGATCGTCAGGACCGCTTGCTTCGGGCCCAGATCGACCTTGCAGTCGCCGCCGGAGGAGTTCGTCGCCGTGAGTTCCAGGGTCGGCGTCTCGCCGGGTCCGTATGTGTTACGGACACTGCGAACCGTCAACTTCACCGCGTCCGCAGTGCAGTTGGGCAGCGAAGAGCCCGCCGGAAGCGCGTCGCCCGCGCCTACGCCCGTACCGCCGTCCGTAGAGCCGCCGCCCGCGCTCCCGTCGGAAGATCCGGAGCCCGACCCGTCGCCGGAACCCCCCGTGTCGCCGGAGCCGGACCCCGAACCGCCGATGCCCCCGTCCTCCGACTCGTCCCGCCCACCCGGGGCTTGGCTGATCGCCGGCCCGGAGCCGGACGGTCCCGGCGTGATCGTCGAGGGGGCGGGATTCTTGCCGTTGTTCCCGTCGGCGCCGTTCTTGTCGCCTCCGCCACCCGAGGTGAGCACCCAGGTGATCAGCAGCGCCAACAGGGCGACCACGGACAGCAGTACGGCCCTCCGTCGCCAGTAGATGGAGGAGGGAAGCGGCCCGACCGGATTGCGCAGAGATCCCACGGCGCAAACTGTACGAGAGATCGGCGCGTTCGCTGGCCCCACCCGCCGCCCCGGGCCACAACTTTTCCGGATCATCATCCCGGACAGCCGCCCCGACCTGCGCCTCCACCGTTCCTGACTTGTTCAATCGATCCCAGACGCGCGGTTCGCGGCCGTAGCTTCGTCACAGCCGAAGAGCAGCGTGCCGGCCAGGACCCCCCACTCCGGTATCGGGTGGCAGGCCGAGCAGCAGGGCGAGGACGCCGAGGGCGGGTCCGTATCCCAGGGTGAACGGAGCGGGTGCGGCGAGCAGGCTCAGTACGGTCAGGTGATCCACAAGGTCCCCTACCCCCAAGGGGTGGCGGTGCCACCGTGCGGGCCGTCCCGCATGGCAGGATCGGTAAGGCCATGACTGCGCCCACGAAGCCCGACGCCCTCTCGAACCCCTCCGACTCCTCCGGTGGCGAGCCGTTGCACGCCCCCGTCATCGACTGGTTCGACGACCACGCCCGTGATCTGCCCTGGCGGCGGCCCGAGGCCGGGCCGTGGGGGGTGATGGTCAGTGAGTTCATGCTCCAGCAGACGCCGGTGAACCGGGTCCAGCCCGTCTACGAGCAGTGGCTGGCCCGCTGGCCGCGCCCCGCCGACCTGGCCACCGAGGCCCCCGGCGAGGCCGTGCGCGCCTGGGGCCGGCTCGGCTATCCGCGCCGCGCGCTGCGGCTGCACGGCGCCGCGGTCGCGATAACGGAACGGCACGGCGGCGACGTACCGACCGATCACGCGCAGCTCCTGGCGCTGCCCGGCATCGGCGAGTACACGGCGGCCGCGGTCGCCTCCTTCGCGTACGGGCAGCGGCACCCGGTGCTCGACACCAACGTCCGCCGGGTCTTCGCGCGCGCGGTGACCGGGGTGCGGTACCCGCCGAACGCCACCACCGCCGCCGAGCGCAAGCTCGCCCGCGCGCTGCTGCCCGAGGACGAGCCGACCGCCGCGCGCTGGGCCGCCGCCTCCATGGAGCTGGGCGCGCTGGTGTGCACGGCGAAGAACGAGTCGTGCCACCGCTGTCCGATCGCCGCGCGGTGCGCCTGGCGGCTCGCGGGCAAGCCGGAGCACGAGGGTCCGCCGCGCCGCGGCCAGACCTACGCCGGCACCGACCGCCAGGTCCGCGGCAAGCTGCTCGCCGTACTGCGTGAGGCCCACGCGCCCGTGCCGCAGGCGGCGTTGGACCGCGTATGGCACGAGCCGGTGCAGCGTGCGCGGGCGCTGGACGGACTTGTCGCGGACGGTCTCGTGGAGCCGCTCCAAGGTGGTTTGTATCGGCTGCCGTTGACCTGAGCCGAACGCCAAAACGGCCTATACCGGCGTCATTCGGTGCACTGCTTTACCCCTTTCCTCCTTCCGTTACACAACCGACGGACAGCCGAGTGCCAGCCGCAGGCTGCTTCGGACAGCGCCGTGACAACGCCTCCGTAGCTTCATCTGCGTGCTCGACAGGAGCGCGACAGAAGTCAACGGGGATGTGGAGGCGGTCAACATGGCGCAGGGCGAGGTGCTCGAATTCGAGGAGTACGTCCGCACCCGGCAGGACGCGCTGCTGCGCAGCGCGCGTCGGCTGGTGCCGGACCCCGTGGACGCCCAGGACCTCCTCCAGACGGCGCTCGTCCGCACGTACGGCCGCTGGGAGACCATCGAGGACAAGCGGCTCGCGGACGCCTACCTTCGCCGGGTGATGATCAACACGCGGACCGAGTGGTGGCGGGCCCGCAAGCTGGAGGAGGTGCCGACCGAGCAGCTCCCGGACGCCTCGGTCGACGACTCCACCGAGCAGCACGCGGACCGCGCCCTCCTGATGGACGTCATGAAGGTGCTCGCCCCCAAGCAGCGCAGTGTGGTCGTGCTGCGACACTGGGAGCAGATGTCCACGGAGGAGACGGCCGCCGCCCTCGGCATGTCGGCCGGAACGGTCAAGAGCACGCTGCACCGGGCGCTCGCCCGGCTCCGCGAGGAGCTGGAGAGCCGCGATCTGGACGCACGCGCGCTGGAGCGTGAGGAGCGGGAGCGTTGCGCGGCCTAGCCAGTGACGCCACAGAGGCGACCGGGGCACGAGGGACCACCCAGGCGGTGATCACGGCGCTCGCCGTGTTCGCCGCCCTCGCCCTTTCCGTGTCCGCCTGCGCCACCGGCGGCACCGGCGCCAGGGACGAGGGCCCGGCGCACGACGAGTCGGTCGCGGGCGCGGCCGTGGCCCCGCAGGGGTCCCCTTCACCGTCGTCGGCCGGCCGCCCCGGCCAGGCGGAGGTCGTACGGCTGATCAAGTCGGACCCGAAGATCTCGACCGAGGTCAAGCGCGACCTCAAGCCCTGCACCGCCGACGACTACCCCATCGACACCTCCTACGGCGAGCTGACCGGCGGGACCTCCGAAGACGTCGTCGTCAACGTCCTGACCTGCGGAGACGGCGTGGGTGTCGGCTCGTATGTGTATCGCGAGCAGAACGGCACGTACGAGAATGTGTTCAAGGCCGAGGAGCCGCCGGTGTACGCGCAGATCGACCGCGGTGATCTGGTGGTGAGCAAGCAGGTGTACGAGAAGGGCGACCCGGTGTCGAGTCCGTCCGGCGAGAACGTGATCACGTACCGCTGGAGCGAGGGCCGCTTCGCCCAGGAGTACTTCTGGCACAACGACTACGGCACGGTCGTCGGCGACGAACCCTCGCCGGTGCCGGATGCCTGAGCACGGCGTGGACGGGCTGAGCACGGCCGGATGAACCGATCGGGCGCTCGGACCGATCTCCTAGTAGGACACCCACCACCACGAGGACTGAGAGCACCGGGATGGCAGACCAGACCCACGTTCTGTTCGTCGAGGACGACGACGTCATCCGCGAGGCCACCCAGCTCGCCCTGGAGCGGGACGGCTTCGCGGTCACGGCCATGCCCGACGGTCTGTCGGGCCTGGAGGCGTTCCGGGCGGACCGGCCCGACATCGCCCTGCTGGACGTCATGGTCCCGGGCCTGGACGGGGTCAGCCTGTGCCGGCGGATCCGCGACGAGTCGACCGTGCCGGTGATCATGCTGTCTGCGCGCGCCGACTCCATCGATGTCGTGCTGGGCCTGGAGGCGGGCGCCGACGACTATGTGACCAAGCCGTTCGACGGTGCCGTGCTGGTCGCCCGGATCCGTGCGGTGCTGCGCCGCTTCGGGCACGCGAGCGGTGGCGCGCAGGCCGCGGAGCCGGGAGCGGCTGCGACCGGCGGGGTGCTGACCTTCGGTGAACTGGAGATCGACACCGAGGGGATGGAGGTGCGCCGGGCCGGCCGGCCGGTGGCGCTCACCCCGACCGAGATGCGGCTGCTGCTGGAGTTCTCCTCGGCGCCGGGCACGGTGCTCTCCCGGGACAAGCTCCTGGAGCGGGTGTGGGACTACGGCTGGGGCGGGGACACCCGGGTCGTCGACGTCCATGTGCAGCGGCTGCGCACGAAGATCGGCCAGGACCGGATCGAGACGGTCCGTGGCTTCGGCTACAAGCTCAAGGCCTGAGCGGGGCGGGGAATGCGGGGGATCTCCTGGCGCCGTGCGGATCTACGCGCGGCCGATATCCGTACCGGGCTGAAGTGGAAGCTCAGCGCGGCCATCGCGCTGGTCGGCGCGCTGGTGGCGGTCGCGCTCAGCCTGGTCGTGCACAACGCGGCGCGTGTGTCGATGCTGGACAACGCGCGCGATCTCGCCGATGAACGGATCCAGATCGCGCAGCGCAACTACGAGCTGTCCGGGCGCCCGAACTTCCCGAACGTCAAGGTCGACGACCCGGATCTGCCCGAGCCGCTCCGGGAGAAGGTCCAGCAGCGGCGGCGGGCGACGTACGTCACCGACTCGGCGGGCGGCGGGCCGGACATCTGGGCGGCCGTGCCGGTGCAGGACGGGAAGGTGCTGTCGCTGCACACCGGGTTCACCGACCGCAGCACCGACATCCTCAAGGATCTCGACCAGGCCCTGGTGATCGGCTCCATCGCGGTCGTCCTCGGCGGCAGCGCGATCGGGGTGCTGATCGGCGGGCAGATGTCGCGCCGACTGCGCAAGGCGGCGGTCGCGGCGGGGCAGGTCGCCAAGGGCGAGACGGACGTACGGGTGCGGGACGCGATCGGCGGGGTCGTCCGGGACGAGACCGACGATCTCGCGCGGGCGGTGGACGCCATGGCGGACGCGCTTCAGCAGCGACTTGAGGCGGAGCGGCGGGTCACGGCCGACATCGCGCACGAGCTGCGTACGCCGGTGACCGGGCTGCTGACCGCGGCGGAACTGTTGCCGCCCGGGCGGCCGACCGAGCTGGTGCTGGACCGGGCGAAGGCCATGCGGACGCTGGTGGAGGACGTCCTGGAGGTCGCCCGCCTGGACGGTGCCTCGGAGCGGGCGGAGTTGCAGGACATCATGCTGGGCGAGTTCATCACCCGGCGGGTCGCGGCGAAGGATCCGGACGTCGAGGTCCGTGTCGTGCACGAGTCGGAGGTCACCACAGACCCTCGGCGCCTGGAGCGCGTGCTGTTCAACCTCCTCGCCAATGCCGCCCGGCACGGCAAGCCGCCGGTCGAGGTCACCGTCGAGGGGCGGGTCATCCGGGTCCGCGACCACGGTCCCGGGTTCCCGGAGGCGCTGCTCGCGGACGGGCCGAGCCGGTTCCGCACCGGGAGCAGCGACCGGGCCGGCCACGGGCACGGCCTGGGCCTGACCATCGCGGCCGGCCAGGCCCGCGTCCTCGGCGCCCGCCTGACCTTCCGCAACATCCGCCCGGCCGGCGCCCCGGAGGGCGTACCGGCGGAGGGGGCGGTGGCGGTGCTGTGGCTGCCGGAGCACGCACCGACGAATACGGGCAGCTATCCGATGCTGCCGTAGCGGCGCCTTCGATGGGCGCTTGCGCCGCCCCCGCGAAGTCGGCGGCACGCGCCACTGACAACGACCGGTCAGACGGTCTCCGCCACCGGAGCCTTCGGCGCCGTGGCGTCCTCCTTCGGGCCTGCCCCCTTCAGCGGGACCTCCTTCACGAACACCGCGGCGACCAGCGCGACCACGGCCACCACGGCCCCGAGCAGGAACGCCGAGTGGGTGCCGGCGGACACCGCGTGCTGGTAGGCCTCGCGCACCGCCTCCGGCAGCTTCGCCAGGCTCGCGGCGTCCAGCTGTGCGGACTGCTCGGTCACCTTGGAGCCGATCGCCCCGGCCCGCTCGGCCATGACATCCCCGACTCGGTTGTTGAACAGGGCGCCCATGATCGCGACACCGAAGGAGGAGCCGAGCGTACGGAAGAGAGTGGTGGAGGAGGACGCGACGCCCATGTCCTTCATCTCCACGCTGTTCTGCGCGACCAGCATGGTGATCTGCATCAGACAGCCCATGCCGAGACCGACCACGGCCATGAACACACCGGAGGTGAACCGCGAGGTCCCGGTGTCCATGGTGGACAGCAGGTACAGCCCGACGACCATGAGGACACTGCCGAGGACCGGGAAGACGTAGTAGCGCCCGGTGTTGGTGGTCACGCGGCCCGCGACCATCGAGGTCACCAGCATCGCGCCGAGCATCGGCAGGAGCAGCAGCCCGGAGTTGGTGGCGGACGCGCCCTGCACGGACTGCTGGTACAGCGGCAGGAAGAGCGTGGCGCCGAACATCACGAAGCCGGTGATGAAGCCGATGACGGACATCAGCGTGAAGTTCCGGCTGCGGAAGATGTGCAGCGGCAGCACCGGCTCGGCGGCCTTGGTCTGCCAGAACACGAACCCGACGAGCGCGGCGACGCCGATGCCGATCAGCTCCATGATCCGCGCGGACGTCCAGGCGTACTCGGTGCCGCCCCAGGTGGTGACCAGCACGATCGCGGTGATGCCGACGGTCAGCAGCGCGGCGCCCAGATAGTCGATCCGCGCCTCGGCCCGCTTCTTCGGCAGTTGCAGGACCGCGCTGATGGCGAGCAGGGCGACGATGCCGAGGGGCAGGTTGATGTAGAAGGCCCAGCGCCAGCCCCAGTGGTCGGTGATGGTGCCGCCGACCAGCGGTCCGCCGATCATCGCGAGCGCCATGACGCCGGCCATCATGCCCTGGTACTTGCCGCGCTCGCGGGGCGGGATCAGGTCGCCGATGATCGCCATCACACCGACCATGAGTCCGCCGGCGCCGAGGCCCTGCACGGCCCGGAAGCCGATGAGCTGGCCCATGTCCTGGGCCATGCCGCTGAGCGCGGAGCCGATCAGGAAGAGCACGATCGAGCTCATGAAGACGCCCTTGCGCCCGTACATGTCGCCGAGCTTGCCCCACAGTGGGGTGGAGGCGGCGGTGGCGAGGGTGTACGCGGTGACGACCCACGAGAGATGTTCGAGCCCGCCCAGTTCTCCCACGATCGTCGGCATCGCCGTACCGATGATCATGTTGTCGAGCATCGCCAGCATCATCGTGATCATGAGCGCGAGCAGGACCACCCGCACGCTCTTGGGCTGTTTCTCCGGTACCGCGTCCACTGCCTGTGTCTGCGCCATGACTCCCACTCCCCCAGCTACTTACTTGCCGCCCGGCTAGTTGTCTACACTTCAGGAAAGTAGAGGCGTAACTAGCCGGGCGTCAAGTAAGTGTCGGAAAGCGCGAGGAGTACGAGGATGGGCGGCATGAGCGGCATGGATGGCACCAAGCAGCGGCGCCGCGGTAACACCCGTCAGCGCATCCAGGACGTGGCGCTCGAACTCTTCGCCGAGCAGGGATACGAGAAGACCTCACTGCGGGAGATCGCCGAGCGCCTCGACGTCACCAAGGCGGCGCTCTACTACCACTTCAAGACCAAGGAAGAGATCCTGGTCAGCATCTACGACGATCTGACCCGGCCGATCCTCGACCTGATCGAGTGGGGCAAGGGCGAGCCGCACACTCTGGAGACGAAGCAGGAGATCGTACGGCGCTACAACGCCATCCTCACCGACGCCGCCCCCTTGTTCCGCTTCATGCAGGAGAACCAGGCGACGGTACGGGAACTGCGCGTCGGCGAGACCATCAAGGAGCGCATGCAGGGCCTGCGCGAGATCATCATCGACCCGGACGCCGAACTGGTCGACCAGGTCCGCTACGTCAGCGCGATCTTCACCCTGCACGCCGGGATGTTCTTCCTCCAGGACCTCGACGCCGATCCCGAGGACAAGCGCGACGCCGTACTGGAGGTCGCGATGGACCTGGTGACCCAGGCCCATCGCGGGAGCGGGCGGCTTTAGGCCTTGGGCCTTAGAGCGACAGGCCCTTGGCGCGCAGGAACGCCACCGGGTCGACGGCCGAGCCGTAGTTCGCGGTCGTACGGATCTCGAAGTGCAGGTGCGGGCCGCTGGAGTTGCCGGTGTTGCCGGACAGGGCGATGCGCTGGCCGGTCTTGACTATCTGACCGACCTTCACCTGGATCTTCGACAGGTGGGCGTACTGGGAGTACGTGCCGTTGCCGTGCTTGATGACGACGGCGTTGCCGTAGGCGGGGCCGTCACCGGCGCCGTTGCCGCCGGCCTTGACGACGGTGCCGCCGTGCGCTGCGTAGACCTGGGTGCCGCTGGCGACGGCGAAGTCCTGGCCGCTGTGGGTGGACTGCCACATGGCGCCGTTCTGGGCGAAGCTCGCGGACTTCGTGTACTTCTTCACCGGCTTGACCCAGGAGACGGCCTTGGCCGCCTTGGTGGCCTTCGCGGTCGTGGCGGTCTGGGCGACGGCGGGCTGCGCGGCCTGGGCGACTCCGGCCCCCAGCACGACCGACGCCCCCAGGGCTGCGGCCACGGCGGCGACGCGGGTGCGGAGCGTGGACGTACGGGAAGAACGGGCGGAGACGCGCTGGGACATCGGAACCTCGGGGGGTCGGGGACATGAAAACCACCCGGCACTCGGACGGCTGCCGGATGGGCCAGTCCTTGGTACCCCTGACCCCCATCCACCCCCAAACCCCAGATCTACGACGGAAGATAGTACTTCATCCGAAAACTGAACCCTTCTTGACAGAGCTCCCATCTAGGACAAATAAGCCCATGCCCGCAAAACCGGCCTTGAGGCTCCGTGCCATAAGTCCTTTTTGCCCCATGGACCTTTCCACTACTCGACCTAGTAACGGACAAATCGCCTGTGCGGCATGTCACCGGCTGTCAAGATCCAAGGACGGCGGAATGTGACCGGCGCTACGCTGACCAGCGTTCATGTGACGACGGGGGAGGGCGGGTTGGACCCGGCAGTACTCGGCGCCAGGCTCGCGTCCGGCCTGGTCGGTCCGCTGGTGAAGAAGCTGTTCGTCAAGGAGGGCCCGGGCGCCGCCCTGGTGGACCGGCCGGTGAGACTCTCGGCACTGGTGTCCTTCAGGGGCGAGAAGCGGACGCTCGGCGAGAAGGAGTTACGCAAGCTCGTCCGCGAGCTGGTCGGCCGGGCAGCCCGCGAGACCCGGGAGTCGCCGCTGGACGACACCGAGCTGGAGGCCGTCACCGACGCCCTGGAGCTGACGCTGTACGCCCTGGGCAATCTGGAGCTCGACGACGTCCAGGCCGTACGCCTGGGCCATGAGGCACTGGCCACCACCCTGTACGTCCAGGCGGGCGGCCGTGACCTGGTCCGCTTCCTCAGCGAGGACTCCGTCTCCCTCTACTCCCAGCTGCTGACCAGCGCCTGTCTGCACATCCTGCACTTCTTCACCCAGCGGTCCGCCTTTGTCCCCCGCACCCTCGTCGAGCAGAGCCGGCAACTCGGCGAGCTGATCGAGCGGATGGACGTCCTGCTCGGGCGCCTGGCGAACCGTACGGTCGAGGACACCAGCTTCGAACAGCGCTACACGGCCTACCTCGCCAAGAAGCACAGCCGACTGACGATCTACGGCATCGATCTCAACGAGTCCCGTGCCTGGCCCCTGGACGCCGCCTATCTGAGCCTTGAGGCGACCCGTGACACCGAGCACCAGGCGGCACCCGACGAGTCCCTGACGCCGGCCGGCGAGGTCGCCCTCCCCGAGCGCTGGCTGCCGTCCGCCGCGCAGCCGGTGGAGCAGGTGCTCGCCGGGCACGAGCGGGTGCTGCTGCGCGGAGTCGCCGGGTCCGGCAAGACCACGCTCGTGCAGTGGCTGGCGGTCACCACCGCCCACCAGGGCCGGCTCACCGGTGACCTCGCCCATCTCATGGGCCGCGTCCCCTTCGTCCTGCCGCTGCGCACCCTCACCCGCGGCGGCGCCCGCCTCCCCGTCCCCGGCGACTTCCTGAGCGCGGTCAGCTGCCCGCTGGCCGGTTCCCAGCCCGCGGGCTGGGCGGACCGCGTCCTCGGTGCCGGACGCGGCCTCCTCCTGGTCGACGGCATCGACGAGGTCCCGGAGGAGGAGCGCGAGCGCACCCGGCGCTGGCTGGCCGATCTGCTCGCCGCCTTCCCGGGCAACCTCTGGCTGGTCACCTCCCGCCCCTCCGCCGTACGGCAGGAGTGGCTCGGCGGCGAGGACTTCACCGAGCTGACCCTCTCCCCCATGAGCCGGGAGAACATCACCGTCTTCATCCGCCGCTGGCACCGGGCCGCCGGCGCCGAACCGGCCCTGTGCGAGGCGCTGCTGAACGCCGTACGCACCAAACAGGACCTCGGCCGGCTCGCCACCAACCCCCTGATGTGCGCCCTGATCTGCGCCCTGCACCGCGAGCGCCGGGGCTTTCTGCCGCGGGGCCGCAAGGCCCTGTACGACGCGGCCCTGTCGATGCTGCTGGAGCGCCGGGACCGCGAGCGCGAGCTGACCGTGGAACTGGACGAGGAGTCCCAGGTCGAGCTGTTGCAGCGGCTCGCGTACTGGCTGATCCGCAACGGACGTGCCGAGATGGACCGTTCGGACGCCCTGAACCAACTGGAGCGGCTGCTGCCCTCCATGCCGTACGTCGCCGCGCAGGGCTCGGCCGAGGAGATCCTGCGCCATCTGATCGTCCGCTCCGGTCTGCTGCGCGAACCGGCCGCCGGGGCCGTGGACTTCGTCCACCGCACCTTCCAGGACTACCTGGGCGCGCGGGCGGCCGTGGAGGAGCGCGACTTCGACGTCCTGCTGCACCACGCCCATCTCGACCAGTGGGAGGACGTCATCCGCATGGCCGTCGCCCACGCCCGCCCGGACGAACGGGCCCGCCTGCTGCGCGGCCTGGTGGAGCGCGGCGACCGGGAGCAGGAGCACCGGGCGCGACTGCATCTGCTGGCGATGGCCTGCCTGGAGCACGCGGCCAAGCTGGACCCGGAAGTGAGGGCGCGGGTGGAGCGGCGCGCCGGAGAGCTGATCCCGCCGCGCACCCAGCCGGAGGCCCGCAAGCTGGCGGACCTGGGGCCGATGGTGCTGGAGCTGCTGCCTGGCCCCGAGGAGGTGGACGACCATCAGGCCGCCGCCAATGTCGTCAGCGCGGCAAGTCTGATCGGCGGGGATGCGGCGTTGCCGTGTCTGGTGCGGTACCGGGATCACGGCAGCCCGATCGTGCGGAGCCGACTGGGCTTTCACTGGGACCAGTTCGACACCGAGACGTACGCGGAGGAGGTGGTCCGGCATCTGCTGGACACGCCGGACACGACGATCGTCGTGCGTACGGCGGAGGAGCTCGCGGCGCTCGGCCGGCTCGGTGGACACCACGACGTAGAGGTGTGGGGTGACCTGGGTCCTGACCTCATCACGAAGGACCTGCCCGGGGCGAAGCTGAGCAGCCTCTCGCTGACCAACAGCCCGGTGACCGACCTGGGGTTCCTGGAGGGGTACCGGAATCTGACCTGGCTCCGCGTGATGGAGTGCCCCGGCCTGACCTCCGTCGAGCCGCTGACCCGAATACCCCTTCAGAAGCTGATCCTCAGCGACCTTCCCGGCCTGGACGACCTGACTCCCCTGCGCGAACTCACCGGGCTCACCCTGCTCAGCCTCCGCGGCACGACACCCTGGCCCGGCCTGGAGGCTCTGCCCCGCGAGGCCCCGTTAGAGTACCTCTTCCTGCCTCCCGCCGCGCGCGACCTGGCCGCGCTGAGCGAGTTCCGGTCCCTCAGGCAACTCGGTGTGGACATCGACACCCCGCTCACCGCCGAGGAATGGCAGGCGGTCTCGGACCTCGAAAACCTGACCATTCTGATCCTCAAGCCCGGCCAACTCTCCGATCTGGCAACCCGGGGCAAGTGCTTGGAGAGGATCACGCACGTGTCGCTGATGGCCAGTCACCAGACGGTGGACCTCGGCCCGTTGGTCTCCGTGTTCCCGGAACTGACCATCCTCTCCGTCTATTTCGCCGACGAACTCGACCTCGCCCCGCTCACCCCACACCCGAGCCTGCGCACGGTCGTCACCTCCCCCACCTGCCGCCTGCGCAACGTCTCCGCCCTCCCGCCCACCATCGAGGTCAACCCTCGCCCCAAGGAGTGACCGCCCCCATGGAACCCTCAGCCATAGGCGTCAGGCTGGCGTCCTCCCTGGTCACCCCCCTGATCAAAAAGCTGTTCGTGACCGAGTCCGCGGGCGCCGCCCTCGTCGACCGCCCGGTCCGGATCTCCGGCTTCGTCTCCTTCCGCGGCGAGAAGCGCACCCTGGACCGCCCCGACCTGCACAAACTCTCCGCCGAACTGGTCCGCCAGGCCCTCAAGGGCGGCGAGCGGCCCATCTACGCCGACGAGGAACAGGCTGTCGTGCACGCCCTCGCCGACACCCTGCACGCGCTCGGCGACCTGACCATGACCGACGTACAGGCGGTGGACCTCGGGCACGAGTTCCTGGCCGCCAGCCTCAGGAACGCGAGCGGCCACCCGGACCGCAAACTCTCCTACGACGCCGGACAGTTCTACGGCCGCCTGCTCACCACGGCCTGTCTGCACATCGTGCACTTCTTCACCCAGCGGTCCAACTTCGTACCCCGCACCCTCGTCGAGCAGTCCCGGCGACAGCACGAACTCATCGCCAAGGTCGACGAGTTGATCGCCCGCACCCCACCCACCGGCGGCACCGACACGGCCTTCGAACGGCGCTATCGGCCCTACGTCACCACCAAGCACGGCCAGCTCACCATCTACGGCATCGACCTGGCCAACTCCCCCGACCGCTGGCCCCTGGACGCCGCCTACCTCAGCCTCCAGGCCCTCGGCCCCGCCGAGGACGACCGCGCCACCGGCCCCGGCGGCCTGCACATCGCCTCCGCCGCCAGCGCCCTCCCCGCCGAACAGGCCCTCTCGGAGCACGACCGGGTACTGCTGCGCGGGGTCGCCGGATCCGGCAAGACCACCCTCGTGCAGTGGCTCGCGGTGACCGCGGCCCGCGGGGAGCGCGGCGACCGGGTCCCGTTCGTGCTGCCGCTGCGCACCCTGGTCCGCCGCCCCGGCGGCCTCCCGGCGCCGGACGCCTTCCTGTCCGCCGTGCACGTCCCGTTCCACGCGAACCAGCCGGACGGCTGGGCGGACCGCGTCCTGGCCGCCGGCCGTGGCCTGCTGCTGATCGACGGCATCGACGAGATCCCCGAGCGCGAGCGGGAACGCACCCGCCGCTGGCTGCGCGACCTCCTCGACGTCTACCCCGGCAACCAGTGGCTGGTCACCTCCCGCCCCTCCGCCGTACGCGAGGACTGGCTCGCCGCGGACGGCTTCACGGAGCTGGCGCTCACCCCGATGAGCCAGGACGACGTGGCCGCGTTCATCGACCGCTGGCACACGGCGGCCCGTATCGACGCACCCGACCCCAACCGCCTGGACGGCTACCGGCGGTCCCTCCTCGACGCCGTACGCACCAAGCCCGATCTCGGGCGGCTCGCCACCAACCCCCTGATGTGCGGGCTGATCTGCGCCCTGCACCGGGACCGGCGCGGGTATCTGCCGCACGGGCGCCAGGAGTTGTACGACGCGGCCCTGTCGATGCTGCTCGCCCGCCGGGACGAGGAACGGGACATGTTCCCGCAAGGGGAGGTGTTCCTCACCGAACTCCCCCAGATCCAGCTGCTGCAGCGGCTCGCGTACTGGCTGATCCGCAACAACCAGTCCGAGCTGGACCGCGACCGCGCCGAGCGGATCATCGCCGACGTCCTGCCGTCCCTGCCGGTCGCGGGCGACCAGGGCGACGCCGGGCAGATCCTGCGCTATCTGCTGGTCCGCAGCGGCCTGCTGCGCGAACCGGCCGCCGGGACCGTGGAGTTCGTCCACCGCACCTTCCAGGACTACCTGGGCGCGAAGGCGGCCGTGGAGGACGGCGATTTCGGACTACTGGTGCGCGGAGCGGTGGACGAGCAGTGGGCGGACGTGCTCCGGATGGCGGTGGCGCATGCGCGCCCGCGTGAACGGGCCGATCTGCTACGGGACTTGAGTGCGTCGGCGGAACGGACGGAGGGCGCGGCGAGCGCGCGCCTACGGCTCCTGGCACTGGCCTCGCTGGAGCACGCGACGGAGCTGGATCCGCGGGTGCGGGCAGAGGTGGAGCGGAACGCGGCCTCGCTGATCCCGCCGCGGACGACGGAGGAGGCGCGGGCGCTTGCCTCGGTCGGCCCGCTCGCCCTGGAGCTGCTGCCGGGCCCTGAGGGGTTGGACGAGGAGGAGGCGCGGGCGGTCGTCGTGACGGCGTCCCTCATCGGCACGGAGGCCGCACTGCCGGTGCTGGCCCGGTTCCGCTCCCATCCGGCGCTCGACGTGCGGGCTCAACTGACCTGGACCTGGCACCGGTTCGCGACCCGCCGATTCGGGGAGGAGGTCATCGCGCATCTGCCGGAGGACGAGCTGTTCTTCAGTGCGCGGTCGGTGGAGCAGCTGCGGTTTCTGCGGGAGCTGGGCGGGCGGCGTTCCGTGCAACTGGTCGGCGGTATCGAACCGGACGAGATCAGCGCCGGACTCAACCCCGAAACGACGGCGGAGCTGGTCATCCGGGACAACGACGAGCTGTGGGACCTGACCTGCCTGTCGTCCCTGCACCGGCTCGTCTATCTGGACCTCAGCAGGTGCTTCTCCCTGGAAGACCTGGCCCCACTGGCCGGCCTCCCCCTGTCCTGGCTGTCCCTGGACCTGCTGGAGTCCGACCTGGATCTGTCCGCCCTCTCCGGTATGCCGGTCCTGAACCAGCTCGATCTCGGGATCACACTGGAGGCCGACTCCCTGGACGCGGCGCTCCCCAGGGACTTGGACCTGCACTATCTGCGCTTCACCAAGTCGGCACTCACGCACACCGGCCTGCGCGGCCTGCACCGCTTTCCCTCGCTGCGACAGCTGAGCCTCGCCAAGCTGTACGAACCGCTCTCCCCCGAGGACTGCGCGGAGGTCGCCCAGCTCCCCCAACTGGAGGAACTGCGCCTCAACTGGCAGAACCTGGACGGCTGGCAGGGCCCACCCCTGCCCGGGGTGACCCATCTGCGCCTGAACAACTTCCAGGGCACCGAGGACCTCTCGGCCGTCCCGACCCTGTTCCCCGCTCTCCGCTCGGTCACCATCGTCTACGCCCCCGAGGTCACCTGGGTCCCCGAGGAGATCCTCGCCCCGCTCCCGGTGCCCCCCGCCTTCAAGCGGATCCGCGGCGTCGTGTGACGCACACCTCTAGCCACCTACCGTTCAGTAACCCTACGGTTCCCCACGCGCCACCCAGTCCCACGAACATGCACACGACACTCTGGCCGTACGCGAAGGGACCCCCACACACATGACCACCCGACGCCCCTGGGCGCTCCGCATAGGTGCCACCGCAGCCTCCGCCGCCGCCCTTGTGGCTTTCGCCGGATCGGCCCAGGCCGCGACGAGCACCGGCACGACGAGCGTCGCCATCGCCGCCGCCACCGCGGAGGACGTCGACTACGACACCTGGCAGAAGGACTGCCAGATCGTGATGGACCGGGCGCTGCCTCAGCTCAAGCAGCGGATCGCGAACACCGAGCCCGGTGAGAAGCAGGCGATCGTGTTCGACATCGACAACACGACCCTGGAGACCGACTTCGGCTTCAGCTACCCCCAGCCGGCCAACAAGCCGGTCCTGGAGGTCGCCAAGTACGCCCAGGAGCACGGCGTCGCCCTGTTCTTCGTGACCGCCCGCCCGGGCATCATCTACTCGGTCACGGACTACAACCTCAAGTACCGCGGCTACAAGGTCGCCGGGCTCTACGTCCGCGGCTTCCTCGACCTGTTCAAGAACGTCGCCGACTACAAGACGGCCCAGCGCGTCGACATCGAGAACAAGGGCTACACGATCATCGCGAACATCGGCAACAGCGCCACCGACCTGTCGGGCGGCCACGCCGAGAAGACGTACAAGCTGCCGGACTACGACGGCCAGCTTTCCTGAGCGAAGCCATGAAAAGGGGCTGCCCCGGGACCTCGTCCCGGGGCAGCCCCTTGGTTCAGGCCCAGCGCAGCGGCTAGGCCTCCTTGCTCAGATTCGGCCCGGCACCGCCGGCCGCCTGCTCGATCGGCGGGACGTCGGGCAGCGCCGACTTCTCCTCACCGCGGAAGGTGAAGGTCTGGGACTCGCCCTCGCCCTCGGTGTCCACGACCACGATGTGACCGGGGCGCAGCTCGCCGAAGAGGATCTTCTCCGAGAGCGTGTCCTCGATCTCGCGCTGGATGGTGCGGCGCAGCGGACGCGCACCCAGCACCGGGTCGTAACCCTTCTTGGACAGCAGCTCCTTGGCGGACTGGGAGAGCTCGATGCCCATGTCCCGGTCCTTCAGGCGCTCGTCCACCTTGCCGATCATCAGGTCGACGATCGCGAGGATGTCCTCCTGCGTCAGCTGCGGGAAGACGACCACGTCGTCGACGCGGTTGAGGAACTCGGGCCGGAAGTGCTGCTTGAGCTCGTCCGAGACCTTGTTCTTCATGCGCTCGTAGTTGGTCTTCTTGTCGCCCGAGGCCGCGAAGCCCAGGTTGAAGCCCTTGGAGATGTCCCGGGTGCCGAGGTTGGTCGTCATGATGATGACCGTGTTCTTGAAGTCCACGACCCGGCCCTGGGAGTCGGTCAGGCGACCGTCCTCCAGGATCTGCAGCAGCGAGTTGAAGATGTCCGGGTGGGCCTTCTCGACCTCGTCGAAGAGGACGACGGAGAACGGCTTGCGGCGGACCTTCTCGGTCAGCTGGCCGCCCTCTTCGTAGCCCACGTAACCGGGGGGCGAACCGAAGAGCCGGGAGACCGTGTGCTTCTCGCTGAACTCCGACATGTCGAGGGAGATCAGCGCGTCCTCGTCGCCGAAGAGGAACTCGGCGAGCGCCTTGGACAGCTCGGTCTTACCGACACCGGAGGGGCCGGCGAAGATGAACGAACCACCGGGACGCTTGGGGTCCTTCAGACCCGCGCGCGTACGACGGATCGCCTTCGACAGCGCCTTGACGGCGTCGACCTGGCCGATGACCCGCTTGTGGAGCTCGTCCTCCATGCGCAGCAGACGCGAGGACTCCTCCTCGGTCAGCTTGAAGACCGGGATGCCGGTGGCGGTCGCGAGGACCTCGGCGATCAGCTCGCCGTCGACCTCGGCGACGACGTCCATGTCGCCGGCCTTCCACTCCTTCTCCCGCTTGGCCTTCGCGGCGAGGAGCTGCTTCTCCTTGTCGCGCAGGGAGGCGGCCTTCTCGAAGTCCTGCGAGTCGATCGCGGACTCCTTGTCCCGGCGGACACCGGCGATCTTCTCGTCGAACTCGCGCAGGTCCGGCGGCGCGGTCATCCGGCGGATGCGCATCCTCGATCCGGCCTCGTCGATCAGGTCGATCGCCTTGTCCGGCAGGAAGCGGTCCGAGATGTACCGGTCAGCCAGGGTGGCGGCCTGGACCAGCGCCTCGTCGGTGATGGAGACACGGTGGTGGGCCTCGTACCGGTCACGCAGACCCTTGAGGATCTCGATCGTGTGCGGCAGGGACGGCTCGGCGACCTGGATGGGCTGGAAGCGGCGCTCCAGGGCCGCGTCCTTCTCCAGGTGCTTGCGGTACTCGTCGAGCGTGGTGGCACCGATGGTCTGGAGCTCACCGCGGGCCAGCATCGGCTTGAGGATGCTGGCGGCGTCGATCGCGCCCTCGGCGGCACCCGCACCCACCAGGGTGTGGAGCTCGTCGATGAACAGGATGATGTCGCCGCGGGTGCGGATCTCCTTGAGCACCTTCTTCAGGCGCTCCTCGAAGTCACCGCGGTAGCGGGAGCCGGCGACCAGGGCGCCGAGGTCGAGGGTGTAGAGGTGCTTGTCCTTGAGGGTCTCGGGCACCTCGCCCTTGACGATGGCCTGCGCGAGGCCCTCGACGACGGCGGTCTTGCCGACGCCGGGCTCACCGATCAGGACCGGGTTGTTCTTGGTGCGGCGGGACAGCACCTGCATGACCCGCTCGATCTCCTTCTCGCGCCCGATGACCGGGTCGAGCTTGGATTCGCGGGCCGCCTGGGTGAGGTTGCGGCCGAACTGGTCGAGGACCAGGGAGGTCGAGGGCGTACCCTCGGCCGGGCCGCCCGCCGTGGCGGCCTCCTTGCCCCCGGAGTAGCCGGAGAGCAGCTGGATGACCTGCTGCCGCACCCGGTTGAGATCTGCGCCCAGCTTGACGAGGACCTGGGCGGCGACGCCCTCGCCCTCGCGGATCAGGCCGAGCAGGATGTGCTCCGTGCCGATGTAGTTGTGGCCCAGCTGAAGGGCCTCGCGGAGCGACAGCTCCAGGACCTTCTTGGCACGGGGGGTGAAGGGGATGTGCCCGGACGGGGCCTGCTGGCCCTGGCCGATGATCTCCTCCACCTGCTGGCGGACCGCCTCGAGCGAAATCCCGAGGCTCTCAAGGGCCTTGGCGGCGACACCCTCACCCTCGTGGATCAGGCCCAGGAGGATGTGCTCGGTGCCGATGTAGTTGTGGTTGAGCATCCGGGCTTCTTCCTGAGCCAGGACGACAACCCGCCGCGCGCGGTCGGTGAACCTCTCGAACATCGTTAATCGCTCCTCAGAGCGGTCAGGCAGTGGGGGGAACTTCCCCTCCCTGTCCTTCCGCAGCTTAGTCCCGCAAGCGGGGACCGCTCATTCCAACTGCCGACACCGTCGATGGCCTCCTGACCCCGAACGCCGACATATGCTCCAACCCGATGGTGCGAGACGATGTTCCCGCAGGCCAGGCAGTTACCCGCTTCGCCAGTACGCCGATGGCGAACGTGAGACGTCCTGTCATGCGTGTCGCCCCCTCCCACTAGGGATGTCTTACCCGCAGTCACTGACAGTCCATGCCGCGCGCACCGGTTCCCTCCGCTACGGGCGAACACCCTCGCGCCACCCCGCACCCCGCGCGCCCCCTCGATCGGCACTCTGTGCATTCGCATGACCACTCAGCGTAACTCGCGAGCTCTTCCGACGGTTGCGCTTGGCATGGTTGGCACCCTCCCTCCGGTCATCTCGGTCCCGCTGCCCCGACGGCCGCTCGATCCGAGCGATCAGGTCCGCCGGTGGTACGAGAACGAACTGGGGTGGGCGACGGTGCCCGGGAATCCGCCGGGACTGCGAATGGGGGTGCGCTTCGACGTCCTGGACGTGCCGGCCGAGGCGGGCCGGGCGGCGCTGCGCCATCTGGCGCCGGGCTCTCCGGTGGCACTTCAGGGCGACCGGATACGGCTGCTGGTGGCCGCGGGCAGCGCGGAGGAGCTGCCCGGGGTGCTGGCCTGGCTGGAGTGGGGCGCGCTGGCCCTCGATCTCACGGCGACCGGCGAGGGCGGTCTCATGGACGCGCCCGAGCCCCCCGGGGCATGGGCGCCCGACGGGCGACCCCTTCCCCCGGGCCGTCCCGGCGCGCCGCAGGGGGCCGCTGTCTGGCTGCGGCCCCCCGAGCCGGGGTGCGAGGTCGAGGCCTCGCTGCCGACGCTGTCGGCCTTGGGGGGCGGTGGGGGCGCCCCCGATCTCGTACGAATCGTGGACACGGTGGCAACCCACTGCCACCGGCTGCGGCTGCGCCGCGTGTGCGCTCAGCCGTTGGCCTTCTCATAGGCCTCACGAATGGACGCGGGAACACGGCCGCGGTCGTTGACCTCGTAACCGTTCTCCTTCGCCCACGCGCGGATCTGGGCGGTGTCCTGGCTGCCGCCGGAAGCGGCGCGCGCCTTTCCACGCCCACCCGAAGCACGGCCTCCGGTACGACGACCACCCTTCAGGTAAGGATCGAGAAGGCCACGGAGCTTGTCCGCATTGGCGGTCGTGAGATCGATCTCGTACGTCTTGCCGTCCAGCGCGAACGTCACGGTCTCGTCCGCCTCGCCGCCGTCGAGGTCGTCGACAAGAAGGACCTGAACCTTCTGTGCCACCGGATTTCCTTTCATCGATAACTTGAGGGCTGGGGTCTGCGGCGTCCGCCGTTTCGCCGTCCCCCTGTTATATGCAGTACTGCAGTACGTCGGAAAGCAAACCGCTTTTGCTGGAAAAACACAAACCCCTGGCAGAGACTCACTGCCCGCCCCCCGCCCGGAAACATGCGCGTTTCGGACATAGGGCATACCCGGCGATCACAGATGCAGAAGCATCCGACTGTTGCCCAAGGTGTTCGGTTTCACTCGTTCGAGACCGAGGAACTCCGCGACGCCCTCGTCATAGGAACGCATCAGCTCGGCGTAGACATCGGTGTCGACAGGCGTCTCACCGATCTCGACGAAGCCGTGCTTGCCGAAGAAGTCCACTTCGAAGGTCAGGCAGAATACCCGGCGAACACCGAGCCAACGCGCGGTCTGCAGCAACTTCTCCAGCAACTGGTGACCGACGCCGGCGCCCTTCAGTCCCGGCTTCACGGCGAGAGTGCGGACTTCCGCGAGGTCTTCCCACATCACGTGCAGGGCGCCGCAGCCGACGACCTCCGCGTTGTCGTCACGTTCCGCGACCCAGAACTCCTGGATGTCCTCGTAAAGCGTCACCGTGGCTTTGTCGAGCAGGATGCCGCCGCGGACGTACGCGTCAAGCAGGCGGCGCACCGCCGGGACATCGCTGGTGCGGGCCCGGCGGACGGTGATGGCTTTTGCGGTGACTTCGGGGCTCTCTGCCGGTGAGCTCTGTGCGGACATGACCGGACGCTATCGCCCGTCGGCCTCCGGCGCCGAGCCGGGGTTCTCCGGAGCCGTATCGGGACGGGTATCCCCGGGCTCGGTTTCTTCCGGTCCTTGGACGATGCGTACGGCGTCACGGAGGGCTGTTCGCTGTTCGTCGCTCATCATCCCGAAGAAGGCCACGAGGGCGGCGGCGGGGTTGTCACTCTGCGACCAAGCGTCGTTCATGAGGGCGGCGGCGTAGGCGGCACGCGTGGAGACCGCCTCATATCGATAGGCCCGGCCTTCCGCCTCGCGGCGCACCCAGCCCTTCTGATGGAGATTGTCCAAAACGGTCATCACCGTGGTGTACGCGATGGACCGTTCCTGCTGAAGATCTTCGAGGACTTCTCGAACGGTCACCGGGCGGTTCCACTTCCACACCCGCGTCATGACCGCGTCTTCGAGTTCTCCCAATGGGCGAGGCACAACTCGACACAATAGTGGGAGATGCCGGGATTGGCGTGCCGGACGTGCACCTTCAGTAGCAAACGGCAACAAAAAGGGCGTACGACTCGAAAAGCTGGGGAGTCGTACGCCGGGAACCGCCGGTCGGGGTCAGCCGTCCGTCCGCACGGAGGCCTGCCGAGCCCCCTCGGCCCGAGCGAGCGCCGCGTCCACGACGGCGTCCTCCTTGGCCTTGTTGGCGCCGCCCTGGGTCTTCACGATCACCCGGATCACCCCGCCGAAGAGCACGGCCATGACGACGGGGGGCAGAAGCGCGGAGACGTAGTCCATGCATTCAGGGTAGCGAGGGGGTCCTCGGCGGACGGAGCGGGGCTCAGCCCGCGGCCAGCTGCTGGGGTGGATGGGTGGGGGGTGGGGTCGGTTTCCGGCGGGGGAAGACCTCGCCGGGGGTGGGGACGGGGCGGCGGGGCGGCTGTGGCGCCGTGGGCTCGGGGGTGTCCGGCTTCTCGGCGGGTCTGGTCGAGGGCTTCTTCGCGGGCTTCTGGGCGGGATCCTGCTCCGCGTCGGCGACGGGTGCCGCCGCGAGGCCCCCAGGAAGGGCCAGAAGGCGGGTACGAGAGGCGGGGACGCTCGGGTCGGCCGTGATTGCCTGCCGACCCGTACCGCGCGCGAGACGGGCCCGTACGTCCTGTTCGGCGACTACCTGGCAGCGGCTCAGCAGATCGGCCGCCACGGGTTTGCCGCGCAGGGCGCGCAGGGCGGCGAGATCGTCCGGCTCGGGTCGGTACCCGGCACCCAGGGCCTCCTCCAGGAGGGTGAGATAGCCGGCTGCGGTGCCGGGCAGGGCGGCGCGATACCGGGCGAGGTCCGCCAGCAGGAAGGCACGCAACCGTGCACCCTCACGCATCGCTTCGTCCAGCGACTCGGCGAGACGGAGACACTCCTGGACGTCCTCGGCCGAGGCGGGGTCGGGGTTCAGGGCAAGGGCGAGCGCGCGGCGGAGCACACGCAGCTCCTCCACGCCGAACGCCATGCCGCCGCGGGATCCGTATGGCGTGGGCATGCGCCGACGATACGCGCTAATCAGACAAACTCGACATACGGAGAGGGCGTGGCGCGACGGAGCCACCCGGTTGGGCCGGGCGGGCGCCGCCACTCACATACGCGAGATGTTCCGCTCGTACACCAACCGCAACCCGATCAGCGTCAGCCACGGCTCGTGCTCGTCGATCACCGACGACTCGCCCAGCACCATCGGCGCAAGACCACCCGTCGCGATCACCGTCACATCGTCCGGGTCGTCCGCCAGCTCCCGCGACATCCGGCTCACCACACCGTCCACCTGCCCGGCGAACCCGTACACGATCCCGGACTGCATCGCCTCGACCGTGTTCTTGCCGATCACACTCCGCGGCCGGGCCACCTCGATCTTCCGAAGCTGGGCGCCCTTCACGCCGAGCGCCTCCACCGAGATCTCGATCCCCGGCGCGATGACCCCGCCGACGTACTCCCCGCGCGCGCTGACCGCGTCGAACGTCGTCGCCGTACCGAAGTCCACGACGATCGCGGGACCGCCGTACAGCTCGACCGCCGCGACCGCGTTGATGATGCGGTCCGCGCCGACCTCCTTGGGGTTGTCCGTGAGGATCGGCACCCCCGTCTTCACCCCGGGCTCGACCAGCACCGCCGGAACATCGCCGTAGTACCGCCGCGTCACCTCCCGCAGCTCGTGCAGCACGGACGGCACCGTCGCGCAGATCGCGATCCCGTCGATCCCGTCGCCCAGTTCCTCCCCGAGGAGCGGATGCATCCCCATCAGCCCCTGCAACAGCACCGCGAGCTCGTCCGCCGTGCGGCGTGCGTCCGTGGAGATGCGCCAGTGCTCGACGATGTCGTCGCCGTCGAACAGGCCGAGGACGGTGTGGGTGTTGCCTACGTCGATCGTCAGCAGCATGACCGGTTCCCGCTCCCTACTCCGCCGCTCGCAGGTCCAGCCCGATGTCGAGGATCGGCGAGGAGTGCGTCAGGGCTCCCACGGCCAGGTAGTCGACGCCCGTGTCCGCGTACGCCCTGGCGTTCTCCAGGGTCAGCCGCCCGGACGCCTCCAGCGCCGCGCGGCCGTGCACCAGCGCCACCGCCTCCTCGCACTCCCCGGGCGTGAAGTTGTCCAGCAGGATCAGATCGGCGCCCGCGTCCACGACCTCGCGCAGCTGGTGCAGGGTGTCCACCTCGACCTCGATCGGCACCTCCGGGAAGGCCTCCCGTACGGCCTTGAAGGCCCCCGCGACACCGCCGGCGGCGACGACGTGGTTGTCCTTGACCAGGGCCGCGTCCGACAGCGACATCCGGTGGTTCACACCCCCGCCGCAGCGCACCGCGAACTTCTCCAGGGCCCGCAGCCCGGGCGTCGTCTTCCGGGTGTCACGCACGCGTGCCTTGGTGCCCTCCAGCACGTCCGCCCACGCGCGTGTGGCGGTCGCGATGCCCGACAGCCGGCACAGCAGGTTCAGCGCACTGCGCTCGGCGGTCAGCAGGTCACGCGTGCGCGTGGTGACCGACAGCAGCTTCTGCCCGGCCTCCACCCGGTCGCCGTCCTCCACATGCCGCTCGACCTCGAACTCGTCGGTGCAGACCACGGAGATCACGGCCTCGGCGACGCGCAGACCGGCCACGACGCCCGCCTCACGCGCGGTGAAGTCGGCGGTGGCGACCGCGTCCTCGGGGATGGTCGCGACCGTCGTCACGTCCACGCCGTTGTCGAGGTCCTCCTGGATGGCGACGTTCGCGATGTCCTCGACCTCAAGGGGGTCGAGGCCCGCGTCGGCCAGGAGCTGCGCGAGCGAGGGGTCGAGCCCGCACTCCAGATACGTCTCGTCGGTGTCCGCCCCGCAGGCGCAGCCGTCGCCGCAGCCGTCGTCCTGGGCGAGGGGGAGGTCGGGGGTGCTCACTTCTGTCACTGCTCCTGGGGCTGCCGGGTCGGGGGGAAGTCTGCGTTATCGGTGGGGTCCACGGCGAGTGTGCGGTCCGGATTCAGCCGTACGACGATGTGGCGGCGCCATGCCGTGTCGTCGCGCTCCGGCAGGTCCTCGCGCCAGTGGCAGCCGCGCGTCTCCTCGCGCAGCCGGGCGGCGGCGACCAGGACACGGGCCACGCACAGGAGGTTGGTGGCCTCCCAGGTGTCGACGCCGGGCTCGGCCGTCTTGCCGTTCTCGACGAGGGCGTCGCGCGCGTCGGCGTGCAGCTTCTGGAGCTGCTCGGCCGCCCGCGCGAGGGAGTCGGCGGAGCGCAGGACGCCCGCGCCCTCCGTCATGATCCGCTGGATGGCGAAACGGTCCTCGGGCGCGAGCAGCGGATGCGCGGGCACCTCCGGATACGGCACCGGATGCGGCACACGCGCGTGGAGGCCGTTCTCGGCGTGGCTCGCCGCGATGTCGGCCACGATGCGCTCGGCGTAGACCAGGCCCTCCAGGAGGGAATTGGACGCGAGCCGGTTCGCGCCGTGCACGCCGGTGCACGCGACCTCGCCGCAGGCGTACAGGCCGGGAACGGTCGTACGGCCGTGGGAGTCAGTGCGTACGCCTCCGGAGGCGTAGTGGGCGGCCGGGGCGATCGGGATGGGCTCGTGGACGGGGTCGATGCCGTTGGCGCGGCAGGCGGCGAGGATCGTGGGGAAGCGGTGCTCCCACATGTCGGCGCCGAAGTGCCGGGCGTCGAGGAACATGTGCTCGGCGTCCTGCTCCTGCATCCGGCGCATGATGCCCTTGGCGACGATGTCCCGGGGCGCGAGCTCGGCCAGTTCGTGCTGGCCGACCATGAAGCGCACGCCGTGGGCGTCGACCAGGTGGGCGCCCTCGCCGCGCACGGCCTCGGAGACGAGCGGCTGCTGGCCCTCGGCGTCCGCGCCGAGGAACAGCACGGTGGGGTGGAACTGCACGAACTCCAGGTCGGAGATCTCCGCGCCCGCGCGCAGGGCCAGCGCCACGCCGTCGCCGGTGGACACCGACGGGTTGGTGGTCGCGGAGAAGACCTGGCCCATGCCGCCGGTGGCGAGGACGACCGCGGGGGCGTGGACGGCGCCCACGCCGTCGTGCTGGCCCTCGCCCATCACGTGCAGGGTGACGCCCGCGGTGCGGCCGTCGGCGTCCGTGAGCAGGTCCAGGACGAGCGCGTTCTCGATGGTGCGCACGCCCCGCGCACGGGCCGCCTCGACCAGCGCGCGGGAGATCTCCGCGCCGGTCGCGTCGCCGCCCGCGTGCGCGATCCGGCGCCGGTGGTGGCCGCCCTCGCGGGTGAGCTCCAGGCCGCCCTCCTCCGACTCGTCGAAGTGGGCACCTGTCTCGATGAGCCGGTGCACGGCGTCCGGGCCCTCGGTGACGAGGATGCGCACCGCGTCCTCGTCGCACAGCCCGGCGCCCGCGACCAGGGTGTCGGCAAGGTGCTGCTCGGGGGTGTCGCCCTCGCCGAGGGCCGCGGCGATGCCGCCCTGCGCCCAGCGGGTGGAGCCGTCGTCGAGACGGGCCTTGGTGACGACGACCGTCGTCAGACCCGCGGCCTCGCAGCGCAGGGCCGCGGTCAGACCGGCGACGCCGGAGCCGACGACGACCACGTCCGCGTCGATGGACCACCCGGGCGCGGGCGCGTGCAGTCGTATGCCTGTGCTGGTCACGAGGCGGCTCCGAGGGTTCCGAATGTGAGGGGGATGTTGTCGATCAGCCGGGTCGTCCCGACCCGGGCGGCGACCGCGAGGACGGCCTCGCCGGTGAAGTCGTCGTCGATCTCGGTGAAGTCGGACGGGTCGACCAGGGCGAGGTAGTCCGGCACGAGCGGCGGGGTGAGACGGGCGGCATCGTCCAGGACCAGGCGGGCGGCTGCGCGGACGGCGGCCGGGCCGCCCGGGGCCGCCTTGGCGACGGCGTGCGCGTCGGCGGCGGCACGGGACTCCCCGAGGGCGCTGAGCGCCTCGGCACGCGCGTGCGTGGCGGGCACTTCGCGGGCACGCGCGCGCAGTGCCTCCTGCGCCGCGTGCCGGTCCTGGCCCGCGAACAGCGCGCGGGACAGCGCGAGCGCGGTGCGCCGCTCGGCGGGGGAGAGATAGCGGTTGCGACTGGACAGGGCCAGGCCGTCGTCCTCGCGCACGGTCGGCACGCCCACGATCTCGATGCCGAAGTTCAGATCGCGGACCATCCGGCGGATCAGGGCGAGCTGCTGGGCGTCCTTCTGGCCGTAGAGCGCCACGTCGGGACGGGTGAGGTGGAGCAGCTTGGCGACGACGGTGAGCATGCCGTCGAAATGGCCGGGGCGCACGGCACCCTCCAGGCGCTCCCCCATGGGGCCCGCGCTGACCCGCACCTGGGGTTCGCCTCCCGGGTAGACCTCGTCCACCGAGGGCGCGAACACGACATCCGCACCGGATTCCTCGGCGATCTTGAGGTCGGCTTCCAGGGTGCGCGGGTAGCGGTCGAGGTCCTCGCCGGCGCCGAACTGAAGCGGGTTGACGAAGACCGTCACCACGACCTCGCCGTCCGCTCCGGCGAGCTCGCGCGCGGAGCGGATCAGGGTGGCGTGGCCCTCGTGCAGGGCACCCATGGTCATCACGACGGCACGGCGGCCGGTACGCGCGCGTGCGGACAGTTCGGCGGCGGTGCGCAGCAGGGTGGTGGTCATCCCGCTTCTCCCTTGGTGCTGTCGGCGAGCACTCCGAGCAGGTCTTCGGCGAGTTCCGGCTTGAGCAGCCCGTGGGCGAGCGCGCGGTCGGCGGTCGCGCGGGCCATCGCCAGGTACCCGGCGACGGCCTGCGGGGCGTGCCGGCGCAGCTCGGTGACGTGCGCGGCGACGGTGCCCGCGTCCCCGCGCGCGACGGGGCCGGTCAGGGCGGCGTCACCGGAGCGCAGGGCGTTGTCGAGGGCGGCGCCGAGCAGCGGGCCGAGCATCCTGTCGGGGGCCTCGACACCGGCGGCGCGCAGCAGCTCCATGGACTGCGCGACCAGCGTCACCAGGTGGTTGGCGCCCAGTGCGAGGGCCGCGTGGTAGAGCGGCCGCATGTCCTCGGCGATCCACTCCGGCTCGCCGCCCATCTCGATGACCAGGGCCTCGGCCGCCAGGCGCAGTTCCTCGGGGGCGGTGACGCCGAAGGAGCAGCCGGCCAGGCGCTGGACGTCCACGGGGGTGCCGGTGAAGGTCATGGCCGGGTGCAGGGCCAACGGCAGCGCGCCCGCGCGCAGGGCGGGGTCGAGGACCCCCACGCCGTAGCGCCCGGAGGTGTGCACCAGCAGTTGGCCCGGCCGTACGGCCCCGGTCTCGGCGAGTCCGGCGACCAGGCCGGGCAGGGCGTCGTCGGGGACGGTCAGCAGGACCAGCTCCGCGCTCTTGAGGACCTCGGTGGGCGTCACGAGGGGCACGTCGGGGAGCAGTTGCGCGGCGCGGCGCCGGGAGGCGTCGGAGACCCCGGAGACGGCCACGGGGCGGTGCCCGGCGAGTTGGAGGGACGCGGCGAGCGCGGGGCCCACACGGCCGGCGCCGACGACGCCGACGGTGAGCCGCGCTGGGCGGTCCTTCGGATCTGGCTGTTGGCTTGTACTCACGCGACGGCGGCCTTCCCGTTCCAGTCCGCTCCGGGTACCGGACGATTTCTCGTCATGTTAACGCGATCGGTTCGAGGGGCGTTCGGTTGTCCACAGGCTGTGGGTCTTTGTGAGCCACGGGCGCACGGAGAAACGCGTACGGAAAAGCGAGTGCCCGCGTGCGGCGCGGCGCGACATCATCCGCGCATGAGTGAAGCGGCGGAGACGACACAGCAGGGCGCACGGCCATCGGAGCGAGTCCCGAACGCGGAACGACGCAAGCGCCTCAGAGAGCGGCGCATCAGGGCGTCCAGGAGCGCGGAGCGCATGCTGGGGCGCGCGGGCGGCCTGCGCACACTCCGCGAGCGGCTCGCGCTCCTGGAGCAGGCGGGAGACGTGTACGACCTGGACGAACCGGCCGACATGTACGGCGACGGCGTCGTCGAGGCCCTGGAGGACAAGGTCGCCGGGCTGCTCGGCAAGGAGGCCGCCGCGTTCTTCCCGACCGGCACCATGGCCCAGCAGGTGGCTCTGCGCTGCTGGGCGGGCCGGACCGGGAACCCGACCGTCGCCCTGCACGCGCTGGCCCACCCCGAGGTGCATGAACGCCACGCCTTCAGCCAGGTCAGCGGATTGCGCCCGGTCAGGGTGACGAGCGAGCCGCGGCTGCCGACGGCCGACGAGGTGCGCGGCCTCGATGAGCCCTTCGGGGCCCTGATGCTGGAACTGCCACTGAGGGACGCCGGCTTCGTGCTGCCGTCCTGGGAGGAGCTCACCGAGGTCGTGGAGGTGGCGCGGGAGCGCGAGGCGGTGGTGCACTTCGACGGCGCGCGCCTGTGGGAGTCCACCGTCCACTTCGAGCGCCCCCTGGACGAGATAGCGGACCTCGCCGACAGCGTCTACGTCTCGTTCTACAAGTCCCTCGACGGCTACGGCGGCGCCGCGGTCGCGGGCCCCAGGACGCTCATCGATGAGATGAAGACCTGGCGGCACCGGTACGGCGGCACCGTCTTCCAGCAGTTCCCGACCGCGCTGTCGGCCCTCATCGGCCTGGAGCGGGAGCTGCCCCGGCTGCCCGACTACGTGCGGCACGCGCGCGTGGTGGCCGGCGCCCTGCGCGACGGCTTCGCGGCGGCCGGCGTGCCCTGGACCCGCGTTCACCCCGAGGAACCGCACACCAACGAGTTCCAGCTCTGGCTGCCGTACGACGCCGATGACGTCGCCGAGGCGGCGGTGCGGCACGCCGAGGAGACGAAGACGCTGCTGTTCGCCCGCCCCTGGGCCGCCCCGGGACCGGGACTGGCGGTCACGGAGATCGACGTACGGGCCGTCGGCCTGAGCTGGACGGCCGAGGACGTACGCGTGGCGGTCGCGGAGTTCGTCGAGCGGCTGAAGGAGCAGATCAGCGGCTAGGCCGGAGCCGTCGGCCCAGGGACCGGCGCAGCCTGCCTCCCACCGGGCGCCCGGCGAGAACGGCCCGGAAGCGGCGCTCGTCGCGCCAGGCCCGGGACGGCGCTGTCAGTGGCGCGGTGCACCATGAGGCCATGAGCCTGAGCATCGACATCGCGGGGCTGCGGCCGGAGAGGGTCGCCGTCGTGCCCTCGCCCCTGGCCGAGCTCGGCATGGCGCTGCACGCGCTGTCCGAGCCGGGGCATCACCCGGGCCTGCAGGGCTGGGCCACGAGCGTGACCGCGGGGCTCGACCCGCATCTGGCCGACCGGATGTGCGAGGCCGACTTCCTGTGGCGTACGACCTTCTCGGACGTGTTCCTGCCCTTCGCCGGAATCCCCGGCGGGCCCACCCTCCCGGGCGCCACCCTCGCCGAGGAACTGGACCTGCTGGACAAGCTGACGGACGAGCAGTTCGTGGACGCCGCCCTGGAGTTCACCTGCGCGCTGCCGTACGCCACCCAGGGCCCCGCCGTGCTCGCCGACGCCGAACTGCGCCGCCGCGCCCTGGAACTGGCCGCCGCGCGCGGGCCGCAGCAACTACGGTTCAGCAAGCGGCTGCTGGAGGATCCACCGCGGATCCGGGCCTGGCTGCGGCAGTTCCTGGAGGACTGCGACGAGGCGTTCTTCGCGGACGTCTGGCACCGGCTGCACCACCAACTCGCCGCCGACGCCCGGCACAAGACCGACCTGCTGCGGCACAAGGGGCTCGCCGAGGCGCTGACCTCGGTGTCCGCGGCGGTCACGCTCGACGAGGACGGCGGCCGGATCACCATCGACAAGCTGCGCCAGGGCCACACCGTCATCCGCGACCGCAGCCTGCTGCTCGTGCCGACGAGCCTCGGCCGGCCACATCTGATGGTGCTGCACCGGCACGGCTGGCAGCCGGTCCTGCACTACCCGGCCGGCTCCCCCGAGCTCACCGCGCCGCCCTCGGTCGACCAGCTCGTCCTGCGCATGACCGCGCTGTCCCACCCGGTGCGCATGCAGCTGTGCCGCAACCTCGCCCGCAGCACCTACACCACGAGCGAGCTCGTACAGATCCACGGCATGACCGCGCCCGAGATATCCCGGCACCTGGGCGTGCTGAAGAAGGCGGGCCTGATCACCACCCGCCGACGCGGTCGGTACGTCCTGCACCAGCTGGACGTCACGGCGGTGGCCCGGCTCGGCGGCGACTTCCTGGAGGCGCTGCTGCGCTGACCGGCCCCGCTCAGCCCTGTCCGCCGGCCCGCACCAGTCCCGTCTCGTAGGCCAGGACCACCACCTGCACCCGGTCCCGCAGCCCGAGCTTGGTCAGGATGCGGCCCACATGCGTCTTGACGGTCGCCTCCGACAGGACCAGCCGGGCCGCGATCTCGCCGTTGGACAGCCCCTGGGCGACCAGCACCATGACCTCGCGCTCGCGGTCGGTGAGCCGGTCCAGCTCCTTGTGCTGCGGCTCCTTGCCGGTGCTGGGCAGCATCGGCGCGAAGCGGTCCAGCAGCCGGCGTGTGGTCGAGGGGGCCACCACCGCGTCGCCGCTGTGCACGGCGCGGATGGCGGCGAGCAGCTCGCCCGGCGGCACGTCCTTGAGCATGAAGCCGGAGGCACCCGCCTTCAGCCCGGAGAAGGCGTACTCGTCGAGGTCGAAGGTGGTCAGGATCAGCACCTTCGGCGGGTTCGGGTCCGAGCAGACACGGCGGGTGGTCTCCACGCCGTCCAGCTTGGGCATGCGCACGTCCATCAGCACCACGTCGACCGCGGTCTCCCGCAGCACCTGAAGGGCCTCGACGCCGTCGCCCGCCTCCGCGACGACCTCCATGTCCGGCTGGGCGGCGAGCACCATCCGGAACCCGGTGCGCAGCAGCACCTGGTCGTCGACGAGCATTACGCGGATCGTCATCGGGTCCTCTTCCGTGTCCGTCTACGGGGTCGTTACAGGTGTCAACGCGGGGCATGGCCGGCCTCAGTGCACGGGTTTGAGCGGCAGCAGGGCACTGATGCGGAATCCTCCGCCCGGGCGGGGGCCGGCGTCCAGGGTGCCGCCGACCATGCCGACCCGCTCCCGCATGCCGATCAGGCCGTGGCCCTGGCCGTCGACGCCGCCTTCCTCGTACAGCTCGTGCGGGGCGCCCTTGCCGTCGTCCTCGACGAGCAGTCCGAGACCGTCGTCGAAGTAGACGAGCCGTACGCTCGCGCCCGCGTTCGGGCCGCCGTGCTTGCGGGTGTTGGTGAGCGCCTCCTGCACGATGCGGTAGGCGGTCAGCTCGACCCCGCTCGGCAACGGGCGCGGGGTGCCCTCGACCTTGAAGTCGACGGGCAGTCCGGAGGTGCGGCACTGCTGGATGAGCTCGTCGATCTGGTCGACGTCGGGCTGCGGGACGTACTCCCCGCTCTCCTGGTGCTCGCCGGTGCGCAGCACGCCCAGCAGGCGACGCATCTCGGCGAGGGCCTGGCGGCCGGTGGAGGAGATGGTCTCCAGGGCCTTCTTCGCCTGGTCGGGGGCGGCGTCGAGGACGTAGGCGGCGCCGTCGGCCTGGACCACCATCACCGACACGTTGTGCGCGACCACGTCGTGCAGCTCACGCGCGATCCGGGCGCGCTCGGCGGCGACCGCGACCTTGGCCTGCGCCTCGCGCTCCTTTTCGAGCCGGGTCGCGCGCTCCTCAAGCTGCGCGAAGTAGGCCCGGCGGGTGCGTATCGAGTCGCCGAGCACCCAGGCGAGGGCGAACGGCACGGACGTGAAGATCATGATCGCGACGGTGCCCAGCGGGCTCGACTCGTTCTCCGGCCAGCGCAGCTGGGCCAGGGGCGCCGCGCACAGGCCGACGCCCAGGGCCAGCCTGGAGGCCCAGCGGGCACCGGTCGCGGCCACCGTGTAGGTGATCACCAGCATCGCGAAGTCGGCCGGCATCGTCTCGACGTTCAGCACCAACTGCGCGAGGCCGAGGGCGAGGGCCAGCAGCAGCATCCTCTCCGGCATGCGCCGGCGCAGCGCGACCACCAGGCTCAGCAACAGGGCGACCGGAACGGAGAGCACGGGGGCGTCGGCCCGCTCCGCTTCCTGCTGCACGGTCACGGCTGCCACCGAGATACCGAACAGGAAGACGGCCCAGCCGCTGTCGACCCATGTCGGGTGCCTGCGGAGGAAGTCATAAAGGCGCTGCACGTAACCCAGCGTAGGGAAGCGTGACGTGTGCAGGGGTCAACCGGAGGACCGATCCGCGGCGGGCGCGCGTACTCCGCAAGGTGGAGGCCCCGCTCTCCTGTGCGCTTAGCCTGTGCGTGTGACGCGAGACGCTGGCGAGGAATGGCGGGGGTGGCGGGCGGCGGCTCAGGAGGCGCTGTACGGACCGCACGGCTTCTATCGCAGGCCGGAGGGCCCGGCCGGGCACTTCCGTACGTCCGTGCACGCCTCGCCGCTGTTCGCCGAGGCGGTGGCCCGGCTGCTGTGCCGGGTCGACGAGGCGCTCGGCCGGCCCTCCTCGCTCGACTTCGTCGACATGGCCGCGGGCCGCGGCGAACTCGTCACCGCCGTTCTCGCCGCGCTCCCCTCCGACGTGGCCGCCCGCGCGCGCGGGTACGCCGTCGAGCTCGCCGATCGCCCGCCCGTTCTCGATCACCGGATCGAGTGGCTGCCGCAGCCGCCAAGGACCATCACGGGCCTGCTGTTCGCCAACGAGTGGCTGGACAACGTCCCCGTCGAGATCGCCGAGGTCGACGCCGAGGGCGTACCGCGCAGGGTCCTCGTACGGCGCGACGGGACCGAGCGGCTCGGCGAACCGGTCGCCGGCGCGGAGGCCGAGTGGCTCGCGCGGTGGTGGCCGCTGCCACCGGAGGAGGGGCTGCGCGCCGAGATCGGGCTGCCCCGGGACGAGGCCTGGGCGGGGGCGGTCGGGGCCGTCGAGCGGGGGCTCGCGGTGGCCGTCGACTACGCGCACACGGCGGATGCGCGCCCCTTGTTCGGGACGCTGACCGGATTCCGGGAGGGGCGCGAGACGGCGCCTGTGCCGGACGGGTCGTGCGATGTCACGGCGCATGTGGCGCTGGATGCGTGTGCGCGGGCGGGCGCAACGGCGCGCGTGGTGCCGACCGCGCGCCTGCTTGTGCAGCGCGACGCCCTGCGCGCCCTGGGCATCGCAGGCGCGCGCCCCCCGCTCGCGCTCGCGACCACCCAACCCGCCGCCTACGTACGCGCCCTCGCGACCGCCGGCGAGGCCGCCGAGCTCACCGCACCGGGCGGCCTCGGCGACTTCGGCTGGCTGCTCCAGCCCGTCGGCATCCCGGACCCGGCGCTCGGCGGCCTACTTGTCGATGTCCCCGACCACGAAGAACAGTGACCCCAAAATCGCCACCATGTCCGCCACCAGCGTGCCCGGCAGCAGCTCCACCAGCGCCTGGATGTTGTTGTACGAGGCCGAGCGCAGCTTCAGCCGGTACGGGGTCTTCTCGCCCTTGCTGACCAGGTAGTAGCCGTTGATGCCGAGCGGGTTCTCGGTCCACGCGTACGTGTGCCCCTCGGGTGCCTTCAGGACCTTGGGCAGGCGCTGGTTGATCGGACCGGGCGCAAGCTCCGCGAGCCGGTCGAGGCAGGCGTCGGCGAGATCGAGGGAGTTGTGGGTCTGCTCAAGGAGGCACTCGAAGCGGGCCAGGCAGTCGCCCTCCTCGCGGGTGACCACCTTGAGCGTGTCCTGGAGCTCCCCGTACGCGAGGTAGGGCTCGTCGCGGCGCAGGTCGAAGTCCACGCCCGAGGCGCGCGCGATCGGCCCGCTCACGCCGTACGCGTGCACGGTCTCCGGCGCCAGGGCGCCCACGCCCCGCGTGCGCCCCCGGAAGATCTCGTTGCCGAGGACCAGGTCGTCGAACCGGTCCATACGGGAGCGCACATCGGCGACGGTGGCACGCGCGCGCGTGGTCCATCCCGCGGGCAGGTCCTCCTTCAGGCCTCCGACCCGGTTGAACATGTAGTGCATCCGCCCACCGGAGACCTCCTCCATCACATGCTGGAGCTCCTCGCGCTCCGTGAAGGCGTAGAAGATCGGTGTGATCCCGCCCAGCTCCAGCGGGTACGAGCCCAGGAACATCAGGTGGTTGAGCACCCGGTTGAGCTCCGCGAGCAGAGTCCGCGTCCACACGGCCCGCTCGGGGACCTCCATGCCGAGCATGCGCTCGACGGCCAGGACGACGCCCAGCTCGTTGGAGAAGGCCGACAGCCAGTCGTGGCGGTTGGCGAGCATGATGATCTGGCGGTAGTCGCGCGCCTCGAAGAGCTTCTCGGCGCCGCGGTGCATGTAGCCGATCACCGGCTCGGCGCTGGTGATGCGTTCGCCGTCCAGGACGAGCCGCAGGCGCAGCACGCCGTGCGTGGACGGGTGCTGGGGTCCGATGTTGAGCACCATGTCGGTGCTCTCCGCGGCTCCGCCGATACCGACCGTGGTCTGCGTCGTAGGCATGGACACAGTCTCCCCTACGTAGGCTGACCATATGGAGACGGGGAGCCAGGAAAACACGGCGCATAACGGGCGAACGGGGGCCGCTTCAGCGGGGCACGAGCCGGTGTGGACCGGGCTGCCGCCGGGGCTGCTGCGGATGCGGCGGCTGTTGCTGGTGGTCTGGCTGGGACTGCTGACGGTGGGCCTCGCCGTGCTGCTGGGCCTGCTCGCCGGCCCCGTCTGGGCCACCTTCGCGCTGCTGCCCCTCGCTGTCGCGGTGTGGGGCTGGGTGATGCTCGGCCGCAACTGGCGCTCCTGGCGCTACGCCGAGCGCGCCGACGACCTGCTGATCAGCCGGGGCGTGCTGTGGCGCGAGGAGACGGTCGTGCCGTACGGGCGCATGCAGCTGGTGGAGGTCACCTCCGGGCCCGTCGAGCGGCACTTCGGTCTTGCCAGCGTGCAGCTGCACACCGCGGCCGCGGCGACCGACGCGACCATCCCCGGCCTCGACCCGGCCGAGGCGGAACGGCTGCGCGACCGGCTCACCGAGCTCGGCGAGGCCCGATCGGCGGGGCTGTGACGGCCCCGGGCGTCGACGACGCCGTACGGGAGAAGCCGCCCGTCCTGGAGCGGCGGTTGCATCCCGTGACGCCGCTCAGGCGGGCGTGGGCGCCGGTGGCCGTGGTGATCGGGTGGGCGGTGCACGACCCCGACCAGACGCAGCGCCAGCTGACCCGGCTGACCACGACCACGCTGCTGCTCGCGATAGCCGTCGCCGTTCCCGCGGCCGCCCTGTACGGCTTCCTCACCTGGTGGTTCACGCACTTCGCGGTGACCGACAGCGAACTGCGCATCCGTACCGGTCTGGTGTTCCGGCGCACCGCGCACATCAGGCTGGAACGCATCCAGGCCATCGACGTCAGCCAGCCGCTCCTCGCGCGCGTGGCGGGCGTCGCCAAGCTCAAACTCGACGTCGTCGGGACGGACAAGAAGGACGAGCTCGCCTTCCTGGGAGCGGAGGAGGCGCGTGCGCTGCGCGCGGAACTCCTCGCGCGCGCCGCCGGATTCGCGCCCGAGACGGCGCACGAAGTCGGCGAAGCTCCGGCGCGCGAGTTGCTGCGCACACCCCCTCGCGAGCTTGCGCTCTCCCTCGTGCTGACGGGCGCCACCTGGGGCACCCTCGCCGCCGCCCTCGTCGTACCCCCGATCCTCTGGTTCGCCACCCACAGCGTGTGGACGGTCCTCGCCACCGCCCTGCCCCTGCTCGGCGCGGCGGGCGCGAGCAGCGTGGGCCGGTTCGTCGCCGAGTACGACTGGACGGTGGCCGACTCCCCCGACGGACTGCGCATCGACCGGGGCCTGTTGGACCGCGTCCACGAGACGGTGCCGCCGGGGCGCGTGCAGACCGTACGGGTCGTGCGGCCGCTGCTGTGGCGGCGGCGCGGGTGGGTGCGGGTGGAGCTGGACGTGGCGGGGTCGTCGAACTCCCTGCTGGTGCCGGTCGCCCCGCGTGAGGTCGCCGAGGCCGTCATCGCGCGCGTGCTGCCCGGCGTGAGCGTGCCGCCGGAGTCGGCGCTGTCCCGGCCGCCGCGGCGCGCGCGGTGGTGCGTGCCGGTGTGGTGGCGGGGCTACGGCCTGGTCGTCACCGACGGGGTGTTCGCCGCGCACGAGGGGCTGCTGCGGCGCAGCCTCGCGCTGGTGCCGCACGCGAAGGTGCAGAGCGTACGGCTGGCCCAAGGGCCCTGGAAGCGCGCTCTGGGCGTCGCCGACGTCCATGTGGACACCGGGGCCAACAAGACCGTCACGGCGCGTCTGCGGGACGCCGAGGAGGCGGCGGAGCTGCTCGGAGCCCAGGCGGAGCGGTCGCGGACGGGCCGGCGGGACGCGCTGCCGGACCGGTGGATGACAGAAGGGGCCGACCGTTAGGCCAACCCCTTGTCGAGTGTTCCCGGCGTCAGGACACCGCGCGGCGCAGTCCCTGTACGTCGATCTGTTCCGTCTCGTCGTGCGCCGTCAGGTCGATGACCTGGCCGACGCCCCGGGACTCCTCGTCGGCCGGCTTGAACTCCGCCTCCGACTCGGCCTTGTGCAGGGCGAGCGCCTCCTGGCCGACGACGTCGGCGAGGTCCTCGTTCTGCACATCCTCCAGGGCGGCGGGCTCCGCGTCCTTGTGCGTGCCGAAGAAGTCGAAGCCGCCCTCGACCATCGGGCGCCGGGCGGGCGCCGACGGGACGACGGCCACCGCGGTCGGCGCGACGAAGTGTCCGGCGGGCTGCTGTGCGGGCAGGGCCGGCTTGCCCGTGGTGGTGGCGGCCGCGTGCGTGTGCTCCTGCCCGTCGACCGCCTCGGGCTTCCCCTGCGCCTCGTCCTCCTGCGCGACCGAACCGGTCTTCACGGCCTGGTCGTTCGAGGAGCGGCCGTTCTGCGCGGGGACATCGGCCTGGGCTTCGCCGTGCTCCTTGGCCTGCGCCTCGGCGGACTCCTTCGCCGGGGCGTCGGTGTTCGCCTTCGCGGGGCTACCTTCGGACTTGGCCGATGTGTCGCCCTTCACGGGACCGTCGCCCTTCGGCTCGTCGTCCGTCTTCGGGGACTCCTCGGCGTCGAACTTCGACAGCGCCGCCCGCGCACGCAGGAACAGGCTGGAGCCCTCCGGCGAGAAGACCGCGGGAGTCGTCGGCTCGGAGGACTCGGCCTCGGTGTCGTTCTCGGCGACCGGGGCTGCCACGGCCCCCGCCTCCTCCTCGGCGGCCACCGGCGCCGGCGGCAACGCGCGCGTGGGCGCCACCGCCTCTATCTCCAGCAGCCGGCGCCCCTCCAGGGCGCTCGCACGCTCGGTCTCGGCGGTGGCGTACCGGCGCAGCAGCGCCGCGTGCTCGTTGCGCAGCCCCGCGAGCTCGGCCCGCTTGGCCCGCAGCCGCTGCTCCAGCTTGCCGCGCAGCTCGCGCGACTCGTCGAGGTCGGTCTCAAGTTCGGCGACCCGCTCCTCGAAGCGCCACTCGTCGCTCGCACGCGCGCGTGTCAGATCGGCGACCTGCTTGCCGGCCTGGATGTCCCAGCGGCGCATGACGACCGCGCCGACAACAGCCGTCGCCGCGGCGGCCGCGGCGAGGCCCCGGAGCACCATGGTCTCCGAGAACACCCAGGGGCCGAGCGCGCAGACGACTGAGACGCCTGCGATGGCCGACGGGGGCAGCAGCCTGTGCAAGGGCGGGGAATGGCGGTGACGTCCACGTGGCATGGCCAGAAACTTACCGCGCGTAGGCGAATCTTGGAGCCCCGCCCCGTAAAAACACAGCCATTCCGAAGCGTTCACGGAATTCCGGGCCCACACCAAGATCATTCAATACGCCTGCGCGGTCGGACCCGGCCCTCCGCCGCCCGCTCATCCACTGCAACGTCGCCGGAATCTCCCGCCGCTTTCCAGGATGATCGACGAGATCCGCGTCAGCTTCGTCGCCTTCACGCGCGCTGTGAACTTCAGCGTGTCCCTGTTCATTTCGCGGCCTTGAAACCGGCTTTGGCGAGGCGAGTGAACCTCTCCCCCCAAGACACCGTCCTAGAGGGCGCAATGT
Organism: Streptomyces cupreus; assembly: GCF_014257025.1. Lineage (GTDB taxonomy): Bacteria > Actinomycetota > Actinomycetes > Streptomycetales > Streptomycetaceae > Streptomyces > Streptomyces cupreus. The sequence continues at coordinate 44,654 of NZ_JACMSF010000021.1, forward strand.
CGCCGGATGCCCGAATCGGCACCGGATCCAAGCTCTCTCGCAGAACCACGGGATGCGATGTCTGTCAGGACAGATGAGGAAATGTCAGGCGGGGTTCCGCGGCGACCCGGCCGCGTACGCCGGCTGCTGCGCGGCCCGCGCCCCGAGGCAGTACCCCTTCTCGTCGGCAGAGCCTGTGCCCTTGTCGGCCTTCTGGACATCGCCGCGGGCGTCTTCCCGCGCTTCAGGCACAGCCGTACGCACACCCTCGCCGAGGTGCTGCCCGGCGCGCTCGGACCGTTAGCGGCCGCCCTCTCGCTCAGCGTCGGCGTGCTGTTGCTGCTGCTCGCCCACGGCCTCAAGCGCGGCAAGCGCCGGGCCTGGCGGGCCGCCGTGGCCCTGCTCCCGGCCGGTGCCGTGGCCCAGTTCGCCTACCGCCACTCCCTGCTCGGCGCCCTCATCTCGCTCGTCCTGCTGACCGCCCTGCTGCGCCACCGCGACCGGTTCGCGGCGCTGCCCGACCCACGCAGCCGCTGGCGGGCGCTGGCCAACTTCGTCCTCATGGGCGCCGGTTCACTCGCCCTCGGGCTCGTCATCGTCAGCGCCCACCCGAGGACCCTGGTCGGCAATCCGAGCCTGGCCGAACGCATCACCCACGTCCTGTACGGCCTGTTCGGCTTCCAAGGCCCGGTCGGCTACCAGGGCGGCACCTCGTGGACCGTCGCCATCTCCCTGGGCGCCCTCGGGCTGCTCACCGCCGTCACCACCATCTACCTCGCCTTCCGCCCCGAACACCCCGCCGCCCGCCTCACCCAGGAGGACGAGACCCGCCTCAGGGCCCTGCTGGACAAGCACGGCGGCCGCGACTCCCTCGGCCACTTCGCGCTCCGCCGCGACAAGGCCGTCGTCTTCTCGCCCAGCGGCAAGGCCGCCGTCACCTACCGCGTGGTCTCCGGCGTCATGCTCGCCAGCGGCGACCCCATCGGCGACGTCGAGGCCTGGCCCGGCGCCATCGAACGCTTCATGGACGTCGCCAAGGCCCACTCCTGGACCCCCGCCGTCATGGGCTGCTCCGAGACCGGCGGCGAGGTCTGGACCCGCGAGACCGGCCTGGACGCCCTCGAACCGGGCGACGGGGCGGTGGTGGACGTCGCGGATTTCTCGCTCGCCGGCCGCGCGATGCGCAACGTGCACCTGATGGTCAAGCGCATCGAGCGAGCCGGTTACGAAACCCGGGGACGACGCGTACGTGACCTCGGCGAGGCCGAGCCGGACCGTATCCGCCGCGCCACCGACGACTGGCGCGGCACCGACACCGAACGCGGCTTCTCCATGCCACTCGGCCGCATCGGCGACCCCTCCGACGGCGACTGCCTCATCGCCACCGCCCACAAGCAGGACGACCGACCCGGCCCCTACGGCGACCTCAAGGCCGACCCCGGCATGAACGAACTCCTCATCGTCGGCGCGGGCGAGCCGCGCTTCGTCGTCTACCGCGCCTCCGCGGCGTGACCCGGACCGCACTGCTTCTCTCGGCTTCTCTCAGCTTTCGTCGCGCCACCAAGAGCCACAACCCAACCGCGCGACCAGCGGGGCCCGCCCGGGGCCTACGCTGAACGTATGAGCAAGCAGAGCGGACGCGGGCGCGTGGCAGGCCTTCCTGAATGGGACCGCTGCGCGGTCATGGGAGTCGTGAACGTGACCCCGGACTCCTTCTCCGACGGAGGCCGATGGTTCGACACCACCGCGGCCGTCAAGCACGGCCTCGCCCTGGTCGCCGAGGGCGCCGACCTGGTCGACGTCGGCGGCGAGTCCACCCGCCCCGGCGCCACCCGCGTCGACGAGGCCGAGGAACTCAAGCGCGTCATCCCCGTCGTCCGCGGCCTCGCCTCCGAGGGCGCCACCATCTCCGTCGACACCATGCGCGCGTCCGTCGCCGAACAGGCCCTCGCGGCCGGCGCCGCCCTCGTCAACGACGTCAGCGGCGGCCTCGCCGACCCCGCGATGATCCCCGTCGTCGCCGACGCCGGCGCCCCCTTCATCGTCATGCACTGGCGCGGCTTCCTGGAGGGCGGCAACGTCAAGGGCGTCTACGACGACGTCGTCACCGAGGTCGTCGACGAACTGCACGCACGCGTGGAGGCCGTTCTGGCCGGCGGCGTCGCCCCCGACCGCATCGTCGTCGACCCCGGCCTGGGCTTCTCCAAGGACGCCGAGCACGACCTCGTCCTCCTCGCCCACCTCGACCGACTGCTCGGCCTCGGCCACCCGCTGCTCGTCGCCGCCTCCCGCAAGCGCTTCCTCGGCCGGGTCCTGGCCGGGCCGGAGAGCGCGCCGCCGCCCGCGCGTGAGCGCGACGCGGCCACGGCCGCCGTCTCCGCGCTCGCGGCGCACGCCGGCGCATGGGCGGTGCGCGTGCACGAGGTGCGCGCGACGGCGGACGCCGTACGGGTCTCACGCGCCGTGGAGGGAGCGCGCGACATCGCGCACGCACCGGGCGCGCACACCCCCGAAGGAGCCCGGTGAGCGCCCCCCACACCGATGTCGAGCAGGTGGAAGCCGCGAACACCGCCTTCTACGAGGCGATGGAGCGCGGCGACTTCGAGGAGCTGTCCTCGCTCTGGCTCACCCCGGCCGACCTCGGCGTCGACGAGAGCTACCACGACCCGGCCGACACCGGCGTGATCTCCTGCGTGCACCCCGGCTGGCCGGTACTGACCGGCCGCGGCGAGGTCCTCAGGTCGTACGCGCTGATCATGGCGAACACCGAGTACATCCAGTTCTTCCTCACCGACGTGCATGTCTCCGTCACCGGCGACACCGCGCTCGTCACCTGCACCGAGAACATCCTCAGCGGCGGCCCCGCACCCGAGGGCAGTGAGGAGCTCGGCCCGCTCGTCGGCCAGCTCGTCGTCGCCACCAACGTCTTCCGGCGTACCCCGGCCGGCTGGAAACTCTGGTCCCACCACGCCTCACCCGTTCTGGCCGAAACCGACGAGGAAGAAGGCGACGACACCCCCTCCTGAGTGGGTAGGCGCCCCGCAGGGACCAACAAGTGGTTGGAATCACGTCGCTCTGGGTAGGGGCGGCTACCAACCCATGAGCCGTCGGGTTCCCCAGGGGAAACACGCGATGAAACCTGCGGACCCCGGCGCGGGCCCATGCCCCCGTGGAACGGCCCTGTCAGTGCCCGCAGGTAGATTCGTTCGCGGCCGGTGTGCCGCCCGCACACGGTTCGGACCGGCCGCTACCGACGATTGCAGGAGTGATTCGCGTGGATCGTGTCGCGCTGAGCGGCCTGAAGGCCCGCGGGCACCACGGTGTGTTCCCCAAGGAGCGCGAGGAGGGCCAGACCTTCATCGTGGACCTCGTGCTGGGCCTGGACACCCGGCCGGCCGCCGCCGACGACGACCTGGCGAAGACCGTGCACTACGGCATCGTGGCCGAGGAGGTCGTGGCCGTCGTCGAGGGCGAGCCCGTCAACCTCATCGAAACCCTCGCCGAGCGCATCGCCCAGGCCTGTCTGAAGCACGAAGGGGTCCAGGAGGTCGAGGTCCGCGTCCACAAACCCGACGCGCCGATCACGGTCCCCTTCGACGACGTGACCGTCACCATCACCCGGAGCCGAGTATGACCGCGTTCTTCACCGAGGGTCACAGCGACCCGACCGTACAGCCGGTACCCGCCTCCGTCGTCGAGAAGGTCGACGCCGCCGACACCACCCTGCACAACCCGCAGCGAGCCGTGATCTCCCTCGGCTCCAACCTCGGCAACCGCCTGGAGACCCTCCAGGGCGCCATCGACGCGCTGGAGGACACCCCCGGCCTGCGCATCAAGGCCGTCTCCCCCGTCTACGAGACCGAGCCATGGGGCGTCGAGCAGGGCAGCCAGCCCTCCTACTTCAACGCGGTCGTGGTCCTCAAGACCACCCTCCCCCCGTCCTCGCTCCTGGAGCGGGCGCAGGCGGTCGAGGAGGCCTTCCACCGCGTCCGCGACGAACGCTGGGGCCCGCGCACCCTCGACGTCGACATCGTCGCCTACGCCGACGTCGTCTCCGACGACCCCGCCCTCACCCTCCCCCACCCGCGGGCCCACGAGCGGGCCTTCGTCCTCGCCCCCTGGCACGACGTGGAACCCGAGGCACAGCTGCCCGGCCACGGCGCGGTCGCCGACCTGCTCGGCACCGTCACCCGGGAAGGCGTCTCCCCCCGCGCAGACCTGGAACTCCGGCTGCCCGAGTAGTCGTTAAGGTCAAGACGATCGACCACAGCCCGTGGAGATCCGGGGGAGCTGAAGGGACACCGTGAGAGAGCTGCGCATCAGGGTGCTGGCCGGCGTGTTCGTCGTGGCCGGCGTCCTGTCCTGGGCGGGCGCCCGCCTCTGGAACTCGATCGGGACCCTGCCGAGCGTCCCCCTGGCCGCCCCCATCGTCCTCGCCCTGATCGCCGCGGTCCTGCTGGCCACGGCGCTCTCGATCCGCTCCCGCCTCAAGGCCCAGCGCGAGCGTCGCCCCGGCGCCAAGGGCGTCGACCCCCTGATGGCCGCCCGAGCAGTGGTCTTCGGCCAGGCCAGCGCCCTGGTCGCGGCCCTGGTCGCCGGCATGTACGGCGGCACCGGCGCCTTCCTCCTGGAAGTCCTCGACATCCCCGCCCGCCGCGACCAGGCCATCTACGCCGGCTTCTCGGTCGTCGCGGGCATCGCCGTCATAGCGGCGGCCATCTTCCTGGAGCGAGTCTGCAAACTCCCGGAGGACGACGAACACAACGGCGCAGGGGCGGCACCGGCGGCGTGACGCCGTACGGCCGTCAGTGCGCCATGATCAGGCTCATCGCCTCGTTGCGCGTGGCCGCGTCCCGCAGCTGACCGCGCACCGCCGAGGTGATGGTCTTCGCACCGGGCTTGCGGATGCCCCGCATCGACATGCACATGTGCTCGCACTCCACGACCACGATCACGCCCCGCGGCTCAAGGATCTCCATCAGGGAGTCCGCGATCTGCGTGGTGAGTCGTTCCTGCACCTGAGGGCGGCGGGCGTAGACATCGACGAGCCGGGCCAGCTTGGACAGCCCGGTGATCTTGCCGGTGGTGGCCGGGATGTACCCGACGTGCGCCACGCCCCGGAACGGCACCAGATGATGCTCACAGGTGCTGTACACCTCGATGTCCTTCACGAGCACCATCTCGTCGTGCCCGATGTCGAACGTCGTCGTCAGCACGTCCTCGGGCTTCTGCCACAGCCCCGCGAATATCTCCTTGTACGCCCTGGCCACCCGCCCCGGCGTCTCCCTCAAGCCCTCCCGGTCCGGATCCTCGCCGACCGCGATCAGCAGTTCGCGTACGGCGTTCTCGGCGCGCTTCTCGTCGAACTCGCCGATGCGGCCCTCGCCGTCCAGCGTGACGGGGTCGGTCATGTGGTGCCTCGTTCCTGTGCGGGTGGCGCGTGTGGGTCACGCGTCTGAACTGCGGACATACGACGATGCCGCGCCCCCCAGGCTAAAACCAGGGGAACGCGGCATCCATTCCGGCCCCGGCGAGGTCACCGGGGCCCGGGTCAGCTCTCCGGGCGCTCCTCGGGAGCGGGCTCCGGGGCGGGCTCCGTCACCGTCGACTTGGCGGTGGTGATCGCCGGAGTCGCGCCGTTGGCGCCGTTCGTCAGTGCGAGCTCCTTGGGGGAGAGCACCGGCGGACGGGTGGACGGCGTACGGCGGGAGGAGCCGGTCCAGGCGGGCCGCGGCGGGCGCTTGACGATGGGCGCGAAGATCTCGGCGATCTCCTCCTTGCCCAGCGTCTCCCGCTCCAGCAGGGCCAGCACCAGGTTGTCGAGGACATCGCGGTTCTCGACCAGGATCTCCCAGGCCTCGTTGTGCGCCGTCTCGATGAGCTTCTTGACCTCCTCGTCCACCAGCGCGGCGACCTCTTCCGAGTAGTCACGCTGGTGAGCCATCTCACGGCCGAGGAAGGGCTCGGTGTTGTCGCCGCCGAACTTGATCGCACCGAGGCGCTCGGTCATGCCGTACTGCGTGACCATCGCGCGGGCCGTGGCGGTGGCCTTCTCGATGTCGTTCGCGGCGCCCGTGGTCGGGTCGTGGAAGACGAGCTCCTCGGCCGCGCGGCCGCCCAGCATGTACGCGAGCTGGTCCAGCATTTCGTTGCGGGTCGTGGAGTACTTGTCCTCGTCCGGCAGGACCATCGTGTAGCCGAGGGCGCGGCCTCTGGACAGGATCGTGATCTTGTGGACCGGGTCGGAGTTCGGGGAGGCCGCCGCGACCAGGGCGTGGCCGCCCTCGTGGTACGCGGTGATCTTCTTTTCCTTGTCCGACATGATCCGGGTCCGCTTCTGCGGGCCCGCCACGACGCGGTCGATGGCTTCGTCGAGCATGTGGTTGTCGATCAGCTTCTTGTCCGAGCGGGCCGTCAGCAGGGCGGCCTCGTTCAGGACGTTGGACAGATCGGCACCCGTGAAGCCCGGCGTACGGCGGGCGACAGCGGAGAGGTCGACGTCCGGGGCGACCGGCTTGCCCTTCTGGTGGACCTTGAGGATCTCCAGACGGCCCTGCATGTCGGGGCGGTCGACCGCGATCTGGCGGTCGAAGCGGCCGGGGCGCAGGAGGGCCGGGTCGAGGATGTCGGGGCGGTTCGTGGCGGCGATCAGGATGACGCCGCCCTTCACGTCGAAGCCGTCCATCTCGACGAGCAGCTGGTTCAGGGTCTGCTCGCGCTCGTCGTGACCGCCGCCGAGGCCGGCGCCGCGGTGGCGGCCGACCGCGTCGATCTCGTCGACGAAGACGATCGCCGGGGCGTTCGCCTTGGCCTGCTCGAACAGGTCACGGACTCGGGAGGCACCGACACCGACGAACATCTCGACGAAGTCGGAACCGGAGATCGAGTAGAACGGCACGCCGGCCTCGCCCGCGACGGCGCGCGCGAGCAGGGTCTTGCCGGTGCCGGGAGGGCCGTACAGGAGTACGCCCTTGGGAATCTTGGCGCCGACGGCCTGGAACTTGGCGGGCTCCTGGAGGAATTCCTTGATCTCGTGGAGTTCCTCGACCGCCTCGTCCGAGCCGGCGACGTCCGCGAACGTCGTCTTCGGGGTGTCCTTGGTGATGAGCTTGGCCTTGGACTTCCCGAAGTTCATGACTCGGGAGCCGCCGCCCTGCATCTGGTTCATCAGGAACAGGAACACGACCACGATGAGAACGAAGGGGAGCAGCGAGAGCAGGATGCTCACGAAGGCGTTCTGCTTGGTCGGCGAGACCGTGTAGCCGTCCGGGATCTGCTTGTCCTGGAACTTGGTCTGCAGGGTGTTCGCGAGGTTCACACCCTGGTCGCCGATATAGCTCGCCTGGATCTTCGAGCTGTCCTCGATCTTTTCGCCGTCCTTGAGCTGGACCTTGATGGTCTGCTCGTCGCCGGTGGTCAGCTTGGCCGACTCGACCTTGTTGTCATTGATCGCCTGGACGACCTGGCCGGTGTCCACCGTCTTGTAGCCGCCGGACGAGCCGACGACCTGCATCAACACGACCACGGCAAGGACGGCCAGCACGATCCACATGACCGGCCCACGGAAGTATCGCTTCACGTCCATCCATACGGAGCGGTGTCGCCCCGTCCCTCCTGCCATAGTGAGTTTGATAAGACAGTTCTTCTGACGGTACCCCAGCATCGGCCTGAAGCCGCACGGCGGCTGGCAATCCCGTCTCTGCATGCTCCAACGGCGCGAACCGCGCTGGGGTTCCCGATCGTCCTACAAGCGTCGCCCTTGTGGCTCAGTCACCGGCCGAGCCACAAGGTCAGCCACCGTAGACGTGAGGCGCGAGCGTACCGACGAACGGGAGGTTGCGGTACTTCTCGGCGTAGTCGAGGCCGTATCCGACGACGAACTCGTTGGGGATGTCGAAGCCGACCCACTCGACGTCGATGGCGACCTTGGCGGCGTCCGGCTTGCGCAGCAGGGTGCACACCTTGAGCGACTCGGGCTCGCGGGAGCCGAGGTTGGACAGCAGCCAGGACAGGGTCAGGCCGGAGTCGATGATGTCCTCGACGATCAGGACGTGCTTGCCCTTGATGTCGGTGTCGAGGTCCTTGAGGATCCGCACCACGCCGGAGGACTGGGTGCCCGCGCCGTAGGAGGACACGGCCATCCAGTCCATGGTGACGGGGGTGGACAGCGCCCGGGCGAGGTCCGCCATCACCATCACCGCGCCCTTGAGGACGCCGACGATGAGCAGGTCCTTGCCCGCGTACTCCGCGTCGATCTTCGCGGCCAGCTCGGCCAGCTTCGCGTCGATCTCTTCTTTGGTGATGAGCACCTGCTGAAGGTCGGCACCCATGTCTTTCGCGTCCACCCGCATCACTTTCGGTCGTCCCACCGGCCGTCCGCCCCCCTTGGCGGGGGTAAGGATTCAGCCTTGCCGAATCACCAGTCTGCCACCCTGGCGCTGGGCCACGACTTTGCCGGGGAGATTGATGACCCCCTGGCCGCGCCATCCGGTGATCAGGCGGTCGACTTCCTCGATGTGCCGGGCGAACAGCGAACCGGCCGGAGCGCCCGCCTCGATGGCGGCGCGGCGCAGGATCCGGCGGCGTACGGCGGGCGGGAGGGCGTAGAGCTTGGCGCACTCCAGCAGGCCCGCGGCGTCGCGTACGGAGGCTTCGGCCTGGCCGGCCCAGGCGTCGAGGGCGTCGGCGTCGTCGCGGGACAGTTGGGCCGTACGGGCGAGAGCTTCTACGACGCCTTTGCCGAGGGCCTTCTCCAGGGCGGGCAGGCCTTCGTGGCGCAGACGGGAGCGCGTGTAGGCGGGGTCGGCGTTGTGGGGGTCGTCCCAGACGGCGAGGGACTGGACCATGCAGGCCCTGCGGGCGGTCTGCCGGTCGAGTTCGAGAAAGGGGCGTCGGTAACGGCCGTCGGCCCCCGAGACCGAGGCCATTCCGGACAGGGAGCGGATGCCGGAGCCGCGGGCGAGGCCGAGCAGGACGGTTTCGGCCTGGTCGTCGCGGGTGTGGCCGAGCAGGATCGCCGTGGCGCCGTGGCGCCCTGCGGCGGCGTCGAGGGCGGCGTAGCGGGCGTCGCGGGCGGCGGCCTCGGGTCCGCCCTCGCGGCCGACGCTGACGGCGGTGGACTCGACCGGGTCGAGGCCGAGTTCGCGCAGGCGCAGGACGACTTCCGCGGCGCGCAGGTCGGAGCCGGGCTGGAGACCGTGGTCGACGGTGATGCCGCCCGCGCGGATGCCGAGTTTGGGGGCCTCGAAGGCGAGGGCGGAGGCGAGGGCCATGGAGTCGGCGCCGCCGGAGCACGCCACGAGCACGAGCGGCGACGGCGGGCGCTCGTGCGGGGTGTCGGTGGAGATACGGCCGTGGTCGTTGAGGATGTCGTGGAGGACGCGGCGGACCGCCAGGCGTATCGCCGCGACCGCAGGATGGGGACCCATGTCCGGTTCCCTTCATGAAGTTTTCGGGGGGTGAGCCCGAGGTTCGGTCACTCAGAGTGTGTAGATGGTGACAGAACCGGGCGGTTCCCCGAGCATTGCACGCCTACCCATGGCTCACGGTCCCTCGGACGGGTGATTGAAGGGGCGTTCGCCTGCCGTCGGCCGGATTCGTTTCACGACGCTCCCCGGGGGTTCACGACTCGGCCTTGCGGTGCACCCGTGCGACCCAGTCCGCCGGTTTGGCGATCTCCGCCTTGGTCGGGAGGGTGTTCGGGGAGGTCCACACGCGGTTGAAGCCGCCCATGCCGACCTGGTCGACGACGGCCCGCACGAAGCGTTCGCCGTCGCGGTACTGCCTGAGTTTGGCATCCAAACCCAGCAGCTTACGGAGGGCCATGTCCAGCCGGGAGGCGCCTTTCGCGCGCCGTTGCTGGAACTTCTCGCGGATCTCGGAGACGGTCGGTACGACTTCTGGACCCACCCCGTCCATGACGAAGTCGGCGTGGCCCTCCAGAAGGGACATCACGGCGGTGAGGCGGCCGAGGATCTCGCGCTGGGCCGGGGTCTGCACGATCTCGACGAAGGAGCGTCCGCCGTCGTCCTCCTCGGCCTCGGGGCGGCCCCCGGCGAGGGACTGCGCGGCCTCGCGGATGCGCTCCAGGACGGTCATGGGGTCGACGTCGGTCTCCCCCAAGAAAGACTGGATTTCGCCCTCCAGGTGGTCCCGCAGCCAGGGCACGGCGGTGAACTGGGTGCGGTGGGTCTCCTCGTGCAGGCACACCCACAGGCGGAAGTCGTGGGGCTGGACGTCGAGTTCGCGCTCGACGTGGACGATGTTCGGCGCGACGAGCAGCAGCCGGCCGCCGCCGCCCGCTCCCGCGGGCAGTTCGCGGGTGGCGGGGGCGAAGGTCTCGTACTGGCCGAGGACGCGGGAGGCCAGGAACGACAGCAGCATGCCCAGTTCCACGCCGGTGACCTTGCCGCCGACGGCGCCGAGGACCGCGCCGCCGGGGGTGGAGACGCGACGCTCCTGCATCTTGTCGAGCAGCGGTTTGAGCAGTTCCCGGAAGCCGGCGACGTTGGCCCGGACCCAGCCGGGGCGGTCGACGACGAGGACGGGCGTGTCGTGGGTGTCCTCGGTGCCCAGACGAGTGAAGCCCCGGACGTGTTCCTCCGAGGCTTTGGCGTGCCGGCGCAGCTCCGCGACGACGGCGCGGGCCTCGTCGCGGCTGACCTCGGGGCCCGGCCGTACGAGCCGGGTCGCGGTCGCCACCGCGAGATTCCAGTCGACCATCCCAGGAGTTGCCGCACCACCGATGCTCGTCATGCGTCAACCGTACGTGAGCGCTGCCGCTGGGGGCAGGGCGTCGAGGTCGGCCGCGACCCGGGCGTGTTCGGGCCGGTTCAGCCGCAGCCGCACGCCGCCAGCGCCGTGGCCGCCGCGTCCAGCGCCGACTGGGCCGCTGCCGGGTCGGTCGTGTCCGTGGCAAGGAACGCGAAGGCCAGGAGGTGGCCGTCCTGGTCCACGACCGTTCCGGCGAGGGCGTTCACGCCGGTCAGGGTGCCTGTCTTCGCTCGTACGACGCCTGCCGCGCCGTCCGTGTAACGGCTGGTCAGGGTGCCGGTGAAGCCCGCCACGGGCAGGCCCGTGAGGATCGGCCGGAGTTCGGGGTGGGCGAGGTCGCCCGACTTCGCCAGCAGTGCGGTCAGTGTGTCCGCCGTGAGGAGGTCGCCGCGGTTCAGGCCGCTGCCGTCCTTGAAGTCGGCGCCGGTCACCGGGAGTCCGAGCCTCTTGAGTTCGGCACGGATCGCGCGGCCCGCGCCGTCGAAGTCGGGGCGTTCGCCGGTGGCGATCGCGGTCTGGCGGGCGAGGGCCTCGGCGATGTCGTTGTCGCTGTTGGTGAGCATGCGTTCGACCAGAGCCGACAGCGGCGGCGAGGAGACCTCGGCGAGGGTCTCGGCGCGGTCGGTCGCCTTGGAGGGGCCGGGGGAGGTGGTCGAGATGCCGTGGTCCTTCAGGAGGTCCGCGAAGGTGCGGGCCGCCTCCGCCGCCGGGTCGGCCGCGCGGGGCGCGGGGCCGCTGGCGGAGTCGTCGGTGCGCGCCTCGTCGGCCATGAGGGCGCTGACCTGGGCGAGGTTGTCGTTGACCCCGATCGGGTGGACCTCGTCGCCCGCGTAGAGCGTGGTGTCGTACGACAGCGTCACCTCGCGCACGCCGTCCTTCTTCAGGGCGGCGGCGGTGTCCTTTGCGAGGGCGCGCAGGCTCGCGAGGCCCTCGGCGTCCTCGCGGGCGGTGAGCGTGGGGTCGCCGCCGCCGACCAGCACCAGTTCCTCGGTGTCGGGTTCCAGGGCGGCGCGGGTGGTGAGGCGGTGGTCGGGGCCGAGGGCGGACAGGGCCGCGGCGGCGGTGGCGATCTTCGTGGTGGAGGCGGGGGTGAGCGCGGTGCCGGCACCGGCGCCGTACAGGCGCTTGCCAGTGGTGACATCGACGACGGAGGAGGAGTGGCGATTGCCGAGCGCGGGGGCGTCCAGGAGCGGGTCCAGGACGCCGGCCAGCGCCTTTCCGCCCGGCGCGGACTTCACCCGGCCGGCCGAGCCACTGAGGCCGCTGAGGACGGATGCGGCGCTGGGGGCGGGTCGGGGCGCCGTGGCCGTCGTAGCGGAATTACGACCGTGATCTGCGCCACCCGTGTGCTCCTGGGCGGCTGCCCGGTCCCGCTCGGCCGTACGCTGACCGGAGGAGTCCCAGGGACCGGCGGCGGTCACCACACCGACGGCGAGAGCGAGGCCTACGGTGGCGGCGCCGGCGGTGTACTGCCAGGTCTTCGGCCTTGTGACCTGCGCCGAGACGGCTCGGCCGAGCCGCACGAGACGCGGTCGTAGGGCGCCCGCGATCCGCGCCGCACGCGGTCTCGCGGCCCGCCAAGACCTCAGCTCTGGCACGACCACCAGCCCCTTTCGCGATCACACACCTGCGTGAGGGACACTTAACCACCAGAACTATGTGCTGATCATGGAGGAGCCACCGGTGGAGTTCGACGTCACGATCGAGATCCCGAAGGGTTCGCGGAACAAGTACGAGGTGGACCACGAGACCGGTCGGATCCGCCTGGACCGTCGACTCTTCACCTCGACCGCCTACCCGACCGACTACGGCTTCGTCGAGAACACCCTCGGCGAGGACGGCGACCCGCTGGACGCGCTGGTCATCCTTGACGAGCCGACCTTCCCGGGCTGCCTCATCAAGTGCCGCGCGATCGGCATGTTCCGGATGACCGACGAGGCCGGCGGCGACGACAAGCTGCTGTGCGTCCCGGCGACCGACCCGCGCGTGGAGCACCTGCGCGACATCCACCACGTGTCGGAGTTCGACCGCCTGGAGATCCAGCACTTCTTCGAGGTCTACAAGGACCTGGAGCCCGGCAAGTCCGTCGAGGGCGCCGACTGGGTGGGCCGTACCGAGGCCGAGGCCGAGATCGAGCGGTCCTACAAGCGCTTCAAGGACCAGGGCGGCCACTGAGCATCCCCGTCCCCTGACGGGCCGCACGCGCACGCGTGCGGCCCGTTTTGGTTTGTGTGCGCATACTGAGGCTTGGCTTTGAGGCGTCGTACAGGGAGCGCTGCGCAAGTGACGGATGCGGAGGACCGCAAGCCGCAGTCGGACGAGGCGAGCGGTACGTTCGACCCCGAGATCACATCCGAGTTCGCCATACCCGAAGGGCTCACCGTCCCCAAGGGCGGGGGCGAGTCGGAGACATCGTCCGAGTTCGCCCTCCCGGACGGGTTCGACGCCCCGCCGGGGCCCGCCGGGGAGCCGGAGGGGTCGGCGTTCAGTACGCCGAGGACCTACCACGCCAAGGACGCGCCGCCCGCGTTCACCCCGGCGACCGGGGTTCCCCTGGTCAGTCTGACGAAGAACGTGCCCTGGCAGGACCGGATGCGCACGATGCTGCGCATGCCGGTGGCCGAGCGGCCCGCGCCGGAGCGGATCCCCAAGACCGAGGAGGAGGGTCCGGCCGTCCCGCGCGTGCTCGACCTGACGCTGCGCATCGGCGAGTTGCTGCTGGCGGGCGGGGAGGGCGCGGAGGACGTCGAGGCGGCGATGTTCGCGGTCTGCCGGTCGTACGGCCTGGACCGCTGCGAGCCGAATGTCACCTTCACGCTGCTGTCGATCTCCTACCAGCCCTCGCTGGTGGACGATCCGGTGTCGGCGGCGCGTACGGTACGGCGGCGCGGGACCGACTACACACGGCTCGCGGCCGTGTTCCGGCTGGTGGACGACCTCAGCGACCCGGAGAGCCATCTCTCCCTGGAGGAGGCCTACCGGCGGCTCGCGGAGATCCGCCGTAATCGGCACCCGTATCCGACCTGGGTGCTGACATCGGCGAGCGGGCTGCTGGCCGGCGCTGCCTCGGTGCTCGTCGGTGGTGATCTGATCGTGTTCATCGCCGCGGCGGTGGGCGCGATGCTCGGCGACCGGCTGGCGTGGCTGTGCGCGGGGCGGGGGCTGCCGGAGTTCTACCAGTTCACGGTGGCCGCGATGCCTCCCGCCGCGATAGGTGTCGCGCTGAATCTGGCGCATGTGGACGCGAAGGCGTCCGCCGTGATCACCGGTGGGCTGTTCGCGCTGCTGCCCGGGCGGGCGCTGGTGGCGGGCGTGCAGGACGGTCTGACCGGCTTCTACATCACCGCCTCCGCGCGCCTGCTGGAGGTCATGTACTTCTTCGTCGGGATCGTCGTCGGGGTGCTGGTGGTCCTGTACTTCGGCGTGAACCTCGGCGCCAAGCTGAACCCCGACGCGGCGCTGAGCATCTCCTCGCGGCCGCTGTGGCAGATCGGCGCGTCGATGCTGCTGTCGCTGACCTTCGCGGTGCTGCTGCAGCAGGAACGGCCCACCGTGCTGGCGGTGACCCTGAACGGCGGGGTCGCCTGGTCGGTGTACGGCGCGATGCACTACACCGGCGGCCTGTCGCCGGTTGCCTCTACGGCCGTGGCGGCGGGGCTGGTGGGGCTGTTCGGGCAGTTGCTGTCGCGGTACCGGTTCGCTTCGGCGCTGCCGTACACGACCGCGGCGATCGGGCCCCTGTTGCCGGGGTCCGCCACCTACTTCGGGTTGTTGTCCATCGCGCAGAACGAGGTGGACAAGGGGTTGGTGTCGCTGGCCACGGCGGCGTCCTTGGCCATGGCCATTGCCATCGGGGTGAATCTGGGCTCGGAGATCTCGCGGATGTTCTTGCGGATTCCGGGTGGGGCCGGGCAGGGGCGCAAGGCTGCGAAGCGGACTCGGGGGTTCTGAGCCCCCTTAGGGGGTTCTAGTAGCCCTGGTTGTAGGGGTACTGGTTGTTCTGCTGCTGGTCGTACTGCTGGTTGCCGTACGGCTGGGGGTACTGCTGGGCGTAGGGCTGCTGCTGGCCGTAGTACTGCTGCTGAGGGGGCTGGTCCGTCGGGTCGATGCGGCGGAGTTGGGTCGTCGCGTCGTCCATCATCTGCGGGTGCTGCTGCTGGTGGGGCTGGACCGCCGGGGCCTGGGCCGCCGCTCGCTTCTTCTTCGAGCGCTCGCGCAGGTACTCGATGATGATCGGGACGATCGAGACAAAGACGATCAGGATGAGGATCGCCTCGACGTTGGTCTTGATGAAGTCGATCTGGCCGAGCCAGTAGCCGGCGAGCGTGACGCCGGTGCCCCAGGCAACGCCGCCGATGATGTTGTACGTCAGGAAGGTGCGGTACTTCATCCGGCCGGCGCCGGCCACGATGGGTGCGAAGGTGCGCACGATCGGCACAAAGCGGGCCAGGACGATCGCCTTCGGGCCGTACTTCTCCATGAACTCGTGCGCCTTCTCCAGGTTCTCCTGTTTGAAGAGCTTGGAGTTGGGGCGGTTGAAGAGCTTCGGACCGAAGAACTTGCCGATCATGTAGCCGACCTGGTCGCCGATGACGGCGGCGAGCACGATCAGGGAGCAGACCAGCCACAGGGGCTGGCTGATGTAGTTCCCCTCGGCCACGAAGAGGCCCGCCGTGAACAGCAGCGAGTCACCGGGCAGGAACGCGAAGAGGCCGGACTCGGCGAAGACGATCAGCAGAATGCCGGGAAGGCTGAAGGTCTCGATCAGATAGTCCGGGCTGAGCCACTCGGGGCCGAGCGCAAGCGTGGTCACGGGTTCGTGGCTCCTGCGGGGTGGGGCGGGCGGGGGCTGGCTGCTAAACGTACCAACGCGGCACTACTACCAACGCACCGCTGGATGCCCAGGTTCCATGGGTGCACACAGGATGCCCTTTGCGACGGCTCGGGCAAAGCTGTGAACCATGGGTATCGATGAGTACGGCGGCGGACAGGGTCCCCAGCCCGACGTCCTGGTGGTCACCACGAACGACGTACCCGGTCACCGGGTCCAGGAGGTCATCGGCGAGGTCTTCGGGTTGACGGTGCGCTCCCGGCATCTGGGCAGCCAGATCGGCGCGGGGCTGAAGTCGATGATCGGCGGTGAGCTCAAGGGGCTCACCAAGACGCTGGTGCAGACCCGCAACCAGGCCATGGAGCGGCTGGTGGAGCAGGCACGCGCGCGTGGGGCCAACGGGGTGCTGGCGTTCCGGTTCGATGTGACCGATGCCGCCGACGTGGGCACCGAGGTGTGCGCGTACGGGACTGCTGTGGTCCTGGTCCGGGAGTAGAGCCACTCCCGGACCAGGGATCACGCGGTGTGGCGGGCGGCGTTCGCCTTGATCGCGTCCCTCAGATGTTCGGCCAGGCCCGGGTGCATGGCGTCGTAGAACGCCTTGAAGCGCTCGTCGGAGACGTACATGTCGCCGAAGCACCGGTGCATCTCGTGGGGGACCTCGAAGTAGTACCTGCTGATGTGCTGCCGGTGTTCCTCGGCGAGGTCCATGGCCGCCTCGCCGGACGGCTGCTCGCCGGCCGCCACGAGGGCCGCGTACCGCTCGCCCCAGTCGTCGACCTCGGCCTGAATGCGCTTCCAGTCCTCCTTGGTGTACGTCGCGGCGCGGCGCTGGGACTCGGCGTACGCCTCGGTGTTGCCCCAGCGTGCCTCCGCCTCCTCGCGGTACTGCTCGGGGTCCTTTTCCCCGAAGACCTCGAAGCGCTCCTCCGGCGTGAGATTGATCCCCATCTTGCGTGCCTCCATGGCCTGCTCCACGGCCGCCGCCATCTTCTGCAGCTTCTCGATCCGGGCGGTCAGCAGCTCGTGCTGGCGGCGCAGATGCGCGCGCGGGTCGGTGTCCGGATCGTCGAGCAGGGCAGCGACCTCGTCGAGCGGAAAGCCGAGCTCCCGGTAGAACAGGATCCGCTGCAACCGGTCCAGGTCGCCGTCGCTGTAGCGCCGGTGGCCCGCGTGGTTGCGCTCGCTGGGGACGAGCAGGCCTATGTCGTCGTAGTGGTGCAGTGTGCGCACCGTCACTCCGGCGAAGCCCGCGACCTGTCCCACGGAGTAGCTCACTTCGTCCGCTCCCTTCTCGGTACGCACTCCACGGTGAATCCTCACGCCACGTGAGGTGCAAGCCCATTCGATATGGCCGTATCGCCTGGTTTGCCCGTTTATCGTGTCCCTCGTGCCTCAGGACACCGCGCCGCAGGCGCCCGCCGCCCCGGCGCCCTCGGCACGCGCCCTGCTGCCGCTGATCCTCCCCTCCCTGCTGGTGGGCGTGGGTGCCAGCCTGCTGTTCCTCGGGGTGAGCGAGGCGGCCGAGGCATTCCAGGACGTGCTCTGGCAGGACCTGCCCGACGCGCTGGGCGTGGGCCGCTACTCCGTGCTGTGGATGCTGGTCATGCTGACCACGACCGGAGTGGCCGTCGGTCTGGTGGTGTGGAAGGCGCCCGGGCACGCCGGACCCGATCCGGCCACCACCGGTCTGGCCGCGCCCACGCTGCCGCCCGTCGTGCTGCCGGGGCTGCTGCTGGCGGCCACCCTGATGCTCGCGGGCGGACCGAGTCTCGGCCCGGAGAACCCGATCATCGCCGTCAATGTGGGGCTCGCCGTCTGGTGCGGGCGCCGCTTCCTGCCCCGGGCGCCGGGCGCTCTGTGGGCCGCACTGGCGGAGGCCGCGACGATCGGCGCGCTGTTCGGCACACCGGTGGCGGCGGCGCTGGTGATCTCGGAGGCACTGGCCGGACGGCAGACGAAGGGGGCGCTGTGGGACAACGTCTTCGCGCCGCTCGTGGCGGCCGCCGCCGGGGCGATCACCACCACGCTGGTGGCGCATCCGAGCTTCGACCTGGATCTGCCGGCCTTCGGGCGACCCGGCTGGGGCGATCTGCTGACGGCCCTGGTGATCGCGTCGGCGGGCGCGCTGCTCGGAATGGCGGCGGTGTACGCCTTCCCGTACGTCCACGCCGCCTTCGCCCGGCTGCGGCACCCGATGCTGATGCTTCCGCTGGGCGGGCTCGTGCTGGGGCTGCTGGGGGCCCTGGGCGGGCATCTGACGCTCTTCAAGGGGCTGGACGAGGTCGCGGAGCTGGCGAGCGATCCCGAGGGCTGGTCGGCGGGCGGGTTCGCGGGGATGGCGGTGGTGAAGCTGGCCGCGCTGCTCGTCGCCACCTGCTGCGGCTTCCGGGGCGGGCGGATCTTCCCGGCCGTGTTCGTCGGGACGGCCCTGGGCCTGTGCGCCCATGCCCTGGTGCCGGACGTGCATCCGGCGCTCGGGGTCGCGACGGGCGTGCTCGGGGTGCTGCTCGCCATCACCCGGCAGGGCTGGGTGAGCCTGTTCACCGCCGCCGTCCTGGTGTCCTCCCCCGAGATCCTGGCCCTGTTGTGCATCGCGTCGCTCCCCGCCTGGCTGCTGGTGACCGGACGCCCGCAGATGCAACTGCGCGAGGACGGCACTCCCGTCCGCTGAACACCCCGAACCACTAGGAGACTTCGATGGCACTGCACAAAGGACCCGACCGACCCGACCAGCGCCCTGCGTCCGTCAATCCCTTCTACGGGGAGGCCAATCCGGTCGGCGGCATGACCGAGGCGCCGCCCCAGCACCGGCTCCCGGACAGCCCGCTGCCGCCGACGACGGCCTACCAGCTCGTCCACGACGAACTGATGCTGGACGGCAACTCCCGGCTGAATCTCGCCACCTTCGTCACCACCTGGATGGAGCCGCAGGCCGGGGTGCTGATGACGGAGTGCCGGGACAAGAACATGATCGACAAGGACGAGTACCCGCGCACCGCCGAGCTGGAGCGGCGCTGTGTGGCGATGCTCGCCGACCTGTGGAACGCGCCCGATCCGTCGGCCGCCGTGGGCTGTTCGACGACCGGTTCCAGCGAGGCGTGCATGCTCGCGGGGATGGCGCTCAAGCGCCGGTGGAGCAAACGGAACACGGGTGGCCGCCCGAATCTCGTCATGGGCGTCAACGTCCAGGTCTGCTGGGAGAAGTTCTGCAACTTCTGGGAGGTGGAGGCCCGCATGGTCCCGATGGAGGGCGGCCGGTACCACCTCGATCCCCAGGTGGCGGCCGAGCTGTGCGACGAGAACACCATCGGGGTCGTGGGCGTCCTCGGCTCCACCTTCGACGGGTCCTACGAGCCCATCGCCGACCTGTGCGCCGCCCTGGACGCCTTCCAGGAGCGCACCGGGCTCGACATCCCGGTGCATGTGGACGGCGCCTCGGGCGGGATGGTCGCCCCCTTCCTCGACGAGGACCTGGTCTGGGACTTCCGCCTCCCGCGCGTGGCCTCCATCAACACCTCCGGGCACAAGTACGGGCTGGTCTACCCGGGCGTCGGCTGGGCGCTGTGGCGCGACAAGGCGGCGCTGCCCGAGGAACTCGTCTTCCGCGTGAACTACCTGGGCGGCGACATGCCGACCTTCGCGCTGAACTTCTCCCGCCCCGGCGCCCAGGTCGTCGCGCAGTACTACACCTTTCTTAGGCTGGGCCGCGAGGGCTACCGGGCCGTGCAACAGGCCTCCCGGGACGTCGCGAACCGTCTCGCCGGGCACATCGAGTCCCTCGGCGACTTCGAACTGCTCACCCGAGGCGACCAGTTGCCCGTCTTCGCCTTCACCACGGCGCCGGACGTGAAGGCGTACGACGTCTTCGACGTGTCCCGCAGGCTGCGCGAGCACGGCTGGCTGGTCCCCGCGTACACCTTCCCGCCGAACCGTGAGGACCTGTCCGTGCTGAGGGTGGTGTGCCGCAACGGCTTCTCGACGGACCTCGCCGCCCTGCTCATGGACGACCTCCAACGCCTGCTGCCGGAACTGCGACGGCAGCAGCATCCCTTGGGGCGCGAGGCGGCGCGGGCGACGGCGTTTCATCACTAGGGCGCGTTTCGCCGCAAGGCGCGCTCGCCGTTTCATGGCCCCCCCGATCTGCGGTGCTCAGCAGCCGATTGCTACTTCTGATACACCGCAGACCGGGCCCGGGTTCCACCCCGCACCCGACTACTTGCTCAGCCGCCCGAACCGCCGCACCGCCAGCGGGAAGAACACCCCCAGCAGCACCAACGGCCAGACGACCGCCGCCCCCACATGCTCCGTGCCCGTGCCGGCGAACAGGTCGCGTACGGCCGTCGCCGTCCGGGACATCGGGTTCCACTCGACGGCCGTGCCCAGCCAGTCGGGCATGGAGCCGGGATGGGCGAGGGCGTTGGACAGGAAGCCGATCGGCCAGACCAGGATCTGCACCGCCTGCACCATCTCCGGCTTCCCGGCCACCAGCGCCAGGTGGATGCCGATCCACAGCATGGCGAAGCGGAAGAGCAGCAGCAGTCCCACGGCGCCCAGGAAGGCGCCCAGGTCGCCATCCACGCGCCAGCCGAGCGCATACCCGACGGCCATCATCACCGTCAGGGCCAGTGCCGACTGGAGCATGTCGGCTGCGGAACGGCCCACCAGCACTGCCCCGTTGGCCATCGGCATGGTACGGAACCGGTCGATCACGCCCTTGTTGAGATCCTGGGTGACCGCGATCATCGTGCCCTCCAGGCCGAAGGCCATGGTGAGCGCGAGCATGCCGGGGACGAGATAGTCGATGTAGGAGCCCTCAACGCCCCGGCCGCCCCCGATGAGGTAGCCGAACATCAGCAGCAGCATGACGGGGAAGACCAGGCTGACCACGACCTGCACGGGCTGCCGTGCCCAGTGGGCGAGTTCACGGCGGGTCATGGTCCAGGAGTCGGTCAGCGCGTAGGTGCTCAAGGTCATGCGGGCTCCTTCACTCGGCGGTCGTCTCCGGTCAGGTGCAGGAACACCTCGTCCAGGGTCGGGCGGCGCAGGGCGACGTCCTCCGCCTCGATGCCGGCCTCCTGAAGGGCCCGTACGACCCCGGAGAGCGCCGCCATCCGGTCGGTGACCGGGGCGCTCAGCAGCCGGCGGTCGGTGTCGACCCGGACGCCCGCCGGGTCGAACGGCAACAGGGCGACGGCGGCGCCCAGTTGGCCCGCGTCGCGCAGGACGACGTCGATGCGGTCGCCGCCGGTGGCCGCCTTCAGCTCGTCGGCCGTGCCGTCGGCGACGACCCGTCCGGCGTCCACGACCGAGATGCGGTCGGCGAGCTGGTCGGCCTCCTCCAGGTACTGGGTGGCGAGCAGGACCGTCGTACCGCCGCCGACCAGGGAGCGGACCGCGGTCCACACCTCGGCGCGGCCGCGTGGGTCGAGGCCGGTCGTGGGTTCGTCCAGGAACAGCACCTCCGGGTCGGTGATCAGGGACGCGGCGAGGTCCAGGCGTCGCCGCATACCGCCGCTGTACTGCCGTACCGCCTTGCGGCCGGTGTCGGTGAGGCCGAAGCGCTCCAAGAGCTCGTCGGCGCGCACGCGCGCGTGGCGGGCGCCCAGGTGGTACAGACGGCCGAACAGCTCCAGGTTCTGCCTGCCGCCGAGCTCCTCGTCGAGGGCCGCGTGCTGGCCGAGCAGGCCGATGCGGACGCGGACCGCGCGGGACTCGGTCACCACGTCGTGCCCGGCCACCTCGATCCGGCCGCTGTCGGGCCGCAGGAGGGTGGAGAGGACGCGGACCAAGGTGGTCTTGCCCGCGCCGTTCGGCCCCAGCACCCCGTGCACGGTGCCGCGCGCGACCCGTAGGTCGAGCCCGTCCAGTGCCTTCTTCTCGCCGTACTTCTTGTGTGCGCCTTCGACGGTGATCGCCGTGTCGGCCACGGACTCTCCTTCGTTAGTCAAAGTTGACTACCCGCCCGAGGCTAATACCCCGGACTTCAGTCGTCAAACTTGATTAGCGCACATCGCCCGGATGCCGCTCTCCCGTCGCGTACGGGTTCTCCTCGCCCTCCGTGAGGACACCGACGAACGGCTCGCCCTCCCCCGCGAAGGTGTACGCGCCGCCCTCGATCCGGTCGATCAGCCCCTGGGTCCACTCGGCCTCGGCGTCGGCCGTATGGACCCAGAGGTTCATGATCTCGCCGATATGGCCCAGCTGGCCGGGGCCCTCCTCGGGCACGTAGTGCTCAGTGACGGCCGACCGCCACTCCTCGCTGCGCCGGATCCGCTCCTTGAGCAGGGCCACCGTCTCCGCGCGCGGGAGGTCGACCATGAAGCCGATGGCCGCCGACTTCACGTCCATCTTCTGGTCGTAGGAGGTCAGCGCCTCACGGACCAGCCGCAGATACTCCTCGGTGCCCTGGTCCGTGATCTCGTACTCGGTGCGGGGCGGGCCCCCTGCCGTGGACGGCGCGATCTCGTGCGCGTGCAGCAGTCCCTGCTTCGCCATCTGCTTCAGGGCGTGATAGATCGAGCCGGGCTTGGCGTTGGACCACTCGTGCGCGCCCCAGTACTCCAGGTCGTTGCGCACCTGGTAGCCGTGGGCCCGACCGTGCTGACGCACCGCGCCGAGCACCAGGAGACGGATCGCTGACATGCGGTCCAGGTTATGACCTCAGCTTTCGGCGAGGGCAACCAGATCGAACGCCGTCTTCCCGTCCAGGGACTCCCGGATGATGTCGGCGTGCCCCGCGTGCCGGGCCGACTCGCGGATCAGGTGCAGCACCAGCCAGCGCAGGGACACCCGGCCCTCCGGCGGGAACCACGGCATGTCGGGCAGCGCGAAGGTGTCGTCGAGGCTCGGCGCCGAGCGGATGAAGGCCTCGGTCTCGGCGGCGACCTTCTCCCAGTAGTCCAGCTGCGAGGCGACCGTCTCCCCGTCGACCAGCATGAAGCACTCGTGCCAGTTCGACCGGTCCCGCAGCACGGCCGGCGGCTCGCCCTTGGCCAGCGAGATCCAGTACTGCTCGACCTCGGCCACATGCTTGACCAGACCGGCCAGGGACAGCTCGCTGGCGCTGGGCCGCGAGGACGCCTGCTCGTCGGTCAGCGCGAGCACCGCCCGGCGGATGCCGCCGCGCTGCTCGGCCAGGAAGTTCAGCAGGGCTCCGCGCTCGTCGCCGTACTCTTCCGCGGGAACCTGGGTGACCATGGCGGCCGCCTTTCGTCGGTGTGGCTCCTTGCCTGACACCGACGAAGCTACGGGCCATTGAGGTCAGGTTCCGTCCTCAATGGCCCGCCCGGTCGAAAGATCTAGAACGGGAACCCGCTCCGCCCGTGCTGCACAGAGATCCACTTCAGCGTGGTGAACGCGTCCAGCATCGTCTCGCCGTTCAGGCGGCCGAGGCCGGAGTGCTTCTCGCCGCCGAAGGGGACGATCGGCTCGTCGTGGACGGTGCCGTCGTTCACATGGAACATGCCCGTGTCGATCCGCTTGGCGAAGGACACGCCCCGCTCGACGTCACCGGTGTGGACGGCGCCGCTCAGGCCGTAGGGGGTGTCGTTGACGAGGCGTACGGCCTCCTCCTCGCCGTCGAACGGGATGAGGAAGACGACCGGGCCGAAGACCTCCTGCTGGAGCAGGGCGGAGTCGGCCGGCAGGCCGGTCAGCACGGACGGCTCGACCAGGTTGTCGGTGGTCGCACCCCGCACCAGCGCGGTCGCGCCCTCGGCGACGGCCTGCTCGACGACGCCCGAAAGGGCGTCCGCCTGCGAGGAGTTGATGACCGGGCCGATGACGGTCTCCGGGTCGCGAGGGTCGCCCGACTTGAGCGTTTTCACCTTGGTGACGAACTTCTCGGTGAACTCGTCCGCGATCGTACGGTCGACCAGGACGCGGTTGGCGGCCATGCAGACCTGGCCCTGGTGGACGTACCGGCTGAAGACCGCGGCGTCGACGGCGTAGTCGAGGTCGGCGTCGTCAAGGACCACCAGTGCGCTGTTGCCGCCGAGTTCGAGGACGGAGCGCTTGAAGTGCGAGGCGCAGACGGTGGCGACATGGCGGCCGACCTTGTCGGAGCCGGTGAACGAGATGACCTTCGGAATGGGGTGCTCGATGAAGGCGTCGCCGATCTCCGCTATGTCGGTGACGACGACATTGAGCAGACCGGCGGGCAGGCCCGCGTCCTCGAAGAGCTTCGCGACCAAAGTGCCGCCGACGATCGGGGTGTTCTGGTGCGGCTTGAGGACCACGCCGTTGCCGAGCGCGAGGGCCGGGGCGACCGACTTCAGCGACAGCAGGAAGGGGAAGTTGAAGGGGCTGATCACACCGACGACACCGACCGGGACGCGGTAGACGCGGTTCTCCTTGCCGTCCACCGGCGAGGGGATGATCCGGCCCTCGGGGCGCAGCGCCAGATGGACCGCCTCGCGCAGGAACTCCTTGGCGAGGTGGAGTTCGAAGCCCGCCTTGAGACGCGTACCGCCGAGTTCGGCGATGATCATCTCGCTGATCTCCGCCTCACGGTCCTCGATCAGTCTGAGGACCTTCTCGAAGACGGCGCGACGCGCGTACGCGTTGGTCGCGGCCCATTCCTTCTGGGCGCGCGCGGCGGCCTGGTAGGCCTGATCCACCTCGTCGACCGTGGCTATGGTGATCGAGGCGAGCTTCTCACCGTCGTACGGGTTGAAGTCGATGATGTCCCAGGAGCCAGTGCCCGGGCGCCACTCACCGTCGATGTACTGCTGGGCCAGGTCGGTGAAGTAGGACGACATGTGATCCCTCAAATCCCTAGCGGACATCCCTGCGGAACACCTGATCAGCTTCTGATCATCTCCACGGTCTGATCACACGTCATCGTACTTGTGTTTCAAGACAGTTGAAGAAGTCCTCGAAGAAGGTCGCGGCTCTCGGCCGGGCCCGGACTGTCGTGCTGGAGCTCCTTGAGCGCCTTCTCGTACTGGGAGACGTCCTCGTGCTTGTCCAGATACAGCGCACTGGTCAGCTGCTCCAGATAGACGACGTCCGACAGGTCGGACTCGGGGAAGCTGAGGATGGTGAAGGCGCCGGACTCGCCGGAGTGGCCGCCGAAGCGGAACGGCATGACCTGGAGGCGGACGTTGGGGCGCTCGGAGATCTCGATCAGATGCTGGAGCTGACCGCGCATCACCTCGCGGTCGCCGTAGGGGCGGCGCAGAGCGGCCTCGTCGAGGACGATGTGGAACTCGGGGGCGTTCTCGTCGACGAGGTACTTCTGCCGCTCCAGACGCAGCGCCACCCGCCGCTCGACGTCGGCCTCGCTCGCGCCCTTCATGCCGCGCCGGACGACCGCGCGGGCGTAGGCCTCGGTCTGCAGCAGACCGTGCACGAACTGCACCTCGTACGCCCGGATCAGCGCGGCGGCGCCCTCCAGGCCGACGTAGGTGGGGAACCAGCTGGGCAGCACATCGGAGTAACTGTGCCACCAGCCCGCGACGTTGGCCTCCTTCGCGAGGGAGAGCAGCGAAGTGCGCTCGACGTCGTCGGTGATGCCGTACAACGTCAACAGGTCTTCCACGTCCCTGGTCTTGAAGCTCACCCGGCCCAACTCCATCCGGCTGATCTTCGACTCGGACGCGCGGATCGAGTACCCCGCGGCCTCACGCGTGATCCCGCGTGCCTCACGCAGTCGCCTGAGTTGCGAGCCGAGCAGCATGCGCCGCACCACCGATCCGGGCTCTCCCGCGCTCACGTTCGCCAGCCTCCCCAACCTCTTCAGGGCCCGAAGTCTGCCACTAAAACACTCCGAGCTGTACTCGTCCGATTACAGAGACGGAAAGAAGCCAAAGATTTCCTTCAGGAAGGAGGAAGCGAAGTTCAAGCGGGGGGCAGGAAGATGGCGGAAAAAATGGCCAACAAGCGGTACGGGAGGGTCTAATTCGGTCACGTGCACGTGCATCTGCCCTTGCATCTGCTGTACGCATCCGAAACCATGGTCCCGCGCAACCGCTGCATCGCAACGACCGCGAATTCCCGGGAGTGCCTCGCATGGGGACGAATGGATCGACCATGCTCGAGCCGTTACGGCAGGGCCTTCCGCCGCTGGATCCCGCGGCCGTGTCCAACGCCGCCTCCTGTGCTCTGCCCGCCCGCTACGAAGCGGTGCGCGAGGCCCGGCAGTTCACCCGCAGAACACTGGACCAGTGGGACATAGGCGAGAGATTCGACGACGTCTGCCTGGTGGTGTCCGAACTCGTCACCAACGCACTGCGGCACGCACTGCCGACGAACCACGCGCGCGTGCCCGACCAGACGCCGCCGGTACGCCTGCACCTGATGCGATGGACCGAGCGACTGGTGTGCGCGGTGCGCGACCCCAGCCACGACAGCCCCGTCGCGCGCGACTCGGACGACTTCTCGGCGGAGTCGGGGCGCGGACTGTTCCTGGTGGACTCCTTCGCGGACAGCTGGGGCTGGCACCCGCTGGCCGGCACGCTCAACGGCAAGGTGGTCTGGGCGCTGTTCCGGCTGCCGCACAAGCCGCAGCCGAACCCCGTCGACTGATGAGCCGCGGCGCTTCACGGCGCCGTGGCTCTACGCGCGTCACGCGCACATAAGGCACCGATTGCCGGAAAAGTTCCAGGAGTTGCCCGGCCGGGCCTCAGCCCGCTATCAAGTGGTCGAACTCGCCGTCCTTGATGCCCAGGAGCATCGCCTCGATCTCGGCGCGTGTGTAGACGAGCGCCGGACCGTCCGGGAACCGCGAGTTGCGCACGGCAACGTCCCCGCCGGGCAACCGGGCGAACTCCACGCAGGAGCCCTGCGAGTTGCTGTGCCTGCTCTTCTGCCATGCCACACCGTCGAGCTGCGTGGCGGCCATGCCGTTGTACACGCCGGACGCGTCGTCAACGTCGTACACGTCGTGGTCCACAGGTCGCTCCCCGGTGGTGCACTGGCTGGTGAGGCCATTGATGCAGTGGTCAACTGACCCGGATCATAACCCTGTTCATGTGCAGATGCATGGGAGGATGCACGGGCAGATGCACGTGCACGCGGGGTGTTCCTGCGGTTACAGCTGCGACGTGCGCTTCGGTGAAGCCGTTCCAGCGTCTCCCCCAAAGCCCGCAGAACATGCGACCGTCATCCCCCGTCCATGATCTTCCGTGCCGTCGACTGAGCGGGATCGTCCGGATCGAACCGCTCATGTCCTAGGAAGAGACGCATGGAACGCGCTTCCTGTTCCCTCGTTATGTGACGGTTCAATCAGCGGAGGTGTCCGGAACGACGTCGTCCCAGTGGACGCTCGGCATCCGCTGGGACGACGTAGGAGAGGGCCGCCACCTCGACAACGCCACGGAAGTCGATGCGTGGACGCGACATCGGGGTCGTGCGGTGGTCGGCACGCACGAGCCTCGGGTCGCTCTCGGGTGCGGTGCCCGTGTCGGGTCTTTGTCGGGCATACGGCCGCACAGTTCGCCGAGCCCCTTGGGACGCCCGCGCCGGAACCGCTCGTACGGATGGGGGCGGTCCTGTACGTCGGTGAGCGGAGCCGGCGGCGGGCGGTGGGTGCGGTGTCGGCCGTCAGCGGCTCGCGTACGGCAGCAGGGCCATCTCGCGGGCGTTCTTGATCGCCCTGGCCAACTGGCGCTGCTGCTGCGCCGAGACCCGGGTCACCCGGCGGCTGCGGATCTTGCCGCGGTCGGAGATGAACCTGCGCAGCAGGTCGGTGTCCTTGTAGTCGATGTACTCGATCCCGGCCTGGTCGAGCGGGTTGGGGCGGTTCTTGGCGGGCTTGCGGTCGGTCTTGCGGGGCATGGCGGGTCAGACCTCCAGGAGGGTGTCGAAGGCGGGCGGGAGCCGCTTCCAGGCGTCGCGCCCGGCGGCGTACTCGGCGTCGGTCAGCAGGCAGGACTCCAGGAGCTGTTCGAGGCCGTCCCGGTCGAGGCCGGGCGAGGTGAAGACGAGGTGCTGGCAGCAGTCGCCGTGCTCGGGGTGCCAGTCGAGCGCGGCGGCGGCCCGGCGCACCGGCGGGACCATCTCCCAGGCCGCGTCGGGCAGGGAGGCGAGCCAGGGCCCGGCGCTCTCCACGCACAGGGCTCCCCCGGCCGCGTCCCAGTGCAGGAGCGTGTCGGGCTTGTCGGCGAGCCAGAACCGGCCCCGGCTGCGGGCGGCGGCGCAAGTGAGGTCCTCGAGCGCCTCGTACAGCCGCTCCGGGTGGAAGGGGCGGCGCCGGTGCCAGACCAGCGTGGAGACACCATGCGCGTCGGCCTCGGCGGGCAGCAGCGCGCACGCGGGATGCTGGGCGGCCGCGGCGGCCTCCACGTCGAATCCGGCGAGTACGGCGCCCGCCAGGTCAGCGTGGCCGATCAGGACCTGGCGGGCCGTCGGATGCAACTGCGCCAGCAGCTCACGGTCCTCGTCGTCGGCGTCCTCGGACTCGACGAGGGCGAGGACCGGGGCGTACTCCAGCTGGCGCGCGAAGGTGTCGGCGACGGTGCGCTGGTCGGTGGCGGCGGCCGCCAGGCCCCGCTCGGCCAGGTCGTCGCCGTTGCCGAGATACGGCAGCAGCAGTGCCGGGTCAACGGCGGTGACGACGCCGGTGACGGTGAGGCCGCCGGAAGTGACGACCTCCGCCATCGCCTTGGGCTCGACGGAGTCCCACAGCTCGACGACCGCGAGCCGGGCCTCCCCGGCGTCCGCGAGCCGCCGCAGCTCCGGGACGAGGTCCTCGCGCAGGGCGCAGCAGGCGCAGTCGTTGACGAGGGGGGCTTCTCCGGCGTCGAGGATGCCGGTGGCGTCGCGGATCGTCCGTACGACCGTGCCCGCCGTGGCCGTGGCCAGGTCGTGGTGGAGCACGACACTGCCGGGCACCTCGGCGAGCAGCCGGTCCACGGCGGCCCTGCGGGCGTCGGCGTGCAGTCCGCCGACGATCACGACGGGGAGCATCAGCCCTGCTTTCCGTACCGGCGCTCGAAGCGCTCCACGCGTCCGGCGGTGTCCAGCACGCGCGCGGTGCCCGTGTAGAAGGGGTGGCTGACGTTCGAGATCTCGACGTCCACGACCGGGTAGGTGTTGCCGTCCTCCCACTCGATCGTCTTCTCGCTCGTCATCGTCGAGCGGGTCAGGAAGGCATGGTTAGCGGCCCGGTCACGGAAGACGACGGGGCCGTAGGGCGGGTGGATTCCCTCGCGCACGGGTCAGCGCTCCTCTCGGAAGTCGACATGGCGGCCGACGACCGGGTCGTACTTGCGCAGGGTCATACGGTCCGGGTTGTTACGGCGGTTCTTGCGGGTCACGTAGGTGTAGCCGGTGCCGGCGGTGGACCGGAGCCTGACCACCGGACGGAGTTCGTTGCGAGCCATGCTGCTATCTTACTGAAAATGAATTCCATTTACACACTCGGCTCAAGAGAGGTGCGTCACCTGTGTCCGCCCACTGCATGCTGACCGGCGCCCGGCCCGGCTTCGGCAACAACATCTCCCACTCCCACCGGCGGACCTCCCGCCGCTTCGACCCCAACATCCAGACCAAGCGGTACTGGCTGCCGAGCGAGGGCCGTCATGTGCGGCTGAAGCTGAGTGCGAAGGGGATCAAGACCGTCGACTCGATCGGGGTCGAGGCGGCCGTGGCACGCATCCGCGCGCGGGGGGTGCGTGTCTGATGGCGAAGAAGAGCAAGATCGCGAAGAACGAGAAGCGCCAGGAGATCGTCGCGCGGTACGCCCAGCGACGGGCCGAGCTGAAGGAGATCATCCGGCGGCCCTCCTCGACGGAGGCCGAACGGCTGGCGGCCCAGCGGGAGTTGCGCCGCCAGCCGCGCGACGCGAGCCACACGCGCGTGCGCAACCGGGACCAGGTGGACGGACGTCCGCGCGGGTACTTCCGGACGTTCGGGCTGTCCCGGGTGTCGCTGCGGCAGCAGGCCCACGCGGGATATCTGCCCGGGGTTCGCAAGTCGTCCTGGTAGCCGCCTTTGTGACGGTCGTCGTTCTCGTCGTGGTTACGTCCTGGTAGCTTGCTGCGATCTGGCGTCCTGACCGGCTCACCCTGGGGGCATGCAGTGACTTCGGCGACGTACGCGCGCGTGGCGCGCAAGCGGATGCGGACCGTGGCCGCGGCCGCGGGGCTGGCCGGCGTGCTCGTGCTGAGCGGGTGCCGTGACGACGACTCCTCCGACGACGGCTCGCCCAGCGGGAGCGCCACGCCGTCCGCCACCCAGACCGCCGACACCGGCGGCGGTGGCGGTACGGCCTCCTCCCCCGCCGCTCCTGCGGGGGACCTGGAGGGCAGTTGGCTCGCCACGACCGACGGCAAGGCCGTGGCGCTGGTCGTCACCGGCAGCCAGGCGGGGCTGTTCGCGACCGGCGGGACCGTGTGCAGCGGCAGCGCGGGCGAGACGATCGAGCTCAAATGCACCGACGGCAGCATGGACCGGTCGAGCGGCACGGTCGACTCCGTCGACAAGAACACGCTCAAGGTGACCTGGGACAGCGACCTGGGCACCGAGACGTACCGCAAGGCCGACGGCGCCACGCTGCCCACGGGGCTGCCGACGGCGGGCTAGACCCATAGGGTTCGTGCGGGTCGGTCCGTCCAACGCCGCCCCGGCCGCCGGGGACACCGGCAATGTGCCGGGCTCACTCCAGCCGGCGCCTGGCCTTCACCTGGGCCTGGTCGGCGGCGTCAGCGCCCTGGGTCCAGCCCGCCGCGTCCGTCACGCCACGCAGCCGGGACGTGGTCGTCTCCGGGAACATACGGTCGAGCCGGGCGGTGACCGCGACTTCCCGGGAGGCCAGCACCGGCAGCAGGTCGTCGCTGACCTGGGTCTCGGCGGCCCGCGCGAGGCGGGTGCCGATGCGGTGGGCGTAGGCGGCGAGGAAGGACTGCCGGAAGGTCTTGGTCCGCCTGCGTCCGCCGGCGCGCTGGGCCTCCTCCGCCTTCGTCATCGCGGTCTGCGCCTGGACGAGCAGCGAGGTGTAGAGCAGCTCGACCACCTCCAGATCGGCCTCGAACCCGACGACGGTGGAGAAACCGACGGCTTCGTTCCACACGGCACGGCAGTGGTTCGCGGCGGCCACCGCGTCCAGCAGCACCGCCTTGGCCTGCTCGTACGGCGGCTCGACGCCGATCCGGCAGACGCCGGGGGCGTCGGGCGCGGGCGCCTGTGCCGCCAGCAGGGCCTCGTCCACGCTGTGCCGGGCCATCAGCTCCTGTGCCTTGGCGGTCAGCGCCTCCGCCTCCTCGGGGAACCCCGTCGCCTCCGCCTTGGCGAGCAGCGCTCGGATCCGGGTCAGCATGCGGGACTCGGGCCCGCGGGACTGCTGCGGTTCGTCGAGGGGTTCGAGGGGCGGCAGACGCAGGAGGAGGCGGTACAGCTCCAGGACCGCGGTCGCGTGCGAGAAACGGTCGCCCGCGCGCGTGGGCGTCACGTCGAGCTCGTCGAGCTGCGCGCGCCAACGGGGGCCGCGCGGCACGTCGTCCGGCGCCTGCGCGTGGATGAGGGCCGCGAGCAGGCGCAGATGTACGTCGTCCAGGTCCCGGCGGACGATCCGTACGACGTCGGCGGGCTGCCATCCGCGCCGCCAGGCCGCCGCGACGAACTCCCGGCCCCGGCGCTCCAGTTCCGCGTCCGCGCCGGCGTCGGCGGCGAGGAGGGAGGCGCCGGTGTCCAGGGCGGTGTCGGAGTCGGTGTGGAGGGCGGCCTGGAAGGCGAGGTCGACGGTGCGGGGCGTGCTGGTCACATAGGGATCGTGCCATGGGATCCGGGCGGGGCGCGGCGCCTGGGGCGGCCCGGGGGTGCTCGGTGCTCAGGGGGCGCCTCAGGGCGGCCGTCTCAAGGAGGCGTCTCACTCCCTGAAATTCGGTCGCCCGCGCGCGTGGGCGCTTCGAGCATGGCGCGCATGGTGGACATGTCTCTGTACGCGGCGTTTCTCGTCGCCGCCTTCGCGCTCTGCATCACTCCCGGCCCCGACATGATGTTCATCGTGGCGATGGGCGGGAGGGGCGGGCCCACGGCCGGAGTGATGGCGGCGTTCGGCGTGGCCTGCGCGATGCTCGTGCACACGGTCGCCGCGGCGCTCGGTCTCTCAGCGCTGTTCACGACCCTGCCGACGCTGTACCACGTGCTGCGCTGGGTGGGCGCGGCCTATCTGCTCTACCTCGCGGTGAAGGCGTTCCGGGACCGCTCGGTGCCGGGCGAGGACGGATCCGCCGGCACCGGCTCGGGCATGCGGCGGGCCTTCTGGCAGGGCGCCGTCACCAACCTGCTGAACCCCAAGGTGATCCTCTTCAACGTCGCCTTCCTGCCGCAGTTCGTGGACCCGTCCCTCGGCCATGTCCCCGGCCAGCTGCTGCTGCTCGGCGGCACGCTCGTGCTGATGGGCTTCCTCTGGGACGGCTTCGTGGGCCTGCTCGCCGGCCGGCTCGCGGACCTGCTGCGCCGTAGCAAGCGAGTGAACCGCTGGCTGAACATCGTCTCCGGGACGGTGTTCACGGGCCTGGCGGTGCGGCTGGCGGTGACCTCGCCGAAGTAGCCGAGGGCCGTTGTCAGACCCTCCTGCCACACTCCAGAGCATGACCGACCGGTGGGCTCTGGCACCGGCCGAGGACGGTGGCGCGGAGCTCGCCCCCCTCGGCCCGGACGGGCTGCCCGCCGGGCCGGTCGTGCGGGAACCGGACCTCGCCGCCGCGGTGCGCGGCAGGCCGGAGGTCGCGCGCTGGGTCTGGCGTTCCACCGCCGAGGTCTACCCGCGTCTGCTCGCCACGGGGGTGCGAGTGGAGCGGTGCTACGACATCGAGGACGCCGAGACCCTCCTGCTCGGCCATGAGGGGCGGTACGGCGAACCCCGTTCCGCGGCCGCGGCCCTGGCCCGGCTGCGCGGCGGGCCCGTACCGCCCGACCCGCCCCAGCGGTCCGCCGAACCGGGCGCGCAGTCCTCGCTGTTCGAGCCACAGGCCGTCCATGTGCCGCTCACCGACCTGCTGGCTGTCTACGCCGAGCAGCAGCGGCGGCACGACAAGGCGGCGCACCCGGAGCGGATGCGGCTGCTGACGGCCGCCGAGTCGGCGGGAATGCTGGTCGCCGCCGAGATGAACCGCGCCGGGCTGCCGTGGAGCGCGGATGTCCACCGCAGCGTGCTGCACGAACTGCTCGGCGAGCGGTACTCGGGCGGTGGCGAGCCCCGTCGCCTCGCCGAGCTGGCCGACGAGGTTTCCGCCGCCTTCGGGCGCCGGGTCCGGCCCGATCTGCCCGCCGATGTCGTCAAGGCCTTCGCGCAGGCCGGCATCAAGGTGCGGTCGACCCGGCGCTGGGAGATCGAGTCCGTCGACCATCCGGCCGTGGCGCCGCTGATCGAGTACAAGAAGCTGTACCGGATCTGGGTGGCCCACGGCTGGTCCTGGCTCCAGGACTGGGTGCGCGAGGGGCGGTTCCGGCCCGAGTTCCTCGCGGGCGGCACGGTCACCGGACGGTGGGTGACCAACGGCGGGGGCGGGCTGCAGATCCCCAAGGTGATCCGGCGGGCGGTCGTCGCCGACCCCGGCTGGCGGCTCGTCGTCGCCGACGCCGACCAGATGGAGCCGCGCGTGCTGGCCGCCATCTCGCGCGACCCGGGGCTGATGGAGGTGGCGGGCCGGGAGAGCGACCTGTACCAGTCGGTCTCCGACCGGGCCTTCTCCGGCGACCGCGCCCAGGCCAAGCTCGCGGTGCTCGGCGCGGTCTACGGCCAGACCTCCGGCGACGGCCTGAAGAACCTCGCCGCGCTCAGGCGCCGCTTCCCGCGCGCGGTGGCCTACGTCGACGACGCGGCGCGGGCCGGTGAGGAGGGACGGCTGGTGCGCACCTGGTTGGGCCGCACCTGCCCGCCCGCGGCCGGAGGGGGCGAGGACTCGGCGGAGGAGGCGGGAATCCCGGTCGCCTCCTCCGACGGCGACTCCGACGAGGGTCAGCAGTGGGTGCCGGGGTACGCCTCCACCGACGCACGCGCGCGGGGCCGCTTCGCCCGTAACTTCGTCGTCCAAGGCAGCGCCGCCGACTGGGCGTTGCTGCTGCTCGCCGCGTTGCGGCAGGCCTGTGCGGACATGGCGGCCGAGCTGGTCTTCTTCCAGCACGACGAAGTCATCGTGCACTGTCCCGAGGAGGAGGCGGAGGCGGTCGTGGCGGCGATCCGGGAGGCGGCGGAGCTGGCGGGGCGGCTGACGTTCGGGGAGACGCCGGTGCGGTTTCCGTTCACCACCGCGGTGGTGGAGTGTTATGCGGACGCGAAGTGATCAGGCGTGGGCGGCGAGCAGCGAGGTGAGTTCGGCGAGCACCGTCTTGTCGTCGGTGCCGTCGAGAGCGTCCAGCGCCGCCCTCCACTCCGAGCGCGCCTCCTCGTTCCGCCCCGACTCGCGCAGCAGGAGTCCGTGCTGGTGGCGGGCGAGGCCGCCCATGTAGCGGTCGGCGCGGGCGTCGGCGCGGCGCAGCAGCTCGGCGCACTCCCGGTCGGCCCGCTCGGTACGGCCCAGCAGTCGCAGGGAGCGGACCAGGCCGAGCCGGGCCTGCGACTCTCCGTGCCAGTCGCCCTTGTCGGCGAGGACCCGCAGGCTCTCCTCGAAGTGCCGGGCGGCCGCGGCCGGTTCGCCCAGGGTGAGATGGGCGTAGCCGATGTTGCACCGCGCGTAGAGCTGCACCAGGACATTGCCGATCATCTCGCCGATCGCCAGCGAGAGCCGGTGCTGCTCGATGGCGGCGCGGGGGTCGGTGTGCTCGTACAGGTTGCCGAGGTGGCTGTGGGTGACGGCCTCGCCGTACGGGTCGTTCAGCCGCCGCGAATAGGCGAGGCTCTGGCGCAGCGCCCTCCCCGACTCCTCGTAGCGGCCGAGTCCTTCGAGCAGCAGGCCCCGGTTGTTGAGGGAGCGGCGGATCCAGGACAGCACGCCGAGCCGCCGCCAGATGGCCAGGGCCTGGTCGTTGAGGGCGAGGGCGTCGCTGTGCCGGCCGGTGAGGAAGTGCAGTCCGGCCAGGTCTCCGAGCGCGTACGCCTCGGCGGCCTCGTCCCCGAGCCGTCGCGCCGCCCGCAGCGCGGCCCGGCCGAGGGTCTCCATCTCGGCGACCCGGCCGCCGCGTTGGGCGTACGGGAAGATCAGCCGCAGCAGTGTGCAGACGCGGGAGGCGATCCGGGCGTCGGGCGCGTCGGCGTGCCGCTCGGCCAGCGCGACGATGTTCGCCAGCTCCGTGTCGCCCCAGGCGAAGGCGGCCTCGGGGCTGTCGAAGGGGTGCGTGCGGGTGACGTGGGCCGCGTGCTCGGACGGCTGGCAGGAGGTGGGGCGGCGGCGGTCGTCCTGGTCGAGGCCGGGTTCGACGATCGCGGTGAGGGTGCGTTCGGCGAGGGCGGCATACCAGTTGAGGGCGGTTTCGGCGACGGCGGTGCCGCCTTCGGTTCCGGCCAGTTCGCGGGCGAAGTCGCGGACCATGTCGTGGGGGACGTAGCGGCCGAGCGCCGTCTCCTCCAGGAGGGCCACGTCGACGAGCCGGTCGAGGGCGTCCTCGGCGCGGCGGGTGCCGATGCCGCCGAGGCGGGCCAGCAGGGGGGCGCCGTACTCGGGCAGGTCGAGGGCGCCGATACGGCGCAGTACGAGGGCGGCGTCCCGGTCGGCCTCGCGGTCGGAGGCGGCGAGCGCGTCGTGCGCGACGGCCAGGGAGCGGCGGACGCTGAGGTCGTCGTACTCCAGGTGGTGCAACCGCCCTTCGGTGGCGGTCAGTTGGCGGGCCAGCAGCTCCGGGGTGAGGGCGCGGCGGGCGGCGAGCCGGGCGGCGACCACGCGCAGGGCCAGCGGGAGGCGGTCGGTGAGTTCCACGAGGGGGTGGCCGGCGTCGATCCCGTCGTCCCGTCCGGACACCGCCCGCAGCAGAGCGGCGCTGTCCTCGTCGGACAGGGGCGTGAGCGGGAAGCGCCGGGCGCCGTCGAGGGCGGCGAGGGAGGAGCGGCTGGTGATGATGACGGCGCAGCCGGGGCCCGCGGGCAGCAAGGGCCGTACCTGCGCGGCGTTCTTGGCGTCGTCCAGGACCAGGAGGGTGCGGGTCGGCGCGAGCATCGAGCGCAGCAACGCGGCGGCCGCGTCCGGGTGTTCGGGGATGGAGCGGGGGTCGGCGCCGATGTCCCGCAGGAGGGCGGCGAGGGCCTGGGCGGAGGTGAGGGGGAGCATGCCCGGGGTGGCGCCGTGGAGGTTGACGTAGAGCTGGCCGTCGGGGAAGCGGCCGGTCAGGGCGTGGGCGGCATGGAGCGCGAGGGCGCTCTTGCCGATGCCGGCCATGCCGGTGAGGACGGTGATGGTGGGGCCGGGGTCGGTGAGGGTGCGGCGAAGGTCGTCGGCGAGGGCGGTGCGGCCGGTGAAGTGGGCCGGGGGTGGGGGAAGCTGGGCCGGGCGGACGCTGGGCACGGGGGCCTTGGCACCGGCACCGGCGCCCTGGCGCTCACCGTCGCCTTCCTCCTCCGCGGCCCCCCGCAGCACCTCCATGTGTGCCCCGCGCACGGCGAGCCCCGGCTCCACGCCGAGCTCCTCCACTAGCCGGTGCCGCAGGTCACGGTGGACGGCGAGGGCCTCCGCCTGGCGCCCGCTGCGGTGCAGGGCGAGCATCAGCTGGCGGTGGTAGGCCTCGCGCAGCGGGTGTTCGGCGGCGAGGGCGGCCAACTCCGGGAGCAGGGCGTCCAGTCGGCCCTCGGCAAGCGCCAACTCGGCGTCGTAGCGCCACTCCAGGAGGAGCAGCCGTGCCTCCCTGAGGCGCTCCACGAACGCGTAGCCGCCCAGGTCGGACGGGAGTCCGCTCAGTGGCGTGCCGCGCCACAGGGCGAGCGCGGAGGTGCACTCGCACAGGGTGCGGCGCCAGTCCCGGGAGGCGTGGGCGGCGCGCGCGGCGGTGAGGTGCGCCTCGAAGACATGGACGTCCAGTTCGCCCTCGTCGACGCGCAGCAGATACCCGGGGGACACGGCGCGCAGTCGCGAGGGGTCGTCGAGGAGCCTGCGCAGCCGGGTGACGTGGTTGTGCAGGGAGGCGTGCGCGGAGGCGGGCGGCGAGCCGCCCCACAGCGCGCCCTTGAGCGCCTCGACGGAGACGGTACGGCCCGCTTCGAGCAGCAGGGCGGCCAGCAGGGCCCGCACCTTCGGGCTGCCGACGGGCCGGACCACGGCGCCGTCGCCGCCGTAGCCGTAGAAAATCGGCGGCCCCAGCAGTCCGAACCGCAGCTCGCACCGCTTCACGCCGCCCACTGCCCTTCCGCGCGCCCGTGCGGGTGCGCACCACGGCGTAGCCCGGCCGCCGTGGCGGATTTCCGCCGGTCGACGGCGGCATTCCGCCACCTGTCCCCGACGGGCCGCCCGCCGGGATCCGCTACCGTTCCGGCCGTCCGGCGAGATCGCCCCGACGTCTTCACGCCAGTCGGCCGACGGCAGCACGGAGAACCGTTGGCCACATGTTAGCGATCCGTTGGCGGGACCTGATGTGATCACAACATCGGATCTGGCCCGACGGTGCGCGCGTAACACGCGTTGCTCGGGGGAGTGTTACCGCCGCGGCCGGTCCGGGGACGCACACGGGTCCCGGTCGGCGGAGGTGAACGACCGGGACCCGCGTCCACCTCCCTCTACCGCGCCATCGGCCGTCGTCGAGAAGTCGCGCTCGATGCCTCATGCATCCCTCGCGCGACCGTCCGGCCTCATGGAATACGCGATAGCGTTGACCCGAGAACACCCCAGAGCCCCGTCCTCCCGTCGGTTGCCGCCGACGGACCGCGAGAACGAGGCCCTGGCTTCGGTGGTGTGCGCCCTGGCTGACCGCTCAGCCGGGGCTCACGCGTTTCAGGACCACGGCAGCCACTGGCGGATCAACGCGATCGTGACGATCACGTCACAGGTCGCGGAGACCCGCGCCGAGGAAACATGCGGCCGCACGTGCTCCTGCCACCGGTCCGTCAGCCACCTGACCAGCGCCAAGACCGGCTCCCTTCCGGCCCGGGGGCCATGAGTGCGGGGTCGCGCCCCACGCGCAGAGGCAACGTCATCGCGCCTCCAGCTGGAAGACGCGATACCTGTCCCTCGAAGGGTGTTCCGTGCCCTTACGGTACAACTCCCCGCCATGCACGAGGAGTTGTTTGGAAGGTGGTTATGGCACGCTTCCAAACGGACATAATTGCGGTGGAGTTGGTTACCAACTCAGGCGGACATGGCGATGAGTTCCCGCAGGTCAGAGCGCCCCTGCCTACTACCGGCAATCCTCGTGCACAATTGCCCGCGCCGCCTTTAGGAAGTTACTCGGAATTGCTTACCAGGGACTGGCGGCACTTTCTTGATCACGGCGCCGCAGTCACACAGCAGAAGACCCCGGGCCGAAAGATCCGACCCGGGGTTCCAGTGGAGCCGCCTTCGGGATTCGAACCCGAGACCTACGCATTACGAGTGCGTTGCTCTGGCCATCTGAGCTAAGGCGGCGCGCTGTCCGCACTATGGTGCGATCAGCAACGTCGGTAAGTCTACACAGTTTCCGGGGGTGCTCCGTACCGGCCCCGGAGGGGGTGCCTCCGGGGCCTGTCGGGGGTGCTATGAGCAGCGCTTCCTGTCCGTCGGCGGGGTCCCTCGCAAGAGGTATGCGTTGATCGTGCGGTCGATGCAGTCGCTGCCCCGGCCGTACGCGGTGTGGCCGTCGCCCTCGTAGGTCAGCAGGCGGCCCGGGGAGAGCTGGGCGGCCAGGGAGCGGGCCCAGGGGTAGGGCGTCGCCGGGTCGCGGGTGGTACCGACCACGACGATCGGGGCCGCGCCCTTCGCCTCGATGCGATGCGGCTCGCCCGTGGCGGCCACCGGCCAGTACGCGCAGTTCAGCGAGGCCCAGGCGAGGCCCTCGCCGAAGACGGGGGACGCCTTCTCGAAGGCCGGCAGGGCCTCCCGCACCTGCTCGGGGGTGTCGAAGGCGGCCGGGAGGTCCAGGCAGTTCACGGCGGCGTTGGCGAACATCAGGTTCGAGTAGCGGCCGTCCGCGTCCCGCTCGTAGTAGCTGTCCGCGAGGACCAGCAGGCCCGCGCCGTCGTTTTCCTTGATCGCCGAGGTCAGCGCCTCGCGCAGCTGCGTCCAGGCCGCCTCGTCGTACATCGCCGCGATCACGCCGATGGCGGCCAGGGACTCGCCGAGCTTGCGGCCGTCCACATCGCCCGTGGGAATCGGCTGGGCATCGAGCTTGTCGAAGAAGGCCTTGAGGTTCTCGCCGACCTCGCCGGCCTTGGTGCCCAGCGGGCAGTCCGGCTGCTGGACGCAGTCCCGCGCGAACGCCTTGAACGCCGTCTCGAAGCCCGCGGTCTGGTCGAGGTTCATCCGGCGGGCGGGCAGCGACGGGTCCATCGCGCCGTCCAGGACCAGGCGGCCGACCCGCTTGGGGAAGAGTCCCGCGTACGTCGCCCCGAGGAAGGTGCCGTACGACGCCCCCACAAAGTTCAGCCGTTCGTCCCCCAGCACCGCGCGCAGGACGTCCATGTCCCGGGCCGCCTCGACGGTGGACACATGGCGCAGCAGCTCCGGCGAGTCCTTCCCGCAGCCCTCGGCGAACTTCTTGTACGCGTCGACCAGCGCCGTCTGCTCCGTACCGTCGTCGGGCGTCAGGTCGGTCTGGGTGTATGTGTCCATGTCCGGCCCGTCGAGGCATTCGACGGGTTCGCTGCGGGCGACGCCGCGCGGGTCGAGCGCGACCATGTCGTAACGGGCGCGGACCTCGGCCGGGTAGCCGATCCCGGCGTACGCCTGGAGGTAACCGATCGCCGAACCTCCCGGCCCACCCGGGTTGACCAGCAGCGATCCGATCCGCTTGCCCGGCCCTGTGGCCTTCCTGCGGGCGACGGCCAGCCGGACGTCACCCTCCTCCGGCTTCGCGTAGTCGAGCGGCGCCTTCAGCGTGGCGCACTGGAAGCCGGGGACCCCGCAGCGGCGCCAGTTCAGCTTCTGGCCGTAGTACGGCGACAGCGCGTCCGGTGTCGCCTGCGGCAGCGCGGCCAGCGCGGCCTCGGCCGCGGGGCTCGCGGAACTCGTCGACCCGCCCGTGGAGCACGCGGAGACCACCAGGGCGGCGACGGCGAGGAGGGCTCCCGCCGCGCGGGTTCCATGGGGGCGGGCGTGCCGGTGGGACGGGGTGCCGGGGGTGGGGGTCGGGTGGGGGCGCCTGAGGTACATCAGGCGAGCGTAACTCTGCGCAGCCATTCGGACGCCCTCCGTACAGAACACGGCTCGTACGGGTTACATGGTCAACCTTCCGTTGATCGTGGACGGGGGGCGCTCTGCGCGCTCAGCCCGCTCTCAGCGCCATCGTCATCGCCTCCACCGCCAGCAGCGGGGCCACATTGCGGTCCAGCGCGTCCCGGCAGGCGGCGATGGCCTCGATACGGCGCAG
This sequence comes from Streptomyces cupreus, assembly GCF_014257025.1. Taxonomy (GTDB): domain Bacteria; phylum Actinomycetota; class Actinomycetes; order Streptomycetales; family Streptomycetaceae; genus Streptomyces; species Streptomyces cupreus. Next base: position 84,606 of record NZ_JACMSF010000021.1, read on the forward strand.
CGTGGACTCCGGGGAGCTGCCCCGGGCCAGGCGGTCCAGGGTGTCCTCGGCGTCGGCGTTGGCGATGGCCACGCGGGAGCCGAGCTGGAGGGCGAGGACGTCGCGGTAGAAGGCGGTGAGGTCGGTCAGGGCGAGGTCGAGGCTGTCGCGCTGCGTACGGGTGCGGCGGCGCTTCTGCTTGTCCTCCAGGTCCTTCATCACGCCCGCCGTGCCGCGCGGGAGCCGGCCGCCCTGGGCGGCGCCGAGGGCTGCCTTCAGCTCCTCGGTCTCCTTGCCGTCCATCTCCTCGGCGAGCTGCTTGGCGTCCTCGGCCGCCGCGTCGACGAGTTCCTGGGCGGCCTTGAGGCAGCCGCCGATGTCCTCGATCCGCAGCGGCAGCTTCAGAACGGCGGCCCGGCGCTCACGGGCGGCCGGGTCCGTGGCCAGCCTGCGCGCCCGGTCGACGTGCCCCTGCGTGGCGCGGGCCGCGGCGGCCGCGACCGCGGGCTCGATGCCCTCGCGGCGTACAAGCATGTCGGCGACGGCGTCGACCGAGGGCGTGCGCAGGTTCAGGTGGCGGCAGCGGGAGCGGATCGTGGGCAGGACGTCCTCGATGGAGGGGGCGCACAGCAGCCAGACCGTACGGGGGGCCGGTTCCTCCACCGCCTTCAGGACGGCGTTGGCCGACTTCTCGTTCAGCCGCTCGGCGTCCTCGACGAGGATGACCTGCCAGCGGCCGTTGGCCGGTGAGGTGAACGACTTGCGGACGGTGTCCCGCATGTCGTCGGCGAGGATCTGGGTGCCCACGGCGGCGACGGTGGTGACGTCGGCGTGGGTGCCCACCAGCGCCGTATGACAGCCGTCGCAGAAGCCGCAGCCGGGGGCGCCGCCGAGGGCGCGGTCGGGGCTGACGCACTGGAGCGCGGCGGCGAAGGCCCGGGCCGTCTGGGTGCGGCCGGCGCCGGGCGGGCCCGTGAACAGCCAGGCGTGCGTCATCTTCGACGCCTCGGGGGGCGGGGCGTCGGTGGCGGCCGCGGTGACCAGGGCGTCGGCGTCCCGGGCAGCGGCGGTGAGCTGCTCGCTCACCTTCTCCTGCCCGACCAGGTCATCCCACACGGTCATGCCACACGCCGCCTTTCCATCCACATGTAGCGGTACGGCATCCATTGTGGCGGGCGGCACTGACAACGCGGTCAGGCCGCCGTGGCCGCGCCCGCACCGGCCAACGGCTCAGCGCCGTCCCCGACCCCGCTCGTCGTCGTACTCGTCCTCCCGCGGCCCGAGCAGTTCGTCCGCCAGCGACGGGAGATCGTCCAGCGGTGTCTCCTCCGCCCAGTCCGACCGCGGCCGCCGACGCCCACGGCGGGTCTCGGCCTCGCCGTCCTCGGAGCCGCCCCGCGGATCGCCTTGCGGATCGACCTGCGGCAGCTCCCGCGTACGGTCGTCCGCCCCGTGGGGCCGGGCCTCGTCCCGGAAGAACCCCGGCGGAACCCGGTCCGCAGGATCCTCGCCCCGCGCGGGCGGCAGCACCGCGGTCTCATCAGCGGGCCTCACGGGAGGCAGCGCCGCCGTCTCGTCATCGGCCCTCACGGGCGGCAGCACCGCCGTCTCGTCATCGGCCCTCACCGGAGGCAGCACCGCAGTCTCGTCCGAGGCCCCCGAAGGCTCCCCCGGCTGCGGCAGCTCCGCCGTCACCTCGGAGTCCGAAGTCGGCTCACCTGCGCGCGTCAGCACCGCCGTCTCATCGGCAGGTCCGCCGGAGACCTCCCCCGGCGTCACCACCGGCGTCGGAACAGTCGCCGCGTCCTGAGTGGCCGCAGGCCCCGCCGGAGCCGCCGGCTTCGGTCCCGCCTCCGCCGCCGCGGCCGCCTGCTCGGCCAGTCGCCGTGCCTCCTCGGCCCGCAGCAGCGCCTCTTCCGCCTTGCGCTGCTTCTCCAGGCGCCGCGCCTCGGCCTCGGCGTGCAGCCGGGCCTCCTCCTCGGCCTGCCTGCGCCGACGCTCCTCCTCCGCCCTGCGCCGGGCCTCTTCCTCGGCGCGGGCCTTCTCCTCGGCGAGCAGCCGCTGCCGCTCCTCCTCGGCACGGCGAGCCGCCTCCTCGGCGCGCTGCCGGGCCTCCTCCGCCTGCCGTTCGGCCTCGCGGCGCTGCGCCTCCTCCAGCTCGCGGCGCTTGCGCTCCTCCTCCTCGGCGCGCAGCTTGGCGAGCTGCTCCTGGCGCTCGCGCTCCAGCCGCTCCTCCTCGGCCTTGCGGGCGGCCTCTTCCTCGGCCTTCTTACGGGCCTCCTCCTCGGCCTTGCGCCGCGCCTCCTCCTGCTCCCGGATCTCCTGCTCGGACAGCGGCAGCGTCTGGTCGAGCCGGTGCCGGATGACGGTGGTGACGGCCTCGGGCTCCTGGCCCGCGTCCACGACGAGATAGCGCCCGGGGTCGGCGGCGGCGAGCGTCAGGAAACCGGACCGCACGCGCGCGTGGAACTCCGCGGGCTCCGACTCCAGCCGGTCCGGCGCCTCGGTGAACCGCTCGCGCGCGGTCTCCGGGTCGACGTCCAGCAGCACGGTCAGATGCGGCACCAGGCCGTTGGTGGCCCAGCGGTTGATACGGGCGATCTCGGTGGGCGACAGGTCACGCCCCGCGCCTTGGTACGCCACCGACGAGTCGATGTACCGGTCGGAGATGACCACCGCGCCCCGCTCCAGCGCGGGCCGGACCACCGTGTCGACGTGCTCCGCGCGGTCGGCGGCGTACAGCAGCGCCTCCGCGCGGTGCGAGAGCCCGGCGCTGGAGACGTCCAGCAGGATCGACCGCAGCCGCTTGCCCACCGGCGTCGCCCCCGGCTCGCGTGTGACGACGACCTCGTGGCCCTTGCCCCGGATCCACTCGGCGAGCGCCTCGGCCTGGGTGGACTTGCCCGCGCCGTCGCCGCCCTCCAGGACGATGAAGAAGCCGGACGCGGCGGGCGCCTGCTCGGGGTCGTCGCCGCCGAGCAGCGCGTCACGCAGATCGTGCCGCAGCGGCACCCCGGACCGGTCGTCGACCTTGGCCAGCACCAGCGCGGCCACCGGCAGCAGCAGCGCGCCGACCAGCATCAGCGTGAAGGCGGCACCGCCGTGCGCGAACACGAACCGGCCGCTCTCCAGTCGGTGCGGGCCGATCGCCGCGGCCACCACCGGCGCGACGACCGCGCCGAGCGCCACGAACACCCGTACGACCGCGTGCAGATGCTCGGTCGTGCGCGGGCGGCGGAAGTCCTCGGTCTCCTGGTCCAGCAGGGTGTGACCGGTGTTGGCGGCCACACCCGCGGCGACGCCCGCGAGGGCGACGACCAGCAGGACGGTGGTGACGTCCGGGACGAGCCCGGCGACCAGCAGTGCGACGCCGGTGAGCGCGATGGCCAGCGCCAGCAGACGGCGCCGCGACAGCGACACCAGCACCTTGGGCGCCGTACGGATGCCGACGACGACTCCGCCGGTCAGCGCGAGCACCAGCAGGCCGTACAGCACCGGGCCGCCGCCCAGGTCCTTGGCGTGCAGCACCGACACGGCGACCGCGGCCGACACCGCGCCCGCGACGGCCGCGCAGGCCGGCACCAGCAGCGGGATCGCGCCGGTACGGCCCCTCTCGACGCCGGTGCCCGTCTTGGGCCGGCGCAGCCCCTCCAGCGGGGAACGCGCGCGTGGGGTGCGGGTGTCGGGCAGTTCCAGGAAGGTCACCACGGACAGGGACGCGGCGAACAGACCGGCCGCGACATACGACGGCAGCGCCGCCTGGTGCTCGCCGAACCAGCCGATGCCGGTGCCCAGCAGGTTGTTGAACAGGGCCGCGGTGACGAGCGCGGCGGCCGCGAGCGGCACCGCCAGGAAGCCGGTACGCAGCGACAGACGGCGCAGCGCGTCCATGTGGTCCGGAAGCGGGCGTACCGTCGCGCCCTCCGGGGGCGGGGCGGGCAGCAGCGCGGGCGCCGCGCTCTCCCGGCACACGGCCCAGAAGCGCTCGGCGACACCGGTCACGAAGACGGTCACCAGCAGGACGGCCAGGGCGTTCTCCGGCGTCCAGTCGATCCACAGCGGCGCGACGATGAGCAGCGCGGCGCGCACGCCGTCCGCGCCGACCATCGTCCAGCGGCGGTCGAGCGGGCCGTCCTGGGAGGTCAGCGAGGTGAGCGGGCCGAGCAGTACGGCACCGAAGAGGAGGGTCGCGAGGATCCGCGTCCCGAAGACGGTCGCCACTGCGAACGCCACGCCCCGGTATCCACCGCCGAACGAGCCCTCGGCGATGGCCGCCTGGAGCGCGAGGAGGACCAGCACCAGGAGGGCGAGGACATCACCGACGCCGCCCACGAGCTGTGCGCTCCACAGCCGCCTGAGCTGCGGTCGGCGCAGCAGGGCGCGGACCGCGCGTTCGCGCGAGTCCGCCACCAGGGCGTCGTCGGGGGCCGGGTGGTGGGCCGTTGGCTGCTCGGCACGCGTCATGCGTTCAGCCTATCGGCAGCCACCGACAGCCCGGGGCTGCCGTCCGAACGTGCGCCCGCCCCGACACCGAAGAGTGATGCCGGGGCGTTCGTTTCGCGAAGCGAGGGCTCAGTCCTCCGCGGCAGGCTTCGAGGCCGTCGCCTTCTTCGCGGCCGTCTTCTTCGCGGTCGTCGTCTTCTTCGCCGCGGTCTTCTTGGCTGCCGTCGCCTTCTTGGCCGGAGCCTTCTTGGCGGCGGTCTTCTTCGTCGTGGCCTTCTTCGCCGTCTTCTTGGCGGGCGCCTTGGCACGCTTCTCGGCGAGCAGCTCGAAGCCGCGCTCCGGGGTGATCGTCTCGACGCTGTCGCCGGAGCGCAGGGTCGCGTTGGTCTCCCCGTCGGTGACGTACGGACCGAAGCGGCCGTCCTTCACCACGACCGGCTTCTCGCTGACCGGGTCCACGCCCAGTTCCTTCAGCGGCGGCTTGGCGGCGGCCCGGCCACGCTGCTTGGGCTGGGAGTAGATCTCCAGCGCCTCTTCGAGGGTGATCGTGAAGAGCTGCTCCTCGGACTGCAGCGAGCGTGAGTCCGTGCCCTTCTTCAGATACGGCCCGTAGCGGCCGTTCTGCGCGGTGATCTCCTGGCCCTCGGCATCGGTGCCGACGACACGCGGCAGCGACATCAGCTTCAGGGCATCGTCCAGCGTCACCGTGTCCAGCGACATCGACTTGAACAGCGAGGCCGTCCGCGGCTTCACGGCGTTCTTGCCGGTCTTGGGGGTGCCCTCGGGCAGGATCTCGGTGACGTACGGGCCGTAGCGGCCGTCCTTGGCGACGATCTGGTGGCCGGTCACCGGGTCCGCGCCCAGCTCGAAGTCGCCGCTCGGCTTGGCGAGCAGTTCCTCGGCCAGTTCCACGGACAGCTCGTCGGGCGCCAGGTCCGCCGGGATGTCCGCGCGCTGGTGGTTCTCGGAGTCCTTCTCGCCGCGCTCGATGTACGGGCCGTAGCGGCCGACCCGCAGCACGACGCCGTTGCCCACCGGGAACGAGGACACCTCGCGCGCGTCGATCGCGCCCAGGTCGGTCACCAGCTCCTTGAGGCCGCCGAGGTGGTCCCCGTCGCCGTTGCCGGCGTCGGCCGCGCCACCGTGACCGGTGCCCTCGCCGAAGTAGAAGCGCTTCAGCCACGGCACGGACTGGGCCTCACCGCGGGCGATGCGGTCGAGGTCGTCCTCCATCTTGGCGGTGAAGTCGTAGTCGACGAGCCGCCCGAAGTGCTTCTCCAGGAGGTTGACGACGGCGAAGGACAGGAAGGACGGCACGAGGGCCGTGCCCTTCTTGAAGACATAGCCGCGGTCGAGGATCGTGCCGATGATCGAGGCGTACGTCGACGGGCGGCCGATCTCGCGCTCTTCGAGCTCCTTGACCAGGCTGGCCTCGGTATAGCGGGCCGGGGGCTTGGTGGCGTGCCCGTCGACCGTGATCTCCTCGGCGGACAGGGCGTCGCCCTCGGCGACCTGCGGCAGCCGGCGCTCGCGGTCGTCCAGCTCGGCGTTCGGGTCGTCGGCGCCTTCGACGTAGGCCTTCAGGAAGCCGTGGAAGGTGATCGTCTTGCCGGAGGCGCTGAACTCGACGTCCCGGCCGTCGGCGGCGGTTCCGCCGATCTTCACGGTCACGCTGTTGCCGGTCGCGTCCTTCATCTGGGAGGCGACGGTCCGCTTCCAGATCAGCTCGTAGAGCTTGAACTGGTCGCCGGTCAGTCCGGTCTCGGCGGGCGTACGGAAACGATCACCCGAAGGGCGGATCGCCTCGTGCGCCTCCTGCGCGTTCTTGACCTTCCCGGCGTAGGTGCGCGGGGCGGCGGGCAGGTAGTCGGCGCCGTACAGCTGCGTGACCTGCGCACGGGCGGCGGCGATGGCGGTGTCGCTGAGCGTCGTGGAGTCCGTACGCATGTACGTGATGTAGCCGTTCTCGTACAGCTTCTGGGCGACCTGCATGGTCGCCTTCGCGCCGAAGCCGAGCTTCCGCGACGCCTCCTGCTGGAGCGTGGTCGTACGGAAGGGGGCGTACGGCGAGCGGCGGTACGGCTTGGACTCGACCGAGCGGACCGAGAACCGCGTCTGCTCAAGGGCGGCGGCCAGGGCGCGGGCGTTCGCCTCGTCGAGGTGGAGGGTGGTCGCGCTCTTGAGTTGTCCCAGGGAGTCGAAGTCGCGGCCCTGCGCGACCCGCCTGCCGTCGACGGTCTGGAGGCGGGCGACCAGCGACGCCGGGTCCGACGGATCCCCCGCACGGCCGGTCGCGAAGGTGCCCGTCAGGTCCCAGTACTCAGCGGAACGAAACGCGATGCGCTCGCGTTCCCGCTCGACGACGAGCCGGGTGGCGACGGACTGGACACGGCCCGCGGACAGCCGCGGCATGACCTTCTTCCACAGGACCGGCGAGACCTCGTAGCCGTAGAGACGGTCGAGGATGCGGCGGGTCTCCTGGGCATCGACCAGCTTCTGGTTGAGCTGGCGCGGGTTGGCGACGGCGGCCTGGATCGCGGCCTTGGTGATCTCGTGGAAGACCATCCGCTTGACCGGGACCTTGGGCTTGAGCACCTCTTGGAGGTGCCAGGCGATGGCCTCGCCCTCGCGGTCCTCATCGGTGGCGAGGTAGAGCTCGTCCGACTCCTTCAGCAGGTCCTTGAGCTTCTTGACCTGGGCCCTCTTGTCGGCGTTGACCACATAGATCGGCTCGAAGTCATGTTCTACGTCCACACCGAGGCGGCGGACTTCGCCGGTGTACTTCTCGGGCACCTCCGCGGCGCCGCTGGGGAGGTCGCGGATGTGCCCGACGCTCGCCTCGACAACGTATCCGGGGCCGAGATAGCCCTTGATCGTCTTCGCCTTGGCAGGCGACTCGACGATGACGAGTCGGCGGCCGCCCTTCGCGGTCTCGCTGGTCGGGGACAACTTCGCTCTTCTCTCCGGTCGACGCTGGGTGGCCTCCCCAGGCCTTGCTCTCCCGGGGTCGGGTACTGGTGACGCTGCGGAGTGTGACGGTACATCCCGCCCCCGTGTCAAACGGGAAAAGCCCGCAACGGCCACTCGAACGGTAACCCGACTACCGCCATTCCTGCCGCCCGGAGTGCCCACCGGCCTTTTCGAGCGTTTCCGGAGGAGTGCCTCCCAATTATCGGAGTCCCAGCTTGGACGCGGTTCTCACAGGCGGGTGAAGCACCACGCGGCGAGGACGAGCGCGATCACCGCGGCAAGGCTCGCGAGGGTCGCCGATGCGACGGGGTTCACACCGTGGGCCACCGGTTCCCGGTGCCGCATCCGGGCCGCCGTCCACACCAGGAGCCCGGCTCCGAACAAGGCGAACACCACTCCCGCGAAGATCGCCGGTCCGCTCTCCATGGCGCCTGTGCCCCTTTTCTCCACTCCGCGCATGCTCCAGCCCCGCGAGGCTGACACGCGCGGGCGGCGGCCAGGCGAACCCGAGGTGAACGCGCGGCCGACGCGGCTGTGGACTACCCAGGACCCCTGTGGCGGCCCGAGCGCTCCATGCCCGGCCGAGCCCGGACCGAGCCCGGCGCGGGTGTCTTTCCGGTCATCTTCCTGTCGCCGCTCCGGCCGGCCGGACTCTCGGGGCCCTGTGCCCAGGCCTGCGCGAAGGTGTTGCCGTAGGGCCTGATCGCGTTGCCGGAACCCTTCTCGCGGCTCATTTCACCGGGCGTCAGAAGCGTTTGCGTTCCCGTGTCCTGGCCGGTTTGCGATCACGCCGGGTCCAGAAACCCCTGCTCCACCAGCAGCCGGATCTGCGCCGGCGTGCGGTCGCGCAGCAACACCGGGTCCTCGCCGACCAGTTGGGCGATGGCGTCCAGGATCCGGCCCGCGCTGAGCGAGCCGTCGCACACGCCCGCGAAACCGGCGCCGACCGTGTCCACCTTGGTGGCCCGGCGCATCCCGCGGTTCTGGCGCAGCACGACATGCTCGGGGTCCTCGGCGCCGGGCAGCCCGACCTGTTCCTGGACGATCTCGGCGGCGAGCCGGAAGTGTCCTGCGAGCAGGGCCGCGTCATCGTGCGCCCGCAGGTAGTCGAGGCGGCCGAAGTGCGCCCGTACCGTGTCGCCGAGCGGCTGCTCGACGGGGTGCGGCCACTCCTCCACGGTGACGGAGGGCACGGCGGTCCCCGTCCTGCGCAGCGTGATCCAGCCGAAGCCCACGGCCTTCACCTTGCGCGCCTCGAACTCGTCCAGCCAGGCGTCGTAACGCGCCTGGTACTCGGCGGGGTCACCGCGGTGGTCGCCGGCGTCCCGCAGCCACAGCTCGGCGTACTGCGTGATGTCCTGCACCTCGCGCTGGACGATCCACGCGTCGCACCCGCGCGGCACCCATGACCTCAGCCTGTCCTGCCAGTCCTCCCCCGCGACGTGCTGCCAGTTGGCGAGGAACTGCGCGAACCCGCCCTCGTTCAGCCGTTCCCCCGCCCCTTGAACGAGCGAGCGGCACAGATCGTCCCCGCCCATCCCGCCGTCCCGATACGTCAGCCGAGCGCCCGGCGAGATCACGAAAGGCGGGTTGGAGACGATCAGGTCGTACCTCTCGTCGTCCCGGACCGGATCGAACAGCGAGCCCTCGCGCAGATCCGCGGCCGGGGCGCCGGACAGCGCGAGCGTCAGCGCGGTGATGTGCAGCGCGCGCGGGTTGAGGTCGGTCGCCGTCACGCGCGTGGCGTGCTGGGCGGCGTGCAGGGCCTGGATCCCGGAGCCGGTGCCGAGGTCGAGGGCGGACGAGACGGGCGTACGGACGGTGATGCCCGCGAGGGTCGTGGAGGCGCCGCCGACGCCGAGGACGACGCCCTCGTCCTTGCTGCCGATGCCTCCGGCGCCGCCGACCGCGCATCCGAGGTCCGACACGATGTACCAGTCCTCGCCCGCGGGCCCGCCGTACGGCCGTACATCGACGGTCGCGGCCAGCTCGTCACCGCCGGCCGGCACCAGCCACCCGGTCTCCAGGCATGCGTCGACGGGCAGAACGTCCGCCACGCGCGCGTGCGGGACGGGCTGCTGAAGAAGGAACAGCCGTACGAGTGTCTCCAGCGGCGTGTCCCCGCGGGTCGCCCGGAGCGCGGGGACGGTCTCGCTGCGGGCGAGCGCCGCGTACGCGGGAGCGCCGAGCAGTTCGAGCAGCCCGTCTGCGGTGAAGGAGGCCCCGAGCAGGGCCTCCCGCAGCCGGGCGGCGACATCGGAACGATCGGAAGCGGGCAGAGCGGGCAGCCTGGAGGTACTCACGCCCCCATTGTGACCCGCGCTACCCGCTCACCGCGGCCGCTCGGCGTCAGCTCGCCGCCGCCGAGGCGGCGCCGGAGGCCGACTTGCAGCTGGACTGCTTCGCCATCGCCTGGCCGACCTCGCCCTCCTCCAGTTCCTTGAGGGCGTTGCTGCCGCTGGTGCTCAGCTTGTCCAGCTCGCTCGCGATGTCCTTCAGGCCGTCCGCGAACTTCGCCTGGTCCTTGGTGTCGAGGTCGTCGACCTGCTTCTTCAGGGAGGCGTAGGAGGCGGCGATGCTGTTGAGCTCCTTGACCGCGTCCTGCTGCTTCTTCTCGCTGTTCTTGGCGTCGCCGGCGTCCGGCGCACCGGCCTTGTCCACGGCGGCTCCGATCGCCTTGTAGGCGTCGGACATGTCCTGGAAGGCCTTGGCGTCGGTCTTCTGGACGTCCTCCGGCGAGCTGTTGTCCGAGGTCTCCTTCTGGATGGCGATGTTGGCGGCCTCGATCTTCTTGGCCTGCGGCTGCACGGCGTCGCAGACCTGCTTGGCCCAGGCGTCCAGCTTCTCGTTGCCGTCTTCGCTGCTGCATCCCGACAGCGCCATTACCAGTACCGCACCGCCGGACAGCGCGGCCGTGAGCTTCTTGTTCACCGGATTGGTCCCTTCCATGGCTCTCGGCCCCGGAACATACACGGCGGACGGACGAGATCCCTACGCAGGGTGTCCGTTAAGTTCATGATTGGGCTATTTGCACCATGTGAGAGAAGGCTCACGAAGAGGGCGTGAACACACAGAGCGGGCGGAGGGTGCGTCGCTGCGCACCCCTCGCCCGCCCCAGTGAGCCGGGTCCTTACGACGAGGCCTGCGAAACCACCGCCGGATCGGCCGAGTTGGCCGTGCGCTCGGCGTTGTCCTCGTCGCCCATCGCGATCCCGCGCCGCTTGGATACGTACACGGCACCGGCGATCACCAGGAACGCCAGCACCGCGATCAGCACCCGTGCGCCGATGTTCTTGTCGTCGCCGTAGGAGAAATCGATCACTGCGGGCGCGATCAGCAGCGCCACCAGGTTCATCACCTTCAGCAGCGGGTTGATCGCGGGACCGGCGGTGTCCTTGAAGGGATCACCGACCGTGTCACCGATCACCGTGGCGGCGTGGGCCTCGCTGCCCTTGCCGCCGTGGTGACCGTCCTCGACGAGTTTCTTGGCGTTGTCCCAGGCGCCGCCGGAGTTGGCGAGGAACACCGCCATCAGCGTGCCCGCGCCGATCGCTCCCGCCAGGAACGAGCCGAGGGCACCGACACCGAGCGTGAACCCGATGAAGATCGGCGCCATCACGGCCAGGAGCCCCGGCGTGGCGAGTTCCCTGAGGGCGTCCTTCGTACAGATGTCGACGACCTTGCCGTACTCCGGGGTCTCGGTGTAATCCATGATCCCGGGCTTCTCGCGGAACTGCCGCCGCACCTCGTAGACCACCGAACCGGCCGAGCGCGACACGGCGTTGATGGCCAGTCCGGAGAAGAGGAAGACGACCGCCGCGCCGGCGATGAGGCCGACGAGGTTGTTGGGCTGCGAGATGTCCATCATCAGACTCAGCGGCGCGCCGTCGCCCGACAACTCCTCGCCCACGTCCCGCGCCCCGGTGGTGATGGCGTCGCGGTACGAGCCGAAGAGCGCCGATGCCGCGAGGACCGCGGTGGCGATGGCGATGCCCTTGGTGATGGCCTTGGTGGTGTTGCCGACCGCGTCCAGGTTGGTGAGCACCTGAGCGCCCGCACCCGTGACGTCGCCGGACATCTCGGCGATGCCCTGGGCGTTGTCGGAGACCGGCCCGAAGGTGTCCATCGCGACGATCACGCCCACGGTCGTGAGCAGGCCGGTGCCGGCCAGCGCGACCGCGAACAGCGCCAGCATGATCGACGTACCGCCGAGCAGGAAGGCCCCGTAGACGCCGAGGCCGATCAACAGGGCGGTGTAGACGGCCGATTCGAGGCCGACGGAGATACCGGCGAGGACGACCGTCGCGGGACCGGTCAGGGAGCTCTTGCCGATGTCCTTGACCGGCCGGCGGTTGGTCTCGGTGAAGTAGCCGGTCAGCTGCTGGATGACGGCGGCGAGCAGGATGCCGATCGCCACGGCGACGAGCGCGAGGATCCGCGGGTCGCCGCCCTTGGCCGCGATCTCTGCGTCGGTGACGCCGTCGAGGTCCGCGTACGACGACGGCAGGTAGACGAAGACCGCGATCGCGACCAGGACCAGCGAGATCACCGCGGAGATGAAGAAGCCGCGGTTGATCGCCGACATGCCGCTGCGGTCGCTGCGCCGCGGGGCCACCGCGAAGATGCCGATCATGGCCGTGACCACGCCGATCGCGGGCACCAGCAGCGGGAAGGCGAGGCCCGCGTCGCCGAAGGCCGCCTTGCCGAGGATCAGCGCGGCGACCAGGGTCACCGCGTACGACTCGAAGAGGTCGGCCGCCATACCGGCGCAGTCGCCGACGTTGTCGCCCACGTTGTCGGCGATGGTCGCGGCATTGCGCGGGTCGTCCTCCGGAATGCCTTGCTCGACCTTGCCGACCAGGTCGGCGCCGACGTCGGCGGCCTTGGTGAAGATGCCGCCGCCGACACGCATGAACATGGCGATGAGGGCGGCCCCGAGGCCGAAACCCTCCAGCACCTTCGGCGCGTCGGCCGCGTACACCAGCACCACACAGGAGGCGCCCAGCAGACCGAGCCCCACCGTGAACATGCCGACGACGCCGCCCGTACGGAAAGCGATCTTCATGGCTTTGTGCGAGACGGCGGTGAGATCCTTTTCCGGCTCGCCTTCCGCCGGGGTCGCTTCCCTGGCCGCGGCGGCTACGCGCACATTGCTGCGTACGGCGAGCCACATGCCGATATAGCCGGTGGCCGCCGAGAACGCGGCGCCGATCAAGAAGAACACCGATCGGCCGATGCGCTGATTCCAGTCGTCCGCGGGCAGCAGCATGAGCAGGAAGAACACGATCACGGCGAATACGCCGAGGGTGCGCAACTGCCGGGCCAGATAGGCGTTGGCGCCTTCCTGGACCGCCGCCGCGATCTTCTTCATGCTGTCGGTGCCCTCGCCCGCCGCGAGCACCTGGCGCACCAGGACGCCGGCGACCACGAGCGCCGCCAGGGCGACGGCGCCGATGACCATGATCATGGCGCGGTTGCCATCGGTCAGGACTGCGGCTGCGAAGGTTGTGGGGTGATCCAACTGATGAGGGGTAGAAAGCCCCGCCATTCGTCCTCCTTGACGCTTGGGCTGAGCTCAAGATGTGGACGGATTGTAGGTACCGGAACCTGATCAAAACAGTGCGCGGTTAACGGAATTGGTCTTCACATGCTCTTCAGCAAATGATCGACCCCCGACCACGGAACCCGAAAGTAGTAATGCCTCAAAGGCATTGACGCCACGATTGACCCCGGCAGGAACTTGATCGAATTATCGGGGGATCGATCGTGAAGGAATTCACGAATTGCATCGGACGAGACCACTGTAAGCGCAGACACCGTGCGCCGACATGCCGAAGGGCCCTACCTGGGTAGGGCCCTTCGGGTACGGATACGCAGTGATCCGGGGGTCAGGGAAGCTCGGCGACGGCCGGGGTGGTCGGCCAGGTCATACGGATCAGCCCGCCGTGCTCCCCGGCGGTGACCTCGACGTCGTCGACGAGCCCGCTGATGACCGCGAGGCCCATCTCGTCCTCCTCGGCCTCCGCGTCCTCGCCCGCGGCGCCCGGCGCCCGGTCGCCCGGGGCGGAGCGCGGCGCCTCGTCGCCGACCTCGATGGAGAACTGCTTCTCCTCCTCGATCAGCGCCACCTTGACCGGCGCCGTGATGCCACCGAGCTGATGCAGTCCGACGGCACGGGTGCAGGCCTCACCGACCGCGAGGCGCACCTCGTCGAGTACGGCCTCGTCCACTCCGGCCCTGCGCGCCACCGCTGCCGCCACCAGTCGGGCGGTTCTGACGTGCTCGGGCAGCGCGCTGAAGCGGAGTTCAACGGTGGCCATGCATCCCCCTCGGAACTACGGGCGTGCTGTCCGGAGGGCCGGGCCGCCGAACGCCCGGTCCCCCTTCATGAACTTCTTCCGTCCCAGGGCCGAAACCGGCCCGGAGGCGGTGATCAGTCGGTGGCCGCCACCGCTTCCTCGACCGAGGTGTGGATCGGGAACACCTTGGTGAGACCGGTGATGCGGAAGATCTTCAGAATGCGCTCCTGGTTGCAGACCAGGCGCAGCGAGCCCTCATGGGCACGCACCCGCTTCAGGCCGCCGACCAGCACGCCGAGCCCGGTGGAGTCGAGGAAGTCCACGCCCTCCATGTCGACGACGAGGTGAAAACTCCCGTCGTTCACCAGCTCGACCAGCTGCTCGCGCAGCTTGGGCGCGGTATATACGTCGATTTCGCCACCGACCTCGACGACCGTACGATCGCCGACGGTACGGGTCGACAGGGACAGGTCCACGGATCCTCCAGCACCTTGCTATCGAGCGGTCGTCCCTCGGGACACCTCGGCTTGAAGCCCCCAGGACGGTTCGCCAGCCGCGATGGCATTCAATCACTTACCGGCAGGCGTGCACGACGCCTTGGTCCCATTGTCCGTCACGCCAGTGACACACTCGGTGCCGATGGCCAAGAATCACCGATCCGATCGATCCCCGACGGGCCCCGTATCCCAGGTGGACCCGGGCACGGTCCTGGGCCGGCTCGCCTCGGGGCCGAGCCGGGCTTCGCGCATCACTCATACGGAGCATGTGCCCCCGCGCGAGGGTCGGCATGCCGTCTGGCCTGACCGGATCCGTGCCGAGGTCATCGCGGCCGTAGAGGCGGCAGGTGTCGAACACCCCTGGGCCCACCAGGCACGCGCTGCCGAGCACGCCCTGGACGGCGATTCGGTGGTCGTCGCCACCGGCACCGCGTCCGGTAAGTCGCTGGCCTATCTGGTGCCGGTGCTCTCCACTCTCCTGGACGGCTCCGAGGCCCCGAACGGCCGCGGTGCCACCGCGCTCTACCTGGCGCCCACCAAGGCTCTCGCGGCGGACCAGTGCCGTTCGGTGAAGGAACTTTCACAACCGCTGGGCAATTCCGTCCGTCCGGCGGTGTACGACGGGGACACGCCGTTCGAGGAACGCGAGTGGATCCGCCAGTACGCCAACTACGTCCTCACCAACCCGGACATGCTGCACCGCGGCATCCTCCCCTCCCACCCCCGCTGGTCCTCCTTCCTCAAGTCGCTGAAGTACGTCGTCATCGACGAGTGCCACACCTACCGGGGCGTCTTCGGCTCGCACGTCGCCCAGGTGCTGCGCCGCCTTCGCCGTCTGTGCGCCCGCTACGGCGCCGCTCCCGTCTTTCTGCTGGCCTCCGCGACCGCCGCGGAGCCTTCGGTCGCCGCGCGCCGTCTGACCGGCCTGCCGGTGGTGGAGGTGGCCGACGACGCCTCACCGCGCGGAGAACTGGTGTTCGCCCTCTGGGAGCCCCCGCTCACCGAGCTGCAGGGCGAGAAGGGCGCCCCGGTCCGCCGTACCGCCACCGCCGAGACGGCCGACCTGCTGACCGACCTCGCCGTCCAGGGCGTGCGCTCGGTCGCCTTCGTCCGCTCCCGGCGGGGCGCCGAGCTGATCTCGGTGATCGCCCAGGAGCGGCTCGCCGAGGTCGACCGCTCGCTCGCCCGGCGCGTGGCGGCCTACCGCGGCGGCTACCTCCCCGAGGAGCGCCGCGCCCTCGAACAGGCCCTGCACTCCGGCGAACTCCTCGGCCTCGCCGCGACGACCGCCCTCGAACTCGGCATCGACGTCTCAGGACTGGACGCGGTCGTGATCGCCGGATACCCCGGCACGCGCGCGTCCCTGTGGCAGCAGGCGGGCCGGGCCGGCCGCTCCGGTCAGGGCGCGCTCGCCGTCCTGGTCGCCCGGGACGACCCCCTGGACACCTTCCTCGTCCACCACCCCGAGGCCCTGTTCGACCAGCCCGTCGAGTCCACCGTCCTCGACCCCGACAACCCGTACGTCCTCGCCCCGCACCTGTGCGCGGCGGCGGCGGAACTGCCGCTGGTCGACGAGGACTTGGCGCTCTTCGGCCCCGCCTGCGAGGAACTGCTCCCCCAGCTGGAGGCCGCGAAGCTGCTGCGCCGCCGGACCAAGGCCTGGCACTGGACCCGCCGGGAACGGGCCGCCGACCTCACCGACATCCGCGGCGGGGGCGGACGCCCGGTCCAGGTCGTCGAGTCCGGTACGGGCCGTCTGCTCGGCACGGTCGACGCGGGCGCCGCCCACACCACGGTGCACGAGGGCGCGGTCCATCTGCACCAGGGCCGCACCTATCTGGTGCGCTCCCTGGACCTGGAGGACTCCGTCGCCCTGGTCCAGGAGGCCAGCCCCTCGTACGCCACGGTCGCCCGGGACACGACGTCCATCGCCGTCCTGGAGACGGACATCGAGATCCCCTGGGGCGACGGCCGCCTCTGCTACGGCTCCGTCGAAGTCACCAACCAGGTCGTCTCCTTCCTCCGCCGGCGCCTGATCACCGGCGAGGTCCTGGGCGAGACCAAGCTCGACCTCCCTCCTCGTACGCTGCGCACGCGCGCGGTGTGGTGGACGGTCACCGAGGACCAGCTCGACGCGGCCCGCATCGGGCCGGAGATCCTCGGCGGCGCCCTGCACGCCGCCGAGCACGCGTCGATCGGCCTGCTGCCCCTCTTCGCGACCTGCGACCGCTGGGACATCGGCGGCGTCTCCGTCCCCCTGCACCCGGACACACTGCTCCCGACGGTCTTCGTCTACGACGGCCATCCCGGCGGCGCGGGCTTCGCGGAGCGTGCCTTCCACACCGCCCGCGACTGGCTCACCGCCACCCGCGAGGCCATCGCCTCCTGTGAGTGCGAGGCCGGCTGCCCGTCCTGCATCCAGTCCCCCAAGTGCGGCAACGGCAACGACCCGCTGCACAAGAGGGGGGCGGTACGGCTGCTCACGGAACTGCTGCGGGGGGCGCCGGAGAAGGAGACCCCGGTGGCGCCGGGGGTCCCGCCCGCGCCCTGACCTCCGCGGCGAACGGTCCCCGACCCGCCGCCGCGGTCACGTCCGAGACATCACCCACGAGCGCGCACCGCACGAGCCGGGTGCCCTGGGCCCGGGCCACCTTCTCCGCCCGTCCGCAGGCCGACTCGGCGCCCTCCACCCAGTGGTCCGCCGCCGCGAGGGCGGCGAGATCGGCGCCGCCTGCCGCGCGGTGCCGGGTGACCGCGGCCTGGCCGAGGGCGAGCACGACTGCGAACACCACGCAGAGGACGGCCACGGCGGCGACGGTCCATACGGTGGCGGAGCCTCGGTCGTCTGAGCGGCGGGGGCTCACGGGCTCACCCCCGCCCCGGTCTCCGGTACCGCCGCGGTGCCCGGTACCGCCACGGCCGCCTCCTCCGCCGCCGCCACGGCCTCCTCCCGCACCTCGAAGGGCAGCCCCCGCAGCGCCGGAGGCTTGGCCACGACCAGCACCCGGACCTGGTCCCCGGCCCGGCTGACGGTGACCTTCGCGCCGGACGGGGCGGCCTCGCGGGTGACCGCGACGACCGCGTCGGCCGGGTCCTGGCGAGCCGCGGCGCGGGCGCCCGTGCGGGCCGCGTCCACGCACTGGATCTGGGCGGCGATCACGAGCAGCCCCCACACCAGCGCCATCGCGAACATCACCAGCACGGGCAGCACCACGGCCGACTCCGCCGTCACGAACCCCCGGTCGGCCCCGCGCCGCTCACATCCGCGCATCGAGCGCCCGCTTCACGATGGCCTGCAGCTCCGCGCTGACCTGCCCGCTGGTGACCACCTTGTACAGCACCACGGCGAACGCCACCGCCGCGATGATCCCCATGGCGTACTCGGAGGTGACCATCCCCGAGTCCCGCCGTCCGACGAAGGCCCGCATGCGCGCCCGTACCGCCTTCACTGCCTTGTTCATTGCAACCCCCGTAAGGATCAGTTCCGTTGACTACTTCTGGTCAGTTCCGTTGATGTCGACTGGTCAGTACCGTCGACATCGACCGCTCAGCGCCAAGACCCGGTCATCCACCACCCCCTCCCAGCACCCCGTCCGCCAGCCCGATCACCACCGGCAGAACCCCCACCGCGATGAACGCGGGCAGGAAGCAGAGCCCCACCGGCGCGGTGACCAGGACCGCCGCCCGGCGTGCCCGTGCCGTCGCGGCGCGCGCCCACGTGGCGCGGGCGTCCGCGGCGAGGCGGGCGACGGGTCCGGCCGCCGGGAGCCCGGACACATCGGCCCGCTCCAGCAGCCGGGCGAGCGCCTCGGCGCCGGGCAGCGCGGCCAGCTTCCGCCAGGCCTCACCCGGTTCGCCGCCCAGCCGCACCTCGGCCGCGCCCCGCGCCAGCCCCTCCCCCACCGGCCCGCCCAGCGCCTCGCCCACGGCCTGCGCCGCGATCACAGGACCGGCACCGGCGGCGATGCAGGCCGCCAACAGATCGGCTGCGAGCGGAAGTTGCCGTGCCGCCTCGGCGGCGTCGCACTCCGCGCCCTCGGAAGCGACTCGCCGCCCCCGCCACCGGTCCAAGGCCACCGCACCGACCAGCCCCACCCCGACCCCGGCGACACCGCCGACCAGCACCCACCCGGCACACCCCACCGCCACGACAGGCAGCCAGCGCCGCACCAGGCCCCGCACGTCGAACCTCGGCGCGTCCGGCGCCGCTTCCACGGCGGCCACCAGCTCGACGAGCCGCCGCCGGACCCTCCGCTCACACCGCACCACCCCCGCCCACCGCACCAGCCACGCCAGGCCCAGCACGATCCCCACGACAACCCCCAGCCTGTGGACAACTTCCGCACTCACAGCGCCTCCCTTCGCCAAGCCGTTCAGCCGAACTGCCGTCTGTCCTCACACCGCCTCCGCCCCTCGCACGATCCGCAGCGCCCACCACACCCCCAGCCCCTCCAGCAGCCCACCGGCGAACAGACACCCCAGCCCCGCGCCGGTGTGCAGCAGCACCCGCAGCGGATCGGCGCCCATGACCGCGCCCAGGAGCAGCCCCAGAACCGGCAGCCCGGCGAGCATCAGCGCCGTCGACTTGGCGCCCGCCAACTGCGCCCGCAGATCCGCCCGTTGGTCCCGCTCGGCACGCAGGGCCGCTTCGAGCCGGTCAAGGCCGGCCGCGAGCCCCGCGCCCTGGTCCACGGCCACCCGCCAGCACGCCGCGAGACCCAGCAGCCCCTCGGCGCCCGGTCTCCGCGCCGCCGCCGCGAGGGCGCTGGGAACATCACCGCCGAACCGCGCGGCCGCCAGCACCGCCGCCTGCGCCTCCCCGAGCCCGCCCGAGTCCCGCGCCGCCCGCAACAGCGCCTCGCCCGACTGCCGTCCCGCCCGCACCTCCCCGGCGAGCGCCGCGCACAGCGCGATCACCGCGTCCCCTCGGCTCTCCCGAGCCCGCCG
Organism: Streptomyces cupreus; assembly: GCF_014257025.1. Taxonomy (GTDB): domain Bacteria; phylum Actinomycetota; class Actinomycetes; order Streptomycetales; family Streptomycetaceae; genus Streptomyces; species Streptomyces cupreus. The sequence continues at coordinate 103,741 of NZ_JACMSF010000021.1, forward strand.
CGCCCGACCGGCCAGCCGCATCCTCCTCAGCAACGGCACCCCCGCCGCCCCGGCGAGGAGCGGCAGCACCGAGGCCCCGAGCACCGCCAGCACGATCCCGGCGACCACCGCCCACCACTCGGCCCGCAACTGCCCCCGGATCCGCCGCAGTTCACCGACCGCCCGCTGCCAGGCGGGCGGCCCGGCTCCCACCACCCCACCGCCCGCGAGCAACAGCCGAGCCCGCCGAGCCCCGACATTCCGCCCGCCCAGCAGCCACAGAGCAGCCCCGGCACACACCACGGCCGCCCCCGTCGACGGCACTCCCAACGCCGTCTCACCCATCGCGATCCCCACTCCCCAACTCGAAGTCCTCATCCGGGAGCAGCCCCCGCAACCGCCCCCACCCCCGCTCGGCCACGAACGCGCCCGCTCCCCACCGCAGCGCCGGAACCGTCCGCACCAGCCCCGACGGATCCCGCTCCAGCACCTGCACCTCGGCGATCCGCCGCCGACCGTCACGTCCCCGCACGAGATGCAGCACCACCGACAGCGCGGCGGCCAACTGGCTGTGCAGCGCCGCCCGGTCGAGCCCTGCCGCCGTGCCGAGGGCCTCCAGCCGGGCCGGCACATCGGCCGCCGCGTTGGCGTGCACGGTGCCGCAGCCTCCCTCGTGGCCCGTGTTGAGCGCGGCCAGCAGATGGACCACCTCCGGTCCGCGCACCTCGCCCACGACCAGCCGGTCCGGCCGCATCCGCAGCGCCTGGCGCACCAGGTCCTGGAGCGTGACGAGCCCGGCGCCCTCCTGGTTGGCGGGTCTGCTCTCCAGCCGTACGACGTGCGGATGGTCGGGCCGCAGCTCCGCCGCGTCCTCGGCGAGGACGATCCGTTCACCCGGTCCGACGAGCCCGAGCAGCGCGCTCAAGAGCGTGGTCTTCCCGAACCCCGGACAAAGACACCACTGTTGCGGCAGACTCGGGTCATGAGCCCGACTCTCCGCTCCGCCACGGACGTTGCCGCAGGCGGGAAGACCCGCGCCGTCATCTACGTGAGAATCTCCCAGGACCGCACCGGCGCCGGCCTCGGCGTGGACCGGCAGCGCGAGGACTGCGAGGCCCTCGCCGAACGGATGGGCTGGGACGTCGTCGAGGTGTACACCGACAACGACGTGTCCGCCTTCTCCGGGAAGCTCCGCAAGGGCTACCGGCGGATGCTTGCCGACCTCGAAGACGGCAAGGCGACCATCGTCATCGTCTGGCACACCGACCGACTTCACCGCTCCCCGCTGGAGCTGGAGCACTACATCAACCTGTGCGAGAAGCGCGGCGTCAGCACCCATACCGTGCAGGCCGGAGAACTCGACCTCGCCTCTGTCACAGGCAGGATGCTCGCCAGGCAGCTCGGACTCATCGCCCGGTACGAGTCCGAGCACAAGGGCGAGCGCGTCGCCCGTGCCCGCCGCCAGAAGGCCCTGAAGGGCGAGTGGATGGGCGGCATCCGGCCGTTCGGGTGGGGCCTGCCCACTGGGGAGAAACGCACCAAGGTCGACCGGAAGACCGGCGAAGAGGTCGAGGTCGACGAGCTCGACATGCTCAAGGCCGTCCCCGAGGAGGCCGAGGCACTGCGGTTCTGGACGGACGAGATCCTGTCCGGCGGGTCGATCCGGTCACTGGTGAAGTGGTGCCACGACAAGGGCGTGACCACCACCCGGGGCAATCCGATGACACACACCGACATGCGGGACATGCTGCTGCGCCCCAGGAACGCCGGAATCGCCGTCTATCGGGGCAAGGAGGTAGGGCGTGGACAGTGGGACCCCATCGTCGACGAGGCGAAGTACAGGGCCGTCGTAGCCATCCTCAAGGACCCGGCCCGTAAGACCGCCCGGGGCACCACCCCGCGGTGGCTGGGATCGATCCTGTTCCGGTGCGGGCGCGGGGAGTGCCCGCACTTCGTGTACGTCACCCAGTCCGGCGGTCGCTCTTATCCGTCGTACCGGTGCCAGACGGGGCACGGCGGCGGACGGCGTGCGGAGATCGTCGACCAGTACGTCGAGGACACGATCGTCGAGCGGCTGTCACGGGATGACGCGCACGAGCTGCTGGAGCCAGCGCCGGACGGCGTGGACGTGGCCGCGCTCCAGGCTGAAGCCGAGGAGATCCGGACGCGTCTGCGGAATCTCGCGGGCAAGTACGGCGCCGGCGAGATCGACGACATGCAGTTCGGCGTGGGCTCGGACACGGCCCGCGCGCAGTTGGAGGGGGTCACGCGACAGCTGGCGCGCGCGGCGACCCGGGACCCGCTGGTGGGCCTGGTGGGGGCGCCAGATGTACGGAAGGCGTGGAAGGCGCTGGAGCTGGAGCGGCAGCGGACGGTGCTGCGGTCGCTGGTCGAGGTGACACTTAAGACGCCGCGGCCGGGGCGGATGCCGGACGGCGGGTACTTCGACTACGACGCGGTGCAATTCGGGTGGAAGCGATAGGCCAGCCTCAGAAAGGAGGCTCTTCATCCCACGCCGATTTTCCAGGTGGCTGCTTCCCCCACTCAGAGGCGTCGCCCTCCTGCCCCTCTCCCGCATCCCCAAGTTGCTCAATCAGTACTTGTACCGTGCTTTCGGCAGTGAGCCGGACAATCGCGTGTAGCTGCTCACGGGTCAGCCGACTGGCAGCTTCCTTAGCTTTCTTCGTTTCCTCTTCCCTCTGCATATCTTCGACTGCCGCGTCGTCCGGTTCGTCGAGCGGATCGCCGAAACGGTAACCGGGCGGGAAGACCGTCCCCGGGGGGAGCATGTCGGGTTCCAGGAACACCGGCGCATGCCAGTCCACCTTCAGATACTTCAGGGCGGCAGCATGCGCCCGCACGAAGAACTCAGATCCGCCCTCGGTCGCCATACGGTCCATTAGGACGCGACTCAGGAGTAGCGGGACGCCCGCGATATAGGCGCCACCACCGCCCCGATCTTCGGGCTGAGCCATGGCAATGGCCCTGTTCCCTTCCTCCATAGGGAGAAGGAAGTAGGCGATTGGCGTGTCGAAAATGACAGACAATGCCAGAAGCTCGTCGGCGTCAAACTTCCGAGGGCGACCACCCTGCCAAGACCGCTCCGCAGCGCTGATCGACGCCTTCGACCAAGACCGGCCCGTATATTTCTCCAGCCGGTCGGCGACCTGTTGTTGAGTCCAACCTCTGGCGCGGCGCGCCCTGGTCATGTTGTAGGCGACCAATTGATTAACGGTTGGCGCCTCCTGCGGGGATAGTTCGCGCAGGTCAATCGGCTCGCCGGGGGTCGAGTCGTCGTTGTCCATGGGCCAACTGTAGACCGGCGGTCAACGAGGAGCAACATCTTGTCGGATGCGCGTTGACTCTGCTACTTCAGTGACCTACAGTCAACGACATGCAGACGGATCAACCGCCTCAGTTGACTCCCTCGCTGCGCGTTGCACGTGAAGCCAAGGGTTTGTCGCTGCGGGCCGCAGCACAGTTGTCCGGGATTGACCCGGGCCACCTCTCGAAGGTGGAGCGCGGCGAAAAGCAGCTCTCCATCGAAGCCCTCTACCGGCTGGCTCTGGTCGTCGACCTCGACGAACTCGCCAGTCACCTCAAGCCACTCCTGCCAAAGGCTGTCGCATGACCGCCAAAACCAGCGCCGCTCCGACGTACCAGGCCGGAGCGTCCGCCGGAAACGACGAAGCGGCCGGGTACCAGCCGGCCGCCTCTGTCGAGCAAATCCACGAACCCACGCAATGAGATCGGAAGACAGCTCTATGCACAGCATCGCACAGGCGTCAACGGCGACGCCCAACCCGAGTGGCCAGCGCAGCGACACCGAGACCTTCGAAGCCCTCGCCGTCGAACACAACCTGACCGTCGAGGAGTGGGACACCACCGACCTCGCCGAAGACCTCCGCGACAAGTTCCTCGCCCTCTACATCGAGAGCCGCGACCGGAAGACCATCGCCGTTCCCCTCGGCCAGGACCCCGCGCACCGGCTCGCCGCCGTCCGCGCCGTCCTCGCCCACCTGGAGGTGACGGCATGACGACGACCCTGGACGCGCCCCTCAACGGCGCCGCGCTGTACATCGCGACCGCCGCCTACAACGAGGCCCTCACCAGGCCCCACCCGGCCGCCACGCTCGACGACATGTGCGACGCCCTGGCCGTGATCATGCCGAGCCTCCTCAACGTCGTAAAGGCCAAGGGCGGCGCCGAGTACGCCGAGGCATTGCAGGCCGCCGTCGCCGACCGGCTGTGGGCCTTCACCGCCATCGAGCACAGCCGCATCGAGGCGGGAGAGGGCTACGGCTACCTCTTCGACCTCCTGGCCGACAGCCTCAAGGGCGGCGCCGACCCTCACATGGTCAGGACGACCGCGCTCGACGCACCCGGAAAGATCCGCGCGCTTGCCAAGGCTGCCGCGTGAGTGCCGCGACCACCGCCGCGGCCGGAGACACCTCCGGCCGCCCGGCCCGCACCGAGCGCAGGGAACACTCCGCCGATTCCGTGTTGCCCTTGACCACAGGCGCGGCGCCTAAAGGATCGAAGGAGGATTCCGTGGCCTCTCCGCACCGTTCGGCCCGACCCGTGCGCTTCGAGGATGCCGCGCGGAACGCCGCTTACTGGGCGCGCATCGACCGCATCGTCGACAAGGCGCCGCCCCTCACCGACGACCAACGCGCCTGCATCCGCGCCGCGTTCCATCAGCCCGAGGCGCGGAGGGCAGCAGCATGAACACCCCGCTCGACACGTTCCTGTCCGACCAGGCCCTGGCCACCGCGCGGACCGCAGCCGCCGACCCGAGCACCGTTCCCGTCGCGGTCACCGCCGCCAACGGCGAGCAGTGCACCTGGTGCGACTGCCCCGATGGGCCCAACTCCCCGCACAACAAGCCCGGCTACGTCTGCGGCGGCTGCCCGGCCACCGCCAAGTACGTCGTCAGCACCTTCACCGGACCCAACCTCCGGTACGACTTCCCGGCCTGCGACCGGCACCACACCGACATCCTCGCGTCCATCGCACAGATCGTGGGAGGCACCCGATGACCGACCGTGCACCTGGGCGGTGGCCCGTCGACCAGCCCGTCGCCCTCGACGAGGGGGTCCATAGCGTGGACACCCCTGACGCTGACGAGCTGTACGTGCAGCGTGCCGCCGAGAAGGCCCTCCACGAGATGGTGCTCGACTCCATCCGGCACGACCTGGAGCAGCAGCCCAGCCCGCTCACGGTCCTCACCGCCGCCCGCAACTGGTGCACGCGAATCACCGCGGCCGCCGAGGAAATCGCCCGCGAGAAGCGCAAGGCCGCCTAAGCCGCTGGCCGGGCGCCGTCGTCCCCCCGCCGCGCCCGGCCAGCACCACACGAACCACCTGATCCAGCTCGCAGAAGAGAGCACGTTCGTGACCCACGAAATCGCCTTCAACCGGCTCGCGGATCTTCTCCGCGACCGTGGCGAGCCCACGCGCTACACCGGCGGCAAGCTCCGCACGCGCGGCATCTGCCACGGAGGCGACGCCAAGGACACCGTCGCCATCACCCGCATCTCCAACGGCGTCGCCGTGTACTGCCACAAGTGTCAGGGCAACACCGACTTCCTGGCCGAGATCGGGTGGACTCTGGCCGACCTGCACGACGAACCCCTCGAGCGGTCGCGTGACCGGCCGGCCGACGACGCGTGGATGCCGTGCCGGGACCGCGGCCACAAGCGGGTCGCGCAGTACGTTTACCGCGACGAGAAGGGGGCCGTCGTCCACGGTGTCACTCGTTGCGACGCCAAGGACTTCTGGCAGTGGCGGCCCGACGCGACCGCCAAGTCCGGGCGCCGTTGGAGCCTCAACGACCAGCAGGGCAACCGACTCGTGCCCCTCGTGCCGTACCGGCTGCCTGAGCTGCTCGCCGCCAAGCAGGCCGACCGCGTCATCTGGATCGCCGAAGGCGAGAAGGACGTGCACGCGCTCGTCGACCACGGGCTCGCTGCTACCTGCAACGCGGGCGGCAGCGGCAAGTGGACCGCCGAGCACGCCCACTACCTGGACGGCGCCGACGTCACCATCGTCGCCGACCGCGACGCCAAGGGGCGCGAGCACGCGCTCGCCGTCGTCGAGTCGCTCCGCCGCCTGGCGCACACGGTGTACGTCGTCCAGGCCAAGACCGGCAAGGACGCCGCCGACCACTTCGCCGTCGGCCACACCGACTCCGAGTTCGTTCAGGTGTGGGCGCCCCTCCCGCACCCGCAGGACCCGGCGGTAACCGCATGACGACCGCGCCCACCTGGGCACCGGACATCGGCACGGACACCACACATGAGCCAGAGCAGGGCACCGCTGGGCAATCCTCCGAGGAACACTTCGAAGCCCGCCTCAAGGCGATGGAAGCCGAACTGCTCGGCACCGAGGACCTCGACAACATCCCCGCCCTCGAACCGATCATCGACGACGTTCTCTTCCGGGACACCATCGCGCGGATCTACGGAGCGTCCGGCACCTTCAAGTCCTTCATGACCCTGGACATGGCCGGATGTGTCGGCACTGGCACCCCCTGGCACGGCCAGCCCGTACAGCAGGGGATCGTCGTCTACCTGGTAGCGGAGGGCGTGAAGGGCATCCGTAAGCGCGTGCGCGCCTGGGAGCAGCATCACGGCCGCAAGATGACCGGCGTCAAGTTCCTGCCCCGCCCCGTACAGGCGATGGACCTTGAGTGGCTCGTCCTCGTCGAGTTGTGCCGTCGGCTACAGCCGGCGCTCGTCGTCATCGACACCCAGGCCCGCGTCACGGTCGGCATCGAGGAGAACTCCAACACCGAGATGGGTCGCGTCGTCGACCGCATGGAACAGCTTCGAGGCGCATGCGGTGCCTGCATCCTCCTCGTCCACCACACCGGCCACGACGGCGACCGCGGCCGAGGAGCCACCGCCGTCAAGGGCGCACTGCAGACCGAGATCGGAGTAGAGCGCAAGGGCAAGGGCCTGTGCGACAGCCAGGTCACCCTGAAGACCGGCAAACAGAAGGACGACGAGGAACTCGGCGACATCGTCTTCGGCCTCCACCAAGTGCTGCTGGACGGCGAAGCGAAGGAGGACGGAAGCCCCGTCACCTCCGTCGTGCTCGTGCCTCTGGACCCGGCAGGGCAACCCCAGGCGCGCACCGGATACCAGGGCCGGGTGGAGGAAGTGTCGGCCGCGCTGGACGCCGCCAACGTGCCGTCCGGCTACGGCCGCGACCGCCTCCGTACCGAGTGCAGCCGGCTCGGAATCAAGGCGGAGAACAGCCTCCTGTCCGACGTCGCAAAGCATCGCCGGAACCAGACGAACCAGACGAATCACCTGTCCGCAAACCTGTCCGCAGCCCCTCCGGAGACAGGACAGGAGGAATGGGACTAAACGCCTGTCCGCACTTTGCGGACAGGTCAGAGAGAAAACCCAGGTCAGACCTGTCCCGGACAGATAACGGACAGGTGCGGACAGGGCAGTTCGGACGACCTGTCCGCTCCGCTCCCCTCCTTTAGGGAGCGGACAGGTCGGACAGCCGAACAACCCCACCACCCACAACAGCCCCTCAGGAGCACCCGTGCCGAAGCAGCTCACCACCCAGAACGCCACCATCACCACAGCCGCCGTCGAGATGAAGACCCTCACCGTCAGCGGCAAGCAAGTCACCCTCGCCGTGTTCCGGCAGCTCATCAAGGAGCCCCTCGTCGCCGACGACGGCACCCTCAACGGCAGCCCCTGGGGCACGGTCAACTACCACCCCGACAAGTGCGAGGCGGAGACCGCCCACTGGCACATCGTCTGGCAGAAGGGCACCGAACTCCGCAGGGCCTACGTGAACGTCGCCCCGAAGTTCGATTACATCGCGCCCGCCGGCCACTACCAGCCACGCTCTCGCTGGTACACCAGCACGGCCGCCAATCAGTACCTGACCGCCCTTGTCTACATGGGACTCAAGGCAGGCGATGACCCGCTCCTCGCCCCGCGCCCTCGCCGCTCCTACGGCCACCCGGACGAGACGGACACCTATCTGGCGGAGCTCGAACTGCCGGCGGAGCTGTCCAGGGCCGAGACCTTCCCGGTACTGGCCACCGTGGCGAAGGCCGCTACCGATGCCGCCGACCTGTCGGCCAGCTACCGCGCCGCCCAGGCAGTAGTCGACCGGGGGCTCAGTGAGTACGAGAGCACTACCTCGCCCGACTGGCGGGCGAAGGCCATTGCGCAGCGCCAAGAGACCGCCCAGCACTACCGCCAGAAGTACGACGAGGCCATGGCTGCCCTGCGCGTCCTGATCGAAAGGCGCGGCGGCTTCGACGCAATTAGCGACACCTACGCCGCGGAGATCGATGCGGAAGAAGGCCGTCGGCAGCGGCACCGAGATGCGCGCGCCACCCTCGCGGAACTTCCCCAACTGTTCATCGCGGTCTGACCGGCCGGGCCTGTCGCTATCAGGCCCGGCCACCAGGCCAGCACACCACACGAAGGGGCTTGCCGTGAACGTCAACGACGTCGTCGCCGAGAAGATCGCCGCCGCCCGGGCCAGGGCCGAGGCGGCCAAGCGCCGGCGCGCAGCGTTCGCCGCCAACCGGCAGCGCGGCCTCGCCCTCCGGCACGCCGCCCGCCTCCGCAACCAGGCTTCCGCCCGCACGACGGACGGAACTGCGACCGAGTCCGACTCGGCCGCAACCGCTGCGGTGGAGTCCGCCTCCACCGCAAACACCACCGAGGAGAACCCGTGACCACGACCAAGACCCTCGCTCAGCTCGCCGAAGAGATGGACGGCACGCAGCCGGATGCCGTCCTGATCACCGAGGACAGCCGCATGGTCGACGTCAACCTGCCCGCCAACCCCGAGCACTTCGCCGAGTACGCCGCCGCCGTCCTGCGCTGCGACCTCGTCGAGCACGTGAAGATCGCGCCCGGCCTGCACCTCTGGATGGACGAAGAGGGCCTCGGCGAGCGACCGCGCAACGCGTTCATCACCTGGTTCACCCAGAACCACCCCGACAGCAGCGAACTGATCGTCCACGGACCGGTGCTCGTCACCGGCCATCACGGCGACCAGGTGGCACCACTGGAGGGAGCCGACTACCTCCATCTCGCCCTGGCATACGGGCCGCTCTCGACCGCCTGAACCGCATACCACGGCCGGGCCCGCGGATATCGGGCCCGGCCACCCGCCCAGCATCCCGCGACTGAACTCCTTCAGGAAGTTCAGTCGCCCACCCCGAAGGAGCCCGCCATGGCAGGCGAGACCGTCATCACCATCGTCGGCAACCTGGTCGACGACCCCGAACTCCGCTTCACCCCGGCCGGCGCCGCCGTCGCCAAGTTCCGCATCGCATCCACCCCGCGCCGCTTCAACAAGACCACCAACGAGTGGGAGGACGGCGACGCCCTGTTCCTCACCTGCTCGGTGTGGCGGCAGGCAGCCGAGCACGTCGCCGAATCCCTCACCCGCGGCATGCGCGTCATCGTGCAGGGCCGGCTGAAGCAGCGGTCCTACGAGGACAAGGAGCAGGTGAAGCGCACGGTGTACGAGCTGGACGTCGACGAGGTCGGGCCGTCCCTCACCTACGCCACCGCCAAGGTCACCAAGGCCAGCGGCGGCAACCGTGGGGCTAAGCCCACGGACGACCCGTGGGCGGGCGCGAAGCCCGCGAACGGCCAGCAGCAGGGTGGCGGATGGGGTGGCGCGCAGCAGCAACCCGCCACCCAGGGCGCCGGCTACTCCGACACCCCGCCTTTCTGATCTCCGAGAGGACGCGACCATGACCGACCACGACATCCAGCTGCTTGCCCTCGGGACCGCGCTGGGCATCTACATCATGCTGCTCATTCAGATCATCGGCGGCGTCCTCGACGACCGCCGCGACCGCAGGGTCGCCCGCGCCGCCGAGGCCCAGCTGAAGGCTGCGCTCGAGAGGGCCGAGGCGTGAGCAGCTCCGCGCAGTGGGCCGCCCGCATCCAGAAGGTGATCCGGGCGGCCGAGGCCGACGGCTACGAGGTGCTGATCGGCGACGAGCAGGCCGACACCCGCATCGAGATCCGCCTCTGCGCAGCAGCCGACCCAGAAGACGACGGCACCCTGATCCTGGAGTGGAACGCATGAATGAGTGCGGCCTGTGCGAGCGCGCCCTCGAGCACGGCTATCTCTGCAATGGGGATCTGCTCGCCCTGGCGGAGCGCCTCGACCGCATGCCGAAGCTGTACACCGCCCTCGGCGCGTTCCTCGCCCCGGCCGTCCACGGCGGCGGCGAACGCACCGGCAAGGGTCACGCCACAGCCGTGCTCCCCGTGAACGAGGCCGTCCTCGACCTCCGTTACGGAGGCATTGCCCTCGTCCTGGAGTCGTGGCGGTCCGACGTGCAGGCCTGCCGCGGCTGGGGCGAGCCCGCCATCGAGGGCAGCGTCGAACGCCGCGTGCTCGCGTCCGCCCGCTGGCTGGGCATGAGCCTGGAGTGGATCGCCGCCTCCTATCCGGCGGCCGGCGATCTGGCCCGCGAGGTACGGGAGATGGAGGGCGCGGCCCTGTCCATCGTCGGCGCCCTCCCGGAGCGCGGCCGCCGCATCGGGCAGTGCGTCGCCGTGGACGCGTCCGGCGTGATCTGCGGGGCCGTCCTGTACCACCGTCCCGGCGAGACGCGCCTCGCCTGCCCGTGGTGCACGTGCGTGTACGAGGCGCGCGACTTCCTGATGTTGAAGACGCTGCAGCCGGAGGGGGCGTCCTGATGCCGTCCAGCTACGTCACGTGCCGCGTCCAGTCTGGGCGCGGCGTCCAGTGCACGGCCGAGGCCGTCGACCCCGACGCCGAACTCAAGATCTGTACGCGGCACCTGGCGGAGGCCATGCGTCTCATCGAGCGTGCGCGGCGGCGGGCGCCGAAGGGCGAGGGAGAATCATGACCACTATGCAATCAGGGGTTGTGCATAACGGGGGGTGCGCTATCCTCGGAGAGGTGGAAACACCCTCATGGAGGGACCGGATCCGCACGGAAGACGCGCTGCTGGAACAGCTCGACGACCAGGCGGAGCAGGCCCGCAAGAGACGAGCGCAAGCCCTGAAGGACGGGGCCGACGAACTCGGCAGCGTCTACGCCGTGGCGAAACAGCTGCACCTCAGCTGGACCGCCGTAGCGAAGGCGATCAAGAAGTACACAACCGAATAGACGAGGGCCGGACAGCAGCTCTCCCAGGTGCTGGAACACCAGGGAGGCGATCGCACCGCCCGACCCTCTACCGAACATCCTGACGAGACCAGGAGTCGGCATGACCGATCATTTCGCGTGCGCCGAAGCGCCCGCAAGTTGCCCCATTCCCGAACCCACTGACCTCGACGTCGCCATCAGCGTCGCGCAGCAGCTCCTCGGCAGCGACCAGATCCTCTCCCTCCGCGAGGCCCTCCGCCTCCTCCTCCGCGCCCTCGACGCCGAGCCCATCAGCGAGGAAGAGGCCGCGCGCCGCTCCGTCGACCGTGCCTTCCCCGCCGTCGCCGCGTTCCTCGCCGCCGAGCGGGGTGAACGCAAGTGAGCACCGAACCCCGCACCGCAATGGTGAACGTCTTCGTCACCAAGCCCCTGGAGATCGACGAACCCGACTGGTGCACCGGCACCCACGATCGGCACGCCCAGTACAAGGTCGACATCACCCACGACGGCCCCGAGCACGACATCGCCCCCAGCGGACAGACCCTGCTCCGCGCCTTCCTCACCCAAGCCCCGTTCGCCACCAAAGACCGCTCCGTCGGCCTGTACATCGAGTCCGCCGACTTTACCGGCACCCACACCCCGGCCGAGGTCGAGCAGCTCGCCAACGACCTCGTCGAGGCGGCCGACCAGCTGCGGGCCCTCGGCCGCCAGCTCGCCGAAATCCTCGCCGGGGGCACCGCGTGAACGACTCCCGCGCGTGGATCCGCCGCGCCTCAACCGCGGCCGGCCTCGCCTACACCGCCATCGCCGAGTACGAACTCGCCCGCAGACTCGGCGCCCAGGTGCCGATCGCCGTCATGCTGCCCGTCAGCATCGACTGCTACGTCGTCGCCGCCCTCAAGTGGTTCCGGCCCTTCGACGTCGCCCTGTCCCTCGCCCTGATGGGCGCCGCCCAGGTCGCCGCCCACGCCCTGGACGCGGGCGTCGTCGAGGTCGACCTGACCCTCGTCACCGTCGTCTCCCTCCTCGTCCCCGTGGCGCTCTGGAGGACTCATGCGCTCGCCAGGCACACGCCACGGGACGCCACCCCGCCCGCCACCGTCCCGCCCGTCCCCGAGCAGACGCCAACTGTCCAACCGCCCGCCGCGGTCACCCTCGACCGCGTCGGCGAGCAGGACGCCCCCGAGACGCCCGAACTCCCGCCCGGGACGGACCAAGACACCGAGGACGCCGAGGCGTCCCCGCCCGCCCTCCTCACGTCCAAGGACGTCGCCGAACTCTTCGGCGTCGACCCCTCCACCGTCCGCAGCTGGGTCCACTCAGGACGCCTCGAAGTCCACGACAAGGACGCCCGAGGACACAACCTCTTCCACCCCGACAACCTCCCCCAAGAGGCACGGACATGAAGCACCTCATCCTCGGCGCCCTCCTCGGCCTCCTCCTGCTCATCCCCCAACTCCTCACCGTCGTGGCCGCGGTCGCCGCCGCCCTGCTCTCACAGCCGGTCCTCGTGGCGTTCGCCCTCGGCGCGCTCGCCCGCCCGTACCTGCGCCGGCCGAAGCGGTGGGCGCGATGAACGAGCCGACCCCCCTGGACAAGGCCGAGGCCGCCGTGCGCGAGGCCTCGACGGACACCACCGCCGTACAACTGGCGCTCGCCGCCATGGAACTCGCCAAGGCCGCCCAGCAGCAGCCCGCGCCCGCCCCGTGCCAGCACCACCACACCCCCGCCAGCCGAAGCGCCAGCCAGTGGCTCGCCATCGCGGCGGCCGTCTGCATCGGCGGCATCGGCATCGCCTTCGCGTCCATCGCCATCGCGGTCGGCGCCTGCTGCGCCACCGCCTGCCTGCTCATCCTGCGCGGCCTGTGGGCCGACTTCCGTAAGGGGAAATGACCATGGCCAAGAACGACGACATCCGGTTCTCCGACTTCACCACCGGCGAGAAACTCCGCGTGATCGGGCTGTGCGCCCGGATGGTCAAGCGGGGCCTCGCCGACGACGGCACCGGCCGGGTCCTCGAGGACCTCCAGCGCAAGGTCGAGCGCATCGAGAAGAAGGCGCAGCGCCGCAAGAACGGCCGATAGCCCCGCCCCGGGGACGGCGTCCTACCGCCAAGCAGCCGCCGTCCCCGGGCCTCCCGCAGCCCAACAAGGAGCAGGAAGAGCCCAGCATGACCGACATCCTCATCAAGCCGCCACAGGACGCCCCCCAGGACGGCCAGGGCGCCGTCGAGGACGTCGAAGCCGTCGACCGTCCTGACAACCCGCTCGCCGACTGGCTGACCGTCCCCGACGCCCCGATCCTGCCCGCCTGGGCACGCAACTGGGCATCCGTCCGCGCCAACACCGGCGCCTTCATCAAGGTCGGCTGGTGGCACGGCCGGTACCATGGCATCCGCAGCCCCAAGTACGCCGTCAAGGTCGTCGGCTACTCTGCGCGCGGCGCGTTCCGCGGCGGCCGGCGCCTGTGGCCCGTCCTCACCGCCCAGGACCACACCGCCGGCATCAAGGCCCTCCGCGTCCAGGTCAAGGCCAAGCCCGACGACGTCGTCCTCGCCGCCCAGGCCGTCGTCGCGCACCGGGAGCGCACCGAGGCCCGCCGCTGGCGCTGGGGTGCCGCCCTCGGCCTGGCCGCCGCCGCAGCCGTCGCCCTCAACTACGCCAGCCTCGGCCTGCAGATCGCCGCCGGCTGCATCGCCTGCGGAGGCCTTGCAGCCATCGGCTGGTCCGACGAGGCCCACATCCTCGACCACGGCACGCCGCCCCTGCGGATCGCCATGGACGCCCAGCAGCTCAACGACGCCCTCCGCGCGACAGGCCTGCTCAAGCAGGGCAAAGGCGACGAGGAAGGGCCCAAGGTCAACTGCGTGATGGGGCCGTTGCGCGACGGCAACGGGTGGGCCGTCATCTTCGACCTGCCCAAGGGCGGCGGTAAGAAGGCCGCCGACGTCCTCGCCAAGCGGACCGAGATCGCCGCCGAGCTCGGCGTCGACGAGATCCAGGTCATCATGAGCCGCGTCCGCGCATCTGCAGGCGGCAACGCAGGCCGCGTCTCCATGTGGGTCGCCGACGATGACCCCTACCTCGCGCCGCCCAACCCCTCACCGCTGGAACAGCTGGACACCTTCAGCATCTGGGACCCCATCCCCTTCGGCCAGGACGCCCGCGGCAACCGCGTCACCCTCCCGATCATCTGGCAGTCCATGTTCTTCGGCGGCCTGCCCCGCCGCGGCAAGACGTTCAGCCAGCGCCTCCTCACCGCCGCCGGCCTCCTCGACGCCTACGTGCGGCACTACGTCGCCGACTTCAAGGGCGGCCAGGACTGGATCCAGATGCGGCAGGTGGCCCACCGCCTGGTCCTCGGCGCCGAAGAGGACGCCATCGGCGCCTTCAAGGCCATGCTCAAGGAACTCCTCGCCGAGATGGAGCGCCGGTTCTCCATCCTGCGCGGCCTGCCCACCTCCATCTGCCCCGAGGGCAAGCTCACCCCCGAGATCGTCAAGCGGTACAACATGCCGTTCATCCTGTTCACGGTGGATGAGCTACAGGAAGCCTTCCTCGCCGTCGACGACCAGGAACGCGACGAGATCATCAACGACATGGCACGCATCGCCCGCCGCGGCCCCGCAGCCGGGTTCATCTCCAACTACGCATCCCAGCGCCCGGACGCCAAGTCCGTACCCACCAAGCTCCGCGAGATCATCACCATCCGCTACTCCACGCAGGTCGTCGACCAGACCAGCTCAGACATGGTCCTCGGCAAGGGCAAGGCCGCCCAGGGCGCCGACGCCTCCGTCCTGTCCGAGGAGCACAAGGGCGTCGGCGTGCTGGTCACCGGCCCGGCCTCGTTCGTCACAGTCAAGGCCGACATGCTGGAGACCGCAGCCTTCAACTCCATGTGCGCCAAGGGCCGCCTGCTGCGCGAGGCTTGCGGCCAGCTCACGGGCGATGCCGCCAACGACCCCAGCGCCCTCGCCGAGGCGTCCGGCATCACTGTCAGCCCCGTCCTGTCCGACTGCCTCTCCGTCATGCGGCACAGCGTCAAGATGCACACCGCCGACCTCCTCGCCCGCCTGGAGAACCTGGACGAGGACTACGGCGACTGGGACGCCGAACGCCTCGCCAAGGAGCTCGAGGACACTGGCGTGAAGCGCACCACCAAGCAGGTCAACATCAACGGCAAGAACCTCGCCGGATACCGCCGCGAAGACCTCGAAGCAGCCATGCCCACCGAGCTCCTCAACGCCCGGTAGAGGGGTCCCCCTCTACAACCCCCTCTACAAGGCCCCCCTCCAGACCCCCGCTACCCAGCGAGTGGATCTAGAGGGGGGCCTCTACCGTCGTAGACCCCCCTGTAGTGGCCCCTCACCTGCGAAGTAGTGGGGCTAGAGGGGGTACAGGCCACCCCCTGAATCAGCGCCCAGCGCGGCATCATGGGGTCATGGAGTCGCAGAACATCCGGCCCGGCCACCTCACCGCCCACCAGACCGCCCAGCAACTCGGCATCACCCTCGGAGGCGTCCGCCTCCTCGTCCACCGCGGCAGGTTGAAGCGCTCGGGCGGCACACCCCGCCAACCCTGGTACGCCGTCACAGACGTCGCCGCACTCCTCGCCGAACGCCAAGCACGCCCCGCCGCTTGACCCCAGGTCAGACAGCGTGTAACGATCTCGGTGAACAACTGTGCCCCGAAGCGGCACCACAAACACACGACGAAGCCCCGGCCAATCCCCCCGGCCGGGGCTTCGCCGTGCCCAGGGGGTGAGCGTGGCCACCGACCGCAGCGAACTCACCAGCTACGAGTACCGGCAGATACGCGCCCGCATCCTCGCCGCATCCGACGTCTGCATCGTCTGCGGCCACGGCGCCGCCGACGCGGTCGACCACATCCACCCCGTGAGCAAGGGCGGCGCCCGCAAGGACCCCGACAACCTCGGCCCCATCCACGGCGTGGCCGGCTGTCCCGTCTGCCTCCGCAAGTGCAACTCGGAGAAGAGCGACCGCCCGCTCGCCGAGGTCGTCCAGCTGCGCACGTCAGTCGACTGGTTCGCCGGACCGTAGGAGGACGCCATGCCCCAGCCCTGGACCACACCCCACGAACTCCGGGTCTTCAAGCAGTGGGAGCGCCGCCCCGATGGGGCCAGCGGGTGGATGGAGGCACAGCCCACCGGTCAGGTCCACCTGCTGTGCAACTGCGGGTACAGCACCGGCTGGATCCAGCACGAGCAGATGCCCAGCCGTGAGCAGCTGGTGGCCGAGCACGGCGAGCCCCTCGGATCCATCATGCGGTGACACAAACCCGCAGGTCAGAAGCATGATCGGATCGTTCCGGCCGGGATCTCCCAGTGATCTTTAGGAATCGGACATATCGCAACCCCGCGCCCAGCTTTTATTTTTCTCCCCCCGGGCCGATGACCCCGGATGATCTTGGAAGGGAGCCGGCATGGGGCCCGTCGAGGAAGCCGTGCGCGCCGACATCGAGCAGCTCGGCGACCTGGTCGGCGTCGAGCCGTCGCTGACCGAGCTGGCGTACACGCTGGCCGGCCGGATCGACGCCGCGCGGACCGCCGAGTGCGACACGTGCGGGGAGGCGATCCCCCAGGAGGACCGGCTGCTGCCCCAGTTGACCCGCGAGCTCCGGCAGACGCTCGCCCAGATCCTGGAGGGACGGGCGCCGGACGATGACGACGACCTCGGAGACCTGGGCACCCCCGACTGAGTTCGCCGAGGATCTGTACGAGCGCTACGGGCTGACCTGCCCGCCGCGGTGGGGCACACCGCGACACCCGGACCGGCCGTCGCTGGGCCCGAAGCTGTGGAAGGTCATGGCCAAGCTCGGCGCGCCGCCGATGCCGTGGCAGAAGTACGTGTCCGACGTCGCCCTGGAGATCGACCCGGACACCGGGCTGTTCGCGCACCGCGAGGTCGGCCTGTCCGTGTCCCGGCAGCAGGGCAAGACGGAACTGACGCTCGGCGCGCAGGTCCACCGCGCGCTCGCCTGGCCCCGGCAGAACATCGTGTACGCCGCCCAGACCCGCGGCATGGCGAGGCAGCGGTGGGAGGACGAGTTCTGGGAGAAGATCTCCAGCTCGGACCTGGCGAAGATGGCGCGCATCCGCAAGAGCAACGGCAACGAGGCGATCCTGTGGGGCCGCACCCGCTCGCGGATGGGCATCACGGCGAACACGGAGAAGGCCGGGCACGGGCCGCCCTTGGATCTCGGGTTCATCGACGAGGCATTCGCGCACGAGGATGACCGCCTGGAGCAGGCGTTCAGCCCGGCCATGCTGACCCGGGCCATGGCTCAGCTGTGGTGGGCGTCCGCGGGCGGCACCACGAAGAGTGTGTGGCTGAACAAGAAGCGGGAGAACGGACGCCGTCTGGTCGAAGCGCTGTGGGAGGCGCTCGCCGTCGACCTCTCGGCGCCGCGGCCGCGGGCCTGCTACTTCGAGTGGTTCGCCCCGGACGACATGGACCGGGCGGACCCGGCGACGTGGCGGGCGACGCTGCCCGCTCTCGGCTTCACGGTGACCGAGGAGGTCATCGCGGCTGAGCTGGAGAAGATGGACCCGGCCGAGTTCGACCGGGCCTATCTGAACCGCACCCGGCGGCCGACCCCGCCGACGGATCCGAACGTGCCGAAGGGCAAGTGGCCGGGCCTGCTCGACGCGGCGAGCAAGCCGGTGGCGTCGAGCGTCGCCCTGGCCATCGACGTGTCGCAGGACCGCAACCGTTCGGCGATCTCCGCCGCGTCGCTGCGGCCGGACGGGCGGGTGCACCTGGAGGTTGTGGCGTACCGGCCGGGCACGGACTGGGTGGTGCCCGCGGTGGCGCGGCTGCACCGGTTGTGGAAGCCGGTGGCCGTGGCGGTCGCGTCGGGCTCGCCCGCCGCGTCCCTGATCGACGATCTGGTGACGGCCGGGATCGACGTGCCGAAGGACAAGGCGAACCCCGAGCGCGGCGACCTCGCGGTCATGAGGAGCGGGGACGTCACCGAGGCGTGCGGCCAGCTGGCCGACGCGATGAACCAGGGCACAGTGCGCCACCTCGACCAGGTCCCGCTCACCGCCGCCGTGAACGGCGCCAGGACGCGCCGCCAGGGCGACGCCTGGACCCTGGACCGGACGAACTCCCTGGTGGACATCAGCCCGTTGTGTGCGGCGACGTGGGCCCGGTGGGCGCTGGTCATCCGGGGCCCGCACGTGATCGAGGACTACGACATCGCGGACTCGTTCGCGTGAGGGGAGGTGAGCATGGGCGCCTGGACCAGGCTGAAGAACGTGTTCGCCCGCGAGGCTCAGATCACGTCACCCGAGGATCTCCTGGCGCAATCGAGGGAGCGGCGCTCCGGCCGGGTGCCCGTCACCAACGAGACGGCGCTGCGCAACTCGGCGGTGTGGGCGTGCCTGCGGCTGCGCGCGGACCTGATGTCCAGCTTCCCCATCGACGTCTACCGCTACGTCAACGGCATCCAGGTCGAGGTACCCAAGCCCCCCGTCCTGGTCTCACCGGGCGGCACAGAGATGGGCATCAAGGAGTGGGTCTACTCCAGCCAGTTCGACCTCGACCGCGGCGGCAACGACTTCGGGATCATCACCGAACGCTCCGGGGTTATCGGCCCGGACGGGCGCGGCCTGCCCGGCCGGATCGACCTGGTCGAGCTCGGGTCGGTGTCGGTCCGCGGCAACGGCCCCACGATCACGAAGTACGTGATCGGCGGCAAGGAGTACGAGCCGTGGGAGGTCTGGCACGAGAAGCAGTACACCGTCGCCGGGTGCCCGCTCGGTCTGTCCCCGGTGGCGTTCGCCGCCTGGACGATCGAAGAGACCCTCTCTGCCCAGCAGTTCGCCCGTGACTGGTTCGCCGGCGGGGCCGTCCCCCTGGCCGAGCTGAAGAACACCGCGAAGACCGTCGACAAGGACGCGGCCCGCGTCGCCCGCGAGAACTTCCGCGCGGCCGTCGACTCCAGCGGCCTGTTCGTTCACGGCATGGACTGGGAGTACAAGCCGATCCAGGCCGTCGCCTCGCAGTCCAGCTTCCTCGAGGCCCGCCAGTACGGCGCCCAGGACATCGCCCGCTTCTTCGGCTGCCCCGGCGACCTCATCGACGTCGCCGTCTCGGGCAGCAGCGTCACCTACGCCAACATCGGTCAGCGCAACCTCCAGTTCCTGATCATGAACCTGGGGCCGGCCGTCGGCCGCCGCGAGGACGCATTCAGCCGCCGCCTGGTGTCCGGCCCGCGGTTCGTGAAGCTGAACACGGACGCACTGCTGCGCATGGACCCCGAGGCCCGCGCCCGCACGATCGGCGCGCGCATCACCAACCGGACGCTCACGCCGACCGAGGCCCGAGCCCTGGACAACCTGCCGCCGTTCACCGAGGACGACTACGCCGAGTTCGACCGGCTGTTCGGGTCGCGCTCGGTCCCCGCCCAACCCACGACCGCCGTACCGGGAGCATCGTCATGACCGCCTTGACCCGGGCCGCTGCGGCGGCCGACCGAGCCCAGCACATCCGCCAGCGCGCCGACCGGCCCTCGCAGCGACGCTGCGCCGAAGCCCCCGCCGCGCGCGCCACCGTCCGCGCCACCCTCTCCGGCGTGCAGCTGCGCGAGAGCGGCGACGGCGGCACGCTGGAGTTCGTCGGCCAGGCCACCGTGTACGAGCAGGCCTACGAGATGTGGGACATGTTCGGCCCGTACACCGAGGTCGTCTCCGAGGGCGCCGGCGCCGACTCCCTCGCGCGCGCCGACCTCGACGTGCCGCTCGTGCTCGGCCACGACCAGCTGCGCCGCCTGGCCCGCACCACCAACGGCAGCCTGTTCCTGACCGAGAGTGCCACCGGCCTGGACGTCCGCGCGCCCGCCCTGGACCCGGCGGACTATGACGTCGCCTACATCGCGCCGAAGCTGCGCGCGGGCCTGGTCGACGAGATGTCCTTCGCGTTCCGCATCGAGTCGGGCCAGTGGTCCCCGGACTACACCGAGTACCGGATCAACCGGTACGACATCCACCGCGGCGACGTCGCGATCGTCGGCTACGGCGCGAACCCGTACACCACCTCAACCCTGCGCCAGCCCGCTGCTGCCACGCAGTCGAGCCGGGCCCGGGCGCTGCTGGAGATCGCGCTCGCCCGCTGACCCCTGAACTTCCCGCCGCCCGGCGGGATATCTGCCCTGCGCTCTACGCGCACGAGCCCACCCGGCGCACTGCCTCGGGTGGCCGTCTGACCTGGACCGGGGCGCCTGGAATCTTCGAGAGAGAGGACCGACGAGATGACTCTCGCCGAGCTGATCGCCCAGGCGCGTACCGCGCTGGACACGGCGATCACCGCACGACAGCAGGAGCAGGACGCGCTGATGGCGCTGCGCTCCGACGAGAACCTGACCGAGGAGGCCGTCGCCGCCCGGGTGGCCACCCGCGATGCCGCAGACGCCGAGGTGACCCGCCGCCAGGAGGCCCTCGCCGAGCTGGAGGCGGAGCAGGCCCGCGAGGAAGAGCTGGCCGCGCTTCAGGCCCGCACCACGCCGGCCGCGACCCGCGCCCCGGCCTACGACCAGGTGCACCGGGTCGGCCAGGAGGAGCGGACCTACCGCCCGGACGAGGACCGGCGCGGCGCCCAGTTCCAGCGCGACGTGGCCGCCGCGTTCCTCGGCGACTACGAGGCCCGCGACCGCCTCGCCCGGCACATGCAGGAAGAGCGCGTCGAGCGCGGACAGCAGATCCGGGCGGTCGGCACTGGCGCGTTCGCTGGGCTGGTCATCCCGCAGTACCTGACCGACATGTACGCGCCGCTGGCCCGCGCCAACCGGCCGTTCGCCGACGCCTGCCGCCCGCACGTCCTGCCCGCGCAGGGTATGACGGTGGAGATCTCCCGGATCACCACCGGCTCGTCCGTCGACAACCAGTCGGCGGAGAACGCCGCGGTGGCCGAGCAGGACATGGACGACACCGCGCTGTCCGTCCCGGTCCGCACCGCGGCCGGCCAGCAGACCGCCTCTCGGCAGTCCATCGAGCGCGGCGCCGGCGTCGAGGACGTCATCCTGGACGACCTGTTCCGCGCCTATGGCAGCCGCCTGGACACCACCATGCTGAACGTGGCCACGGTG
>NZ_JACMSF010000210.1 GCF_014257025.1 Streptomyces cupreus
CCCTCCCCCACCTCACCATCGGCGACATCAACACCACCTACGAACCCACCTCAACCGGCACCTCACGATTCGACCTCCTCTTCAACATCGTCGAACCACCAGACGACGAAAACGGCAACACCGGCTACAAAGGAATCGTCGAATACGCCACCGACCTCTTCGACCGGGAAACCATCGAACAACTCACCACCCGGTTCACCACCCTCCTGCGCAC
>NZ_JACMSF010000022.1 GCF_014257025.1 Streptomyces cupreus
GGACCCCCGCTGTCGGCCCTGAACGGGCCTCGTCCTCAAACGCCGGACGGGCTGGGGGTGGCTGGGCTGCGTTGTTCCCAGTGGGTGGGTGGGGGTTTGGGATGGGTGTGGGCTCGTTTTCGAATGCCGTGGGGGGTTGGGGGTGGCTGGGCTGGGTTGTTCCGGGTGGGTGGGTGGGGGTTGGGCTCGTTTTCGAACGCCGTACGGGCTGGGGGTTGGGATGGCTGTGGGCCCGGCCTCGGCGGCTGGGGTTTTCGGGGGCGGTGGCTCGTGGGGGTGGCTCGTCGGGGGTCGGACCTTTCGTTTCCCCGGTACACCCTCAGCGCTCCGTGTGTGTCTCCGCGTCTCTTCTCGCCTGGCTTCTTGCTCTTCTTGCTGGGCCCTTCCAGCCGCAGGTGCACTGGGCCGTGCAGAACCGGCCCTCTTCGATCGTTGCCGTGCGGTGGGTTGTGGGGGGTGTGGGTCGGGCTTGGTCTTGTGCCACGGGGTCAACCGTACCGAGGGGAGGCAAAGGGTTTCCATGGCTGTTCGGGTGCGTTACGAGGGCCCCTCGGTCGTCGTTATGCGGGACGACGGGGGGCCCGTGACGGACGTACCGGCTGGGGGATAGGCAGGCGATGGCGGAGCGGCGGTTCAGGCGGAGGGGAGCGGTTGTCGCGGCGGGGGTCGCGGCGTGTGCGGTGGGTGCCGTCAGTGGGTGCGGGAGTGGTCATGGGGCCGCTCTTGATGACGGTAGGGGTGAGGAGGCTGTTGAGGTTGTGCGGCGGGCCGCCTCCGCGCTTGTCGATGCTCGTAGTTCCAAGGCCCGTACCTCCATGGAGATGGCCACCGGGGGGACCCGGGTCACCATCCGGGGCGAGGGTGTGTACGACTTCCGGCGCCATGTCGGGCGGCTCAAGGTGCTGCTTCCCCAGGATCCTGCCGGGGACTCCTCCCGGCCCATCACCGAACTCCTCGCGCCCGGCGCCCTGTTCATGAAGAACCGCGGTGCCGGCGTTCCCGCCGACAAGTGGGTACGGGTGGAGACCGCTTCCATGTCGGACGGGAATCTCGTCACCGGTGGGGCCACCGATCCCTTCGCCGCCGCGGAACTTCTTCTTGGTGCGGAGGCTGTGAGTTATGTGGGGGAGGAGCAGGTCGGCGGGGCCGATGTGACCCACTACCGCGGTACCGCCGATCTGCGGAGGGCCGCCGAGCTTGCCTCCGACGGGTCCCGGGACTCCCTCGCCGCCGCGGCGAAAGGGTTCGCCACCTCCAAGGTGCCCTTCGATGTGTATCTCGACGACGAGGGGCGCATCCGGAAGGTCCGGCATCGGTTCAGCTTCGTCAACGGGCAGCAGAAGGACGCCGTGGACGTCGCCTCCACCACCCTGCTCTTCGACTTCGGCGTACCCGTCGTCGTACGGCTGCCCGACCGCGACGACATCTACGCCGGTCGCATCGCCGAGGAGTGAGGATCCTCGACGGTCTTCAAGGACTAGCCCGTCCGTGCCATGCGCGGTGCGTAGGCCGCTCCCTACTCTAGGAAGTCGGTGACGGCAGAGAAGAGGTGATGCGCGTGGCTCCGGTCGGCGGTACGGCAGTTCAGGACCACGTGGCCCTCGCCGAGATCGAGTTGTGCGGTGAGCTCATCATCGCGGCCTCGGCTGCCGAGGACCGGCTCAGTCTGGAGAGCATCGACGAGGTGCTGCGGGTGGGGGAGGAGCGGGAGGGGTGTGACCCCGGCTCCTCCCATCGATGAGTCCCACCGATGATTTTCGGCCTCATGTCCGCAGCAGGCGGCCGATCGCCTTCGTCGCCTCTTCCACCTTCGCGTCGATCTCGTCGCCGCCCTTGACGGCCGCGTCCGCGACGCAGTGGCGCAGGTGCTCCTCCAGCAGCTGGAGGGCGAAGGACTGCAGGGCCTTCGTCGATGCCGATACCTGAGTAAGTATGTCGATGCAGTAGACGTCCTCGTCGACCATCCGCTGAAGGCCCCGGATCTGGCCCTCGATCCGGCGCAGGCGCTTGAGGTGCTCGTCCTTCTGCTTGTGATAGCCGTGCGTGGCGTGCTCATGCTCGGAGGGCGCCGTGGCGCCGGCCTCGGTCGTCGTCATCGCGTCCTCCAGACATATACCCCTACTGGGTATATCGTACCGAACTTTGCTGGGTATAGGGCCCTTGGTACGCCCCCGTGCTGATCACTGTGCCCGATGGGCGACACTGGGGGGCGGCCCATTAGCCGTGGCCGGATGATGCGCCTAGCATCAGCCTGACCGAAACCGAAGCACCCCGAGGACCCCACGTGCGCTTTCGTCTGACCCCCAGGGAGACGAGCTTCTACGACATGTTCGCCGCGTCCGCGGACAACATCGTCACGGGCTCGAAACTCCTCATGGAACTGCTCGGGGCGGACGCTTCCGCCCGGGCCGAGATCGCAGAGCGTATGCGGGCAGCGGAACACGCCGGTGACGACGCCACACACGCGATCTTCCACCAGCTGAACTCCTCGTTCATCACGCCCTTCGACCGCGAGGACATCTACTCCCTCGCGTCGTCCCTCGACGACATCATGGACTTCATGGAGGAGGCCGTCGACCTGGTCGTCCTCTATAACGTCGAGGAACTGCCCAAGGGTGTCGAGCAGCAGATCGAGGTGCTCGCCAGGGCCGCCGAGCTGACCGCCGAGGCCATGCCCAATCTGCGGACCATGGACAACCTCACCGAGTACTGGATCGAGGTCAACCGGCTGGAGAACCAGGCCGACCAGATCCACCGCAAGCTCCTCGCGCACCTCTTCAACGGCAAGTACGACGCCATCGAGGTCCTCAAGCTCAAGCAGATCGTGGATGTCCTGGAAGAAGCCGCCGACGCGTTCGAGCACGTGGCGAACACGGTGGAGACGATCGCCGTGAAGGAGTCCTGAGCGCGTCCATGGACACCTTCGCTCTGGTCGTGACCATCGCGGTCGCGCTCTTCTTCACGTACACCAACGGCTTCCACGACTCGGCGAACGCCATCGCCACGTCCGTCTCCACCCGGGCGCTCACTCCTCGGGCCGCGCTGCTCATGGCCGCGGTGATGAATCTCGGCGGCGCCTTCCTGGGGTCGGGTGTCGCCAAGACCGTCAGTGAGGGTCTGATCGAGACGCCCGAGGGCTCGAAGGGGATGGGGATTCTCTTCGCCGCGCTGGTGGGCGCCATTACCTGGAACCTCATCACCTGGTACTTCGGGCTGCCCTCGTCCTCGTCCCATGCGCTGTTCGGCGGCATGGTGGGGGCCGCGCTCGCGGGCGGGACCACCGTGTACTGGGACGGTGTGCTGGAGAAGATCGTCATCCCGATGTTCGTCTCGCCGCTGGTGGGGCTCGGGGTCGGCTACCTCGTCATGACCGCCATCATGTGGATATTCCGGCGGGCCAATCCGCACAAGGCCAAGCGCGGGTTCCGCATAGCGCAGACGGTGTCCGCGGCGGGCATGGCCCTCGGTCATGGTCTCCAGGACGCCCAGAAGACCATGGGCATCGTGGTGATGGCTCTGGTCATCGCCGATGTCGAGGACTACGGCGATCCGATCCCGGTGTGGGTGAAGATCGTCTGCGCCGTGATGCTGTCGCTCGGTACGTATGCCGGTGGCTGGCGGATCATGCGGACGCTGGGGCGGAAGATCATCGAGCTGGACCCGCCGCAGGGCTTCGCGGCCGAGACCACCGGTGCGTCGATCATGTTCACCACGGCGTTCCTGTTCAAGGCGCCGATCTCGACCACCCACGTCATCACCTCCGCCATCATGGGCGTCGGCGCGACCAAGCGTCTGAACGCGGTGCGCTGGGGGGTCGCCAAGAACATCGTCCTCGGGTGGTTCATCACCATGCCGGCCGCGGCGCTGGTGGCCGCGGGGGCGTTCGGGGTCGTGCACCTCGCGTTCCTGTAGCGGACACGGCGAGCGAGCGGACGTACTGCAGAAACGACTCAGCAGGCAGGTCGGCGCACCGGCCCGCCTGCTTGAGCAATGAAACAGGCCCGCCCCCCGGGAGCCAGGGGGCGGGCCCTTATCTGCCTCGCGGTGGCACCGCCATGCAGCACCGCGAGGGGTCCAACCGGACTTCGGCTCAGCCGAAGCGGCCCGAGATGTAGTCCTCGGTGGCCTGGACCGACGGGTTGGAGAAGATGCGCTCCGTGTCGTCGATCTCGATCAGCTTGCCGGGCTGGCCGACGGCCGCCAGGTTGAAGAAGGCGGTGCGGTCCGAGACACGGGCCGCCTGCTGCATGTTGTGCGTCACGATGACGATCGTGAAGCGCTCCTTCAGCTCGCCGATCAGGTCCTCGATGGCGAGGGTGGAGATCGGGTCCAGGGCCGAGCAGGGCTCGTCCATGAGCAGGACCTTCGGCTCGACCGCGATGGCGCGGGCGATGCACAGACGCTGCTGCTGACCACCGGACAGACCCGAACCCGGCTTGTTCAGGCGGTCCTTGACCTCGTTCCAGAGGTTGGCGCCCTTGAGGGACTTCTCGACGATGTCGTCGAGCTGGGACTTCTTGTACGAGCCGTTCAGCTTCAGGCCGGCCGCGACGTTGTCGTAGACCGACATCGTCGGGAACGGGTTCGGGCGCTGGAAGACCATGCCGACCTCGCGCCGCACGGAGACCGGGTCGACCCCGGCGCCGTACAGGTTCTCGTCGTCGAGCATGACCTTGCCCTCGACCCGGCCGCCGGGGGTGACCTCGTGCATGCGGTTGAGGGTGCGCAGGAAGGTGGACTTGCCGCAGCCGGAGGGGCCGATGAAGGCGGTCACGGAGCGGGGCTCGACGGTCATCGAGATGTCTTCGATGGCGCGGAAGGAGCCGTAGTAGGCGCTGAGGCCGCTTACGTCGATTCGCTTGGCCATGGGTATCACTGCTTCTTTCGGGAAAAGTCTTTCGATCGGTCGCTGTATGGCCCCACGCGGCGGTAGCCGCATGTCGTCGCTTTAGCGACCGGTCTTCGGCGACTTCCAGCGGGCGATGCCGCGGGCCGCCAGGTTCAGGATCATCACGAAGGCGATCAGGGTGAGAGCCGCGGCCCAGGCGCGGTCGTACGCCGCTTCCGAGCCCGCGCTGTTCGCGTACTGCTGGTAGATGTACAGCGGCAGCGACGCCTGCGCCCCTTCGAAGGGGTTGTTGTTGATGAACGGGTTGCCGAACACCAGCAGCAGGACGGGCGCGGTCTCACCGGCGATACGGGCGACCGCCAGCATCACACCGGTGGTGATACCGCCGAGCGCGGTCGGCAGGACCACCTTCAGGATGGTGCGCCACTTGGGCACGCCCAGGGCCAGGGACGCCTCGCGCAGCTCGTTCGGGACGAGCTTGAGCATCTCCTCCGTGGAGCGGACCACGACCGGCATCATCAGGATCGCGAGGGCCAGGGCGCCCGCGAAGCCGGAGAAGCTCATGTCGAAGATCAGCAGGAGGCTGAGGATGAACAGACCGGCGACGATCGACGGGATGCCGGTCATCACGTCGACGAAGAAGGTGACGGCGCGGGCCAGATGGCCGCGGCCGTACTCGACCAGGTAGATCGCGGTGAGCACACCGATCGGCACGGCGATCAGGGTGGCGATGCCGACCTGTTCGAGGGTGCCGATGATGGCGGCGTAGATGCCGCCGCCCGGCTCGGTGTCGGAGACCACGCCCATGGAGTGGCTCAGGAAGTAGCCGTCGAGGACCTTCGAGCCGCGCTTGACGGTCTCCCACACCAGCGAGGCGAGGGGCACCACGGCGATGATGAAGGCGACCCAGACCATCGAGGTCGCGATGCGGTCCTTGGCCTGACGCTTGCCCTCGACGCCGGCGGCGATGAAGTACGTGCCGAAGACGAAGAGCAGCGCGGCGATCAGACCCCACTGGATCTTGCTCTCGATGCCGGTGGCCACGCAGAGGCCGATGGAGACGGCGACGGAGCCGACCGCGATGGCCCAGGGGGACCACTTGGGCAGTCGGGCGCCCTGGAGGGAGCTGGGGTGCTGGACGAGAGTGCTCATGCGTTGGCCCCCGAGTACTCCTTGCGGCGGGCGATGATCGCGCGCGCCGCGCCGTTGACCAGCAGGGTGATGACGAACAGGACGAGACCGGAGGCGATCAGCGCGTCCCGGCCGAACTCGTCCGCCTCACCGAACTTGCTGGCGATGTTCTGGGCGAAGGTGCCGCCACCCGGGTTGAGCAGGCTGCCGTGGATCAGGAAGTCCGGGGAGAGCACGGTGGCGACGGCCATCGTCTCGCCGAGCGCGCGGCCGAGGCCGAGCATCGACGCGGAGATCACGCCGGAGCGGCCGAAGGGCAGCACCGCCATGCGGATGACCTCCCAGCGCGTGGCGCCGAGGGCCAGGGCGGCCTCTTCGTGCATCTGCGGGACCTGCTTGAACACCTCGCGGCTCACGTTGGTGATGATCGGCAGGATCATGATCGCGAGCAGGATGCCGACCGTGAGCATCGAACGGGGGGCGCCGCCCTCCCAGTCGAAGATTCCGGTCCAGCTGAAGTAGTCGTTCAGCCAGCCGAACAGGCCGTCCATGTGCGGTACGAGGATCAGGGCGCCCCACAGGCCGTACACGATGGACGGCACCGCGGCGAGCAGGTCGATCACGTAGGCGATCGGACCGCTCAGCTTGCGCGGGGCGTAGTGGGTGAGGAACAGCGCGATGGCGACGGCGACCGGGACCGCGATCACCATGGCGATGATCGAGGAGATGATCGTGCCGTAGGCCAGGACGGCGATGCCGAAGACCGGCTCGGTGCCGGCGGTGTTCCACTCGAAGGTCGTGAGGAAGTTGCCCTCGTCCTTGCTGATGGCGACGGCGGCCCGCCAGGTGAGGAAGACCGCGATGGCGGCCATGATCACCAGCAGGAAGATGCCGGAGCCACGGGCGAGACCGAGGAAGACCCGGTCGCCGGGACGGGTGGCGCCGCGGGCGTTGCGCTTGCGCTCGGCCACGGTCGGCTGCGGTGGGGGAGGGGGGGTTTGGATGTTCTTGGTGGTTATGTCCATCGGGTTCTCCGGTCTGCGGCGCCCTCGATGGTGGAGGGCTCCTGGCGGCGGTGCACCGGACGGTGCGGCCCGACCCCGCGGGGGGACCGGGCCGCACACTCAGGTCAGTTCAGGCCCGCGACGGTCTCGCGGACCTTGGTGATGATGTCGTCGGGCATGGGGGCGTAGTCGTTCTCGGTGAGGATCTTCTGGCCGTCCTCGCTGGCGATGTAGGTCAGGAACGCCTTGACGGTCGGCAGGGTCTCCGCCTTGTTGCCCTTGTCGCAGACGATCTCGTACGTCACCAGGGTGATCGGGTAGGCGCCGTCGGCCTTGGTGGCGTAGTTGAGCTCCAGGGACAGGTCCTTGCCGGTGCCGACGACCTTGGCGTCCGCGATGGCGGCGGTGGCACCGTCGACGGAGGCCTTGACCGGCTCGGCCGCGCCCGTGTCGATGGCGACGACGGAGGAGTCCTTGGCGTAGGAGAGCTCCATGTAGCTGATCGCGCCGGAGGTCTGCTTGACCTGCTGGGCGACACCGGAGGAACCGGACGCGGACTGGCCGCCGGGAGCGGTCCAGGCCTTGCCGCCCTCGTACTTCCAGTTGTCCGGGGTGGTGGCGATCAGGTACTTGGTGAAGTTGTCCGTGGTGCCGGACTCGTCCGAGCGGTGGAACGCCTGGATCTTGAGGTCGGGCAGCTTCGCGTCGGGGTTCAGCTTCGCGATCGCCGGGTCGTTCCAGTTCTTGATCTTGTCGCTGAAGATCTTCGCCAGGGTCGGCGCGTCCAGGACGAGGTTGTCGACACCCTCGACGTTGTACGAGATGGCGATCGGGCCGCCGACCATCGGCAGGTCGATGCCCTGGCCGCCCTCGCAGACCTCCTTGGAGGCGGTGACCTCTTCGGGCTTCAGGGCCGAGTCGGAGCCGGCGAAGGCGACCGTGCCCTGGGTGAACGCGGTGACACCGGCGCCGGAGCCGCCGCCCTTGTAGTTGATCTGGACGCCCGAGCAGGCGGCGGTGAACTGCTTCACCCACGCGTCGATCGCGTTCTTCTGCGCGGACGAGCCGTCGGCGAGCAGCTGGCCCTTGGCGTCGTCGCACTTGATGTTGCCGGCCGCGGCGCTGGTGGTGGCGTCGCCGCTGCCGGTGTCGCCGGTGTCGTCGGAGCCGCACGCCGTGAGGGCCAGGGCGCCGGAGACGGCGAGAGCACCGAGAGCGAGGGCCCGCCGGTTCATGCGCTGAAGCTTCACTTGAGGGAGTTCCTTCCAGGAGCCGCCGTCCTGAATTCGGCGGCGTGCGAAGTCTTGGAGATGTGGGCGCGGAACGGAACTGCGCGCCACACCGCGTAAGGCCGAAATTAGGCAGAACAGGTGAAGGCGCCGATGGCCGTAAATGAACGAGGGGTGAACCCCTGGGGACGGTGCGGTGAGGTCACGGAACGCTTACGTTGGGGACACGGGTCGATGGCGGCGCGGGCCTCGGATCGTCACTCTATGCAGCGGGACGACTTCGTACCGGTCGGCAGGGCCCGACGTGTGGCGGTGGGCCCACGATCGGGGTACCGACCGCATGCTCACCGGCCCTGCCCGCGCTCGGCGGCGGGTATGACCAGCTCGTCCATCAGGTCGCGATCCCGGGTCTGCGTCAGTCTGCGGCGGGCTGCTTCGGGGCGCAGCCAGACGATGCGGTCCACCTCGGTGGTCGGCGCGAAGGTGCCGGGGCCGGCCTCGGCCGCCCAGTAGCGGACCTGCTTGGGGCGGCCGGCGGCCATGTAGGTCAGCGTGGAGAGCTCGGTGCCGGCGGTGGCCCGGTAACCGGTCTCCTCCTCGACCTCGCGCAGCGCGGCGGCGAGCGGTTCCTCGCCGCGCTTCAGCTTGCCCTTGGGGTGGGACCAGTCGTCGTATTTCGGCCGGTGGACGAGGCAGACCTCCAGCTCGCCGTCGACCGGGGAGCGGCGCCACAGCACGCAGCCGGCCGCCTGGACGGTGGAGTCGTCGCGTTGTGTCACAGGTGGGCCGGCCTCCTTCAGTGGCTCCGTTTTCAGTGGCTTCAGTGCGTGCTGATCTTCTGTTTCTGCCAGCACTGCTGGAAGGCGAAGCGGGCCGCCTCGACCTCGTGCCGCTGGTCGGCGTGGAGCACGCCGAGGGCGTACGCCGTGGCCGGGGCGATGCGGGGGGTGCGGGCCGCGGCCGCGGCGGCCGCCGCCGCCTCGGAGGCGTCGCGGTGGCGGTCCAGGGACTGACCCGCGGTGAGCAGGCGTACGTCCCGGGGGGCGTCCTCGCCGAGGAGTGCCTCTCGGGCGTAGCGGTGCAGGCGGAGCAGGAGGCGGACCTGGTGCCAGGGGGCGTCCTGGGGGTGTGGGGCCGGGTCCGGGGAGAGGCCGTGGATGAGGGCCTCGGCGTTGTACGGGTGGCCTGCGGTGACCAGGGGGAGGGCGGTTACCGCGTCCGTGAGGCGTTCCTCGGCGGCTGCGGCGAGGGGGCGGAGGTCGGTGGCGGTGGCGGTCTGGGTGAGGGGGACCTCGCTGGCCAGTACGGCGATGTTGTCGGCGACGGCGTGAAAGCGGGAGGAGCCGAGGGCCTGCAGTGCGGTGCTGTGTGCTCTTGTCCGGGCGAGGGTGAGCTGGCGCTCCAGTAGGGCGCCTGCTTTCGCGGCGCCCACGGTGAGGTTGCCGCGCTCTATGGGTGCCTGGGGGTGGGTCGCGGCTCCGTCGGTTGTGACGTTGCCGTTCTCCGTGGTGGCCGGTGGGCGGGTCGCTGGGCCGGCGCCGCCGGGTGCCGCTTTCAGTGGGACGGCCGCCGCCCCAGCGGCACGACTGCCCGCGGCTACGTCGGGGGCGTTGGCGGTCTGGGCCGGGAACGCCGTTGCCCCCGACAGCCGGTGCAGCGCCAGCAGCAGGCGTTCCAGGCGGGCCGCGTAGGCGTGTTCCATGGCCAGGGTGCCTGAGAGCCAGGCCAGTTCCGGGCGGATGCGTTCTGACCAGTCGGGGTCCAGGAGCGGGCGGAAGGTGTGGAGGCTGCCGCTGATGCGTCGGGCCGAGCGGCGCAGGGCTCGGGCCGCGTCGACCGATTCCTCCGAACCGTTCTCCCCGGCCCGTGACTTCGCCCGCCCCGGAGATCCTCCGTCGCCGCCGCCGGTCTCCCGGTGCAGCCGCAGCGCGCGGAGGAACTCCATGGCCTGGGTGCGCAGGTAGGCCTCGAGGGCCTCCCCGGTCACCGGCACGGCCGTGGGGTTCGTCGGGTCAAGGTGTTGCTGTGCCACGCCGGCGCCTCCGGGCGTCTATGAGCATCTCCTGGACGTTCCGCAGGGGCTGGCCATCCGCGTCGGTCGCGTGCCGGGTCCACTCGCCGTCCGGGCCGAGATGCCAGGAGGCGGTGGTGTCGGACATGCCGGTCTCCAGCAACCGGTTGAGGGCCGCCCGGTGGGCCGGGTCGGTGACCCTGACCAGTGCCTCGATGCGGCGGTCGAGGTTGCGGTGCATCATGTCGGCGCTGCCGATCCACACCTCGGGCTCGCCGCCGTTGCCGAAGGCGAAGACCCGGGAGTGTTCGAGGAAGCGGCCGAGCACGGAGCGGACCCGGATGTTCTCCGACAGGCCCGCCACACCCGGGCGCACCGCGCTGATGCCGCGCACCCAGATGTCGACCGGCACGCCCGCCTGGGACGCGCGGTACAGAGCGTCGATGACGGCCTCGTCGACCATCGAGTTGACCTTGACACGGATGAACGCGGGACGCCCCGCACGGTGGTGCTGGACCTCCTTGTTGACCCGTGAGATCAGGCCGTCGCGCAGGGACTTGGGGGCGACGAGGAGCCGGCGATAGGTCTCGCGGCGCGAGTAGCCCGACAGGCGGTTGAAGAGGTCGGACAGGTCCGCGCCGACCTGCGGGTCGGCGGTGAGCAGGCCGAGGTCCTCGTACAGCCGCGCCGTCTTCGGGTGGTAGTTGCCGGTGCCGACATGGCTGTAGCGCCGTAGCGTGTCGCCCTCCTGGCGGACCACCAGGGACAGCTTGCAGTGGGTCTTCAGGCCGACGAGGCCATAGACCACATGGCAGCCGGCCTCCTCCAGGCGCTTGGCCCACTTGATGTTGGCGTGCTCGTCGAAGCGGGCCTTGATCTCGACCAGGACAAGCACCTGCTTGCCGGCCTCGGCCGCGTCGATGAGCGCGTTGACTATGGGGGAGTCGCCCGAGGTCCGGTACAGGGTCTGCTTGATGGCGAGGACGTCCGGGTCCTCGGCCGCCTGCTCCAGGAACGCCTGCACGGAGGTGGAGAAGGAGTCGTACGGGTGGTGCAGCAGCACGTCACGGCTGCGCAGCGCCGCGAAGATGTCGGGCGGGGACGCCGACTCGACCTCGGCGAGATCGCGGTGGGTGCCGGCGACGAACTTCGGATACTTCAGCTCGGGCCGGTCCAGGGAAGCGATCCGGAACAGACCGGTGAGGTCCAGCGGGCCGGGCAGCGGGTAGACCTCGGCCTCGCTGATCTTCAGCTCGCGCACCAGCAGGTCGAGGACCTCGCGGTCGATGGACTCCTCGACCTCCAGGCGCACCGGCGGCCCGAAGCGGCGCCGCATGAGCTCCTTCTCCAGGGCCTGGAGGAGGTTCTCGGCGTCGTCCTCCTCGACCTCCAGGTCTTCGTTGCGCGTGATGCGGAAGGCGTGGTGCTCCAGCACCTCCATGCCCGGGAACAGCTCTTCCAGGTGCGCGGCGATGACGTCCTCGATGGGGACGTACCGGCCGGGCGAGCTCTCCAGGAAGCGGGAGAGCAGCGGCGGCACCTTGACGCGGGCGAAGTGGCGGTGCCCGCTGACCGGGTTGCGCACCACGACGGCAAGGTTCAGGGACAGGCCCGAGATGTACGGGAAGGGGTGCGCCGGGTCGACAGCCAGCGGAGTCAGCACGGGGAAGATCTGGTGCCGGAAGAGGGTGAACAGGCGGGCCTGCTCCTTCTCCGTCAGCTCGTTCCAGCGGACCAGGTGGATGCCCTCCTCCGCGAGCGCGGGGGCGACGTCCTCGTGGAAGCAGGCGGCGTGCCGGGCCATCAGCTCGCGCGAGCGGGCCCAGATCATCTCCAGCACCTGGGTCGGCTGCAGCCCGGAGGCGGAACGGGTGGCGACGCCGGTGGCGATACGGCGCTTCAGACCGGCGACCCGGACCATGAAGAACTCGTCCAGGTTGCTGGCGAAGATGGCGAGGAAGTTCGCCCGCTCCAGCAGGGGCGTGGTCGGGTCCTCGGCGAGTTCGAGGACTCGCTCGTTGAACGCCAGCCAGCTGCGCTCCCGGTCGAGGAAGCGGCCCTGGGGCAGGGGCGCACCGTCGGTCGGCGCCTCCTCGTAGGCATCGAGGTCGGCGTCGATGTCGGGTTCGAGGTCGGAGACCGAACCGGCCACGGTGCGCGAGCGGTGGGCGGCGATGGAGCCGACTGAGGGCTGCGCGTGCTGGACCTGTGCCTGGGCGTTCTGCTGACTCATGGACCCATTCTTCCGCGTCTCCAGCGATACGGGCGCGTCGGAAGACGCGGGCGGGAGAGTGGCGGCAAGACGTCGGGCGTCCCCGTTCCCCGCGATCCTCTCGGGAGGCGGCGAAGGCTCTGGCACGGCGGGCTTCATTCGCCGAGCGTCGCAAGCCCGTCTGAACCAATGGTTACGGAGACATGGCGTGTGGGACACCGAGCGGCGGCTCCCGGGCGTCTACATGCCGGGGCCGTACGTCCCTCCCCCCGTAGGAGGGACGTACGGCCCCGGAGATCAGATGGTCCGACGGCGCAGCGCCCAGAAGGCCCCGGCGACGGCCATGCCGGCGACGGCGAGGAGGATGCCGCTCTCGACGTACTGGATCGGCCAGAAATGGGACTGGGGGTGCAGGGTCACCCGGGTCTGGGTGGCGGATACCTGGAAGGCCGAGCGGGGTATTTCCCAGCCCGATTTGTCGCGGGTGACCGTGGACCACAGGTCCCCGCGGTGGGCCTCCAGCAGGTTGTGGAGGAACAGCGAGCCGGCGAGGGCCGCCCCGGCCGCGGGCAGCGCCCGCCCGAACAGCATCCCGGCGAGCGCGCCGAGGGCGAGGCCGGCCAGGACGTACGCGACGGCCGTGGGGCCGGTGCCGACGAAGACGTCCGGGTAGTACCAGTCCCCGACCAGGTTCGGGTTGTCCTCGCCCCGGGCCCACACCCCGAGCAGGACCACCGCGGTCGTGCCGGCGGTGAGCAGCGCGGCCGGTACGGCGAGCTTGGCGGTCAGCCAGCGGGTCGGGGTGACCGACTGGGTCCAGGCGAGACGCGCGGTGCCGTTCTCCAGCTCGCGCCCGATGAGCGCCCCGCCCGCCCAGGCGGCCACCGGGAACATCAGCCAGGCCAGGCAGGCGGTGACGAAGGCGATTCCGGTGGAGTACGTCTCGTCCGCGGTGATCGCGTGGACCGCGGCGCAGGACATCAGCCCGTCGGTGGGCGGCGTGGAGCAGGCGCTGTTGCCGCGCTCGGCCTCGTCCGCGAGGGCGCCCAGCCACATCAGGCCCGCCGTGGCGGCGAGCAGGGCGAGGCCCCAGAGGACCAGCGCGGTGCGGTGCAGCCGCAGCACGACCCGGAGCAGGCCGCCGGGCCGGGGCGGGGTGTGGCCGGTGGGGATGGGTGTGGTGGTGAGGGTGGTCATATGGCGGCTCCGGTGCGGTGTTTGAGGAGCCGGGAGGCGGCGAGGACGGCGGCGGCCGTGAGGGCGAGGGCGATGCCGGTTTCCATGAGTTGGAGGCGCCAGAAGTGGGCGGCGGTGTGGGGCGGGGTGTGGCCGGTGGTGGTGAGGGTGGTCATATGGCGGCTCCGGTGCGGTGTTTGAGGAGCCGGGAGGCGGCGAGGACGGCGGCGGCCGTGAGGGCGAGGGCGATGCCGGTTTCCATGAGTTGGAGGCGCCAGAAGTGGGCGGCGGGGTGGTAGTAGGCGTAGAAGCCGGTGATGTCGCGCTCGGTGAGGCAGCCGGGCATGCCCATGCAGTCCGGGATCGGGACGTGGGCGCCGTTGCGGGTGAGGGCGCCTCCCTCGACGATCAGGCCGGCGGTCTCGGGGTAGTCGTCCGTGGCGGTCACGAGGTCGGGCGGCCACAGGTGCGGGCGCAGTTCGCCGATCCGGTTCTGGAGCGTCACCAGGGCCAGGGACGCCACGGCCAGCGCGGGCAGGGCGCGCGGCAGGAGCAGGCCGGTGAGGGCGCCGACAGCGAGGCCGAGCAGGGCATAGGCGGTGGCGGCGCTGCCGTTGGCCAGGAAGATGGTGTCGTCGTGCCAGACACGCCAGCCGATGGTCAGGTGCAGCTTGCCGTCCGAGGTCCACGCCAGCCGGTGCAGCAGCGTGAGCGTGAGCATTCCGGCGGTGAGCAGGGCGGCCGGTACGGCGAGCTTGGCGGCCAGCCAGCGCGCGGGTGAGACGGACTGCACCCAGGCAAGACGGGCGGTGCCGTTCTCCATGTCGCGGCCGATGAGCGCGCCGCCGGCCCAGGCGGCGGTCAGCAGCGGCACCCAGTACATCACTGCGCCGCTGACGCCGAGGACGTCGTCGTAACGGCCCATGGCAGGGCCGGTGAAGTCGCAGCCCAGGTTCGGCCGACCGGAGCCGCAGCCCATGTCCCGGTACTCGGCCCAGGCGGCGTCCGCGCCCGGCCCGTACACCCACAGCAGTGCTCCGGCGGTCAGTCCCACCAGCATCAGCCAGAACAGCAGCGCCGACCGATGCACCCGGAGCATCACCCAGACCAGCCCGCGCGGGCCGCGGGAGTGCGGTGCGGTGGCGGTCGCCCGCACGGTCACGGCGGTCATACGGCCGCCTCCTGTGCGTCGTCCAGAGTGAGGGCGGGGGCGTCGGGGGCGCGCAGATGGGCGAGGACCAGCTCCTCCAGGGTCGGCTCGGTGGCCTGCCAGCCGGGGGTTGTCGGGCCCTCGGGCCGGATCAGCGCGGTGAGCTGGCGGCCGGTGGTGCGGGACTCGACGACGGTGTGCGGGGCGAGGGAGTCCTTGGCGCGTCCGGTGACGAGGCGGTGCGCGGCAAGCAGGTCCTCCAGGGGGCCGGCGAGGCGGATCCGGCCCGCGCCGAGCAGCAGGAGGTGGTCGCAGGAGCCCTCAAGCTCCGCCACCACGTGCGAGGACATGACAACCGTGGTGCCGTGTTCGGCCGCGTCCGCCATCAGGGTGCCGGTGAGCTGGTGCCGGGCGAGCGGGTCGAGGTCGGCCATCGGCTCGTCCAGGAGCAGCAGTTCGGGGCGCTTGCCGAGGGCCAGGGCGAGGGCGACCCGGGTGCGCTGGCCGCCGGAGAGGGTGCGGATCTTGGCGTCCGGGTCCAGCTCGCCCTCGGCGACGATCCGCTCGGCGACGGCGTGGTCCCAGCGCCGGGGGTTCAGCTCGCGGCCGAGCCGCAGGGTGGCGGCTACGGTGAGATGGGGGTGCAGGGGCTTGTCCTGGGCGACGTAGGCGAGCCGCTCGCGGGCGGCGGCCGGGGTGGTGCCGAGCACGGACACGGTGCCCTCGCTGGGCCGGAGCAGTCCGGCGGCGAGTGCGAGGAGGGTGGACTTGCCGGCGCCGTTCGGGCCTACGAGGGCGCAGATGCGTCCGACGGGGAGCCGAAAGTCGAGCTGCGACAGGCCGGTGGTTCGCTGCGGCGCCGTCGTGGCTGGTCGCGCCCCGCGGCGGAGCCGCATATCGACATGGCCCCGCGCCCTCATGGTGCGCTTCCAGGCGCCGAACGCCTTGCTCAGCCCAGCCGCCCCTATGGCGATATCGGTCACGCCTCGTCCCCCTTGAAGTGTTCTTCCAGTACGGCCGCGAACAGTGCGGCTACGTCGTCGTGCTCCAGGCCTGCCTCGCGGGCCCGCACCGCCCAGTCCGTGAGTTCGGCGCGCAGTGGGGAGTCGGCGGGCGCGGCGCCCAGCGACTTGCGTACGAAGGTGCCGAGGCCTCGGCGGGCCTCGACCAGGCCCTCGCGCTCCAGCTCGCGGTAGGCCTTCAGAACGGTGTTCGGGTTGATGGCCGTCGCCTCCACGAC
Source organism: Streptomyces cupreus (assembly GCF_014257025.1). GTDB lineage: Bacteria > Actinomycetota > Actinomycetes > Streptomycetales > Streptomycetaceae > Streptomyces > Streptomyces cupreus. The sequence continues at coordinate 16,003 of NZ_JACMSF010000022.1, forward strand.
CTCCCGCGCGGTGGGGAGCTTGTCGCCCGGTGCCAACAGGCCAAGGCGCAGCGCCTGTTTGGTCTGCTGGACGATCTGCAGGTAGGTGGCGACGCCGCTGCGCCGGTCGATGCGGTACTCGACCACTCCGTTCCACCACCCTTTCACTAATTGAGTAGTGAAAGGGTGGTGGAAGTGGAGTCCGAAAGTCAAGCGTGGTTCCGTGAACCGCACGGCCGGGCTCGTCCGATGAGGAGACGTGAGCGAAACGAGAAGCGACGGGGAGCTGCTGCGCGCCGTCGCGGCGGACGGGGACCGGCGCGCCTTCGAGGAGCTGTACCGGCGGTTCGCGCCCTGGCTGACCGCCCGACTGCGGGGCCGGTGCGCCGACCCCGGGATCGTCGACGACGTCGTACAGGAGACGTTTCTCGCGGTGTGGCGGGGGACCGCCAAGTACCGGGAGGACGGGTACTCCGGAGACGCAGCCGGGTGGCTGTGGCGGATCGGGTCGCGGCGGCTGATCGACGTGCTGCGCGGCGACGGGGCGCGCGGCCGGCTGCGGCAGGCGCTGTCCCGGCTCAGGCACCGGGACGAGGCGTCCGCGGAGGACCGCGTGCTCGCGGGGGTTGAGCACGGGGACCTCGCGGGCGCCCTGATCCGGCTCTCACCGGAGCTGCGCGCGGTGCTCCAGGCCACGGTCGTCGACGGGCTGACCACCCGTGAGGCGGCCGTGCTGCTGGGGATTCCGCCCGGGACCGTCAAGACGCGGGCCATGCGTGCCCGTAAGCAACTGCGGGAGGCGCTGGCATGACCTGGCACGTATCCGAAGAGGACCTGCGGGCCTACGCGCGCACCGAGTTGGCGGCGCCCATGCTCTGGTCCGCCGACACCCACCTGGCCGCCTGCGCGAGGTGCCGGGCGGCGCTGGCCGAGGTCAGCGAACCCGTCGACGCCGGCTGGGAGCGGCTGGACGCCGAGCTCGACGCGCCCCGGCCCGGACTGTTCGAGGGGCTGCTGGTGCGGATCGGGGTCGCCGACCACACCGCGCGGCTGCTCGCGGCGACGCCCGTGCTGCGCAGGTCCTGGCTGGCGGCGGTGGTGTTCCTGCTGGTGACGACGGTGGGGGTGGTGTACTCCGCCGGCTCGCCGACCCTGTTCCTCGCCCTGGCGCCGCTGCTGCCGCTCGCGGGGGTCGCGCTCAGCTACGGACCCGCGCTGGACCCGACGTACGAGATGGCGGTCGTCGCCCCGGTGCACGGGTTCAAGCTGCTGATGATCCGGACGCTCGCCGTGCTCGCCGCCGGACTCGGCCTCAACGGTCTGGCGACGCTCGCCCTTCCCGACTACGGCCTGCGCGCCCTGGCCTGGCTGCTGCCCGCCCTCGCCCTCACCGCCACCGGGCTCGCCCTCACCCCCCGCTTCGGGCCGGTCCTCGCGCCGTCCCTGGTCGGCGGGGCGTGGGTGGCCCTGATCGCCGCGGCCGACGCCGCCGCCGACGGCGGGCCGCTCATCCCCTTCACCGCTGCCGGACAGAGCGCCGCCGCCGCGGTCGCCGCCCTCGCGGTCGGCCTTCTCTACCTCGCACGTGACCGATTCGACGTCTTCCACAGGAGCGCCGTATGACCTCCACCGTCTCCGCCTCCGGGCTCAGCCTCCATTACGGCGGCACCCGCGCCCTCGACGATGTGTCGCTGCGGCTGACCCCGGGCGTGACCGGGCTCCTCGGGCCCAACGGCGCCGGAAAGACCACCCTGTTGCGGGTACTCGCCACCGCCGTGCCCGCCCAGCGCGGCCGGTTCACGGTGCTCGGGCACGACCCCGGCTCCACGCGCGGGCGGCAGGAGGTGCGGCGGCGGCTCGGGTATCTCCCGCAGACGCCCGGCTTCCACCCGGACTTCACCGCCTTCGAGTTCGTCGACTACGTGGCGATCCTCAAGGAGATCAACAATCGCGCCGCCCGCCACCGCGAGGTGCGCCGCGTCCTGGACGAGGTCGATCTCGGAGACGTCCGCGGAAAGCGCGTCAAGAAGCTGTCCGGCGGTATGCGGCAGCGGGTCGCGCTCGCCGCCGCCCTCGTCGGTGACCCCGGGTTCATGGTCCTGGACGAGCCCACCGTCGGACTCGACCCCGAACAGCGCATGCGGTTCCGGGAGTTGATCGCCCGGGCCGGTGAGGGCCGGACCGTGCTGCTGTCCACCCACCAGACCGAGGACGTGGCGATGCTCTGCCACCGTGTCCTGGTGATGGCCGGCGGCCGTATCCACTTCGACGGCACCCCCGCCGAGCTGACCGCACGGGCGGCCGGCCGGGTGTGGAGCAGCGCCGAACGGGCCCCGGACGCGAAGGCGGGCTGGCGCACCGGTGCCGGCACCTTCCGCAACGTAGGCGATCCACCGCCCGGCGCCGAACTCCTCGATCCCACCCTGGAGGACGGCTACCTGCTCACCCTCGACGGCCACGGCCTGGCGGTGACGGCATGAACACGCTCATCCAGCCGGCGCCCGTCGCCGTGCGCACCGAACCCCGCGACTCCTGGGCGTCCGTGTTCGCGCTCGCCCGTTTCGAGTCGCGCAGACTCCTGCTGTCGATCCCGGTCCTGGTCGCCTTCGCGGTCCACCTCGCCTGGATCGTGTGGCACACCCTCGACTCCTACGACGGCTTCCCCGCCCTCCAGGACGCCGACCGGGACACCCAGAGCCCGCCCATGCTCGTCGGGCTCGCGGTCCTGCTCACCGTGAACCTCGCCGTGCTGCGCTCCCGGCGCCGGGACACCGACCGGCACTTCGACGTGCTGGTCGTCACCACTTGGCGCCGCAGCGCCGCCCACGTCCTGTCCGTCGTACCCGCGGCGCTGCTGACCGCGGTCTGTGTGGGCGTGCAGTTCGGCTGGGAGGCGCTCAAGCCGGGCGCCGTCGGGCACGGTTCGCCGGGCGAGCTGCTCGTCGGGCCGCTGACGGTGCTGCTGTTCGGGACGCTCGGGGTGCTGCTGGCCCGGCTGCTGAAGTCGGCGTTCGTGGGCCCGCTGCTGGTCGTGTTCTTCCTCTTCTTCGTCGTGCTCGGAGTGGCCCCCGGCGACACCGAGTCCGGGACGCGCTGGCTGAACCCGGTGGTCGGCGAGAGCAGCTCCGAGACGCTCCCCTCCGACCTGCTGGGCCGGCCTGCCGCCTGGCACGCCCTGTACCTGCTGGGCCTCGGCCTCACGGCCGCTGTCCTCGCGGTGCTGGCCGGTGGCGGCCGCCGCGTCCGGACCCTCTACGCCGCCCTCGGCGGGGCCATGGCCCTGACCCTGGTCGGCGCGATCGCCCAGTCCGGAGGCGAACCGGCCTCGCTGACGGCGGCCCGCGAGAAGGCCACGGTCGACCCCGAGCAGACCTGTGTGCAGCGCGGCCGGTCGACGTACTGCGCGTATCCGGAGTGGGAGCCCCGGGTCGGGACCTGGGCGCAGGTGGTGGACGAGGTCTCGGATCTCGCCGGCGGCACCGCACACGGCCAGAGGCTCCTCGTCCGCCAGCGCGTCGAGGCCCGCTACGGACTCTCCGGCGACGGCGCCCTCCAGCCCTCCGGCACCGCGCACGAGGTCACGGTCGGCACCCGGTGGGGCGGCCCCCGTGTCCCCGAGTTCTCCTCGGCCGTCGCCGCCGTACTGGTGGCGGGGAACGAGCAGGCGGGCAGCGAGCTGTGCGACGGGCGGATCGTCACCGTGATGTGGCTTGCCCTGGGCTGGCAGGACCAGCCGATGGACGCGCTGCGCAAGGTCCGCCTCGACGACAGCGTCTCCGGCTCCGCGATCGTGCTCCAGCCGACGGATCCGCTGTCCATGTCGGCGGCGCAGACCGATGTCGTACGCACGCTGCTGACCCGCCCTCGTGGTGAGGCCACGGCGCGAGTGAAGGAGCACTGGAGCGAGCTGACGGCTCCCGGGCTGACCACCGCTCGGGCCGCCGAACTGCTCGGGGTGAAGGGGATCACGGAGAAGGACGGGTGCCAGGAGTGAGGGAGTTGACGACTCCACGACGACTGTCGAACGTGCCCGAGCTGCTCCTCCCGCTTTGGCGTACGTTGCCCTGGCGGGCGCTCGGCGCCGCAGCCGCCCTAGGACTGCTGGTCGCCGGGGCGTCTCGGCTGCCGGCCGGCTTCAGCCCCTGGCTCGCCCTCAACGCCCTGCGCGCCGCAGCGCTCGCCTTCGCCCTGGGCCTGGCCTTCCTCCTGGACGACCCCGCCCGCCACACCACGGCCACCGTGCCGACCCCACGGCCCGTCCGCCAGGCCCTGCGCCTGGCGCTGGTCGCCCCGTTCGCGGCGCTGTGGTGGACGGCGGCGGTCCTGCTGGTCCCGGCCGAAGTACGGCCGCCGGTGGGCGCGGTCACCCTGGAGGCGGCCACCGTCTGCGCCCTCGCGCTGGCCGGAGCGGCGGCCGCGATCCGCCGTACCGACGAACCGGAGCCCGGCGTCGGCGTCGGCGCCGGGCTGCTCACGGTGGCCGTACTGGCCCCGCTGCTCTGGCCCGACCGGTGGGAACTGTTCGTCACGGTGGGCGATCCGGAGTGGGCGGACGCTCATGAGCGGTGGGGGGTGGTGCTGACGGTGGCCCTGGTGGGGTGTGCCGTCTGGGCCCGGGAGCCGGTGCGCAGGCTGCGGGTCAGGTCTCCATTGACTTGAGGGTCACGTTTCGGTTCGGTACATCAGATCAGTCTCATACGTCTCGAACCCCATCCGCTCGTACACCGACACCGCAGCCTTGTTGTCGGCGTCGACGTACAGCATTGCCGTCGGCAGCCCCTGATCCGCCAGATGCCGCAGGCCGATCGCGGTGAGCGCCTTGCCGAGGCCGCCGCCCTGCGCGCCGGGCCGCACGCCGAGGACGTACACCTCGCCGAGCCCCGCCTCGGCATGCACCTTGGTCCAGTGGAAGCCGATCAGCTCGCCCGCCCGCTCCGCGAGGAAGAATCCGTTGGGGTCGAACCACGGTTCGGCCATCCGGTCGTCGAGGTCGCGCTGGGTGAGGGAGCCCTGCTCGGGGTGGTGGGCGAAGGCGGCGGCGTTCACCGCGAGCCAGGCGGCGTCGTCCTGACCGGGCACGAAGGTACGGACCGTCACATCCCGGGGCAACCCGGGATCGGACAGGTCCAGGTCGGCCAACGGCCGCCGCATCTGCCGCAGTTCACGGAAGAGGGTGAGCCCGAGCACCTGCGCCAGATGCCGGGCCGCCGAGTGGCCGCCGTGCGCCCACACCCGCAGCCGCTTGCCGGAGGCGGCGAGCAGGGCCGAGCCGAGCGCACGCCCGTGGCCGTGTCCGCGGTGCGCGGGATGGACGACCAGCTCGGCGGCCGGCGCCTCCACCGGATCGGTGTCCTCCAGCTGGGCGTACCCGACGAGTTCGTCGTCCACGGTGAGCAGCAGATGCGAGACGCCCTCGCGCTCCCCGCCGCGCAGTTGCAGCCGTCCCTGTTCGGACACCGCCTGCTGGCCGTCGCTGTGGGCGGCCTCGGCGAGCAGGGCGAGCACCGCCTCGGTCTGCTCTGGGGTGAGCGCGGAATAGGTCTCGATGGAGCGGCCCCCACCGGGCCGTGCGGTGTCGTCGCTGGTCATGCGTACGAGGGTAAGCCGAGGCCACAGCAAACCGACGGCAAAAGGGAAACCAGGATGTAACCGGGAACCACCTTCCGCGCTACGCGCGTTGACCCTAGGCTGCGCCCGGGCAGTCACTGCCCTCTCATGACTCTCTTCTGCCTCATACGACTCACAGGGGGGCGTATGCCAGCCAAGTCCACGCAGCCGGAGCACCGCCGCAGACGCCGGACGCATCTGATCCTCACCGCCGCGGCGGGCCTCGCCACCGCGGGCGCCCTGGCCGCCGCGCTGCCGGCGACGGCGACCGCGGAGGAGGGCGACCGCAAGGGGGGCTACAGCCGCTACCAGGACGTCCAGCTGCTGTCCTTCAACGACCTGCACGGCAACCTGGAGCCGCCGAACGGCTCCTCCGGCCGGGTCACCCACCTCAACGAGGACGGCACCACCCAGACCATCAACGCGGGCGGCGTCGAGTACCTCGCCACCCACCTGCGCCAGGCCCGCGAGGGCAACAAGTACTCCATCACCGCGGCCGGCGGTGACATGGTCGGCGCCTCCCCGCTGATCTCGGGCCTCTTCCACGACGAGCCCACCATCGAGGCGCTGAACAAGCTCGACCTGGACGTCACCAGCGTCGGCAACCACGAGTTCGACGAGGGCCCGGTCGAGCTGACCCGCCTCCAGAAGGGCGGCTGCCACCCCACGGACGGCTGCTACACCGCAGAGGGCTTCGAGGGCGCCGACTTCCCCTACCTCGCGGCGAACGTCCTGAACGAGAAGACCGGCAGGCCGATCCTCAAGCCGTACTGGGTCTGGAAGAGGAACGACGTCAAGATCGGCTTCATCGGCGTCACCCTGGAGGACACCCCCGGTGTCGTCTCCGCCGAGGGCGTCAAGGGCCTGAAGTTCAAGGACGAGGTCGAGACGATCAACAAGTACGCGCGCGTGCTTCAGGCGCAGGGCGTCAAGTCGATCGTCGCGCTGATCCACGAGGGCGGGGCCCCGGCCTCGGCGTCGTACAACTACGACTGCGACGCGCCGGGCGCCGGTGACGGCATCTCCGGCCCGATCGTCGACATCGCCAAGAACATCACCCCGCAGGTGGACGCCCTGGTCACCGGCCACACCCACGCGGCCTACGCCTGCACCATCAACGACCCGGCGGGCCAGCCGCGCACGGTCACCTCGGCCGCCTCCTTCGGCCGGCTCTACACGGACACCACGCTGACGTACGACCGTTGGACGGGTGACATCGCCCGTACGGCTGTGAAGTCGGCGAACCACGTGGTCACCCGGGACGTCGCCAAGGCGACCGACATGACTCAGCTGATCACCGAGTGGAACACCCTCGCGGCGCCCGTCGGCAACCGCCCGATCGGCTACATCTCCGCCGACATCGGCAACACGGGCACGGAGGCCCCGCTCGGCGACCTGATCGCGGACGCGCAGCTGGCGTACGGCAGGACGCTGGACCCGGAGACCGACCTGGCGCTGATGAACCCCGGCGGCATCCGCATGCCCCTGACCTACGCGGCCAAGGGCAGTGAGGGCGACGGGGTCGTCACCTACGCCGAGGGCTTCGACGTCCAGCCGTTCGCCAACACCGTGAACCTCCAGGACTTCACCGGCGCACAGCTGATCCAGGTGCTCAAGGAGCAGGTGAGCGGGACGAACGCGGCGAGGCCGAAGATCCTTCAGCCGTCGGCGGGTCTGACGTACACGCTGGACATGACGAAGACCGGCGCGGACCGGATCGTCGTGGACTCGATCAAGCTGAACGGTGCCGCGATCGACCCGGCGGCCACCTACCGCGTCGCGACGAACAGCTTCCTCGCGGGCGGCGGCGACGGCTTCACCACGCTGGGCCAGGGCACGGGCGACCTCGTCGGCGCCGACGACCTGACGGCCCTGGAGCAGTACCTGACGGCCAACTCCTCGGCCACGAACCCGATCGCGCCGCCGGTGGCGAACCGGATCACGATCGTGAGCTGAATCGCAAAGAGGCGGTAGAGGTTGCGGGTGGGGTCGGTGCGCATGATCGTATGGATCGATGCGTACCCCCCACCACATAGTGACGCATCCCGAAATCGACCCCTATGAGGAGCTGGCGGAGCTTCGTGTCCTTGCCGGTGAACCGGATGACGAGGACTGGGCCCCGCCCAACCACCGCCGTGGCGGACGTCGTCGACGCCGCCGCGGCCGCCTCGCGGGTCTGCCGCTCGCGACGAAGGCGGTGATCGGCCTGCTGGCCGTCACCGCCTTCCTCGTTCTCGGCGACCGCTGGGCCCTGCTCTACGCCGAACACCGGGCCGCGGACGCCCTCAAGGACCGCATGCACCTGAACGCCGCTCCCGAGGTGGAGATCGGCGGCTTTCCCTTCCTGACCCAACTGGCGGATGAGCGCCTGGAGTCGGTACGGATCACTGTGCCGGATGTGGCCGCGGACCGAGTCTCATTGGCTCGCGTGACGGCGACGGCGAGGGACGTACGACTCGACGCGGACGGTCCGACATCGATACGGGGCGTCACGCTTCCCGCGATGGACGGCGAGGTCTTGCTGTCGTTTGCTGATTTGAACCGTGAACTCGGCGCGTCCCAGGTGAAGTTCACCGGGCACGGCCGGGACCGGGTGCTGGCGCGCGGCACGCTGCCGGTCGCCGGGCATGATCTGCGCCTTCGCGCGGAGGCACGCATCGGCCGGTCCGGCGCCGGAGGCCTGAAGACCGAGATCGGCGGCATACGGCTGGACATCGGCGAGTTGGCGACGTACCGCCCTGGGTCGGGTGCCTCCCAGGGCCTGCACCTGACGCGCTCGTCGGCCGCGCTGCTCACCCGGGAGACCCGCAAGGCGAAGGCGCTGCTGTCGGTGCCGTCGGTGGTGCGCAGGCTGGGCGTGCCGGAGTCGGCGGTACGTCAGGCGCTGCGCTCGGACGCGGAACTGTCGAAGCTGACGGGAACGCCGCGCTTCGTCCACCAGGCGATGGGCGTGAACCTCCTCGATCTGGCGCTGGAGCACCCCGAGGTACTGAAGCGCCTGGGCCTGGACCCGGGGCTCCTCAAGGCGCTGCCTTCACTGACCCGCCCGGTGCTGGCAGACCGGCTGTCCCTGGGCTTCCGCTTGCCGGAGCCGCCTCACGGCGGTGATCTGCGGCTGACGGACGTACGGGTGGAGGAGCAGGGGATCAGGGTGCGGCTGGCAGGGGCGGGGCTGGAATTCCCGTAGTCCTGGGGCGGGGGCTGGTGAAGGAGGCCCGGGCTCCCGTCACCGGTCGCCCCCAGCGATGCTTCCGCCTCGGCTGACCGCCACCCGAAGGACGTCCGTCAGCGATTCCACCGCCCTGCTGAGGGCGAAGCGCACGGCATGCTCGCCGGCTTTGGGGTCGGCCAGTACCGCCCGCGCTCCGGCAAGCACCTGTTCCCCGGAAGCGAGTTGGGCGTCCTCCAGTTCGTCGGCGAGCCGGGAGAGCGGGCCGTGCCCCCCGTCGGTGCTGAGGTAGCAGGGCTTGCCTTCGGGGCTGGTCCAGGGGAGCAGGCGAAGTTCGCCGCTCATGGGGACACCTCCACGCCATGGATGCGGCGCGGGCCTACGTCGATGCCGTAGGCGGCGAGCCAGAGGGCACGGCGGCGTTGGCGTTGCCGCCTGCGTTCGTGGCGCTCGGCCGGGGTGAGGAGGTAGGGGCGGACGAGGGGGGTGTCGTACTCGACGGGGCAGGGGTTGTGACGGTAGCGGGGTAACGGCTGGACGGGGAGCGGGAGTCGGGCCGTTGATGCTCGGTGGCGTCCTCGGGCGGGGAAGAGGGCTCGCACGAGGACGAGCAGTAGTGACTTCATGCCGAAGCTCCTCTTGGCAGGGGTTTGACGAGCTGTGATTACCGTTCGTGCCTCGATCGTCACAGGTTCCGCCTACGCTGCGGAAGAGGTTTGGTGTTGTCTGGCGCGCAGACAACGGGGAGGGGTGACGTGGGCGAAACGGTTGACGCGGAACCGGTTTCCGGGCGGGCGATGTTGGGGCAGACGCTGAGGGTTCTGCGAGAGAAGTCCGGAAAGTCACTGGGGCAGTTGGCTGACGAGACCGGGTACGAGAAGAGCTATCTGAGCCGGTTGGAGTCCGGGGAGCGGTTGTCCAAGGTGACGGTCATGGAGGACCTGGACGAGTACTACGGCACCGGTGACCTGCTGTTACGTCACTGGAAGGCGGCTCGGCTGGACGCGTTCAAGGACCAGTACAGGGAGTACATGGCTCTGGAGGCGACGGCGCGGATCATGTGGGTGTTCTCGCCGGGAGTTCCAGGGCTTCTCCAGACTGAGGACTTTGCCCGGGGGGTGTTGTCTGGGGCTCAGACAACGGCCGATGGCGACGAGGTGGTTGAGGAGCAGGTCGCGGCACGGCTCGGGCGGCAGTACCTGCTGAGGCAGAAGCCGGAGCCCGAGGTTCGGATCATCATGGACGAGTTCGCGCTCCGACGTCCTGCTGCCCGGGGCAAGACCTGGGATGACCAGCTGCTTCATCTCGAAGCCGCCGCGCTGTGGGCCAACATGACGCTCCAGGTACTGCCGTTCTCGGCAGGAGCGCACCACCATATGGTCGGGTCCCTGACGCTGCTTTGGCAGAGGGACGGAAGCGCCGTTGCCTACAAGGAAGGCAACGGTTGCAGCCGGTTGATCGAAGATCCGGACGAAGTCCTGCGGCAACGACTGTCCTACGATCGGCTCCGCGACCTGGCGCTGTCCCCATCGGACTCGCTGGGGTTCATCAGGGACGTACTGGAGGAGCACAGATCATGACGCGCACCCCCGACCTCAGCACCGCCGCCTGGCGCAAGTCGAGCTACAGCGAAGGGGGAGCCAACGACTGCGTCGAGATCGCCGACGACCACCCCGGCATAGTCCCGGTCCGCGACAGCAAGACCCCGACGGCCCGCCCGCTGGTCTTCTCGGCCGCGTCTTGGTCGGTGTTCGTGACGGGCGTCAAGGGCGAGGCCGGCGTACATACGTTCAGGTGACACAGGTCAGAAGGCCTGACATGCGAGGTCGCGCCTCCCTCATGGTTGATCTTCCGGTCCAATGGGCGGCCGGGGCACAACGACTGATGAGGAAGGCATGAGGCGGTTATGGTCGTGGATACGACGCGTCGAAGGAGGTCAGTGAGCATGAGTGCCCACGCTGCGGAGCCTGGTTCTGTCGTTCCTCCCATGCCCGAGCGGACCCCGAAGGCGCTGCGCGAGGCCATCGCCGAGCACACCCCCGAGCTGCTCCCGGATTTCGACGCGCACTGGAAGCGGGCGATCGCCGACGCCTACAACCTCGGGCCGGTGCCTGCGTTCATGGCCCTCTGGTGGGGTGAGTACGCCCTCGCCCGCGACCCCAAGCTGGACGCGCATGTTCGCGATCTTGAACACCGCGCCGCATATGAGTGCACCGACATTGCCGAAGCCAAAGCGCTCCTCGAAGAGGCGGCGAAGATTCACCACCGGGTCCGAGAACTGGAGCCCGGCGAGTGACTGATGGGTTCATGGGGCCGCCATGGCAAGCGGACTGGCGGATCGATGCTCTCGCCATCTTCGAGGCGCTGCCCGACCATGTTCGTGAGATCGCCCTCGCAGCGCGCGCTGAACTGGTCACGGCGAAAGACCCGTATTTCCGAGGCAGCGATGCTGATGCCGGACTTCCCGAGGGCATGTGGGTCGTGCCGGTCCGGTCCACTGATCCGAAGGGTCGCCACGTCTGCTTCTTCGACGAGGGAAACGGCTGGCTGAAGTACAGCTTCGTCCGCCGGACCGAAGATCCGCAGATCGTGATCGAAGAGCTCTTCTGGCAGACACCTGTGCTTGACCTCACCGACGACTCCCCCACGACTTCGTAGCTGGCGACTCCCCGGCAACCTTTCCGTCCCGTGCGGCAACCCATCTGCGGTCAGCCACCCCCGCACGGAATGGAACTCCCCATGAGCGCACCCCGCGACAGAGGCACCGGCCGCCCCCGGCACCGCAGGCGCAACACGGCTCTCGCCATCGGCGTCCCCCTGGCGCTGACCGCGGCCGGCACGCTGGCGTACGGGTCGGTGTTCGGGATCGGCGCCGGAGCCGAGGAGGCGTCGGCCGCCACCCCCGCCTGGGCGACCGCCACGGCGGACGGCTTCGCCTCCGTCAACGCCCTCGGTCAGAACGGCACTTACGGCGGCCGGGACGGCAGGACAGTCACCGTGAAGACCCTCGCAGAGCTGGAGAAGTACGCGACCGCGCCCGAGCCGTACGTCATCGTCGTAGCGGCGACGATCAACATGAACCCGGTCGGCAAGGAGATCAAGGTCGCCTCCGACAAGACCATCGTCGGCTCCGGCACCTCCGGGCAGATCGTCGGCGGCGGCTTCTTCCTCGGTACCGGCGTGCACAACGTGATCATCCGGAACCTGACGATCCGCGACTCCTACCAGGGCGTCTGGAACGACAAGGACCACGACTTCGACGCCGTCCAGATGGACGGCGCGCACCATGTCTGGATCGACCACAACGACCTGCGTCATATGGCGGACGGCCTGATCGACGTCCGCAAGGACAGCACGAACGTCACGGTCTCCTGGAACAGGCTGAGCAACAACAACAAGACGTTCGGCATCGGCTGGACCGAGAACGTCGTCACCGACATCACGATCCACCACAACTGGTTCCGCGAGACGGAACAGCGCAACCCGTCCACGGACAACGCGGCCCACGCGCACCTGTACAACAACTACTTGGAGGACACGGCGGGCACCACCATCGCCTCCTCCTACGGCAACTACTCGCGCGGCAGGACGAAGATGGTCCTGGAGAACTCCTACTTCCAGGGCTTCAACAACCCCGTCATCAAGGACAGCACGGCGGCGATCGTCCAGAAGGGCAACACCTTCGTCGGCACCAGCGGCCGCAACGAGAGCGCCGGCACCGCCTTCGACCCGAAGACGTACTACGCGTACACGCTGGACAAGACGGCGGACGTGCCGACGCTGCTGAAGTCGGGTACGGGCCCGCGCAGTTCGATAGGCACGGCGACGACCACCGCCGCGGCCGCGACCACGCTCACCGTCGCCAAGGACGGCAGCGGCCAGTACTCCACCGTCCAGGCCGCGGTGAACGCCGTACCGGCGAACAACCCCTCCCGGGTCGTCATCGCCGTCAAGCCGGGCACGTACCGCGAGACGGTCAAGGTCCCGGCGAACAAGCCGCACGTCACGATCCAGGGCACGGGCGGCAGCCGTAAGGACACAGTGATCGTCTACAACAATGCGTCGGGCACCCCGAAGCCGGACGGCTCGGGCACGTACGGCACGTCGGGCAGCGCCACGGTGGCGGCGGAGGCGGACGACTTCCAGGCTCGTAACCTCACCATCACCAACGACTTCGACGAGGGAGCGAACCAGAGCCTGAACGGCCACCAGGCCGTGGCCCTGCGCACGGCGGCCGACAAGGTCTTCCTGGACTCGCTCATCATCAACGGCGACCAGGACACGCTGCTCCTCGACACGGCATCGGCGGACAAGCTGGGCCGCGTCTACGTGCGGAACTCCTACATCACCGGCAACGTCGACTTCATCTTCGGCCGCGCGACCGCCGTGATCGACCAGTCGATCATCACCCTGAAGAAGCGCTGGAACGGCACCTCGGCGGGATACATCACCGCCCCCAGCACCCAGGCCGCCCGCAAGGGCCTGCTGATCAACCGCTCCACGGTCAACGGCGACGTCTCCGCGGGGAGCTTCTACCTCGGCCGCAACTGGCACGCCGGCGGCGACGCCACCCTCCGCCCCCAGACGACGGTCCGCAACACCACCCTGAGCGCCGCCATCAAGTCCACCCCCTGGTCCGACATGGGCGGCTTCTCCTGGAAGAACGACCGCTTCGCGGAGTACAAGAACATGGGCCCGGGCGCGGGCTCCGCAAGCAGCGACCGTCCTCAACTGACGGACACCCAGGCCGCCGACCAGGAGGTCGCGGACTGGCTGGGGGGCTGGACGCCTACGGCTTCGTGACGCTCCCAGGGTCTGGGCTCTCAGGCGGCGGCACCGGTGCGCCCGGCAGTCGTACGGTCGCTACGGTGCCGCCGCCCTCGGCTCGGGCCAATGACACCTCGCCGCCTGCCTGTTGGACCGTGCGGGCCACGATGGAGAGGCCCAGGCCGGATCCGGGGAGGGCCCTGGCGCTGGGGGAGCGCCAGAAGCGGTCGAAGACGTGGGGGAGTTCCTCGGTGGGGATGCCCGGTCCGTGGTCGCGGACCGTCAGGACGCCGTCGGTCAGCGCGACCTCGATCGTGCCGCCCTCGGGGCTGAACTTCACGGCGTTGTCGAGGACGTTGACGACGGCGCGCTCCAGGGCGGTCGGTTCCGCGCGGACGTACCAGGGCTGGAGGTCGGCCGTGATCGTCAGTTCGGGGCCGCGCAGCCGGGCGCGGCGCAGCGCGGACTCCACGGTGTCCTCCAACGCCACCACCTGCACCCGCTCACCGTGCTGGCCCTCCGAGCGTGACAGCTCCTGCAAGTCGCCTATCAGGGCCGCCAGTTCTGTCATCTGGGCCTTCACCGAGGCGAGCAGTGCCTTGCGGTCTGCCTCGGGGATGGGGCGGCCCGTCTCTTCGCTGCGGGTGAGGAGTTCGATGTTCGTGCGGAGGGAGGTGAGGGGGGTTCGCAGTTCGTGGCCCGCGTCCGCGATCAGCTGCTGCTGCAGCTCTCGGGAGCTGGCCAGGGCGGAGGTCATCGAGTTGAAGGAGCGGGAGAGACGGGCCACCTCGTCCTCGGCGTCCTCCTCCACGGGGATGCGGACACTCAAGTCCTCGGTACGGGCCACGTGTTCCACGGCCTCGGTGAGCTTGTCCACGGGGCGCAGTCCGGCACGGGCGACCGCGAGGCCTGCGGCTCCGGCGCCGAGGACTCCTACGCCGGAGACGAGGAGGAGGATGAGGGCGAGGTCGTTGAGGGTGGACTGCGTGCTCTTGAGGGGTACGGCGACGAGCAGCGCAGTGTCCTTGACGACGTACGGCCCATCGGCGCTGCCGACGACCAGTGCCGTGGTCAGCACGCGTACCGGGTTGCCGTCGTCGTCCGTTCCGTTGCGGAGCGTGCCCTTGTTGAGGCGTGGGTCCTCTGCCACCTTCTTGTCGCTGTCGGCGACCTTGACCAGGGCCTCGGAGCCGCCGAACAGGCAGGCCGTGCCGTTCGTCTGCACAAGCTGGGAGTAGCCCTTGAACCGCGGTCCGAAGACAGCCGCGTCGGAAGGCGACTGCGCGCAGGCGTTCAGGGCGGCGGCCACCGCGGCCTCCGGCTGTGACCGACCGACACTCGACTCAAGGTCGTTGTCCAGCTCCTCGTACAGCTTCCCCTGCACAATGAACCAACAGGTCACCGAAACCGCCGCCACCGCGAACGCCACCGCCGCCGCCACCAGCAACGCCAGCCGCGAGCGAATCGGCAGCGACCGGAACCGCCGTAGAACCCGTCTCACTCGGCGCCGCCCTGGCGCAGCACGTACCCGACACCCCGCACCGTGTGCACGAGGCGCGGCTCGCCGCCCGCCTCGGTCTTGCGGCGCAGGTACATGACGTAGACGTCCAGGGAGTTCGACGACGGCTCGAAGTCGAAGCCCCAGACCGCCTTCAGGATCTGCTCACGGGTGAGGACCTGGCGCGGGTGGGCCATGAACATCTCCAGGAGCGTGAACTCCGTGCGGGTCAGTTCCACCGGGCGGCCGGACCGTGTCACCTCTCGTGTCGCCAGGTCCATGCGCAGGTCGGCGAAGGTGAGGGCCTCGTCGTCCTCCACAACCCCTGCACCAGCCGCCGCGTACGAACTGCGCCGCAACAGCGCCCGCACCCGTGCGAACAGCTCGTCCAGCTCGAACGGCTTGACCAGGTAGTCGTCCGCCCCCGCGTCGAGCCCGGTGACCCGGTCGCCGACCGTGTCCCGGGCCGTCAGCATCAGGATCGGGGTCGTGTCGCCCGCCCCTCGGATGCGGCGCGCGGCGGTCAGGCCGTCCATGCGGGGCATCTGGATGTCCAGGACCACCAGGTCGGGGCGGTACGCCGTCGCCTTCTCCAGGGCGTCGGCTCCGTCCACGGCTACCTCCGTGTCGTACCCCTCGAAGGCGAGGCTGCGCTGAAGTGCTTCTCGCACCGCCGGCTCGTCGTCGACGATCAGGATGCGCTGGGGGTCACGGTCGCCATCGGCGGGGCTCATGGGCTTCGGGTTCCTCGGGTGCGGAGGGACGGTTCATCAACGCATTCAGCCTCGCATGTCCGCGGTCGGTGCGTTGAAGAGCGGGTTACGCGCGGGCCGTCGTACGGCGGCGGGCGCGGCGGGCCGTGGCGCGGCCCGTGGCCAGCTCCGGGGCCCGGGCGGCGGGCGCGTGGAGTTCGTACGCCACCTCCAGGGCCAGAGCGAAGCGCGCCGGGTCGGTGTCCGTCGCCGTGTGGGAGACCTGCTTGATCATGACGTACCCCTTAGTTCTGCGAGCCCGACCGCAGCTGCGCCAGGTCGGACTTGACGGTGTTGATCGGGATGGCGAAGCCGAGGCCGACGCTGCCGGCGTCGGAGGAGGTCGAAGCCGACGAGTACATCGCGGAGTTGATGCCGATGATGTTGCCGTTCATGTCGATCAGCGCGCCGCCGGAGTTCCCCGGGTTGAGCGAGGCGTCGGTCTGGAGCGCCTTGTACGTCGTCGTGGACGAGCCGGTGTCGCCGTTGAACTCCTGACCGCCGAACTCGAACGGCCAGCCTCCGCCGCCCTGCTGCTGTTGCTGCTGGCCCTCGTCCGTGGAGACCGTGACATCGCGGTCGAGCGCCGAGACGATACCGCTGGTCACCGTGCCGGTCAGACCCTCGGGCGAGCCGATCGCGATGACCGTGTCGCCCACCTGGACGCCGTCGGAGTCGCCGAGGCTCGCCGCCTTCAGGCCCGAGGCGTCCTCCAGCTTGATCAGCGCGAGGTCCTTGCTGCTGTCGGTGCCGACGACCTGCGCGGTGTACTCCTTGCCGTCGCTGGTCGTCACCTTGATCGAGGAGGCGCCGGAGATGACGTGGTTGTTGGTGATGATCTCGCCGTCGCTGGTGATGATCACGCCGGAGCCGGTGGACTCACCGGAGTTGGAGGTGGCGCTGATCTCCACGATGCTCGGGCTGACCGCCTCGGCGATGGCCGCGATGTCGCCCTTCTTGCTGGAGGGCACCACGCTGGTGGTGGTGCCGGCGGCGACGGTGTCGCTGCCGGTCAGCTCCTGAACGGCGTACGCGGTACCGCCACCCACGGCCGCGGCGACCAGCGCGACGGCGGCGAGGAGAGCGACAGGACCCCGGGTCCGCTTCTTGCGCGGAGCTTCCACAGCGGCGGTGGGAGCTTCCACGGTGGCGGTCGGCTCGTGGGCCGGCGGGGGCGGCCACTCCGGGTTCACGGGGGAGGGAGCGTGCTGCTGAGCGCCCTGGTACGGGTTCTCGTACTGCTCGTACTCGCCGTCACGGCGGAAGCTCTCGGTCATGTCCATGAGCTTGTCGCCCGACCATGAGAGCTCCCTGAGCGCTCCCTGAGAAGCCCGACAGAACCTCGTATGCCCGATGTAAAGACGAGAGGCGCTTACGCGCAGCCGCAGGACCGCCGCAGGACCAGCCGCGACGGGAACACCTTCAGCCGCTCCCGCCGGGACCCGGCGACCCGAAGTCCGTCGTCCAGGACGAGGTCCACCGCCGCCCGAGCCATCGCGGACCGATCGCTCGCGATCGTCGTCAGCGGTGGGTCCGCCAGCGCCGCTTCCTTGATGTCGTCGAACCCGGCGACGGCCAGCTCGCCCGGCACGTCGATCCGCAGCTCCCGTGCCGCCCGCAGCACACCCAGCGCCTGGTCGTCGGTGGAGCAGAAGATCGCCGGCGGCCGGTCGGGGCCGGAGAGGATGTCCAGCGCTATGCGATAGGCGTCGTACCGGTTGTAGGGCGCCTCGAACAGCCGCCCCTCGGTCCCGATCCCCGCCTCTTCCAGGGCGCGCTTCCACCCCTCGACGTGGTCGGAGACCGGGTCGCCGACGGCCGGGGTCTCGGCCGTACCGCCCATACAGGCCACGTACTCGTAGCCGTGCTCCAGCAGATGCCGCACCGCGAGCTGGGCGCCGCCGAGGTCGTCCGTGACGACGGCGACGTCGTCGATCGCCTCGGGGCGTTCGTGCAGCAGCACCACCCGGGCGTCCCATGCGTCGATCTCCGCGGCGGCCAGGTCGTTCAGCGCGTGGCTGACCAGGATCAGACCGGAGACCCGCATGCCCAGGAAGGCCCGCAGATAGTGGACCTCGCGCTCGCCGACGTAGTCGGTGTTGCCGACGAGGACCATCTTTCCGCGCTCGGAGGCGGCCTGTTCGACCGCGTGCGCCATCTCCCCGAAGAAGGGCTGGCGCGCGTCCGGGATGATCAGGCCTATGAGGTCCGTGCGCCGCGAGGCCATGGCCTGGGCGACCCGGTCGGGCCGGTACCCCAGCTCCTTGATCGCGGCGAGGACACGCTCGCGCGTGGCCGGGGCGACCGGCCGGGGTCCGTTGTTGATGACATAACTGACGACGGCAGTGGAGGTCCCTGCCAGCCGCGCCACATCATCCCTAGTCACCTTGGCCACGCGCGGAGTCTACGCGGATGGACCCGCTCTGGGCAGGGCGTGAAGGAGCTTCCCTGTGCCCCGCCTGAGCGCTGTCCCCGTGTCCTAGGCGTCCGCGCTGATCTCCACGCCGTCCAGGACGGCCGTCTCGTCCGCATCCTCCGCCTTTTGCGGGGCCGCCTTGGCCCGTGCCTCCTCGGATGTGCGGTCGCCCTTCTCGGGCGTAACGAATCGATAACCCACGTTCCGGACGGTGCCGATCAGCGACTCGTGCTCGGGGCCGAGCTTGGCGCGCAGGCGTCGTACATGCACGTCCACGGTCCGGGTGCCACCGAAGTAGTCGTAGCCCCAGACCTCCTGGAGCAGCTGGGCGCGCGTGAAGACGCGGCCCGGGTGCTGCGCGAGGTATTTGAGGAGCTCGAACTCCTTGAAGGTGAGGTCGAGGACCCGTCCCTTGAGCTTCGCGGAGTAGGTCGCCTCGTCGACGGAGAGGTCGCCGTTGCGGATCTCCATGGGGGAGTCGTCGTTGACGATCTGCTGCCGGCCCATGGCCAGCCGCAGCCGTGCCTCGACCTCCGCCGGTCCGGCGGTGTCCAGGAGCACGTCGTCGATGCCCCAGTCGGCGGTGACGGCGGCGAGGCCGCCCTCGGTGACGACGAGGATGAGCGGACAGCCGGGCCCGGTGGAGCGCAGCAGCTGGCACAGGCTGCGCACCTGCGGCAGATCACGGCGGCCGTCGATCAGGATGACGTCGGCGCCTGGGGTGTCGACGAGGGCGGGGCCTTCGGCGGGAGCCACTCGCACGTTGTGCAGGAGCAGGCCGAGGGCCGGAAGCACCTCCGTCGACGGCTGGAGGGCATTGGTCAGGAGCAGCAGAGAACTCATACGTCTGGTTCCTCCTCGGTCCCTGCGAGGACGTTTGCGGCACTGCGGTACAGCCCTGCGATCCCGGGGCCCCGTACACCTGCGGTTTCCCGCGTCGTATACAACGCTTCCGAAAGCACAAAAGGACCCGGGGGCTACGCTGCCCGAGTCCTCTGCCCAGCAGAATAGCCCACATGAGGACTGGTCCGGCAGGTCATGTGGCGCGTTCGAGGTCTGTTCCGAACTCTGAGACGCACAGACGTACCCCTATGCGGACGTTTCTGCGTACGGAAGACGGAGTGACGATCGATTCCGTATACGAACCGGGTGCGCTCGTATACGACGCCGGAACTCCACCTTCCGGTGACCTGGTGTTCGTGATCGCGCACGGTTTCACCGGCGATGTGGACCGCCCGCACGTGCGACGCGTGGCGACGGCGTTCGCGCAGTACGGCGCCGTGGTCACGTTCTCCTTCCGGGGGCACGGGCGCTCGGGCGGGCGGTCGACGGTGGGGGACAAGGAGGTGCTCGATCTGGCGGCCGCGGTGACGTGGGCGCGGGAGTTCGGGCACGCGCGCGTGGCGACGGTGGGGTTCTCCATGGGCGGGTCCGTGGTGCTGCGGCACGGGGCGCTGTACGGACCGGAGGGCTCGATGCGCGAGGGGCGCACGGAAGCGTGTACGGACGCGGTGGTTTCGGTCAGTGCCCCCGCCCGTTGGTACTACCGCGGTACGGCCCCTATGCGGCGTCTGCACTGGCTGGTAACCCGCCCCGAGGGCCGCCTCGTGGGCCGCTACGGACTCCGGACCCGCATCCACCACCGTGAGTGGAGCCCGGTCCCGCTCTCCCCGGTGGAGTCGGTGCCCGGGATCGCGCCGACCCCGCTGCTGATCGTGCACGGCGACCGCGACGGCTACTTCCCCGTCGACCACCCGCGCATGCTGGCCGAGGCCGCCGGTGACCGAGGCGAACTCTGGCTGGAGCCCGGCATGGGCCATGCCGAGCACGCGGCCGCCGACGAGCTGCTGGCCCGGATCGGTCGCTGGGCTGTCGGCCGGGCGGGCTAGCCTGGGCCCTGTCGACAGCCGAAGGACAGAGGAACGGGATGGCAAAGGTCACGGTGCGCTACTGGGCCGCCGCGAAGGCCGCGGCCGGGGTCGCCGAGGAGCCGTACGACGCGGCCACGCTCGCCGACGCGCTCGCCGCGGTGCGTGAGCGACACCCCGGGGAGCTGGCGCGCGTCCTGCTGCGGTGCTCCTTCCTCATCGACGGTGACCCCGTGGGCACCCGCGGGCATGAGACGGTACGGCTGGCCGACGGCGGCACGGTCGAGGTGCTCCCGCCGTTCGCAGGAGGATGAGCGATGACCAACCAGCCGTATCAGGGGCCGTACGACGGTCAGTACGACGCCTACGACCCCTACGGGCAGCAGCAGGCGCCGGCACAGCAGGGGTGGCAGGGGTACGAGGACCCGCAGGCCGCCCAGCAGTACACCCAGCAGTGGCAGGGGCAGACCTGGGAGACCCAGGTCCAGGCACCGGCGTCGGCGGCGGAGACGGCGTATCTGCCCCAGCAGGGGTACGAGCCGTACGCCGCCCCGCTCCCCCCGGAGACCCCCGCCCCGGAACCGGCCTGGACCCCGCCCGCGGCCCCTGCCCCCGCGCCTGAGGAGTCGGGCTACGGCCCGGCCACCCTCGGCGGCAACGCCCGGGTCACCGACGCCCAGCGGGCGCGTCAGGAGGGCCGTTCCCCGATCATCGAGCCGGGCATGCAGCCGGCGGCGCTGACGGCACTGCTGGGACTGCTGCTGTCGGGCACGGCCGCGATCGGCACGTACGCCCTGCTGGTCCCGCTGGTCGTCCTCCAGGCCGTCACCGCGGCCGGCTGGTTCCGGCTGAACGGCATGTGGCCGGCCCGCCAGGGCATCGCGCTGGCCTTCGCGGGCGCGCTGACGGCGGACGTGGCGCTCCTGGTGGCGGGACGCGCCCCCTCGGCGATCCTCGGCACGCTCGGCGTCTGGGTCCTGCTGGCCCTGGTCCTCCAGCTCCGCTCCCACGCCGACCCGGACGAGCGCATGTACGGCCTGATGGCGACGGTCGCCTCGGCGGCCCTGTCCATCGTGGCGGCCGGCTACCTGGCGGCGGAGGCCGACGCGGTGACGGTGGGCGCGGCGGCGGTGGCCGTGGCCCTGCTGGCCCGAGCCCTCCCGCTCCCCACCCCGGCCTCCGTGATCGTCTCCCTCCTCGCGGCGGCGGGCGCGGGCATCGCGGTCGGCGGCATGACGGACGTGGGACCCGAGGGCGCCCTGCTCGGCGCGGCGGCGGCCATCTGCGCCCTGATCGGCCACCGCGTGGCGAGCTACGACTACCCGTCGAGATTCGTCCACTTCACGGCGGGAGTGGCATTGCCGCTGGCGGCTGCGGCTCCGGCGGTCTATGTGCTGGGGCGGGCGCTGGGGTAGCGAGTTCGCCTGTCACAGCTGATCGACAAAACCCAGGACCCCCCACTTGGCGGGGTTACGCTCCCCCCAAGGGCGGCCACCCGGTCGTCGTGGCCGCCTAGGTGGGGGAACACCGAAGATGCGCGCAACGCGGATACTGCTGATCGTCGTCGTCATCCTCGGCGGCCTGTTCGTGCTCGCCGACCGGCTCGCCGTCGGATTCGCCGAGGACGAGGCCGCCGAGAAGCTGAAGACCACGGAGAACCTCGCCGCCACCCCGGACGTGTCCATCAAGGGCTTCCCTTTCCTCACCCAGGTGGCCGGCGGTGAGCTGGACGACGTCGAGGTCGGCATAGAGGACTACGAGGCCACGACCGGCGACAGCGGCGAGACCATCCGCATCGACGGCCTCAAGGCGAACATGAAGGGCGTGCAGTTCTCCGGCGACTACAGCTCCGCCACCGCCGCCACCGCCACCGGCACCGCCTCCATCAGCTACGACGAGCTGCTCAAGACCGCCCGGTCGGAGCCCACCGAGGTCGGCCCCGGCGTCACCGCCCATGTCGTCGGCCTCTCCGACGGCGGCAACGGCCGGATCAAGGTCGCCGTCGAGGCCACCGTCCTCGGTGTGAAGCTGCCCAACCCCGTCCACGTGCTCAGCTCGGTGACCGCCGAGGGCGACAGGGTCAAGGTGCACGCCGACTCGCTGCCCTCCTTCGGCGGCGTCGACATCGCCGAGTCCAGGGCGCGGGACATCACCGACTTCGAGCAGCGGATCGACGGCCTGCCCGGCGGCATCCAGCTGGACAAGGTCGAGGCGGCGAAGAACGGCGTGGAGATCACGGTGAAGGGTTCGAACGTCCGACTCGCGGGGTAATACGGCCCTTGGTGAACCCCGGGTGTCCGAAAGGCGAGACGGCGCCGTCCGCACCGTAGATGTGACGACGGATACACGCCCCGAGAAGCCGTACGGGGCGGGCCTCGATACCTCACTCATCCCGCATCCCGGACGATCGCGTCTCAGTATGCGACACACCGGTGACACGCGTGCCCGTCCCTCCCTACGATCGCAGCTATGAAGCGACAGGCGGATCTCACGAAGCGGCGGGCAGTAGACCTGTGCCGCGTCGCCGCCATGCTCTGTCGCCCCTTCTGAGCGAAGAGCACCGACTCCTCGCATTCCCCGCCGCCCTGCCCAGGGCACACGTGCGCCGTCGCACCCGTGAACGCGCGCATCCATCCCACTCGCACGCCCCGCCGCAACTGCCCCGGAGGAGAAAGAGCATGAGCCGCAGCGACGTCCTGGTCGACGCCGACTGGCTCCAGGAGCACCTGGACGACAGCAGCATCGCGATCGTGGAGGTGGACGAGGACACGTCCGCCTACGAGAAGAACCACATCAAGAACGCGATCCGCATCGACTGGACCAAGGACCTGCAGGACCCGGTCCGCCGCGACTTCATCGACCAGGAGGGCTTCGAGAAGCTCCTGTCGGCGAAGGGCATCGCCAACGACACGCTGGTGATCCTCTACGGCGGGAACAACAACTGGTTCGCCTCGTACGCCTACTGGTACTTCAAGCTCTACGGCCACGACAACGTCAAGCTTCTCGACGGTGGCCGCAAGAAGTGGGAGCTGGACGCCCGCGAGCTGGTCGACGGCACCGAGGTGCCCGAGCGCCCGGCGACCGAGTACAAGGCCAAGGCCCAGGACACCTCGATCCGCGCCTTCCGTGACGACGTGGTGGCGGCCATCGGCTCGCAGAACCTGGTCGACGTCCGTTCGCCCGACGAGTTCTCCGGCAAGCTGCTCGCCCCGGCCCACCTGCCGCAGGAGCAGTCCCAGCGCCCGGGCCACGTCCCGACCGCCCGCAACATCCCGTGGTCGAAGAACGCCAACGACGATGGCACCTTCAAGTCGGACGACGCGCTCAAGGAGCTCTACGCCGACGAGCAGGTGGACCTGGCCAAGGACACCATCGCCTACTGCCGCATCGGTGAGCGCTCCGCGCTGACCTGGTTCGTGCTGCACGAGCTGCTCGGCGTGGAGAACGTCAAGAACTACGACGGCTCCTGGACCGAGTACGGCTCCCTCGTCGGCGTGCCGATCGAGCTCGGCGCCAACAAGTAAGCCCCCGACCTTCAAGACCTCTGGAGAAACAGCATGTGTGGAGCGAAGGCCGGCGGCCCCGACGCCTCGACGATCAAGCCCGGTGAGACCACGATCCAGGGCCAGGTGACCAAGGACGGCGAGCCGGTGGTCGGCTACGTCCGTCTGCTGGACTCGACCGGCGAGTTCACCGCGGAGGTCCCCACCTCCGCCACGGGCCAGTTCCGCTTCTACGCGGCCGAGGGCACGTGGACCGTCCGGGCGCTGGTGCCCGGCGCCACGGCCGACCGTACCGTCGTCGCCCAGCAGGGCGGCCTGGCGGAGGTCGCGATCGCGGTCTGAGTCACCCCTGAACGGCCGAAGGGCCGCACCCCCGGGTTGGACGCCGGGGTGCGGCCCTTCGGCCTACCCTGGACGTATGTACGCGCGGCGGCGTCATTTGTACTTCGCCATGATGGGCACCTGTATCGCGCTGTTCGTCCTGGCCTGGGCCGTCGTACGCCTGTGGTCGGTCCCGGTGGCGGTGGGCATGTGCGTGGTGGCGATGGTGATCCCACCCCTGGCCGCGATGATCGCCAACCGCCGAGGCCCCGACGACCGCTGGTGGGACGATCCCTCCGGCGACCCCAAGTCCGACGAGTGGTGGGACGAACTGGACGGCAAGAAGCGCCCGAGTCAGTAGACGAGCGCCTGCGTCTCGTCCCCCAGCGCCTCCTGTACGAACACCTGCGCGCCCGCGATCCTTACGCCCTCGATGACGTCCTTCTCGGTGATGTCCCGCCGGGCCGCGCACTGGGTGCACAGGGTCAGGCGGCCGCCCGCGAGGACCGACTCGATCAGGTCGGGCAGCGGGGCCGCGTGCGGCAGTTCGAACTCGGCGGCCCGGTCCGGTAGGGCGAACCACGCGGACTCCCCGGTCAGCCATACGGAGACCTCGACCCCACTGGCCACGGCCACCGCCGCCACCGTGAACGCCTGCGAGCAGCGCTCGGGGGCGTCCGCCCCGGCCGTCACCTTGATCACGAGCTTCTTCGCCATGACGGAATCGTAATCAACTCCCGCACGACCAGATCTGAGCCGACCTCGCCAAGTGGGCCGGGCCCCGGCCGCGTAAGCTGGGGCCGGCCTTGTGCAATCGCCCTGTAGCTCACCAAGGAGCGTCCCGTGATCATCTTCTTCGAGATCCTGCTGGTTCTGGTCGCCGTCGGCGTCCTCGGCTTCGCCGGACTGACCGTGAAGAAGCTGTACCAGGGCCAGCGCTGACCCACGTCTAGGAACTGCCACTCATGATCGAGATCCCCTCCGACCTCCACAAGGACCTCGTCCCGCTCGCCTTCCTGCTCGGCAACTGGGCCGGTGCGGGCGTGCACGACTTCCCCGGCTCCGAGAAGTGCAACTTCGGTCAGGAGGTCACCTTCACGCATGACGGCAGGGACTTCCTGGAGTACCAGTCCCACACCTGGGTGCTGGACAACGACGGGAACAAGGTCAGGCCCCTGGAGTCCGAGCACGCCTTCTGGCGGATCGACGCCGACCGCAAGGTCGAGGTGACGATGACCCGCGACGACGGTGTCATCGAGATCTGGTACGGCGAGCTGGCCGACAAGAAGCCCCAGATCGACCTGGTCACGGACGCGGTGGCCCGCACGGCCGCCTCCAGCCCCTACACCGGCGGCAAGCGTCTGTACGGCTACGTCAAGAGCGACCTGATGTGGGTCGGCGAGAAGCAGACCCCCGAGGTCGAGCTGCGCCCCTACATGTCCGCGCACCTGAAGAAGGTCGTCACCCCGGAGGACGTCGAACGCTGGGCCAAGGCCCTCCCGGACGACATGCCGGACGACGGGATCGCTTTCTTCAAGTAGTTCTAGACTCGTCGGTGTGGTGAGCACCGACTGGAAGAGCGACCTCAGGCAGCGTGGCTACCGGCTGACGCCGCAGCGGCAACTCGTGCTCGAAGCCGTGGACACCCTTGAGCATGCGACCCCCGACGACATCCTCGTGGAAGTGAGGAAGACGGCGTCGGGGGTCAATATTTCGACGGTGTACCGGACCCTTGAGCTGCTGGAGGAGCTCGGGCTCGTCAGCCATGCGCATCTGGGGCACGGTGCGCCGACGTACCACCTCGCCGACCGGCACCACCACCTCCACCTCGTGTGCCGCGACTGCACCAATGTGATCGAGGCGGATGTGTCGGTGGCCGCCGAGTTCACGGCCAAGCTGCGGGACACCTTCGGCTTCGAGACCGATATGAAGCACTTCGCGATCTTCGGGCGGTGCAAGGACTGCGCCAGGAAGAGCTCACTGAAGAATTCAACTACCGAGTCGTAGGCTTACGTCCATGAAGAGCCCTCTGCTGACCCTGCCCGGCGCCGTCCCCGCCGAGGGCGTGGACGAAGGCGTCGCCGCCCACTACGGCGATCTGTTCCGCGAGCAGCGCGCCCTCGCCGACGGCGCCGGTTTCGTCGACCTCTCGCACCGCGGGGTCGTCACCGTGACCGGTGAGGACCGGCTGAGCTGGTTGCATCTGCTGCTCACCCAGCACGTCAGCGATCTGCCCGCCGGCGAGGCCACCGAGGCGCTGATCCTCTCCGCGCACGGCCACATCGAGCACGCGCTGTACCTGGTGGACGACGGCACGACGGTGTGGGCCCATGTCGAGCCCGGCACCCAGGAAGCGCTGATCGCGTACCTGGAGTCGATGAAGTTCTTCTACCAGGTCGAGGTCACCGACCGGACCGCCGACTTCGCCGTGGTGCACCTGCCCGCCGGGTCCATCGCCGAGGTCCCCGAGGGCATCGTCGTACGCGAGACGGCGTACGGCCGTGATCTGTTCCTGCCGCGCGCGGACCTGGAGTCGTACGCCGAGAAGGCCGGTCCCGCGGCCGGGCTGCTCGCCTACGAGGCCCTGCGCGTCGAGCACCACCGCCCGCGCCTCGGCTTCGAGACCGACCACCGCACGATCCCGCACGAGCTGGGCTGGATCGGCACCGCGGTGCACCTGCAGAAGGGCTGCTACCGGGGCCAGGAGACGGTCGCCCGGGTCCAGAACCTCGGCAAGCCGCCGCGCCGGCTGGTCTTCCTCCACCTCGACGGCAGCGAGGTCCATCTGCCGGCCGCCGGCACGGAGATCCGGCTCGCGGACGAGGGGCCCGACGGCCGGAAGATCGGCTTCATCACGACCTCGGTACGCCACCACGAGCTGGGTCCTGTCGCGCTCGCGCTGGTGAAGCGGAATGTGCCGACGGACGCGCCGCTGATGGCCGGGGAGACGGCGGCGGCACAGGAAGTCGTCGTGGAGCCGTAGATCCTCAGATCTCGATCAGCACGGTGAACGGGCCGTCGTTCGTCAGGGACACCCGCATCCGGGCGCCGAAGCGGCCCGTCGCCACCGTCGCGCCGAGTGAGCGCAGCTGGGCGACGACCTCCTCGACCAGCGGTTCCGCTACGTCGCCGGGGGCGGCGGCGTTCCAGGTGGGGCGGCGGCCCTTGCGGGCGTCGCCGTAGAGCGTGAACTGGCTGATGACCAGGAGCGGGGCGTCGATGTCGCTGCACGACTTCTCGTCGTGGAGCATGCGGATCGACCAGAGTTTGCGGGCCAGCTGGGCCGCCTTCTCCTTGGTGTCCTCATGAGTGACGCCCACGAGGACGCACAACCCCTCGCCGACGATCTCTCCGACGGTCTGCCCCTCGACGACGACGCTCGCGCCGTCCACCCTCTGTACCACTGCACGCATGCCGACCATCATGCCGTGCGGCCGGAGGTTACTCGCAGGGGGCTTCTTTTTGCTCCTTAACCCCCCATCTGGGGCTGATCGGGGGCACTCGTTCACATAGCGGCCACTTGGGGTGGCACGATGCTTCCACACGCCGGTCGAGGGGACGGTAGAGGCACATGAGCACACCGAGTACCGGGCAGCAGCCTGGGGCTGTCTCGTTGACCCACGCGGGACAACGGAGCCAACTGAGAGCGCCCGCGCAGCGCACCGCCGCGGAGGCGTCGGCGCGGCTGCCCGCCGATCCGCCCGAGCACGATCTGACGGTGCTGAGTCTGCCGGAGCTGCGCACGCTGCGCCGGGACGCGCAGCGCGACGAGGCGGACCTGAGCTATCTGCGACGGCTGCTTCAGGGGCGGATCG
Source organism: Streptomyces cupreus (assembly GCF_014257025.1). Lineage (GTDB taxonomy): Bacteria > Actinomycetota > Actinomycetes > Streptomycetales > Streptomycetaceae > Streptomyces > Streptomyces cupreus. Next base: position 43,698 of record NZ_JACMSF010000022.1, read on the forward strand.
ACATCCTGCGGGCGGAGCTGGCCCGGCGCTCGCCGCTCGGCGCGGCGTCCGTCGTGGAGCGGCTCCCGGAGATCCTCCGGGACGCCCCGGCCCGCCACCGCTCCTCGGCCCGGCACGTCACGCTGGGCACACCGCAGAGCGAGGAGTACCGACGGCTGGCGGCCGAGATGCTGGCGGAGGTCGAACTGTCGGACCTGGGCGCCCGCACGGACCTGGAACTGACCGAGGCGATGGCCCGCTTGGTCCGCCACGAGCAACAGGTCTCCCTGCGCCGCCAGACCCTGCAACGAACGGCGGACGACTGCAGCGCGGAGATCGCCCGCCGGTACCGGGAAGGGGAGGCGCAGGTGGACGATCTGTTGTTGTGAGCCCCGTGGGGGGACGACGAGGCCGAGGAAAATCGCCGCGACACCCCCACCGGCCCGCACCTACCGTGACTTCATGACCCGCGCCGCTGACATCGACGTCCGACCGATCGCCGAGCACGAGTTCGCCGACTGGAACCGTGCCATGAACACCGGGTTCCTGCGGGAACCCAGCCTCACCGAGGAGCAACTGGCCGCCCGGCAGCCCTGGTTCGTGCCCGGCAGAGTGCTCGGCGCCTTCGACGGGGACCGTTGCGTCGCCACCTTCCGTTCCTTCGACCAGCGGCTCACCACCGTCGGCGGCGCCCCGGTCCCCGCCGACGCCATCACCAACGTCACCGTCTCCCCCACCCACCGCCGCCGAGGCCTCCTCGGCCGCATGATGGAGCGGGACCTGGACGCCGCCAGGGAGCGCGGTGACGTCGTCGCCACCCTCATCGCCGCCGAGTACCCGATCTACGGCCGCTACGGCTTCGGCCCCGCGACCACCATGGCCGAGTGGACGATCGACGTACCCCGCACCGGCCTCGACCCCCGCTGGTCCGGCCCCGAGGACGGCGGCCGTATCGACCTCGTCGACGCCCCGGACGTACGCAAGCTCGGCCCCGATCTCCATGAGCGTCTGCGCCGCACCCTGCCCGGCGCGGTCAGCCGCGACGACCTGTGGTGGCAGCTCACCACCGGCGCGGTCCTGTTCTTCGACTCCTTCGTCGAGCCCCACTACGCCGTATACCGTTCGCCGGCGGGCGAGGTCGAGGGCATGGTCGCCTACACGTCCGACGATCACTGGGGCGACGGCATGCAGCCGCTGAACACGGCGAAGGTGAAGTGGCTGATCGCCGTCTCTCCGGCTGCCGAGCGCGCGCTGTGGCGCTATCTGTGCTCCATCGACTGGGTGGCCACCGTCAAGACCGGCTCGCGGGCCCCCGACGACCTGCTTCCGCACTTCTTCCCCAACCCCCGCGCCGCCCGTATCACCAGCCAGGCCGACTGGATGTGGGTGCGGATCCTCGACGTCGTACGGGCCATGGAGGCGCGGACGTACGGGAGTGAGGGGTCGCTGGTGCTCGATGTCGTGGACGGCGGCGGGCGGTACCGGGTCGAGGCGGGTGCGGACGGTGCCGGGGGCTGTGTCGCCACCACCGACAGCGCGGATCTGTCCCTCACCCTCTCCGACCTCGCCACCCTCTGGCTCGGCGACGAGTCGGCCGTACGGCTGGCCGCGCTCGGCCGGGTCGTGGAAGAACGAGCGGGCGCCGCCCGTGTGGCCGACGCCCTGCTGCGTACGTCCAGGCGGCCTTGGTGCCCGGACCTGTTCTGAACCCCTTTCGCCGACTACAGGCCTTGTCCTCCGTACTCATCCGTAGCGTGCTCTTCAGTTGTGGTTGTTGTGCGGTGGTGCTGACTGAACCGGGCTCCCGGCTCCCCTCCGGAAGGGAGCCCGGCCAGCCGATCCTGATCATTGGATCGCCAACCCCCTGAAAGTTTGACCATGTTGTTTAAGTTGGCGACCAACTTCACTGTACTTATGACCGCAAGGAAGCGTCTCATAACCACCTTCCGGTGAACTGCCCAAAGATGGCGGGAAGTTGTACTGTTTGGCCGTGGACCCGAAACACGCCTCCGTCAATGGACGGAAGAGGTCACCGCGGCCACAGAAGTCACATCGCGAGGTGGCCGACGAGCTGCGCGCCCGGATCAGATCCGGCGAACTCCAGCCCGGCCAGCGCATGCCCACCCAGGCCAGGCTGGCCGACGAATTCGGCGTGGAGCGGGGAGCCGTACGGCAGGCGCTGCGGATCCTGCAGTCCGAGCATCTGCTCACCAATGTGTCCAAGGGCAGCCCGGCCACCGTCGCCGCGGACCCCGGCAGGGCGCTGACCGGCCCGGGAGCCCCTCCGCTGCCCACCATGGTGGCCCTCGCGCCCCGGATAGGCGCCGCCTTCGCCGCCCCGCACGTCGAGATCGACGCCCTCTGTCTGACCGCCATCTCCCTCACCCTCGCCATCGGTGAACCGCTGCGCCAGATCCACGCCGGACGACTGAAACCGGCCAAGGTCGACGTCCGCGTCCTGCTGCCGAGCAGCCATATCGACCTCGCCTTCCCGGCCCCCGTGGACGCCACGGCCGCGGGCCGGCTGCGCCGCCACTGGCTCGCCCAGCGCAACGCCCAGGGCCAGGTGCTCCAGCACAATCTGCTGGCCCTGCGGGCGACGCACGGCATCGATGTGCGGGTCACCTTTCGCGCGCTGCCCTTCACCCCGCCGGTGAAGCTGTACCTGCTCAACGGCGCGGAGGCGCTCTTCGCGTACTACATGGTGACGCGCCGCGAGGAGGAGGTCGACCACGAGTCCCTGGAGATGTACGACGCCGAGGGCACCCGGTCCATGCTGTTCGCCTTCGAGCAGGGCGCCGGGCTGCGCGACACCACGTTCGTGGAGCAGTCGCACTTATGGTTCAACTCACTGTGGGAGACGATCAGTTCGGAGCTGGAGCTCACAAGCTGATCGTCCCCCACGGCGGTTGATCCGGGTGCGGTTCGGTCATAGGGCGGGCCCCGAGACCAGCAGGGCGAGCACCACGGCTCCGGCGGAGCTGACGGCCGGGCTCTTGGCCTTGATGCCTATGGTGAGCAGGAGCAGTCCGACGATGCCGGTGGTGCCGTACTTGACTTCGATAGTCTGTTCGATGCCGACGACCACGATCGCGGCGAGGAGGGCGATGACTGGCACGATGTTTTCCCCCTTCTGGTGTCCCAACTTGAGGTAAAGCTTCCGCCAACTCAGCCAAGTTGGTGCCAACTATGCTTATGTTGTCCCCACTTGGTTACTACTCATAAACAAGTCCCGAACAACTCCCCGTAGATGGAGTGGAGTTGTAGCGTTTGGTCGTGACCCAGGAGAACGTGGCAGTGAACGGCAGCAGAAGGCTCTCCCCCCAGGAGATCGCCGACATCCTGCGGGAACGGATCCGCGCCGGCGAGCTCAGGACGGGCGACCGCCTGCCCACCCAGGCCGAACTCGCCGAGGAGTTCGGGGTGGAGCGCGGCGCCGTCCGCCAGGCCCTGCGCGCTCTCCAGGAGGACGGCCTGCTCAGCAACGTCAGCAAGGGCAGCCCACCGCGCATCGCAGCCCCGGCCCCGACCAGGGGCGAGCCCCAGCCGACGATGGTCGGACTGGCCCCTCAGCTGGTCGAGGCGTTCGCCGCCCGGCATGTGAGCGTGGACGTCGTCTCTCACTCCGCCGAGACCCTGATGCTGGCCCTCGGCGACCCGCTGCGCCGGATCCACGAGGGCACCCTGCGCCCGGAGTCGATCGACGTCCGCATCCTGCTGCCCTCCCGCGACATCACGCTGGCTTTCCCCGTCCTGATCGAGGGCGACGCCGACGACGACTCCCTGCACCGGCGCTGGCTGGGCATCCGCAACGCCCAGGCCCAGGTCCTGCGCCACAACCTCCAGGCCGTCCGCGCCACCCATGGCATCGACGTGCACGTCACCTTCCGCGCACTGCCCTTCACGCCCCCGGTGAAGCTGTACCTCCTCAACGGCGAGGAGGCGCTGATCGGGTACTACGTGGTCACCGAGCGGGCGGAGGAGTACGAGAGCAAGACCCTGGAGATGTACGACGCGGTCGGCGCCCAGTCCCTGCTGTTCTCCTTCGCCAAGCAGGCCACGGAGCGCGATGGAGCCTTCGTGGAGGAATCCCAGAAGTGGTTCGATGCCCTCTGGGAAACCATCTCCACTGACCTGACACTCTCCTAGTGACCTCTGAGACGCAGACTGAAGCGGTGACCGACCGGACCGAGCACGACCCCGCCGCACTCCAGGACCTGATCAGGAACGCCCGTGTGGTGCTCTGGGACTTCGACGGGCCGATCTGCCGTCTGTTCGCCCGGCACAAGGCGGAGAAGGTGGCGACGGACCTGGTGGAGTGGCTGGAGGTCCGCGGCCTGCGCGCGCTGCTCACGGAGGGCGAGCGCAAGACCCTCGACCCGCAGGTGGTCCTGCATGCCGTGGACCGCCGGCATCCGGGCAGTGACCTGGTCACCGAACTGGAGGAACGTTTGACCAAGGAGGAGCTGAAGGCCGCCTCCTCCGCGATGCCGACGGCGCACGCCGACCCGCTGATCCGCACCTGGACCGCGGTCGGCTCCCGGCTGGCCATCGCGACCAACAACTCCCCGCACGTCGTGCGCGCCTACCTCGCGAGCCGGGGCCTCACCTCGTGCTTCATCCCGCACATCTACGGCCGCACCCAGCAGTTGAACCTTCTCAAGCCCGATCCGCACTGCCTCAACCGCGCCCTCAACGCGATGGGCGCGGCCCCCGAGGCGGCGCTGATGATCGGCGACACCTCCACGGACTATCTCGCCGCACGTGCCGCCGGGGTCCCTTTCCTGGGCTACGCGCGTAACGCACGCAAGGCCGGCCTGCTGCGCGAGGCAGGGGCGAGGGTGATCGTCGCCTCGCTGGAGCCGGTGTTGAAGGCGGTGAAGGACCGGGGCCGGCCCGGGGTGCGCTAGGCTTCGCCGCACCGCTGAGCGAACGCTCTGTTCTGCTCGTAATGGAGCTGTAGAAGGCCGGCGAACAAGCCAGTCTTCACGGCCCGCCCGGCCGGTGCGCGTGAACAGCCGCAAACCACCCGATGTGGCTACTCAAGCCCCTCTCCGGTCGTGTCTGGTACAACCCGCACTTACCGTTTGCCATACCTTCCGTGTCCTGCGTGAAATTCCGGAGCGGCCCGTGGTGGCACCACCTCTTCCCGGTCCCTTCCCCGGGGAACGCGCAGCGTCCGCCGCCGTCCGGGCCTTCGTGGCGCAGGCCGCCCGGCGGGGCCGCTCCAGCAGCGGCCATCACAACCACAACCACGTCCTGCCGCTGACCGAGGACATGGCCCGCAGGCTCGGCCGCGAGCCCGGTACCCAGGTGACGGTGCGGATGCCGCGGCCCGGTGCGCTGCCCGTGGTGATCAGGACCTGGCAGGACGAGACGGAGATCCTCGGGGCCGTGGGGCGGGTGCTGCCACATGTCCCGCAATGCCTCGCCAAAGGGCCGGACTTCGCGATCCACAGCTATGTGGAGGGCACCGCGCTGTCGAAGGTGTGCGCCGACGGCAAACCCCTCGACACCCTGCTCGTGAAGGCGCTGGCGGAGCTGTTCGCCCGGATGGCGCAGGTGCGCCGGGAGGCCCTGCCCCGTCTGCCCGCCTCCTGGCCGCGCAACGACAAGGACAGCCAGGGCTTCCTGCGAAACCTGGCGCATCTCGCGGACCGGCTGATCCGGCAGCCCAACTGGCATGAGTTCGGCGGTCTGTTCGCCGCCCTCGGCATCCCCGAGGACGCCATGCTCCGGTTCGCCGACCGGGTCCCCGCGATGGCCAGACGGCCCTACGGCCTGCTCCACACCGATCTGCACCGCGAGAACCTGATCCTGCCGTTCGCCGCCGAGCCGCCGCTGTTCTGCGTCGACTGGGAGCTGGCCTCGTACGGCGATCCGCTGCACGATCTCGCCATCCATCTGGTGCGCATGCGCTACCCCTCCCATCAGCGGGAGGAGGTCATCGAGGCATGGGCCGAGGCGATGCGGCGGGTGCGGCCCGCCGCCGTCAACGGCCTGCGCAAGGATCTCGACCACTACCTCGACTTCGAGCGGGCGCAGTCCGTCTACCCGGACGTCATGCGCGCCGCGACCGCTCTGCGGGACCTGACCGACGAGCAGAGCCTGGAGGCGGCGACGGCGCGGGTGCGCGGGGCGCTGGAGACGGCGGCCCGGCCGCTCGGGCTCAGGACCATCCCGAGCGAGCCGGAGATCGGGCGGATCCTCTTCCGCTGGCGGGAGGCCAGGACCGGTGGGCTCGGACTGCACGCCCGGATCAGGGACTGGGACCCGGCGCAGGGGGTGCCGGAGCACCCGCGGTTCCCGAGCTCGGCCGTGCGCGAGGCGCTGTACGCGGAGGGCGCGGCGCCCGCCGGGCGGGTCTTCAAGGGCACCGGGCATCTGAACTCGGTGGTTCGGGTGCCGGGGGTGGACTTCCCGGTGGTCGTGCGGCGCAAGGTGGCGAACGCCTGCCGACGTGAGCGCGGCTTTCTGAGCGAGCATGCCGTGCTGCGGGCCATCGAACGCTCGCGGGTGGAGGTCGCTGCACCGAAGTTCCTCGCCCTGGGCACGAGTTATCAGGGGGAACCTTTCGCCATCCACACCTACGAGGGCCCGCGTGACGTCGAACGGCCGCCCGGCCACCCCGTGCACGGGCTGCTGCCGCACGAGGCGGACCGGCTCGTCGACCAGCTCGGGGCGCTGACGCGGGTGAACTACCGGGAGGTCGACCCGGCCGCGGGCGAGGGCCGCTTCTACTCCTGGCTCAGCGAACAGCTCGTCCTTCTGGTGGCCGACCTGCCGCAGCGGTCCCAGCAGCTCGCCCGGCTGCTCGGTCTGCCCGACGCCTCGCGCCTGAGCCAGATCCTGGCCCGCCACCAGGTCAGCGAGCGCCGGCCCGCGCTGCTGCACGGCGACCTCAACCCGTGGAACCTGGTGCGCCGCTCCGACGAGCTCGCGCTGACCCTCATCGACTGGGAGATGGCGGTCGTCGGCGATCCGCTCTACGACCTGGTCCGGCACATGCATCTCACCCCGACCAGACCGGAGATCCGCGACCGCATGTTCCAGCGCTGGGCGGAGCGGCTCGACCCGGAGCACACCGCCGACTGGCAGCGGGACTGGCGGGTCTACCGGTGGATCGAGATCGTGCGCTCGGCCTACATCGACCTCGACCGCCTGGTGACCGGGGCGAGCCTGGACGCCCCCAACGTCCGGCGCGCGGTGGACTCGTACGCCATGACCCTCGCCGCCGCCGTCGGCTCGCTGGGCCTGCCGAGCCGGCCCGCCGCCAACCCGTATCTGGCCCGCGCCCTCGCCTGACGCCGCCCCCGCCTGCGTAGGCTCGACCCATGAGCGAGATCGGCCTGCGGGAGCGCAAGAAGCGGCGGATGTACGAGGCCGTGTCGGAGGTGGCTATCCGGCTGTTCCTGGAGAAGGGCTTCGACGCGGTGTCCGTCGCGGAGGTCGCCGCGGCGGCGGAGATCTCGAAGCCGACGCTCTTTCGGTACTTCCCGGCGAAGGAGGATCTCGTCCTGTACCGGATCTCCGATCACGAGGACGAGGCGGCGCGGGTGGTCGCGGAGGCGGAGGGGTCGCCGGTCGACGCGCTGCGGCGGCACTTTCTCGACGGTCTTGAGCGGTGCGATCCCGTCACCGGGCTCAATGACCATCCGCAGGTGCTCGCCTTCCACTCGCTGCTGTACGGGACTCCCTCGCTGGTCGCGCGCGCGTACACCCATCAGGAGCGGTCCGAGGCCGCGCTCGCCGAGGCGCTGGGCGGGGATCTGGACGCGCGGCTTGCGGCGGCGCAGATCATCGCCGTGCAGCGGATCCTCGCGCTGGAGAACTGGCGGCGGATCTCGGGCGGGGAGCGGGTGGAGGACGTACGGGGGGATGCGGTGGCGGCGGCCGAGCGGGCCTTCGGGCGATTGGCGGCGGGGCTGCCTCAGCTGGCTGAGTCGAAGTAAAAAATGTAACTCGGTTACGTTTTTCGCGTACGCTCGGTGGAATGACGTCCGCCGACCATGCCCTCCGTGACCTCCTGCGTGCCGAACGCGCCCACCACGACCGCTGCCGTGCCGCCCTCGACGCGATGGTCGCCGGGGCCGACGAGCAGGTCGTCGTGGGCGAGGACGTCTCCGCCTCCGGGGCCGATGCCGAAGTGCTCGGATATCAGCTGCGCAGCCAGGCCAAGGCGATGCGTGAACTGCCCGAAGGGCCGTTGTTCTTCGGGCGGTTGGACTTCAGCGCCGGCTCGCACGCCGGGCAGAGCTATCACGTCGGCCGGTTGCGGATCACCGAGCATCCGGCCGCGCCGCCCCTCGTCGTGGACTGGCGCGCGCCCGTGTCCCGCGCCTTCTATCAGGCCGGTGCGCGTGATCCGCAGGGCGTGGCCGTGCGGCGGCGGTTCGGGTGGGCGCCGGGGAGCCGGGGAGACTCGGCCGACCTCACCGGTCTTGAGGACGAGCACCTTGATCAGGGGGAGTCGCGGGTCAGCGAGATCGTCACGCGGGAGATCGAGCGGCCCCGGGTCGGGCCCATGCGGGACATCGCCGCGACCATCCAGCCCGAGCAGGACGACCTGGTCCGCGCCGACCTCGCCGTCTCGGTCTGTGTGCAGGGCGCCCCGGGCACCGGAAAGACCGCGGTGGGCCTGCACCGGGCGGCCTACCTCCTCTACACCCACCCCCAGCGCATCCAGCGCTCCGGCCTGCTGATCCTCGGCCCCAACCGCACCTTTCTCGCCTATATCTCCGAGGTGCTCCCGGCGCTCGGCGAGACGGGCGTACGGCAGTCGACCCTCCTGGAGGAGATCGCCCGGCATCCGGTCACCGGCACCGACGAGGAGCGTACGGCCGCGCTCAAGCACGACGCCCGGATGGCTCAGGTTCTGCGCCGGGCGCTTTACGCACGGGTCGCCGAGGAGGGCGCGGGCGCGCTGGTCGTGCCGGACGGCTCGTACCGGTGGCGGGTCGGCGAGGACGAACTGACGCGGATCGTCAGGGAGGTGCGGGCCGAGGAACTGCCGTACGACGTCGGCCGGGAGCGGGTGCGGACGCGGATCGTGGCGGCCCTGCGACAGCAGGCCGAGCGGCGGGCGGGTCCGCGCCCGAACGCCTGGGCGCGCCGGATGTCGGGGACGCGGGGCGCCGGGCCGTACGTCGACGCGGTGTGGCCCCGGGTGCGGCCGGAGGAGGTGCTCGCCGAACTCCTCACGGAACCGGAGGTGTTGGCGTCGGCGGCCGACGGTCTTCTCGACGCCGAGGAGCAGAAGGCGGTGCTGTGGGCGAAGCCGCCGCGCTCGTTCAAGTCGGCCCGCTGGTCGCCCGCCGACCTGGTCCTCCTCGACGAACTCGCCGGGCTCGTCGAACACCCGCAGGGTTATGGCCATGTCGTCGTCGACGAGGCACAGGACCTGTCCGCCATGGAGTGCCGGGCGATCGCCCGCCGGGCGCCGTTCGGCTCGCTCACGGTGCTGGGCGATCTGGCGCAGGGGACCACGCCCTGGGCGGCCCGGACCTGGGGCGAGCTGCTCGGGCATCTGGGCAAGCCGGACGCGGAGCTGGTGCCGCTGACCACCGGGTTCCGTATGCCGGCGCCGGTCGCGGACCTGGCGAACCGGCTCCTGTCACGCCTCGACGTGGATGTACCGGCGGCCCGTTCCCTGCGCAGGGACGGCGAGTTGACCCTGCGCGAGACGCGGCCCGGCGAAGTGCCCGAGGCGGTCGTGGCGGCGGTACGCGATGCCCAGGTATGGGAGGGCGCCATCGGGGTCATCGCCGCCGATTCCGACGTGACCGGCCTCCGTGAGGTCCTCACGGAGGCCGGGGTGCTGACCCCGCGCGTCACGGTCATCGCGGCAAGTGCGGTCAAGGGCCTGGAGTACGACCACGTGGTCGTCGTGGAGCCGAGAACGATCGCGGAGTCGGAGGAACGGGGCCTGCACCGCCTGTATGTGGCGCTGACACGGGCGGTGTCCCGACTTGAGGTGGTGCATGCGAGGGGGCTGCCGTTCTGAGGGATCCTGGGGGTGATGCTTCTCTTCCTGGATGTCGACGGGACGTTGCTCCCCTTCGGGGGCCCGGGGCCGTATCCGGAGTACGGCCCCCCGCTTCCGGGGACCTCCCTCGCGCACCCCCTCCTCACCCGCGTCGACCCGGCGCTCGGGCCGCGTCTCGCGGGCCTGGGCTGTGTGCTGGTGTGGGCGACGACCTGGATGGAGGACGCGAACACCTGTGTCTCGCCCTGGCTCGGGCTGCCCCCGCTGCCGCTGGTGGACCGGCCGGACGACGAGAGCCACCCGCCGGGCCTGCACTGGAAGACGCAGCCGCTGATGGAGTGGGCGGACGGGAGCCCCTTCGTCTGGGTCGATGACGAGATCGGAGAGGCCGACCGGGCGTGGGTCGCCGAGCACTGCCCCACGCCCGCGCTGCTCCACCGCGTTGATCACCGGACCGGGCTGACCGACACGGACTTCCTCGTGCTGGAGCCGTGGATCAGTGGGCGTGGCGGGTCAGGAGGTCGGTGACGCGGACGAAGCCGTCGGTGCCGTGCCCCTCGGCGATGACCCGGCGGGCGAGGCCCTCGACGACGCGCATCAGGCTCGCGTCGATGCCGTGGGACTCGGACGCGTGGACGATGTGCGCCATCGAGGAGGCGGCCGAGGCGATCGGGTTCAGCTCCCCGGAGTAGCTGCCGTCGTCGGCGTCCCCGGCGAACTCCGCGAACAGCGGCGGCAGGATCGCGCCGATGCCCTGCGCGAAGGGGGCCAGCTCACGGGCGGTGACACCCTCGGCGCGGGCCACGGCGAGGGCGTGTGCGTAACCGGCCATCGCCGTCCAGAAGATGTCGAGCAGGGCGATGTCGTAGGCGGCGGCCCTGCCGATGTCCTCGCCGAGGTGGGTGTGGGTACCGCCGAGAACGGAGAGGACGGGCCGGTGGCGGTCGTGGAGATCCTTCGGGCCGCTGAGGATGAAGACCGCCTCCGGTGTTCCGATGCTCGGCGTCGGGGTCATGATCGCGCCGTCCAGATAGGAGATGCCGTGTTCGGCGGCCCAGGCGGCCGTGTCCCGGGCGCGGTCCGGGGTGTCGGCGGTGAGGTTGACGACCGTACGGGACTTGAGGGCGGCGGTGACGTCGTCCTGGCGGAGGATCGCGTCGGAGGCGTCGTAGTTCACGACGCAGACGACGGTCAGGGGGCTGGCGGCGACCGCTTCGGCGGCCGTGGAGGCGCCGATCGCTCCGCGGGCGACGAGGTCACGGTCCCGGCCCGGCGTGCGGTTCCAGACCGTGGTCCGTACGCCCGCGTCCAGGAAGGCGCCGGCCAGCGCGCGGCCCATCGGGCCGAGGCCGAGGATCGTGACGGCAGACTGGTCGTCGTACGTGGACATGCTTCTCCCATACGTAAACGTTCGTGAACATTCATGAATAAAAGGGGCGATGATGACGCGCAGTCGTGCTCAGGATCCGAACGTCTGCGGAGTGACCGCCGCCATCGCGGTGATCGACGGCAAGTGGAAGACCAGCGTGCTGTGGATGCTGGAATCGGGCCCGCACCGGCCCGGCGAACTGCGGCGCAGACTGCCGGGGCTCAGCGAGAAGGTGCTGACGCAGGCGTTGCGCGAGATGGAGGAGGACGGTCTGGTGCACCGGGAGGTGCATGACGTACTCCCGCTGAAGACGGTCTACTCCCTGACCGACTTCGGCCGTGAACTCTCCGAACTCCTCGGCCCCCTCTCCGACTGGGGTCACCGCCGGCTGGAGCGGCTGGCGGCTTCCTGATCACCTGGATTCAGCTTCGCGGGTGCGGGGGGTGGTGCCAAGTACGCACAAAAAAGTGGGTGTCACAGCGGGTGGGGCTGTTTCGTCTCAGGGATGAGAGGTGGCTTACGGAACAGGGGTAGGTGAGCGTCATGCGCGTGTTCGTGGCAGGCGGGACCGGGATGCTGGGGCGGCGGCTGGTGCCGCGGCTCGTGGCCCGTGGGCACGAGGTGACGGCGACCACGACGAGCGCGGCCAAGCTGGGACTGCTGGAGGGGCTTGGCGCCCGGGCCGTCGTGATGGACGGGCTCGACGCGATGTCGGTCGGTGAGGCGGTGGGCGCCGCCGGGCCGGATGTGATCGTCCACCAGATGACCGCGATCGCCGGGAAGCCCGACATCAGGCACATGGACCGCTGGTTCGCCACCACCAACCGGCTGCGCACCGAGGGCACGGACCACTTGCTGGCCGCCGCCGAGGCGACCGGCGTGCCGCATGTCGTCGCGCAGAGCTACGGCGCCTGGAACGGCATCCGGGAGGGCGGCTGGATCAAGACCGAGGAGGACCCGGTCGACCCGATGACCGGCACCCCGGCCGAGCCGGGCATGGCGGCGATCCGGCACGTCGAGGAGGCGGTCGTGAAGGCGGGCGGCGCGGCCCTGCGGTACGGCGCGTTCTACGGCGCCGGCGCCACCGACGACCAGGTGGCGCTGGTCCGGAAACGGCAGTTCCCGCTGGTCGGGCGGGGCACCGGACACTGCTCCTGGATCCACCTCGACGACGCGGCGAGCGCCACCGTGCTGGCCGTGGAGCAGCGGGCGACGGGTGTGTACGACATCGTCGACGACGAACCCGCCCCGGCGGCTCAGTGGCTGCCGCACCTGGCCGCGTGCGCGGGCGCGAAGCCGCCGATGCGGGTGCCGGTCTGGCCGGCGCGGCTGCTGGCGGGGGAGGTCGCCGTGGTGATGATGACTCAGGGGCGCGGCTTCTCCAACGCCAAGGCGAAGCGGGAGCTGGGCTGGACGCCGCGGTATCCCTCCTGGCGGGAGGGGTTCAGGGAGGAGCTCGCGTGAGCCGTACGGAAGAGTTCGAGGAGCTGCGGCCGCTGCTGTTCGCCATCGCCTACCGGATTCTCGGCAGCGTCAGTGAGGCGGAGGACGCGGTGCAGGAGGCCTGGCTGCGCTGGGAGGCGGTCGAGACGCGGCCGGCGTCCACGAAGGCGTATCTGTCGGCCGTGGTCACCCGGATCTCCATCGACGTCCTGCGGTCGGCGCGGGTGCGCCGGGAGGAGTACGTCGGCCCCTGGTTCCCCGAGCCCCTGCTGAACGACCCGTACGAGGATCCGGAGCGCTCGGCGGAGCTGGCGGACTCCTTGTCGATGGCGGCGCTGGTCCTGCTGGAGCGGCTCACCCCGCTGGAGCGGGCGGTGTTCGTGCTGCGGGACGTGTTCGGGTTCGGCTTCCCGGAGATCGCCTCGGCGGTGGACCGCTCCGAATCGGCGTGCCGCCAGCTGGCGGTACGGGCGCGGCGGCACATGGAGGCGGGGCGACCGCGGTTCGAGGCGGACCGCAAGGAGCGGGACGAGCTGGCGGGGCGGTTCTTCGACGCGTTCCGGGAGGGCGACGTGGACGGGCTGCGGGCACTGCTCGCCGGGGACGTCCAGATGGTCGGCGACGGCGGCGGCAAGGCTCCGCAGTGGGCGCGGGCCATCGTGGGCGCCGAGAACGTGTCGCGTCTGCTGGTCGCGCTGGCCGAGCCCTTCGGCCTGATCGGTGTGGTGGCCGAGCCGCACGAGGTGAACGGTCAGCCCGGCGTGATCTTCCGCGACCGCGACGGCAAGGTCATCAACATCATGGCGATCGACATCGCCGACGGCCACGTCCAGACGATCCGCTCGGTGATCAACCCCGAGAAGCTGACACATGTGGGCCCGGTGGCGGACGCCTGGGCGGTGATGCGCGAGGCGAACAGAGCGCGGAGGTCGGAAGCCGAGGTGGAGTGATCTGGATCACGTGCTGTCACATCCGTCCCGTGCCCGGTGTCTGAAGGCCGAATCCCTGGAGTCGGAGGAGGCGTCGTGGCTGAGAACATCGAGGTCGTTGTCGTGGGAGGCGGGTACGCCGGGGTGATGGCGGCCAATCGGATCACGCAGCGTGGGGACGTGACGGTGACCGTGGTCAATCCGCGGGCGAGCTTTGTCGAGCGGGTTCGGTTGCATCAGTTGGTGGCTGGGTCCGACGATGCCGTCGTCGAGTATCCGGAGGTGCTGGCCGAGGGGGTTCGGCTGGTCGTCGACTCCGTCGTGCGGATCGACGCCGGCCGGCGCCGGCTCGACCTGGCTTCCGGGGGGACCGTCTCGTACGACTACCTCGTCTACGCGGTCGGCAGCGGCAGTGCCGTTTCCGGCGTTCCCGGTGCCGCCGAGTTCGCCCGTCCCATCGCCACCTTCGAGGAGGCCGAGCGGCTGCGGGGCGTCCTGTACGACACCCCCGCCTCCGCTCCGGTCACCGTCGTCGGCGCCGGGCCGCTCGGTATCGAGGTCGCCGCGGAGCTGGCGGAGGAGGGACGGGCCGTCACCCTCGTGTGCGGTGGGGAGCTCGGGCCGTATCTGCACGCGCGTGGGCGGCGTTCCGTCGACCGGCGGATGGCCGAGCTCGGGGTGACCGTCCTCGACGGCCCCGGCAGCAGGGCGACCGCCGTGACGCGGGACGCCGTACGGCTGGACGACGGCCGTGAGGTGCCGAGTGCCGTGACCATCTGGACCGCCGGGTTCGGTGTACCGGATCTCGCCGCGCGCAGCGGGCTGAGCACCGACGCCATGGGCCGGCTGCTCACCGACGAGACGCTGACCAGCGTCGACGACATGCGCATCGTCGCGGCCGGCGACTCCGCCGCCCCGTCGGACCTGCCGCTGCGGATGAGCTGCCAGGCCGCGATGCCGCTCGGCGCCCGCGCCGCGGACACCGTGCTCAGCCGGATCGCGGGGGAGGAGCCCTCGACCCTCAACCAGACCTTCGCCGGGCAGTGCATCAGCCTCGGCCGGCAGGCCGGCATCTTCCAGTTCGCCCACCGGTACGACGTGGCCGTGGGCTTCCACATCGGCGGCCGCCCCGGCGCAAAGCTCAAGGAGTTCGTGTGCAAGGGCATCGTCCGGCACCTGTCCGGCGAGGCGAACAAGCCCGGCTCGTACCGCCTGCACAAGGTCTCGGGAGGCCCCAGGCGCCGGCAGCTCCTGGACACCGAGCGCACCGACGCCACCGTCGAACCCGTGGCCTGACCCGCGCCCGCACAGGGGAGAGACCGACCATGAGTGATCACGCCACCGACCCGGCGACCGAGGTCTTCGTCGCCCACCGCAACCTCCTGTTCACCGTCGCCTACGAGATGCTCGGCTCGGCGGCCGACGCCGAGGACGTCCTCCAGGAGACCTGGCTGCGGTGGGTCGAGCTCGACCTGGAGCAGGTGCGTGACCCCCGGGCCTACCTGGTCCGGATGACCACCCGGCAGTCGCTCAACCGCCTGCGCAGCATGAAGCGCCGCAAGGAGTCGTACGTAGGTCCGTGGCTGCCCGAACCCCTGCTCACCTCGCCGGACGTGGCCGAGGACGTCGAACTCGCCGAGAGTGTCTCGATGGCGCTCATGCTCGTCCTGGAGACGCTCTCGCCGACGGAACGCGCCGTCTTCGTCCTGCGCGAGGTCTTCGACGTCGGCTACGACGAGATCGCCGCCGCCGTCGACAAGACCCCCGCCGCCGTACGCCAGATCGCCCACCGCGCCCGGCAGCACGTCGAGTCCCGCCGCCCCCGCGAGGCGGTCTCCGCGAGCCGGATCCGGGCGGCGCTCGACTCCTTCCGGCGCACCCTTGAGACCGGCGACCTCCAGGGCCTGCTCGACGTCCTCGCCCCCGACGTCGTCCTCATGACCGACGGCGGCGGCATCAAGCAGGCCGCGGTACGCCCGATCCTCGGCGCCGACCGGGTGAGCCGCTACATGATCGGCGGCATCGGAAAGGCCCAGGTCACGATCGCCTACGAGCCCACCGTGGTGAACGGCCACCCGGCCCTCGCTCTCGTCGTGAACGGCGAGACCGACGGCATCATGGCGATCCGCCTCGACGACGACCGCATCAGCGGCCTCTACTACGTCCGCAACCCCGAGAAGCTCACGCACATCGACTCGGAGACCCGGCTCACGCTGCGCTGAACACCGCCGGGAAGCTGGGACATGACACGGCGCACTATTGCAAGCAGGTGCTTGCAATAGTTAGCGCGGGTGGTGCAAGGTGGAGGCATGGCAACGCTCAATGTCGGCAATCTCGGTGAGTATCTGCGCGAGCAGCGGCGGAACGCCCAGCTCTCGCTGCGGCAGCTCGCCGAGGCCGCCGGGGTGTCCAACCCGTATCTGAGTCAGATCGAGCGCGGGCTGCGCAAGCCCAGCGCGGAGGTCCTCCAGCAGGTCGCCAAGGCACTGCGGATCTCCGCCGAGACGCTGTATGTGCGGGCCGGAATCCTGGACGCCGAGCGGGACCGGGACGAGGTGGAGACGCGTGCCGTCATCCTCGCCGATCCCACGCTGACCGAGCAGCAGAAGCAGGCGCTGCTCCAGATCTACGAGTCCTTCTGCAAGGAGAACGGCTTCGGGATCACGGCGGCCGAGACCACCGCCATGACGGGCGCTGACCCCGGCGAGGACGCCGGGCCCGTGGGACTCGGAGACAGCACGCGCACGAACGACGGCAAGGATGCCGACGTAAAAGACATAGCAGACATACAGGACACCGAGGATCCGCAGGAGCCGCGGCAGTCGGCCGGCTGAGCCGGGCAACCGGCCGCCGTCGCACGCGCCCACGGGACCACACCCACAAAACCCTCACCTGCAAGCGACCCGGGAGGACCATCAAAATGGCCATCACCGACGACCTCCGCAAGACCCTCAGCGACCCGACCCCGCTCTACTTCGCCGCCGGCACCGCCGACCTGGCCTTCCAGCAGGCCAAGAAGGTCCCCGGCCTGGTGGAGCAGCTGCGCGCCGAGGCCCCGGCCCGGATCGAGGCCGTACGCAACTCCGACCCGAAGGCCGTCCAGGAGAAGGCCGCCGCGCGCGCCAAGGAGGCGCAGGCCCGCGTCAAGGAGACGCAGGAGAACCTCCAGGCCAAGGTCAGCGAGTTCATCAGCACCCTCGACGGTGACCTGAAGAAGCTCGGCACCACCCTCGACGCCGACCTGAAGAAGCTCGGTGAGAGCGCCCAGGACTTCGCGCTGCGCGGCGTCGGCGTGGCCGCCGAGTACGCCGTGAAGGCCCGTGAGACCTACGAGAAGGTCGCCGAGCACGGCGAGCAGACCGTGAAGACCTGGCGCGGCGAGGCGGCCGAGGAGATCGAGGAGCTCGCCGTCGCCGTCGAGCCGAAGGCCGAGCCCGTCGAGGTCAAGGAGGCGGACAAGCCGGCCGAGGCCAAGCCCGCCGCGACGGCCGCGCCGAAGAAGCCCACCACCGCGAAGAAGACGGCGCCGCGCAAGACGACCGCCAAGAAGACGACTCCGCCCGCGAAGTAAGCGCGCGGGGCGATAAGGGGACGGGTCGGGCACTTACGTGGTGCTCGGCCCGTTGTCCGGGTAGCGGGCCTGCCGTTGCGGGTACGGTGACCGCGTAGGGACGAGCCGAGTCGGGTGGTGGACGTAGTGCTGATGCAGGGCTTCAACAACTTCATGGGGCTGCTGTACCTGGCGATGCTGGCGTTCGCGGTGGTGGCGTTCGTCATGGCAGCCCTGTTCCGCGAGGACGCGTACCGCGCCGCCGACAAGCAGAACAAGGGTTTCTGGCTGATCATCCTCGGCGTCGCTGTCGCCGTGAACTTCCTGGTGCCGATGCTCTTCCTCCAGATCGCGGGCCTGATCGCCTCGATCGTCTTCTTCGTCGACGTACGCCCGGCCCTCCGCCAGGTCTCCGGCGGCCGAGGCCGTGGCCGAGGCGGCTCAAGCAGCGATGGCCCCTACGGCCCTTGGAACGGCGGACGGTAACTGCAGCGCCCCGTTAGGGGCGCGGGGAACTGCGCGACCAGCCACGACGGGCCCGCAGTCGGCATACGACACTCGCCCCCGCGGCGATCAACCGCTCATCCCACCCGATCCAGCAGCAGCACAGCCACGTCATCGGTCAGCTCCCCGCCATTGAGGTTCCGGACCTCGTTGACGGCTGCCCCGAGCAGCGCCTCTCCCCGCAGCCCCTCGGCGAGCTGCCGCCGGACCATGGACACCATCCCGTCCTGGCCGAGACGCTCCTTGCCCTCGCCGATCCGCCCCTCGATCAGCCCGTCGGTGTAGAGCATCAGGCTCCACTCCGGTCCCAGCTCCACCTGCATCCGCGGCCACCGGGCCCCGGGCAGCAGACCGAGAGCCGGCCCGTTGTTGTCGTACGGCAGCAACTTCGCCTGACGACCCGGCCGGGCGAGCAGCGGCGACGGATGCCCGGCGAGACACAGGCCCGCCCGGCGACCGTCCGGTGCGATGTCCACCGTGCACAGCGTCGCGAAGATCTCGTCGTCCGCCCGCTCGTGCTCCAGCACCTGCTGAAGCGTGCCCAGTAGCTCGTCCCCGCACAGCCCGGCCAGCGTCAGCGCCCGCCAGGCGATCCGCAGCTCGACACCGAGCGCGGCCTCGTCGGGACCGTGACCACAGACGTCACCGATCATGGCGTGCACCGTGCCGTCGGACGTACGGACCACATCGTAGAAGTCACCGCCGAGCAGTGCCCGCGACCGCCCCGGGCGGTAGCGCGCGGCGAACCGCAGTGACGAGCCCTCCAGCAGCGGCGTGGGCAGCAGGCCTCGCTCAAGGCGGCGGTTCTCCTGCGCCCGCACCCGGCCCTCGGCCAGCCGGCGCTCGGCGGAGTCGGAACGTTTCCTCTCCACCGCGTAACGGATCGCGCGGCTCAGCAGCCGGCCGTCCAGCTCGTCCCGGAGGAGATAGTCCTGGGCGCCCACCCGCACCGCCTCCGCGCCGCGCTCGGCATCGCCGGACGCGGTGAGGGCGAGCACGGCGTGCCGGGGCGCGAGCTCCAGCACGTGCTTGAGCACGGCGAGCTCGTCGCTGTCGCCGCCGCGGCCCGGCGCGGGCAGCGCCAGGTCCAGCAGGATGCAGTGGACGTCGTCGGTGAGCAGCCGCTCGGCCTCGGTGAGGTTGCGGGCGGTGCGCACCCGGATCGGCTTGCCCGCCCAGTCGAGCAGTTCGGGCAGGACGGTGGAGCCGCCCGGATCGTCCTCGATGAGCAGCAGTGTCAGCTGGGTATGGGCGGTGCCGGTGGCACTGGTGTGGTGCGTGTTCTTCTTCTCGGTGTGCTCGACCGTGTCGTCCTCGCGCGGGGCCTCTTCGGCCGAGGGGCCGCCCACTGTGGGTGCGGCCGTCTGCGCCTGACCACCTTCCACGGCCGGGATCGCTCTCTGCCGCGGTACGGGTACGGGCATCGTCTTGGGTTCCTTCCCTCCCCCCGAGGGCACGGCGGGGACGAGGGACCTCGACCCACCGACGGGGACCATAGCGGTAGTCGGCACCGCAAAGGAATGGCGCAGGCCACGCCGTTCGGCGGCTGGCCTCTGTCATATGCCGCGTTCTGTACCGCAGTTGGGCAGGGCGGGAGGCCCAGGGGGATGACGAACGTCACGTCCGCCCGGGGTTTGGAACGGCCGCGCGCGTGCAGTGCGTCACGTGGCCCCGGTCACCCCGGGGCCGTGAGCGTGACTCCGGTCTCATACGTCCGGTCGTACGACCGCCAGGATCGGCATGGAACCGGCGCCCGCGAGG
Source organism: Streptomyces cupreus (assembly GCF_014257025.1). Lineage (GTDB taxonomy): Bacteria > Actinomycetota > Actinomycetes > Streptomycetales > Streptomycetaceae > Streptomyces > Streptomyces cupreus. The sequence continues at coordinate 63,218 of NZ_JACMSF010000022.1, forward strand.
GTCACCGTGCGCCCCGGGCGCGGGGCGTGCACGATCGCGCCGTCGCCGACGTACATGGCGACATGGCTGGCGTCGTCGTTGTAGATGATGAGGTCGCCGGGGCGCATGTCCTTGATGTCGATGCGCTTGAGCTGCTTCCACTGCTCCTGCGAGGTGCGCGGAATCGGCTGCCCGGCCGCCGCCCAGGCCTGGGACGTCAGCCCCGAGCAGTCGAAGGTGTCGGGCCCCTCGGCGCCCCATTCGTACGGCTTGCCCAACTGTGCGGTGACATAGGCCACGGCCGTCTTGCCCTGCGCGGTCGCCTTGCCGTCGATCTCGTCGAGTATCCCGGAGTCCAGCCAGGCGGTTTGTGCCTTGCGAGCGGCCTGCCGCTCCAGTTCGGCGAGGCGCTCCTTCTCCTCCGCCTCCAGCTCCGACTCCAGCTTCTCGGCGGCCGCGATCTGCTTCTTGACCTTCGCCTTCGCCTTGGCCTTGGCCTTGCGGTTCGCCTCCAGCTTCTCCCACTGGGCGGAGGCGTCCTTCGCGTACTGCTCCAAGTCCTGCTGGGTGCGGGTCAGTTCGCCGAGCAGCCCCTTGGTCGCGCGCTCGCCCTGGATCACCCGGCCCGCGCCGTCGAGAAATTCCTGCGGGTCGTCGCTGAGCATCAGCTTGGCCTCGTCCGGCAGTCCGCCGCTGCGGTACTGCGCGGCGGCCGCGGCGCCGGCCCGCTCCTTGAGGTCGTCCAGCTTCTTCTTGCCCTTGACGATCTTCTTCGCCAGGGCCACGATCTCGGCGGACTGCTTCTCGGCCTTCTCCTCGGCGGAGTTGTACGCGTCGGTGGCCACGGCCGCGTCGTGATAGAGCCGGTCCAGCTTCTTGCGTACGGCCTCAAGGTCCTTGTTGGTCACCGGAGTCGAGGTCGCGCTCGGGGATGAGGTCGCGCTCGGGGATGGTGACGGGGTCGGACTCGCGAACGCGGTGCCCGGTGCCGCCAGCACGGTCACCGCGCAGACCACGGTGACGGCAGCGGTGATGAGGCTGCGCCTGCCCGTACCCATACCTCTTCCCCCAACCTGATTTACCGTCAGTAACTTACGGTCGTCTGGGGGATCGTGCCATGTCGCCGCGTAAAACGACAGAGGTTGTGCATCCTGCTGCTTTCCCCCTTTCCGCCCCCTCATGACGATCTCCCCGCCCATGTGACGAACGACTCGCGGAGATCGTTCCCCGCAGGTCAGTGCCTCGGGGGCGAGGTGACGGGCGCTCAGCGGACCGGTGCCAACGCCCCCCACGCCACCGTGACTTCGCCCTGCCGCCAGCGCACCGGCCCGTCCAGCACCGGCCAGTGGGCCGTCAGCTCCCGCACCGCCCGTATCCAGCGCTGCCGGGCGCCGTAGGAGGCATAGGGCGCGGCGGCGGCCCAGGCGCGGTCGAAGTCCCGCAGGAAGGCATGGACCGGCTCACCGGGGACGTTCCGGTGGATGAGCGCCTTCGGCAGCCGCTCGGCGAGATCCGAGGGCCGCTCCAGAGACCCGAGCCGCGTCGCGAAGGTCACCGTGCGCGCCCCCTCAGGGCCGAGCGCGACCCACACATGCCGCCGCCCGATCTCATCGCAGGTCCCCTCGACCAGCAGCCCACCACGGGAGCCATCGCCGGCCGGAGCGAGCCGCGCGCGCAGCCGCTCCCATACGGCGGCCACCTCGCCCTCCTCGTACTGCCGCAGCACGTTGGCGGCCCGGATCAGCATCGGCCGCTGGGGGATCGGGATCTCGAACCCGCCGTGCCGGAAGACGAGCCCCGCGCGCTCGTACGGCCGGGCGGCCGCGACCCGGGCCGGTTCGATCTCGACGCCCACGACACGCGCGCGTGGCGCGACGGTACGCAGCCGCCCGAGCAGTTCCACGGCCGTCCAGGGGGCGGCGCCGTACCCGAGATCGACCGCTACGGGCTCCCCGGCCCGCCGTAGCTCGGCCCCGTGCGTCGCCGCGATCCAGCGGTCCATGCGGCGCAGGCGGTTGGGGTTGGTGGTCCCGCGCGTCACCGTTCCCACGATGGGGGTCCCCCCGTTCGAGCGAAGCCGAGACTGGGGGAGAGATGCGGCGCGGGTCATGCCTAAGAGGGTATGCGGCGGCACCGTCCACGCACCCCACCATCGAACGGTTGAGCGACTTATGGTAATGATTCGACAAAGAACTCCCGGCGGGAAATGGAGCCGGGCCCTCCGGCGTTGCACTCCCGTGGAGGGCCCGCACGTCCTCCCTCAGGCATGCCCGCAGCGAGGAGGACCGCCACGTGAGCCACTACGTCAGCAGGCTCGGGCGTCGTTCTGTGGCGGCACCCCCGCGGCTGCGTCTGCACCGCCGCCCCCGCCGCGTCGCGATGCTCTCCGTGCACACCTCACCGCTCCACCAGCCCGGCACCGGCGACGCCGGCGGCATGAACGTCTACATCGTGGAGCTCGCGCAGCGCCTCGCCGCGATCAACATCGAGGTCGAGATCTTCACGCGCGCGACCACCGCCGCCCTCCCGCCGACCGTGGAGATGGCCCCCGGCGTCACCGTCAGGCACGTCGACGCGGGCCCCTACGAGGGCCTCGCCAAGGAGGAGCTCCCCGCCCAGCTCTGCGCCTTCACCCACGGCGTGATGCAGGCCTGGGCCGGCCACCGCCCCGGCCACTACGACCTCGTCCACTCGCACTACTGGCTCTCCGGCCACGTCGGCTGGCTCGCCGCCCAGCGCTGGGGCACCCCCCTGGTGCACGCCATGCACACGATGGCCAAGGTCAAGAACGCCAACCTCGCGGAGGGCGACAGCCCCGAACCCGCCGCCCGGGTCATCGGCGAGACCCAGATCGTGGCCGCCGCGGACCGCCTGATCGCGAACACTGCGGAGGAGTCCGACGAACTCGTCCGCCACTACCACGCGGCCCCCGACAAGGTCGCCGTGGTCCACCCCGGCGTCAACCTCGACCGCTTCTCGCCGGCCGACGGCCGCGCAGCCGCCCGCGCCCGCCTCGGCCTGCCCCAGGACGCCCTGATCCCGCTCTTCGCGGGCCGCATCCAGCCCCTGAAGGCCCCGGACGTGCTGCTGCGCGCGGTCGCCGTCCTGCTCGACGATCGCCCCGAGCTGCGCTCCCGCATGATCGTCCCGGTCGTCGGTGGCCCGAGCGGCAGCGGCCTCGCCAAACCCGAGGGCCTGCAGAAGCTGGCGGCCCGCCTCGGCATCGCCGACGTCGTACGGTTCCGTCCGCCCGTCGGCCAGGACCAGCTCGCGGACTGGTTCCGGGCCGCCTCGGTCCTCGTCATGCCCTCCTACAGCGAGTCCTTCGGGCTGGTCGCCATAGAGGCACAGGCGGCCGGGACTCCGGTGCTCGCGGCGGCGGTCGGCGGACTCCCGGTGGCCGTGCGCGACGGGCAGACCGGCTTCCTCGTACGAGGACACCAACCCGCCGCCTACGCGCGCGTGCTGCGCGATTTCGCCGAGAACCCGGAGCTTTCCGCCCGGATGGGCGCCGCCGCGGCCCGGCACGCCCAGTCCTTCGGCTGGGACACCGCGGCCGCCGCCACGGCGGACGTCTACACGGCGGCGATCCAGGCCCACCGCCGTCGCGTACGCTCGCACCATGGCTGAGGCAGACAAGACAGCGCAGGTCGTCGAGGGTTTCCTCGTGGACGCCGAGCTGGAGTGGGAGAGCCCCGCGCCTGGCAACTACGTCGTGAAGCTGCCCGGCACCCGCAAACTGTCGACGACGCTCTCCCTCCTCGTCGGCCGCCACTCCCTGTCGCTCAACGCCTTCGTCATCCGCCACCCCGACGAGAACGAGTCCGGCGTCCATCGCTGGCTGCTGGAGCGCAATCTCAAGCTGTACGGCGTGAGTTACGCCATCGACCAGCTCGGCGACGTCTACGTCACCGCCAAGCTCCCCCTGTCGGCCGTCACCGCCGACGAGCTCGACCGCCTGCTCGGACAGACCCTGGAGGCCGCCGACGGCGCCTTCAACACCCTCCTTGAGCTCGGTTTCGCCTCGGCGATCCGCAAGGAGTACGAGTGGCGGACGGCCCGCGGCGAGTCGACACGCAACCTGGACGCCTTCGCCCACCTGACACAGCGTCCGGTGGACTGACCTCCGCTGTTAGCCTGTCGCGGCCAAACCCAACCCCACCGATCCGAAGAGGTTGTGCATGCGCGCAGGCAGATCCGGCTCCGCGGTCGCGCTCGCGGGAGCGCTCGCCCTCGTGGCGTTCACCGCACCGGCCGCGGAGGCGTCGGACACCGGGATCACGGTGTCCAACCTGGTCATCAACAACGGGAAGCCCGTCATCGTGGGCACCGCCGCCGAGGTGACCCCCGACTTCACGTTGCATGTCAAGCGGCCCTCGGGCTACGCGTACAACGAGGTCGAGGCATCCCCCTTCCTGTACCACGGCGTCACGGCCGCGCAGGGAGCCCAGGAAGGCGGCATCTACTCAGGCGGCGAGACCTACTACGAGGACGGGTCCGTCGAGGGCGAGCTCTACATCGACCCGCCCTACACGCTGGACTCCAACAACGACGCCACCACCTGGAAGATCGCCGTCTCCGCCCGCACCTGGGGCTCCGACGGCCAGCCCGACGCCGAGGAGTACCTGACCGGCTTGGGTACCGTCCAGGTCAAGCGCGTGGCGAAGGCCACCGTGAACGCCTCCCCGGAGCCGATCGCCAAGGGCAAGACGCTCACCGTGACGGGCAGGCTCACCCGCGCCGACTGGGTCAAGCACGCGTACGTCGGCTACGGCGGCAAGTCGGCCAAGCTCCAGTTCCGCAAGGCGGGTACGAGCACATACTCAACGGTCAAGATCGTGCAGGCGAACTCCACCGGCGACCTGAAGACCACGGTCACGGCCTCCGCCGACGGCTACTGGCGCTGGACGTTCAGTGAGACGTCCACGACGGGCGGGGCGACGGCCAAGGGCGACTACCTCGACGTCACCTGAGCCGTGCCCGGCGCAGGGCGGTGCAGGGTGTCGTAGCCGACGAAGGTGAACATGCGCTGCCCGGGAACGAGGGGAAGGGGCTCGCCGGTGAACCGGTGGGCCCCGACGCCGTACGGGATCTCGGTCCCGGTCACCCACACCCGCTCGAACCCCCGCTCCTCCAGCCACTCGCACACGCGCGTGTCGTAGTGCCGGGTCCGTGTCCACACCACCGTGCCGCCCGTCCGGCACAGCCGGGTGCAGTGGTCGAGGGTGCGTTCGGTGTCGGCGTCCGTGAGGTTGCCGAGGACGCCGCAGAGCAGAACCAGGTCGGCAGGGACCATGGCGACATAGTGGTCGGTCAACGCGGCGTCCCCGACGACGACTTCCACCCCGGACAGCCCGGCGGCCGCGGCCAGGCGCCGCGCGGCTGCCGCATTCCGCTCGTCCAGCTCGACGAGCCGGGCGCGTACGTCGCCGCCGCGCGGATGCTCCGCGAGCACCCCGCTCAGATCACGCCCCTGACCGGCGCAGAGGCTGACGACGCGGAGCGGGCCCGGCGGGGCGTCGTCGAGGGCGAGACGGATGCGTTCCTGGACGAGGGCCAGACGTCGGCTGAGGTAGGAGTCGGGGATGTCGTACGCGTCGTGCCACGTATGCCAGTCCATGCAGGGAGAGTACGGCGATCAGCGCGCCCGCGCGCGGGCGTAGCGCCCCGGGGTCACCCCCACCAACTTCCTGAAGTGCCGGGTGAGATGGGCCTGGTCGAAGAACCCGGTCTCCACCGCGACATCACCGATGGGCCGCCCGTCGAGAAGCAGTCGGCGCGCCCGGTCGACGCGGCGGGAGTTCAGATACTGGTGCGGTGCGATGCCGTACGCGGTGCTGAACGCCCGTACCAGATGGGCGGGATGGGCCTGCACCAGCCCCGCGGCCTCCTCCAGCGACAGACCCTCGACGACCCGCTCGTCGAGCAGTTCGCGCAGCCGACGGGCCGGGGTGGGGTCGCGGTGCGGGGCCGTTCCCGTGACCAGCCTGGGCCGCAGGTGGGCCCGCAGGCGCTCGTCGATGAGCGTCAGTCGGCTCTCCGCCTCCAGCTCGTCGCCGGGCCGGGCGAGCGCGGTGTGCAACTGCCCGACGCGCAGCCGCAGTACGGGATCGCGCAGGTCCGGCCCGTCGACGGCGGGACCGATCAGATCCTCGCCGAGCCGAGAGCCGTCGAGGTAGACGACCCGCTTGCGGAAGCCGCCCGGGGTGGCCGGGGAGCCGTTGTGCGGGACGTGCGGCGGCAGCAGGGTGACCGTGTCGTGCGGGGTGCCGTGCTCGTGCCGGTCGAGGTCGTAGCGGACGGCGCCGTCGTCGACGATGAGCAGGGTCCAGGCCTCGTGGACGTGCATGGGGTAGGCGTACTCGGTGAAGTGGGCGTGGAAGACCTCGGTGACGCCGGGGACACGGGGGCGCCACGCGGTGACTTCCTGCCGGGCGGCCATGCAAAGAACGTACAAGACGGTGCCGTAGGGCGGTCGGCAGTCTCGTCGCATGAGCACTGAACCCATCCGATTCGACACGAAGATCGCCGTACTGCTGCGCGAGGACCTGGAGCCCTGGCAGCGCCTGAACGTCACCGCGTTTCTGGTCAGCGGCCTGGGAACGCAGGTCCCGGAGGTGATCGGGGAGCCGTACGAGGACGCCGACGCGGTGGCCTATCTGCCGATGTTCCGGCAGCCGGTGCTGGTCTTCGAGGGCTCCAAGGAGACGCTGAAGGCGGCCCACGCGCGCGTGCTGTCCCGCGCGCTGCCCCGGGCCGTGTTCACCTCCGACCTGTTCGGCACCGGCAACGACCGGGACAACCGGGCGGCCGTACGGGCCGTGTCCACGGGGGACCTGGACCTGGTGGGGCTCGCGGTGTACGGGCCGCGGAACGCCGTGGACAAGGTGGTGAAGGGGGCGCGGATGCATCCCTGAGGGGTCAGGCGGTGGCGGTCTCGGGGAGTGCCGGAGCGACTTCGGCGACGGGCTCCTCGGCCGGGAGGCGGCGCATGAGCAGGCCGTACCCGAGCCCCGCGACCGTCCCGATCACCGCGCACAGCCCCCACAGCCACTCCGCGCCGTACCGGTCGATGACGACGCCGGACATCAGCGGCGCGACGAGGGAGGCGACGGCCCAGGACATGGTGTACATGCCCTGGTAGCGCCCCCGGCCGTGGGTGGGGGAGAGGCGGACGACCAGGCTGGTCTGGGTCGGGGCGTTGACGATCTCGGCGAGGGTCCAGACGCAGACGGTGAGGGCGAACAGGCCGACGGATCCGGCGAAGGCGGTGAGCCCGAAGCCGTAACCGGCGAGGAGGGAGGAGATCACCAGCAGCCGCCGGGGATCGCGGTGCTCGATGAACCGGGTGACCGGGATCTGCAGGACGACGATCAGGACGCCGTTGACGGCGATGGCCATGCCGTAGTCGGCCGGGGTGAACCCGGCGTCGCCCATCGCGACGGGCAGTCCGATGGCGCCCTGCTGGAAGACGAGGGAGATCAGGAAGGACAGCCCGACGAGCCCCATGAACCGCCCGTCCCGCAGCACGGTCGCGAGTCCTACGGCGGTCTCCTCGGCCTTCACCGTCTCCGTGAGCCGGGGCCGGGACTCGGGCAGCTTCAGGAAGATGACGATCGCGCAGGCCAGGGTCATGACGGCCTCGATCAGGAACCCGGCCAGGTAGCTGTACTCGGCGATGAACCCGGCGGCCATGGAGGAGACGGCGAAACCGAGGTTGATGGCCCAGTAGTTGAGCGAGAAGGCACGGACGCGGTCCTCGGGCCGGACGATGTCGGCCATCATCGCCTGCACGGCGGGCCGGGAGGCGTTGGAGGCCATACCGACGAGAAAGGCGACGCCGGCGATGGCGACGGGGTGGTGCACGAACCCGAGCGCGGCGACCGAGACGGCGGTGGCGGTCTGCGAGATCAGCAGCGTGGGCCGCCGCCCGAGCCGGTCGGTCATCACGCCGCCGCCGAGGGAGGAGATGACACCGCCGAGGCCGTGGAGGGCGGCGACGAGACCGGCGTAGGAGGCGGAGTAGCCGCGGTCCAGGGTCAGATACAGCGCCATGAAGGTGGCGACGAAGCCGCCGAGCCGGTTGACGAGGGTGCTGGTCCACAGCCACCAGAACTCGCGGGGCAGCCCGGAGACGGACTCCCGGGCGGCACGTCTCAGGGCGGCGACGGACATGAGGATCCCCCGGGTATGTAAGTGGCGCGGGCAGCGAACACAACTTACGAAGTCCCGACGGTCGGGGGCCACTCAATTAACAGATCCCGTCAACCGTCCGCCTTCTGGGCGGGGGCGCAAGGGATCAGAAGGTTCGATTACGCTCACTCTCATGGCCGACGCACCGTACAAGCTGATCCTCCTCCGCCACGGCGAGAGCGAGTGGAACGCGAAGAACCTGTTCACCGGCTGGGTGGACGTCAATCTCAACGAGAAGGGCGAGAAGGAGGCAGTCCGCGGCGGCGAGCTCCTGAAGGACGCCGACCTCCTCCCCGACGTGGTCCACACGTCCCTTCAGAAGCGGGCGATCCGCACCGCGCAGCTGGCGCTTGAGGCGGCGGACCGCCACTGGATCCCCGTCCACCGCAGCTGGCGCCTGAACGAGCGCCACTACGGCGCCCTCCAGGGCAAGGACAAGGCCCAGACGCTGGAAGAGTTCGGCAACGAACAGTTCATGCTGTGGCGCCGCTCCTACGACACCCCGCCCCCGCCGCTGGAGGACGGCACGGAGTTCTCCCAGTCGGACGACCCGCGCTACGCGTCCATCCCCCCGGAGCTGCGCCCGAAGACGGAGTGCCTGAAGGACGTAGTCGTCCGCATGCTCCCCTACTGGTACGACGGCATCGTCCCCGACCTCCTGGCCGGCCGCACGGTCCTGGTGGCAGCCCACGGCAACAGCCTCCGCGCCCTGGTCAAGCACCTGGACGGCATCTCGGACGCCGACATCGCGGGCCTGAACATCCCGACGGGCATCCCCCTGTCCTACGAACTCGACGCCGACTTCAAGCCCCTGAACCCGGGCGGCACGTACCTCGACCCCGAGGCGGCGGCAGCGGCGATCGAGGCGGTCAAGAACCAGGGCAAGAAGAAGTAGCCTTTGTGATCATGCCTCCCACCTGCGCATACGGCGCGGATGGGAGGCATTTTCACGGCCCCCGTTCGGCGTGTGCGGTTTTCCTACTGCCCCGCAAGTCCGCCCGTGAGCTGCGCAAGCGGGACTCACACCGACAGCGGCACCGGGTGGATCTCGTCGGCCTTGTGGCCGGTGCGCTCGTGGATGCGCTGGACCGCCTCCGCCGAGGGGGCCTCGGAGAGGCAGTAGACGATGCCGGACTCCGGGTCCGCCCAGGCCCGCTCGAAGTGGACCCCCTCGTCCTTCTCTATCGCGAGGTCCGCCTTGTGGGCCTCCATCAGCTGGTTCGCCGTGATGCCCTGCATCCCGTGGTGTACGTCCATGAACTGAGCCATGGCCCGCCTCCTTCCGGTCCTCCTTCCATGCTGCGCCTCCACCGGGCGGCGAGCACGACGAAGGGCCCCGGCATCTGCGCCGGGGCCCTTCACCGTCGTAGAACAGTCAACCGCACTGGCACGGGTTGCCCGACTGGCACCCGCAGCCGCACCCCGAACCGCAGCCGCACGCGCCGATCAGCATCAGGTTCTTGATCTCGGCGGGCTGCTCGGTCTGGCGTTCCTGTGCGGGGTCGGGCGTGGTGCCGGGCGTGCCGGGGGAGTCGGCCATGGTCCCTCCTCGTCGAGGCTGGTGCCTCTTCCCCATTGCATGCCCGCTCCACTGGGCGCATCAACGGCGCACGGAGGCTCTCCGACACGCCCCGAGCGATGTCAGGCGCCCTCGATGCCCGTCACCGGCTGGATGTCCTGCTGGAGCTCGTCCGCGTGCTCACCCGTCACCAGGAACACCACGCGCTTGGCGACCGCCACGGCGTGGTCGGCGAACCGCTCGTAGTAGCGGCCCAGCAGCGTGACGTCCACGGCGGTCTCGATGCCGTGCTTCCAGCGCTCGTCCATCAGGTGCTGGAAGAGCGTGCGGTGCAGCAGGTCCATCTCGTCGTCGTCGGTCTCCATCTGGAGCGCCAGATCGACGTCCTTGGTCACGATCACCTCGGCGGCCTTCGCCATCAGGCGCTGCGCGAGCTGGCCCATCTCCAGGATCGTGGCGTGCAGATCGTGCGGGATGGCCCGCTCCGGGTAGCGCAGCCGGGTCAGCTTCGCCACATGCTGGGCCAGGTCGCCGGAGCGCTCCAGGTCCGCCGACATCCGCAGCGAGGTGACGACGATCCGCAGGTCCGTCGCGACCGGCTGCTGCCGGGCGAGCAGGGCTATGGCCCGTGCCTCCAGGTCGTGCTGGAGGTCGTCGACCTTCTGGTCCGCCTCGATCACGCTCTCGGCCAGCTTGAGATCGGAGTCGAGCATGGCGGTCGTGGCGCGTCCGATCGCCGACCCGACCAGGCGGGCCATCTCCACCAGGCTGTCGCTGATCGAATCAAGTTCCTCGTGGTACGCGTCCCGCATGAGGGTTCCCTCTCGTACGTGTTTCTTGGGGTTCGGGGGGCCGGGGCCAGTGTGCACGTCCTGCTGAACCGGCGCTATCGCACCCCACGCTCATACCGTCTGACCTGCACGCGTCCGTTTCTGCCACCCCAAATGAACCATTGCTGGCACCAAGGTGAACTCTGGGCGACGAGTGTTCGAGCTCGCACTCCGATGGCTGTGGCCATGACCGGACCCGTGCCTAACCTGGATGCATGGACGTGAACGCGGCGGTCGCCGCAGCGGCAGCGATTGCCGGGGTACTCACCGGCGTCATCGCCATGCTGGCGTTCCGCTGGAGCGAACGCGACCAGGCGCGACCCACCAGAACCTCCCTGCACACCGATCCGGTACTGCCGCCGGGTGTCGACACGGTCCTGTCCGTGCTCCGCTCCTCAGCGGTCGTACTGGACGAAGCCGACGCAGTCGTCAAGGCCAGCTCCGCCGCGTACGCCCTCGGGCTCGTGCGCGGCGGACGGCTCTCCGTGGAACCGATGCTCCAGATGGCCCGGGACACCCGGCGCGACGGCGAGATACGCCAGGTCGAGCTGGACCTGCCCCGGCGCGGCACCGGACGCGGCGAGGCCCTCGCGGTCTCCGCCCGGGTGGCGCCGCTCGGCTCCCGGCTGGTGCTTCTGCTCGTCGAGGACCTCACCGAGGCCCGGCGGATAGAAGCGGTACGGCGCGACTTCGTCGCCAATGTCAGCCACGAGCTCAAGACCCCCGTGGGTGCTCTCTCCCTCCTGTCCGAGGCCGTCATGGACGCCTCGGACGACCCGGAGGCGGTGGAGCGGTTCGCGGGGCGCATGCAGATCGAGGCGACCCGGCTCACCAACCTCGTCCAGGAGCTGATCGACCTCTCCCGGGTCCAGAACGACGACCCGCTGGAGGACGCCGAGCCTGTTCGAGTGGACGAACTGGTGGCCGAGGCCATCGACCGTTGCCGGCACGCTGCCGGCACCAAGCAGATCACGATGGCCGCGGGCGGCACCGCCGACCTGAGCATCTGGGGCAACCGCGGCCAGCTCGCCGCGGCCCTCGGCAACCTCGTCGAGAACGCCGTCAACTACTCGCCCGCCCGCACCCGCGTCGGTATAGCCGCCCGCCGGGTGACCGCCCCCGGCGGCGACCAAATCGAGATTGCCGTGACCGATCAGGGCATCGGCATCTCCGACAAGGACAAGGAGCGCATCTTCGAGCGCTTCTACCGCGTCGACCCGGCCCGTTCCCGTGCCACCGGCGGTACGGGGCTCGGGCTGGCGATCGTCAAGCACGTGGCCGCCTCGCACGGCGGGGAGGTCACGGTGTGGAGTTCCGAGGGACAGGGCTCCACGTTCACCCTGAGACTGCCGGAGGCGGGCGCGGCCCGCGACCGAGCTCAGCAGCATCCCGTCCTCGACGACGAGGCCGGGCGCCCCGCCGACCCGTCCCACGACACACCCCCCGAGTCAACCGCGTACGAAACGCTTTCCGCCCCGGAGGTCCTTCCGTGACCCGAGTGCTCGTCGTCGAGGACGAGGAATCCTTCTCAGACGCCCTGTCGTACATGCTCCGCAAGGAGGGCTTCGAGGTCGCCGTCGCGACCACCGGGCCCGACGGACTCGACGAGTTCGAGCGCAACGGCGCCGATCTCGTCCTGCTCGACCTGATGCTGCCCGGCCTTCCGGGCACGGAGGTCTGCCGCCAGCTGCGCGGCCGCTCCAACGTCCCCGTCATCATGGTGACCGCCAAGGACAGCGAGATCGACAAGGTCGTCGGGCTGGAAATAGGAGCCGATGACTATGTCACCAAGCCGTTCTCCTCGCGTGAGCTGGTCGCCCGTATCCGGGCCGTCCTGCGCCGCCGCGGCGAGCCCGAGGAGGTCACCCCGGCCGCGCTGGAGGCCGGTCCGGTCCGTATGGACGTCGACCGCCATGTGGTCACGGTCTCCGGCTCGAAGGTCGACCTCCCGCTCAAGGAGTTCGACCTCCTGGAGATGCTGCTGCGCAACGCGGGCCGCGTACTGACCCGCATGCAGCTGATCGACCGCGTCTGGGGCGCCGACTACGTGGGCGACACCAAGACCCTCGACGTCCACGTCAAGCGCCTGCGCGCGAAGATCGAACCCGACCCGGGCGCGCCGCGGTACCTGGTGACGGTCCGCGGCCTCGGCTACAAGTTCGAGCCGTAGACAACACGGCGACACAACGAAGGGCGGGCCCTCTCCCGAAGGAGAGGGCCCGCCCTTTTTCGTCTGCTACGACGGCTCAGTGGCCGGCGGCCTCGTGGGACTCCGTCGCCGAGGCCGAGGCGGCGTCGGTCGGGGTGCCGGACGCTTCCTGACCCGGCTCGCCCGTGGCCTCGCCGGTGGCCTCACCCGTGGCCTCGTCCGTCGGCTCCGTCGTCGGGGACGCGGTGTCCTCGCTCGGCGCGGACGGGACCTCGGTCGGGCCCCAGCCGGTGAAGTAGCTCTCGGCGGGGACGACGAAGGCGCGCAGGCTCACCTCGCCGGTCTCGCTGAAGGTGAAGGTCACCTTCTGGGCGTTGCCGTCCTTGACGTCCTCGGGGGTGCTGGAGAGCACCGCGGAGGCGTTGTCGGCGCCACCGAGGATCAGGGAGCCGCCGGCCGGGATGGTCAGGCTCTGGCCCTTGGCGGCCTTCAGCTCGGCGGACCCGCCCCCGTCGACGGTGACCGACTCCAGCTTCTGGGGCTCGGTGCTGTTGTTGAACAGGGTCGCGGCAACGACGGCCGGGCCGGTGGCCTCCGGGTCGGGCTGCGTGATGACGACGGCGTTCTGGACCTTGATGTCGCCGACCGTCGTCGCCGCGTTGTCCGGCTGGATCTCCAGGGTCTGTGCGTTGTTGCCGGCTCCGCACGCGGCGAGCGGAAGAATCGAGAACGTGATGGCGGCGGCGGCGAGGACGCCGCGTCGAAGGCTGCTGCTCACGGCGGCGGCAACTCCTTGACTCGAACGGGGCGGGCGCATAAAGCCGCCCTAAGTGTCTGTCAGCGGCTTTAGGTTACCGAGCCGTTCCCACGCGCCCGCACCCGACCCTCCCCTGACCCGTACAAGAGCGCCCGCTTCACCCGTCCCGTCCCGCACGACTGACCCATGAGTCACTTTGGCACCGCACCAGTCCGCCATTCACATAAGTCCCGTGGGCATACCCGCGACACCGGATCGCGAAATTTCCGTGAAGGAATGCGCGACCCTCCGGAAATCGATCACCGCTGTGCCTCGGCGCCCCTCGTGATCAATTCCGGATTCGTCCGGTACCCGACTCCGGACACCGAACGGAGTAGCGGAAGTCGCACACCTGGAACCAGACATATCGGGATGTTCGTCCGCTTGGCGGGGCCTCCGGGTGTGTGTAACGTGTGCGTTTCACCTCCCCCGAAGAGCCGCTCCGACCTGCGAATACCTACTTCCGGTCGGCCCGCGCAGCACGTTCCTGTTGCTGTTGTCAAGCCCCGAGATATGCCCTGACCTGCGAAAACGCCATTCAGAAGCTGCCGTTTCCGTGTTACCCTGGATAGCCACGGAAGGGGTACCTGTCACATGACGTTCAAGGTTGGCGACACCGTGGTCTATCCCCATCACGGGGCCGCGCTGATCGAGGCCATCGAAACTCGCCAGATCAAAGGCGTGGACAAGACCTACTTGGTGCTGAAGGTCGCCCAGGGTGACCTGACGGTGCGTGTGCCAGCGGACAATGCGGAGTTCGTGGGCGTGCGTGATGTGGTCGGTCAGGACGGTCTTGACCGGGTCTTCGAGGTGCTGCGCGCGCCGTACGCCGAGGAGCCCACGAACTGGTCTCGTCGTTACAAGGCAAATCTGGAGAAGCTCGCCTCCGGCGATGTCATCAAGGTCGCGGAAGTCGTCCGTGACCTGTGGCGTCGTGAGCGCGAGCGCGGACTCTCCGCCGGTGAGAAGCGCATGCTCGCCAAGGCCCGCCAGATCCTGGTGAGCGAGCTCGCCCTCGCGGAGAACACCAACGAGGACAAGGCCGAGGCGCTGCTCGACGAGGTTCTCGCGTCCTGACGCCGGCCTGTCGGCAGGCTCAGACCACATCGCTGCGTCAAAAGAAGTGCCGCGGTGCCCGATGACGTTCCCACCGTCGCCGGGCGCTGCGGCATGTTCGCTTGTGCGTGCCGTCTCACGCCGTGCACCTCTCGGGGGGACTTCCCCCCGATACTTGGCGTGCCGGGCCCGGGCAGCTGGCTCGACCAGGGTCACGGAAGGGTCCGGTCAAGGCGTCGCGCCCGGCACTTCCCAGGCCATACCCACGCCAGGCCAGCACACAAACCTGACAGGAACCGATGTCTGACGAATCGCGCCCTTCGCCCCCGCAGGCCAGTGCGACCACTCTCCCCCACGCTCGAATTCGCTCGCGCGGGGGGACCCCTGCGGCTGCCGTGATTCCGGCCGCCGGCCGGGGTGTACGCCTCGGTCCCGGCGCCCCCAAGGCACTCCGTGCGCTGGGCGGCACCCCCATGCTGATCCACGCGGTGCGCGCGATGGCCGCGTCCCGTGCCGTCTCGCTGGTCGTCGTCGTGGCCCCGCCCGACGGCGCCGCCGAGGTGAAGTCCCTGCTCGACGCGCACGCGCTGCCCGAGCGGACCGACTTCCTGGTGGTCCCCGGCGGCGCCGAACGCCAGGACTCCGTCAGGCTCGGCCTGGACGCGCTGCCGCCCGAGTACGACATCGTCCTCGTGCACGACGCGGCCCGCCCGCTCGTCCCGGTGGACACCGTCGACGCCGTGATCGAGGCCGTACGGGAGGGTGCTCCCGCCGTGGTCCCCGCCCTGCCGCTCGCCGACACCGTGAAGGAGGTCGAGCCGGCCGGCGCCGAGGGCGAGCCCGAGCCGGTCGTCGCCACTTTGGAGCGGGCCCGGCTGCGCGCCGTGCAGACCCCGCAGGGCTTCGACCGGACGACCCTGGTCCGCGCCCACGAGACGGTCACCGACAACGTCACCGACGACGCCAGCATGGTCGAGCAGCTCGGCCTCCAGGTCGTGGTGGTGCCCGGTCACGAGGAGGCCTTCAAGGTCACCCGCCCGCTGGACCTGGTCCTTGCGGAGGCGGTCCTGGCACGCCGGAGGCTCAACGATGGCTTCTGACGCGCCCCTGCTTCCCCGGGTCGGCATCGGCACCGACATCCACGCCTTCGAGGAGGGCCGCGAGCTGTGGTGCGCCGGCCTGAAGTGGGAGGGCGAGGGCACGGGCCTGGCCGGCCACTCCGACGCGGACGTCGTCGCGCACGCCGCGTGCAACGCGCTCTTCTCCGCGGCGGGCCTCGGCGACCTCGGCCGGCACTTCGGCACGGGGCGGCCCGAGTGGTCGGGCGCCTCCGGCGTCGTACTGCTGACAGAGGCCGCGCGGATCGTCCGTGAGGCCGGCTTCACCATCGGCAACATCGCGGTGCAGGTCGTCGGCCCCCGCCCGAAGATCGGCAAGCGCCGCGAGGAGGCCCAGAAGGTCCTGTCGGAGGCGGCGGGGGCACCGGTCTCGGTGTCGGGCGCGACGACGGACGGTCTCGGCTTCCCCGGTAGGGGTGAAGGTCTGATGGCCGTGGCGACCGCGTTGGTGGCCCGAACCGCGGGCTGACCGTTATCCACAACCGTCGGAGGCACTGGCTTCCGCCTACTACCCTGGACTCGTGACTATTCGCCTGTACGACACCAGCGCCCGGCAGATCCGTGACTTCATCCCGCTCAAGCCGGGTTGTGTCTCGATCTACCTGTGTGGTGCCACCGTGCAGGCGGCCCCGCACATCGGCCACATCCGGTCCGGACTGAACTTCGACATCATGCGCCGCTGGTTCGAGTACCGCGGCTACGACGTCACGTTCATCCGCAATGTCACGGACATCGACGACAAGATCATCACCAAGTCCGCCGACCAGGACCGCCCGTGGTGGTCGATCGGGTACGAGAACGAGCGCGCGTTCAACCACGGTTACACCGTGCTCGGCTGCCTGCCGCCGACGTACGAGCCGCGGGCCACCGGCCATGTCACCGAGATGGTCGAGATGATGCGCGGCCTGATCGAGCGCGGCCACGCCTACGAGGCCGACGGCAACGTCTACTTCGACGTGAAGTCCTTCCCGGAGTACCTGCGCCTGTCCAACCAGGAGCTGGACAATCTGCTCCAGCCCTCCGGCGAGGGCGAGACCGGCAAGCGGGACGCGCGGGACTTCGCGATGTGGAAGGCGGCCAAGCCGGGCGAGCCGAGCTGGGAGACGCCGTGGGGCCGTGGGCGTCCCGGCTGGCACCTGGAGTGCTCGGCGATGGCCCACAAGTACCTGGGCTCCGCCTTCGACATCCACGGCGGCGGCCTGGACCTGATCTTCCCGCACCATGAGAACGAGATCGCCCAGGCCAAGGCCTACGGCGACGAGTTCGCCCAGTACTGGGTGCACAACGCCTGGGTCACCATGAGCGGCGAGAAGATGTCCAAGTCGCTCGGCAACTCCGTGCTCGTCAGCGAGATGGTCAAGGCCTGGCGCCCCATCGTGCTGCGCTACTACCTCGGCACCCCGCACTACCGCTCGATGATCGAGTACAGCGAGGAGGCCCTGCGCGAGGCCGAGTCGGCGTTCGCGCGGATCGAGGGCTTCGTGCAGCGCGTGGTGGAGCTGGCCGGGCATGACGTCGAACCGGCCGCCGAGGTGCCCACCGCCTTCGCCGAGGCGATGGACGACGACCTGGGCGTCCCGCAGGCGCTCGCCGTCGTGCACACCACCGTCCGGCAGGGCAACTCCGCCCTCGCCGCCGACGACAAGGAAGCCGCCGTGGCCCGCCTCGCCGAGGTGCGCGCCATGCTCGGCGTCCTGGGCCTCGACCCGCTCGACGCGCACTGGGCGGGCGAGAGCGACCGGGGCGAGGACCTGAACGGCGTGGTCGACAGCCTCGTACGCCTGGTTCTCGACCAGCGCGAGGCCGCCCGGGCCCGTAAGGACTGGGCGACCGCCGACGCCATCCGGGACCAGCTCAAGCAGTCGGGTCTGGTCATCGAGGACAGCCCGCACGGGCCGCGCTGGAGTCTCGGCCCGCGCTGAGCGCAGTGATCGATTGTGCCGCCCGGCCCTCCGGGCGGCACACTGCATAGACGTACGTACTTCACCGCTACACACAGACAGGTAGGTCATGGCCGCGAACAACCGCCGCATGTCCGGCAAGAAGGGCGCGCAGGTCGGCAGTGGCGGCCAGCGACGCCGGGGCCTGGAAGGCAAGGGGCCCACGCCGCCCGCCGAGATGCGCAAGGGGCACAAGAAGAACCGCCTCGCCACCGCCAAGGCCAAGCAGGCCCAGCGCCGTCCGGCGCCGCGCGGCCGGGGCGGCAAGGGCACGTCCGAGCTGGTCGTCGGACGTAACCCGGTCGTCGAGGCGCTGCGCGAGGGCGTGCCCGCCTCCACGCTCTACGTCCAGCAGTTCATCGACAACGACGAGCGTGTCCGCGAGGCCCTCCAGCTCGCCGCCGACCGCGGCGGCATCAACCTCATGGAGGCGCCGCGTCCCGAGCTCGACCGGATGACCAACGGCCTCAACCACCAGGGGCTCGTGCTCCAGGTCCCGCCGTACGAGTACGCCCACCCCGAGGACCTGGCGAGCGCCGCCGCCGACGAGGGCGAGGACCCGCTGATCGTGGCGCTCGACGGCGTCACCGACCCGCGCAACCTCGGTGCCGTCGTGCGCTCCGTCTCCGCCTTCGGCGGCCACGGCGTCGTCGTCCCCGAGCGTCGCGCGGCCGGGATGACCGCCGGCGCCTGGAAGACGTCCGCCGGTACGGCCGCCCGTACGCCGGTCGCCCGCGCCACCAACCTCACGCGCGCGCTGGAGCAGTACAAGAAGGCCGGCATCGTGGTCGTCGGTCTCGCCGCCGACGGCGAGGTCGAACTGGGCGAGCTCGAAGCCCTCGAAGGCCCCGTCGTCATCGTGGTCGGCAGCGAGGGCAAGGGCCTGTCCCGACTGGTCGGCGAAACCTGTGACTTCCGGGTCCGGATCCCGATGCCCGGTGGCGCCGAGTCGCTGAACGCCGGTGTGGCGGCGGGGATCGTGCTGTACGAGGCGGCGCGCCGACGCGTCTGAACATGCGTCCACACCATCACCCGTACGGGGCAATCCGGGCGTCCAGGACAAGCTTGACGCGGTCCGGACAGATCCGGCAGGTCAAAGCAGTGTCCTAAGCACACGTCACTCGGTTAGATGAGTGTGGACACCAGAACACCCCGCACACCCACGGGGGACCGCTCGTCGGGATTCGACGACGCTCCCGCGCTGAGCATGGTGAAGGTGCCGAGCGATCCGGCGCAGATCATCGTCAATCATGCGAGTTTCCGCGTGCAGTTGGGCGCGTCGACGAGACGCAGTCAATCGCCGCGGATCGCACGGCACTTGAGCGCCACCCAGGACACCGCCCGCATCCCCGTGGTCGGCGCCGGGGCCACCGCCCGCCGCCGACCCGTCGTCTGGAGCGGCAGGTCCGCCCCCGACGACACCGGCGCCCACCGCCTCCTCCAGGCGGTGCGGGGCGCCGGCATCGGCCACGCCGACGAACCGGCCGACGCCGGCGCCACCCAGGTCATCCCGCGCGTCGACATCAACTACGGCTACCGCGACGACGGTTACGCCGATCTGTCCCAGACCGTCGAGACCCCCTTGGTCGGCGCCCAGCGCACCCCGCCCGACGCCGACGGCACCCGGCTGCTGCCCCACATGCGCCAGGTCGGCAGCGCCTACGACGAGGAACTCGCCTACGACGACCAGCGGTTCGTGGAGCCGGACGGCGAACACCGGTACCGGCGCAGCGGCGACGACCCCGCGCGGCACGCCTATTACCCGGGCCGCCGTATGAACTTGGGCGTCGTCCTCCTCCCACTGCGCATCTTCCTCGGCTTCATCTCCATCTACGCCGGCATGGGCAAGCTCTGCGACCCCGTCTACTTCGACGGCGGCAAGCGCGGCTCGATGGTGAAGTGGCTGAACACCCTGCACCCCTGGGAAGTCGCCGAGCCACTGCGCCAGTTCGCCCTCGAACACCCCGTCGGCTCCGGCCTGGTGATCGCCTTCTTCCAGGTCATCGTGGGTGTCCTCACGGTCCTGGGCTGCTGGCAGCGGGTCGCCGCCGTGGTCGGCGCGCTGCTGTCGGCCGCGCTGCTCGTCACCGTCAGCTGGAAGAGCGTCCCCGTCTACGACGCCCCCGACATCATCTATCTGGCCGCCTGGTCCCCGCTGATCATCGCCGGCGCCCCCGTCTACTCCGTCGACGGCCGCCTCGCGGGCAGCGCCTGGCGCCGCCTCGGCCCCCGCGCCGACCTCTGGGACCTGCGCCGCTACGTCCTGCGCCGGGGCGCCCTGGTCTCCGCCCTCGTCATCGGCCTGACCCTGCTGATCGGCTCGGTGCTCGGCGGCGCCGTCCGCGACGCCGACCGCGTGGTCGTCCCCGGCCCCGGCGAGGCCCCGCGCAACGAACTCCCCGGCTCGCCGCTGCCGACGGAGCCCGGCAGGCGCCAGTCGCGCACCCCGTCGGCGTCCACCTCGCCCACCCAGGGCGCCACCTCGGCCGCTCCCACGCCCGGCGCCGCCACGACCCCGGGCGCCACCCAGGGCACCGGCACCGCGGGCACCCCCAGCCAGACCCAGGGCACCGCGGGCCAGGCCCCGCCCCAGCAGTCCTCCCCGGCGGAGGGGGCCCCCAGCACCAGCGCGGGCCCCACGTCGGGCGGCACCACCGGTGGCGGCACGGGCACGCCGGGCGGCACGGGAGGCGGAGGCTCATCCTCCGGTGAACCGGGCCTGGTTGGCGGCCTGTTGGGGTAGATGGGCCGGTGGGCGGAATCCTGGGTCAGTCCACCGGCAGAACATAAGAACCCACGGTTCCCCGCGCCCCCAAGGGGCGCGGGGATGTGTTCAGCGACGCAGAGCCGAGAGCTCTTTCGCCGCCTCCGTCAGATCCTTGGCCGTATCAATGGCCCGCCAGTACGCACCCTGGGGAATGGGGAATCCGGCGAGCCTGCGCTCCCGGGCCAGTCGCGGAAACGTCGTCCGCTCATGATCCCCCCGCTCCGGGAGCATCCCGGCGAACTCGGCGGAGAAGACGTACACCCCCGCATTGATCTCGTACGTCGTGGGCGGCGACTCGATGAAGTCGGTGACGTGTCCGAAGCCGTCCGTCTGCACGGCCCCCCAGGGAATCCGAGGCCGGGCCAGGGCGAGGGTGGCGACGGCGTCACGCTCGGCGTGGAAGTCCGCCATGTCCCGCAGCGAGAAGCGGGTCCAGATGTCCCCGTTCGTGGCGTACCAGGGCCGGTCGGGGTGGGGGAGATGCGCGGCCGCGTACTTGAGGCCACCGCCCCGCCCAAGGGGCTCGGTCTCGACGACGGTGGTCACCCGTACGGGCAGCTCCGCCGAGTCCAGCCAGTCCCGCAGGACATGCGCGAGGTGGCCACAGCTGACCACGACGTCCGTCACGCCCTCCTCGGCGAGCCAGGCAAGCTGATGGCCGATGATCGGCGTCCCCGTGCCGGGGATCTCGACCATCGGCTTGGGCCGGTCGTCGGTGTACGGACGCAGGCGTGAACCCTGGCCCCCGGCCAGGATCACGGCCTGTACGGGGCGGGACGCGGCGTTCGGATCGCTCATGAACCGAACTGTACGGTGGCGGCGTCCCGCACCCGGAGGGGGTCAGCTGTGCGCAGCCGCCACGCCTGTGGCGAAGGCTGTGTCGCAGACCGGGCGGGAGTACGACTGGGCGCGGGTCGGGCCGTAGACGCGGACCGCGGCTCGGCCGAGGGCACGGGCGATGGAGGCGCAGTGCTTGGCGAGCGACGGGCGCCCGTTGACGGCCTGCTGGAGGTGGGTGAGCGCGACGCCCGGGTCCTTGCGCGTCAGCTCGGCGATGAGCTGGTCGCGCAGCACGTCCTGCGGGGCGGGGGAGACGGAGCCGGGCTCGGCGTCCGACACCGACACGTCCGATGCCGTGAGCACCGAGTTCGAGGGGTTCCCCGACCAGTCGACCCGGGTGACCGCGAGGGTCCCGGAGAGCACCAGGACGACGGGCAGGACGAGGGCGAGGGAGCGGCCGATCCGGCGGGCGGGGCCCCGGCCGCGACGCGTCTGTTGGTTAGTGGAGTGCTTCACGCGAGTGAGGGTAGCGCCCGGTAATGATTTGGCGACATTTAGTCACCGGTTCGGGGGATGAAGTGGTGACCCTTCTTGGGTAGAGGGTTGACGCTCACTGATCGAAATGAGCGATATGCCGGGGTATTTGTCGACAGCGAGAAGGGCCCCGCAGCGGTCTGCGGGGCCCTTCTCGTCAACCTGGGCGTTTCACCCGGTTCATGCCTCAGTCGGTGAGACGCTCACCCGTGGAGGTCGAGAACACGTGGGTCTCGCCCGGACGCGGCACGACGTGCAGCGTGGCGCCCTTCTCCGGCACCGAGCGGCCGCTGACCCGGACGACCAGGTCCTTCAGCTCGTCGCCGACCTTGGCGCTGCCGTAGACGTAACCGTCGGCGCCGAGCTCCTCGACGACGTTGACGGAGACCGCGAGACCGGCCGGGGCGTCCTCGGTGTCCTTGGACAGGGCGGAGGCTGCGCCGCCGTTCTGCTCGACGATGTCGAAGTGCTCGGGGCGGACGCCGACGGTGACCGTGCGGTCACCCTTGTCGGCGGCGGCCTTCAGGGCGTCACGGTTGACCGGGACGACGCTGTTGCCGAACTTCACACCGCCGTCGGTGATCGGGACCTCGACCAGGTTCATGGCGGGGGAGCCGATGAAGCCGGCGACGAAGAGGTTGGCCGGGCGGTCGTACATGTTGCGCGGGGAGTCGACCTGCTGGAGCAGACCGTCCTTGAGGACCGCCACACGGTCGCCCATCGTCATGGCCTCGACCTGGTCGTGGGTGACGTAGACCGTGGTGATGCCGAGACGGCGCTGGAGCGAGGCGATCTGCGTACGGGTCGAGACA
The DNA here is from genome assembly GCF_014257025.1 of Streptomyces cupreus. Lineage (GTDB taxonomy): Bacteria > Actinomycetota > Actinomycetes > Streptomycetales > Streptomycetaceae > Streptomyces > Streptomyces cupreus. The sequence goes on from NZ_JACMSF010000022.1 coordinate 85,691, forward strand.
CGGAGCTTGGCGTCGAGGTTCGACAGCGGCTCGTCCATGAGGAAGACCTGCGGCTCACGCACGATCGCACGGCCCATCGCCACACGCTGGCGCTGACCACCGGAGAGGGCCTTCGGCTTGCGGCCGAGGTACTCGGTGAGGTCGAGGATCTTCGCCGCGTCCTCGACCTTCTGGCGGATCTCCGCCTTCGGCACACCGGCGATCTTGAGCGCGAAGCCCATGTTGTCGGCGACCGTCATGTGCGGGTAGAGCGCGTAGTTCTGGAACACCATGGCGATGTCCCGGTCCTTCGGCGGCAGGTGGGTCACGTCACGGTCGCCGATGCGGATGGCGCCGGAGTTGACGTCCTCGAGCCCCGCCAGCATGCGGAGCGAGGTGGACTTGCCGCAGCCGGACGGGCCGACCAGAACGAGGAACTCTCCGTCCTCGATCTCGATGTCGAGCGCGTCCACGGCGGGCTTCTCGGAACCCGGGTAGATCCGGGTCGCCTTGTCGAACGAAACAGTGGCCATGGTGAATGGGCCCCCTTCTACCGGCAGGAACGTGCCGGACGATCCGTTGTAGGAAGGTGGTGGTGTAGTCCATGCGAGTGGACTGACCTCGGACGGTACCTGGCGTTCACCTGGTCTGTCAGTACCCGGACTCCTGTGAACTTCGCGGAAATTTTCGACAGGGGCACTCCGGGTCCTGGGTACACTGCACGGGCACGTACGTGCACGCCTCCTTAGCTCAGCTGGTCAGAGCGCCGCTCTTGTAAAGCGAAGGTCGTCGGTTCGAATCCGACAGGGGGCTCTTGCTCTACCTGGGCCAACGCCCCCGCGATCGTGGATCACGGGGGCGTTGACGGCAGTTCTTGACGGCAGTCCCCGCTAACGGCGCCGTCTGAGCAGGCGGTCCATGTGGCCCATGGCCTCCCGTCGATCGCCGTCGCTCACGTGCGTGTAGACGTTCATCGTCACGGCGATCTGGGAGTGACCGAGGATCTCCATCACGGTGCGGGGCGCGACTCCGGCCGCGAACAGCAGGGAGGCGCAGCCGTGGCGGGTGTCGTGCAGACGCACCTGAGGCAGGCCTGCCGCCTCCGAGATGCGCAGGAACGACCGGTAGAGGTTCCGGGGCTCGATCGGCCGGCCGCTGCGAGTCGTGAACACGTGATCGCTCTCGTGCCACTTCTCACCAGCCGCCGCGCGCCGGTCGGCCTGCCGCAGGCGCTGCCACCGGAGGGGTGCCACGCACATCTGTGGAATCGGGATCACCCGCGCGCGTCGGTTCTTCGTGGTGTCGAGGTACAACTCATTGCCGCCTCGATGCAGAGTGGTCCGGACGGTCAGGGTGCGGCGGTCGAGGTCGACGTCGCGCCATTGCAGCCCGAGGATTTCACCGCGTCGCAGACCCAGGGCCACCGCGAGGACGAACGCCGTGTAGAGCGGATCAGACCGGGCCTCTTCCAGGAAGGTCAGAGTCTCCTCCAGCGACCAGGGGCGTAGCTCACGCGGCTCGACCCGAGGCGCAGGAACCAACTGAACGACGTTCCGGCCGATCAGTTCATCACGGCAAGCAGCCGTGATGGCCGTGCGCAGCACGCGGTGCGCTTCCTTCGCGGTTGCGGCCGATGCCTGCACCGTGACTTTCGAGAGCATCTGGCGCACGTTCGCCGTGGTGAGCGACTCCAGCCGCCGACTGCCCAGCAGGGGCACGAGGTAGAGCCGCACGTGCATTTCGTACTTGATGTACGTCGTCCGCTTCCGGTTGGGCCGGATGTACTCCTCCAGCCAGTACGGCAGCCACTCGGAGAGCTTGGCCGACCGCGAGGGCGTCGGGATTCCCTGCCGATCGCGACGCACGAGTTCCTGCCGCTTCTCGTCGCACTCATCCCAGGTGGCGCCGTAGACCGTCTTGCGCTTACGGGTGCCGTCGGGCTGGGGAACGTAGACGCGCGCCTCGAAACGCCCGTCCTTGCGCTGCCAGATGCTGCCAGCGCCGTTGGGGTTCCTCTTGCGGGTTGTCATCAGGCTGCGTTCTCCTCCAGTCGGCTGTGCATGTAGTGGCGTACGGCGTCGACCGGGATGCGGCGGGCCCGGCCGGATGTGTAGCTCGGGAGCTGCTTCGATCGGATGAGGTCGTAGACCTTGCTGCGGCTGAGGCGCAGCGCGGTCATGACTTCCGGAACGGTGAGGGCTTGGGGTTCTGTCGGGACGACGGTGAGCACGTCGGAACCTCCGTGGAAGCGGGACCTGTCCGGGCCCCTTCTGAGGGCCGCTACTTCCGCTACCGCCGCTACCGCGCAGGTCAGGGGCCTGTTCGGGGTAGCGGGAAGGGGTAGCGGTAGCGGATGAGTAGCGGCGGGGTAGCGGCTCGCGGCGGCGGTTGCCGCTACCCCGTTATGGCTGGTCAGACCGTGTTTTCGGTGCCCGGTAGCGGAGGTAGCGGACTTTCCGGGGGTGGGGGGCAGTAGCGGGCCCACGCGTCCCGGAGATCGGCGGCGTAGTAGCCCTTGAGGACGCTCCCGGCGGTCTTGATGTTGCGGGAGGCGATGGGCTCGTTGTCGGCCGTCATGTACTCCGCGAGCATCTTTGACAGGCGCCGGTTGTCGAGCGGCTTGCCGTGCAGGTCCGCCCATGGGGCGTCGTCGAGGGCGTTGAGCCGGTCGAGGATGGCGACGGTGGGCAGGCGGTCGATGCCGACCATGACGTGGTCGCGCAGGTCGGTCAGCAGCCGGACCCCCAGGCTGCCCTTGTCGTTGGCCTTGGACGCGGTCACCAGCGTCACGCATGCCTCGCGTGCCCGCTCGGGCCATGCGCCTCCGGCCGCGTCCGCCACGGCGAGCAGGGGTTCCCACACGTCTGCCGGACGGTCGGTGACCCCGTCGGGCATGTCGGGCCAGGCTCCCATGACGAACCCGCGGGCGTGTTCGGCCCATTGGGCGAGCCGGTCACGGATCTTGTGCCCCTCCGCCTCGTGGATGCGGGCCCGGAAGGGTTCGATGTGTTCGTTGCGGGCCCGTCGGCGCATGCGGATGATGACCGAACGGGTCATGATCGTGTCGGGCAGGTGGCCGAGTCCGGCGACCGCGACCCCGGCGAACGAGGGGAAGGCCTGGACGGTTTGGTTGCCGTTGTCGCCGATGCACCGGTAAGTGACGCCTGTGCGGCGGTGTCCGGCGTTGAGGAACCCGCGCAGTTCCTCGTTGTCGCTTGCCTTGGGCCCGAAGACCGTGTCGATTTCGTCGAACAGGATCGTCGGCCGCCCGCTGGGGTTGGACACGGACCGGAACAGGGCGGCGGCGGAGGCGTTGACGGCTGTCATGGGCTGGGGAACGAGGGTCTCCACGATCTCCAGCGCGCGGGACTTCCCCGACCCCGGCTCGGGAGACAGGAACGCCAGACGCGGGGTCGAGTCGAAGCAGTCGAGCAGGTGAGCGTGGGCGTCCCACAGCGCCACGGCGACGTAGGCGGCTTCGTGCGGGAAGACGTTGAAGCGGCGGTGGAAGGCTTCCACGTCGTCGAGCAGCGCGGCCCCGTCGATGGTGGGGGTCATGCGGCGGTCCTCTCTACGGTGAGCGTGGGGGGCGCTCCGGTGCAGACGGCTTTGTGGGCCCCGTACTCGGAGACCAGGGCGGCGACGGTGCGGGGCCCGGTGGCGGTGCCGGTCTGCCCGCAGGGGCAGGCGTAGGCGGCGGTGGGGGTGTCGCCGTGGCGCTTGGACCAGCGGGCGCCGTCGTCGTGGTCGCGGTAGACCGGCGGGGCGTAGATGCGGATGCCGGGCAGCTCCTGCGTCGGGTTGCTGACGTCGCCGGTCTGCGCGTTGGGGCGAAGAGCTGAAAGGACGCCCTTGCGGGCGGCGCCCTTCGGCTCGCCCACGGCCGCCAGAGGCGCGGGCCGGTCGGCGGCGTGCGGATGGTTGGGGGTGGGGGTTTGGCCTTTACCTGCGGGGCGGGGCATGGGGGAGGTCATGCCGTCTCCCGGGGCCAGGCGGTGCGGATGGAGTAGTCCAGCGCCTTGCGGATGGTGGCGCGGCACTCGGCCGGCGGCAGTCCCGCCGACTCGCCCCCGCAGGTAAACGCCGCTTCCACGGTGGCGCGGTCGAGGTCGCCCCAGGCCACGAACCGGCCTACCGCTCGTACGGCGCGCAGGAGTTGTGCCTGGCGTCCGCCTTCGGGGGTGGACGCGACTGCCGCCACCTCGCGTTCCAGGGCCACGGCCGCGTACCGGCTGGTGTCCCGGGCAGGCGCGGGCGGGATCGGCGCCGTGGCGGGCTTCTGCGGGGCCGTCAGCGCCGTGTGGAGCCATGCGGGCAGGTCCGCAACCGGGGAGCCGTCCAGGACCGTGTACGGCCCTTGCGGGGTCGTGCTGCCCGGGGCGACGACCTGTCCGCCCCACGCACGGGTGTCGATGAGCGGGGCGAGGGTTCCGGCCGTGTTGGCGAGCCGCACGCCGGGCGGGGCGGTGAAGTACAGGTGTTCTCCGCCGCTGGGGGTCCGCACCCGGTAGGTGGTGGGGACGGTCTGTCCGGCGCGCTCGCAGAGCGCCTGGAAGGTCGCCGCGCCGCCAGGCGCGTCCGAACTGCTCTTGTCCTTGGGCACGTCGAGGTCGACGACGACCAGTCCGGCGGGGCCGGTGGCGATGCCGACATTGAACGGGGCCCGTGTCCAGGCGGCTTGGATGCGGTCGGGGTTGGTGGTGGCGCGCTGCTCGAAGGTGCGGTGCCCGTCGGCACAGTCGCCGGTGCCGGGGCAGTGGCGTTCGCCGTGCAGGGCGGGGACTTTGCTGCCAGGGCGCAGCGGGATGACGGGCCAGCCGCGCGCGGCGGGGTCCAGCGCTGCGCGCAGCAGCGTGGAACGGGGGTCATGGGTCATGCTGGATGTCTCCAGTTCCTTGGATGGTGCTGGCTGGACAAGGGCGACCCCGACTTCTTGGCGGAATGGGGGTCGCCCTTGGCGTAGCTAGGCGTCGGGGTGGTCAGCGCAGTTGCAGTCCTGCTCCGGCCACTGGCAGTTGGGGCAGCGGCCGTCCGCGATGAGTGCGGCCCGCTGCTGCTGGTGCTGCCAAGCGGCGTACTGTCGGCGGATGTAGGCGCGCGGGTCGCAGGTCACGCCGGGCTCGTCCATGTCGAGCAGGAACACGGCCGCCGCTTCCGCCGTCTCGGTGGCGTCGCCGTGCGGGTCGTGGGGTTCGTCGAGCAGGGCGATGCGGTCCAGCAGGGCCGCTTTGCGCAGGTAGAACTCCCGGTCCAGCGCCGTGAAGCACTGGGCATCGGCGAGGAAGCGCGCCGTCCAGCCGATCTCACTGTTGATGCTGGGGGCGTTCGCGTACGCCTGCTCGGGGGTGGGCCAGTCCTGCGGGGCGGGGCGGTGGTCGGCGGTGAGGTAGAGGCGGGTGCGTTTGCCGTCACGGGTCGGGTACCGGCGGACCTCACCGGTCGTGAAGGTGGTGGTCAGTGCGGTGGTGACGCGGTCGGTGTCGGCGGGGTCGCAGATGACGCGGATCTCGAACACGGTTCTCCTGCCGGTGGTGGGCGGCTACTTGAAGCGGGCGCGGTTGAGGGTGATGCCGCCGACCCCGATGGGTCCGGCGGCGGTGGCGATGACGGTGACGGCGTGGGCGGTGGCGTCCAGCAGCGCGCACAGCGCGACGACCAGTCCCCAGCCACCCATGGCGGCGGCCCCGGCGACGCCGACCGCGATCAGGATGCGGCGCCACGGCACGCCGCTCGGGTCGGTGGTGTGGACGACGATGACGACGGGGGCGCCTGTGTCCTGGGCGCGTCGCCAGTGGTCGGCGGGGATGTGCGGGGCGAGGTTTCCCGGCGGGTTGCCGGGCGGATGGGCGTGCATGCGGAATCCCTTCACGGAGTGGTTCAGGGAGGCGGGACACCCCCTTGCCGGGGGGCGCGTGGAGGGGGTCTCAGGGGTGCTGACCTGCGGTCCTCCCTGCCTCCCTGAGCGATCATTCGCGCAGGTCAAGGCCAGGGAGGCGGGCCAGGGAGGGGGTCAGGGAGTTCTCCCTGCCTCCCTGACCCGGGCGGGGATGCCTCCCTGTCACTCGGAGGCGGAAGCGGAACCCTCGGTGTCGCGGTTGGCCAGAGCGCGGCCGAGCCGGTCGCGGCCGACGACCATGACGCCGTCGGACTTGTAGGGCTCAGCTCCGGTGCCGTCGAGGACGCGCTTGAGGTCGAGGAACGACCAGCCGCCGTAGGCGTCCGTGCTCAGCATCGCCAGCCGGTTGATGACCTCCTGAGTGCGCAGACGTGCCGCGTCTCCGAGGACGCTCGCGATGTCCGCCAGCGGGTCACGCTCCTCGCCCCGCTCGATGACATGCAGCGTCGTGACCCCGTCGCGCAGCGCCTTCGCACGGCCAGCGATCGTCTTGGCATCGTCGGTGCTGATGTAGTGCGTGCGCACCGTGATGGACGCCTGCCCGGCGGGGATGTCGATGCCGTCGGAAGCGACGACCACGGTTCCCTTGTCCAGGCCCGGACGCAGCAGGTTCGGCGCCGCGCCGCCGTCAACGGCCTTGTCCCCGAGTGCCATACGGGCCTGCGACTCCGTACCGAGGGCGAGGGAGGCCCGGGTGTGGGCGCCCTCGCGGACCAGCTTGGGAAGGTTCTGGTCGGTGGGGTCCTGGGTGCCCTGCCAGAGCAGGACGTTGACCGCACGGCCCTGGTTGTGGATTTTGCGGGCGGCCATGAAGTACCGGGAGGTGGACGACGAGCCGCCGTAGGGGCGCTTGTCCTCGCCCTTGACCGGGCACATGAACGCCATCTGCGCCTCGTCCACGATCACGATCAGCGCCGGGAACTCGGTCCCGGGCGGCGCCTGGAGGCGGCGGTTCATCTCCTCGACCGCGTCTTCCAGCATCTCGGTGACCTGGATGACGTGGTCGTCGGTGGGGCCCTGGATGAGCCGGGTGGCCAGACCGTCGAACATGGCCCAGTCGCCCACGCCCTTGAGGTCCCCGAGCCAGAACTCGACCGACCGGTCTAGCGCCAGCCACAGCGCGAGCGAGCGCAGGGCGGCGGTCTTGCCCTGGTTGGACAGGCCCGTGATGAGCAGGTGGCGCTGATACACGCTCAGGGCGGCTGCGTCGCCGCGCAGGTCCTGGCCCCACGGGGCCTTGCCCTTGGCGTAGTCGGCGGTCAGGGATTCGTCGGTGACCAGCAGGGACGGGCCGATCGGCTCGTCCAGCGCGCCCGAGTCGGCGATCCACAGTCGGACCGTGCGGGCGGCTTGCGGGATGGTGATGAACACCTCGTGCTCGTGCCGGGTGAGGTTCTCCGCCAGCTTGCGGCGCCGCTTCTGTACCTCGATGGTCGACACCCCCGAGGGCAGGGTGACGTCGACCTCGACCCCGCATCCGGCGATCGTGATCGGTCCGAGCATGGAGGCGCCCGCGTCGCCCATCTCCTTGATGGCGCTGCGCAACGGCGCGATCCCCAGGTCCCGCAGCGCCTTGACCACGATCGACGGGGTGATGGGCTCGCCTTCACCGGAGCGGACGTTGGCGGGCAGTGCCCAGGCGGGTGCGGCCTGCTGCTTGCGGCCGACCGTCCACAGCGCGAGCAGGGCGAGGAACGGGCCGAGGGTGATAGCCGGGCCCCACACCACAGAGACGATGGTGATGAGCAAGGCAATGAACTTGATGACCGCCAAGAGCGGGGTGATGACGTCGGTGACGTCCTCGTTCGCTATGGCCAGCGCGATGCCGAGGGCGAGAAGGCCGCCGATGCCTATCCCGACGCCGGCGGCGGCGCCCTTGGCCGCGTCGATGGGGGAGGTGAGCAGGTCCATGCGGCGGCGGTGCCTTGCTTCGCGGAAGTGCTGCAAGCGCTCTTCCCACTCTCCGGCCAGTTCCATGTTTCCCGCCGCTTCCGCCGCACGGATGAACCGCTCGTAGCGGGCACCGGTACGGCCGTCCCACGCGCGTCGGCCCACGATCCGCGCGCCTCCGGCCACGTAGAGGCTGTGCCGGGCCACCGCGCGGACGGTGGTCTTGGTGTGCTCGTGGGTGACGGCCGCCTTGACGATGCGGCCGGAGCGCACCCACAACGGCACGGGCGCGGCCGGAGTGTCCGAGACGACGGTCAGCGTCGTGACGGACGCGTCCTGAGCAGGTGGTTCGGGGGTCTTGTGGAGGTGTACGACGTTCTCACTCATGCTGGGGTTCTCCTGAACTGCCCCCGATCGGGGGCGGGATGACTGGGAGGGTGCCGGGGTGGCGGGTCCGAGCAGGGATGGCCACCCCGGCACGCGGGCCGTACAGGTGCGGGGGTCAGGCGGCGGTGGCGCCGGGGATGAGCTGGTCGGCGAGGTACTCGCGGCCGTAGGCCTCGTACTCGTCCTGCTGCACCATGCGGTCGTATCCGCGGCGCTGTCGGCGCGAGCGGCGCTCGATGCCGAGTCCCTCGCGCACGGCGCTCACGTATTCGTCGGCGACGTCTTTGCGGCTGAACTGCATGCAGTGCACCAGCTCATGGACGATGATCCGGGCGAACTCCGAGGGGGCGGGCAGGTGGTTGACGTTGACGATGACCAGGGCGCTGCCGTCGGGGCGGGGGATGGCGCAGGCGTGGGCATCGCGGGCGGTCTGCTTGCCCCGCCCCTCCGCACGGCGGACCACGCTGCGGCCGAGGCTGCCCGCCAGGGCGAGGTGGGCGGCGGCCACGCATTCGGCCATGCCCCGCTCGCTGGTCAGGATCACCTCGACGTCGGGCATGCTGCCGGGCACCGCCCGATGGACGACCTTCACGGCCTGCTCGGTCAGCCGCTTGGAGGTGCGCAGCGTGGCCCCGTAGCCGGGGATCTTGTGCGTGCGGACGGTGGTCTTCACACAGGTCTCCGATGCTGAAGTCACCGCAGCTCACGCAGCGGCGGCGGGGGTGTCGGGGGTGTCGGGGTAGGCGCACAGCACGCACATGCCGAGCGAGGTCGGCAGGCAGTAGCCGTAGGTGATCTGGCACTTGGGGCAGGTGCGGCGGGCGTGCATCGCCAGCGCCAGAGCGCCCCACTTGCGCGAGGTCATCGGCCGGACCGGCAGGGCCAGGTCGACGCGGTAGAAGTAGGCCACCCGTGCCGTGCCAGTCCGCCGGTTGATCCGCATGACCTGCGCCGCAATCGGCTGACCACCGGGGCGCAGGCCCTGAGCCCGTAACTGGCGGCGGGTGGCGTAGCCGTCCGGGGCCAGCTTCCAGGGGTAGGTGGGGATGCCGTAGCGGGCGCCGGACGGGTCGAAGCACTTGCCCCACGCGGCGGACATCAGGCGGCCGCCTCAGCGCGCTCGGCAAGGATCGTGTCCCGCAGCATGCGCGCGTTCGCGGGGGACGTGCGAACCGCACGGCGGATGCCCTCGGCAGTCACCTTGGCGTCCGGCCAATCGGCCGTGGCCGTACGCGCCTCCGCAAGGAGCTCCGCCTCGGTCCGCCTGGGTCGGGGCGACTTCGCTGCGTCCGGGACACGGCCGGTTGCCCGGCGGGGCGGGGTCGATTCTGAGGCCAGCGCGCGCCGCTCGATCGAGGCGACCGCAACCGGGTCGACGGTGACCGGGTCGGGCACCCGCTCCACCTGCGCCGTGATCGGCGCGGGGGTCGATTCGGGCAGGTCAGCCATAGACCGATTTCTCTCGGTCTCGGTAGATTCATCCGCATTCGCGCTCAGGGTCGGGATCGGGGCGGGGCGGTGGTGCAGCACCTTGGCGACCAGATCCGATCCGAAGTAGATCGACCCGACCGGCAGCGAGGTTGCCAGCAGCACCAGAGCCCAGTTCGCCGGATCCCAGTCGGCCAGCCGGGCCCAGTCGACCCCACGGTCGTGCAGCTCGGGAACCAGCCCGTGCACGTAGTTCAGGGCCAGGGAAGCGAGGGTGTAGGTGCCGAGCACCCGCAGCGCGAACTTCCGTGCGTCATCGGTCAGTACGAGGGTGGCGACCAGGGCCAGCGCCATCAGTCCGTCGACCACGAACGGGTAGAGGGTGGCGGCGGTGTCGTCCGCGCCGACCGCGTTCGCGATGTCCCGCAGCGCGTTCCACGAGACCCGGAACGCCATGGCGACTACCGCGACCAGCGCCAGCACGAGAGCGGTGCGGCCCTTTCGGTGCAGGTTCATGCCGAACCCCCGTCCTCGCTCCACGGGGTGTAGGAGACGGGCCGTTCCGCCGTCCAGGAATACAGCGACTCGGCAGCGGGGGCGATGTCGTGGCCCTTGTTCAGCACGGCCGCGAGGATGACCAGCGCATCCCGCGTCCGAAGCTGCAACAGCGTGGCGTAGGCGCGTTCGTCCGCGTCGGTCACGCCCGGCAGCGGGACGTCGAGGGCGTCATGGACCGCCCGCAGCAGCATCACGGCCGCCTCGGGGAGGGAGTCCAGGCGTACGGTCTGGGTGTTCATGCAGCACCGCCCGGCAGGCTCGCGCCAGCGGTGCGATTGGCCAGCGCCATGCGCTCGGCCAGCACCCGGCGGCAGGCCCGGCGGATGCGCTGGGCGTCGACCTCGGTCCGCGTGCGGTCCAGCGTGATGATCTGCGCGTCCAACAGGTCAACGTCCGCCAGGATCGCGGGCATCTCCAGCTCGATCGCGTCCAGCTCCGCATCCGTCGGCTCGATCCAGTCGGCGAACGCGGTAACAACGTCCTGAACAGTCACGATGGGGTTCATAGGGTCGTGTTTCCTCTCAGCGTGGAACGGCCCGAACAGCGCCCCGGAGTTGCAGCTCCGGGGGCGCGCGCCGTTGCGGGGGTCGGTGGGTCAGCCGCGCTTGGGCTTGCGGCCGTAAGTGGCGTCCAGCTCCGCCGTGACGTCCTTGGTCTTGCACTTGCCGGACACGATGCGGTCGTAGACCTGCTGGCCCTTCTTGACGTTCTCCGGGCTGGTCAGGTCGGACGACTGCTGCGTCTTCTTGCCGAACATGCGGACTCCTGACGGGTCGTAGGTGATGGGCCCGGCCGCTGGTCGCGGCCCCGGCTCCCCTCGGCGCTGCACGTACGGGACGTGCAGCGGAGGCAACCGGCCCACAGAAACCGCTGTGGGGGTCGGATGCGCTGAACTCGCGCGAAGGGACAGAACCCGCGCACGCCACCCGCTTGCTTGCGGAGGTGGGGTGGTCAACCTCGACACTCTGTTGAGTTCTCAAGCAACACCCAGCAAGGGCCCACGGCGAACCACGAGCTATCCCGAACCGGCAAGGCGCTGAAGGCAGCCCGAAGAAGGGGCCTTCCGTCGCTGTCCTAGGACTGCGACGACCTGAAATGAGAATGCACCGCAGTCCTAGGACTGTCAATAGTCCTAGGACTGTGTGCTTCACTTGAGTCGTCGAGAGGAGCTCCGCGTGGCACCGAAAGCGCCAAAGTGGCGGGAACTGGCCGACCGGTTCGCCGAGCAGATCAGGAACGGCGACCTGGCCCCTGGCAAGCAGCTTCCGCAGATCCGGGAACTCGTGGACGCGGGCGAGGGGTCCAAGGAGACCGTCCATCGCGCCTATAAAGCCCTGGAAGCCGAAGGACTGGTCACGATGACCCGTGGCCACGGCACCGTGGTGCGCCCCAAATCACCGCTCAAGCGGTTGGGTATCGCCCGGTACGACAAGGCCAAGTGGCGCGACGGTGACGAGGTCGCGTTCATTGCTGACCGGGTGGCGTCCGGCCGCTCGTACCGCCGGAACGAGCAGACCCAGACCGTCAGCCGAGTGAAGGCGCCGGCGGCCGTGGCGGCGGCCCACGGATTGCCTGAGGGGGCCGATGTGTACGCGCGGGCGCGCCTGGTGAAGGAGGGCTCACAGCCGACCCACACCCTGACCAGCTACTACCGGCCCGAACACGTCGAGGGAACGCGCATCGTCGACCCGACCCCGGGCCCTGCCGGTCGCGGCGGCGGGTTCCGGGTCCTGTATGACGCCGGGTACGAAATCGACCACATGACGGAGGAGCTATTCGCGCGCGTACCGACGACGGAAGAGACCCAGCTTCTCCAGCTAACGCCGGGTGAATGGGTGGTGGAGTTGCACCGCACCACCTACACAGAGGATGGGACCGTGGTTGAGTTCGCCATCGGGGTGCACGCGGCGACGCGGTTCGCGTGGTCGTATGACTTCAAGGTGCCGGACTCGGCGAAGACGGAGGGCGAGAGCAAGTGATCCCGGCTCAAGCGTGGGCGGACGCACAGCGGCTCTGGGACTTCCAGCAGATGGGGCACGAGCCGCGCCCGTGCTCCGTCGCCATCGGTCTCGGCAGTCACGACCTGGGGGTGGCCGACACCACGGCGGACCTCTACCACCAGGGCATGGCCCCGCTCATTGTCTTCACCGGGGCGACCAGCCGCACGACGCGTGAGCGGATGCCACGCGGCGAAGCCGAGCACTACCGCGACCGCGCGATGGAGCTGGGGGTTCCCAAGCACGTCATCCTCGTCGAGCCGAACGCGAGGAACACGGGCGAGAACATCCGCTTCTCCCGCGCGCTCCTCGAAGAGCGGCACGTGCCCGTCACGTCCGCCCTCCTGGTCAGCAAGCCCTACGAGGAACGGCGCGCGTATGCGACAGCCTGCAAGATGTGGCCCGGCGTCGAATGGGTGTGCGCGTCCACCCCGATGACGTTCCCTGACTACGTCGACTCGATCGGGGACGCGCGTCTCGTCGTCGACATGCTGGTCGGTGCCCAACAGCGGCTCATGGTCTACCCCCGGCAGGGGTTCATGATCGAGCAGGAGATTCCCGACGGCATCAAGGCCGCGTACGAGCGTCTTTGCGACCACGGATTCACGAGCCGACTCGTGCCGGAGACGGTGGAACGTTCCTGATGGGGCCCGCTCCGGTCCGTCTCGGTTGGCCTCGCTGGGCACTTACTGCACCAGCAGCCTCACGCTTGCGCATCGCCCGCCCGGTTCTTGCTCCGGCCTCCTCTTGTCGACCCCCACGCCCGTCCTCAAGATGGAAAGCAGGTTCTGGACGGGGGAAGCATGATGGCGACTACCTCAGTTCGACAGGTGAAGCGCCTCACTTGGATTCTGATTGGTTTGGCCACCACCCTCGTCATAGCCCTGACCCCCTTGGTGCTCCAGGCAGTAGCTCCTGCGAGCAAGGATTGGGAACGGCTCAGTGACATCAGTCAGACGTACGGCGCCTTATCGGTTCTGTTCTCGGCTGCTGCTCTGGTTGGGGTGGCCGCCTCTTTGGCGTATCAGGCCCGCCAGACCGAGATCGCAAACGACGAAGCGCAGCGCGCCTCGCATCGCGAACTCGTCCTAGCGGCAATCAATGACGCTGACCTCGTAGTTTGCTATGAGCCCGGGCCTCTGAGGGTGTCGCTACGGACACGGAGGCAGCTCTGGTTTTCTAACCTCATCGTTCACCACTGGTTTGCCGACTACCGGCTGAAGCGGATCAATGACGACATCTTGCGGGTGCTCCTCACAGACCACTTCAAAGGGGAAGCCGCGCGGAGACATTGGGATTCGTACGGTGATGCGTGGCGCCGGTACGTAGCGGCCTCGGGAGAACGCCGCGCGGTCCGATTCGCGGTGTTGGTTGACGAGGTGTACGCAACGGCGGTTGCCGAAGGGCCCCCGACCCCTTCCAGGGCCTACCTCGCCCCTCCGAGCTAGTAGCGACCGTGGTTCAGCCGTCTGTGGGACCCTCCTGTGGCTTGGGTCGGCAGCCAGCGACCTCTCACTGACGATGCACCGGATCCGACGGCAGTGCTTGACGGCAACGTCGGCGCACGTTGCCGTACCTGGGGAAACGGCCGTGCACCCTGTCCGGCTGGCAGTCGAGTCGCACGCCTGGCCGGTAGACCGCTGGTGGGAACTTGTAAAGCGAAGGTCGTCGGTTCGAATCCGACAGGGGGCTCTCCTTTCCTCTGCCATGGCCCCCTCCTCGGCCGTACCCTGGTCGGCACAACGGAACCGCGCCGGCTGGGGAGGTCACGGGGTGAGAGGGCGCAGTCCGGAACGGGTCCGCAATGAGCTTCGAGTAGCCATCGTGGACGCGCTTCAGGAGTCGGCGACGGTGAAACAGACGAGCAGCCGCGAGTTATGGCGGGACATGCTCGCCGATGAGCTGGGCGCGCCGGTGGAGCCGTTCGGCGGCGACCGGGTGCGGCCCTGGCTGCTCCAGCTCGTCAAGGCGTGTACCGCCGTCGAGTACGGCGCGGCCTGTCTGGTGCGGTCGCTGGAGTACGTGGAACAGCAGTCGGCCTCGGTCGCCGCGTTATGGCCGCTCGTGGACGAGTGGGAGGCCGTCGACTTCTTCAGCGGCGCCGACCTCGCCCATCTGCGGCCGGTCCTGGAGTCGCTGCGCCCCGCCGAGCTGGCCTCCATGGCCCGGCGGGCGAGCCGCTCCCGGGTGCAGGAGCTGCCGTACTGGTGCCAGACGGGCTGGCAGGTCTTCCTCCGGCTGGCCGGTGAGAACTCCCCGGCCGACGAGCTCCCGCCGAGCATGGCCTTCCTGGCGCTGTCCGCCGACCGGCTGATGGAGGAGGGGGGCGCGGAGGCCGCCGAGGAACTGCGCCGCTTCAACCGTGGGCGGGCCCAGGAGCTGCGGGTGGAGGAGCGGCTCGCCGAGTGGCAGCACTCGGAGTTTCCGCAACCCCCGCCTTCACTGGTGCCGGCCTACCTCATGATCCAGTTCGAGCCGGACCGGAACGAGGCCGACCGCTACTACCTCTCGCACTGGCGCCAGTCCGACTCCGAGGGCTGGCACCCGGTGCGCGGCGAGACCGTCCATCTGTGCCGGGCGGAGCTGCCGGGCGCCGTGGAGCGGCTGATCGAGGAGTCCGAGGCGCGCTGGGCGGATCTGCGCCAGCCGGTGATCCTGGAGTTCGTGCTCCCCTGGGAGCTGCTCAACGAGCCGGTGGAGTGGTGGGCGAAGGAGTCCGACCACCCCGAGCCGACCCCGCTGGCCATGGACTACCCGGTGTTCGTGCGTTCGTTCGAACGGCTCCAGCGTGCCGCCTGGCATCGCGCCTGGCATCACAAGTGGCGGCAGTTGAAGGAGCGCCCCGCGGACAGTCATCCGCATTGGGGACGTCCGGCGCCGGACGGGGCGTACTTCTTCCATCTGGAGCGGGAGCTGAAGGAGGACCGGCAGGCCGTGTGCCTGGTGCTCAGCGAGCCGCCGGGCGACGACTCGGGCACCGGGCGCCGGGAGGTGCTCGCCGGGCTGCGGGCCGGGGTGCCCGCGATGATCTGGCACCGCACGGACTGCTCCGACTCCGACTTCCAGGACGCGATCGGCGAGATCCTCCAGGACCGTGGACTCGGCTCCCTGGCGGAGAGCGTCGGCAAATGGCGCAACGACGCGCTCGCCCTCGGCCCCGAGGGCTGGGACGGGCACGTGGGCCGCCATCTGGCCATCCTGCTGGACGACCCCGAGCGCAAGCCGGGCCCCACGGGACCGGTGTAGCGGCGATGACTTCGCAGAGCGGGATCGGGCGCCTTGTGCCGTCCGCCGTCGGTTACTTGCCGATCCGCGCAGGAGAGTGGCAGACGGCCTTGCACGCCAGACTGCGCGGTGCCACGCTGGACGCGAGAAAGACCGGCGTGCCAGACACCTCAGGGGGGCGCGTTCCATCCGCCGTTTCATCCGCCGATCGACTGTCCAGTTTGTGCTCTCTCCCCCCGTGGCCTGCCGTCTTGCACTGTATGCAGACCACTGCCAGGCTTGGCACGTGGATGTCACGCATGCCCGCGGACTTCGGGACTCCTCTTCGGACTCCCATCCGTCCAAGGGCCTTACGAAACGCTCTGAGAGCGCTTATGCAGTGTGACGATGTCCCACGACCAGCGGCGGAAACGGCGTCTGACGGAGCATCACTCGACGTCGTACCGCACGCCTTGAGCGAACTGGCGCGCTCACACTCCGCGGACCCTCCGTCCGTGCTGCTCGTCGTGGACGACCACGCGACCATGCGGGTGTGGCGGGAGACGGTCGAGAAACTGGCCGCCGACCTCGCCCGCGAGGAGCGACTGGGCGAGATCAGCACGGTACGACTGCTCAGTTCGGACGACACCGAGCCGGCTCGGATCCGGCTTGAGCATCTGCCGCCCGCTCCTTCCGGGCGCCGGGTGGTGCTGGTGCTGACCGACGGGCTCGCCGCGGGCTGGCGGTCGGACGCGGTGCTTCCGCTGCTGCGCGAGCTCGGCCGGACCGAGCCGCTCGCGGTGCTGGAGCTGCTGCCGCAGCACCTGTGGTCGAGGGCCGGACTCGATGTGAACCGGATGCGGTTCAGCAGCGCCCGCCCCTGGGCCACGAACGACTCCCTGCGCTGGGAACTGCGCACCTCCCCCCTCGAACCCGTCGACGACCCGGACGCCAGGGCCGGCGTGGTCCCGGTGCCAGTCCTGGAGCCGACCGAGCACTCCCTGTCCGGCTGGGTGGACCTGGTGGCCGCCGGCAGCGGCGACTGGGTGGAGATGTCCGGGGTCAGGGCCCGGGACTGGAAACGCCGGGCGGACGCGGCGCGGGCCGTGCCCTGGGTGGAGGACGTGCCGGACCCGGCGAGCGGCGTACCGCCCTGGGAGCGGGTCTCGGACTTCAGAGCCGGTGCGTCCCCGACCGCGTTCGCGCTGGCCACCCGGCTCGCCGCGGCGCCGCTCACCCTCCCGGTGATGAGCGCGGTGACCGCCTCCGTGCCGGGCGCCGGGCCCGCCCACCTCGCCGAGCTGCTGATGAGCGGTCTGGTGCGGCCCGCCGGAGCGGAGGCCGAGCGCGCGGCCGACGTGGCCTTCGTCTTCGGCCCCAACATCCGCCAGGAGTTATTGGCACTGTCCCGGCGCAGGGACACCGCCCGGGTGCTGCACGACGTACGCGGACTGCTCGCCACCGCGCCGCAGGACACCGAACCCGTCCTGCCCGCCCCCGAGGAACTCCTCGAAACGGCCGACGTGCCCTCGGTCACCCGGCGCAATGTCGCCTTCCTGCGCGTCGAACTGGCCGCGCTGCGCGCCCTGTCCGGGCGGTTCCTCCCCAGAGCCGAGCGCCTGGCCCGCGCACTGCGCGACTACGACCGGCAGAACTCCGTCAGCCTGCGCAAGGGCGTGGGCTCCCGCACCGCTCCCCAGAGCGAACGCCACGCCGTCGAACAGGCCCCGACGGGGGCCGGGACAACTTCAGAAGGAGCCACGGCCATGACCGCCACGCATACGCAGCCCGCGGTGGAGAGCGGGCGTTCGACGCCGCGCATCTGGGGCAACATCCCACCGCGCAACCCGAACTTCACCGGCCGCGTGGACCTTCTGGAACGACTGAGCGTACGGCTGCGCGAGCGCTCCTCCGAGCCCACCACCGTGCTGCCCGAGGCCGTGCACGGCATGGGCGGCGTCGGTAAATCCCAACTGGCGATCGAGTACGCCTACCGGCATCAGTCGGAGTACGACATCGTCTGGTGGATCCCCGCCGAGCGGCCCGGCCAGATCGGACAGGCCCTGGTGGAGCTGGCCCAGCGACTCGGGCTCGTCACCACTGCCGAGGCCAACATCGCCGGGCCCGCCGTGCGGGAGGCGCTGCGGGAGGGGCGGCCGTACTCCCGCTGGTTGCTGATCTTCGACAACGCCGACGCACCCGACGTGGTACGTGACTACTTTCCGCCCTCCAAGTCCGGCGACGGCGGAACCGGCCATATCCTCGTCACCTCCCGCAACCGCCGCTGGAGCGTGGTCGGCCCCTCCCTGGAGGTCGATGTCTTCACCCGTGAGGAGAGCAAGGAGCTGCTGCGCCGCTCCGGGCCCGACGACCTCGACGACGCCGAGGCGGACCGGCTCGCCGACGCCCTCGGGGACCTGCCGCTGGCGCTGGAGCAGGCCGCGGCCTGGCGCGCGGAGACCGGTATGCCGGCCTCGGAGTACCTGCGGCTGTTCGAGCACAAGCGCGCCGAACTGCTCGAAGTCTCCCCGCCGCCGGACTACCAACTCCCGGTCGCCGCCGCGTGGAACGTCTCCCTGGACCACCTGGAGATCCGCAGCCTCACCGCGCTGCGCCTGCTCCAGCTGTGCTCCTACTTCGCGCCCGACCCCATCTCGCGCTCGATCTTCTCCGGGCTCGGCGGTTCCACGATCGACCCCGCGCTCGACCGGGCCCTCAACGACCCGATGCGGCTCGCCCGCGCCATCCGGGAGATCAACCGCTACTCCCTCGCCCGTATCGACCACCGGACCAACTCGATCGAGATGCACCGCCTGGTCCAGGCCGTGCTGATCCACCGCATGACCCCCGAGGAACAGAACCGCATGCGCAACGGCGCCCACACCCTCCTGGCCGCCGCCGACCCCAAGGGTCCCAACCAGGCGGCCAACTGGCCGCGCTACGCCGAGCTGTACGGCCATGTGATCGCCTCCAACGCGATCGAGTCCGACCAGCCGTGGGTCCGCGAACTCGTGATGAACGTCGCCAGGTACCTCTGGTACTGGGGCGACCACAAGGTCGCCCGCGAGTTCACCGAGCAGGCCTGGCAGACCTGGCAGCAGCTGTTCGGCGAGGAGGACCAGCAGACCCGGCTGATGGGCTGGTGGATGGGCTTCCTGTATCTGAAGGTCGGGCGCTACGACGACGCCTCCCGGCTGGTCGCGCAGCTCAAGGACGTCTACGCCCGTACCGCGCCCGAGGAGCGGGAGGACACCCGTGAGGACGCGCTGGAGGCGGTGATGCTGGAGGCGGCGGTCCGCCGTGTCCAGGGCGACTTCGCGGCTGGTGCGGAACTGGACGAGATGGCATACGACCGGGCCCGCCGCGCGTTCGGCGACGACGACCCGACGACGCTGGGCACCGCGCACAACCTCGGCGTGAGCCTGCGTCTCGTGGGCGAGTTCCAGCGGGCGCTGGAGCTGGACCAGCACACGCACGCGCTGAAGACGCGGCTGTACGGGCGGGACCATCACCAGTCCCTGATCACCGAGGGCAGTATCGCCATCGACGTCCGCGAGACCGGGGACTACGTCGGCGCGCGGTCCCTCCAGGAGGCGGTGGTGGACGGCTTCCGTCCCGTCTTCGGCGCCGGGAACCCCTCCACGCTTCAGACGCTGCGACAGCTCGGTGAGGCCTGCCGCAAGGAGGGCGACCACGCGAAGGCGCTGGAACTGGCGCGGGAAGCCTTCAACCAGTTCACCCGTCGCTACGGCGACACACACCCCGAATCCCTTACGGCCGCGCTCGCGTTGTCCGTCGCGCTGCGGCACAACGGCGAGCTGGAGGCGGCGCGGGATCGTGGCGTGAAGACCAGCGAGCGTTTCCGCCGCGTCTTCCGCGCTGATCATCCCCATGTGATGTCCGCGGATGTTGACCTTGCGGTGACATTGCGCCTCCTGGGCCGGGTCGAGGAGGCTCGGGCGCTGGACGAGGAGGCGCTGGCGTCGCTGACGGACCGGCTGGGTGAAGGCCACCCGATCGCCCTTGCCTGTGCCATCAACCTGGCGAGCGATCTGAGCGCGCTGGGCCGGGTGAGCGAGGCGCGTGAACTCGGCGACCGGACGCTGGAGTTGAGCCGGGAGCGGATGGGCGAGAACCACCCGACGGCGCTGGTGTGCGCGGCCAACCTGTCCCTGGACCTGGCGGCGCTGGGCGAGGAGGACGAGTCGGAGCTGTTGCGCGCGGACACACTGGCCCGAATGGAGCAGGTCCTGGACGCCCCCCGACTGCGCTCGGCGGAGCCGGCACCGCACCCGGCGACTGTGCAGGCTCGGGCGCGGGAGCGGGCCAACTGCGACATCGACCCGATGCCGCTGTGAGGTCGTAATCGTCCGCCGGCGACCGGCGTCCGTGAGGGCGCCGGGACCGCGGGCGGGCGGTTGGTCAGCGGGTCAGCCAAGTGGCGAGTTCCAGGGGATCCGGTGGGGTTCCCGTCGCCGTCGCTATGGCCCTGTGCACCGCTCGGGCTCGTTCGGGGTGGTGGGCCAGTAGGGGGCCCGCCGGGTCGGTGGGAGCGGTGTGGATCAGGGCGTGGGCCAGGCCCGACCAGGCCGTGGCGTGGGCGGGGTGCGCGGTCAGGTGGGCCGTATAGGCGGCTCGGGCCGCCTTCGCCTCGCCGGCGGCCAGCAGGGCGTCCGCCGGGAGGGCGCCGGTGACCCTTGCCGCCGTCTTCTCCGGGGCCTCGTTGGTGCCGGTCAGGACGTGGCGGGCCAGTACCGCCATGGTGTCCAGCCAGCGGGCGGACGGATCCGCGACGAGCTCGGGGGCGGCCGCGAGGGACCGCGGTGGCGCGGTCGCGCCCGCGAGCCACGCCCGTACCGTCTCCCGCACCGCCGGCTCGGGCGGACGCAGATGGTGGGCCCGCCAGCGGGTCGCCTGGTCCGCGGCGCACAGCCGGGCCAGGCTCAGCTGGGCCTCGGGAACCGGCTCGGCCAGCCACCGCGCGCAGCGGTCCTGCAACCGGCTGAGGACGCGCGCGCCCGTCGGGGTCAGCCGGGGATGCCGGTGGACCTGTTCCAGCGCCGAGGCCACATGCGCCCGCCACAGGGCGAACTCGAAGTGCGGTACGGCCTCCGGGGCGCCGTCGGCGGCGCGCCGCACCCGCCAGAAGCCGGTGACGCCCATGAAGGCGTAGATGCCCTGGAGCAACCCGTCCAGGGGCCGGGGGTCGTCCCGCCAGGGCGCGTACCAGAGCTGGGTGCTCTCCTCGGTGCCGCCGGTCAGCGGGATCAGATGCAGCAGCCCGCCGAGCTTGGTGTGCTGGAACTCGTGCACCAGGGTGGCGGCCAGCTGAACAGCGTCGTCCGGTTCCGAGGCCTCCAGGCCGCCGAAGGCGTCCCCGGCCGACACGCTCCGTGGCCGAAACCTTTCCCTTGCCGGGGTCGGCGTCAGGGAGAACAGACCCCGCCGCATGGCCTCGGCGGTCCCCGGCAGCTCGCTCAGCAGTACCTCCCAGGCCTGCTCCAGCACCTGCCGCCACTGCGCCGTGGCGTCCTCGGAGAGCGGCTGCGGCTCGGTCGGCTGCGGATATGTCCGGTACGGGTCCAGGTCGTCCAGCGCCAGCTCCAGCAGCCGCTCCCCGGGTCCGACGGCGAATCGGCGCAGCGGATGCCAGCCGGGGGCCGGCCTGTCGGACGGGTCCGGTAACGCGACCGTGGCCCCGGGAATCTCCACGACGGCACGTCCGCCCTCGGCCCGTACCGTGGCCCTCGCCCACGGCTCGGTGACGGGCAGCTCGGCGCAGCCCAGGGCAGGCAGCGGCACACGGCCGTGCCGCATCGGTACCTCGAGGGTGAAGTCCAGCTCCGCGCGTAGCGCGGCGGAAGCGGCGAGAGCCGAGAAGTGACCGAGCACCACCCACAGGGGAGTCTCGTCCGGGGGCGTCGCCCCGCGCACTCGACGCAGCGCTGTGGCCAGCCACATGCCCGTCTGCGGATACATGAGCAGCTCGTCGACGACAGAGGGGGCGCGTCGCTGCGCCCTGCTGAGCAGCTCCCAGGCGCGCCCGAGGTCTGTGGCGTCGTCGAGCATTCGCAACAACAGCAGCCGACGGCTGCGCTCGCCGCCGAGAAGAAGATCCACGGTGGCCGGTCCGCCCTCGCCCAAGGCGAGTTCGTCCAGAGCGGCGGACGGCAGAAGATGTCGGGGCAGGGACGACTCAGTGCTCATGGGCGGCCCTGGCGTAGTCAGTCGAAGCGCGAGGGTTGGAAGTCGCCTCCTCCGCTGGCTTGCGAGTGGTCGATGCGTTGCTGAAGTTCCTCGAGAGCCGAGGCGAGATACCGGCTGTCCATGGAGCGCAGCGTTTCAAGAGACACCCCCGCGAGATCGACTAGGTTGGACTCGACGGCGGCCACAGACGGCTCCATGACGGCCAAACCCCTTCCCCCCGGCTCCACTTGTGGTACGGGCTGCTCACATCCCCCTGATAATGGCCCGCCGCACAGGGGATGAAACCCCGCGCCCGCACGGCGCCGCGATATCAGGTCAGCGATGGCGCCGGGACAACTCCACCGCCTCCTGGTCCATTCGGGCCACCCCGACGGAATCGCCCTCCACCAACCGTATCGCTTCCAGGAGTTGGTCCAAGGTCCCGCGATAGCGCAGACAGGTGCGCAGGATTCCGAACACGTCCGGGCGCAGGGCGGGCGAGCGGGGGCTCATGGCCGAGATCACCGGGTCGATGCTGTCGAGGATCAGGGCCAGGCCGGTGCGGTCGCTCACCGAGGGCAGCGCGATCAACGCCGTGACCAGGCCGTCGAGTTCGCGCAGGGGGAGGTTGTCGGGGAGGGCGGCCAGGCTGACGGGGCCGTCGGGGTCCGACGGTGGCGCGGAGATACGGGCCAGCTGGTCCGGGGTCGCGGGCAGGCCGGCACACTCGTGCAGCACGGCCAGTTCGGCGCCGGTCAGCAGCTCGTACCAGCGGTCCACGCGGACGGCGGCGAGGCGGCCGAGGCCGTCCGACCGGTGATGGGCGCTGACCACCCCGATCAGCGCGCCGTCGTGCCAGACCGCCGCGCCGGACATGCCCTCCCACGGGGAGCGGTCCGGGTCCGGGTCCGACTCGGGTGGCGCCACGGCCAGTTCGAGGGTGCCCTCGCGGCGGTTGGACAGCACCGAGATCATTCCGCTCGCGTGACAGGAGTCGCGGTAGTAGGTCCCCGCCCCGGGGTCCTGGCGCAGTTTGAAGCGGGGGAAACCCACGGCCGTGAACGGCAGGGCCGCGTCCGACTCCGGTACCGCGCCGTAGGCGGGTGGCTCACCGCCCTCCGGGAGGGTCCGGCTCGTGAGCTCCAGGAGCGCCACATCTGCCTTGTCGGAGTGGAGCGCCACGCGGGCGGTCGCGCTCCACTCGCCGACGCGGTCGGCCTCGAACCGTACGGCTGTGTCGCGCGCGTGGGTGACCACATGGGCGGCCGTGAGCACCCAGCGGTCGCCCACCCGGTACCCCGAGCCGCGCCATCCGCCCCTGCCCTCGCTCGGAGGTACCAGCACCTCCGCCACCCGCACCGGATCCAGCCCCGCCACCGTCTCAGCGCTCCCGCTCTTCCTCGGCCCCGCTCACCCACGGCGCCCGGCCCCCGCCGCTGCGGGTCCGGGGATCCAGGGTCAGCTTCACCCGGTGCGTGACGCTGTCCGCCAGCCGGCCGTCCGCGCCCGCCTCCACCACCCAGAACCGGATCCTGCCGCCCGCCGTCGCCGACCGCTCCACCGCCACGGCCGCCTCCAGCTCCACGGGACCCACCTCGAAGTAGAGGTCCTCGCCCGCCGCGGCGGTCCGCGCAGCCGTCAGCTCCCTGCGCAACTCCTCGATCATTTCCGCCAGTTCAATCACATCCGGTCCCTACCCCCACCACCGTTTTGTCACTCGATCCGGGCGGATTCGGCGCCGTGAACCTGTGAGTCGGCTGTGATGCACTAGGGTCGCTGAGGCGGTCGGAAACCATCTGAAACCGCTGGAAAACACATGAAACACCTGAAACAGTGGAATGGACGGGGTCATGGACAAGTCCGGAGTCGAGTCCGAGCTGATCGACCTGAGCGGTGTCCCACTGGACGCCTGGCCCTCCCTCCCCCTTCACCCGGCCGCCGACGGCTCCCTGCGGCGACTGCTCAGCCGTATCGACGATCCGGCCGGCAGCCTCGGCGGCTACAACCCGCAGCGCGACGAACGTGACTAGCCCGCACGTCCTGGCCGCCGAGTCCTTCGACGAACTTCTCGGCGGCGGCGGCGGTTCCGCGACCGTGGCCGCGCTCCGGGCGAGCGAGCGCAGTTGGCGGCTGTTGGTCGTACGTGCCCTGCTGGACGCCTCCGCCGCACATCCGCTGACGGATGCCTGGCAACTCCTCATGCGGGCGCGGGCCGTGGACGAGGACGCCTTCGAGGAGCTGCTGGCCTATCCGGCCGTCGGTGTGTGGGCGGCACATACGTTGCGCCGGCTGCGCGCTACGGCGGCCGGGGATGCGCCCCCGGACACCGGCTATCTGCAGGCCGTCGCGGCGAGCGCGGCGATCCGGGCCGGACTGGACTTCCGTACCGCCGTCCCCGTACACGAAGGATGGGCCGTACTGCCCGCGCTCGGAGCGATGCGCGTGCCCGACGGGTCGACGGCCGAAGTGACCGCCGCCGAGGGGCAGGTACTGGTCGCCGGGCGGCCGCTCGGCGGGCCCGACTGGCACCCCCTGACCCTGCTGAGCGCCGACGGATGCGCCCTGCTCCTGGACGACGCCGACCCGTACCGCACCCTGCGCACGCCCGTCCCCACCGAGCCCGTCGCCGCCGAGGACTGGCAGGAGCTGTTCTCGGCGGCGTGGGAGATCCTGCGCGGGCTGGACGCGGAGGCGGCCGGGGCGCTGGGCGACGGTCTTGTGACCCTCGTACCCCGCCCCCGTGCCGAACGCTTCCGCCCGCACAGCGCCTCCTCCGGTGACGCCTTCGGCGCCGCCCTCGCCTCCGTCCCGGACGACGGCGAGCAGCTCGCCTCGACACTGGTGCACGAGTTCCAGCACAACAAGCTCAGCGCCTTCATGCACCTGTTCACCCTGTACGACGACCAGGGCGCCGCCGGACGGCTGCACTACGCCCCTTGGCGGGACGATCCGCGCCCGCTCGGCGGGCTGTTGCAGGGGGTGTACGCCTTCTTCGGTGTCACCCGGTTCTGGCGTGAGCGTCAACACCCGCTCGGGCGCTTCGAGTTCGCGCTGTGGCGGGCCCAGACCGCGCATGCCCTGCGGGGTATCAGTGCGGCGGAGGGGCTGACCGAGTCGGGGCGGCGGCTGCTTGCCGAGCTGGAGGCGCGGCTCGCGCCCTGGCTGGCTGAGCCGGTGGAGGAACGGGCCCGGGTCGCCGCCGAGCTCGCGGCTGCCGATCACCGGGCGACCTGGCGCGCGTATCACCTGCGTCCCGACCCGCGGGTGGTACGCGCACACGCGGAAGGCCGCCCGGAGGGCCGGGGGGAGCCGGAGCTCGTCACCGGCACTCCGGCGCGCGGTTTCGACACCCGTGCCGTGCTGCTGCGCTGGCTGCTGGCCGACCCGGCCGGCTTTGAAGCCCTGCGCGAGGACCCCGGCGCCACCGTGGAGGGCGCACGCCCCGAGGACATCGCCCTGGTCACCGGGGACACGGCGGCCGCGCTGTCGGCGTACCGGGAGCGGATCCTGCGCGGTGCGGGCGACCCCGAGACCTGGGTCGGCCTCGGGCTCGCGGCCCGGTCGGCCGGGGATCCGGCGGGGGAGGCGCTGCTCGCCCGGCCCGAGCTGGTCATGGCGGTGCATGCCGAACTCGGCGCGGACCCGTTGGAGGTCGCCCGGGGCCTGCTCAGCTGCCCAGCTTGACCAGCGCCTCGTCCGTCAGCCGGTACACCGTCCACTCGTCCTGCGGGCGGGCGCCCAGGGACTCGTAGAAGGCGATGGACGGGGTGTTCCAGTTCAGGACGGACCACTCCAGGCACTGGTAGCCGCGCTCCAAGCAGATCCGGGACAGTTCGGTGAGCAGGGCCTTGCCGTGGCCGGCGCCTCGGGCGGTGGGGCGGACGTAGAGGTCCTCCAGGTAGATGCCGTGGACGCCGCGCCAGGTGGAGAAGTTCAGGAACCACAGGGCGAAGCCGACCGGTTCGCCGGTCGTGTCGTCGACGGCCAGGTGGGCGTAGGCGGCGGGGCGGTCGCCGAAGAGGGCCTCGTGGAGCTGCTCCTCGGTCGCCTTGGCCTCGTCCGGGGCCTTCTCGTACTCGGCCAGCTCGCGGACGAGGGCGTGGATGACGGGGATGTCGGCGGGGGTCGCGGTGCGGATCATGTCGCGAGGTTAACCGCCCTGGCCGCGCAGACGGTCGGCGATTTCCAGGTGCTCCGGAAGCGGAAGGCCGCCCTCTTCGATCTGCCACACCGAGTTCTGGAGCACCCGGCCCAGTGTCCAGGCGCGCGCCCGGTCCCGGTCCAGGCCAAGGACGTCCGTCATCGCGTCGAAGCGCCAGCGGACCTCGTCGGCGTCGAAGCGGTTCCACAGCGCCGGGAACAGCTCGAAACCGGGGTCGCCCGCCAGGGGTTTGGGGTCGATCGCGAGCCAGGGGGCGCGGTCGGAGGCCAGGACGTTCTCGAAGTGCAGGTCCCAGTGCAGGAGTCGGTCGCCGGGTTCGCCCGCGACCTCCCGCACGGCCGCCGCGCAGTCCGCGAGCGGGGCCGGGTCCTTCATCCGGGGGAGCAGGGCCGCTGTGCGGTCCAGGAGGCGCGGGGCGATGTCGGCGAGGCGGCGGAGTTCCGGTGGGGCGGGGGTGGCGGTCAGGTGGGCCAGCAGCTCGGCGATGACGAGGGTGGCCTCGCGGGTGTCGGGGAGGTCGTCCAACTCGCGGTCCGAGTCGAGCCGTTCGAGGAGAAGGGTGCCGCTGTCGGCGGCCAGGAGCCTCACGGCCCCGTCGCCGTTCCAGGCCCGTAGCGCGATCGGCTCCCCGACGGTCTCGTCGTCGACGTCCTGGAGCTTGAGCACGGCCGGTGTGCCGTCGGCCCGGAGCACGGGGAGGACGTGCGCGCAGCGGCCGCGCATGGGCGGGCCGTCGCGGCGCAGGTCCCACTGCCGGAGGAAGTGCGCGGCGCGTTCCGCCAGCTCGCCCGGAATGTCGATCACGGGGTGACGGTAGCGGCGCGATCGAGGCTCGGGCCAGGCAATAACCATGCCGCTCCACGGCGCGGTTCCACACATACGGAAGCGCACTGACCCGTCACGGCTCCAGTACGACCTTCCCGGTCGTCCCCCGCGTCTCCAGCGCCCGGTGGGCCGCGGCGGCCTCGGCCAGCGGGAAGCGTTGGACGGCCGGGCGGAGGTGGCCCTCCGCTGCCTCCACCAGGGCCCGGAGTTCGAGAGTGCGGACCGGGTTGGGGCCGCCTGCCTTGCCCAGCATCACCGGGCCGAGGACCTGTTCGGAGACGCCCTCCACGAGGTAGGGCTCGCCGTCGTGGATGCCCTCGCCGGACCAGCCGAAGACGATGTGCTTGCCGCCGGGGCCGAGCAGCGCCACGGCCTCCTTCGCCGCGCTGCCGCCCACGCCGTCGAAGACCACCGTGGCCGCACGCCCGCCCAGCCAGGCGCGGACCTTCTCCGGCCAGTCGGGGTCCTTGTAGTCGACGGCGAGGTCGGCGCCGTTCGCCTGGACGCGGGCGACCTTCTCCGGGCCGCCGGCGAGGCCGATGACGGTGGCGCCGGCGTTCTTGGCGTACTGCACGAGCAGGGTCCCGATGCCGCCGGCCGCCGCCGGGACGACGGCCACGGAGTCCGGTCCCAGCTCGGCGAACTGGAGGATTCCCATCGCCGTACGACCCGTGCCGATCATGGCGACCGCCTCGGCGAAGTCCAGGTTCTCCGGGATCTCGTGCAGCCGCTCGACATCGGTGACGGCGAGTTCGGCGTACCCGCCCGGCGCGAAGCCGAGGTGGGCCACCACCCGCTTGCCGAGCCAGAGTTCGGCCACGCCCTCACCGAGGGACTCGACCACGCCCGCGACCTCGCGGCCCGGGACGGTGGGCAGCGGCGTCGGGGCGGGGGCCGGGCCCTGCGCGCCCTCGCGCAGAGCGGTGTCGAGGAGGTGGACACCGACCGCGGCGACGGCGATACGGACCTGGCCGAGGCCCGGCCGGGGGTCCTCGACCTGCTCGTAGGTGAGGTTCTCGGCCGGTCCGAAGGCGTGCAGGCGGATGGCGTGCATCAGGGGTCCCCCATCACTCGTTGGCTCTTCCGGGGGACCACTCTTCAACCTCAAGCATGCTTGAGGTCAAGTGCGTTCTGTCCGAGGGCCAGCGACACCGCGGTCAGGGCGCTGTTGAAGGACACCTCGGAGAGCACTCCGGGCGCGGCGACCTGGTCGCCCGCGAGAAAGACGCCGTCGCCCCTGTCGATGGCCGGGCGGTCCCGCCAGCTGGTGCCGGGCAGGTCCACGGCGCCGGTACGGCCGTTCGCGAGCGCCTCCCGCCGCCAGGTGACCCGGTCCCGCCAGCCCTCGAAGGCGAGGTCCAGCAGGTGCTCGGCACGGGCGATGCCGGCGGCCTTCGACTCGCCCGGGCCGAGCGGGATCTGCCCCTGGATCAATTGCTCACCGGCCGGAGCGAGGGTCCGGTCCTGCGCGGTGAACCGCTCGATCCACCCCGGGCGGTCCAGGTCGGACACGGCGAAGGCGTCCCCGCGCCGGGTGCGCACGGCCAGGTCGATCAGCGCCGTACGCCCGCTCGTCCAGGTCAGGCTGTCGTCCTTCAGCAGCCGCCGCGCGGAGTCCATGGAGGTGGCGACGACGACCGGGGCGTCGGTCGGGAGGGTGTCGACACGGGACAGGGTCTCGATCCGGACTCCGAGGTTCCAGGCGTGGTCGGCCATCCGCCCGATGACACTGCCCCAGCCGCCGCGCGGGTAGTGCGCCTCCGGGGGGAGCTTGGTGGCGCGGCGCAGCCGCTCCTGCACGAAGGCGGCGGACAGCGCGCCGGGGTCGTGGTGGAAGAGGGCCACGGCGGAGTAGTGCGCGGCCGCGCGGGCGCCCTCCTCGCCCGCGATACCGGACGCCCAGCTCAGGAAGTCCACGTCGACGGGCGCCTGGGGCAGTCCGCGGCGCAGCATCTTGAGCATGCCGAAGGGCGGGGTGCGGCGCAGCACGCCCTTGTGGCGCAGCCGCAGCCGGGCGGCCTCCAGGGGCGGGAGCGGGGCGAGCGGTCCGATCAGATCGCGCTGCTTGAGCCAGGCCCAGTGCGGGCCGCCGTTGTAGAGGGCGTGCGGTCCCTCGTTCGTCCGGTACGGCCCCTCGGCGGTCCGCGCCCGTCCGCCCAGGCTGTGGTGGGCCTCGTACACGGTGACCTTGGCGCCCGCTTCGGCGGCGGTGATGGCCGCGGAGAGTCCGGCGAAGCCGCCGCCGATGACGGTGATGCGGTGCATAGGGGTCTCCCTCTGCTCGGGTGGCCTTCTGCTTGGTGGCCTTTCTTCCAGTACGACGCAGCGAGCACCCTCGAATGTGACATCGGCCGGGTTTGTGCAGGTCAGAGCCGTTGTCAGTGGTGGGGTGCAGCATGGGGTGCATGGCGACTACGGGTGGTGGCGGTACGAGGGTGAAGGCGGCCCGGCGCCCCGAGGTGCGGCTGCCGGCACTGGAGCCGTACACCGGGGGTGAGCTGGAGCCGGACGGGGACTACGACGGGCTGGAGTTCCGGGAGGCGGATCTCGCCGGGCAGGACGGGGGCGGCGCCCGCTTCATGGACTGCGCGCTCAGAGCGTGCGTGCTCGACGAGACGGGACTCGGCCACGCCCGCTTCCTGGACTCGGTGCTCACGGCCCCGCGCGGAGTCGGCACAGACCTGTCCGAGGCGACCCTTCGTGATGTGGAGCTGCTCGATGCGCGTCTGGGCGGGGTCCAGCTGCACGGCGCCGCCCTGGAGCGCGTCCTGATCCGCGGCGGCAAGATCGACTACCTGAACCTGCGCGGGAGCCGCCTCAGAGACGTCGTCTTCGAGAACTGCGTCCTGGTGGAGCCGGACTTCGGCGGTGCCACGCTGGAGCGGGTCTCGTTCCCGGGCTGCGTCCTGAAGGGCGCGGACCTGGCCGGGGCGACCCTGAGCGACGTGGACCTCAGGGAGGCGGCGTCACTGGAGATCGCGCGGGGGGTGGAGCGGCTGGCGGGGGCGGTGATCAGTGCGGGGCAACTGCTGGATCTGGCGGGGGCGCTGGGGATCCGGGTGGAGGAGTGAGTGCCTGTGTCACAGGCACTGCGGGTCAGGGCACGCGGGGGAAGCGGGCCTGGAGGGTCCAGATCGCCGGGTTCTCCGCCAGGGCCTCGTGCAGGTCGCACAGGTCGGCGATCAGGTCGTGCAGAAAGTCACGGGCCTCGCGTCTGAGCTCCGTATGGGAGAAGGTCAGCGGGGCCTCCTCCGCCGGCATCCAGTCCGCCTCCACGTCCACCCAGCCGAAGCGGCGCTCGAAGAGCATGCGGTCGGTGGACTCGGTGAAGTCCAGTTCCGCCCGCTGCGGGCGGGAGGCCCGGGAGCCCGCCGGGTCCTGGTCGATCCGCTCCACGATGTCGCACAGCGCCCACGCGAAGTCCAGCACCGGCACCCATCCCCAGGCTGTGGACAACTCCCGGTCCGCCTTGGCGTCCGCGAGATAGACATCACCGCAGAACAGGTCGTGCCGCAGCGCGTGGACGTCCGCGCGGCGGTAGTCCGTCTGCGGGGGATCCGGGAAGCGGTTGGAGAGGGCGTAGCCGATGTCGAGCACGAGGCGATGGTGTCACGGCCTCGTAGGATCGCGATCGTGACCCGGTCCCTGCGCCTTGTCCCTGCCCTGATGCTCGTCGCGCTGATGGGATGCGGCGGCGGGGATCACGGCAGCCGCGGTTCCTCCGGTCTCGGCGACCCCTATTTCCCGAAGGCGGGCAACGGCGGCTACGACGTCAGCCACTACGCCCTGGACCTCGCCTACGACCCCGCCTCCCGACACCTCACCGGTACGGCCACCATCACGGCCCGCGCCACCCAGGACCTCTCCGCGTTCGACCTGGACCTCACGGGACTGACGGTCGACGCCATCACCGTCGAGGGCGAGGGCGCCCGCTGGAGCCGCGACGGTCAGGAGCTGACCGTCCGCCCGCCCCGCGAGCTCGACGAGAGCGAGACCTTCGAGGTGCGGGTCCGCTACTCCGGCACCCCCCGGACCATCACCGACCCGGACGGCTCCGAGGAGGGCTGGCTGCCCACCTCGCGGGGCGCCCTCGCGCTCGGCGAGCCGACCGGGTCGATGGCGTGGTTCCCCGGCAACCACCACCCCTCGGACAAGGCGTCGTACGACATCGCGGTCACCGTGCCGAAGGGCCTGCGCGCCGTCTCCAACGGGGAGTTGACCGGCGAGCGGACGAGCAAGGGCCGTACGACCTTCACCTGGCGCGGCGCCGAGCCGATGGCGAGCCATGTCGCCACCGTCGCGATCGGCGAGTACGAGATCCGGCGGTCCACGGCCGGGGACGTCCCCGTGTACACGGCTGTCGCTCCGAGCGAGGGCGAGTCCGGGGAGAGCGTCGACGAGCTGTCCGACGTCATGGAGTGGGCGGAATACAACTTCGGTCCGTACCCCTTCTCCTCCACCGGCGTGATCATCGCCCGCGCCGGGGACTCCGAGTACGCCCTGGAGACCCAGAACCGGCCCGTCTTCCCGGGCGACCCCGACACCGAGCTGCTCGTGCATGAGATCGCCCACCAGTGGTTCGGCAACTCCGTCACGCCCGAGTCCTGGCGGGACATGTGGCTCAACGAGGGGTTCGCGACCTACGCCGAGTGGCTGTGGGAGGAGGACCAGGGCGGCGACAGCGCGCAGAAGACGTTCGAGGCGTTGTACGACAGTGACGACGCCGACCTCTGGGCCTTCCCGCCCGCCGAGCCGACCGGCGCCGGGCACATCTCGGACCGGCCGGTCTACGACCGTGGCGCGATGGTCGTCCACAAGATCCGGCAGAAGGTGGGCGACGACGCCTTCTACGACCTCGTGCAGGGGTGGACGGCGGCCCGTCGGCACGGGAACGCCAGCACCGACGACTTCACGGAGTACGTCGAGAAGCAGGCGCCGGACGAGGACTTCGGCCGGATCTGGGAGGACTGGCTGTACGGGGAGGGGAAGCCGGACCGCCCCTGAAACCGGTCCGGCTTCCCGTGTGGCGTCAGTTGACGTTGACGGCCTTCCAGGCCGCCGCCACCGCCTGCTGCTCCGGGCTGTTCGCGCCGTACAGGTCGCTCGCCGCCTGGAGGGTCGCCGCGCGGGCGCCCGCGTAGTTGGTCGACGAGGTCATATACGTCGACAGGGCCCGGTACCAGATCAGGTACGCCTTGGTGCGGCCGATCCCGGTGACCGTGGAACCGTCGTAGGTGGGGGAGTCGTAGGCGACGCCGTTGATCGTCTTCGCGCCGCTGCCCTCGGACAGCAGGTAGAAGAAGTGGTTGGCGACGCCCGAGGAGTAGTGCACATCGAGGCGGCCGACCGTGCGGGACCAGTAGTCGGCGGAGTTGCCGTCCCTGCTGGGCTTGTCCATGTAGCGCAGCGGAGTGCCGTTGCCCCGGATGTCGATCTTCTCGCCGATGAGGTAGTCGCCGGCGTCGGAGGAGTTGTTCGCGAAGAACTCCACCGAGGTGCCGAGGATGTCGGACGTGGCCTCGTTCAGACCGCCGGACTCACGGCTGTAGCGCAGGCCCGCGGTCGCCGAGGTCAGACCGTGGGTCATCTCGTGCCCGGCGACATCGAGCGAGGTGAGCGGCTTGAGGTTGCCCGCGCCGTCGCCGTACGTCATGCAGAAGCACTGGTCCGACCAGAAGGCGTTGACGTAGGCGTTGCCGTAGTGGACGCGGCTGTAGGCGGCCACGCCGTCGCCCCGGATGCCGTTGCGGCCCAGCTCGTTCTTGTAGAAGTCCCAGGTCACGGCGGCGCCGTAGTGGGCGTCCACAGCGGCGGTCTGACGGTTCGTCGGGGTGCCGTCGCCCCAGACGTCGTCGGCGTCGTGGAAGAGGGTGCCGGTGCCGTTGGTGGCGCCGTTCAGGTCGTACGTCTTGTGGCCGCCGCGGCCCGCGTCGGTGAGGTCGTAGCCGCCGGATGCGGAGGCCGTGGTGCCGAGCGGGACCGTGCCGCTGTACTGGCTGGTCCCCGAGCCGGTCTCGATGGCCTCGAAGGAGTACAGCCGCTTGCCGGTGGCGGCGTCGGTGACGACATGCAGCTCGCTCGGGGTGCCGTCGTGCTGGAAGCCCTTGACGACCGTCTCGTAGGCGAGGACCGGCTTGCCGTCGGCGGCCCAGACGACCTTGCGGGGGGTCGAGGCCGTGCCGTCGGCCGCCTTGAGGGCGGACTTCCTCGCGGTGGCGGCGGATATCGCGGCGTCGGTGGACGCCACGGCTATCCGGACCTTGGTCGCCTTGTCGACGCCCTTCAGGTCACCGCCCTCGGTGACATGTGTGACCAGGTCGCCGCCGAGGACGGGCAGGCCGGCATACGTCCGCTCATAGCGGGTGTGGACCGTGCCGTTCGCGTCCTTGACGACGTCCCGGACGACGAGCTTCTCCCGCGCGCCGAGCCCGAGCTCGCGGGCCGTCGAACCGGCGTCCGTCTGGGCCGACTTGATGGCGGCGGCGCGGGCCGAGGCGCTGAGGGGGAGGGCCGCGGTGGTGTCCGGTTCGGGTGCCGCGGAGGCGGGGCCGTTCTGCAGCGCGAGCACGACCATCGCGGCCGACCCGATCAGGGCGGAGGCGCGCAGGGCCGTCTTGCGTGATTGCTGACTCACTCGGTCTCCTTCGTCGCTGGCCCCATGGTTGGGGCACAGGTGGGGCACAGAGTTGCGGCGAGCCAGGAGAGGGTGACATTGGAACCGCCCTGTTTGACAGGGTGCGGTCAAGACTTTACGTGTTCGTATCCGAAAGCCGATTCTGAGGATCCGTTATACGGACGCCATCCGTTATACGGATGCCTCCCACTCCGTCAGAAGCCGGGCCAGATCGGGCGGCCAGACGGGTTCCGGTTCGGCGGTCAGCTCCTCGCGTGTCCACCAGCGCCAGGTGAGGATGCCGTCCTGGGCGTGCGCGGCGGCGAGTTGGGGGCCGGAGGGCTCGCGGCGTGGGCCTCGGGTGACGTAGATGTGCTCGTGCTGGTGGACGGGGGTGACCCCATGGGTGAAGTCGTGCTCCCAGGTGCACAGCAGCGGGCCCGGTTCCAGATCCGTCCAGCCCGTCTCTTCGCGCAGTTCGCGCAGGGCACCCTCGCGCGGGCTCTCCTCGGCCTCCAGGCCTCCGCCGGGCAGAGCCCAGTGGACGCCGACCTCGACGTTGTCGTAGCGGAAGAGGAGGACCGAGCCGTCGGGGGCGAGGACGGCGACCCGGGCGGCGCGGCGCGGGGTGCGCAGGGGCTTGCGCAGGACCGAGCAGGGGCGGGCCAGCCGGCGGTCCTCGCGGTGGTCGACGACCTCGTAGCCGAGCGCGGTCCAGAAGGCGAGGCCACTGGGGTTGTTGTCCAGGACGGCGAGACGTACGGCGGTGCGGCCCGCCCCGCGGAAGCGGTCCTCGACGCCCCGCGCGATCCGCCGCCCGAGTCCCCGGCCGTGCGCGCTCGCGTCCACCATCAGCAGGCCGATCCACGGGTCCGGGTCGTCCGGGTCGGGGTGGTGGGCGAGGGCGATGGCGATGCCGACCAGCCGCCCCTCGCTGCGGGCGAGCAGTACCTCGACGTCCGGGTTCGCCAACTCCTCGGCCAGCGCGGCCGCCACCTGCTCCGGCCGGATGTCGTCCGGGTCCGGGAAGTCGCCGCTCAGGGCGTGGAACTCGCGGTTGGCGGCGTAGAGCGCGGTCAGCTCGGTCAGCACCGCGGCCGGGATGTCGTGGTCGGGGGCGAGGGTGAGCGGCGTGAGATTCACGCCGGGCAACCTACCGCGCGGGACGCCGGAACCCCCGGCCGAAGCCAGGGGTTCCAGCACAGCGCAGCGTCGAATCAGACGTTGACGCCGAAGTCCTGCGCGATGCCCACCAGGCCCGAGGCGTAGCCCTGGCCGACCGCGCGGAACTTCCACTCCGCGCCGTTGCGGTACAGCTCGCCGAAGACCATGGCCGTCTCCGTCGCCGCGTCCTCGGACAGGTCGTAGCGGGCGATCTCGGCGCCGCCGGCCTGGTTGAGGATGCGGATGTAGGCGTTGCGGACCTGGCCGAAGTTCTGCGAGCGGGTCTCGGCGTCGTAGATCGAGACCGGGAAGACGATCTTGTCGACGTCGGCGGGGAGGCCCGCCAGGTTGACGTTGATCGCCTCGTCGTCGCCCGCGCCCTCGCCGGTGCGGTTGTCACCGGTGTGGACGATGGTGCTGTCCGGGGTCTGCTTGTTGTTGAAGAACACGAAGTGGGCGTCGGAGTAGACCTTGCCCTGCGTGTTGACCGCGATGGCGGAGGCGTCGAGGTCGAAGTCCGTGCCGGTGGTGGTGCGGACGTCCCAGCCGAGGCCCACGGTGACGGCGGTCAGGCCCGGAGCCTCCTTGGTGAGCGAGACGTTGCCACCCTTGGACAGGCTTACAGCCATTGTTGGGAGTCCCTTCCCTCGTTTTGCGTACGAGCACGAAGCTACAGCTACCCGTATGAACGTCGAGAGGGGTACGCGAGGTTCCAGCTCGCTTTACTTTCTTTACTCGCCCTTCCGGGTGCGATATTCGGGTGACGTGGACCGGACAGACGCGCGACCATGGAGGGCATGTCCGGTCCTTACGTCGTTCGCGGCTCCGTCTCGCTCCCCGAGGCCGAGCTCATGTGGCGTTTCTCGCGCTCGTCGGGGCCCGGCGGACAGCACGTCAACACCAGCGACTCCCAGGTGGAGCTCCGCTTCGACCTGGCGCGCACCGAGGCGCTGCCCGAGGTGTGGAAGCAGCGGGCGCTGCAGCGGCTCGCCGGACGCCTGGTCGACGGCGTCCTCACGGTCCGCTCCTCCGAGCACCGCTCCCAGTGGCGCAACCGCGAGACCGCCGCCGTACGCCTCGCGGCGCTGCTGGCGGAGGCCACCGCGCCGCCGCCCAAGCCGCGCAGGCCGACCCGGATCCCCCGGGGCATCAACGAACGCCGTCTGCGGGAGAAGAAGCAGCGCTCGGACACCAAGCGGGGGCGGTCGGGCCGCGACTGGGGATAGTCCCGGGCGGCCGTCCGTCACATCGGCACCGTCTCCTCCGTCAGGTCAGTGACCGCACAGGTCACCACGAGAGGGTGTGACGGACAGATGCCGACCGACCACGACTACCTCGCCCAGCGCTTCGAGGCGCACCGAGGACACCTGAGCGCCGTCGCCTACCGCATGCTCGGATCCTCCGCCGAGGCCGAGGACGCCGTGCAGGAGGCATGGTTCCGCCTCAGCCGGTCCGAACCGGCGCGGATCGACAACCTGGGCGGCTGGCTGACCACGGTCGTCGGCCGGGTCTGCCTGGACATGCTCCGTTCCCGTGGCTCGCGCGCCGAGCGGCCGCTGGAGGCCGTGGGGCCGGAGCCCGCCGCCACCGCCGCCGACCCCGAGCAGGACGCGCTGCTCGCCGACTCCGTGGGCGTCGCCCTGCTCGTCGTACTGGACACCCTGACGCCCGCCGAGCGGCTGGCGTTCGTGCTGCACGACCTGTTCGCCGTGCCCCACGAGGAGATCGCGACCGTGGTCGGCCGTACCCCCGCCGCCGCGCGGCAGCTGGCCAGCCGGGCCCGGCGGCGGGTGCAGGGCGCCGAGCCGCCGGAGGCCGACCTGGCCCGTCAGCGGGCGGTCGTCGACGCCTTCCTGGCCGCGGTGCGCGAGGGGGACTTCCACGCGCTGGTCGAGGTGCTCGACCCCGATGTCGTGGCGCGCACCGAGGCCGGGATCAGCACGGGGGCCCTGGCGGTGGCCAGGGGCGCGTCGGGCTTCGCCCGCCTCGCCCGCCTCACCCGGCCCGCGCTGGTCGACGGCCGGCCGGGTCTGGCGATGCTGGTCGACGGCCGGGTGGACCGGGTGCTGGACTTCACGGTCGTACGGGACCGGATCGCCGTGATCGACATCGTGCTGGACCCCGCACGCCTGGCAGAGCTGGACGTACGTCCGC
>NZ_JACMSF010000023.1 GCF_014257025.1 Streptomyces cupreus
CCGTCGTACTCGAAGTCGGTCATGCCGTGCGGGTGTTCCTCGCTGGGCATCAGCCGGGCGATGTCGACGACGTTGACCACACGGACGGCCAGTTCGGGCAGATGGCGGCGCAGCAACTGGGCGGCGGCCAGGACCTCCTGGGTGGGTACGTCGCCCGCGCAGGCGAGGACCACGTCCGGTTCACCGCCGTGCTCGCTGCCCGCCCAGTCCCAGATGCCGGCGCCCCGGGCGCAGTGGGCGCGGGCGGCGTCCATGGAGAGCCAGTCGAAGCAGGGCTGCTTACCGGCGACGATGACATTGACGTAGTCGCGGCTGCGCAGCGCGTGATCGGCCACCGACAGCAGGGTGTTGGCGTCCGGCGGGAGGTAGACCCGTACGACTTCGGGGCTCTTGTTGAGGACGTGGTCGACGAAGCCGGGGTCCTGGTGGGAGAAGCCGTTGTGGTCCTGGCGCCAGACATGCGAGGTGAGCAGGTAGTTGAGGGAGGCGATGGGGGCCCGCCAGGGCAACTCCCTCGATGTCTTCAGCCACTTGATGTGCTGGTTGACCATCGAGTCGACGATGTGCACGAACGCCTCGTAGCAGGAGAACAGCCCGTGCCTGCCCGTCAGCAGGTATCCCTCCAGCCAGCCCTGGCAGGTGTGTTCGGAGAGGATCTCCAGTACCCGGCCGTGTCGGTCGAGGTGTTCGTCGACCGGCTGGATCTCGGCCTGCCAGGCCTTGCCGCTGCCGTCGAAGACGGCCTGGAGCCGGTTGGATGCGGTCTCGTCCGGGCCTACGACACGGAAGTCCCGGCGGTCCGTGGTGTCCCGCATGATCTGGGCGAGGAGGTCACCGAGGACGCGGGTGGGTTCGTGCAGGGTCGTGCCGGGCTTGTCGACGGGTACGGCGAAGCGGTCGAGGTCGTCGATCGGCAGCTCGCGCACCAGGAGGCCGCCGTTGGCGCGGGGGGTGGCGCCCAGGCGGCGGGCGCCCTCCGGCACACAGGCGAGGACGTCCGGGGCGGGCCGCCCGTCGGCGTCGAACAGCTCCTCGGGCCGGTACGAGCGCAGCCACTGCTCCAGTTGGCGCAGATGCTCGGGGTTCTCGCGGACGCCGGCGAGCGGGACTTGGTGGGCGCGCCAGGTGCCCTCGACGGGCACGCCGTCGACCTCGGCGGGTCCGGTCCAGCCCTTCGGGGTGCGCAGCACGATGACGGGCCACCTCGACCGCTCGGTGACCCCCTGCTCGCGGGCGCCGCGCTGGATCGCGGCGATGCGGTCCAGCGCGGTGTCGAACGCCTGGGCCATGGCGCGGTGGACGGTGGCCGGGTCGTCGCCGGAGACGTAAAGCGGGTCGTGGCCGTAGCCGCGCAGCAGCTCGTCGAGTTCCGGCTCGGGCAGCCGGGCGAGCACCGTCGGATTGGCGATCTTGTAGCCGTTGAGGTGCAGGATCGGCAGGACGGCGCCGTCGCGGACCGGGTCGAGGAACTTGTCGGAGTGCCAGGAGGCGGCCAGCGGTCCGGTCTCCGCCTCGCCGTCGCCGATCACGCAGGCGACGACCAGGCCGGGGGTGTCGAAGGCGGCGCCGTAGGCGTGGGAGAGCGCGTAGCCGAGCTCGCCGCCCTCGTGGATGGAGCCGGGGGTCTCGGGCGCGACATGGCTGGGCACTCCTCCGGGGAAGGAGAACTGCCGGAACAGCCGTCGCATGCCCTCCGCGTCCCGGCCGACGTCCGGGTAGGTCTCGCTGTAGCTGCCCTCCAACCAGGAGTTGGCGACCACGGACGGCCCACCGTGACCGGGGCCCCATACACACAGCGCGTCGAGGCCGCGCGCCTTGATCACTCGGTTGAGATGGGTGTACACGAGGTTCAGGCCGGGCGAGGTGCCCCAGTGGCCGAGCAGCCGCGGCTTGATGTGCTCGGCGCTCAACGGCTCGCGCAGCAGCGGATTGGCGAGCAGGTAGATCTGTCCGGCGGCCAGATAATTGGCCGCGCGCCAGTGGGCGTCCAGGGTGCGCAGCTCGTCGTCGGTCAGTACCGTGCTGTTCTGGTGTTCGACCTTGGACATGGGTGTGACTCCTAGGTCATCGACGGGGTCGACGTGCGGTGGGAGGCGGCATGGCCGGCGACAAGGCGGAAAAGCTGCCGCGCAAGACGTACGAGAAGGAGCTGCTGCGCCTGCAGACCGAGTTGGTGCAGCTGCAGGAGTGGGTGCGTGCCGAGGGTGCCCGTCTTGTCGTCATCTTCGAGGGGCGGGACGCGGCGGGCAAGGGCGGCACCATCAAACGGGTCACGGAGCACCTGAACCCGCGCGTGGCGCGGATCGCGGCCCTGCCCAAGCCGACCGAGCGGGAACGCACCCAGTGGTACTTCCAGCGGTACGTGGAGCAGCTCCCCGCCGGCGGGGAGATCGTGCTGTTCGACCGCAGTTGGTACAACCGGGCCGGTGTCGAGCGTGTGATGGGTTTCTGCACCAAGGCGGAGTACCAGCTCTTCCTGCGGCAATGCCCCATTTTCGAGCGGATGCTCGTGGAGGACGGGATCCTGCTGCGCAAGTACTGGTTCTCGGTCAGCGACGCCGAGCAGCAGGACCGCTTCCGGCGCCGTCTGGAGGATCCGCTGCGGCGCTGGAAGCTGTCGCCGATGGACCTGGAGTCGATCACCCGTTGGGAGGAGTACTCCCGGGCCAAGGACGAGATGCTGGTCCACACCGACATCGCCGAGGCGCCCTGGTACCTCGTCGAGAGCGACGACAAGCGCCGCGCCCGGCTGAACATGATCGCCCACCTGCTGGGCTCGGTCCCGTACCAGGACGTGCCTCCCCCGGTGCTGGAGCTGCCCGAGCGGCCGCCGTCGACCGGCTACGAGCGCCCGCCGCGCGATCTGCAGACCTACGTCCCGGATCACGCGGCGGATCTGTGAGCCGCTCACTCCGGCTGCGGTACGACGGCGACCGGGCAGGCTGAGTGGTGCAGGGCCGCGTGCGCGACCCGGCCGAGCTGGAGCCCGAAGTGCGCCTCGCGCCGCCTCGCCCCGACGACCAGCAGGTCGGCGCGGTGCGAGGCGTCCACCAGCACCCGCCGGGCGGGGCCTTCGACGGTACGGCGCAGCAGTTCCAGGCCGGCCGGGGCGTCGCGCAGGGCCTCCGCCAGGGTCTTCTCGGCCTGCTCCTCGTGCAGCCGGGCGGGGGCGTCGGCCGGCAGGGGGTGGTCGGTGCTCTCGTGCGCGGGGGACCGCCAGGCCCGTACGGCCTCCAGGGTGACCTCGCGGCGCAGGGCCTCGGCACAGGCGAAGCGCACGGCCGCCGAGTCCTCGGCGCTCTCCCCGACGCCCACGACCACCCGGCCGTGGACCGGGGGTGTGGCCTGGTTGTCGTGGCTGCCGCGCAGCACGATCACGGGGCAGTCGGCCTGCGCGGCTACCGACAGACTGACCGAGCCGAGCAGCAGCTCGGCGATACCGCCGCGCCCACGGGTGCCCACGACCAGCGCCGAGGCCTGCCGGCCGGCATGCACGAGGGCGTACTCGGGCTCCTCGAACACCACCGTGGAGGACACCTTCAGCCGGGGCTGCCGGGCGTGGGCGCGCCGGGTGGCGGCGTCGACGAGGTCCTGCGGGGTCGCCTTCCCGTCGGGCCTGCCGAGGTCGCGGGCGAGGGAGGCGCCCTCGTACCGTTCCCACAGGCAGGCGTAGACCAGCCTGAGCGGGACGCCGCGCAGTACGGCCTCGTCGGCCGCCCAGTCCACGGCGCGCAGGCTGGGTTCGGAGCCGTCGACGCCGACGACCAGGGGGCGGTCCACGACGCTCACCGTTGCGCGCCGAGGTCGAAGACGATCCGGGCGGGGACATGGCCGTGCAGGACGTCGTCGATGGACTCGTTGACGGAGTCGAGCGGGCGGGTCTCGCAGATGACCTTGGTGCGGCCGGCCGCGTGCAGTTGGAAGACCTCGGCGAGGTCCTGCCGGGTGCCGACGATGGAGCCGATCACCGAGGTGCCGTTCAGGACGGTGTCGAAGATCGGGACCTGGATGGTGCCCTGGGCGGGCAGCGCGACCATGACGAGCTTTCCGCCGCGCCGCAGCCCGGAGTTGACGGCGGTGAAGGCGTCCTCGTTCACGGCGAGGGCGATGGCCGCGTGGGCGCCGCCGTACCGCTTGAGGACTTCTCCGACGTCGTGCTTGCGGGCGTCGATGACGAGGTCCGCGCCGAGTTCGGCGGCCAGTTCCAACTTCTCGTCGGTGACGTCGATCGCCGCGACGGTCGCCCCGGCGATCTTGGCGTACTGCACGGCGAGATGGCCGAGCCCGCCGACACCGGAGATCGCCACGAGCTGCGTGGGCCGGACGTCGGCGACCTTGAGGGCCTTGTACGTGGTGACGCCGGCGCAGGTCAGCGGCGCCGCGTCGACAGGGTCGACGCCCTGCGGCACGGGCTGGGCGAAGTCGGCCCAGGCGAGCATCTTCTCGGCGTAGCCGCCGTCACAGCCGTAACCGGTGTTGATCTGCCGCTCGCACAGCGTCTCCCAGCCGGACAGGCAGTGCTCGCAGCGGCCGCAGGCCTTGCCCAGCCACGGCACGGCGACCCGCTGGCCCACGGTCAGATGGGTGACGCCGTCGCCGAGCCTCTCGACGAGGCCGACGCCCTCGTGGCCGGGCACGAACGGCGGGTTCGGCTTGACGGGCCAGTCGCCGTGGGCGGCGTGGATGTCGGTGTGGCACAGCCCGGAGGCCTCGACCCGGACCCGGATCTGGCCCGGGCCGGGCTCGGGGTCGGGGCGCTCCTCGATGACGAGGGGTGCGCCGAAGGCTCGTACGACCGCTGCCTTCATAGTGCTGCTCCTAGGTCCTTGGGGGTGGGTCAGTCGTGGGCGACGACTGCGACGGGGGCGGTGGAGTGGTGCAGGACTGCGTGGGCGACCGGGCCGATGTGGGCGCCGAACGGGCTGCGCCGGACCCGGCGGCCGATCACTACCAGGCAGGCCTCGCGCGCCGCGTCGACCAGCCGGACGCCGGGGCTGCCGGACGGGGACTCCTCGGTGACCTCGATCTGCGGGTACTTCTGCCGCCAGGGGCGCATGACCTCGGCGAGGGCGGCGGCATGCTGCCCGACGAGTTCGTCGTGCAGCCGGAGGTCGGCGGTCAGGCCGTAGACGTAGTACGGCGGAAGGTTCCAGCCGTGCAGGACGCGCAGGCTCGTGCCGCGCCGGGCCGCCGCCTCGAAGGCGAACTCGATGACCGAGTCGTCCGGGTGGGAGGCGTCGAGGCCGAGGAGGACGGGCCGGTAGGGCGTGGCGGCCGACGGGATGCCCGCCGGATCCGCCTGGTGCTCGTCGGCGGCCTGTTCGCCGGCGCGGACGAGGACGACGGGCCGTGCGGTGTGGGCCACGACGGCGAGGCCGACGGAGCCGACCATGAACCCGCTGACGCCGCTCATTCCGCGGGAGCCCAGAACGAGCAGTTCGGCGTCCTCGGCCGCCTTGGTCAGGGCGTCGGCGGGGGTGCCGTGGAGCTGTTCCATGACCACCTCGACGCCCGGGTGGCGCGCCCGCAGTCCCTCGGCGGCTTCACGCGGAATGCGTTCGCTCCAGTGGTGGCGGGTCTCGGCACCGAGCAGCGGGGCCTGGACCAGGTGGTCCGGCACCGGTTCCCAGACCTGGACGATCTTCAGCGGCAGGCCGAGCAGCTTCGCCTCGCGGGCCGCCCATTCGGCGGCGGCCCGGCTCTCGGGCGAGCCGTCGAGACCTGCGACAACAGTGCGGTCCATGGTGGTGCCTCCTGATCGGTGGATCTGTCTCCAGCGTGGGCCCGGAAGGGGCGGCCGGGCAGGGGCCGCAAGTCCCCGGGCGGGACCGACCGGCCCACACGACGGGCCCCGCCATGGGGGCCCGCCGCGCCTCCAGCGGTCAGCGCAACCAGGGGTTGCGGCTGACGAAGGGGAGCTTGGCCCAGGCTTTCCCGAGGCCCCAGACGGCGCCGGCGCCGGTGGCCGCGAGGGCGATCAGGACGATGGCGTAGATCAGGTGGTAGTCGACGAACGGGTTGGTCGACATGCTGGGCGTGCCGTCCGACAGATGCTTGGCCGGCGGCCATTCGGCGATCCACATCAGCGCCATCATGGCGGTACCGGCGACGGCGGCGAGCCGCAGCCCGATGCCCGCGATCAGCGCGAGGCCGATGCCGAGCAGGCCCAGCATGAACAGCCAGTCCGCCCAGGCGTCCCCGGCCCAGTCGTGGAAGGTGGACTCCATAGGACCGACGGCCACCCGGCTCAGGAAGCCCTCGGTCGGCGATCCCCCGTCGATCCAGCCGTTGCCGGACTGGGTGGCGTAGCCGAAGCCGAAGGTCTTGTCGAGGAACGCCCACAGGAAGACGAACCCGGTCAGCAGCCGGAGGGACGCCAGTGCGTAGGCGGCGGGCTGCACCACCTCGGCGGTGGCGGACGCCGTACGGTTCCTGCGGAGCGCGGGCAGATGGAACCCGTGGCTCCGGTGAGGGTGCTCGTGCACGGCCATGGTCGTGGTCCCTTCAAGCGGATTCATGTGCTGACGAGGCCACTGTCGCGCCGCGCGCGGGGTCACCGCCGGGTGCCGAAGGTCGGCCACCGGTGGGCTGAACGGCCCCTTCCGAGGGCCCTGTCGGACCGCGTCGGCCGCGGCCGCCGTGCGGGACGCCGAGCGCAACACGCGAAAGGAACGCCATGTCCCACGGCTCGGCCGGGCATCTGTCCACGGGGTGGCGGCGCCAGGCACCGGGGCTCGCCGTGCTCGGCGGCTACCGCCGCGGATGGCTGCGGGGGGATCTGACGGCCGGGGTCACCGTGGCGGCCTATCTCGTGCCGCAGGTGATGGCGTACGCAGGTGTGGCCGGGCTGTCCCCGGTCGCCGGGCTGTGGGCGATCCTGCCCGCGCTCGGCCTGTACGCGCTGCTGGTCTCGTCGCGGCTGCTGTCGGTCGGCCTCGACGAGCGCCACGGCATCGCGGTCGGCGGAAGCAGTGGGCCGGGAGCTGATCTTCCCGACGCTGCCGACGGCCGTGGCGGCGTACCGGAAGTGGTGCGGCGAGCAGTGACCGGGTGTCAGGCAACGGGCAGATCGGGGCGGACGAGGGTGCCGGAGCGGCCGTGGACGATGTCGTAGGCCGCGTCCAGGGCGCCGATCGCGGCCAGGCCCCCGTGCTCGACGAAGCGGGCCGCGGCCTCGGCCTTGGGGCCCATGGAGTCCTCGGCGTAGTGCGCGGCGCGCAGTTCCGAGGGGGTGGCGTCGAGGACGGGCCGCTGGTGCGGGGTGCCGTGGCCGTCGTGGACGTTGGGCACATCGGTGAGGATCAGCAGGAAGTCTGCCTTCACGTCCTGCGCCAGGCGGGCCGCGGTGAGGTCCTTGTCCACCGCCGCCACACCGCGCAGCGCCCCGTTGGACCGGGCGGCGACGACGGGGATCCCTCCCCCGCCGCCGCACAGGACCAGCGTGCCCAGGTCGAGCAGCTCACGCACGGTGTCAGCCTCCAGGACCACCTCGGGGTCCGGCACGGGCAGCCGCCCCCGGCCCGCGGGCCGGGTGAACGCCGGGTCGTCCGCGCGCACCAGGGTGTGGGTGAGCAGCGAGACGATCCTGCGCCCGGGCAGCGCGTCCCGCAGGGCGCGGACCAGCAGGGTGCCGATCACACCCTGGGCCTCGGCACACCCCACGTCCGGCGGGGCGGGCGCGAGGGACCGGGGGCCGTTGCCGTGGGTGATGGCGAGCTCATGCTCGTGGGCGAGGGGCGCGAGGGCGGTCGCCACCCGTTCGAGGTTCCCGTCCTGAAGACGGCCGCCCCTGCGTTCCCCCGGGCGCAGCAAGGCGTTGCCGCCCAGACAGACGACGATGCGCATGGTCCTCCCGCCTCCCTCCACGTGGCGCTCCGGACCCATGGAAACGCGGCGGCGCCCCGCCGCACGTGTGCCGAACGGGCTCGCGACGGGGCCGGGTGGCCCATGGTCCGGGCCGCCGCGGGCGCACACGCTGGAGGTGGTAACTCCTGTACGCCTGAGTGGAGGCCCGCCATGAACGCTCCCGTCACCACGAGCATGCCGAGGGCGCTGCCCGCCGAGTACCGCCAACGGCTCATGCGGATCGCCCGTGAGGTGTCGTTCCCGGAAGGCACGCGTCTGTTCGAGGAGGGCGGTCGCGCCGACCGCTTCTGGATCGTCCGTACCGGCACGGTCGACCTCGACATGCGGGTGCCCGGCCGCCGGCCGGCGGTCATCGAGTCCCTCGGACACAACGAACTGATCGGCTGGTCCTGGCTGTTCACACCGCATGTCTGGCACCTGGGCGCCGAGACGG
This sequence comes from Streptomyces cupreus, assembly GCF_014257025.1. Classification (GTDB taxonomy): domain Bacteria; phylum Actinomycetota; class Actinomycetes; order Streptomycetales; family Streptomycetaceae; genus Streptomyces; species Streptomyces cupreus. The sequence continues at coordinate 8,300 of NZ_JACMSF010000023.1, forward strand.
CGACACCGCTGCGCGCCTACGAGTTCGACGCCGAGCTCGTCCGGGCCATGTGCCAGGAGGACCCCGAGTTCGGCCGCACCGTCGCCCGCTGGGTGGGCGAGGTGGTGGCCCACCGGCTCCAGGCCGCCCGGGTGCGGCTGCTGGACCTGTACGCGCCGTACGGCAGCGGAGACCGGGGATGACGGACCGACATCGACCCAGGAGGCATCATGCACGGCTCCCCGCACATCGTGAGCGACGTGATGTCCGGCGGCGTCGCGGTCGTCGGCCGCGACGCCGCGTTCAAGGACATCGTGCGCGTACTGCAGGAGCGGAAGGTCAGCGCGCTGCCCGTGGTGGACGGCGGACGCCGGGTTCTCGGGATCGTCTCCGAGGCGGACCTGCTGCCCAAGGAGGAGTTCCGCGACAGCGACCCCGACCGGTACACCCAGCTGCGTCGGCTGTCGGACCTGGCGAAGGCCGGTTCGGTGACGGCCGGTGGGCTGATGACCTCCCCCGCCGTGACCGTCCGGGCGGACGCCACGCTCGCTCAGGCCGCCCGGATCATGGCCCGGGCCCGCGTCAAGCGGCTGCCCGTCGTCGGCGACACGGACCGACTTGAGGGTGTGGTCAGCCGGGCCGACCTGCTGAAGGTGTTCCTGCGGGACGACGAGGAGATCGCCGAGGAGGTCCGCCGGGAGGTCGTGGCCCGTCTCTTCCCCGCTCCCGCCTCCGCGGTGCGGGTCTCGGTCCGGGAGGGCGTGGTGCGGCTGGGCGGCCGGGTCCGGGACACGGCCCTGGTGCCGGTGGCGGCACGGCTGGCCCGGGCGGTCGAGGGAGTCGTGGACGTGGAGTTCGTCCTCGTCGACCCGTCGGACGCAACATTCGCCGAGTAGGGCCGGTCGGCCCTGGCACTCGGCCCGCGCGCGGGTGACGATCGTCCCAGGGACGGCCCGCGGTCCGTCCACCGCCCGGGGACAGAGGGGTCGTCATGACCGAGCCACGCACCTTCACGCCGCAGGATCCGATCCGCGTCTTCCTGCTGGACGACCACGAGGTGGTCCGGCGCGGGCTGACCGACCTGCTGGACGCCGAGCCGGACATCTCGGTGGTCGGCGACGCCGAGAACGTCGAGCACGCCCTCGCCCGCGCCCCCGCCGTACGGCCGCATGTGGCCGTCCTGGACGTACGCCTGCCCGACGGGGACGGCATCACCGTCTGCCGCGAACTGCGCGACCGTATGCCGGAGCTGGCCGTGCTGATGCTGACGTCGTTCGACGACGAGGACGCCCTGCTGGACGCGATCATGGCCGGGGCGTCCGGCTATGTCCTGAAGCAGATCCGCGGCTCCGACCTGGTCTCGGCGGTGCGCACGGTCGCCTCCGGCCAGTCGATGCTGGACCCCGCGACGACGGCCCGGCTGATGAGATCCCTGCGCACCGAACCCGCCGCGGAACCGGCCGAGGCTCCTGAGCTCGCCGGTCTGTCGCCGCGCGAGAAGGAGATCCTCGCGCTGATCGGGGACGGTCTGACCAACCGCGAGATCGGCAAGCGGCTGTATCTGTCGGAGAAGACCGTCAAGAACCACATCTCCCGGCTGCTGGCCAAACTCGGCGTGCAGCGCCGGGTACAGGCGGCGGTGCTCGCGACCCATCTGGAACAGCCGGAGCACCCCGGGCGTCCCTCCACCTAGCTCACGTCGCCGGGTCGACGCCGAGGCGGGTCGCCACGGCCGCGGCGGGCAGTTCGTGGACGTCCTCCCCCGCGACCATCGTGGTCGCCCGTCCGTCCATGGTCACTGCCCTGCGGCGCGTACCACGGCGACCGGGCAGTGCGCGTGGTGCAGGACCGCCTGGCTGACCGAGCCGAGCACCAGCCCGGTGAAGCCGCCCAGGCCGCGCGCGCCGACGACGACGGTTCCGGCCTCGGCGCTGGCCTCGATCAGCGTGTGCCGGATCCGGCCCCGCACCAGCCGACGCCGCACCTCGACGTCCGGGTATTTCTCGCGCAGCCCGCCGAGCGCCTCGGCGAGCACCCGCTCCTCCTCGTCACGCAGCCGGTCCTCGTCGTAGGTCACTAAGGGCGGGTCGCCCGGGGCCTCGTAGGCCCGTTCGGTACGGGTGTTCCAGGCGTGCAGCGCCACCAGGCCCGTGCCGTGCAGCGAGGCCTGGGCGAAGGCGAACTCGACGGCCGGTTCGGCCTGGGGCGAGCCGTCCACGGCCAGCAGGACCGGGCCTGTCGGATCCGGCCTGCCGCGCACGACCAGGACGGGGCACCGGGCGTGGGCGGCGAGATGGGCCGCGGTGGAGCCGAGCAGCAGGCTGCCGAAGCGGCTCAGGCCCCGGCTGCCGACGACGGCCAGCGACGCGGTACGCGTCTCCAGCTCCAGCACCATCACCGGCTCGCCGACGACCACCTCGCGTGCGATCTCCACGTGGGGTGCGGCTGTGTGCGCCCGCCGTTCGGCCTCGCCGAGGGTGCCGTCGATCAGCTCGCGCACCCCGGCGCTCGCCGGGGTCCAGGGCGGCACCCGGGGCGGCACATGCACCGACGGCCACCCGAAGGCGTGCACCAGCCGGAGCCCCACGCCGCGCAGCGCCGCCTCGCGCGCGGCGGCCTCCACGGCGGTCAGGCTCGACTCCGAGCCGTCCACTCCCACGACAACAGGACCGTTCATCGCCGGTCTCCCTTCTCCGGGCTCTGGCGGTGTCCGGGTTTCCTGAGAGCCGGGCTTTCAGCCTCTCCCCGTCCGGAATATCGCGCACAGGGCCGTCCGGCCCGTGGAGAGCCCCGGTCGGCCCTCCCCCCGAAGGGTTCGGGCGCCGAGGCTGAAAGAGGGGGAGTACACGCGCGGCAAGGCGCAACCGGCCGCCGCGCCGACACACCGGAGGTGCGTCATGACCGGACCTGTCGTCGTGGGGCTCGACGGTTCGCCCGCGAGCGTGACGGCCGCATGGTGGGCCGCGCGCGAAGCCGTGGACCGGCATCTGCCCGTCCTGCTGCTGCACTCCTGGACCACCCAGCCGCTCGACGTGCCGATCGCCCAGGAGGCCCACAACAAGCAGCTGTACGGCCAGGAGATCCTGCGACGGACCTCGACCGAGCTGCTGTACCGGCACGGTGACCTGGACGTGACCACGGAGCTGGTCTCGGCGCCCGCCGCGCAGACGCTGCTGGAGCGTGCCGAGAACGCGTCGATGCTCGTCCTGGGCTCGCGCGGACACGGCTCGGTGGCGAGCTTCCTGCTCGGCTCCATCAGCCTGCACGTTCTCGGCCTGGCGCCGTGCCCGGTCGTCGCCGTGCGAGCGGACGACCCTGCCGTGGAAGCGGGCTGGGGACATCCCACGGAGGCGGAGAAGGACGAGATCGTCGTCGGGGTCTCGCAGCACGAGGACCGCTCGGCCGATGCCCTGCTGGAGTTCGCGTTCACCACGGCCGCGGCGCACGGCCGGCGGGTGCGGGCGGTGACGGCACTGCCCCTGTCCACCACGCTCCTGGCGCAGCCGGGCGAGGTCGAGGTCGCGGACATGGCCGGGGAACGGCTGGCGGAGACGCTGGCGCCCTGGCGGGAGAAGTTCCCTGACGTGGCCGTGCTCCAGCACATCGCCATGGGCCCGGCCACCCAGGTGCTGCTGACCGCGTCCGCCCGTGCCTGCCTCACCGTCGTGGGACGCAGGCGTCAGCCGTCGCACCTGACCTGGAAGCTCGGGCCGGTCGCCCATGCGGCCCTGCACCACGTGCCGTGCCCGGTCGCCGTGGTCCCGAACGGCTGAGTCCGCCGTACCGACGGACCGCTTCCGGCCGAAGAGGGCGCTGCGGCGGGTGGCCCGCGGTGGGCTGGGTGCTGGGCGCGCTGCGACGCGGGCGGACCGGTGTTGACTTGATAGCGGTCCTGGCGCTCGCCGGCACCCTCGCCGTGGGCGAGTACTTGCCCGGATCCCTGATCGCGCTGATGCTCGCCTCCGGCCGCGCGCCTCGCGCGACCTACGGGTCTCCTGGAACACGCGCCGCCTATGGCCCGCCGCCGTACCGGCGACGACGTGCGCACGGTACCGCTGGTCCAGGTGATGGTCGGCGACCGTCAGTACGGCAGCTCCAGCCGCACCGTCTCCCCCGGCTCGACGACGACCGTACGGTCCGGCAGCCGTACCTCGATCGGGGACGCGTCGGAGGACGGAACGGCGATGTCCACATCGCCGCGCTCCAGGCGCAGCCGCACACCCCAATGGCCCTGGTAGCGCAGGGCGAAGCCGTACGAGGAGAGCTCCGGCAGCGGCACCGGATCGAGCCACAGCGCCCCTTCGCGGGTCTCCAGGCCGGTCAGTCCGCGCTGCACCAGGTCGAGGGTGCCCGCCATCGCGCCGAGGTGGATGCCCTCGCCGGTGGTGCCGCCCTGGACGTCCGCGATGTCGCCCTGGAGGGCCTCCTGGCAGAACTTCCACGCCTCCGCGCGCCGGGCCCGGGCCAGCACCCAGCCGTGGACCAGGCCGCTGAGGGTGGAGCCGTGGCTGGTGCGGTGCAGGTAGTAGTCGACGGTACGGTGCCAGATGTCGTCGTCGAGCTGCACCCCCAACCGGCGGAACAGGCCCCGTAGTTCGGCCGGTGCGAACAGATAGCCGAGCATCAGGACGTCGGCCTGCTTGGAGGCCTGGTAGCGGTTGACGGTGTCGCCCTCCGCCTCCAGGATCCGGTCCAGACGGCGGATGTCGCCGTAGCGCTGCCGGTACTCCTTCCAAGGGAGCTCGGCGAGTTCGCCGTAGCCGTCGAACTGGCTGATGACCCCGTGGTGGAAGGGCACGTGGAGGGTGCGGGAGATGTCCTCCCATTGCTCCAGTTCGCCCCCGTCGAGGCCCGTGCGTTCGGCGAGTTCGCGGCGCCTTGGCTCCGGCAGAGCGTCGATCACTTCCAGCGTGCGGGTGAGGACCCAGGCGGCGGTGACGTTGGTGTAGGCATTGTCGTCGAGTCCTGGTGCGCTCGCGCCGGGGTAGGCGTCGTGGTACTCGTCCGGGCCCACCACGCCCTTGATGCGGTGCCGTCCGAGACTGTCGTCGTAGACGGCCGCGTCCGCCCAGAAACGGGCGATCTGGAGCAGCATCTCCGCGCCCTTGGCGTGCAGGAACTCCATGTCGCCGCTGGCTTCGCAGTACTGCCACACGTTGTACGCGATGGCCGAGCCGACGTGGAACTGGAGCCGGGAGTTGTCCGGCAGCCAGCGCCCCGAGCGCGGGTTGAGGTGGAGCTGCTGGGTCTCCTCGCGCCCGTCGCTGCCGCTCTGCCAGGGGTACAGCGCACCCCTGCGCCCCGCGGCGAGGGCGGAAGTGCGGGCCTGTTCCAGGCGGCGGTGGCGGTAGCGCAGGAGGGCACGGGAGACCTCGGGGAAGTGCAGGTTGAGGAAGGGCAGCACGAACAGTTCGTCCCAGAAGACATGGCCCCGGTAGGCCTCGCCGTGCAGTCCCCGGGCCGGTACGCCCACGTCGAGGTCGGCGGTGTGCGGGGAGAGCGTCTGCAGGACGTGGAACAGGTGGAGACGCAGGATGCGGCCCGACTCCCCGTTGACGTCCAGAGCGGCCCGCCGCCAGAGCTGGTCCCAGGCCGTGAAATGGGATTCGAGCAGGTCGTCGAAGCCGGGTGCGCGGCCGACACGGTCGATCGCGGCGTACAGCGGATCGCTGATTGCGGGGTCGCGCGAGGTGTGCAGGGCGACGATCTTGTCGACGGTGACGGTACGGCCCTCGGTCAGGCTCAGGACGGTGTGCTGGGTGGTGCGTGGGCGCTTGTTCCGGACGATGACGGGTTCCTCGGAGACCAGCCTGGCGGCCATGCCGACGCGGATGTCGGAGGTTCGCGTACGGCAGCGCAGCCACACGCCGTCGGGGGTGGCGGTGCCCGCCTGCACATGGGTCAGGTGGCGTCCGTCGAGTTCGCGATAGCGCGGTACACCCGCGTTGGTGACGCCGGCGTCCAGCAGGGCCTCCACCTCCAGTGCGCCGGAGAAGCCCTCGGCGGTGAACTCGGTGCGCAGGGCGGCCAGATGGGGATCGGCCATGTGCACGATCCGCTGCTGGAGCACCGACAGCACTCGTCCTTCGCCGAGGTCGAAGCGGGTGCGGCGCTCCAGCATGCCGGAGGCGAGGAGCAGGTCCATCCGGTGGTCCAGCAGCGTCGCGGTGTCCGGGGTCAGCCAGGATCCGCCGACCGTGCGGAACCGCAGGGGGAGCCAGTTGGGGAGGTTGACCATGTCCTCGTTCTCGACCTGCCGCCCCGCCACGTCGGAGGTCAGCCGGTTGTAGCAGCCCGCGACGTAGGTGCCCGGGTAGTGGATGTCGTCGGCCGTGCACTCCGGAAGCGCGCCCCGGGTGGCGAAGTAGCCGTTGCCCAGGGTGCACAGGGACTCACGCAGCCGTTCGTCCGCGGGCTCGTAGCCCTCGTACTCCCAGGTCCATCCCGTCACTTCGACTCCTCGCCCAGCAGTTCCGCCAGATCCCGTACGACGATGTCGGCGCCGTGCCGGCGCAGTCTGTCCGCCGAGTCCCCCGTGGCGGCCCTGTCCACGCCCACCACCAAGGCGAAGCCTCCGCGCCTGCCCGCCTCCACGCCGGCGAGGGCGTCCTCCACGACGGCGGCACGGTCGGCGGGGACGCCGAGCCGGTCGGCGGCGGTGAGGAACAGGTCGGGCTGCGGCTTGCCCGGAAGGCCGAGCCGGGCCGCCTCGGCGCCGTCGACGAGGACGTCGAACAGGTCGCGCACACCGGCCCGGGTGAGCAGCTCGCCCGCGTGCCGGGAGGCCGAGGCCGCCGCCAGGGGTGTCCCCGCCCTGCGCAGGGCGTGCACCAGCCGCACCGTGCCGGGGTAGGCCTCCACGCCATGCTCGCGCAGCCGCCGGGTGAACCGTTCCTCCTTGTCGGCGGCGACGGCCCGCACGGTCCCCTCCGATGACTCGATGCCGCGCGAGGCGAGGAAGGCGGCGGCGCCGTCGAGGCGGGACTTGCCGTCGACATGGCGCAGGTAGTCGTCCCGGACGTCGAACGGCCGCCGCTGCTCGGGATCCGCGGGCGGATGCGCCCGCAGGAAGGCGTCGAACGCCTCCTTCCACGCGGCCGCGTGCACACGGGCCGAGTCGGTGATCACTCCGTCCGTGTCGAACACGACGGCTCGGACGTCACTCAAGGGTGTATCGGGACTCAAGGGGGTATCGGGCCTCTCCATGGTCACTCCGGCTGCGGGACGACGGCGACGGGGCAGAGCGCGTGGTGGAGCAGGGTGTGTCCGACACGGCCGAGCTGGAGGCCGAAGCGGCCCGACCGGTGCCGCGCCCCGATGATCACGAGATCCGCGGCGGCCGACCGGTTCAGCAGCACCCTGCGGGCCGGTCCCTCCAGCGTGTCACGGCGCACCCGCACACCCGGGTGGTCGGCCATCGGGTCGTGCAGGGCGTCGTCGAGCAGGGCGGAGGCCCGCTCCTCGTGGTTCTCGTCCGTCGACGGGTACGCGGGGCGGCGCCAGGCCCGTACGACATCCAGGACGCAGCCGCGGGCCTCGGCCTCGCGGAAGGCGAACCTGGTCGCCGCACCGGCGATCTCCGGGTCGGCGGCGCCGAGCAGGATCCGCTCGTGGGTGCCCGCCAGGCCGGCCTTGTCACCGCGGACCACGATCACCGGTCCGTGGGCGCGGGCCGCGAGGGTCAGCGAGACGGAGCCGAGGAGCAGTCCGGCGAGCTCACCGCGGCCACGTGCTCCCGTCACCACGGCGAACGCATGGTGCGCCTCGCCCAGCAGCGCGTGCGTGGCCTCGTCCGGGACGACGTCGACGGAGACCTTCAGCCCTGGGGCGCGGCGTCGGGCGCGATCCGCCGCGGTCGCGACGACCTCCTCGGCCGCCATCTGTTCGGACGGGCGGTCGGGGTCGTCCGAGGGTGCCCAGCCCTCGTAGCGCTCCCACAGGGACGCGTACACCAGGCGCAGTGCCAGACCGTGCCGTACCGCCTCGTCCACGGCCCAGTCGACCGCCTGGAGTCCGCCGGGCGATCCGTCGACACCCACGACCAGGGGCAGCTCCATGGCCCCCACCGCCTTCCGTCCGGCCGCGGCGTGCGGCCCGGTGCTCCCCTCCACCGTCGCACGTGCGGCCGGGAGATCGCGCGGGGTGAGTCGGCCCGGGCCGGGGGACGTTCGGCCCATGCCAGGGCCCCGGGCGCGGGGCCGACGCTGAGCGACGACTGGGCGACCGCGGCGTTGCTGGCGGCGTCCGCCGGGCTGCTGCTCAAGACCCTGTGGTTCAACGCCTGGCCGACCCTCGGCGTGGCCCGATGGCTAGCCCGGTGCCCGACGGATCCGCAGGCGCAGCGCCAGCGTGTCGAACAGTGTGGTGAGGACGAAGGTCACCCCCATCGCCACGAACAGCAGGAGCGCGAACCGCTCCCAGAACTCCGGCGCTTGAGCCATGCGGCCCGAACGGAGGGCTGGAGCGGCCCTTGCGCTGGGGAGGGCCGATCGGTCCACGACCTCCGTACGCCCTCCGGGCGGCCCATGCCCTGCTGAGCGGACCAGCACCCGCTCCCCGGAGCGACCTGGGGGCCGATCGACCCTGGTGGTTCCGCAGTGGGTGTGGTGTGCTGGAGGTGACGGGAAGGACCTGACTCCCGACGCGGAGAAGCGGCTTCGGGCCGCGCACCGCGCAATCTGGATCCGCGAGAAGCGGATGGGTCCTTTCCGCCTTTTTGTGCCGCCTCCCGACAGACGCCCTCCCCGGTGCCTCAAGCGCGCGCCGAACGGCCCTGCCGCGCCGGACGAGGACGCGGTGCAATGGAGAGGGACACGTGTCGCCGTGACGGCGGCGCGGTGCGCGCATGAGGAGGTGGCCCATGCGCTTCGAGGACCGTGCGGACGCGGGGCGCCGACTGGCCCGGCGCCTGGTGAACCTGCGTGGGCGGGACGTGGTGGTCCTGGGCCTGCCGCGGGGCGGGATGCCCGTCGCCCACGAGGTGGCCCGGGAACTGGGCGCACCCCTGGATGTGCTCGTGGTGCGCAAGCTGGGTGTGCCCTGGCAGCCGGAACTGGGGTTCGGCGCCGTCGGGGAGGGCGGGGTGCGCGTCCTCAACGACGACGTGCTCGGCGACGTACGGCTGGGGCCCGCCGAGCGGGCCAGGGTGGAGGAGGCCGAGCGGACCGAGCTCGACCGGCGGGTACGCCGGTACCGCGCGGGCCGTGCGCCCCTACCGCTGGCCGGCCGTACCGCACTGGTGGTGGACGACGGCCTGGCCACCGGCGGGACGGCGGAGACGGCCTGTCGGATCGTGCGGGGCCGGGGCGCGGCCCGGGTAGTCCTCGCGGTCCCGGTCGGGCCGCAGAGCACCGTCGAGCGGCTCCGCGCGGCGGCCGATCAGGTGATCTGTCTGCTGCCGGTACGTCGCCTGGGCGCGGTCGGCGCCTGGTACGACGACTTCGGGCAGGTCGACGACGCGGAAGTGACCGCGCTCCTGGCCCGGGCCGCCGACACCGCGCGGGCACCGGCGTCCGCACCCCGCAGCGAGGAGGCCTCGGTGCCCGCCGGGAACGTCCGGCTGGCCGCACGGCTCGTGCTGCCCAGAGCGGCCCCGGCCGTGGTCGCCTTCGCGCACGGCAGCGGCAGCAGCCGCCACAGCCCGCGCAACCGCCGCATCGCCGAGATCCTCAACCGTGCCGGGCTCGGCACCCTGCTGCTCGATCTCCTCACCGAGGCCGAGGAGGGCGACCGGGCGAACGTCTTCGACATCGGCCTGCTCTCCCGGCGCCTGCACATCGCCGCCCTCTGGCTGGGCCGGGAGACCGGACTTCCGGTCGGGTACTTCGGCGCCGGGACCGGCGCGGCCGCGGCCCTGGAAGCCGCCGCCCTGCCCGGCGCGGACGTCCGGGCCGTCGTCTCCCGCGGCGGCCGTCCCGACCTGGCCACCCCCGCCGCGCTGAGCCGGGTGCGGGCCCCGACCCTGCTCATCGTGGGTTCGCGGGACACCCAGGTCCTCAGCCTCAACCGGCTCGCGGCCGACCGGCTGCACTGTCCGCACCGGATCGCCGTCGTCCCCGGCGCGACGCGTCTCTTCGAGGAGCCGGGCGCGCTGTCCACGGTCGCCGAACTGGCCCGCGACTGGTTCACCGCCCACCTCGCCCCCACGCCTGCCGGGGCGTCCTCCTAGGTCCCGTCATGGCCCTCGGGCGTCCGCCCGGGCCAGTGCCGCGCCACCACCACACTCCGCGTGGTCCACGGCCCCCGAGGGGCGCAAGTCCTCCTCGGTCCTGGTCGGCCGGGGTGTCGTCGCCGTCGTCATGGTGCGCCGCCGGGTCGCGGAGCCCGTCGGCTGATCACGCCCCGGAGGGATGCCGGGGCCCTTCGGCCTGTCGGCGAGGCCACGCAGCCCCTCCCCTTCGGTCCTTGCGCGGAACGCTGGAACTGCAGAGTCCGCCGGACCGTGCGCGGACCACCGGCGCCCTGCGCAGCGCCTTCGCCTCCCCCGCGCCGGTCGCCGCCCGCTGGCGGGCCATGCACATGCTGGCCTACCCGGCCTGGTGCGCGGACCCCCAACCGGGGATGCCGCTGCGCCTTGTCCACGCGGTTGGGCGACCGGAGGTCGCCGGAGATTGCCGGGCCCGTTCGGCTCCGGCCCCGCCGTGCGTCCCCTGCACGGTGCGTCGGTGCGGCACGGGCCCGGCAGGGGCAAGGGTGGCCGCCCTTGCCTTCCCGAGAAGCCGCACGTGGCGGTCCCCATTCCGCCGTTCCGCTCGTGGGCTCGGCCTGAGCCTGGCACGCGCTCCCCGCCCCTCGACAGGTCCGAAGGGCCCATACGAGGGCCCGACCGGCCCTCAGCTCTCTTCGGTGGGCACCGGTACCCGCCACAGCAACCGCGTCCCCCCGCCCTCCGGGGTGCTCAACTCCAGCTCGCCGCCGAGCTGGTGGGCCCGCTCGGCCATGTTGTGCAGTCCGCTGCGCCGGCCCTCGGGCGGGATGCCCACGCCGTTGTCGGTCACCGACAGCCGCACCTCGTGTCCGTCGGTCTCCAGGATCACCTCGGCGCGCGCCGCGCGGGCGTGCCGGGCGACGTTGGTCAGGGCCTCGGAGAGCACGGCCACCACATGGTCGGCGGTCTCCCGGGGCACGTCCGTGTCGACCAGGCCCTCCGTTCGCACGCTGGGGGCGAAGCCCAGCACCGGCGCCGCCTCACCGGCCACCCGTACGACACGGGCGCGCAGCCCGGTCCCGGCGCCGCCCTCGCGCGCCCGCAGTCCGAAGATCGTCGACCTGATGATCTTGATGGTCTCGTCCAGGTCGTCCACGGCTCGCGCCACCCGGTCCCCGGCCTCCGGGTGCTCGATGAAGCGTCCCGCGCTCTGCAGCGTCATCCCGGTCGCGAACAGCCGCTGGATCGCGAGGTCGTGCAGGTCGCGGGCGATGCGGTCGCGGTCCTTGAGTACGGCGATCTCCTCGGCGTCGCTGCGGCGCTCGGCCAGCTCCATCGCGATGGCGGCCTGCGCGGCGAACCCTTGCAGCGGTTCGGTCTCCTTCGCGGAGAACACCGTCCGGCCCGCCTCGCGCACCAGCAGCACGACACCGCGGACGCCGTCGCCCGTGCCGATGGGCACGGCCACCGCAGGTCCGAGTCCGGTGAACCGGGCCTCGGGGTTCGCGATGCGCTCGTCGTGGGTGACGTCCGCGCTGGTGACCGGCGTGGCGGTGGAGAAGGCCCGGCCGATGAGGCTCTCGTCCACGGGGAGGACCAGACCGCGGTGGGCCTCCGCCCGCTGCCCGACCGCCAGTTCCACCCGCAGCGAGTCGGTGTCCTCCACCGGCATGGCGACCACGGCGAGGACGGCGCCGGTGATCTCACTGGCCCGGCGGGCGATCATGGCGAGGGCCTCGCCGGGCTCGGCTCCGGACATCAGGCTGTGGGTGATCTCGGCGTTGGCCTGGAGCCAGCGCTCCCGCAGCCGGGAGTCCTCGTACAGACGGGCGTTGTCGATGGCGACGCCGGCCGCGACCGCGAGGGTGGACAGGACCGACTCGTCCTCCTCGTCGAACTGCGCCTCTCCGCGCTTCTCGGTCAGGTACAGGTTGCCGAAGACCTGGTCGCGGACCCGGATCGGGACGCCGAGGAAGGTGTTCATCGGCGGGTGGTGGGGCGGGAAGCCGTAGGAGGCGGGGTGCTCGGACAGCTTGGCCAGGCGCAGCGGCTCGGGGTGGCGGATCAGCTCGCCGAGGATGCCGTGGCCCTCCGGGAAGGGCCCGATCCGGGCGATCTGTTCCTCGCTGACCCCGACCGTGTGGAAGGCCGACAGGCGCTTTCCGTCCGCCCCGATCACGCCGAGCGCGGCGTACTGGGCGTCGACCAGTGCCGCCGCGGCCTCGACGATGCTGTGCAGCGCCTGTTCGAGGTCGAGTTCCCGGCCGACCGAGAGCACCGCCTCCAGCAGGCTGTGCACCCGGTCGCGGGTGCCGCGGGCCGCGTCCAGTCGGGCCTGGAGTTCCTCCAGCAGCTCGTCCAGCTTCAGCTGCGGCAGCCGTACGCGGGCCTGACCGGCCTGCTCCTGGCTTTCCACCGGTTCCTCCACGTCCCCTCGACACGCCGCCGGCCAGGGCGGTCAAGTGCCACCGTAATGGTGCGGACGGGGGGAGGACACAGGATCGGGCCAGGTGGACGGGCGGCCCCGGTCAGCCGCGCGGGAGGCGGGCGGCGACGTACTCGGTGAGGTCGAGGAGCCGGTTGGTGTAGCCCCACTCGTTGTCGTACCAGCCGAAGACCTTCACCAGGTCGCCGTGGGCCTGGGTCAGCGGGGCGTCCAGGACGCATGAGGCCGGATCGCCCACGATGTCGCGGGAGACGATCGGGGCGTCGGAGACCCGCAGGATCCCCTTCAGCGGACCGTCGGCGGCCTCGCGGCAGGCGGCGTTGACCTCGTCGGCGGTGACGGGCCGCTCCAGGACCACGCTCAGGTCGGTCAGCGAGCCGTCCTCCACGGGCACGCGCACGGCGATGCCGTCCAGGGTGCCGGCCAGTTCGGGCAGCACCAGGCCGACGGCGCGGGCGGCGCCGGTGGAGGTGGGGATGATGTTGACGGCGGCGCTGCGGCCGCGGCGCAGGTCCTTGTGCGGGCCGTCGAGGACCACCTGGTCGTTGGTGTAGCCGTGGATGGTGGTCATCAGTCCCTTGACGAGGCCGAAGTGCTCGTCAAGGACCTTCACCATGGGCGCCACGCAGTTGGTGGTGCAGGAGGCGTTGGAGACCACGTGGTCGCGCTCCGGGTCGTAGCCGCCCTCGTTGACCCCCATCACCACGGTGGCGTCGACGCTCTTGCCGGGCACCGAGAGCAGCACCTTGCGCGCTCCGGCCCGCAGATGCTGTCCGGCCTGCTCCCGGGTGCGGAAACGGCCGGTCGACTCGATGACGACGTCGACGCCGAGGCCGGCCCAGGCCAGGGCGGCCGGGTCGCGTTCGGCGGTGACGGCGACGCGATGGCCGTCCACGGTGATCGAGGTGTCGTCGTACTCGACGGCTCGGCCGATACGGCCGTAGGTCGAGTCGTACGTCAGCAGATGGGCCAGCGTCGCCGGCGAGGTGATGTCGTTGACCGCCACCACCTCGACCGGTGTGCCGGCCGAGGTCTGCGCCCGCTCCAGCACACAGCGCAGGTAGCTGCGGCCGATACGCCCGAAGCCGTTGATGCCCACACGCACGCTCATGTCCGTCCTCCCCTGGAATCGACCGGTTCAAGGACAGCCTGCGGGCGGCGCGTCCGCCCCGGCAGGGGCCGTACGGGGCCCTCCCCCGGGACTAACGCCCCTCTTGGCGGCGCAACCGGTCCTGGGCCTGGGTGGCGATCACTGCGGCCTGGATACGGCGTTCCACACCGAGCTTGGCGAGCAGGCGGGAGATGTGGTTCTTCACCGTCTTCTCCGCGAGGTACAGCCGCTGGCCGATCTGACGGTTGGTCAGACCCTCGCCGATCAGGGCCAGGATCTCCCGCTCCCGGTCGGTCAGACCCGGCAGTGCGTCCGGCTCCTCCTCCTTCTGCTGCCCCCCGCGCAGCCGGGCCATCAGCCGGGTGGTGGCGCTCGGGTCGAGCAGCGACTGCCCCTGGGCGACCGTGCGGACGGCCGAGACCAGGTCCGAGCCCTGGATCTGCTTCAGCACGTACCCGGACGCCCCGGCCATGATCGAGTCCAGCAGGGCCTCCTCGTCGTCGAACGAGGTCAGCATCAGACAGGCCAGCTCCGGCATGCGCGAGCGCAGCTCCCGGCAGACGGTCACTCCGTCGCCGTCGGGCAGCCGGACGTCGAGCACCGCGACCTGCGGGCGCAGGGCGGGCACCCGGACCAGGGCCTGCTCCGCGGTGGCGGCCTCGCCGACCACGCTGATGTCGGGCTCGTCGTTCAGCAGGTCATGCACTCCCCGCCGTACCACCTCGTGGTCGTCCAGCAGGAAGACCCGGATCGGGTCGTCGGGGCCCGGCCGTCCGCCGTCCGCCATCAGTTGCTCCTCGTCCTGTTCGCCGCGGCGGTTGTGCCGTCCACGGGTGTTCTGGTCCTTCTGCGATCTTCGTCCGGTCACGGGCCTGAAGACCAGGGCCGGTCGGCCCTGATTCCGGTGCGGGCCAACGGGTACCCCGCAGGGGCGACGGGACGCCCGGCCCGCCTCCCGGGGCCGGTCGGCCCTGGGACGCGGCCGGTGACCGCAGGAGGGTGGAGACCCAGCCGGACGAGCAGAGGAGTGGGGCGCATGACTTCCAAGGACGTCGAAATCCGCGTGCGAGCGGCGGGCGAGGTGGACGAGGAGGCTCTCGCGTACGTCCGGGAGAAGGTCGAGGCGGCCCTCGACCGTCCGGGCATCCCCGTCGCCGACGGCGAGGTGCGCGTCACCAGGGCCTCGGCGGCCCATGTCGAGCAGCCGTGGTCGGCCGCAGCCGAGATCCGGGTGGGCGGCGAGCTGGTGGTCGCGCACGCCAGGGAGGCAAGCGCGCACGAACTCGCGGACCGGCTCCAGGACCGGCTGCGCGGCCGGGCCGAGCGCGCGGCGCACCGGGGAGACGCGGCACGCAGGGCGGCGTCGCCTCCTCCGTGGCGCGGTGGCCCCTCCGACGGGTGAGCCGGGCGAGAGGGTCGCCCGGACGGCGGGCCGGGGCCGATCGGCCCTAGCCCGCCCGGCCTCGCCCCGGTTCCAATGATCTGATCGAACACCGACGCGACAAAGCCTCACCCGCTCACCACCCGTACGGAAGTCCGCCATGCCCTACGACAACGGCCCACCGGAGCCCGCAGGCCCGCGCCGCAGCCTGGAGCTCGACAGCGCCGAGGCACTGCGGCTGCTGGGCAGCGTGTCCTTCGGGCGGATCGTCTTCACGCAGCACGCGCTGCCGACGATCCGCCCGGTCAACCATGTCCTGGACGGCGGGGACATCGTCATCCGCACCCACGACGGCGCGGCGCTGACCTCCCGGGCCCGTCAGGCCGGCGCGCCGGGTGTGGTGGTGGCGTACGAGGCCGATGTCATCGATGCGGACACCCACCTCGGGTGGAGCGTGGTCGTCACGGGGTACGCCCGACTGGTCACCGACGCGGACGAGTTGGCCCGTTACGCGACCCTGCTGCGCCCGTGGTCGCAGCAGACGATGGACTACGCGGTCCGCATCCGCCCGGACCTGGTCACCGGGGTCCGGCTCACGACGGCCTGACCCCGGCGCGTGGTCGTCAGGGCGTCGGCACCAGCACCACGGGGCAGTGCGAGCGGTGCAGCAACGTGTGCGCGACCGGCCCGAGGCGGCCCCGGTGACGGTGGGCGCCGATCACGACGACGGCGGATCCGCGCGTGGCCTCGAACAGGGCGCGGCCCGGGCCGGTGCGGACCGTGCGGGCCTCGACGCCGACCGTGGGGTACCGCTCCTGGAGACCGGCCAGGCTGAAGCGGGGCACGGCGTCCTCGGCCCGGTCGGTACACGCCTGCGCGCGCTGCCCCGGGCTGGTCGCGGGGATCAGGGAGGGCAGTTCGGGGATGCGGAACCGGTGGGTCCGACTGTGCACCACGTCCAGTCCGACGCCGCGGCGTTCCGCCTCCTCGAAGGCGTAGGCGGCGGCCTCGGCGTCCGCTTCGCCCGCCAGACCGAGCAGCACGTGCCGCGGGCCGTCGCACGGGTGGTCGCCGCGCACGACGAGCAGCGGGCTCGACACATGCGCGGCCAGGCCGAGGCTCACCGAGCGGGCGAGCAGACCGGAGACCGATCCCAGTCCCCGGGAGCCGACGACGGTGAGGGCGGCGCCCTCGCTCTCCCGGGCGAGCCCGGCGACGACTCCGCCGGTCACGGGCATCGACGCCACCCGCAGACCGGGATGGCGGGCGTGGACACGGGCGACGGCGGACAGGAGGACCGGTCCGGCCTCGTCCCGGTCGGCCACGGCGTACACGACCCGCAGGGCGGCGTCGCGCCGCTCGGCCTCGTCGGACGCCCAGTCGAGCGCCCTCACGGCGACCAGGGATCCGTCCACTCCGGCGACCACGTGCTGGGGAATCATGGCTCCTCCCTTCCTCTCTGTGGTCCCGATGCTCGTCGCGCGCCGAGGCACCCGGCAAGGGCCGGGCGAACCCGTCGGCGGCCGTACGGCCCAAGCCGGGCGGGACCGTCCGGCCCGCCGGGCTCATGAGGAGAGGTGCACGCCGTACCGCGCGCGTCCGCCGACGAGTTCGCGGCCGGTCACCAGACGACGCTCCAGCGCAGGCACTCCGGTGCCGCCCGACAACAGCCCTGGTCACACCGTGATCCGGCGCCCACTGAGGACGCGGGGCTCGATCCGTATCCACAGCGTGCGCGGGCCGCCCGCCCAGGGCGCGCTGTACGCCCGCTCGTCGAGGCGGCGCACTTCCGCAAGGTCGGTCACAGCCTTGGCGTACCCGCGGACGAGGACGCTCCAGCCGCTGCTGAAGGCATCGTCGACACGGTCGACCTCGAAGGCCACCTGGCAGCCTGCCGCCAGCGCGGGTGTCGCTCCCGGAGCGGTCCGGAAGACGATCGCGCCGTCCACGACGGTGTAGTTGACGGGGACCACGACGGGTCCGGTCGCGGTGGGCACGGCCAGGTGTCCCACGCCGTGGCTGGAGAACAGGGCGCGGCACTGGTCGGCCGTGAGCTCGCTGAACTCGGCGTGGCGAGCGGCCCGGCCCGGTCCGGGCGGCCGTTCGGCGTCGCCCCCGGTCAGCTCCGTCACCGTGGTCTGCAGGGCCCCCGCCAGCCGCATGAGCGCCCCGATGCCCGGTGCCGCCACCGGCTGCTCCTCCAGGAAGCGGAGATAGCTGGGGGCCATGCCGGCCCGCGCGGCCGTCTCCTCACGGGAGAGGCCGAGTCGGGTGCGCCGGAGCGCGAGGCGTCGTCCGAGGTCGCCCACGGGCAAGGGCTCGGCCGCCGTCCACGGGATCTGTTCGGTCATGGCCCGTCGCCTCCTCCTGTCGGCCCCCCGGACCGCTGAACTCCCCCCGTTCCTCAAGCGTGTGCGGGCCCATGGGGTTCCGCATGGGCCGGTCGGTCCCGGTGTGCGCGCCGGTCGGGGTCGATTCCGGTGGAGAGGTCCGTACGGCCCCATCGGACCGGCGGGGCGGGGCCGACCGGCCCTTCCGCCACACCGGCCGCATCCGGTTGTATCCGACCATGTCCGAGAACCTCACCCGGTCCAAGCCGCCGCTCTCGGAGCGCGTCGAGGCGGAGGCGACCGTCGTGGCAGTGCGTGGCGAACTCGACCTGCAGTCGGCACCGCTGCTGACCGCCAGGCTCGACGCGCTGACCGCCGGCCCGGGCCCGGACCTGGTGCTCGATCTGCGGGACGTGTCCTTCGTCGACTGCAGCGGGCTGGGTGTCCTGTGCCGGACCAGGGCGCGTGCCCTCGCCCGGCACGGCCGGTTGCGGCTGGTCACGGAGAGCCCAGGTCTGCTGCGGGTGCTGCGCGTCACCGGCCTGTCCGGCGTCTTCGAGCTGTATCCCCGGCTGTCGGACGCGCTCGCCGGGGTGTCGAGGCGGGACTCGGCCTCGACGGCCGCCGGCTGATCCGGCCCCCATGCCGGCCGGCAGCGCGCACGACGAGGAGGTGCGGCCCGATGGACGGCACGCAATGCGCGAAGCTGCGGATGTGGCGCTGGCGGAGCAACCCGCTGCGCCGACGCGACGACATCGTCGAGGCATGGATCGTGCCGGCCGTATGGGTGGTCGTGGTCGCGGGCGGCGCCCTCGCCGGGCTCGTGACGGCCCGCGCCGCCGACCAGGTGTTCGCCGAGCAGCGCGGCGAACGTCACCCGACCCGGGCCGTGCTGCCGGCCGACGCCCCAAGGCGGCGACGTCGGCAGGACCGGGGAGCGGACAGGCCTTGGCCGAGGTCCGTTGGACGTCCGACGACGGCACCAAGCGGACGGACGAGACCCTGGTGGCCAGGGGCCAGAGAGCCGGTGCCGAGATCGTCGTGTGGCTGGACGGCCGCGGCGCTCTTGCAGGCGAGCCGCCGAGTCCGACCGAGGCCGCGGTGGAGGCCGGTGTCCTGGGGTCGGCCGCCGCGCCGGCCCTCACGGGCGCGGTGTTCGGTGTCGGCGCGCTGGTCCGGTGGCGACTGGACCGGCGGCGCCTGGAGCGCTGGGGCCGGGGGTGGGAGCTGGTGGGGCCCGAGTGGCGGCGCCAGACCGGTTGACGTGACCGGTGTCGCGGCCGGTCAGTCGCCCCGGTACAGAGCGGTGAGCAGTTCCACCGCCGCCTGGGTGGCGGGGTGCGGATCGTCCCGCCACCAGGCGAGCCGTACCGCGATGGGCTCGGTGTCCCGCACCGGCCGGTAGACCACGCCGGGGCGCGGGTACTGGTGGGAGGTCGCCTCCGCGGTCATACCGACACACCGTCCGGTGGCGATCACAGTGAGCCAGTCGTCGACGTCGTGGGTCTCCTCGGTGGCCGGCCTGGCACCCGGCGGCCACAGCTCGGCGGTGGTGGTGCCGGTACGGCGGTCGACGAGCAGGGTACGTCCGGCGAGATCGGCGAGCCGCACCGAGCGCCGCCTGGCCAGCGGGTCGTCGTCGGCCACGGCGCACAGCCGCCGTTCCAGCCCCACGAGGGCCGAGTCGAACCGGCGGTCGTCCAGCGGCCGACGCACGACGGACAGGTCGCAGGCACCCTCCGCGAGGCCCGCGGTGGGCGAGTTGACACGGACCAGCTGGAGATCGGTCCCGGCGTGCGCCGCGGCCCAGCGGCGCTGGAAGGCGGAGGTGTGCCGGCCGAGGGCGGCCCAGGCGTACCCGATGCGCAGCCGCTCATGGCCGGAAGTGGCCTCCCGGACCAGGTCGTCCACCTCGCCGAGCACTCGGCGGGCATGTGCCAGCACCCGTTGCCCGGTCCCCGTCGGGGTCACTTCCCGGGAGGTGCGACGCAACAGCCGTACGCCCAGGGCGCGTTCGAGGGAGGCCAGGGTGCGCGAAACGGCGGCCTGGGAGATGCCCAGCGCGATGGCCGCGTCGGTGAAGGTGCCTTCGTCGACAATCGCGACGAGGCAGCGCAGCTGGCGGAGCTCCACATCCATGACTCAAGCGTATAGATATTTCCGCTCGTGCATTTTGTGCATGCATGACGGGACCTCACCATGCCTGCATGAGCGCGCGAACCGCACCCGTCTCCGCCCCCGAAGTCCCCGCCGCACGCCCCGAGTCCCCCGCGGTCGGCCTCGTCGGCGTGGCCACGATGCTCGGCAGCGGCCTCGCCAACCAGACCGGTGCCGCGATCGGATCGCTCGCCTTCCCGGTGCTCGGCCCGGTCGGCGTCGTCGCGGTACGCCAGTACGTCGCCGCCGTCGTCCTGCTGGCCGTCGGCAGGCCGCGGCTGCGCGCCTTCACCTGGCGGCAGTGGTGGCCGGTCATGCTGCTGGCCGTCGTGTTCGGCACCATGAACCTGTCGCTGTACACCGCGATCGACCGGATCGGTCTGGGCCTGGCGGTGACCCTGGAGTTCCTCGGCCCGCTCGCCATCGCCCTGGCCGGCTCGCGTCGGCGGGCGGACGCCCTGTACGCGGTGCTCGCCGCCGCGGGCGTCGTGGTCCTGATGCGGCCGCGGCCCTCCGCCGACTACGTCGGTATGACCCTGGGCCTGCTGGCCGCCGTCTGCTGGGCGTCGTACATCCTGCTGAACCGGACCGTCGGGCAGCGCGTCCCGGGCGCGCAGGGGTCGGGGGCCGCGGCGGCACTGTCCGCGCTGCTGTTCCTGCCGGTCGGCGTCGTGCTCGCGGTACGGCAGCCGCCGACGGCCGAGGCCATCGCCTGCGCCGTCGCGGCGGGAATCCTCTCCTCGGCCGTCCCCTACCTCGCGGACGTGTTCACCCTGCGCCACGTCCCGGCCCGGGCCTTCGGGCTGTTCATGAGCGTCAATCCAGTCCTCGCCGCACTCGTCGGCCTCGTGGGCCTCGGCCAGGGCCTGGGCTGGGCGGAGTGGGGCGGCATCGGGGCGATCGTCACGGCCAACGCCCTCGCTCTCCGCGGAAGGGGCACCGGCAGCGGGACGGCCGACGGCTCAGGGACGTAGCCCGTCGTACGGGGGCTCAAGGGCGCGCGCCCGATCAGCGCTTCCCTCAGATCGACCAACCGACCGCCGGCCCGTACACCTGCCCGGGCTCGGAAGCCCCCATGGCCTCGATGTCGTGCGTGGCTGCGTCCACCAGCTGCCCGGCAAGGTCGTGCAGGGCGCGGCCCGCCGCCAACTCGTCACCGATCTCCGGGACATCCATGTCCGCGGGGTTGCGGTGCGCGGTCCCGCGGCCGGTGAGCGACGTGCTCCCGGTGTCCAGTACCACCCGTGCCTTGGTCGTTCCCGCCTCCTCGAAGAGGTGGAGGCGAACCTTCCATTCCGCTGTGTGGGACATCGTGTCCTCCTCGTCTCGACGGCGACTGCCACCTCCGCACGTATCCCTTCCATGTTCGAACGGCGGCCGGTCCGCCGCACGAGGCCGAAGGTCCTGCGCGCGTCTCGACGACCCGGCCGATGAGGCTCGGGTTCTCCTCGGTCGAGTTCGTCGAAGTCAGCACTGCTCGTCGAAGTCAGTTCTCTTCGTCGAAGCTGGCGAAGTAGGCCGCGGCCATGTCCTCGTCGCCGTGCCCCTGGGCGGCGGCCCGCTCCAGCCGGGCAGCACCCGCGGCGGCGACGTCCAGACGTAGCCCGCCCCGCTCGCCCGCCTCCACGATCAGCCGGGCGTCCTTTGCGGCGGTCGTCACCGCGAACTGGGCCGGGGAGAGCCTGTCCTCCAGGATCAGCCCGGACTTGGCGCGCAGATAGCCCATGTCGAGCGGGCCGCCCTCGATGAGGTCGAAGAAGTTCTGCGGGTCCACGTCGAGGGCCCGGGACAGGGCGAGCATCTCCCCGGCCGCTGCGGTGACCGCGATGACCCAGCTGTTGGCGACCAGCTTCAGCCGGGTCGCGGTGCCCGCCCCGCCGTCCTCGCCGGTCCACACCGTACGGGCGCCGACGGCGTCGAAGACCGGCGTGACCTTCTCCCGGCCGCCCACGGGCCCGGCCGCCAGCACGGTGAGCTGACCGGCTTCGGCGGGCTGGCGGGTGCCGAGCACGGGGGCGTCGTAGAAGGCGAGCCGGTGCTCGCGGGCGAAGTCGGCCAGGGCGCCGAGGCCATCGATGCCGGCGGTGGTCGACTGCACCCAGGCGGTGCCGGGGCGCAGTGCGGGGGCGGCCTGGCGCATCACGTCCAGGGCGGCGGGACCGTCGTGCAGCATCGTCAGGACGACATCGGCGTCCTGCGCGGCCTCGGCGGGCGTGTCGGCGACGAACACGCCGTCGGGGGCGAGCGGTTCGGCCTTGGCCCGGGTGCGGTTCCAGGCGCGGACGGTGTGCCGGGCGCGGGCGAGGTTGCGGGCCATCGCGGCCCCCATGATCCCGGTGCCCAGCACCGCGACGGTGAGCTTGTCGGTCATGACGTTCGCCTTCCTGTCTCGTCCTCGGCTGTGGCGTCAGCGGCGCGCGGCGCCGACCAGACCGTCCAGCCATGCCTGGTGGCCGTTGAGCATCGGGTTCGGCCGTGGCGGGCTCGCCGAGCCGCGTCTCCTGGGTGAGGATCCGTACCCGGCCACCGGGAAGATCCTCCACCAGCCAGGCGTGCAGCACATCCAGACGCTCCGCCGGGGTGCCGTCCTGCTTCGCACACCGCCGCCCGGGGCCTGCCGCGGGTGGAGGTGTCGGTCAGGCAGCGCCAGACCGGGGCGGCGGTGACGCCCCGCACGATCACCTCGTTGAGTCGCCGCGCAGCACCAGGTCGAGCAGACCGGGGAAGCGCGCCTCGAACTCCTCGCGCCGCAGCCGGTTGACCCGCTTGGGCCCCTCGTCCCGCTGCTCGACCAGACCGGCGCCGCGCAGCACGGAGAAGTGGTGGCTGAGCGCGGCCTTGCCGACCGGCACGTCGAAGCTGCCGCAACTGCGCGACCAGTCGGCGGAGCCCGCCAGCTCACGGATGAGCTGCATCCGCACCGGGTCCGCGACCGCGGACAGCGCGGTCTGGACGGAGACGTCCTCGGGATCCGTGTGCACCGGTGCGGTGCGATGACCGCCGCCCGCCGCCTGGTTCGCCATGCCCCGCTCCCGATGCCGCTTGCCGAGTGTTCGATGCGTATCTTACAGTCCGAGTGTTCGCTTCCGATTGAACACTCATGTGGACACGTCACAGAAGGGCCGTTCCGTCATGCGCGCAGTCGAGTTCCAGGAGTACGGCGATCCCGAGGTGCTGAAGGTCGTGGAGGCCGACATCCCGGAGCCGGGGCCCGGCCAAGTGACCATCGACACCGCCTATGTCGGCGTGAACTTCGCGGACGTCAAGGCACGGGCCGAGGGGTACCGGGTGGATGCGCTGCCCTTCCGCCCGGGCCTGGAGGTCTCCGGGCGGATCAGGGCCGTGGGCGAGGGCGTCGAGGGCCTGCGCCCGGGGCAGGAGGTCGCCGCCCTCGTCGGCGGCGGCGCCTACGCGGAGGTGGTCGCCGCCGATGCCGCGACCGTCTTCCCGCTCCCCGAGGGCCTGGGTCTGCGCACGGCGGCCACGCTCCCCACGGTCGTGCCGACGGTGCACGCCCTGCTGCACGAGGTGGGGCGGCTGCGCGCCGGAGAGACCGTGCTGGTGCACGGCGCGGCGGGCGGCATCGGCACCGTGGCCGGGCAGCTCGCCCGGGCGGCGGGTGCCGGGGCGGTGTACGGCGTCGCCTCCTCGGCGAGCAAGGCCGAGTACGCCCTCAAGCACGGCTACGACGAGGTGTTCACCGCCGACACCTTCCCCGAGGACATCCGCCGCGCCACCGGCGGCCGGGGCGTGGACCTCGTCCTGGACCCGGTCGGCGGCGACACCCTGCGCCGCGGCCTCGACAGCCTCGCCGTCTACGGCCGCCTGGTGTCCTTCGGCAACGCGAGCGGCGCCGGGCCCTGGCACGTCGGACAGCCCGAGCTCTACGCACAGGGCCGCTCCGTCGCGGGCTTCTCCATCCTGGCCCTCGCCCAGTCGGGCCCCGGAGCACTGCGCGCACTCGCCGAGCGTGCCTTCCGCACGGTCACCGACGGCACCGTGAGCCTGCCGATCACCGCGGAGTTCCCGCTGTCGGACGCTGCCGGAGCGCATCGGCTCATGGGCGGACGTACGTCCACGGGCAAGCTGGTGCTGCGGACGGCCGACTGAGCCCGGCCGCCACACTCACCGACGGCTCCTCCCCCGCACGTGACCTTCCCCGCCGCAAGGTCGATACTGCCGACAGCGGTCCGGAAGCTGTCTGCCAGCTCACCAGGAGGTACCCATGAGGATGCTCATCAACGTCCCGGAGACCGTCGTCGCCGACGCGCTGCGCGGTCTGGCTGCCGCCCATCCCGAACTGACCGTGGACGTCGAGAACCGGGTGATCGTACGGGGGGACGCGCCCGTGGCCGGAAAGGTCGCCCTCGTCTCCGGCGGCGGGTCGGGGCACGAGCCGCTGCACGGCGGGTTCGTGGGACCCGGGATGCTGTCGGCGGCCTGCCCCGGCGAGGTGTTCACCTCTCCGGTGCCGGACCAGATGGTGCGCGCCGCGGCGGCCGTGGACAGCGGCGCGGGCGTGCTGTTCATCGTGAAGAACTACACCGGCGACGTCCTCAACTTCGACATGGCCGCCGAACTCGCCGAGGACGAGGGCATCCAGGTGGCGAAGGTGCTCGTCGACGACGACGTGGCGGTCACCGACAGCCTCTACACGGCAGGGCGCCGGGGCACGGGCGCGACGCTGTTCGTGGAGAAGATCGCGGGCGCGGCGGCCGACGAGGCCATGCCGCTGGAGCGCGTGCAGTCGATCGCCCGTCAGGTCAACGAGAACTCCCGCAGCTTCGGGGTGGCGCTCAGCGCCTGCACCACCCCCGCCAAGGGCAGCCCCACCTTCGATCTGCCCTCCGGCGAGCTGGAGCTCGGCATCGGCATCCACGGCGAACCGGGCCGTGAGCGGCGCCCCATGATGACCTCGGGCGAGATCGCCGACTTCGCGGTGAACGCGATCCTGGAGGACATGGTCCCGCGCAACCCCGTGCTGGTCCTGGTCAACGGCATGGGCGCGACCCCGCTGCTGGAGCTGTACGGCTTCAACGCCGAGGTCCAGCGGATGCTCACCGCACGCGGGGTCGCCGTCGCCCGCACTCTCGTCGGCAACTACGTCACGTCCCTCGACATGGCCGGCGCCTCGGTCACCCTGTGCCAGGTCGACGAGGAACTGTTGCGTCTGTGGGACGCGCCGGTGAAGACGGCCGGGCTGCGCTGGGGCATGTGAGCGGGCGGCGCCCGGGTGCCAACCTACCTACCACGCAAGGAGATTCCGTGCTCGACGCCGACTTCTTCCGCCGTTGGATGACCATGACGGCCGCGTCCGTCGAACGTGAGGCGGAACGGCTCACCGCCCTCGACTCGCCGATCGGGGACGCCGACCACGGCAGCAATCTGCTGCGCGGGTTCCGCGCCGTGACCGTGGCCCTGGACAAGGAGTCCCCGGACACACCCGGCGCGGTGCTGATCCTCGCCGGACGGCAGCTGATCTCGACGGTCGGCGGCGCCTCGGGGCCGCTGTACGGAACGCTGTTGCGGCGCACCGGCAAGGCGCTCGGGGAGGCCGCCGAGGTCGACGAGGCGAAGTTCGCGGAGGCGTTCCGTACCGGGGTCGACGCGGTGATGACGCTCGGGGGCGCGGCGCCGGGCGACAAGACCATGATCGACGCTCTGGTGCCGGCCCTGGACGCGCTCGGTGCCGGTTTCACCGCCGCCCGGGCCGCCGCCGAGGAGGGGGCGCTCGCGACGACGCCGCTCCAGGCGCGCAAGGGGCGGGCGAGCTATCTCGGCGAGCGCAGCATCGGGCACCAGGACCCCGGTGCCACCTCGTCGGCCCTGTTGGTCGCGGCTCTGGCGGAGGCGCACGGTGAGTGACGACAAGCTGGTCGGGATCGTGCTGGTGTCGCACAGCGCCGAGGTGGCGGCATCGGTGGCGGAGCTGGCGAAGAGCCTCGCGGGCGGCGGGACTTCGGTACCGGTGGCTCCGGCGGGCGGCACCGAGGACGGCGGTCTCGGCACCAGCTCCGAACTGATCGCCGCGGCGGCCGC
This sequence comes from Streptomyces cupreus, assembly GCF_014257025.1. Lineage (GTDB taxonomy): Bacteria > Actinomycetota > Actinomycetes > Streptomycetales > Streptomycetaceae > Streptomyces > Streptomyces cupreus. The sequence continues at coordinate 33,890 of NZ_JACMSF010000023.1, forward strand.
CGCCGTGGACCGGGGTGCCGGGGTGGCCGTCCTCACCGACCTCGGCAGCGCGGTGCTGACCGTCAAGGCTCTCCTCGCCGAGGGCGACGAACTCCCCGACGGCACACTCCTGGTGGACGCCCCCTTCGTCGAGGGCGCGATCGCCGCGGTCGTCACGGCGTCCACCGGCGCCGACCTCGCGGCCGTGCAGGCAGCGGCAGAGGAGGCGTACACCTACCGCAAGGTGTGACCCCTAGGCGACACCCCGGGAGGCCATCTCCAGCGCCACGCGCAGCGCCGCCTCCAGCTCGGCCCTCGTCGTCGCCGCGTCGGGGGCCGGCTCTGCGGTGTGCCAGGCGTGGTGTTCCACGGCCGCCCGCAGCGCCGCGTTGAACATCGCCGCCTGGATCACCGGGCGCAGATCGTCGGCGGGCAGTCCGGCCCGTTCGGCGAGCGCCCGGGCGAAGGCCGGCTCGGCCTCGTCGTACGTCTGGAGCCAGACGGCGCGGAGGCCGGGCTCGGTGCGGGTGAGCCGCACCAGGGCGCCGACGGTGGCGCGTTCGGGGCCCCGGATCAGGCCGTCCCCGGTCAGGAGGCTCCGGTCGAAGAGCTGGTCGAGGGGCTCGCCCGGACGCCAGTCCCGCAGACACTCGGCGATCAGGTCGATGCCGGCCGAGAACAGCGGCTGTACGCAGCTCTCCTTGCTCGGGAAGTAGCGCCACACGGTCCGCGCCGAGACACCGACCGCCTGCCCGATCTGCTCGCCGGTGGTCGCCGTCACGCCCTGGGCGACGAACAGGTCGACCGCGGCCCGGGCGATCTCCAGCCGGATCTCGGCCTTGCGCTCCTCGGTCAGCGGCGGTCGTCCCGTGCGTGCGCGGGCTGCGGTCATCTGTTCCTCCGGTCCGGTGATCGCTCTTCCGGAAATTCTCCACCACACCCACGGCCCGACTTTATGTCACTCACAGACATTAAATCGTAGAGTGTGCGCGCACAGGGCACTCGGCCCTGGCGCAGGGATGGGAGCGGCTCATGACCGACGGACGCGGCGTCATCGTCACCGGAGCGGGTTCGGGCATCGGCCGGGCCACGGCCCTGGCCTTCGCCGCCCAGGGCGACCGGGTCGTGGTGGCGGACCTCAACGCCGAGGGCGCACAGGCCGTCGTCAAGGAGATCGAGGAGGCGGGCGGCACCGCCGTCGCCGTCACCGGCGATCTGAGCGAGCAGTCGGCCGTCGACGCGGTCGTGACCACCGCCGTGGAGCGGTTCGGCGGGGTGGACGTGCTGGTCAACAACGCCGGGATCATGGACCGGATGTCGGCGGTCGCCGATGTCAGCGACGCGGAGTGGGAGCGGGTCATCCGGGTCAACCTCACCGCCCCGTTCCAGCTCACCCGGGCCGTGCTGCCGCACATGCTGGCCGCGGGCAGGGGCGCGATCGTGAACACCGCCTCCGAAGCGGGCCTCAGGGGCAGCGCGGCGGGCGCCGCGTACACGGCCTCCAAGCACGGCATGGTGGGCCTGACGAAGAACCTCGCGGTGATGTACCGGGGGCAGGGCATCCGCGCCAACGCCATCGCGCCCGGCGGCACCCGGACCGGCATCGTCATCGACGCCGAGCAGGGCGCCCACGGGCCGACGGCGCTCGGCCCGCACTTCGTCAACGTCGGCCGGCTCGCCCAGCCCGAGGAACAGGCCGCGGCCATCGTGTTCCTCGCCTCGGACGCGGCGAGCAACATCAACGGTGTGGTGCTGCCGGTGGACGACGGCTGGTCGGCGGTCTGACCGAGCTCAGCGGCTGCTGACGAACCTGCGTGCCAGCCACTCGCCCACCGTGACGGCGGCCTCGCGGTCCTCGATCGGCTCCACCCGCGTGTCCTTGAAGACGATGTAGGTGACCCCGGAGGCGGTGCCACCGCCGTGCGGGTCGGGACGGATCCCGAGGGCCTCGGCCGCGGCGTAGGAGGCCTCGCCGATGTTGTCGCGCGACCCCACGTCACCGACGACCGCGTACCGCACGCGGTCCCGGTACACGAGGGCGACCACCGAACCGCCGCGGATCCCATGGTCCCGGTAGTCCCAGACACTGCTCGGGGCGGGGACGACGACGTACGGGAGCCGTTCGGCGTCCAGATAGCGGCCGTCGGACTGCGTGAACGCGGTGACATCACTGAAGTAGGGGTCGGTACGGCTGTTGCAGTGGCGGCCGGGGCGGCCGTCGCAGTCGATGTCCAGGTCGGCCGTCCAGAAGACGGCCTCCCGGGTGCCGCAGACCGGGATCGTCGGGGGCCGGCCGTCGTCGGTGCGATAGCGCCCGCGGGAGATCTGGGCGCACTCACGCGCCTTGGCCAGCAGATCGGCGGCGCGGACGTCGCCCTGGTGCCGCACCGCCGGCCACTTCTCGGCCTGCGGTGCGGCGGCGAGCAGGGCGGCGCTTGCCGCGAGCAGCGTCAGCGACTGGAGACGCACGATGAGGAACCCTCTCCTGGGGGGACACTGACGGACACTCAGCCCAATCTGATGCCTGGGCGATCAAGCGGCCACCGTTCGGGGGCCGGACGTGGTGCCCCGGCGCGTTCTTCGGAGATGCGGTCCCCGAACTTCCGGCAGCGGCCGGGAGTCTGAGCCTGTGTCGGCTCGGCCTCCCGGCCGCGCACGGCCGGCGCGGGATCAGCGACGACAGCGGTCCGCGCCACCGGCGTGAACTCCCGAGCCCTCCTGGGGAGTTCAGCCGTGAGGGGTCAGCATACGTAACCGTCGCGAACGACCGGCAACGACCGCCCTCTTGATGCGATCGCGCCAGCCGCGTCATATTGGTCCGGACCATTGCCGCGAGCCGGTGTCCAGTGGTTCCGCCGCGGCCCCCGTCCCCCCACGGGAGGCACAGTCGTGCGACGCGTTCCGATCCCCGCCCGTCCGCACCGACTCGCCGTGCTCTGCGGCACCCTCGCCCTGGTCGCCTCCTGCGGCTGGCAGGGCCGGGCCGACGAGGGCCCGCTGCCCGGCGCACCGAGGGGCGTCACGGCCGAGGCGGGCAGCGCGACCAGCGTGCATGTGATGTGGAACGTGGTGACGGCGGGCCAGGGCATCGACGGTTACGAGGTGTATCGCGGCACCACAAAGGTCAAGGACGTGCCGGGTGACGAACACATGGTGGATGTCACCCGGCTGCGCCCGTCCACGACGTACGTCTTCACCGTGCGGGCCCGTGACACCGACGGCCGCCTCGGACCGCCCAGCGAGGAGGTCCGCGCGACGACTCCCGCCTCGGCCGCCGCGGACGGCGCCGCCCCGAGCGCGCCGGGCGCCGTGGCGGGCCGCGCGGTGGGCAGCAGGGCCGTCCAGCTGTCCTGGTCCGCGGCGAAGGACGACCGGGGTGTGGTGTCGTACGACATCCTTCAGGGCGGTACGAAGATCCACAGTGTGGGCGGTAACCAGACCGCGACCGTGCTGACGGGGCTGCGGCCGGGCACCCGCTACACCTTCACGGTCCTTGCCCGGGACGCCGCCGACAACAGCTCACCGACGGGCGCCCCCGTACGCCTCACCACACCGGGCAGAGACGACGGGCGCGGCACCGCACCGGTCGACTTCCGCGCCACGGCCCACCGCGGGGACGCGGACGGGGCCTACTACATCGACCTGAGCTGGGTCCCGCCGCGCACGGACGGCGTGGTCACGGAGTACCAGGTGCACCTCGACGGGAAGCCCGCCACATCGGTGGTGTTCGGCGGTGAAGCGCCGCGTGAGAAGGCCACATACAGCTTCTACGCGGGCGCCGAGGCGGGGGTCAGTTATCGGGTGCGGCTGCGGGCACGGCTGCCCGACGGGACCTGGGGCGGGTTCTCGGCGGAGCGGACGGTGACGACGGGCGACGACGGAACACGGTGAGTCGGCCCGTCCCTGGGCCGGACGATGGAATCCGTCACCTGCCCGGGGGCGGTCCGCATGCGCGGTGGGCCGGGGGCACGTTGGCTGCCCCTGAGGCAGCACGGGCGTTTCCCGACCCTCGGCGGCGCAAGGGATGTACCGCCAACCGTGCCGCCGGAGGGCAGTCCACATGCGCAACTCAACGCCACTTCTCCGCTCGGGGCTGACCATGGCGGCCGCCGCCGCGCTTCCGCTCGCCCTGACCGCCCCGACGGCCGCCGCGCAGTCCGGGATCTCGGTGAGCACCAGCGGCAACACGGTCTCGGTCACCACCGTCGAGTGCAGCCAGACCAGCTCCACCGGCAGCTGGGGCACCGCCTCGCTGCTCACCAGCAGCCAGGCGAACTTCGCCCAGGGCCGCCAGGTGGCGCTCTCGGGCTCGACCAGCCGGCAGTCCGCCGCCTGGTCGAGCGTCAGCCCGGGCACGTACACCGTCATCGTGCAGTGCGCGTTCAACAACCAGACCGCGGGCACCCAGGCGGTGGTCGTCTCCGCGCCCACCATCTCCGCGACGGCCTCGCCCTCGCGCGGTGTCATGGGCGGTCTCGGCGGCGCCGCCAAGGACTTCGGCACGCTGACCCTCGCGGCGGGCGGCGGACTGCTGGCGATCGGCGCCGGGGCCACCGTCTGGTTCCTGCGCCGCCGCTCGAAGCCCTACCGGCTCTGAGGGCCCTCGGCGGGCAGCTCGGCGAACTCCTCCAGCGCGTGGGTCAGCCACCGGGTCCAGAAGGTCTCCAGATCGATGCCCGCCCGCAGCACCAGATGGCGCAGCCGGTCCTCGGGGCCGTCCTTGCCGGGCGGGAAGTCGCGCTTCTCGATCTCCTCGTACTCGGCCAGCTGCCGTCGGTGCAGTGCGAGATGGCGGCGCAGATCGGCCTCGATGCCCTCGGTGCCGACCACGGCCGCCGCGCGCAGCCGCAACAGCAGCGTGTCCCGGTGCGGTTTGGGGTCCTGGGCGGCGGCACTCCAGCGGGCCAGTTCGGCGCGGCCCGCGGGCAGGACCTCGTAGCTCTTCTTCTGACCGCGGGCGGGCTGCTCGGAGGCGAGCGCGCGGATCAACCCGTCCGCCTCCAGTTTTCCCAGCTCGCGATAGATCTGCTGATGCGTCGCCGACCAGAAGTAACCGATCGACTTGTCGAAGCGACGGGTCAGCTCCAGCCCCGAGGACGGCTTTTCGAGCAGGGCGGTGAGGATCGCGTGCGGGAGTGACATGACGTCATCCTAGGGAGGCGCCTACAGCGCCGCCGCGACCTCCGTGCCCTGTTTGATGGCCCGCTTGGCGTCGAGCTCCGCGGCCACGTCGGCGCCGCCGATCAGGTGGACGCTGCGGCCGGCGGCCACCAGCTCCTCGTACAGATCGCGGCGCGGCTCCTGGCCGGTGCACAGGACGATGGTGTCGACCTCCAGGACCGTGCTCTCCTCGCCGACGGTGACATGCAGCCCGGCGTCGTCGATCCGGTCGTAGCGCACACCCGGGACCATGCGGACGCCGCGGTGCTTGAGCTCGGTGCGGTGGATCCAGCCGGTCGTCTTGCCGAGGCCCGCGCCGACCTTGGTGGTCTTGCGCTGGAGCAGATGGACGGTGCGCAGCGGGGCGGGACGCTCGGGCGCCGCCAGACCGCCCGCGCCCTCGTACGCCATGTCGACGCCCCAGAGGCGGAAGTACGTCTCGGGGTCCTCGCTCGCCTTGTCGCCGCCGTCGGTGAGGAACTCGGCGACGTCGAAGCCGATGCCGCCCGCACCGAGGATCGCGACGCGCTCGCCGACGGGCACGCGGTCGCGCAGCACGTCGAGGTAGCCGACGACGCTCGGGTGGTCGACGCCCGGGATGTCCGGGGTGCGCGGCGTGACGCCGGTGGCGACGACGACCTCGTCGTAACCCTCCAGATCGGCGGCCCCGACCGGCGTGTTCAGCCGTACGTCGACGCCCCGCGCGTCGAGCTGATGGCCGAAGTAGCGCAAGGTCTCGTCGAACTCCTGCTTGCCGGGGACCTGGCGGGCCACGTTGAGCTGGCCGCCGATCTCGCTCGCGGCGTCGAACAGCGTCACCTCATGGCCGCGTTCGGCGGCCGACACCGCGCAGGCGAGACCGGCCGGGCCCGCGCCCACGACCGCGACCCGCTTGCGCCGCCGGGTCGGGGACAGGACCAGTTCCGTCTCGTGGCAGGCGCGCGGGTTGACCAGACAGGAGGTGATCTTGCCGCTGAAGGTGTGGTCGAGGCAGGCCTGGTTGCAGCCGATGCAGGTGTTGATGGCCTCCGGCCGGCCCTCGGCCGCCTTGTTCACGAAGTCGGGGTCGGCGAGCATCGGGCGGGCCATCGAGACCATGTCCGCGTAGCCCTCGGCGAGCAACTCCTCGGCGAGTTCGGGGGTGTTGATGCGGTTGGTGGTCACCAGCGGGAGAGACACCTCCCCCATCAGCCGCTTGGTGACCCAGGTGTACGCGCCCCGCGGCACGGAGGTGGCGATGGTCGGGATGCGCGCCTCGTGCCATCCGATGCCGGTGTTGATGATGGTCGCCCCGGCGGCCTCGACCGCCTTCGCGAGGGTGATCACCTCCTCCAGCGTGGAGCCGCCCGGGACCAGGTCCAGCATGGACAGCCGGTAGACGATGATGAAGTCCTCGCCGACGGCCTCGCGCACCCGGCGCACGATCTCGACCGGGAAGCGCATGCGGTTCTCGTACGAGCCGCCCCAGCGGTCGGTGCGGTGGTTGGTCTGCGCGGCGATGAACTCGTTGATGAGGTAGCCCTCGGAGCCCATGATCTCGACGCCGTCGTAGCCGGCGTGCCGGGCGAGGCGGGCGGTGCGGGCGTAGTCCCCGATGGTCCGCTCGACGTCGGCGTCGGTGAGCTCGCGCGGCGGGAAGGGGCTGATCGGGGCCTGGAGCGGGCTCGGCGCGACCAGATCCTGGTGGTAGGCGTACCGGCCGAAGTGCAGGATCTGCATCGCGATCCGGCCGCCCTCGCGGTGCACGGCCTCGGTGATGGCCCGGTGCTGCTCGGCCTCCGCCTCGGTGGTGAGCTTCGCGCCGCCCTCGTAGGGGCGCCCCTCTTCGTTCGGGGCGATGCCGCCGGTGACGATCAGGCCGACGCCGCCGCGGGCCCGTTCGGCGTAGAAGGCGGCCATGCGCTCGAAGCCGCGCTCGGCCTCCTCAAGGCCCACGTGCATGGAACCCATCAGCACGCGATTGGGCAGCGTGGTGAAGCCCAGGTCAAGCGGGTTCAGCAGGTGCGGGTAACGGCTCATCGGGCCCCTCCGTGCGCGGTGTCGTCCTCCCTGTTGTAGAGGACCGCGCCCGGTTTATGCAACTAGTTGCACAAAGGAGAGACCCAGGTCACCGGCTTTCCAGCCGGACGTGCAGCTCGCGCTCCTGGTCACCGGAGGCCGTGCTGAGGTCGTGCACCGTGAACAGGTCGTGCAGGGTGGCGCGGAAGCGGTCGATCGCCCAGTAGCCGCCCTGCGCATCGGCCTCGACGGACCGGGACAGCCGGCCGCCGGGGTGGGCGCCCGGGTGCGGCTCGGAGACGTCGAAGGTGCCCAGCCACACCGTCGGCCGGGTCTCGTGCCAATCCTGCGGTACGTCATCGGAGCGTCGGTCCGAGTCGTAGCACGCGCACAGGGCCTCGAACACGATCCGGGCGTCCTCCTTGCTGCATCCGCTGATCTCCACGGAGACGGATTCCGGGTGCAGTCGCTCACTGTCCATCGTGATCGCTCCTCTCGCGGCCGCGCCGCGTCACGGCGCCGGGTTCCCCCGCGACACCGTGTCGCACTCCCAGAAAACCACTACATTCCGGGATGTACAGCCCCGAGAGGAGCGCCGAGTCAGCTTCGGGTGAAGCGATAGGTCTTGCTGTCGGTGAGGATGCAGAAGCCCGGCGACAGGACGATCACGCGCAGGGTGCCGGTGCGGCGGTCGTAGTCGACGCCCTCCGCCTCGAAGGTGCCCGAGCAGCCGCTGCGCAGGGGGAGCTGACGCAGGGCCGTGACATGGCCGGTGACGTCGGAGCTGCCCGGCTGGGCCGACAGGTCGATCTGGAGCAGCGGCTTGGTCATGCCGAAGAGGGTGCCCGCCGGGTCGTCCGAGGAGCACAGGAGGGTGGTCGGACCCGAGAAGTCGCAGCCCTGCACGTCCCGTACGGCGTGGTCCAGGCGGACGGTGGAGGCCTGCGGGAGGTTCGCGGACGGGGAGGTGCCGGGGTTGACGCCGGGGGTCGGGAAGACGAGGAGGCGGTTCATCGTGCCGTACTCCCCGGCCAGCATCCACTGGCCGGCGGGCGTGATGGCGACCCAGGAGTTGTTCAGCGCCTCTCCGCCGCTCAGCGTGTGCACGTACTCCGACCAGGCGCCGCCCGGCGCCTGCACGCGGAACATCTTCGCGCTCCCGGAGTCGGCCTGGTACGGCTCGATGTAGTAGCCGTCGTAGGAGGCGTCCGGGTCGCCGACATGGTTCCAGCCCCGGCTGCTCACGCTCATGGGGATGGTGCCGATGCCGGTGTAGCGGTTGGGGCTGCCGGCCGGGACCTCGACCGAGGTCAGGCCCTGGCTCTCGGTCAGCGGGTCGGCGCGGTCGGAGCCGGCCTCGGTCCAGGTGTCGGCGGCGAACGCGGGCGGGGCGGTGGACAGGACGGCGGCACTGGCGAGGGCGACGAGTCCGGTCAGGACGGCATGACAACGTTGCCGGGCACGCAGGGGCATGGGCCGACTCCTCGGTTGGGGGGTGGCTGCGGGTGCTCGGCGGACAGTCTGGCGCGCTCCGATGGTCATGTACAGACCAATAGAGGAACGGCAGTGGTCGTCTTCGTTGCGCTTCCCCGGACGCCCGCCGCCGTGTTGAGGGATGGTGGAGGTGAACGACGCGAGAGGTCGCGGAGACGGTTGAGCGCGGTAGAACAAGGGGAGTCGGCACGGGGGACAGCGTGCCGCGTGAAAGGGCGAAGGCGGTGCGTGGGATGACTGCAGCCGGATCTCCCGTGGCCCGGGGCGACGAGCCGATGCCGGGTGACGGGCCGGTGCGCGGTCCCGTACGCCCGAGCGGGCTGCTCGATGTGCTGGGCGTGGCCTCCGTCGTCCTGGACGCCGAGGGCCGGATCGTGCTGTGGAGTCCCCAGGCCGAGGAGCTCTTCGGCTACTCCGCGCAGGAGGCGCTGGGCCGGTCCGCCGTCCGGCTGATGATCCACGAGCAGCACTTCGACGTGGTGGTGAAGCTGTTCGCCGATGTCATGGAGACCGGCGAGAGCTGGGCCGGGGCCTTCCCCATCCGGCACAAGGACGGCAGCACCCGTCTTGTGGAGTTCCGCAACCAGCGGCTGCTGGACGACCGGGGCGATGTGTACGCGCTCGGTCTGGCCGCCGACCAGTCGACGGTGCGCCGGCTGGAGCGGGACGTCGCGCTGTCCACGCGCGTGGTGTCGCAGTCGCCGATCGGACTCGCCGTGCTGGACACCGATCTGCGGTACGTCTCCGTCAATCCGGCGCTGGAACAGCTCAATGGAGTACCCGCCGAGGAGCATCTGGGCCGTACCGTCCCCGAGGTCCTGCCGGACGTCGACGCCGCCGCCCTGGAGTCCGCGGTCCGCCAGGTCCTGGAGACCGGGGTGCCGCTCGTCGACCAGTCGACCATAGGACGCACTCCGGCCGATCCGGACGAGGACCATGCCTGGTCGCTGTCCATGTACCGGCTGGAGGACGCGCTCGGAACCGTGCTGGGCGTGGCCTGCATGGTCGTGGACGTCACCGAGCAGCACCGGGCCCAGGTCGAGGCCGAGGCCGCGCGCCGACGCCTCGCCGTCGTCGCCGACGCCTCCGCCCGCATCGGCACGACCCTCGAACTGGAACGTACGGCCCATGAGCTCGCCGATGTGGCCGTCCCGGAACTCGCCGACATCGCCGCCGTGGATCTACTGGACGCGGTGGTGGAGGGCAGGCGCAGCATTCTCGGCCCCGCCGAACCGGCCGTGATCCGCGCCCTGGCCGTGCAGGCGGGACGGCCGTCGGAGGCCCTCGACGCCGCCGATCCGCCCGGGCAGATCGCCCGGTACGCGCCCGACCGGCTGGTCACCCAGTGCGTGCGCACCGGCAGCCCGGTGCTGGTGGCCGAGGTCGAGCCCGCGGATCTGCCCCACATCGCCCGTTCCCCCGAGGCGGCGGAGCGGCTGGCCCGCGCGGGGGTGCACTCCTATCTGGCCGTGCCGCTCATCGCGCGCGGCGAGGTGCTGGGCGCCCTCGACCTGAAGCGGATCGACAACCCCCTGCCCTTCGGGGACGACGACCTGCTGCTGGCACGGGAGTTGGCGTCCCGCGCCGCCGTGCAGATCGACAACGCCCGCTGGTACCAGAACGCCCGCGACACCGCCCTCACCCTCCAGCGCAGCCTGCTGCCCTGCCATCCGCCGACCACGGGCGGCCTGGAGGTCGCCTCCCGCTACCAGCCCGCGGGCGCCACCGCCGAGGTCGGCGGCGACTGGTTCGACGTGATCCCCCTGGACGGCGGGAAGACCGCGCTGGTCGTCGGTGACGTCATGGGCAGCGGGGTGAACGCCGCCGCGACCATGGGCCGGCTGCGCACCGCGACCACCACCCTGGCCTCCCTCGACCTCGATCCGGCCCGGCTGCTGGAGCACCTGGACAAGACCACCGACGGCCTGGACCACTCCATCGCCACCTGCGTGTACGCGGTCCACGACCCGCAGCTGCGGCAGTGCCGGATCGCCAACGCCGGACATCTGCCGCCGGTCCGCCTGCGCGACGGACACGCCCCGGAACTGCTCGAACTGCCCACCGGGGCACCGCTGGGCGTGGGCGGAGTGGCCTTCTCCACCACCACCGTGGCACTGGAGCCCGGCGACCGGCTGGTGTTCTACACCGACGGTCTCGTCGAGACCCGCCAACACCCGCTCGACGAACGCCTCGACACGCTGCTGCACCTACTCGACGGCCCCGACCGCCCCCTGGAGGAGGTCTGCGACCTCCTGCTGCGCACGCTGCACCAGCCCGACAACTCCGACGACGTCGCCCTGCTCATCGCGCGCGTCGTGACGCCCGTTTAGGCCCTTCACAGGAAACCATTACCGGCTTCTTACCGCCCTCGTCCCACAATCACAGCAAGGCGTGGCCCAGGTCGGCCGGGCCGCCGTGGCCGAGGGAGCGAGCCATGACACACGATCCGGACCAGGAAACTCCAGAAGTCCTCGCGGGCGGACCTGAACGGGACCGGCCGCGCGGGCTGTGGCAACGCCAGTCGGCCCGCGCGCGGACCATCACCGCGGCGACCACGATCGCCGTACTCGCCCTCGGCGGCACCGTCGCCTACGCCGCGACCTCGGACGGCGGAGAAGGCTCTACGACGCCCTCGGCCTCGGCGTCCTCAAACGCGCCGGACCGCCCCGGTGAACGCCACCACCGCGGCCCCTGGATGGGCAGGGGCGGCGGCGCCGTCCACGGCGAGGCGACCGTCCAGGACCCGGACAGCGACGAGTGGATCGTCCGGGTCTGGCAGCGCGGCACCGTCGAGGAGGTGGACGGCGACCAGGTCACCGTCCGCAGCGAGGACGGCGCCGAGTGGACCTGGACGGTCGACTCGGACACCACGGTCCACAAGGAGGGCGACTCGGGCGGCCTGAAGGACGGGGACGAGGTGTACCTGGCCGGCACCCGCTCCGACGACGGCGAACGCACCGCCGACCACGTCCTGTCGGGCACCTGGGAGCAGCGCGACCCCGGCGACTGGCGCGAGAAGCGGCCCTGGCACCACGACAACGACGCGGCCGCCCACAGGCTCTAAGGCACCGTGCCCACCACGACTTGGGCGTACCGCTCCTCGCACACCGCCGGACGGGGCGTCAGACCGCCCCGGGTGAAGGCCTCGACGGCGGCCGCCGTCTGGCGCTCGCTCGTCTCGACGAGCAGGCAGCCGCCCGGCGCCAGCCACCGCCCCGCCTCGGCGGCGACCCGGCGCAACAGGTCCAGGCCGTCCGCGCCACCGTCGAGGGCGGTCAGCGGCTCATGGTCGCGCGCCTCGGCGGGCAGGAGTCCGACCTCGCCGGTGGGCACGTAAGGGACGTTGGCGGCAAGGATGTCGACACGGCCGCGCAGGGCGGTGGGCAGCGCCCCGAACAGGTCACCGGCGTGGACCTGACCGCCGTACGCGGCGACGTTGCGGCGGGCGCAGCGCACCGCGGCCGGGTCGATGTCGGCGGCGTGCAGTTCGACCGCACCCAGCGCCGCGGCCAGGGCCGCGCCTACGGCACCCGAGCCGCAGCACAGGTCCACCACCACGGAGGCGTCCGGGACTTGGGCGAGGGCCCGCTCGACCAGGAACTCGGTCCGGCGGCGGGGGACGAAGACGCCGGGTTCGACCACGATGCGCAGACCGCGGAACTCGGCCCAGCCCAGGACGAGTTCGAGGGGATGACCGGACGCGCGCCGGTCCACCATGGCGGCGAGCTCTGCCGGGGAGGTGGCGGCGGTCAGCAGCAACCGAGTCTCGTCCTCGGCGAAGACACAGCCCGCGGCACGCAGCGTGGCGACGACGGTGTCATGGGAGAGGGAAGGGGGAGTGGAAGACAAAGGGGGGCCTTTCGGGATCCGAAGGGCGCTCCTCAGGTCACCGGCGACCGGCGACCGCACCGACTCGTGGGGAGAGCACCCGACCTGACACTGCGGTAATGGGTCTCACCCCCTCGGTTCCACGCGTCCGGGACGATCCACGGACGGACGGCCACACTACCCCAATGATCAGGCCCGGCACCTCCCCCTTTAGACCATCCAACTCTGACGGACGCCGGGCGGCGGTATCTGGTGCGTACAACGCCCGTCAGGCCGCCGGCTCCAGGAGGTCGTCCGGGACGCGGGTGCCGAGGAAGACGGTGGTGCGGCGCAGGCCGAAGCCGAGGGACTCGTACAGCCCGATCGCGCCCGTGTTGTCGGCGCCCGTGTGCAGGAAGGGCGTCTCGCCGCGCTCCTGGATGCCGTGCGCGACGGCGAGCACCAGCCGTCGGGCCAGGCCCTGGCCGCGGACGACGGGGTCGGTGCAGACCGCGCTGATCTCCGTCCAGCCCGGCGGGCGCAGCCGCTCCCCCGCCATGGCGACGAGGGCGCCGTCCCGGCGTATGCCCAGGTAGGTGCCGAGTTCGAGGGTGCGGGCCAGGAACGGCCCCGGCCGGGTGCGGGCGACCAGGTCGAGCATCTCGGGCACGTCGGCCGGGCCGAGGCGGACCGCCTCCGGGTCCGGTGCGCCGGCCACGTCCTCGCCGACGAGCTGCACACCCTCGGCGCGGAAAACGGTCTCCCAGCCCTCGGGCGTCCGGCCCCGGTAGCCGATCAGCAGCGCTTCCCTCCCGGGACCGGCGAGGGCCGCGACGTCCGCCCAGTCGGCGGGCTCCGGGTCGTCGGGCAGGGCCACCCAGGGGGACACCTCGACGGGGTAGCGCAGAACGCGGCCGCGCCGCTCGGCGAATCGGGCGTGCGGGCCGGTCAGCGCGGCCAGCGCCGGATTGTCGAGGACCCGGTCGTACGCCTTGGACATCTGTTCCCTCTCTCTTGTCGACCGCCACACAAGCCAAGCAAGATCGGTGGGCGGCTATTCCCGTACGTTCGGACCAGTACGGTTGAAGGCGCAACGTACTGATCACGGCCGTCGCGCACGGCGGTCTGGAGGCACCACCCGCATGAACGTCACCCGAGGCTTCACCGGGCGCCCACGCGTCCTCAACGCCGGCCTGCCACCGGGCCAGTACGACGCGGGCGATGACTGGCCCGTCCTGTCCGCCGAGGTCACACCGGATCTCCCACCCGGGCAGTGGACGTTCCGCGTCGACGGCCTGGTCGAGGAGCCCCGCACCTGGAACTGGGACGAGGCCCACGCCCTGCCCGGGTCGGTGTACGAGGGTGACATCCACTGTGTGACGAGCTGGTCGAAGTTCGGGGTGCGGTTCGGGGGCGTGTCCCTGGACGCCTTCCTGGGTGTGGTCAAGCCCCATGGCTCCGCCACTCACGCCGTGGCCTACTCACACACCGGGTACACCACGAACCTCCCGCTCGCGGACCTCACCGGCGGGCGGGCGTGGATCGCCTGGGAGTACGACGGGCAGCCGCTCGCCGCCGAGCACGGTGGCCCGGCGCGGCTGCTGGTGCCGCATCTGTACTTCTGGAAGAGCGCCAAGTGGATCGCGGGCCTCAGGATCCTCGACCACGACGAGCCGGGCTTCTGGGAGCAGAACGGCTACCACGAGCGCGGCAACCCCTGGGAGGAGCAGCGGTACTCCGGTGACTGAGACGTTCACTCCCCCGACCCGTTTCGCCGTGCCCGGCCGTATCGCGGTGAGTAATCGGACGGCGACGCTGTGGCAGTCCGCAACGATCACGGAGATCCGGCGCGAGACCCCGCACGCGGCCACCGTCCGGCTCGCGGTGCCCGCCTGGGCGGGGCATCTGCCCGGCCAGCATCTGATGCTGCGGCTGACCGCCGAGGACGGCTATGCGGCCCAGCGCCACTACTCGATCGCGTCCGCGCCCGACGACTCCGGGCATATCGAGCTGACCCTGGACCATGTCGAGGGCGGCGAGGTCTCCGGCTGGTTCCACACCGTGGCCCGCCCCGGCGACCGGATCGAGGTGCGCGGGCCGCTGAGCGGCTTCTTCGCCTGGCCCGGCGACCGGCCCGCGCTGCTGATCGGCGCCGGATCCGGGGTCGTACCGCTGATGTCGATGGTGCGGCACCACCGGGCACGCGGCCTCGACGTACCGCTGCGGCTGCTGGTCTCGGCGCGCAGCCCGCGGGAACTGATCTACGCGCGGGAGTACGGCGCGGAGACGACGCCCGTGTTCACACGCAGCGCCCCGGAGGGTGTGCCGGTCGGACGTGTGTCGGCCGCACATGTGGCGCCGCTCCTGGCCGAACAGCCGCCAGGTGGGTGGGAGGCCTATGTGTGCGGCTCCAACGGGTTCGCCGAGCATGCCTCGCGTCTGCTCGTCGAGGCCGGGCAGCCCGTCGACCGGATCCGCATCGAGCGCTTCGGCTGACTCCCGCGGGCGTCTGCGGGTACCCGACGGGCGTGAGGACCCGAGTACCCGGCTGGCGCCGGCGGCACAATCCGCTACGGCGCCGGTCGGACGTCGTGGAGGCCTGGACGGTACTGGTGGTGGCCGTCCTGCTGTGCCTGGCCGCGCCGTCGGCCGGGGTGGCGGCGGGCTGGTGGGCCCATGACGACGCCCGGGCCACGGCGACGGCCCAGCGCGCCGACCGCCACCGGATCCGCGCGGAGGTCACCGGCTGGGCCCCGGACTCGCTCCCCACGGTGCAGGGCGCCGAGCGCAACCAACGCGTGACGGTGCGCTGGACGGACCCGGACGGCGTCTCCCGCACGGGCACGGCCGTGGTCCCGGCCGACACCCACCGCGGTAAGCGGGTCGACATGTGGCTCGACTCCGCCGGCCGCAGCGTGCCCCCGCCCCCGAGCGAGGCGACGATCTGGCAGCACACCGTGGCGATCGGCGCCTGCGCGACGGCAGGCGCGGCGGGCCTGGTCCTCCTCGGCCACGCCCTGGTCCGCCACGTCGCCACCCGACACCGGCTCGCGGAGTGGGAGCGGGAGTGGGCCCGTACCGAACCTCGATGGAGCCGACGGCAGGCGTGACCACCGGATACGGTCACCCAGCCGCCCGCGATCTCCCGCCCGTCGTCCACGACAAGCAGCTCGGCATCTCTGACCAGCAGTTCCGTGGTTCCGCGGTTCCGTCCGCACCGGACAAGGACCTGGCGAGAGATCCGATCATCCACGTACCGTGTGATCATCCGCACGTCCTCCTCACAAAGGCGGTCATCCATGGCCCTGTTCGACCTTCCGCTCGACGAACTGCGCGAGTACCGCAGCGACTCCGTCGCGCCCGAGGACTTCGACTCCTTCTGGGCCAAGACGCTCCAGGAGGCCCGCGAGCACGACCTGGACGCCCGCTTCGAGCCGGTCGACACGGGGCTGTCCACGGTGACGGTGTACGACGTGACGTTCGCCGGTTTCGGCGGTCACCCGGTGAAGGGCTGGCTGACGCTGCCCGCGGCGGCCGAGGAACCGGTGCCGCTGGTGGTGGAGTTCATCGGGTACGGCGGCGGGCGCGGGCTGCCGCACGAGCATCTGCTGTGGGCGTCCTCGGGCCGGGCGCACTTCGTGATGGACACCCGCGGCCAGGGCAGCGCCTGGGGCGGTGGCGGCGGTACGGCGGACCCGGTGGGCGGTGCGCCCGCGTACCCCGGTTTCATGACGCGCGGTGTGGACGCGCCCGAGAACTACTACTACCGGCGGGTGTTCACCGACGCGGTGCGCGCCGTGGAGGCGGCCCGTTCGCATCCGCTGACCGATGCCTCGCGGACTGTGGCGCTGGGCGCCAGCCAGGGTGGCGGGATCACGATCGCGGTGGGCGGCCTGGTGCCGGATCTGACGGCGGTCGCCCCGGACGTGCCGTTCCTGTGCGACTACCCGCGCGCGGCGACGGTGACCGACCGTCACCCGTACCGCGAGATCGCCCTCTACCTGAAGACGCACCGCGGTCGCACCGAGGACGTGATGCGCACGCTCTCCTACTTCGACGCTGTCCACTTCGCGGCCCGCGGCCGGGCCCCGGCCCTGTTCTCGGCGGCGCTGGAGGACCAGACCTGCCCGCCCTCGACCGTCTTCGCGGCCTACAACTCCTGGGCGCACGACGACAAGGCGATCGAGGTGTACGACTTCAACGACCATGAGGGCGGCGGCCCCTACCACGACGCGGCGAAGCTACGCTGGCTGCGGTCGTACGCCTGACCAAAGCGGCGATCAGCGGGCCGGTTTCGGCCGAACCGGCCCGCTACCCTTCCCTGCTGGTTTAGACCAATGCTAGATCTGGTGGCGCAATGAGCCCGCACGGCTACGGCATGTCACCAACAGGAGGGCGCGGCATGGCCCGCACCACCCCGCACGACCACCCGCTCACCGAGGGACAGCCCCTCTACTGGCGGATCGCGACGCAGTTGCTCGGCGAGCTGCGCGACGGCACCATCCCGCCCGGCGAACGGCTGCCGGGCGAACGGCACTTGGCGCGGCACTTCGGGGTCAGCAGGGAGACCGTACGGCAGGCGCTCGAGGTGCTGCGGCACGACGGTCTGGTCGCCACGGACCGGCGCGGCAGCCATGCCACGCTGCCGGGTCCGCCGGTCGAGAACCCCGCGGCGCTGACTTTCCCGGTGGGCGCCCGGGCGGCCGATCCGGGCGCCGTCGACCGCACGACGGTCACCTGGGAGACGCCCCCGCCGGGCCACGCCGAGGCGCTGGGACTCGCCCCGCACCGGCCGACCCTCGTGCACCGCTACGAGTCCGCCGGCGCCGATGGACGGGCACGCCGCACGGCGGTGACGTCCTTCTCCGCCGTGGCCCTGGCCGAGGTCGAGGAGCTGGGCCGCTACCGGGACCGCGCCGAGGGCTCCACCTCGGCCCAACTGCGCCGCGCCTACGACTGGATGCGCAAGGCGGGCCTGACCCTGCATCACCGGGACTCCATCACCCCGCTGGCGGGCGCGTCCTCGGTCCGGGTCACCCGACGCGTCCACGACCAGTACGCCCGCCCGCTGGAGATCACCGAGCTCGTGGTGGACGCCCGACAGGACGCGCTGGTCTACGAGTTCACGCTGCCGGCGGCGGGCTGACTCCGGCGGGCGACCACCATCCGCACACGCGGACTGCCGTCGCGGCGCTGCCCGAACTCGGGCAGCGCCGTCAGCTCCACGGCAAGACCGGCGCGCTCCAGCTCCCGGCGCACCTCACCGAGCCGGAACGCGCGGTAGTACATGACGAACGGCGGCCGCCACACGGCGTTGCGCACCCGCATCACCGCGTCGAAGCCCAGCAGCATCCAGTAGGCCCAGGTTCCGGGCCGGGGCGGGGCGACGACGGGGAACACGAAGGCCCCGCCGGGCCGCAGGACGTCATGGACCTGGGCGAACAGCCCCGGCAGCTCGCGCGGCAGGAAGTGTCCGAACGCCCCGAAGCTCACGACGAGGTCGAAGGCGGGCGCGAACGGCAGGGCGCGGGCGTCGGCACGGACGTACGAGACCGGCGTCCGGGCCGTTCGCTCGCGCTCGCGCGCCACCGCGAGCATGCCCGCGCTGAAGTCGACCCCGGTGACGCGGTGTCGGCACACGCGCGTGAGGACGTCGATGCCGGCGCCGGTGCCGCAGCACAGGTCGAGCCCGGTGTCGAAGGGGCCCATTCGCTCCAGTGCCGCGGCGACGGCGTCGAGGACCGAGTCCGGGGTGCGGAAGGGGGTGTGGTCGAACTTCGGGGCGAGCAGGTCGTAGCCGCGTTCGACGGACGACAGCGCCTGGACGGCGAGTTCGCGCAGGGAGGGGCCTTCGGGGCTGAACATCAGTGTCACCCCAGAGGTGTCCGCTGCTTCAGTACGGCGAGAACGCGCTCGCACCAGCGCAGGTTGCCGCGCTCGTAGTCGATGCCGGCGAGCAGCGTGAGATACGGGCCGACGCGTTCGGTGTCACGCAGGTACTCCTCCTCGGTCCGCCCGGCCAGCAGCCGCTCGCGCACCCGCTCGTAGCGGGCGAGTTTGCCCTCGGACCAGCTCATCCGCTCCTCGATCAGCGCCTGGGCGGGCGCAGGGTCCGAGTCGTCCATGGCCTGGATCTTGATCAGCAGTTCGTCGCGCATCGCCGCCGGGCGCCGTACCGGCTCGGCGGCGAAGGAGCGCAGTTCCTCCCGGCCCGTCTCGGTGAGCGTGAACATCCGCTTGTTGGGCCGGCGCTCCTGCTGGACGGTCCGGGCCGCGATCAGTTCGTCCTGCGTCAGTCGCTCCAGCTCGCGGTAGAGCTGCTGGGGGGTCGAGGCCCAGAAGTTCGCGAACGACACGTCGAACAGCTTGGACAGCTCGTACCCCGACGCCTCTCCCTCCAGGAGGGCGGCCAGGACGGCGTGCTTCAGAGACATATGGACACGCTAGCAGGGAGTGATTAATCTCTTCTGCACCTACTCAACAAATTGACTATGGAGGCGCCGATGCAGGCGTTCCGCAAGGCGATCGAGGCCCAGGACCTCGACGCCGCCGAGGCACTGCTGGCCGAGAACGTCGTCTTCACCAGTCCGGTGGTGTTCAAGCCGTACCCCGGAAAGGCGATCACGGCGGCGATCCTGCGCGGAGTGGCGCGGGTCTTCGAGGACTTCCGCTATGTGCGGGAGATCAACGACGCGGGCGGCCGGGACCATGCGCTGGTCTTCACCGCGCGCGTGGGCGACCGGGAGATCCAGGGCTGCGACTTCATCCATGTCGACAACAGCGGCCTGATCGACGAGTTCACGGTCATGGTCCGCCCCCTGTCGGCCGCGCAGGCGCTCCAGGCCGCCATGGCCGCGCAGTTCGACCGGATCGCCGAGGAGGCGCGGGAGCGTTCCGTGTGACTCGGCCTCCTTCCGCGTCCGTTCGCGGTTGGATGTCCTCATGAGCACCGACGAGCACGCACGGCTGATGCGGGCCAACCAGGCGAACTGGGACGCCCGCACCCCCGTCCACCTCGCCAGCCGCTTCTACGGGCTCGACCAGGACCTCGATCCCGCCCGCTGGTTCGCCCCCTTCGAATGGGCGGACCTCGGCGACCTGGCGGGCCGCGATGTGCTCCACCTCCAGTGCCATCTCGGCACCGAGACGATCGCCCTCGCCCGGCGCGGGGCCCGGGCGGTCGGCCTGGACTTCTCGGCCGCCTCCGTCACGGCCGCCCGCGACCTCGCCGCGAAGGCGGGCGCCGACATCGACTACGTCGAGGCGAACGTGTACGACGCCGTGGCGGCCCTGGGCCGGGAGCGGTTCGACGTCGTGTACACCGGCAAGGGCGCCCTGTGCTATCTGCCGGATCTGGAGCGCTGGGCGGGCGTGGTGGCCGAACTGCTGCGTCCCGGCGGCCTGTTGTACATCGTCGAGTTCCACCCGCTGCTCAACTCCCTCGGCCCGAAGCCCGCGCCGGGCGAGGGGCCCGAGCTGCTGCTGCTCCACGACTACCTGGGCGGCGGCGGTCCCGTGCACCGGGACGCGACCCGCACCTACACCGACGGTCCGGCCGTCGAGGGCGCCACCGACAGCTTCGAGTGGATGCACGGAATAGGAGACGTCGTCACCGCGTTGACGGAGGCAGGACTGACCGTCCAGCGGCTCCGCGAGAGCGACGAGCTGCCCTGGCAGCGCTGGCCGCAGATGGTCCGCACGCCGTCCGGCTGGTGGCGGCTCCCGGAGCCTCGGATCCCCCTTCTCTACGGACTCCTCGCCACACGCCGAACCGGCGTGGTACCGTCCCGTTAGCACTTGTGTACGCCCCGTCCAGGGCGCCGGTGCCAGTTCTCCTTCAGTCGGCCGGTTGTCGTACCGGCTTTCTCACCACCTCGTGACCAGCGGTTCCGCCGTACCCGAGGTGGTGTTCCCCGCCGCCCGGAGGCGCTCTGTCCGCCCCGTTGCCGCGGCATCACCCCTTCCTTCCGCATGTCTCATGCCGTACGTCCGTGAAAGGACCCTCCCATGACCACCACACTCGAACCCCTCGTACAGAAGTCCGCCCCTCAGACCGTCACCGGTGTTCTCGACATCGACGCGAGCGGGAAGGGGCATCTGCGCGCC
The DNA here is from genome assembly GCF_014257025.1 of Streptomyces cupreus. Taxonomy (GTDB): domain Bacteria; phylum Actinomycetota; class Actinomycetes; order Streptomycetales; family Streptomycetaceae; genus Streptomyces; species Streptomyces cupreus. Next base: position 54,434 of record NZ_JACMSF010000023.1, read on the forward strand.
GACAGCCTGCTGTCCGCGTCCTCCGACCTCCAGGTCTCCCCCGCCCTGATCCGCCGTCACGGCCTGCGCAAGGGCGACCTCGTCGAAGGCGTACGAGGCGGCCAGCGGGCCCTCACCGAGGTCGCCCGCGTCAACGGCCGCGCCCCCGACACGAGCCGCCGACGCTTCGGCGAGCTCACCCCGCTGCACCCGAGCCGGCGGCTCCGCCTCGAACACCCGGCAGCCGGGCTCGCCGGACGCGTCACCGACCTGATCGCGCCCGTCGGCAAGGGCCAGCGCGGGCTGATCGTCGCCCCGCCCAAGACCGGCAAGACGGTGCTGCTCCAGCAGATCGCCGCCGCCGTGGCAGGCAACCACCCCGAAAGCCGTCTGATGGTGGTGCTGCTCGACGAGCGCCCCGAGGAGGTCACCGAGATGCGGCGCTCGGTGCGCGGCGAGGTGTACGCCTCGACGTTCGACCGGGCGCCCAAGCAGCACATCGCGCTCGCCGAGCTGGTCATCGAGCGGGCCAAGCGGCTCGTCGAGGCGGGCGAGGACGTCGTGATCCTGCTCGACTCGCTGACCCGGCTGTGCCGGGCCCACAACAACGCGGCCGCCGCCGGTGGCCGGACCCTCAGCGGCGGCGTCGACGCCGCCGCGCTCATCGGCCCCAAGCGCTTCTTCGGCGCCGCCCGCGCGGCCGAGGAGGGCGGCTCGCTGACGATTCTCGCCACCGCCCTGGTGGAGACCGGCTCCCGCGCCGACGACTACTTCTTCGAGGAGCTCAAGGGCACCGGCAACATGGAGCTGCGCCTGAGCCGCGAACTCGCCTTCCGCCGCGTCTTCCCGGCGATCGACATCAATCCCTCCGGCACCCGCCGCGAGGAACTGCTCCTGACCGCCGCCGAGTTGACCGCCGTACGCGGCCTGCGCCGGGTGCTGCAGGGCAAGGACGGTCTGGAGACCCTGCTGGAGCGGATGCGCGAGACGCCGGACAACGCCACGTTCCTGCGCCGGATCCAGCCGACGCTGCCCGCCGATCCCGCCTGACGCACAGGGCCCGGAGTGCGGCATCCGGGTGCTCGCGGACGACGCTCCGACCGGGCAGCGCGGTGTGTCGCCGAGCACTTCCTACGTTGATCGCATGAAGATCGGATTCTCTTCCCGGGTCACCGTCTCGGCCTGCGCGCTCTGTGTGGCAGGCCTGTTGGGGCTCGCGCCCGCCGCGGTGGCCGACCGGGGTGACACAGGCCCCGGTGGGACGGAGCGGACACGGGTGTCGGCGGTCCCGCGGCCGTCGTTGCTGCGTCGCTCCGGTACGCACGTGCGGCTGCGCGCGGAGGCGCCCCGGGTGCCGAGCATCTCCGCGCTCTCGTGGGTGGTCGCCGACGCCCGTACCGGCGAGGTGCTCGCCGCGCACGACGCGCACCGCAGACTGCCGCCCGCCAGCACCCTCAAGGCGCTCTTCGCCCTCACCGTGCTGCCCGCCCTGCCCGGCGGGATCCGGCACACGGTCGACGAGGAGGAACTGTCGGACATCGGTCCGGGCAGCAGCATGGTCGGAGTCGCCGAGGGGCGTACCTACCGGGTCGCCGATCTGTGGAACGGAGTGTTCCTGAACTCCGGCAACGACGCCGTGCACGTCCTGGCCGGGCTGAACGGCGGCTGGCGTGCCACGGCCAAGCGGATGCAGGCCAAGGCCCGTGCGCTCGGCGCCCTCGACACCCGGGTGCTGTCGCCCGACGGCTACGACACACCGGGCCAGGTGTCCTCGGCGTACGACCTCGCGGTGTTCGGCCGGGCGGGGCTGCGCAACAAGGACTTCGCGCGCTACTGCCGCACCGTCGAGGCCAGGTTCCCGGACGGCGGCGGATGGTCGTACCCCATCAGCAACACCAACCGGCTGCTGACCGGCGGCGACGGAGTCGACCCCTACCCCGGCCTGATCGGCGTCAAGAACGGCTACACGACCAACGCCGGCCACACCCTGGTGTCCGCAGCCCGCAAGGGCGGCCGCACCCTCGTCGTCACGGTGATGAATCCCCAGTACGGCGGCGGCCTCGCCGTCTACGAGGAGGCTCGGGAGCTGTTGGACTGGGGCTTCGCCGCTGCGGGACGGGTCGATCCCGTGGGCTCGCTGGACGCCCTGCGGGCCAAGCCGCGTCCGGGGCCTGAGCCGGTGTCCGCGGCAGCCGTCGCGGCACCGGTGGACGCGGGCCCGGGCTGGGCCGAGGCCGGGATGGTGGCGGGTGCCGCCGGACTCGGCGCCGGTGCCGTCGCGCTCACGACACGTCCCAGAAGGTGCCGTCCGGCGGGGAGTTGACCCACCGGCAGCCACAGCAGCAGGCCGAGCGTGATCCAGACGTAGGTGTTGGAGCCGATGAATCCGTCGATGCCGGAGGCGTCGTCGAACCACAGCCACACCACGCTCGTGCACAGCAACGCGTACAGGGCGGCCGCGGTGCGCGGGTGCCCGGCGCGGATCAGCACGGCGAACGACGGCAGCAGCCACACCAGGTGGTGCACCCAGGTGATGGGGCTGACCAGACACGCCGTCAGGCCCGTCAGGGCGAAGGCCGCGATCCACTCCCCCGCGGCGATCGCCCGGCCCGCCCGCCACGCCCACACGCACAGCACCAGCAGCACGGCGACCGCCCACGGCGCGCGGTCCGGCTCACCGAGCCGGGCCAGGACACCCTGAAGGGACTGGTTCGAGACATAGTCCAGACGGCCCACCCGGGTGGTGTCCCACAGGGCCCGCGTCCAGTAGAACCGGGAGGCGTCGGGGGTCACCCAGGCCGCCAGGGCCGTGGCCCCGACGGCGACGGCCGTGGCGATACCGGCCGCCCGCCAGCGCCGGGCCAGCAGGAGCAGGCCGATGAAGACGGCGGGCGTGAGTTTGATCGCGGCGGCGAGGCCGATGCCGTAACCCGCCCAGCGTTCCCGCCCGGTGGCCAGCAGCCAGGCGTCCGTCAGCACGAGGGCGAGCAGCAGGACGTTCACCTGGCCGAAGCTGAAGGTGTCGCGCAGCGGCTCGAACAGGGCGAGCGCGCAGGCGCCGAGGAGGCAGCCGAACCAGCCGTAGCGCCGCCAGTCCCGTCCGGCCAGGATGCGCAGGACCACGGCGAGCGCGGCCAGGTTGAGCAGCAGCGCGACGACGATGGCGGCGGGCAGGTCCAGCAGGGCCATGGGCAGCATGGCGACGGCGGCGAACGGCGGGTAGGTGAAGCCGTAGGTCGTGCCGGGGACCAGATAGTCGTAGATACGGCCGCCGTGGTGGATCCAGCTGTCCACGGTGCCGTGGTAGACGCGCAGGTCGAACCAGTCGCGCAGCAGCGGCACGGTCGCGGTGAACGCGCTCACGGCGGCGACGAGGAACAGCGCCAGCAGCAGTCGTCCGCGGTCGGTGCGGGGCAGTCTCATGCGGTCCGCCCCCAGGCCGGCGCGAGTTCCGCCTGGTGGGCCTGCCACAGCACGACGACCGCGAGCACACCGCCGGAGACGGCGAGCACCAGCTGTCCGGTGTCCGCCGGGCCCCCGCTGGGCAGCGTGGCGAGCGCCAGGACGCCGGTCACGGCGGCCACCCGGTGCCGTACCGACGCGCTGGGCGCCGCGGCGGCGATGAGGAACAGGCCCCACAGGGCGTACCAGGGACGGATCGCGGGGCCCAAGGCGGCCACGGCGGCGAGGCTGAGGCCGAGCGCGTACACCGGGCGCAGCCTGAGCCGCAGCCATATGACCGCTATGGCGACCACGGCGGCGGCGACACCGAGCGCGTGCCAGGCCGGTACGGCGAGGGGGGCCAGGTCGCTGCCGAACCACTCCAGCAGAGCACGGGTGGCACGGCCCAGGAGGCTGGTGAGCGCCCAGTTGTGCGGAGAGACGGGCGTGTCGAGGGCGCCGATCCAGCCGTATCCGGTTCCGGCGACGGCGGTCGCGGCGACGGTCGTGGCGGCGGCCGCGGCCGTGGTCGTCAGGACGGCCCCTACCGGGCGGCGGCCCGCCCGCACCTGGAGCACGACGACCGCGGCGAGGCCGAGCACCGCGGGCGCCTTGACCAGGGCGGCGAGGGTGACGAGTACGGCGCCCAGGACCGGCCACCGGCCGAGCGCGGCGACGAGGCCGAGGCCGAGCAGTCCGAGCATGACGGCGTCGTTGTGCGCGCCGGCGACCAGGTGCAGCAGCACCAGCGGGTTGAGGGCGCCGAGCCACAGCGCGGCGGCCGGGTCGGCGCCGCTGTGCCGAGCCAGGCGGGGCAGAGCGGCCGCCATCAGGGCCACCCCGAGCAGCGCGACGAGCCGCATCCCGAAGAGGCCTGCGGGGAGTTCACCGCTGGTCAGCGCGGACAGCGCGGAGGCCAGGGCGAGGAAGACCGGTCCGTACGGCGCTCCCGTGTGCTGCCACAGCGGGGCGACCTCGTCGGCGAGCGGGCCGCCGAGCCGGGCCGGACCGTGGGCGTAGACGTCGATGTGGGCGTCGACCATGGCGCCCTGCGCGAGGTAGCTGTACACGTCCCGGCTGAACAACGGCGGGGCGAGCAGCAGCGGGGCCGCCCACACGCCGAGGGTGACCAGCAGGGCGCGCGGGGTCGGCGGCTCGCTGCCGAGCAGGAGTCGGCCCAGCAGTGCCCAGGCCGCTATCAGCAGGACGACGCCGAAGTACACGCCGATCAGGCCGAGGGCGGCCTCGGCGGAGGACGGAGCGAGGAGGTCCCGGACGGGGAGCGCTCCTGCGGTGCCGCCGCCTGCCGCGAGGACGGCGGTACCGGCAAGACCGAGCACCTGGCAGCGGCGGAGATCGACGGGAAAAGCCATGGCCAACACTCGGCAAGCGTGTCAACGCCGGGTGGCCGGAAGTCGACGCGGGGCCCTCCGGGGGGAAGCCGAAGTGTGTCCGGTGCGTGGCTGGTTCCGGCCACGCCGAACGGTTGGCCCCGCTCAGACGAGGCGGGAGCTCGGCACCGGGCCCGGGGACGACAGTTGACATCCTCCCCCTCTTTAAAAGAGGGGGATTCCAACCCAGGTGGGTTGAGGTTCACGGGCGCTCGAACGGCCGGTGGCCGCTGTCGCCCCTCCGGCACCGGCTGAGCACCGGGGGCGGGGAATCCCGCCCTGTCCTGCCGCGATGTTGGTTGCTGCGTTGGTGTCCGCGTTACAGGTGAAGCCGCAGGACACGCACGCGAAGTCGGCTTGGCTCTTGCGCGACTTCTTCTCGATCCATCCGCAGGCGCTGCACCGCAGGCTGGTGTAGGGGGCGGGAACGTCCTCGACCCGGCCGGGGGCCTTGTGCTCGGTGCGCTGACGCAGCAGACCCCAACCCTGGGCGAGGATCGACCGGTTCAGGCCCGACTTCTGCGCCACACTCTTGCCGGGCTGCTCCACGGTTCCCTTCGCGGAGCGGGTCATGTTCTTGATGTTCAGCTTCTCGAACCGGATCACGTCATACGTGCGGGCGAGCAGGGTGCTGGTCTTCTCGCACCAGTCCTTGCGCCGGTCCGCTTCCCTCGCCTTGAGCTGGGCGACCTTCGCATAGGCGGAGGTCTTCCGTGCACTGCCCTTCGGAGCGCGGGCTGCGCGCCGCTCGTGCTTGCGGATCTGTGCCCGCTCCCTGACGGTTAGCTGCGGACAGTTCAGCTTCCGGCCGTCCGACAGGGCCGCCGTGATCGTCACGCCCCGGTCGATGCCGATGACCTCTCCCGTGCCGGGCGCAGGAGTCGGACCCGGGATGACGGCGAAGGCAATGTGCCACTGGCCGTTGCGGAAGGTGACCCGGAACGTCTTCGCGTGGGGCAGCTTCGCACCCTTGCCCTTGGCGCTGAGGCGGAAGCGGACCCAGCCGCAACCGGGCACCTTGACCTGAGCCCACCTCCGGTTGAGCTTCTGCACGACCACCGACCGGCCCAGGACCTGCTTGCCGGTCTTCACATTCAGCTTCGGGCTGCCGTCCGCCTCGTACTCGGGTACCCGGTCGGTGCCGATGACCCGGAAGCCCTCGTGCCGGTACTTCCTGCGCCAGGTCGGCTCACCGAACCCGGACGTGAAGCGGGCGCTCTTGGCCTTGGCGAAGTCCTTGAGCGCCTGCTGCTGCACGTCCGCGTTCCCAGCGGCCAGCCACTCGTTGTCCCGCCGGGCCTCGGTGAGCTGACGGCACTGCTCCGCGAAACCCGGCGCGGACCTGCGACCCGGCATCCAGTGCGCGTGCTGTTCCACAGCGAGGTTCCACACGTACCGGGCGTGCGCGCAGTGCTCGAGCATGATGCCCGCCTGCTCGCTCGTCGGGTACATCCGAAACCGTGCCATGCCGCGAACCTAGCCCGCGTGTTCCCCGGCCGCGCACACCATCGATCAACGTCACCCATGAGAATGACCGCTCCCGGCGGCAGCCCCGCCCGGCCACCGGCCCCAATCCTCAACTCCCCCTCACCACCACCTGTTCGCGGTCGCCCTCAGCCCCCGTACCTTCCGGAACGCCGAATCACCCTGGCGGCAATTCGGCTCCTCCCGCGCCCCGAACTCACGCTGTCGGCCGTGACGGCCGGAGCGTCGGTCCAGCAGCTCGCACCGGCAGCGGTCGCCCGGGCGACGAGGCTTGCGCGAGAACATGAGTGCGATCTTCATCAGGCGGGCCGCGTGCTCAACCGCATTAGGCGTCAGCGGTTCAGGCCCAGCTCACCCGCGCGCACCCCGGCCTGGAAGCGCGATTCCGCGTCGAGGGTGTCGAGCAGTTCGGCGACCCGGCGACGGTAGGTGCGCAGGGACATGCCGAGCTCCCGCGCGGCTGTCGCGTCGGTGACGCCAGAGCCCAGCGCGCGCAGGACCGTCCGACTTCCCGCGTCGAGCTGCGGCCGCTCCGCACGCAGGAAGTCCCCCAGGTTGGTGGCGGCCTCCCAGGCGGCCTCGAAGAGCGCGTGCACTCCGCCGACCAGGGTGGGTGCGCCGGTCACGGTGTACTCACGGCCGCCGGGGGCGCTCGCCCCGGCGAGGATCGCGTACCGACGGTCGATGATGATCGTCTCGTGGGGCAGAGCGGCGTCGGCGATGCGCACCTGGCCGCCCCTGTCGACGAGTTGGCTCAGATGCTCGCGGCTGTGCTCGTCGGCCAGCGCGGCGGGGCTGTACAGCTTGCGGATCCGCGGGGCACCGCTGTGCCGCACCCGGTCACGGGCGGCCTGCCGGGCGCCGTGGTGCGGCCAGGTGTCGAGGTCGCGGGCGGCGCAGACGAACTCCTCGCGGACCGAGGAGAAAAGATGCGCGGTGCGCGCGAGCAGCTCCAGGTCACCTTGGATCGTCACGGTCTCTGCCACGCGTTCATTCTCCCCGATGGCAGCAAGCTGCCAGGGGCTCGCGGCCCGAACGCCCCGCCCACCAGGCTGGATTCATGAGCAATGACTTCCGCCTCGGTGGCGACCTTCCGATCGACCGGATGGGCTTCGGGGCGATGCGCCTGCCCACCAACAGCTTCCACGGCCCGGCCCGCGATCCCGAGACCGGTCGCGCCGTCCTGCGCCGCGCCGTCGAACTCGGCGTCAACCACATCGACACCGCCGCCTTCTACACCAGCGGCGACCGCACCGTGCGGGCCAACACCCTGATCCGCGAGGTTCTCCAGACATCGAGGGGTGTCTCATCTGGGTGAGATCCTTGTGCGCCCCGTAGCCATCGGCAGCGGTCTTCCGTTGCCGTGACTGCGTACGTGCGAACGTGCTCAGGTCGGTACGGGAGGGATCGGTGCGGCTGTACTTCGCCAACCACCGGGCGGTGTGGCGGGTGGGTGATGTCGCAGGGATCGATCGGTCTCTGCTGGCGGGGGCTCTTGAGCGGTATCGCCTGCCGGTGGGTACGCCGGTCCTCCTGGACGAAGCGATGCGGCCGGTGGAGCCGGTCTCCTCGTGGTTTCGCAGCCTGGCGCTGGCCCGGCGGGATGCGAAGTCGATGCGGGCCTACGCCTATACGGTGCTGATGCTGCTCGGATTCCTGCTGGCTCGCGGGGTGGACCTGCGCTCGGCCACCGAGATGGACATCTTGCAGTTCCGGCAGTGGCGGCGTGCGGACGCCGAGGACACGGTGGGGGGAACTACCTGGGACCGGGACGCTGCCGCGATCGTCAGCCTCTACAAGCACCTGGTCCGCGTCGGCTACGTGCGGGCCAGTCCGTGGCGGTCGTCGCAGGGGGAGTCGCTGGGCAGCGGCTTCAGTACGGACGTGCGGGTGCGGCATCTCGAGCTGGAGCAGTACCTGTTCTTCCGGGACGTCGGGTTCGGTGGGCTGACGCCCGCGTCCGAACTCGACGAGACGTTCGGCGGGTGGCGCCCGCATCGCAATCGGGCTGCGGTCGAACTCGCGCTGCTGACCGGGATGCGAGCCCAGGAGTGGTCCACGCTGCTGCTGCCCGAACTCGGTCTGATGGCAGGACATCGCCCGCAAACTGCAGATGTCGATCTGGCGGCTTGCGCGAAGCAGAAGCGGCCTCGGTCCGTCTACGTCCCGGTCGGAGCGATGGAGTTGCTGGATCCCTACTTGATGATCGAGCGGCCGGAGATCGTGGCGAAGGCCCAGCGCACGCTGCGGCGCCGGCACCAGGACCTGTTCGTGGTTCAGCGGCTGGAGGCCGACGACACGAAGGTGCGAGGCGTCCTCGAAGGCCGCACCGTCACCCGATCGATCAAGGACCTGGCCCCGGACCTGCGCCGCATCACGGTGCTGGAGACCGGCGGCGGGCTGGAGCCGCTGGCGCTGTTCATCGGTCAGGGCGGGAAGATGCTGACCGCCTCGGGCTGGGACCGGGTGCGTTGGGGGGCCTGGGACCGGCTCAAGGCCTGGTCAGCAGATCAGAATGCCCCGCAGGTGCCGTGTCGTTGCTGGGTCTATCACGATCTGCGGCACACCTTCGCCCTACGTCTGCTGATCTTCCTGACCCGGGAGGCTCTTGGCGACGCCGAGAGGCAGCAGCTTCCGATGTCGACGCTGCTGGACCACATGACCAGGAACCCGCTGCTGGTGGTCCAGCGCCGGCTCGGTCATGTCCTTCCATCGACGACTTACCGCTACATCCGCTACCTGAAGGACCCGATGCGGGAGGTCGACGACGCCTTCCGCGAGTGGACCGTCGCCGACGGCGCTTCATACGTCACCATCGCCCGCCACCTGCTGAACCTGGAAGAGAACGCCCATGCCGCGCCGCGGTGAGCACACCCGGAACTTCCCGCTTCCCGGTCCGCGGGCAGCGGAGCCCGTCCGGATCGGCATCCGGACGGTGACCGGCCAGACCGCCGATGGCCGCCAGCAAAGCCCTTCGCTCGACCCATCTGATTTCGCCTGCGCACACCTCGCGGGCGAGCTGGCGGACGAGTGGGTGGAGAAAGCCGCCTCCGCGACGCTGTCGGCGACCGCCGCGGCTTTGTATCGCCAGGCCATCACGCTGTTCTGCCAGCACGTCGATGCCCACGTTCCCCACGCGGTGAAGGCCTCGCTGGGTGAGCCGGAGCCCGACCTCGCCCACGCGCTGACCGACTGGACTCGCCTGCTGCCCGCCGCCTACGGCGCCGGCTCACGGGTGCCTGCCGCGCTCGCCGGCAAACTGCGCATTCTCATCACGCGCCGGGCCGAGCATCCGGACCGCCCGGTCGCGGCCAGCCTGCGTCGCTGGGCGAGCGGACATGCCGGTCTTCGCGGCGGACAGACCCAGGAGTTGGATGAGTTCACCCGCGCGGACAAGAAAGAGCTGGTGAAGGCCGCCTGGTCCGATCACCTTGCGATCACAGCGAGGATCCGGCGGGGCTGGAAGCTGGCGGCCACCGGGAAGGACCCGGCCAAGAACGGCTGGGACCGCCTCGCGAACTTGCTCTGGGCGATCGCGAATGATGCCTGGACCTGCGAGGAGATCGCCGAGCACCTGCCGGGGTGGCACGAGATGCCGCCGCCGCTGCGCGAGGTCATCCCGCCCGGAACGCTTCCGCAGTTCGGCAAGCGGATGGTGCTGCGTCACCTGGTTCGCCAGTTGTTCCCGCACAACCTCGATCTGCACAGCTATCGGATCTTGCTGATGGCGGCCACTGGCCGCTCGTCCGAAGAGGTCAGCGCGCTGACCGAGGACGACATCGAGTTCGGCCCGCGCAGTGTGGTGATCGACTTCACCAAGGGCCGGGCCCACACCCACACCCGGCAGGCGTTCAGCACCTCCGTCGAGCAGACCGGCGGGCTGCTCCATCCCCGGCGGCCGAAGCTGGACACCGCGGCTCTCACCCAGGCGCTCCTTGAACTGGCCACGCCGTTGGCCCGTCGGGCGCGCATCGAGCCTGTCCCGCTGTTCCTGCGCGCCGCCGTCAACCCCTACACGCTGCGGATCCGACGGTTCAGCGGAGACACGGTGGCCTCCCAGTTCTCCGACTGGCTCGAGTTCCATGGCGTCAGCGTGGAGGGTCCGGTCGACATCCGGCGTCTTCGCAAGTCCGGCAAGGTCGAGAAGGCCTTGGCCTTCAGGGGCCGGGTCAGCGACATCGCCGATGACCACTCGCAGCAGACCTTCCGCGGGCACTACGCCCACGGCACGACACTGCGGGTGATCGCCGGGAACGTCATCGCCACAGCTCAGCGACGGTGGCTGGATAACGCGTTGAACGGACCGGTGGTGCTGAGCGAAGAAGCCGAGCAGTCGCTGGCCGAGCCGGGGGCGGCCGATGCTCTCGGGCTGTCGCAGGAGGAGATCGACCAGCTGCGGGACGGCCAGCTCGACATGGGGGTGTCCAGCTGCAAAGACCCCTTCGACTCCCCGTTCGGCCGCACCGGCCAGCTCTGTCCGGTCGCCCCAACCCGCTGCCTGGAGTGCCGCAACGCCTTCGTCCTGCCCTCCAACCTCCCGCAGCTTCTGCTGTTCGCCGACCACCTGGACGCGCTGCAGCTGCGGCTGTCCCCTCGGGTATTTCACGCCCTTTGGGGACAGAGCCGCATCAACATCAACGAGTCGATCAAAGCCCGTACGGACGCCGAAATCACCACGGCCCGCCGGCAGATCGCCGAGGACGGGCTGTCCCTGCAGCTTCCCCTCGCCGCCCACGTGGAGTTCGAGTCATGACCAAGCAACTTCCCCTCCCAACGAGGTCTTCGGTCTTCCGCGACGACGAGCCCGTGGTGCAGTCCCACCCGCTGCTGCCCGGCGCCAAGCCGCCCGTCTTCTCGGAGCGGGAGTGCTGGGATCTCAACGGAGTGCTGCGCAAACCGGTCAACCAACACCCCTCACACATGCGCGTGCCCTTTCCCGGCCTGGCACCGGCGGTGAACCTGCTGGCCCGCGAGCTGGCCATGATCTGGTTCAACCCGCGCCACCCGGCGCTGCTGGCCCGCGGCATCCACCTCGCGGACGACCCTCGTGTCGCCAACACCGTCCGCCAGCGGACCACGTGTCTGCGGGAACTCTCCGTCTTCGGAGCCAACCAGCAGCTGCCCGAGCTGGTCAGCCGGTGGGCGACGGAGGACTTCCACCGCTTCCTCGCTCATCACAGCAACCCGGACCCAGAGCCCCGTCTCGTCGACCACATCGTGGTCATCAAGGCCCTGCACCGGTTCGGCCGGGCCCTGGCCAACGGCGGCCTGGAGGAAGACCCCTGGCCGGGCACGTCCGCCACCGCGGTCCTCAAGCTGCCGGTCAACGGCCCGCTCAAGACGCCCGTGGTCAAGCCGGCGACCTGGTTCCCGCTGGTCCGGGCCGCCTGGACCTACATCACTGTCTTCGCCCCGGACATCCTGCGGGCCCTCGATCGCTGGCAGGCGATCGAGGCACACGCGGAAGACATCAAGCTGCCGGAAGCGGACCGTCGGCTCACAGCCTGGCTAGCCGACCCGGCAAGCCGTGTCCCGGCCCGACCGCCCAGCGCCCAGACCGGACGGGAAGGCCCGGTCCACTGGGACCTGCTGGCCCGGATGGTCGGACTCGACGCAGACCGCAGGAACCTGTTCTCCACCACCAGCAGCACCGGCCGCGCACGCCGGGCCTCCGTCGAACGGCTCGTCGTGGCCGGCCGCGTCCAGCACGGGCTGCTGCCCGACCTGGTGGAGGTCGACCGCCCCGACGGAAGCCGCGGACCCTGGCACGACGCACTGCTGCCCAGGCAGCTCGGGCGCGAGGCCACGGCCCTGCGCAACGCCTGCTACATCTTCGTGGCGGCCCTTTCGATGATGCGGGACTCCGAAATTCGGGAGATCACCAAGGGCTCCGTCGTCGAGTACTTCAGCACACCGGCCGTGAAGTCGACCAAGGTCAAGCTCGACGCGGACCTGCCTGTCAAGCACTGGTGGATCATCGAACCGGTCGCCCGAGCCATCGAGCTCGCCGAACAGCTCTCCCAGCACCCCGAGCTGGCGTTCGCGTCCGTCCCAGGCCGCGATGCGGAAACCCTGTTCACCAGCAAGGACGTGATCGAGGACTTCGTCGATCACGTCAACCGACGCCGGAACATCACCGGTCTGGACGAGATCCCGCCCCAGCACATCACACCGCACATGTTCCGCAGGACCATGGCAATGCTCACCCGGGACTTTCCCGGCTCGGAGATCGCGGTCGGCATGCAGCTCAAGCACGCCGCAACCCGAGCCCTGGCCAACCGGACCACCGGCGGCTACATGGAGCCCGCCTCATCCTGGGCCCGTCATCTCGACAACGCCGTCTCCGAGCGGAAGTTCCAGCGCGTCAAGGAACTCTTCGCGGCCGACAGCCGCGGCGAGACCATCGGCTTCGGCCCCGGCGCCGACCGCATGCGCGAGGCCTTCGCCGCAGTGCGCGAGAAGGCTGCCGAGCTGCGGGCCACCGGCAAAGCCCAGCGCGGCGACCTCCGGGTCGAACACGACCTGCTCCAGCGCACCCGGTTCTCAATCCGCTTCGGCACGCTCAACCACTGCACCATGAACGACGACGACCCCGTCGGGGCCAAGTGCCTCGAGGACGCCGTCGTTCCCAAAGGACACCGCGGCCCTCTCCTCGACCGCTGCCAGCCCTCCCGATGCGCCAACAGCATCCTCGGACCCGAGCACCTACCGATCTGGACGGCTGAACGCAGCTCCCTGAACCGGCTGCGAGCCGATCCCAAGCTCCCCGCCAACCGCCGAGCCCTGCTCGACGCCCAGCTGAACGAGGTGGCCCTGATGCTCAAGAAGGCCGGCCAGTGACCGTCTCCGCCAAGACCGAACAGGCCCTGCGCAATGCCATGGAACGGCTCCTGTCGGGTCAGCCCCAGCACACCGACGGCAAGCTCACCAAGAACAACCTCTGCCGCGAGGCCGGGGTCAGCCGGGCCACGATGCACCGGGCCACCGAGATCCTCACCGAGTGGGACTGCCGGACCGCCACCAGCCCAGCTGGCGTCCTGCAGCAACGACACACCACGGAGCTCGCCGAGCTCCGCGGCAAGCTGCGCAGGAGCCGCCAGGAGTGTCACGCCCTTCAGGAGCAGGTCGACGCGGCCGCCACCGTCATCATGACGCTCCTCGCGGAGAACGCATCGCTGCGTGAGCACGCCAATGGCCATTCGGCCGCAGTGATCCCTATTCCACTCAGCCGGAAGCGCTGACTATTGACGCGAAATCGGGTGCTCAAGTCCATTCTGCAAGTAGTCGCAGTGAGCGGACCGTCTCGCCTAGGCACCTAGTTACACAGATTCCGGATGCCCCACTTGAAGATAAGTGCAGCAACAATCGCAGCAGTTGCCTGCCCGAGGCCAAGGCCGACAATTACGTCCACCATCGTGGCGGCGTCCACAATGGCATCCACCGTGGACGAGGATCGGAAACCGCGACGGCCTAGTTCCGCGCAGAGATCCTGTCGATGGCGGGACAGCCACCCCTCCAGCCAGTTCCGGGCGTCTTCAATGCCCCGTCGCACGTCGGCCGGACCGAACTCCTCAGCGGTTTCGCCGTACAGTTCCCCAGCAAGGGCGGCGAGAAGCGCCTCCTCGATCTGCTTATCGGGCTCCGGCATTTGGTCCAATTGAGTTCTCCTGCCTCGACCTCTCCCAGGCATATTGGCGATCGTCGATCACGATGGAAGATTTCAACCGCATTGGCTGACGGTCCCCACTCGCCTGGGGGCCCATATTAGGCGCGTGCTGACCCTTCACGACGGATTTCCGTCGGTGCGCCGTGCGATAGCTGGTCGGGCGGTCGACCTTCTACAAGGTGCGGTTCCGGCGGGGGCCACGCTGATGCACCAGCGTCAAGCGCATCCGACCCGGCTGGCCTGCAGGGCGGCTCTGGCAGTCCTCATGCCTGTGTGGTGGACCGACCATGCCAACACCGCTGGCCCTTGGGGCGTGACGCAGCCTGCGGATCCTAACGCTGGGCTGTGGAGCTGCAAACCAGTGCTGGGAGGACTAGCGTCAAGGTAAGGCAGATGGCCAACTCCGACGGCGGTCGCGCATGGATGATCAGCTACCCATACAGCCGCGATCCGTTGTGGACTCGGACGCGGAACGTGCACGCTTGCAACTCCAACAAGGCGAGCCTAGTACCTGGGAAGGGGATTCAGAGAGGGAGACCGGGTGGTTCGAAACCGGTCGACGCGCGTACTTGCGACAGCGGCGAAAGCGATATCCGCACAGCCCGGAACAAGCCACCATCGATGGCATTTGGGCGCAACTGGTACAGGCTATAAGCAACCTTGACGATCACGAGCTGAGCACCTTGGATACCCATGCAATAGGTGGCGTTGTCCCAGTTCACTCTACCGCCTCGGGCAGAATCGTTAGCCTCCGAAGGTTCAAGGACGGAAGCAGCCAACTGCTCGTTTCCCACCGGTTCATATGTATCGTTCTGCTTCTCTCCACTCTGGCGAGATTTGAGATATCAAAACCGCTTCTACGCCTAGCCATTAGTCGGTTCGGGGCTCCTGCAATCACGGGAGCCCCACCGAGCACGTATGCCGCGATGGCCCGCTCAGCAATATTCAGAGACCTACTGATACAACTGAACTTCCACGGCATCATAGCGAGCTATCGCCCTAGGATATCTCCATGGTCAGGCCTGCTGTTCCGTTCGGCGATTACCTTCGCCATGGCCCACGAAGCGGCACATCTACTCATCGGTGATCGCGATTCACTTGAGGCACAATCGTCAGTCCATCTTCGCAGCGACGGAAGCATCGCCGAGTCGCAGTGGGGACCAGAATTGTCTCAAGACAGGCTCGCGCTGAGATTGACTAGATACGCCGCCGAAATACCGGCAACTAAAACAGGCTACGCGTCAAGGGTGACACCTACGGCAGTAAATGATCACGTGCTTTCATCTTCAGTCATATCCCTGGTGGGCTTGCACGGCTTGGAGTGCGCATACCTTGTGGGTGAGTCAGATTCTCACCCAAGCGCCCTCGATCGCCTCGGTTCTCTGATGGTTGAGTTCAACCCTATGACATCTCCACAGTCCCTTAGGTGCATCGAACGACTACTGCCGGTGGTGGACACGTGTCTATTCTTGGAGCCGCTACCGGTAGAGGCCTGGGATCTGTTGGCATCACTAATTCGCGTTCACGCCATTCGCGCAACCGAGAGCCGACGGGCTGCCGTCAGGATCGTGGACAGCACCAAGAACAGCGACGTTGTTCTCACGGCCAGGGCAGAGTACCCGCACACCTACGACTATCTGACTTCCGTGCAGGGCACCGAGGTACCCGCCGGTACATGTCTCGACCTCTTGCGAACCCATGGACGCAACGCTATGCCACAGGTGCTCGATCTTCTGGAGGTTCCTAAGCGGAGCATTCTTGAGAGTTCCGCCCAGATGACCAGAGGCGATATCGCCCGAATCATCAACGGATCGCGCCGCATCTGCCTTCCGAACGGACTAGATAGGCGCACCTACGTGGACACCTGGGCAAATGTAGTGGCTACCGCGATGAGAGAGATTCCGAACCGGAATCGACTGTTCTACGAACTGTTGGACCCCCTCTGAGAGGAAGAATAGGTCGACTGAGGCAGAGTCGTCCGGCTCGCTCAACGTGAGGACTGTTGGCCACACCGCCCGGCCCAAGCGAGGCATACGTGTCTCGTGAGACATACCGAGGTCTGGAGAAAGTTGGCCCTTCACCCCTACCCGGCCGGTCTGGTCATCGCGACCAAGGTCGGCCCCCTCTTCACCCCCGACGGCGGACTGGCCGCGACCTCCGACCCGGCTGCCCTTCGACCGCTGGTCGAGGAGAACCTCGAAAGCCTCGGCCTGGACCGCCTCGACCTGGTCTATCTGCGCATCGGCGGCATCGAACCGCCGCCGCACGGCGAGTCCGTCGCCGAGCGCTTCGCGGCACTGGCCGCGATGCGTGAGGAGGGGCTGATCCGCCACCTCGGGCTGAGCCATGTCGACGCCGCCCACCTCGCCGAGGCCCGGGCCATCGCACCCGTCGCCGCGGTCCAGAACCACTTCCACACCGCCAAGCGCGACGACACCGAGGTGCTGGCCGCCTGCGAGGAGGCCGGCATCGCCTACGTGCCGTACTTCCCCCTGGGCGGCGGCCTGAGCGACCTCACCGGTGACCGCATGGCCAAGGTCGCGGAGCGGCACGGAGCCACGGTCCCGCAGATCGCGCTCGCCTGGCTGCTCGCCCGCTCGCCCGTCACCCTGGCCATCCCCGGCACCGGTTCCCTCTCCCATCTGGAGGAGAACACCGCCGCCGCGTCGATCGTCCTCACCGAAGAGGATCTCGTCGACCTCACGACTGAGCAGGCCCAGCCGATCAGAACACCGACAGGCCCGTGAGCGTGGTGAAGCGGTCCAGTGCCGCCACCCCCGCCACCGAGTTGCCGCGCTCGTCCAGGCCCGGACTCCAGACGCACAGGGTGCAGCGGCCGGGGACGACGGCGATGATGCCGCCGCCCACGCCGCTCTTGCCGGGCAGGCCCACTCGGTAGGCGAAGTCGCCCGCCGCGTCGTAGGTGCCGCAGGTCAGCATCACCGCGTTGACCTGCTTGGCCTGGCTGCGGGTCAGCAGGCGGGAGCCGTCGGCGCGGACGCCGTGGCGGGCCAGAAAGCCGGTGGCCAGGGCGAGGTCGGCGCAGGAGGCGCGGATCGCACACTGGCGGAAGTACTGGTCCAGCAGAACCGGAACCGGGTTGTCGATATTGCCGTAGGAGGCCATGAAGTGGGACAGGGCGGCGTTGCGGTCACCGTGCGCCGACTCGGAGGCGGCGACGTCCTTGTCGAAGTCCAGGGTGGGGTTGCCGCTCTCCGCGCGCAGGAAGGCGAGGAGTTCGCCCGCCGCGTCGCCGGTACGGGTCTGGAGGCGGTCGGTGACGACGAGGGCACCGGCGTTGATGAACGGATTGCGCGGGATGCCGTTCTCGTACTCCAGCTGCACCAGGGAGTTGAAGGGATTGCCGGAGGGCTCGCGGCCCACGTGCTCCCACAGTTCGTCGCCCTCGCGGGCCAGGTCGAGGGCGAGGGTGAAGACCTTGGTGATGGACTGGGTGGAGAAGGGCTCACGCCAGTCCCCCACCCCGTACACCGTGCCGTCGAGCTCGGCGACGGCCATGCCGAAGCTGCGCGGGTCGCGGGCCGCGAGTGCCGGGATGTAGTCGGCGGCGCGGCCGCGGCCCGGGGTGCGCCCGATCTCGTCGGCGATGCGCTCCAGGACCGGCCGGAAGGTCTGGGACGACGGTGGAACACTCATGATCACCATTGTGCCTCCGGGCCGGTCCTGGCGCGCTTTCGCAGGTCAGGCGAGCGGTGAACCGCTGCCCGCGAGGACCTCGGGCCGCAGCAGGCCTGCCAGCGCCTCGGCGGGCAACAGGCCCTTCTCCAGGACGAGTTCGGCGACACCGCGGCCGGTAGCGAGGGCCTCCTTGGCGATGTCGGTGGCGGCCGTGTACCCGATGTGCGGGTTGAGGGCGGTGACCAGACCGATGGAGTTCTCCACGGTCCGGCGCAGTTCCTCGGTGTTGGCGGTGATGCCGTCCACGCAGCGCTCGGCGAGGGTCAGGCAGGCGGCCCGCAGATGGGTGATGGACTCCGACAGGGAGTGCAGGATGATCGGCTCGAAGGCGTTGAGCTGGAGCTGTCCTGCCTCGGCGGCCATGGTGATGGTGACGTCGTTGCCGATCACCTCGAAGGCGACCTGGTTGACGACCTCGGGGATCACCGGATTGACCTTGCCCGGCATGATCGACGAACCGGCCTGCACCGGCGGCAGGTTGATCTCACCGAGTCCCGCGCGCGGACCGGAGGACAGCAGGCGCAGGTCGTTGCAGCTCTTGGAGAGCTTGACGGCGATCCGCTTGAGGACACCCGACATCTGGACGAACGCACCGCAGTCCTGGGTCGCTTCGACCAGGTTGGCGGCGGTGACCAGGGGCAGTCCGGTGATCTCGGCGAGGTGACGGCGGGCCGACTCGGCGTATCCGGCGGGGGCATTGAGGCCGGTGCCGATGGCCGTGGCGCCGAGGTTGATCTCATGGATCAACTCGACGGCCTCGTCAAGACGGGACCGGTCCTCGTCAATCATGACGGCAAAGGCGGAGAACTCTTGACCGAGCGTCATGGGGACCGCGTCCTGCAACTGTGTACGGCCCATCTTGAGCACGTCGCGGAACTCGACGGCCTTACGGGCGAAGGCGTCCTGCAGTACAGCCATCGCCTTGAGCAGTCCACGGACCGCGAACACCGTCGCTATCTTGACGGCGGTCGGGTAGACGTCATTGGTGGACTGGCTCAGGTTGACGTCCTCGTTGGGGTGCAGATGCCGGTACTGCCCCTTCTCGAACCCGAGCAGCTCCAACGCCCGGTTGGCGACGACCTCGTTGGCGTTCATGTTGGTCGAGGTGCCGGCGCCGCCCTGGACGACATCGACGACGAACTGATCGTGCAGCTTGCCGTCGCGGATCTCCCGGCAGGCCTCGACGATGGCGGCGGCCTTCTTCGGCTCCAGCAGCCCGAGCTCCTCATTGGCGAGGGCGGCGGCCTCCTTGACGGCGGCCAAGGCGTCGATCAGATGCGGGTACGCGGAGATCGGGGTGCCGGTGATGGGGAAGTTCTCGGTGGCACGCAGGGTGTGCACACCCCAGTAGGCGTCGGCGGGAACGTCACGGTCGCCGAGCAGATCGTGTTCGCTACGGGTGACGGCGGCGGTCATGAGAGGGCTCTACTTTCTGAAAAGGGCAAGGGAGACATACCTAGGGGCGCGGGGCTGTATCAATTTGCGGCTCCGCCGCGTGGGCGCGACCAGCCACAACCGGCCGGCAGCCGCCGAACAACAGATCCGGCAAATCCTTAGGTGCAACCGGAAACAGCAACAGGCTCCAGCGAACGAACAGGCCGTACACACCCAACCGCCCGGCCGCCCCCGAGAAGCGCCTCACCCTGAAACTCGGTAAGCAACGACGGATCGACCCCGGCCCACGCAAGCGCCGCCGCCCCGACAGGGATCCGCGCCCGATTGGCACCGTCGGCGATCTTCACGGCAACAGCTCGCCCATCAGGCAGCGCAGCGACCTGCACACCCTCGAACCCGTCCTTCGCCAACAGCCCCGGCACGGCCCGCATCAGCGCGGCCACGTCCCGCCCGGACCCGGAGGCCATCTCGGCATGCTCCCGCATCGCGTCGGCGACCCGCGCCTCGGGCGTACCGGGCGCGGCGGTGGTGATACGAGCCGCCGCCCGCCCCAGCCCGTGCAGCGAGACGGAAAACAACGGCGCACCGCACCCGTCGACGGTCACCTGGGCGATGCGCTGCCCCGTGAGATCCTCCACGATCTCGGCGATCGCCTGCTGAAGCGGGTGCCCCGGGTCGAGGTAACCGTCCAGGGACCAGCCGTTCAACCGGCAGGTGTACAGCATCGCCGCGTGCTTGCCCGAGCAGTTCTGGGCAAGCTGCGACGGCATCCTCCCCTCGCGGATCCACGCGTCACGGACGACCGGGTCGAACGGCATGTCCGCGACGTTGCCGAGGGCGCTCTCGGGAACATCCGCGAGCTCCAGGATCCGCCGGGTACCGGCAAGATGCCGCTCCTCGCCGGAGTGGCTGGCCGCGGCGAGGGAGAGGAGTTCGCCGTCGAGCGGCAGCCCGGCGCGGACCATGGCGACGGCCTGGACGGGCTTGAGGGCCGAGCGCGGGTAGAACGCGGCCTCGATGTCGCCGAGCTGGAACCGGACCTCGCCGTCGGTGCCGAGGACGACGACCGAGCCGTAGTGGATCCCTTCCACGACCCCGCCGCGTACGAGGTGGGCGACGGGGGCGTGGAGGGGTTCACGGACGAGGGGTGGGTCCGCGAGGGAACTGCTGAACATGACTGCCTGATTCATGAGTGGGTGACGGCCGGGGTGCGGGTCACGCGTCGGCCTTGGGGGTTGAAATGGACGCGGCCCGGCGGCGGATGCCGTACCAGCCCGCGACCAGTGCACCGACGATCAGCGGCAGGCACAGCACGGTGGTGCGGCCGGCGCCTCCGTCGGCGTACATGAGGACCAGGACGGAGGCGAGGAAGGCCAGCGTCACGAGTTCGGTCCAGGGGGAGCCCGGCAGTCGGTAGCCGGGGCGGGTGAGTTCGCCCTTCTGGGTCTTCTGCCAGAAGAGCAGATGACAGATCATGATCATGCCCCAGGTGGCGAGGATGCCGATCGCCGCGAAGTTGAGGACGATCTCGAACGCGTCGGCGGGGACGACGAAGTTGAGGCCCACGCCGAGGACACAGATACCGCTGGTGAGCAGGATGCCGCCGTACGGGACCTGGCTGCGGCTCATCACGCCGGTGAACTTCGGGGCGGAGCCGGACATCGCCATGGAGCGCAGGATGCGGCCGGTGGAGTACAGGCCGGAGTTGAGCGAGGACATGGCCGCGGTGAGGACGACCAGGTTCATCACGCCGCCGGCCGCGGGGACGCCGATGTTGGACAGGACGGTGACGAAGGGGCTCTCCCCCGCCGTGTACGCGGTCCAGGGCAGCAGCATCGACAGCAGGACGACGGAGCCGACGTAGAACAGGCCCACGCGCCACATGATCGAGTTGATCGCCTTCGGCATGATCTTCTCGGGGTTCTCGGTCTCGCCGGCCGCGACGCCGACCAACTCGACGGAGGCGTAGGCGAAGACGACGCCCTGGATGATCAGCAGCATGGGCAGCAGGCCGTTGGGGAAGACGCCGCCGTGGTCGGTGATCAGGGACGGTCCTGGGTCGTGACCGTCGATGGGGTGCTGGGTGACCAGCAGGAAGATACCGATCAGCATGAACGCCACGAGCGCGCCCACCTTGATGATCGCGAACCAGAACTCCAGCTCGCCGAACATCTTCACCGAGATCAGGTTCACGGTGAGCACGACGGCCAGGGCTATCAGCGCGATCACCCACTGGGGGATGTCGGAGAACATGCCCCAGTAGTGGGTGTAGACGGCCACGGCGGTGATGTCGGCGATGCCGGTGGTGGCCCAGTTCAGGAAGTACATCCAGCCCGCGACGTACGCGCCCTTCTCGCCCATGAACTCACGGGCGTACGACACGAAGGCGCCGGACGAGGGCCGGTACAGCACGAGTTCGCCGAGCGCGCGGACCACGAGGAAGGCGAAGATTCCGCAGACCGCGTAGGCGATGAAGAGGGAGGGGCCGGCGTCGGCGAGGCGGCCGCCGGCGCCGAGGAAGAGGCCGGTGCCGATGGCTCCGCCGATTGCGATCATGTTGACGTGCCGGGACTTCAGGGACTTGCTGTAGCCCGCGTCTCCGGCGTCGACATGGCCGGAACGTTTCTGCGGGCCTCCGTGCCCGGTCTGCACCTCATTGTGCAGGGACTGCTCGCTCACGCCTCGGGTCCGCCTTCCGTGGTGGTGCTCGTGCGCGCGGGGCGCACGATGTCGGTGAGGGTGGTCTCGACGCGGTCGAGGTGGTGCGCCATGGCCTCGGTCGCGTCGTGCTCGGAACCGTCGATCAGCGCCTCGACGATCGCCCGGTGCTCGCGGTTGGACTGCTCGCGGCGGCCGCCCAGTTCGTTGAGGAAGGCCGACTGACGCGCCAGCGCGTCCCGGATCTCCTCGATGACCCGGCGGAAGACCGGGTTCTGGGCGGCTTCGGCCACGGCGAGATGGAAGAGCGTGTCCATCGCGACCCACGCGGTGGTGTCCGTCTCCCGTTCCATACGGTCGAGCAGATGGGCCAGGTGGTCGAGGTTCTCCGGGGTGCGGCGCACCGCCGCGTATCCGGCGACCGGGATCTCGACGTGCCGGCGCACCTCCAGCAGATCGCTGGCCGCGTAGTCGCCGAAGGTGGGGTCCTCGACGGTGCTCGCGACGACGAAGGTGCCCTTGCCGGTCTTGGAGACGGTCAGACCCATGGTCTGCAGGGCCCGCAGGGCCTCACGCAGCACGGGGCGGCTGATCTCCAGGGTGCGGCACAGTTCCGCCTCGGAGGGAAGCTTGTCGCCCACGGCATACTCACCGCGCTCGATGGCGGCGCGCAGATGCGCGAGCACCGCTTCCATGGCACTGACGCGCCTGGGAGGCTGTCCGGCTGTCCGGCTGTCTGACAGGTTCACGGGAGTGATACTCCGGGTGTCAGGAGGGTGCTGTCAAGGCGGGTGAAAGGAAAGTTTCAGCGAGGTGCGCGGCGTGAATGCCGCGCCACACCCCGGGGCGACGGTGGACCGGCCTAACCCCACACCGCCCCGGTGAGCCATACGCCCGTGGAGGCGGCACCCAGGCCCACCGTCACGCTCCCGGCGACATTGGCGACGGCGTAGAGCCCGGCTCCGGTCTCGGCCAGCCGCAGGGTCTCGTAGGAAAAGGTCGAGTACGTCGTCAGCGCCCCGCACAGACCGGTGCCGAGCAGCAGCTGGACGTGGGAACTCGCGGCTCCGGTCACCAGGCCGAGGATCAGGCAGCCCGTGATGTTGACCGCGAAGGTGCCCCACGGGAACACCGAGTCGTGCCGGGACTGCACCGCGCGGTCGGTGAGGTAGCGGAGGGGGGCGCCGATCATGGCGCCCGCGACGACGAGCAGCCAGTTCACAACGAGTTCTCACCCTCGGTGCGGCCGGCGTACCGGATGACCTCGCAGTCGTCGAGGATCACCAGGCCCTCGGAGACGAGCTCGTCGAGCTGCGGCAGGAAGGCCCGCACACGTTCCTCGGTGTCGACGATCACGATCGCGACCGGCAGGTCCTCGCTGAGGGTCAGCAGCCGCGAGGTGTGGATCAGGGAGGAGGCGCCGAAGCCCTCGATGCCGCGGAAGACGCTGGCCCCGGCGAGCCCTGCGGCGTGGGCGCGGTGCACGATCTCGCTGTAGAGGGGCTTGTGGTGCCAGGTGTCGTGCTCGCCTATGAAGACGGTCACGCGCAGGGCCCGGCCGGTCAGTCGCGTCATCGCTGCCTCCGGTTCAAGGCGCGGCGGGTGGCGGTCGCGGCGAGCCACACCGCCGTGAGGGCCGCGAGGAGGGTCGCGACGAGGTAAGCCAGAGCGGTGCCCGTATGGCCGGAGTCGACGAGTTCCCGGAAGTCGACGGCGTAGGTGGAGAAGGTGGTGAAGCCACCGAGGACGCCGGTGCCGAAGAAGGGGCGGACCAGGCGGTGGGCGGCCCACACGTCCGTGATGACCACCATGAAGACCCCGATGACGGCGCAGCCGGCGACATTGGTCCAGAAGGTCGCCCAGGGGAACCCGCCCGGCTGGAGGGGCCACCCCAGGGTCAGCGCGTAACGGGCCGTGGCTCCGAGGGCCCCGCCGAGCGCGACCACGGCGACGACGGGTGCCTGGCCGCGCAGGAGCGGCAGCCGTGCCGGACGGGGCCGGACGGACAGACTCTCGGTGTCGGGGGCTGTCATGGTCGTACGTCTCCTACTCGCCGGAGCCCGGGACCGCGGGCACGCGCCAGTGCAAGTAGGGACCGTTGGCGGCGGCTGTGCCGCGGTTCGGGTACGGCGGGCCCCACCGCCGCGCCGCGAGGGTGATCGCGGCCGGGAACCAGCCTAACGCCCGGTGTCAGGCCCGGTCACTTCGGGGGCCGCGGCCGCCGATGGCCACGTACCGGTGCGGGACAAGGGTCCGGGGACGGTTCATGCGCGTCTCCTACCAGCCCTTCTCGAACATGCGGGCGACCTCGGCGATGCGCACCTCGTCGCGGCGGTAGTAGGTGCGCCGCCCGATCCGCCGGGTGCGCAGCAGGCCGATGCCGGCGAGCAGGGCGAGATGGCTGTCGGCGACCTGGCGGGGCACTCCGAGCTTCGCGGCGACGGCGTCGCGGGTGACGCCGTCCTCGACGAGGTCGCCATGGCGCTGGGGCGGGAAGTGCGCGGCCGGATCCTTCAGCCACTCCAGGATGTCCAGACGCCTCTGGCTCACCGGTGTCCTCAACATCGTGTCCCCTCCGTCCGGGCCTCCTCGTTGAGCGTGTTCCCCAATGTCCCGCAGTCGATACCGACATGTCCGGAGTTACGACGGGTGGGGCCCGGCCGCGCGTTCCCGCAGCCGGGCCCCTGTCACTCACGGCGGGGTCAGCGGTGGCTGAACCACGCCATCGCCGGGAGGGCCTTGTCGTCGTAGCCGAACAGGGCCTGGTTCTCCCAGCCGTTGCCGGAGGAGGCGTCGGTCGGGTCCCAGCCGTTGCCGGTGACCGCGGTCCAGGTCGACTCCCAGTAGAAGACGCCGAGTCCACGGCCGTTCGGCACGGCCTCCACGATGCTCGCGATGTCGTTCATCCACCGGGTCTGGCCGGCCGTGGTGGCCGGGTAGCCGGAGACGAGCTCGCTCTCCAGGTTGATGATGTTCTCGTGCGAGTCCTCGCTGTCGAGCCGGAAGGGGTAGGCCGTCTCGGCGACGAAGACCGGCTTGGCGTAGCGGGAGGCCGCGTCGTCCAGGGTGGTCTGGAAGTCGTAGAGCGAGCCGTGCCAGTAGCCGTAGTACGACAGGCCGATGACGTCGAACTTCACGCCGTTCGCGACCGCGCTGTCGAACCACCAGCGGGTGCCGTTCAGGTCACCGCCCTTGGCGAGGTGCAGCGCCACCTGGGTGGAGGAGTTGACCGCCTTGACCGCGTCGTAGCCGGAGTTGAGCAGACCGGCGAGCTGCGACCAGTTGCTGGTGGATCCCTCGTTCCACAGCATGCCGCCGTTGATCTCGTTGCCGACCTGGACCATGTCGGCGGTGGTGCCCTGCGCCTTCAGCGCGTTGAGGACGTCGTACGTGTGGTTGTACACGTCCGTCTTCAACTGGCTGTAGGAGTGGCCCGCCCAGGCGGCCGGCTTGCTCTGGGCGCCCGGGTCGGCCCAGGTGTCCGAGTAGTGGAAGTCGACCAGCAGCTTCATGCCCTGTGCCTTGATGCGCTTGGCCAGCGCCAGGACCTCCGCCTTGCCGTTGTAGCCGTCGGCCGCGTTCACCCAGACCTTGACGCGCGCGTAGTTCTGTCCGGCGGACTTCAGGATGGCGAGGGCGTCGCCGGTCGTGCCGGAGCTGTTCTTGTACGTGCCGCCGAGGGCCTCGCTCTTGGCGAGCGAGGAGACGTCGGAGCCCTTGATGGTCGTGCCGCCCGTGCCCGACGCGAAGGTCAGGTCGTCGACGTTGATCCAGTTGCCCGCGTTGGCGTCGCTGTTGATGCTGATCGTGCACTGGTTGTTGGTGACGCTGACCGGCACCACGATCCGGATCCACCCGCTGGCGGAGACCGGGAGGTTGGTGCGCTGCTCGGTGCCACCGCAGTTCTTCAGGGCTATGTAGGCGGAGTTCTGGCCACCGCCGGAGCGGACCCAGGCGGTGAGCTTGTAGTTGCCGTTGGTCAGCCCTGACAGGTACTGGTACGTCTCCACCTTGTAGGCGGAGGACGACCAGTGGCTCAGGCGGTAACTACCGCTGTGGCCACCGGACTCGGAGAACGAGGCGGCGGTGGTGCCGTACTCGGACCAGCCGGCCGGCGCGGCAGCTCCCGCGCCGTCGGACTCGAAACCGCCGTTGGTGAGCGTGCTGGCCGCCTGAGCGGTCTGCGCGGGCAGGGCGGTGAGGGCGAGCCCGGCCGCGAGCGGCAGCAGCAGGACCCTTAGGGTGCGTCTGGGATGGAACATCTTCGTCCGTCGTCCCTTCGACGTGAATGGGGATGAGGGTTCCCCTCGCCCGGGATCAGCGAGCGAGGGAACCCCTCCGCCCGCGGCTCTCGTGGCACGCGCGGGCGGAGGGGAGTCGGTTCAGCCGTCGAGCCTGACGACCCGGACGGCTCCGGCGGGCACTTCGAGGCGGCCCGCGGCTCGTTCGCCCGTGAGCAGTTCGGTGCCGGGTGCCTCCAGCGGCACCTTGGCGTCCGACGGGCTGTGGTTGATCGCGAAGAGGTAGGTGCCCGACTCGCCGGTGCGGCGCACCACTTCGACGTCGTGCGGCAGGTCGGCGCGCGGGGCGATCCGGGCGTCCTCGGTGGCCCAGCCGAGCAGGGCGTCGAGGCCCTGCGCGTCGAGACGGGTGGACACGTACCAGGCGGTGCCCTCACCGAGGCGGTGCCGGGTGACCGCGGGGCGGCCGGCGGTGAGTCCGTCCGTGTACGTCCACACCGTCTCGGCCTCACCCGGCACCACGAACTCGGTCCACACATCGCCGGTGAGCTCGGAGCCGTCGGGGCCGGCGATGCGGACCGTGTCGCCCTTGAGCAGCGGCGAGAACTCCTCGACGGTCAGGCCCAGGACATCGCGCAGCGGGCCGGGGTAGGCGCCCTCGTGCACGGCGTCGTGCTCGTCGACGATGCCGGAGAAGTACGACACGACGAGGGTGCCGCCGCCTGACACGTACTCCTTCAGGTTGTTCCCCGCCGCCTCCGTCATCAGATACGACGCGGGCACGACCACAAGGGGATAGGCCGACAAGTCGGCTTCCGGGTGGGCGAAGTCGACCGTGAGGTGGCGGTCGTAGAGGGCCTCGTAGAAGGCGTCGGCGCGTTCGCGGGGGTCGTGGTCCTCGCTCGGGCGCCAGTCGAGGTTCTGCGCCCACCAGGAGTGCCAGTCCCACAGGACGGCGACGTCTGCCTGTGTGCGGGTGCCGCGGATCGTGCTGAGCGAGTCGAGGGACGCGCCGAGTTCGACGACCTCGCGCCAGACGCGGGTGTCCGTGCCGCCGTGCGGGACCATCGCCGAGTGGAACTTCTCGGCGCCCCGCCGGGACTGGCGCCACTGGAAGAACATGGCACCCTCGGAGCCGCGCGCCACATGGGCGAGGGAGTTGCGGGCCATCTGGCCGGGGGCCTTGGCGGGATTGCGGGGCTGCCAGTTGATGCCCGACGTGGAGTGCTCCAGCAGGATCCAGGGTGCCCCGCCGGCCACCGAGCGGGTGAGGTCGGCGGCCATGGCGAGGTTGACGTGGGTGCGGCGGCCGTCGGTGATCAGGTAGTGGTCGTTGGTGACGATGTCGACCTCACGGCCCCAGGCCCAGTAGTCGACCGAGTCGCACTGGCTGAGGGCGGTCATGAAGTTGGTCGTCACCGGGATGCCCGGGGTGAGGCGGTGCAGGATGTCCCGCTCCATACGGAAGTTCTCGCGCATGGTGGCGTCGGCGAACCGCTTGTAGTCCAGCGCCTGGGCCGGGTTGCCGACGGTCGGGGTGGTGCGCGGCGGGTTGATCTGCGCGAAGTCCGTGTAGCGCTGGCCCCAGAAGGCGGTGCCCCAGGCCTGGTTCACGCCCTCGACGGTGCCGTACGTCGTCTCCAGCCAGCGGCGGAAGTGGGCGGCGCAGGAGTCGCAGTAGCAGGCCGAGACGGGGACGCCGTACTCGTTGTGCACGTGCCACATCGCCAGGGCCGGGTGGTCGGCGTAGCGCTCGGCGAGCCGGGTGGTGATGTTCGCGGCGGCGGCGCGGTAGTCGGCGTTGCTGTGGCAGATGGCGGCCCGGGAGCCGAACTCGTAGCGCACGCCGTCGGCGGTCACCGGCAGCGCCTCGGGGTGCTCCCGGTAGAACCAGACCGGCGGGACCACGGTGGGGGTGCCGAGGTCGACGCGGATGCCGCTGTCGTGCAGCAGGTCGAGCAGGCGGTCCAGCCAGCCGAAGTCGTAGACCCCGCGTGCGGGTTCCAGCAGGGCCCAGGAGAAGATTCCGGCACTCACCATGGTGACGCCGGCCTCCCGCATCAGCCGGACGTCCTCGTGCCAGACGCTTTCCGGCCACTGCTCGGGGTTGTAGTCCCCACCGAAGGCGAGCCTGGTGAGGCCCCTGGGGCTGGTCTCCGGCATGGAATCTCTCCCGTGAAGTCGATCATTTGGGAACGTGCACACACAGCGGCGGCGGTGCGAGCCCAACATAACCGCACAGCAACAACCATTGACAAGTGTCCGGGATGTTTCTCTACTGTGAACGCTCACAGAAGCATGGCAGGTTCTCGCAGCAGGCGGGAACCCCAGGTCAGGGGAGAGATCCATGCCCATCACGAAGCGCAGCCGCCTCGTGGCATCCACCATCGCTGTTGTCCTCGGAGCCACCGCCCTCGCCGCGTGCGGCTCGTCCGACGACGAGACCGAGGCCGAATCGGGACCGGTCTCGCTCACGTACTGGACGTGGACGCCCGGCATGGACAAGGTCGTCGACCTCTGGAACGACGGCCCGGGCAAGAAGGACCAGATCAAGGTCACGGTGAAGAAGCAGGCGTCCGGCGACACGCTGGTCACCAAGATCCTCACCGCGCACAAGGCCGGCAAGGCGCCCGACCTGGTCCAGGCCGAGTACCAGGCGCTGCCCACACTGGTCAGCAATGACGCGCTCGCGGACATCTCGAAGGACACGGGCGAGGCGAAGACCAGGTTCGCCGACGGTGTGTGGCAGCAGACCACGCTGGGCACGGACGCGGTCTACGCGGTCCCGCAGGACATCGGCCCGATGATGTTCTACTACCGCGAGGACCTCTTCAAGAAGTACAAGCTCGACGTCCCCAAGACCTGGGACGAGTTCGCCGAGACCGCCCGCAAGCTCAAGAAGGCGTCCCCCGACACCGACCTCACCACCTTCTCCGCCAACGACTCCGGCCTCTTCGCGGGCCTGGCCCAGCAGGCCGGCGCCCAGTGGTGGACCACCGAGGGCCAGAAGTGGAAGGTCGGCATCAACGACGCGGCGAGCCAGAAGGTCGCCAAGTTCTGGGGCGACCTCGTCAAGGAGGGCGCCATCGACAACCAGCCGATGTACACCCCGGCCTGGAACAAGGCGCTCAACACCGGCAAGCAGATCGCCTGGGTCTCCGCGGTGTGGGCCCCGGGCACGCTGACCACGGCCGCGCCCGACACCAAGGGCAAGTGGGCCATGGCCCCGCTCCCCCAGTGGTCCGGGGGCGAGAACCTCACCGGCAGCTGGGGCGGCTCCTCCACCGCCGTCACCACGGACTCCAAGCACCAGGCCGCCGCCGCCAAGTTCGCCGCCTGGCTGAACACCGACGACGCCGCCCTGCAGGCGCTGGCCAAGGAGAGCGGCATCTACCCCGCCGCCACCAACGCCCAGACGTCCGGGGCGTTCACCAACCCGCCGGAGTACTTCTCGAACCAGGCCGACTTCTACACCCAGGCCGCCGAGATAGCCAAGAGCACCGCTCCGTCCGCCTGGGGCCCGAACGTGAACGTCGCCTACACGACCTTCAAGGACGCGTTCGGCATGGCCGCCAAGGACAAGTCGGACTTCGTCGCCGCCCTGAACACGATGCAGGACGACACCGTCGCCGACCTGAAGAAGCAGGGCTTCGGAGTCTCCGAGTGACCAGCGCACGCCGGAAGTCGTACGGGGTCAAGGGGGCCCCGTACGCCCTCCCGTCTCCCACCACCACCCTCAAACGAGCGCGAAGCGCGCCCTACTTTTTCCTCCTCCCCGCAGTCGTCCTCTTCGCCCTGTTCTTCGCGCTGCCCATCGGGTACGCGCTCTGGCTCAGCTTCCGCAAGGTGAAGGTCTCGGGCCTCGGCCTGGGCTCCGGTGCCCGCTCGGAGGTCTGGGCCGGCCTGGAGAACTACACCGATGCCCTCACCGACAGCGAACTCGTGGACGGCGCGCTGCGCGTGCTCGGCTACGGCTGCATCGTCGTCCCGGTGATGCTGGGCCTCGCCCTGCTGTTCGCGCTCATGCTCGACTCCGACAAGGTGCGGCTCGCCCCCTTCACCCGGCTCGCGATCTTCCTGCCATACGCCATTCCCGGCGTGGTGGCGGCGCTGCTGTGGGGCTTCCTGTATCTGCCGGACGTCAGCCCGTTCTACTTCGTGCTCGACAAGCTGGGCCTGCCGCAGCCGGACCTGCTGGACGGCGGTCCGCTGTATCTCGCCCTGTCGAACATCGCGGTCTGGGGCGGCACCGGCTTCAACATGATCGTCATCTACACCTCGCTGCAGGCCATCCCTGCCGAGGTCTACGAGGCGGCGAAGCTGGACGGCGCCACCCCGCTGCAGATCGCGCTGAGGATCAAGATTCCGATGGTGGCGTCGTCTCTGGTGCTCACCTTCTTCTTCTCGATCATCGCCACGCTCCAGGTGTTCAACGAGCCGACCACCCTCAAGCCGCTCACCAACTCCGTGTCCACGACGTGGAGTCCGCTGATGAAGGTGTACCAGGACGCCTTCGGCAAGGGCGACATCTACGCGGCCGCCGCCCAGGCCGTGATCATCGCCCTCGTCACGCTCGTCCTGTCCTTCGGCTTCCTGCGGGCCGCGAACCGTCGTACCAAGCAGGAGGCAGCACGATGAGTTCTCTTGCCATCCGCAAGGCCTCGCCAGCGGCGGGTACCACGCCCGGCACCGCCCAGGGCCCGCCGCTGCGCCGCCGGATCGCGCTCGTGCCGACGATCACGCTGCTCATCGGCGCGATCTACTGCCTGCTGCCCGTCGCCTGGGTGGTGATCGCGGCCACCAAGTCCGGCAGTGAACTGTTCTCCACGTTCACGTTCCTGCCGGGCAGCGGCTTCGCCGACAACATCAAGGACCTCAGCGCCTACCGCGACGGCGTCTACTGGAAGTGGATGGGCAACTCCGCCCTGTACGCCGGTCTGGGCGCCCTGCTGTCGACGGTCGTCTCGGCGTTCAGCGGCTACGCGCTGGCGATCTACCGCTTCCGCGGCCGGGAGACGATCTTCAACGTGCTGCTCGCGGGTGTGCTGATGCCGCCGGTGATCCTCGCCATCCCGCAGTACCTGCTGCTGGCGAAGGCCGACGTCACGGACTCGTACCTGTCCGTGCTGCTGCCGCTGATCCTGTCGCCGTACGGCGTCTACCTGGCCCGGATCTACGCCACTGCCGCCGTCCCGGCCGACGTGGTCGAGGCCGGGCGGATGGACGGCGCGAGCGAGTGGCGGATCTTCACCCGGGTCGCGCTGCCGATGATGGTGCCGGGGCTGGTGACGGTATTCCTGTTCCAGTTCGTGGCCGTGTGGAACAACTTCCTGCTGCCGTACATCATGCTCAGCGACGACGAGAAGTTCCCGATCACGCTCGGTCTTTACACGCTCCTGGAGCAGGGCGCGAACACCCCGGCGCTCTACACCCTGGTGATCACCGGCGCCCTCCTCGCGGTCATCCCGCTGGTGGCACTCTTCCTGGTCATCCAGCGGTTCTGGAGCCTCGATCTGCTCTCCGGGGCCGTAAAGTCATGACCATGAGCAATACGGGGGGCCGGCGCAAACCGCCGACGATCCATGACGTGGCCCGCGAGGCAGGGGTCTCCCGGGGCACCGTCTCGCGTGTGCTCAACGGCGGGCACTACGTCAGCCCCACCGCCCAGGAGGCGGTCAACGCCGCGATCCGCAAGACGGGTTACGTCGTCAACCGGCACGCCCGCTCGCTGATCACCGGGCGCTCGGACTCGATCGGCTTTCTGCTGACGGAGCCGCAGGAGAAGCTCTTCGAGGACCCCAACTTCAATGTTCTGCTGCGGTGTTGCACCCAGGCGCTGGCCTCGCACGACATCCCGCTGCTGCTGATGCTGGCCGGCACGGAGGACGAGCGGCGCCGGATAACGCGGTACATCACGGCCGGTCACGTCGACGGCGTGCTGGTGGTGTCCAGCCACTCCGCAGACCCGGTCGCCGAGGAACTGCGCCAGGCGGGGGTACCCCTCGTCCAGTGCGGCAAGCCCATGGGGCGCGGCTCCAAGGTGAGTTACGTGGCCGCCGACGACCGGGACGGCGCCCGTGACATGGTGCGCCATCTGCTCTCGCTGGGCCGCCGCCGTATCGGTGTCGTGACCGGTCCGCTGGACAGCCCGGGTGGCGTCGATCGCCTCGCCGGGTACAAGGAGGTGCTCACCGAGGCGGGCGTCGAGATCGACGAGCGTCTCATCGTCTCCGGCGACTACAGCCGGGCCAGCGGCGAGGCCGGCGCCGAACGGCTGCTGGCGCAGGCCCCGGACATGGATGCCGTGTTCGTGGCCTCCGACCTGATGGCGCAGGGCGCGCTGACGGCACTGCGCCGGGCGGGCCGCCGGGTCCCCGAGGACGTGGCCCTGGGCGGCTTCGACGACTCCACCGCCGCGACGGAGTCCACCCCCGCCCTCACCACGATCCGCCAGCCCTACGACCGCATCAGCAACGAGATGGTGCGGGTGCTGCTGGCCCAGATCGGGGGCGAGGACCCGGCGGCGGTGATCCTGCCGACGGAGCTGGTGAGACGCGAGTCGGCGTAGAACCGTCACCTCAGGCATGGGCGCGCCGCACCGCAGCGCGCCCTTCGCTTGCCCGGGTGGCCCACTCGGTCAGGATCGAAGAAGCCGTGGACCACTCCCCCGCCCTAGCGTGAAACCACCGACGACCCCGTCGGACCCCGTCTCACGCAAGGAGTACGCCATGACCGCCGGTGTTCAGACGATCATCTACCCCGTGAAGGACCTCGCCCGGGCGAAGGCCGTGTTCGGTGCCCTGCTCGGTGTGGAGCCGTATGCGGACG
Source organism: Streptomyces cupreus (assembly GCF_014257025.1). Lineage (GTDB taxonomy): Bacteria > Actinomycetota > Actinomycetes > Streptomycetales > Streptomycetaceae > Streptomyces > Streptomyces cupreus. The sequence goes on from NZ_JACMSF010000023.1 coordinate 87,217, forward strand.
AGCCGTACTACGTCGGCTACAAGGACGCCGGCCAGGACGTCGGCCTCGACCCCAACGGGCACGCGAAGGGCATGACGGGTCCGGTGCCGTACTGGCACGTCGACGACATCCGGGCGACGCTCGCGGGTCTGCTGGCGGCCGGCGCGGAGGCGCTGCAGGACGTGCAGGACGTCGGCGGCGGCCGGCAGATCGCCTTCGTCAAGGACGCGGACGGGAACCTGATCGGGCTGCTCCAGGACCCGGGCAAGTAGTCGGCGCCAGCTCGATTGCACATGCACTAGTTGCACAGTAAACAAATGGCCGATCCGGTGCTACCGTGCAGTTATGGCAGCGAAAACGGCCGAGGCCGGGCTCGAGGAACGGTGGCGGGACATCCTGTCGGTCCACGCGCGCACGATGTGCGAGATCGACCGTGTGCTGCATCCCCACGGGCTGGGCGCGAGCGACTTCGAAGTGCTCGACATCCTCGCCACCGCCTCGCCCGAGGAGAGCGAGCACTGCCGGGTGCAGAACCTCGTCGGACGCGTGCATCTGAGCCAGAGCGCCCTGTCCCGGCTCATCGGCCGGCTGGAGAAGGAGGGCCTGGTGCAGCGGTCCATCTGCGTCGAGGACCGGCGCGGCGTCTATGTCACCCTCACCCCCAAGGGCCGTGACCTGCACGCCAAGGTACTGCCGCTCCAGCGGGACGCACTGGCCCGTATGCTCCACGGCTGAGCCCGGCCGGGTGGTGGCCGGGCCCGGCGCGGCCTCGCTCAGGGCCTGGCCAGCAGCGTGCGTACGCCCTCCGAGGTCAGTGTGAGCGGGTGCGGGGAGCCGGCGTCGATCGTCAGGGACAGATCGTCGGCGGGCCACTGCGCGGCGAGCGCACCCAACGGCACCAGCCGGTAGCGGCCGACGAACGGCAGCAGCTCGGCCATCGCGGGCTCCGAGGTGAACACGGGCACCACGGGCTCGCCGTCCGGCTGCTCCAGGACGGGCAGCGCGACGGCGCCCGGGTCGGTGGCGTCGTCCTCGCTCGCGTCGTCCGGCACGGGCACCAGCACCTCGCTCCCGGCGAGCGCGTCCAGCGCCGCGGTGTCCTCATGGTTCCCGGCCAGCGCGTCCAGCGCCTGCCTGGCCGGTGTGGCGGTATAGCGGTTCGCGGGTGTCTCCATCACAGATCCCCTGGTAGCGGCGGCGGTCGTGGGGGCCGCGTACCCGATCCGGAGTGGAGCATTCATGGGCGGGTACTCAGGTGGGCGGCCAGGCCAGGGGGTACCACCGGGATTTTTTGTGATGTACCGCAACCATTCCCGCAAGACGGATGTCTCCCCTGATATCAGAACCACGCACACGTCGGGGGACGCAATGCGAAGAATCAGAACAACCTGGGTGGCACTCGCGGTCATCGCGGGCCTGGGCGTGCCGGCGCTGCCCGCCGCCACCGCCTCGGCCGCCTCTACGCAGACCACGGTCTGCCCGACCGGTTGGGGCAGCCTGCCCAAGGTCCGGTCCACCTCGACGGCGACACCGATCGAGAACATACGCACCGGCCGTCACGCCTGCTACGACCGCATGGTCGTCGACCTGCCCGGCGCGGGCAAGGCCGGCCTCGGCTACTCGGTCCGGTATGTGAACCGGCTGTACCAGGACGGCTCGGGCCATCATGTACCCGTCGGCGGCGGTGCCGTCCTGGAGGTCAGGGTGGCCGCGCCCGCCTACGACCCCGAGACCGGTGCCCCCACCTATCCGGGACGGGTGAACAGGCCCCTGCCGGGGGTCGACCTCACCGGCTATCGCACCTTCCGTGACACCCGGTTCGCCGGCAGCTTCGAAGGGGAGACGCTCGTCGGTCTCGGGGTCCGCGCGCGCCTGCCGTTCCGGGTGCTGGTGCTGACCGACCGGATCGTCCTGGACGTCGCCCACAACTGGACCGGCGCCCGCTGAGCGGGACGGGCCCTCACGACGGGCCCTGACCGCCCTCCACGAGCCCGGCCAGCCTGGCCAGGGCCATACGCGTGCCCGTCTCGTTGTCCGCGGCGGGCACGGCGTCGGGAATCCCCTCGTGCACGATCAGTACGTCCGTACCGCCGCCGTCCGCGTCGGCGAGCGTGGTGGTGATGGTCATCGTGCCGCGCAGCGCGGGATCCGCCGTCTCGAACTCCAGCACCTCCACCACCCGCTCATCGGGCACCAGCTCGGTGAAACGCCCGTGGTAGGTGTCGGTGTGCGCACCCGACTTCCCGGTACCGGTCGGCAGGTCGTACGTCAGTGACACCCGGAAGTCACCCCCCACCCGCGCCTCGAAGGTGTGCACGTGCGAGGTCATCCCGTCCGGCACCCGCCACCAGGCCACCGCTTCGGCGTCCACAAGCGCCCGGTACACGGCCGCGCGCGGTGCTTTCACATGCCATGAGACCCGCGTCGAGTACATGGCGCGAACATAACGTGGCCCCGACATGAAAAAGGGCAAGGAGCGCTTCCTCCCTGCCGTGTTCAAGGTATAGCCCACCGGGGGGCTTGCGGCAAGGCCCAGTTGGCGACGCAGAATCAGCGCCCTCAGCCGGAGCCTGCAGAAATGGGTGAGTTGCTCAGTGCGTGTTCTGTTGTCGACGTACGGGTCGCGCGGGGATGTCGAACCGCTGGCCGGACTCGCGGTCCGGTTGCGGGAACTCGGCGCGGAGGCGGTGGTGTGCGCGCCGCCGGACGAGGACTTCGCGCGGCGGCTGGCGGGGATCGGGGTGCCGATGGTGCCGGTCGGTCCGTCGGCGCGGGAGCTGACGCGCATGGTGCCGCCACCGTCCATGTCCGAGCGCGCGGCCGAGATCATCGCCGCCCAGTTCAAGTCGGTCGCCGCGGCGGCCGAGGAGTGCGACGTGCTGGTGGCGACCGGCATGATGCCGGCCGCGGCGGGCGCGCGGTCGGTGGCCGAGAAGGTGGGCATCCCCTCCTTCTCCGTCACCTTCCAGCAGCTCACCCTGCCGTCGCCGCGCCGTCGGCCGCTGGCGTATCGGGGTCGGCCGTTCCCGCCGGAGGTGACCGACAACCGGGTGCTGTGGGATCTGGACGCCCAGCGCATCGACGAGTTGTTCGGCGAGGCGCTCAACACCAACCGGGTGGCCAACGGTCTGGCACCGGTGGACCACGTCCGCGACTACGTCATCGGCGACCGGCCGTGGCTCGCGACGGACCCGGTGCTGGACCCGTGGGACGGGGAGCCGGAGCTCGGTGTCGTCCAGACAGGTGCGTGGATCGTGCCCGATCCCGCCCCGCTCCCGGCCGAGTTGACGGCGTTCCTGGACGCCGGGGCACCGCCGGTCCACGTGGGTTTCGGCAGCATGCCGATGCACACCTCGACGGATGTCGCCCAGGTGGCCGTGGAGGCGGTTCGGGCCCAGGGCCGCCGCCTGGTGCTGGCCCGCGGCTGGGCCGACCTGGCCTCTGTCGACGACCATGACGACTGCTTCATCGTCGGCGAGGTCAACCAGCAGTCGCTGTTCGGCAGGGTGGCCGCCGTCGTGCACCACGGTGGCGCGGGTACGACGACTACGGCCACCCGGGCCGGCGCGCCTCAGGTGGTGGTCCCGCAGACGGCGGACCAGCCGTACTGGGCCGACCGGATCGCCGAGTTGGGCGTCGGCGTGGCGCACGACGGTCCGACTCCCACCTACGAGTCACTGGCGGCCGCGCTCACGGTGGCGCTGGCCCCCGAGACCGGCGCACGGGCGAAGGCCGTGGCCGGCACGATCCGCACCGACGGGACGACGGTGGCCGCGCGGCTGCTCCTCGACTCCGTCTGAGGCACCGGTCAGGCCAAGGCGTTCACCGACCGCCGCACCGGTGTCGTGTCGGGGGCGACCAGGAACGCCGGGCGGGTCAGCCGGGTCGGGTGTTGGTCACGGAGTTGTAAGTGAGCAGGCGATCCCGGAGGAGGAGATACGCGACCTGACCGGCAAGTTCCCGCCGCGGCGCCGCCTCGTCCGTCGCCACGAGGCCGAGGGTGTGGGAGCCCGAGAGCACGGTGAGCGGTCCGTTCGCCTCGTACGGGTCGTCGAGGTGCAGGGCGATGGTCACCGCGTCGGGCTCAGGCATGCCGTCCTCGTGGGCCCAGAAGGCGTAGTCCTGGGGTCCGTTCGGGGTTCTCGGTCGATTCCGACTGCATGGGTCCTCTCTGGGTCGGGGGCTCGTCAGCTTCGGCGCAGGGACGAGAGGTACGCGCGCAGGATCCGGGCCGTGGGCCCGGCGCTCCAGATCCGCGCCACCTCGGGGTCCTCCAATGGCGCGGCGGCGGCGATGCGTTGAAGGGCGGTCCGGTGGAGCTGGCGCTTGGACAGGGCGTACACCTCGGGCGGTGCTGAGCAGAGTTCTTCCGTACGGCGCAGTGCCGCGGCGAGCAGGCGGTCGGGCTCGACGATCTCGTGCACCAGGCCGATCGGGAGGGCCTCCTCGGGGGTGAGCCGACCGGCCCCAAGCACCATCGTGTCCAGTGCCGTACCGACGGCGTGGCGCATGACCTCCAGACACGCCGTGGGGAACGGCACGCCGACGGCGAGTTCGGTGAGCCCGATGGTTCCGCCGCACATCAGCCGCTGGTCGCAGGCGGCGGCCAGCACACAACCACCGGCCAAGGCATGGCCGTTGAGCGCGGCGACGACCGGTTTGGGATGGCCGTACAGGGCGAGCGTCGCGCGGTGCAGGGCCGGCAGGAACGTCTCGGTGTACGACGGGCCGCCGTCGACGATGCGTTTCAGGTCCACCCCGGCCGAGAAGGTGCGCCCGCTGCCGGTAAGCACGATGCCTCGGGCGTCGGCGGCCTCCGCCAGGGTTTCTGGGAGGGCGGTGAGCAGCTCCAGGTCGAGTGCATTCACCGGTCCATGACGCAGGGTCAGAACGGCGATGCCGTCGTGGTCGGCCGTGTCGATCACCTGTCGAGTCCTCGCCGGTTCAGTCGTCGTAGCCGTCGAGGTCGGACAGGAGGATCTTGGACACGGTGTAGGTGCCCTGTCCTGCCGCGACGAGTTTGCCGCTCTCGGAGTAGACGTCGCTGCGGGCGACGTAGAGCGTCCTGCCCGCGGTCACCACCTCGCCGACGGCGTAGACGCCCTCGTTCTGGACCGGCCGGATCAGATTGATGTGGTAGTCGACCGTCAGGACGCTGTACGTCTCCTCCATCGAGTTCGCGGCCATGAACCCGGCGGTGTCCCCGACCTCGAAGAGCATGGCCGCGTGGAGGAAGTCCGCGTTCTGCGTCAGATCCGGCTGGAAGGGAATGGCCACCCGCGCGACGCCGGCCTTCTCGATCTCGATGGTCTTGTTGAGGAACCGGGAGATCTTGCAGCGCATGCAGCAGCGGGTCAGCTTCTCGAAGTGCGAGGACGCGGAAGTCTCGGGCGCTGAACTCGTGGACGCGGAACTCAAGACGGTGCTCCTTGTGAGTGCGGTGGCGCGGCTAGGGGCGGGACACCACCAGGCTGGCATTGATCCCACCGAATCCGAACGCGTTGATCAGACAACGTCGGATCCCTGTCCCGCGTGGCTCGCGGGCGATGTCGACGTCGGCGAACGACAGCTCGGTCCGGTCCAGTTTCACGGTGGGCGGCACGGTCTGATGGCGCAGCGCCATCAGCGACACGGCGAGATTCATCGGACCGTTCGCGGCGAACGCGTATCCCGTGTGCCCCTTGATCGAGGTGACGACCGGCTTGCGGCGGGCGTCGGCGGTCGCGGCCTGTACGGCCTCCAGCTCGGCCGCGTCGCCCTGGACCATGCCGGAGGCCTGCGCGAACACACAGTCGATCGCGTCCGGCGTCAGCGCGGCGTCGGTGAGCGCGTCCGCCATGCACCGCGTGATGTGGCGGCTCGACAGGCCCGTGATGCCCTGGCCGCCGCTGTTCGAAGCGAAGCCGGTCAGCTCGCCGTGGATCACGGCGCCCCGGGCTTCGGCGTGGCCCCGCTCCTCCAGCACGAACACGGCTGCCGCCTCGCCCACGACCATGCCGTCCCGCTGCTCGTCGAACGGACGGGGTGTCAGTTCCGGGTCCTCGTGGCGGCTGAGGGCCCTCATCGCCTCGAATCCCGAGTAGGTGATCGGAGTCGTCACCGCCTCGGCCCCGCCCGCGACGGCCCAGGTGCGGGCGCCCGAGCGGATGGCGCGCATGGCCTGCCCCAGCGCCTGACAGCCGCTCGCGCAGGCCCCGGCGACCGTCACCTGCTCGCCCTCGATGCCGTGCCGCAGCGCGATCATGCTCGCCGCCATGTTGGGAATCAGCGAGGGGATCAGAAAGGGACTGGTCTTCCGCGTCCCCTCCTGTTCCTGTTTGAGGACGCCCGCCTCGATGCTGGGCAGCCCGCCCATGGCGACACCGAGGTAGACCCCGCCGGCACGCGGTTCCGCGATGCCGCTGTCCTTCAGCGCACGGTCGGCGGCGAACAGCGCGTAGCGCACGAACCCGCTCATCCGCCTGATCTCGAACCGGAGCGGGCCCGGCTCGAAGACCACCCGGGTGTCGTCGATCTCGGCGGCATGGCGGGAGCGGAACCGGTCCGGGTCGAAGCGGGTCACGGGGCCGATTCCGGAGCGTCCGGCGATCAGTCCCTTCCACAGTTCGTCGGCGTCCGCGCCGAGCGAGCAGACGACCCCCATCCCCGTGACCACTACGCTGCGCTGCACGTCGTCACCGAGTCGGTCACGCCTGCTGCCGGGAGGCGTCCAGGGTCTGCCTGATGTAGTCCTCCAGGTCCTGCATCGTCTCCAGGTTGTCCATGGCGGACTCCTCGAAGTCGACGCCGAAGCAGTCCTCCAGATAGAGCAGCAGCTCGATCATCTTGAGCGAGCTCATGCCCTCGACGGAGTTGTTGACGTGCGACTGCGGCGTCAGATGGGAGACATCCCTCTCGACGAACTCGCCGATGTGGGCGACGAGTTTGTCGAACAGCTCCAGGTCCTGCTTCTCGTCGTGCATCGTGTGGGCCTCCCCCATCGTCATACGTATCCGCTGGGCGCGGTGAGCTGTTCCTCGATCATCTTTCGGCACAGATGGCGCTGGATCTTGCCGCTGGTGGTGCGCGGCAGCTTCGACCGGGCGATCCAGTGAAAGCTGACACCCACGATCCCGAACGCCTCGGCGAGGGCGCGGGTCACCCGGTCGGTGACGGCCCCTCGGTCGCCCTCCTCGGCGAGCCGCTCGTCGAGCAGCAGGTGGAGCTGTTCGGTGGGCAGACTCGGGTCGGGGACGCCGACGGCCACGACGGCCGGGGTGCGCGGGGACTCGGTGACGGCTTCCACGAACCGCTCCAGCTGGTCCGGGACGTAGTTACGGCCGGCGATGATCACGATGTCCTTTCGGCGGCCGGTGACATAGACCTCGCCGTCGAGCCGGTAACCGAGGTCTCCGGTACGGAGATAGCCGTCCGGCGTCCTGAACGCGTCGTTAGTCTCCTGCTCCGGTCCCGGCAGATAGCCGTCGATCACACTGGGTCCGGCCACCTCGATCTCGCCGATCGCCCGCTCGGGCACTGGTTCGCCGTCCTCGTCGACGATCCGCAGGCGGTGCCCGGGCAGCTCCGGGCCGACGCACATCATGGCGACGCTGCGCGGGTCGTCGGCCGGGCGGGGCTCGGCATGGCCCTTCGCCGCGACCGCCTCGGCGTCCACCCGGTCCACCGCGTAGGGCCGGTCCACGTCGGAGATGGTCACCGCGAGCGTCGACTCCGCCAGCCCGTACACGGGCAGCAGTGTCGTCTCGGGCAGCCCGAACGGGCCGAACGTGTCCTGGAACTCGCGCATGGTGCTCTCGTGCACCGGTTCCGCACCGCACAGGGCGACCCGCCAGCTCGACAGGTCGAGATCGCTCTGCGGGCGGCGCCGCGCGACCCGCGCGCAGATGTGGAACGCGGAGCTGGGCGCGGGCGACAGGGTTCCGCCGTAGCGGCTGATCCACCGCAGCCATGACATGGGGTTGCGCAGGAAGTTGACGGGGTCCGCGAGGACCATCGGGATACGGGCCTGGAGGGCGTAGGAGATCCCGATGAGGCCCATGTCGTGGAACAAGGGGAGCCAGCTCACCAGTGAATCGTCCGGTCTGGCCCGGATCGCCTCGGCGATCGCGCGGACGTTGGCGACGATGTTGCCGTGCCGGACCATGGCGAGCTTGGGGACGCCGGTCGAGCCGGAGGTGGCCTGGAGGTGGGCCAGTGCTTCCAGCCTGGCCCGCGGGGCGTCGAGCCGGGGGGCCGCGCCGCGTAGGTCGTCCGGTGTGGTGACCGGGATCGGGAGGGCCGGTGCGAGGTCCGCGGGTGCGATGATCCGGCGGGCCCCCGCGTGGTCGGCGAGTCTGCGCAGGTTCTCCGTGTAGCGCTCGCTGCTGCCGCCCGTCGGCTCCGCGGTGACGATCGGGACGACCCCGGCGTGGAGGCAGCCGAGGTACACGGCCAGGAAGTCGCGGGAGGTGGGCAGGACGAGGATGATGCGGTCGCCCTCGTCCAGGCCTTCTGCGCTCAGTCCGGCCGCGGTCTCGCCGAGCAGGCGGGCCACGTCGGCGCAACTCAGGGCGAACTCCTCCTCGGTTCTCTCGATCACCCGGAAGGCGAGCCGGTCAGGGGTGCGCCGGGCGCTGTCGAGCAGGGTGTGGACGACGGTCTCTGTCATCGCGCGTATCGCTTCACGAACTCGACGTCGGTGCGCTTGGACGACTTCGCCAGCCAGTCGCGGAGCTCCCCGTGGCGTGAGTCGAAGTCGGCTTTCAAGCGATCCTCTTTCAGCGTCCCGGACGAGGTGTAGTACGGCTTCTCCAGGCCCTCCAGGAAGCGGATGTGCTGCTCCATGCCGGCCCGCCCGCGGTCGACACTGCGGGCGTAGGACTTCAAGCGCGCCCGCCGTTGCGGGCGTTGCTCGATCTCGAAGGCCCGTTTGAAGAAGATGTCGTAGCTGTCGAGGATGCCCCGCTGGAGTTCGCTCGGGCGCATCTGGCGGGGGAAGATCCCGACGAAGGAGTAGTGCTGGTAGGTCGGCACCTCCATGATGATCCGGTGGTCCTCGACGTCCTGCCGGGCCCCGTACAGCAGGTCCTGGAAGGGGTATTCGGCCAGGCATACGAAGACCGGGTGCATGATGCGGGCCTCGGCGCACCACTGGGCGGTGGCCTCGATCGCCTGACGGTCCTGGACGTCGAGGCCGAAGATGATGGCCGAGTGGATGGCGATGTCGTTCTCGGCGAAGCGCAGGAGTCGGCGGGTCTGTTCCGAGGGGTCGACGCGCTTGTTGAACGCCTTGAGGACGCCCGGGTCCTCCGACTCCACGCCCAGGCAGTACTCCTCGAACCCGGAGCGCTTGAGGTCGAGGACGAGGTCCATGTCGTCGGCGTGGTTGACCCGGCTCATGGCGATGAACTTGTAGTTCCGGTCCCGGAAGGTCTCGGCTATCTCCCGGCAGTAGTTCTTGCGGGTCGTGAAGTTGAGGTCCGTGACGTAGAAGCGGTTGCAGCCGGTCTGCTCGTAGATGGCGTCCAGTTCGCTGCGGACGTCCTCCGCGGTCTTGGTGCGGAACTTCCGGCCGAGCAGGCGGATCGCGTAGCAGAACGAGCAGTCGAAGGGGCAGCCGCGGGACATGGAGACCGTGGCCCAGTGCAGTTTGGGCGCTCGGGCCAGGAACCTGGGGTTGATGGCGTTGGCGATGTTGCCGTACCTGGCCACCTGGCTGAGGACCAACTGGCCCTCCGCGCCGATGTAGGCGAGGTTGTCGACCCCGGTGACCGGTTCGCCGGCCTCCAGTGACTTGATCAGCTGGACGGTCGGGATCTCTCCTTCGGCGATCACCGCGTAGTCGGCGTAGCGCAGGGCCTCGTAGGGCGCGAACGCGGCGTGCGGCCCGCCCATGATGACCACGCATTCGGAGCGCTTGTGCCGCTTGATCAGCTCCAGTGCGTCGATGTTGGACCAGAAGTGGGTGGCGAGCGCCGAGATGAGGATGTAGTCGTAGTCGGCGAGTGGGAAGTCCTCGGGCCTCTCCCCCCAGAACATCTGGCACATCTCGACGCGTGCGTCCGGGAACTCCTGCTGGACGAAGGACGCGACGTAGTAGATGCCGTCGTTGTAGGTCGTCGCCAGGGTGGAGGCGTCGGGATAGGCCTCGTGGAAGCCGAGTTGGACGCAGAGGATGTTCAGTTCCCTCATGACGGCGATCCCGAGGGGCTGACCTGCCGCTCGGCATGCCGGCGCGCGAGTTCCTCACGGACCTTCGTCTTCATCTCCTGCTTCAGCCGGGAGGCGATCCGGTCCGGGTCGTTGACCCGGCGCTGCGCCCAGGCGAGCAGCTCGCGTGCTTCCGTGCGGTTCATGTTCGGGTGCTTCCACACCAGGTTGTACAGATCGTGCTTGCTGAGGTCCGGCTCGTCGATCAGGTGCTCCATCTGACGGTAGAGCCGGGTGCCGTGGAAGGGGGTGAGCAGTGTCAACTGGCAGGCGAACAGCCCCTCTTGGCTGAGCTGCTCGATGTCGTACTGCATGTCCTCGATGGTGTCCTCGGCGAATCCCACCATGAAGGTGCCAAGGGCCCGACGGCCGTTGTCGATGAGCTCGCGCACGGTCTGCCGTACGTTGTAGACGTCGTCGCGCTTCTTCACGTCGGCGACGTTCTTGTCCCGGTAGGACTCGATGCCGACGATGGCGCCGTCCATGTAGCGGTCGGTGAGTTCGGGGATGCGTCCCCGGATGAGGTCGGCGCGGGTGAGACAGATCCAGGGCAGTTCGCGCTCGGCGAGGGCATCCACGACCTGTTCGGCCAGTTGGTTGGTGAGGAAGAAACTCTCGTCGTAGATGATGACGTGAGCGACCTTGGCATCCCGGTACGCGTCGAGCGCCGCGTACGTGTCCTCCATGAAGATGGCTTCTTCTTTGGGATTGAAGATCGGGGTGGAGCAAAAGGTGCAGCCGATGTTGCAGCCGCGCTTGGAGTACAGATATCCGACGGGGGAACTCATTCCGCGGAAGCCGCTCTCCCCCAGCATGGCGGGGTGCCGCACCCGCGGCAGCGGCTTGTCGTAGACGTACTGGTGGATCGGGGCCTCGCCGGCGCCCTTCACCAGCCGGGTGAAGTACCGTTCGATGCCGGGCGAGAGCACCCCGTAGTTCCCGGCCCAGATCTCCTGCACCCCGGCCTCCCGGGCACACTTGGCCATCTCGACCGCGACCGGCGTGGACCAGGTGTAGAAGCTGAGGCCGACCATGTCCCAGTCCTCGGCGTGCAGCGCGTCGAGGTATTCCTGCCAGGTCGGGTATTCAAGAATCTCGACGTCCGGCACATTGTGTTTGATGAAACGGAGCCCTGTCGGCGGACAGGTGACGGATAACCGGTCGTCCAGGTCGACCGCACAGGTCCAGGCCATATATGTATCGGTGCGGTCGTACCAGTTTCCGCCGACGCCGTCGGGCTCGACCAGCGCTTCTTTCGGAGCCGTCGCCAGGAGCACTTTCTTCATCGCGTCCCCTTCGCTTCGAAAATATCGCTGCGCGCAATAGCACCGTAAAGGCTTCGATTTCGGGAGTGCTCCGAGTTTTTGACCCTAAGTTCACGTCAACTGGGGCGTCAACCCGGAAGCGGCGCTCCTACCATGGGCGCCACCAAATTCGCGCCATCCGGCCACCGGCGTCGCCGCTCGCACCGGGCGAGGCCCGCAGCACGAATTCCGATCACGGCGGCGCGCCGGGAAGGAGCAGGTGGTCGGCGGAATCCAGGCGTCCGTGGACGCCCGGGACCGGAGATCGCCTGGTGAGTGCCGGGTCGGATTCAACGCCCGGTCCAATGGCCGGATCGGGCGCCTCAATTGCCTCGGTCAACTGGGGTGCGTGGCCTGTTATCTCGCGTACGAGATCGTCGGCGCAGGCGCGAACGCGTCGGCGGGTAAAGGCTCAGAGGCGGGCAGGCTCCAGGGGCCTGCCCGCCGCATACGACGCAGCCCAGGTTCAGGCCGCCGCCCGCCCCGCCTTCAGCGCCGCCGCGACCTCCACGGTACGGCGGGCCTGGTGGCGGGCCGCCTGCAACTGGACGTCGCCGGGCGCGCCGTCACCCGCCACGTGGGAGGTGCCGTAGGGGTTGCCCGACTGGAACTGGATCGGGTCGGTGTAGCCGGGGGGCACGATGATGCCGCCCCAGTGGTAGAAGGTGTTGCCCAGGGCGAGGAGGGTGGATTCCTGGCCGCCGTGGGCGGTGTTGGATGCGGTGAAGGCCGAGTACACCTTCCCCGCGAGCTTGCCCTGGAACCACAGGGGCCCGGTCGTCTCCATGAACGCCCTGAGCTGGCTGGCCGGGTTGCCGAAGCGGGTGGGGGTGCCGAAGAGGACCACGTCGGCCCACTCCAGGTCGTCGTGGCTGGCCTCGGCGACATCGGCGGTGTCCTGGAGGTGCTGGACCCACTCCTGCCTGAGGTTGATCACCTCCTGCGGAGTCGTCTCCGCGACCTTGCGCAGTCGCACCTGCGCCCCGGCCTTCTCCGCACCCTCGACCGCCGCCTGAGCCAGGGCGTGTACGTTGCCCGTGGAGCTGTAGTAGATGATCGAGACATTCACGGATTCCGACATCGGTTGCCTTCCTTGGTCACCTGGCTAGTGTTTTCCGTTCATCAGTTACGACGACGCAGCCCTGCGAAATGTGAGGCCGACCGCTCACCTCACAGTTCGACGCCGTGACTCGTCGGACTGAACGGGGGCAAAGCGACCGAGGGAGTCGGCGACACCATGACCAACGCATCCGGGTACGAGCACAGCCGGCCCGATGATCCGGGCCTGAGCGCGATCATGAGCGAGCGGCGCCAGCTGATCAATCTCACGTACCGGCTGCTCGGCTCGCTGACCGAGGCCGAGGACGTCGTACAGGAGACGTACACGCGCTGGTACGCCATGTCCGAGCGGGAGCGGGAGGCGATCGAGTCGCCCGGGGGCTGGCTGACCACCGTAGCCAGCCGCATCTGTCTCGATCTGCTCGGCTCGGCCCGGGCCAGGCGGGAGCGCTATGTGGGTGAGTGGGTGCCGGAGCCGCTGCCCGCGGACACCGACTGGATCAGCGGGCGGTGGGGCGGCGGCACGGCAGTCGACCCGGCCGACCGGGTCACCCTCGACGAGTCGATCAACATGGCCTTTCTCGTCGTACTGGAGTTGATGACCCCGGCCGAACGCGTCGCGTTCATCCTGCACGACGTCTTCCGCTACACCTTCGCCGAAGTGGCCGCGATCGTCGGCCGTACGGAGCCGGCGTGCCGGCAGTTGGCCTCCTCGGCCCGCCGTCGTATCCGCGCCTCGCAGTCCTCGGCGGCTCCGGCGGCCCGGCGCGCCGACACCGTGCGGGCCTTCAAGGCGGCATGGGAGGCCAAGGACATCGACGCCCTGATCGGGCTGCTCGCCCCCGACGCCACGGCGACCGGCGACGGCGGCGGTCTGGTGCAGGCCGTGCTGCGGCCGATCGAGGGCGCCGAGGAGATCGCGCGATTCTTCGCCGGGCGGATGGACGTGGTGCCGGATCTGATGCTCGTGGAGAGCACGGTCAACGGTCAGCCCGGTCTGGTCGCCCAGGTGGACGGCGTGCCGGTGTCGGTGCTGGCGTTCGATGTCGCGGGCGACCGGATCAAGCAGATCTGGTCGGTGCTCAATCCTGACAAGCTCCGGCTCTGGCGGGACAGTTGACGCTCACCGAGCCGGGCCGCCGCACTTCTGGGCCATCAGCAGATACTCGTGCGAGCGGTTCGTGCGCATCGGGTCGTCGTCGTCCTTGACCGGCCAGTCGTACAGGTGGACCCGCTCGTCCCCGAGGGTCAGATGGCGGCCGAGCACGCGTGCGGCATCCCAGGCCAGCGGGACGAACCGGTCCGCGATCCGCCGGTTCTGGACGGCGATGACGGCGTAGGCTCCCGGCCGCATCACCCCTGCGACGGCGGAGAAGGCCTCGTCGAGTGCCGTCAGGTAGGCGTCGTAGTCACGCAGTGCGTACATCTGGCCGGGGTCGGGGGCTTCGAGGTCGAGGTCGGTGCCGAAGTACGGAAGGTCGCAGAGGACCAGGTCCACGCTGTCGGGTTCGAGCGGGGGCTTGCGGGCGTCGCCCAAGAGCATGCGCTGTTCCGGGTAGCGGCCGACGCGTTGCCGTGCCTCCTCGACGCGGGCCGGGTTGATCTCGATGCCGACCCCGAGCCGTCCCTCGGCAGCGCAGGCCACCAGAGTGGTGCCCCATCCGGCGAAGGGATCGAAGACCAGGTCGCCGGGTTTGGTCAACTCGGCGATCAGCGGGCGCAGTTGGCTGACGAGACCGCTCTGCCCGGCGACCTCCTCCCGGGCGAACTCCGGGTCCTCTCCGCCGAGCACACGCCAACTCGATATCCCCATGGGGGTCACGCAACCTTTCCGGTGGGGCTGGTTTCGGAGACGGCCGGTGCGGCCTCGGGCGGCACCGGATGGACCGCGGCCGGTGGCAGCCTGGGTTCGAGGCGCAGCACGCCCAGCGCGGAGCCGGCCACGCCCGCCGCGAGGAGGAGCCACATGCCGGTGGCCGACAGCGAGAGCAGGGCCGTGAGCACAGTGGGCGCGAGCGCGATGGGTACCGCCCAGGACAGTTGGTAGACGGCGAGGTGACGGCCGCGGGTCTCCTCCGGCGCGGCCTGGGCGACCAGCGCGGAGGCCGTGGCGCCGTGCAGCAGCTCGCCCGCGGTGAACATGGCCGTCGCCGCGAACACCCCGGCGATCAGTGCCGCTCCGGTCGACAGTCCGCCGAGCACCGCGAAGGCGACGAAGGACAGTGCGAAGACGCCCGCGCCCAGCGCCACCGCACGCGTTCTGCGGTACTTGACCAGGAGCCGGGTGACCGGGATCTGAAGCACCGCGATACCGACCGTGTTGACCGCGTACATGATGCCCACCAGCGAGACGGGCGCGCCGAGTTCACGGGTGAGGTACACCGGCAGGGCCACGGACAGCACCATGTAGGCGAAGGCCGTCGGGATGTTCAGCAACGTCAGGCCCAGGAAGGGACGGTTGCGCGCCACCATCCGGTAGCCGCCCTTGCGAGAGACCCGGCCGCCCACCGGCGGTGCCGAGGCTCCCGGGCGGATCGTGCTGAGCAGTCCGGCCGCGACCAGATAGCCGGCGGCCGCGCCGAGTACGACGACGTAGAACCCGGAGTCGTCGAGCGCGAGGGCCGCGCCCGCGAGGAGGCCGCCCACGCCCATTCCGGCGTTGCGCAGACTGCGTTGCAGGGCGAGCAGCTTGTCCCGCTCGGCGCCCTGCACGATTTCCGCCACGAAGGACTGGATGGCCGGCGGATAGGAGGTGTCGCCGAGGGCGACCGGCAGCACGACCGCGAACATGGCCATGCTGTTGTCGACAAAGGGATAGATACAGAATGCCGAGGCGCGCAGCACGTATCCGCCCACCAGCACGGCACGGGCGCTGAACCGGTCGATGAGCACTCCGGCGACCGGGTTGCTGATCAGGCCGATCACCGAGGCGGCCGTCACGATGGCGCCGACCTCGGTGAGCGGCAGACCGGTGACGTGGTGGAAGTACAGCAGCGACAGCGGCAGATACATGCCGCTGCCGGTCGCGTCGACGACCATGCCCGCCATGTACTTGAAGCGGACGGACGACAGTTGCTGCCGCATCACACCTCCCCGTTCCCGGCGAGAGGCACGATCTTCGTCTCCGCGATGATCCGGGCGCCGAGGGCGCGGAGTCTGCGCTCGCACTCGGCCCGGGTCGGGGCCGAACCCACCGTCGCGGTGAGGAAGTCGGCGGAGCCCGAGGCGGGGGCGATGACCTGTCCTTCCTCGGCGAAGAGCCAGAAGCCCTTCACCCACTCCTGGCCCGGGACGGCGGGCAGCGAGCGCACGAGTCCGGGCCGCTTCATCGTGAGCACCTGCCCCGACATACAGCGCGGCCGCAACAGGCCCCGCTCGTCCACGGCACCCTCGACCACGGGCAGCGAGAGCCCCGCCTCCGCACGGGTCACCTGTACGGCGAGCTGGATCCCGAAGAGGATCTCGAAGACCTCCCGGATCTTGGCGCCGCCGGACCGGCACGCGATTTCGCACAGCACCAGACGGTCGTCGGGCGTGTGGAAGACCTCGGCGTGGAAGGCGTGGGTGCGCAGCCGGGAACCCTTGGGCTTCAGCGCCGCCAGGGTCTGTTCGATCAGCGTGAGCAGCCGGGGGGTGAGCGGGTCGTCCACGTCCAGGGTGAGGTCGACGCGCGGACCGGGGTCGATGCCGAACGAGGCCAGGTCGTACTGGTATTGGGAGGGCCAGGCGGCCACCGTACGGCCGTCCACCACCAGCCCGTCGACATGGCACATCCGCCCGGGGACGTACGCCTCGATCAGCAGGTCCTCGCGCCGGCCGTCCTGGTAGGCCTCCGCGAGCCGTGCTTCCAGCTCGTCCCGGTCGGCGATGATGCGCAGGCCGATGGAGTTGTAGCCCTCGCGTTGCTTGAGCACCACGGGGAATCCGTGCCGGTCGGCGAAGTCGCGGGCCTCCTGGGCACTGCCCGAAACGGTGTGCGGGGCGACCGCGATGCCGCCCTGCCGAGCCAGCTTCTTCATCAGGGCCTTGTCGCGGAACGGCGTGATGTCCGCGCTCCAGGCCCCGTCGAGGCCGAGGCGCTCGCGCAGTCGGGCGGCCAGGGCGATGTCCGCCTCGTGGTGGGCGATGACATGGGTGATGCGGTGCTTCTCGGCGAGGGCGAGCGCGCGGGCGGGCACGGCTTCGTCATCGAGGGTGTCGAAGAGTTCGAGGTGGGTGAAGTCGTGGTCGGAGTCGCCGGGGAGCTGCTCGCCGGCCGACTCGATCTTGTCCCGGGCGGCGAGTACGACGAGGTCGCCGGGGTACGGCGTGCGGTCGTGGAGTCCGGGGGCGTCACCGTCCAGCCACCGGCGGTAGGGGAAGGCGGCGAAGGGGTTGCGGTGCAGGACGAGGACGCTCATGCCGACATCACCGTCCGGTCGCTCACCGGGGCCGCTTCGGCCAGGCCGGGCCGGCCGTCGGGGTCCTTGAGCCGTACCTTCACGACGGTGCCGATGAGTTCGGCGCCGCGCCGGATCGCCGCGGTGGTGTCCTCTCCGGTGGCGGCGACCAGGCCGAGGCGGTCCCAGTTGTCCCGCAGGGGCCGTACCGTCTCCCCCGGCTTGGCGCTGATACGCACCGCGAGCACCTCGTCGAGGGCCTCGGCCTCGGCCACGCCGTCCACGGACTCCACGATGTCGCCGGGCCGCCCCACCACCGACCGAACGGCGGCTCCGCCGTGCGCCTCGGGCCGGTCGGGCAGTTCGTCGGCGAGGCCGAAGGGCGCGCCCAGGGCGAGCTTGACGGTGTCGATGCCGTAGACGCTGTGCACCAGGTCAGTAATGGCGTCGCCGGCGATCCGGTTGTGGCTCTCGATGACTCGGGGGCCATGGGCGTCGATGCGGATCTCGGTGTGGCAGACGCCGTCCTTGATGCCGATCCGGTCCAGGAAGGCGATGACGGCCCCGCGTACCCGCTCCTCGACCGCCGCGCCGAGGCGGGCCGGGACCGCGTGCCCCAGCTCGGCGAAGTGCGCCGGGTCGGTGAACTTCTCGGTGACGGCGATGACCACATGGCGTCCGGCGGAACTGAAGGACTCCACGCTGTACTCGGGGCCGTCGAGGTACTCCTCCATCAGGAAGTCCTGGAGCAGCAGCAGCGTGGAGACCCGGTCCGTCCTGGTGCCCGCCAGCCGCCGCACCTCGGCCCAGACCCGGTCGGCGTCGGCGGGCCCGTCGAGGCGGTGGACGCCGATACTCGCGGTGGCGTCGGTCGGCTTGACGATGAAGGGGTAGCCGTGGCGCTCCCCGAAGGCGTCCAGGTCCGCGCGCTCGCGCAGGGGCCGGGCGTGCACGTCGTCGGGGTCGAGCCCGGCGAGATGCTCGCGCATGACGGCCTTGTCGCGCAGGCGCCGGGTCACCTCGTGGCCGGTGCCGCCGAGGGCGAACAGGTCGTTGATCCGGGCCGCGTTCTCCAGGCCCGGTTCGGTGATCGAGACGGCGGCGGCGAAGCCGGGCGTGTCCCGGAGCCGCTCGGCGATCGGCTCCACCAGGTCCCAGCGGGTGTAGTCGACGACCTCCACATGGTCGGCGAGGCGCTGTTGGTCGGTGTTGACCTTGGTGGGGTGCTGCAACAGCAGGACGTCGAGGCCCAACTCCTTGGCTTTGGCGACTGTTTCGTCCGTGGCGCCGACGAGGAGCAGGCAACGCTCGGGAGTCATGGGTCGGTTGTGCTCCGTTCCTGTGTGCGGGCTGGGCATCGGTGCGCCTGTCAGTTCGACGAGACAGCGCGGCGAAGTGTGAGGTGCCCTGTCGCCGCGCACCGATCACGACGCCTCGGACACGTCCTGAGCCTCGGGCCACCAGCTGAGGTAGCGCTCTCCGGTGTCCGGGAAGACGGTGATGACCGTGGCGCCGGAGAGGTCGTGTCGGCGTGCGAGTTCCAGGCAGCCGTACGCGACGGCTCCCGAGGAGACGCCGACCAGCAGTCCGGTGGTCGAGGCGATGGCGCGGGTTGTGGCCGCGGCGTCCTCGTCCTCGACCGCGATCACCTCGTCGATGAGGGTGACATCCGTGACCGGGCTGGTGAATCCGCCGTTCAGACCGGGGATGCGGTGCGGTCCCGGCTCGCCGCCGGACAGCAGGGGCGAGCCCGCGGGCTCGACAGCCACGACCTTCAGCCGCGGGTTGTGCTCCCGCAGACAGCGGGCGACACCGGTCAGGGTGCCGCCGGTGCCGACCCCGCACACCAGATAGTCGATACGGCCGCCGCTGTCCCGCCAGATCTCCGGGCCCGTCGTCTCGTAGTGGGCCCGGACGTTGTCGGCGTTCACGTGCTGAGCCGCATACCAGGAGCCGGGGGTCTCGGCGTGCAGTTCCTCGGCGCGCTCCACGCAGCCGGCGAAGCCGAGGGTGTGGTCGGTGAGTTCGATCTCAGCGCCCAGCATGCGCAGGGTCAGCAGGCGCTCCTGGGAGGCGTTGTCGGGGAGCACGATCCGGCAGCCGTAGCCGCGGGCGGCGGCCAGCGCGGCCAGGGCGATCCCGGTGTTGCCGGAGGTGGACTCGATGATCGTCCCACCGGGCCGTAGGGTTCCCGCCTCCTCGGCGGCGCGCAGCATGAACAGGGCGGCCCGGTCCTTGATGCTGGACAGCGGATTCGCCGCCTCCAGCTTGGCCAGCACATGCGCGTCCTCGGGCAGCCCGGCGAGTCTCAGCCGGAGCATCGGGGTGTTGCCCACGAGTTCCTCAAGTGAGCTGACGACGCTGCCGGTTGACAGTTCGGTCACGGGCCCCTCCGGGTCGGCTCTGGTCACACCTGCGCGCTTCGGCGAGCACATGCTCGCCCAGAATCCGCCGCTCCGCGTCCGCGTGACCACGCGGCCCATGGTTCGGGTTGCCGCACTGCATCGACTGCGGGGGTCGCTCGCGGCACCGGTCCTGGCGCAAATACGTACGTTCTTGCCGGAGGTCGAAGAACTGTCCGAGTACGGGGGTACGTTGATGAAGAGTCAGGACGCCGCCGGGCCATGCCTGCCTGAACTGCTGAACGCTCAGGCCCGTGCCCGACCCGGCGATATCGCCGTGGTCCATGAGGGCGAGTCGCTCACGTTCCGCGAACTGGCCGACCAGGCCGATGACGTGGCGCGATATCTGCACCATCTCGGCGTCGGCGCGGAGGACAGCGTGGGACTCTTCGTCGAGCCCTCACTGGATCTGGTGATCGGTGCCTGGGGCGTGCTCCGGTCCGGCGGGGCCTACCTTCCGCTCTCTCCCGACTATCCCGAGGAACGCATTCGCCATATCGCGCGGGATGCCCGCATGGACGTCGTGCTCACCCAGGACGTCCTGCGGAGCCGACTGGCGCAGTTCCTCGCCGCCGACGCCGTCGTCATCACCCTCGAAGACGTCGTGGAGTTCAGGAAGCGCCGCTCCGGCGCGGATCCGGCCGAGCTGCCCGACGGCCCGTGCCCCGCGGACCTGGCATACATCATTTACACCTCGGGCAGCACGGGGAAACCCAAGGGCGTGGCGATCGAGCACCGCTCCCTCGCACACCAGATGCGCTGGCTGGCCGACACCTTCGCGCTCGACGGCGACAAGACCGTGCTCCAGAAGACTCCGATCAGTTTCGACGCCGCACAGTGGGAGATCCTGGCCGCCGCCTGCGGAAGCCGGGTCGTGGTCGGGTCGGGCGGCATCCACCGGGATCCGCTGCGCATCGTCGAGGCCGTCACCCGCCATGCGGTGACGACCCTGCAGTGTGTGCCGACGCTCCTTCAGGCCCTCGTCGACACCGACGAACTCGACCGCTGTACGTGGCTCACCCACCTCTTCAGCGGCGGCGAGGCACTGTCCCGGGCGCTCGCGAGGAGACTCACCCGGGTCCTGCCGGACACCACGCTGGTCAATCTCTACGGCCCGACCGAGTGCACCATCAACACCTCGGCCCACATCGTCGACCCCACTACCCTCGACGAGGGCCCCGAGACCCTACCGATCGGCAGGCCCGTGACCGGTCTGCGCTATCACATCCTGGACGCCGAGGGCCGTCCCGTGGCGCCGGGCGAGACGGGCGAACTGCACATCAGTGGCGTGCAGTTGGCACGCGGGTATCTGCACCGGCCGGAGCTCACCGCGGAACGCTTCAGGACGACCGACGGTCACGAAAGGCTGTACCGCACCGGCGATCTGGCCCACTGGAACCCCGACGGCACCGCCCAGTTCGCGGGCCGCGTCGACAACCAGGTCAAGCTGCGCGGCTTCCGCATCGAGCCGGACGAGATACGTCTGGCCATCGAGGCGCACGACTGGGTGCGGAACGCGGCCGTCCTCCTGCGCACCGATCCGCTCACCGAAGCCCGGCACCTGGTGGCGTGCATCGAGCTCAGCCCCCGTGAGGCGGCGTTGATGGACCAGGGCGAGTTCGGCGAACACCATGTGTCCAAGTCGTCCAAGCTCCAGGTCAAGACCCAGCTGTCCAACCCGGGTGTGCGGGACGATCTGCACGGGCGCCGCTCCTTACGCCTGCCCGGCGCCACCGCCACCTCCGAGGCACGGCTCCGGGCCTTCGCCCGCAAGACCTACCGCTTCTACGAGGGCGGCCCGCTGGACGCCTCCGCCGTACTGTCGGCGATCGGGCGGCGCACAGAGGGAGCAGGGTCGCGCCGCCCAGAAGAGCTGACCCTGCCTGAACTCGGTGCGATACTCCGCAACTTCGGTCAGCATCTCAGCGAGGACCGGCTGCTGCCGAAGTACGCGTACGCCTCTCCCGGATCCCTGTACGCGGCACAGCTGTATCTGGAGCTGACCGGGATCGAGGGTGTGGCGCCGGGCCACTACTACTACCACCCGGTCCAGCATGAGCTGGTGCTGATCCGCCGTGTCGAGGCAGCTGACGCCCGCCACCGGATGCACTTCATCGGCCGTAGATCGGCGATCGAGCCGGTGTACAAGAAGAACATCCAGGAGGTCCTGGAGATGGAGGCCGGGCATATGGCCGGCCTGTTCGACCAAGTCCTCCCCGCCCATGGCCTCGCTCTCGCCGAGACGGCGTACGACACCGGCCTGACCCGGCTCCTGGGCTGCGCGGAGGACGACCACTACCTGGGCTCCTACGAGCTGGTGCCGTGGTCGCCGGGGCCCGCGCAGCGCTCCGTCGACATCTATGTGCAGTTCCACCCGGGCAGCGAGGCCGGACTGCCGAGCGGCCAGTATCGGTACCGGGACGGTCAACTGCACCGGATCAGCAGCGAGTTGGTCCTCAAGCGGCATGTGATCGCCATCAACCAGGCGCCCTACGACCGTTCCCAGTTCGCCATCACACTCGTCAGTCGCGCCGCCGAGCAGGGCAGGGAGCGGCTGAGCTATCTGGACCTGGGCCGCGAGCTGCAACGCCTGATGATGAACTCCGCAGGCCTGGGCTTCATGCCCGCGGGTTACAGCTCGCGCACCGGAGACGACCTGCCCGCCGCTCGACGCATGACGGCGATCCTGCGGGAGGCCCAACAACCCACAGGGCCTTCGTACTTCTGCGTCGGCGGCACAGTCAGCGAGGAGCAGCTGCGCCACGAGGGCATGTACGAGGACCAGGTGCATATGAAGGGTCCTGAGGAGCTGATCAGGGACGATCTGGTCGCGTCCCTGCCCGAGTACATGCTCCCCAGCCGGATCCTGGTCCTGCCCAAACTGCCGCACACCCCCAACGGCAAGCTCGACACCAGGGCCCTCGAAGGGTACGTCGATCAAGTAGTGGCCCGTGCCCGTCCGGTGGTGGAGCCGCGCAACCGGGTCGAGGCACGCCTTGGCGACCTGTGGAAGACGGCCCTGAAGCGGGACTTCGTCTCCGTGCACGACGATTTCTTCGAGCTCGGCGGGAACTCGCTCATCGCGGTCGCCCTGGTCAGGCGGATCAACGACGCTTTCGGCAGCGCCCTTCCGCTACAGGTGCTGTTCGAGGCGACCACGGTCGCGAAGCTGGCCGAGGCGGTCAGCGCCGGGGCCTCGGTCGCCGCCTCCCGCATCACCCCGCTGCGGTCCGAGGGCAGCGGGCCGCCGGTGTTCTGCTGGCCGGGGCTCGGCGGCGTCACGATGAACCTGCGGCTGCTCGCGGCCCGCGCCCCCGGAGGGCGGCCGGTCCACGGCATCCAGTCGCACGGCGTCAACGAGGGCGAGACGCCGTTGCCGACCATCGAGGAGATGGCCGCCGTCGATGTCGCGGCACTGCGGCGCGTCCAGCCCGAGGGCCCCTACACGCTGTGGGGCTACTCCTTCGGCGCACGGGTCGCCTTCGAGGCGGCGTGGCAACTGGAGCAGTCGGGCGAGCGCGTGGAGCAACTCTGCCTGCTGGCACCGGGATCGCCGCGGGTCTCCCGCGCCTCGCGGCCCTCGCCGGTGGCCGACTTCGCCGACCCCGTCTTCACTGCCATCCTCTTCTCCGTCTTCGCCGGCACGGTCCACGGCCCGGACGTCGAGGAGTGCCGGCGCGAGTCCGTGGACGCGGAGAGCTTCGCGCGATTCGTCGAGCGACGGTTTCCGCAACTGGACCCCGGGTTGATCCGCCGCGTGGTCGCAGTGGTCCGCCGTACGTACGGCTTCACCCAGGACCCCGCCGAACGCCAAGTCTCGGCACCCGTCACGGTGTTCCGGGCCCGCGACGACGAACCCTCCTTCATCGAAGGCTCATCGAGCCGTACGGCGGCCCCGCCCACGGTCGTCCAGCTGGAGGCCGACCACTACGGGGCGCTGCGCGAGCCCGGCGTCGGTGAGCTGGTCAGGGCACTCCAGCGCGCCACACCACAAGCGGCAACCCCACGGACAAGGACCCCTAGATGCCCCACGTGACCATTCAGCACTTCCCGAAGTCCCTCACCGCCGAGCAGCGGTTCCGCCTGGTGGAGCAGGTGACGGCCGCCGTGCAGGAGGCGTTCGGGGTCGAGGAGCGCGTGGTGTCCATCGCCCTGGTTCCGGTGCCGCCGGAGGACTGGGACGCCCGGGTCTACCAGCCCGAGATCGCCGCGCACCGCGAGAAGTTGGCGAAGGAGCCAGGCTACTGAGCCGCGGCCCGGGTTCTAGAGTTTCGGGCCAGGATCACTGGGGTGACGGGGTTCTCGGTTGCGCCTACGGGGGCGTTCACCAAGGATCTGGTGGGACGGCAACTGCCGGGGTTTCGAGAAACGGGGGAAAGGATGACGTCACCGCTGGAATCCCTGCTGCGGATCGCCGACACGCTCAGCAGCCTCGAACGGTACGCCACCGAGACCGCGGGCCACCTACTGCTGGTGGAGGGCGCCGAGGCCCCCGGTCGCATCCGGTACATCGACCAACCGGAGACGGTCCAGGACACGATCGGCGACGCGCTGCGGCGGGCGAAGCGCGAGATCCTCACGGCCCAGCCGGACGAACCGGGCCCCGAAGCCGCGCTGGACCGGCTCCATGCGGCGGTCCGCGACCCGCTGGCACGCGGAGTCGCACTGCGGACGCTCTTCCAGCACAGTGCCCGGTTCTGCGAGCCCACGAAGAAATACGTGCAGCAGGTCATGGCACAGGGCGACGTGGAGGTGCGCACGCTCCCGGAGTTCTTCGACCGGTTGATCCTCATCGACGGCGAAGTCGCCTTCATCCCCGGCGGCGAACACTCCCACAGCGCCGCGCTGATCCGGGACGGCGCCGTCATCGCGTTTCTCAGGGGGGTGTTCGAGAAGGCCTGGGTACGGGCCGAGCGGTTCCCGTTCCGTCCGGTGCGGGCGGCCGACGCGGCTCGCGAGGTCGTACCCGATGTGCGTCGGGCCATCAAGGCGCTGCTGGTGGAGGGCCGTTCCGACAAGGCGATCGCGCGCCGCCTCGGCATGAGCCTGCGGTCCGTGCAAGGACACATCGCGTCCCTGCGCGAGCAGTACGGCGCCCAGCACCGCTTTCAACTCGGGTACCGGATGGCACACGGCGAGATTATCGGCTCCGGAAATGGGTGTACGCCCACCACCACTTCGTAACCCGGCCTTGACATCGATCTATTCGATAAACATACTCAAGCTTGACATGGCCGACGTGGAATTATTTGCGACATCATTCGACGCCCCGTCGGAATTAATCCGATGGACCGAAGCACAACCGACCAAAATGCCTGGCATTGCACCCCCCTTGGCTGAATTCCGAGCTCTGGGCCCCTTGGAAGCGATGGTCGCCGGCCGGCCTGTGGACCTCGGGGCGCCCAAACAGCGCAAGTTGGTCGCGTTACTCGTCAGCAGAGTCGGCCAGCCGGTGCCGGTGGACGTGATGCTGGAAGCTCTGTGGGCAGACAGTCCGCCGCCTTCGGCCATGACCTCGTTGCAGTCCTACGTCGCCAATCTCCGCAGGGCACTGGAACCGGACCGCGCGCCGCGCACCCCGACGCGGGTGCTGCACACCAACGACCGCGGCTATCTGCTGGACGGCCATGTCGTCGATGTGGACGTCCATCTCTTCGAGCGGCGCGCCAAGGCGGGCTGGCAGGCCTGGAACCGGGGTGACCCGCACGAGGCGTTGAGCGAGTTCGAGGCCGCGTTGGCGTTGTGGCGGGGCGAGGCGTATACGGAGGTGTCCCATTCCGTCCATGTGGCGGCGGAGGTCGCGCGACTCGGGGAGTTACGGTTGTCCGCCGTGGAAGGGCGCTGTGCCGCCCTGCTGGCCGTGGGGGCCCACGGAGTCGCGGTCGCCGAGCTGGAGGCCTTCATGCAGGCCCATCCCCTGCGCGAATACGGCTGCGAGCTCCTCAGCCTGGCGCTGTACCGGGCCGGACGGCAGGCCGACGCCCTGGCGGTACTGCGGACCAACCAGCGACGGCTCGGCGACGAACTGGGCATCGACCCCCGGCCGGCTCTGCAACACCTCGAACGCGAGATCCTCAGCCACGCCCCGGCACTGGACTGGCGTCCGCCGCCGACAGCCCCCGCCACCGCAGCGCCGCGCAGGCCCGCGGTCGCACCACAGGTCCACTTGCCCGCCCCGCCGCGGCCTGTGCCGGAGACGGACGAGGAGATCTTCGTCGGCCGCGAGAGAGCACTCCGGCACCTGGCCGCGGTGTCGGCCGAAGCGGCGCGTGGGCGGGGGCAGGTGCTGACGGTGTCCGGTGAACAGGGCATCGGCAAGACCACGTTGCTACGACGCTTCGCCGAACTCGGCACCACTGCACCGGTGTTGTGGGGCGCCTGCCCCGGACATGTCCCCACTCCACCCTTGTGGCCCTGGCAGCAGGTGCTGGGCACGGCGGGCACACATCTTCCGCGACGCCCGGTTCCGGGCCCCGTGGCCGAGGTGCTCAACGGGGCAACTCGGCATCCACTGGACGGCGCCGACGCGGACGCGGCCACCCTGCGGCAGTTCGAGGCGATCGTGCACTACCTGACCCGCGCCTCCCATGCCCGACCGCTGGTGATCGTGCTCGACCACCTGCACCAGGCGGACCCGGCCTCATTGCGACTGCTCGCTCACCTGGCCGAGTCGGTGCGGACGAGCCGCCTGCTGGTGGCGGTGGCCTACCGTTCCGACGAGGCGGCGACCATGGCCGGGACATCGGCCGCGCTGGCCCGCGCGGAAATGACGCAGGTGGAGCTCAGCGGCTTGACCGCCTTCGAGACCCGGGCCTTGGCGAACGCGATGCTCCATCGAGAGGTGAGCGGGGCCAACGCCGAGGAACTGCGGCAGCGCACCGGGGGCAATCCGTTCTACCTGCGCGAACTGATCAAGGTCATCGACAGCGAAGAGGGCCGGGGCCGCACCGCATCGGTGCCGGCGCCCGTCCGCGAGGTGGTACTGGGCCGCATCGCACAACTGGGCGCAACCGCCGTCGAGTTGCTGTCCGTCGCCTCCGTCGCCGGCCGCGGCTTCGCCGTGGACGTCGTCGCCGAGGCCTCCTCGATCGAGATCGAGGAGGCGCTGAGGGCCGTCGACTCCATCGTGGCGGCGGGTCTGATCCACGAGGACCCCCAACGACTGGGCTGGTACTCCTTCACCCACGCCCTGACCGCCGAGGTGCTCTACCAGCGCATCGGGCGCCTGCGCCGGGCCCATGTCCTGCGCCGGATCCGTGCCGCGGCCGTACAGCCGCGAAAGTCGACATGATTCGGCCTGCCTCCGCCCTTCGCGTGTGGTCCGGGGAGCTTGAGCGCGAATCCACCACGGCTTGAGGCCGGCTTGGCGGCTGCGCGCGGCCCGCGCGGGCCCGAGATGCGCCCGCTTGCGCGCCGAAACGACGGATCATCGGGAAAGTGCCTCGTCGGCCGCACGCGCTGCTCGTCCGAACGGTCATGAGTCGGTCCCGCGCACCCGTCCGCGCACGGCCGACGCCAAGTCAGCGCCAAGCCGGTCAACAGTCCAGCCCAAGCCGCATGGACAACACTGGTCGGCGTAACCACCGGAATGATCAGGCCAAGACACAGACACATCGTGGGCGATGCCCCGTCGACCGTTGCCGAGCGACCACTCCCCTGCCCGGGGTTGCCCTCCCCCACGACGCACGCGCCCGTGCGTCGGCATCCCACCGGGCCGGGGTCGAAGGAGCCTCGCGTTCCGGCCGAGCAGCGGGGTTCGGCGCACTTCCGGCCACCGTCCGCGCGGCACGGAACGAACCGCTGAGAAGCACTCGACCACGTACGGGGGAGAATATGAAGATTCAGGTCCTGGGCACGTTGTGCGCCGAGGTCAACGGGAGGTCGATCGTCCCCACGGCCGGCAAACCACGGCAGATGCTGTCCCTGCTCGCCCTGTACCCGGGACGCGTGGTGCCCGTCTCCACGCTCATGGAGGAACTCTGGGGAACCAAGCCACCACAGAGCGCGCTGGCGACCTTACAGACGTACATCCTTCAGCTGCGTCGACGCCTGGGCAGCGCCATGGGACCCGACACGCCCGCCAAGGAGGTGCTCGCCACCCGGCACGGCGGCTATGTGCTGGCGATCCCCTCCGACAGCGTCGACGTGCACGCCTACGAACGCATGGTCGCGGAGGGCCGGTCGGCCTTCGAAGCCGGCAGCGACACCGTGGCGGCCGACCGTTTCCGGCAGGCACTCATGCTCTGGCGGGGACCGGCGCTGGTCGACGTGCGGGTGGGTCCGGTCCTCAAGATAGAGGTCATGCGCCTGGAGGAGAGCCGCCTCGGCACCGTCGAGCGGCGCATCGACGCCGATCTGCGGCTCGGCCGGCACACCGAACTCATCCCGGAACTCACGGAGTTGACGGCCCGCTACCCACAACACGAGGGCCTGCACTCGCAGGCCATGGTGGCGCTGTACCGCTCGGGTCGGCAGGCGTCGGCCCTGGAGGTCTACCGCAGGTTACGCATCCGGCTGATCGAAGGACTGGGCGTGGAACCGTCACCGCGGGTGCAGCGGCTGCACCAGGCGATGCTGGTCGTCGACCCCCAACTGGACGTCGTCGCCGGACCGCGACGCAGCTCCACGTTCGACCTCTACACGGCCTGAGGCCCGAGGACGCGATACGGCGACGCCGCCGCGGCCGGGCCCCAAGCGCCGGCCGCGGAACGTCCTCGAACCGCTCAGCCCCGCTTCGTCGCGCAGATGACCACGCGGTTGATGATGGCGTCCGCCGGAATGTCGGCGGGGTCCTTGGCGGTCACCTTCGTGACCTCGAACCCGCACTCCTGCAGCCAACCGCGGTACGTGGAGAGCTTCTGGAGACCGCCGCGGCCCACCACACAACCGAGGATGTAGGCCGGGAAGAAGTCGGCCTGGAGGTCGTCGGGGTCCGTGATGTCCTCGGGATACACGGGCGCGAGGACGACGATCTGCCCACCGGGCTCCAGCGCCTGGTGGGCGTTCTTGAGGATGGTGAGGACGTCGTCCTTGTCGTACATGTCCACGAAGTGCTTGAGCAGCACCACGTCGAACCCGCCCGGGAGCGACTGAAGGACGTCACCGCCCACGAACGAGCACTGCTCGGCCACCCCGTGCGCCTCGAAGTTCCGCAGGCACTCGGCCTCCAGGGCGGGCTGTTCGAAGGTGGTCACCCGCAGACCGGGGGATCCCTTCAACCGGCAGGTCATGATGGCTCCGAGCCCGTTGCCGCCACGTACATCGAGCACCCGCGCCCCGTCCGGGACGTCGAAGCTGCGGAAGAACCAGGGATAGACACTGGCGGTCTCGTTCTGGGCCAGCGGCCCCCACGCGGAGCGCACCTCCGGGACCACGGCCGCCGCCTCGAACATCGTGCCCTCGAAGCCGTAGAACTCCTTGAGCCCGACCACACTGCCGGTCGACACGCTGTCGGGCAGGTAGTACAACTGCCGCAGCATGCCCGTCTTGATCATGCCCATGAAGGTCAGGACGCGCTGGAGGTCCGTCTCGGCGACGTCCGCGAGCGCGGCGAGGGTGTAGCCGCCGGTGGCCTCGTCCCGGGCGACGAAGCCCTCCTTCAGCGGCAGATACAGCAGTTGCTCCACGGCGTCGGGCTTCGCACCCACGGCCGCGCCGAGTTCCGCGGCGGTCAGGCCGCCCTCCTTGCGCAGGGCGTCGACGATGCCGAGTTCGAAGCAGGCGTACAGGGTCATGAACCGGGTGGGTCCCACCATGTACTCGCGCATCCGGGCCAGTACCGCTTCAGGGTTGGACACAGCAATCCCTTCGGATCGACCTGTGGGGCGAGGCCCCCTCCAGTGCTGCTACCGAGTATCGGGAGCGATTCTGGAGCGCCGGTAGAGCGGTGCTGTGGCGCGGCCGTACCCTGTTTCACCTGCCGTAACGCCGGTCCCGGACGGCGTACGAGCGCAGTGCGCGCAGCAGGTCTATCTCGCGGAAGGCCGGCCACAGGACCTCGACGAAGTGCACCTCCGCGTAGGCGGACTGCCAGAGCAGGAAGCCGGACAGCCGCTGCTCGCCCGAGGTGCGGATGATGAAGTCGGTGTCGGGGCCCGCCGGGGAGTAGAGATTGTCGGAGATGTGCTGGAGGTCGAAGTTCTCGGCCAGTTCGCGCGGATCGCCGCCGGCGGAGATGTGCTTGTCGAAGGCGGACCTGACCGCGTCGATGATCTCGCGGCGGCCGCCGTAGCCGACCGCCACGTCGACCTTGAGGCCGCTGCGGCCGGTGGTGCCCGCGACGGCGCCCTTCAGGGACCGCGCGGTCTCCCCGGGCAGCAGGTCCAGCGCGCCGATGACCTCGATCCGCCAGTCCTCGTCGGCCGCGCAGATGCTCGCCACGGTCTCCTCGATGATTTCGAGCAGCGGCCCGAGCTCGGCCGGGGGCCGGTGGAGATTGTCGTCGGACAGCATCCACAGCGTGACGTGCTCGATGTCGGCGGCGTCGCACCAGCGCAGGAAGTCGCCGACCTTCGCACCGCCCACGCGGTAGCCCTCACGGACGTCGTCGTGCCCGGCTCCGCGCGCCCACCGGCGGTTGCCGTCCAGCATGATGGCGACGTGCCGTGGACGCGGCTTGCCTTCCAGCTTGCGCGCCAGACGTCTGACGTACAGGGCTTCCAATGCCGACCGAAGCGCCCTCAAGGCCACGTGCCATGTCCCTTCGTCCCCACCAACCGCTAGTGGGGGCCACCGTATCGCCCGGCACGGAGCTTCAGCCATCGGCGCTGATCGGGCGCCTGCGCGGCGCCTTGTGCCCCCGACGCAGAAAAGCGCCGCTGCCCGGGTAGGCAGCGGCGCTTGGTGGTCTGAGGAGGGGGCGGCTCAGGATGTGCGGTAGGCGACGCGCCTGGCCATGTCGGCCAGTTCCGTGCGCCAGACCTCGTCGACGGGGGCGTCGGCGATGGCCTTGCAACCCCGCTCGACGAGGCCCCCGATGTGTCGTTCGACATCGTCGGGAACTCCGGTTTCCAGGAGGCGGCGGCGCACCTCGTCGGGGGTGTGGCCCGGCTCGGTGATCAGGGCCTGGATGTGCTCGTCGCGTTGCATCGCCCAGCCGAGCAGCGGTGTCATCTTGTGCTGGGTGAAGTCGAGGCCGGTGGGCTTGCCGGTGTCCGCGGAGTCACCGAAGGCGTCCAGCAGGTCGTCCCGGAGCTGAAACGCCTCGCCCACGGCCTCGCCGTACTCCTCGAAGGCGGGCGCGAGATCGCCCCGGCCCGCCGCGCTCGCGCCCACGACGAGGGGCCGGTGGATGGTGTACCGGCCGGACTTGATCCTGGCGATCAGTCGGGAGGTGCGGGGGTCGACGGAGAACTCCGCGGCCGCGTGGACGTCCATGTACTGGCCGATCATCACCTCGGAGCGCAGCCGGTTCCACTCCGGGACCACCGACCTCGGCGCCTCGGCCATCAGCTCACCGGAGTAGACGAGCGCCAGGTCGCCGACGAGCAGGGCCACGCCCTCGCCGTACCGACGTGACTCCCCCTGCCATCCGCGGCTGCCGTGCAACTGCGTGTACTTGGTGTGGACGGTCGGCACTCCGCGCCGCGTGCCGGAGTCGTCCAGGACGTCGTCGTGGACGAGGGCGGACAGATGCAGCATCTCCAGGGCCGCCCCGGCCGACACGATCCCGGGATCGTCCGGGTCACCGCCGGCGGCGAGATAACCGGTGACGCAGAAGGCGGGCCGGATGCGCTTGCCGCCCGACGCGATCAGCTCGGCCAGCGCGTCGATGGGGACGACCGCCCCTTCGTGCACCCCACTCCACAGGTCGCGTTCGGCCGCGAGGAGGGAGCGCAGTCTGTCCTCGACGCGACGGAGCAGGTCGGTGCGCAGGCCGACAGCCTCCCGGCCGGTGTCGGTGCTGACGTCCGAAGTCACAGGTATCTCCTCGGGGTTCAGATGAAGGGGCTGGTGAGCTGGGCCGGACAGAGTGAATCTGGAGTTCCCCTTTAGCGCCGATCGACCGCGAATACAGAACGTTGACACCCTGAACTGACCCGTGGAAATCTCCCAGTGCGCCCGGGGCCGAATTCGAGATCTGTTGCCGCGACCTTCCGCTCTTCCCACGAGCCATCGCCTCGCCCACGGCTGTGCAATCCACTTGGGCAGTTTCACTTCATCGATGACGGTCGCCGGGCGAGCCGCCTCCGAAAGGAATCGAATGGATTCTCACGCCTGCCCCAAAAATTCTCTTCAGGAACCCGGCGAGGCGATCGAATCCGGTCTCTGTGCCTCGCGCATCCGACAGTTGGAAGGCGATCTGCGCGCGCTGCCCGGGCTCTACCAGGAGAGCCTGCATCATGTGTTACCCACGTCCCGGCAGCCGCACCACACCCGGGTCTCGGGCAGCCGGCGCAGGGACCGACTGAACATGTCCGCGCTCGACGCACGGCACAACATCCTCGCCATTCTGGAGTCATGGGCCAGGTTCGTCACCGACGAGCTCGACGGAGCCGCCCCCACCCGCTCGGTCCCGGACCTGACACGTTTTCTGCTGCGTCACCTCAAGTGGCTCACCGAACAGCCACCGGCGACCGATTTCGCGGACGAGATCGACGGCCTGCGGCGGGAGTTGCTGCGCACGATCGACCCGGAACCCGGTGAACCCCATGTGCTCACCCGGGAGTGCGTGGTGGCCGACTGCGCCGGAAGGATCACCACCTCGCCCGGAGGCAGCACGACCATCCGGTGTTCTGCGGGACACACCTGGGAAATGCACGAGTGGATCACCCTGCGACCGCTCATGGAGCGACAGCGGAAGGCCGTCGGCGCATGAGGAAACCGCCCCGCCACCGGCTGGTGCCCACCAAGGTGGCCGCGCTCGCCGCGGGCGTGTCCGAAGCGACGATCCGCAAGTGGGTGAGCCGCGGCAAGATCACCCGCTACGGCTCCCCGGGCCGCTCCGAGTTCGACATCGACGAACTCACGGAGATCGCTCTGCGACGACGGGGCTAGGGCCTGTCCGGCC
>NZ_JACMSF010000024.1 GCF_014257025.1 Streptomyces cupreus
CTTCGGGGTCAGCCCCCGGGAGATGCGCCACAAGCCCCGCTGATCCCGCACCCACCGGGTCGCCTGTGACGCCTGGAGCCTTGGAGAGCGGGCTGGAGGGAAATCCTCCCGCCGACGTGGCTGACACACGCCGGGCTTGGAGTGAAGGGCCTCTGGCGTTCCTACCGCACTCCCGCAAGCTGCGGCCTCGCCGACCGCGCTTGGCCAGACACCAGCCACCGCCCCGCCGACGCCAACCGTCCGGGGGCCGGGGTACGTCGGCTGGCCCTGACAAGGCGCGTCGCTGACCGTTCCCTGAGCCACAGCGCGGCGGCGGGGTACGGGCCTGCCGCGCTCGCGGTGCGCGGTGGTGCGCCGCGGGCTCATCACTGTGTCGTCCGACCGCGGTGTCGAAGAGGCGCGCCGGGCACGTCGGCAAGGGATCGGTGCATGACGGTGCGGCGGACAGCAGGCGGGAGCCGGGGACGCCGCGGGTGGGACTGGGCGTGATCGCCCGGGAGTGGGGCGGGATCGGCCTGCGTCGTGTGGGGATGCCTTGTGCCTGGCATCCCCACGACGTTTCGCACGGCGGGCTTGCGCAGCCCTTCGGGCCGATAGGTCGGACTTGGCGAGCAGTGCGGCGGGGGGGCACGAAGCTCGTGGACATCACCTACGCCAACGGCGGCAGCGCCGCCCGCAAGGCGACCATCCAGGTGAGCGGCCAGTTCAAGTACGTCGTTTCCTTCCCGCCGACCGGCTCGGCCAGCACCTACCGGACCGTGTCCGTGCTCGCGCACCTGGCCAAGGGCGCGAACACCGTCAAGTTCGCCGCGGTCTCCGGCAGCACCGCCCCCGACATCGACGCCCTCCGCGTCCAGGGCATCCCCGGCACCAACGGCACCGCCCTCGTCGGCTCCGCATCCGGCCGCTGTGTGGACATCGAGAAGAACACCTACGTCAACGCCACCCAGGCACAGATCTGGGACTGCTCCGGCGGACGCAACCAGACCCTCACCCACACCTCGCGCGACGAACTCGTCGTCTATGGCAACAAGTGCCTCGACGCCGACAACAACGGCACCACCAATGGCACCAAGCTGATCCTGTGGACGTGCAACGGCCAGAACAACCAGAAGTGGACCCTCAGCTGATGCCCGCCGACGGAGCATGACGCACGACCGGCGAGGACACGGCAGCACCCTCGCCGGTCGGCGTACGCCACTGCGAAGACACCCGGGCAAGTTCGACGTATGCCCGACGTCTGACCTCGACTCAGATGCGCCCGATATCCAGGCAGTCCGCCACCCCACTACCGTTGCGCCCCATGACAACCACCGAGACGGCCATCACCGAAGACCTGATCCGGGAACTGCTGCGCGAGCAGCACCCCGACCTGGCGGACCGCCCCTTGAAGCTCGGAGCGCTCGGCTGGGACAACCAGGTGTGGCGGCTCGGCGACGATCTCGCCGTCCGGATGCCCTGGGCCACGCAGTCCGCGGACGCGCTGCTGCGCAAGGAACACGCCTGGCTGCCCCGCCTCGCCCCGCACCTTCCGCTGCAGATCCCCGTTCCGCAGCGTTTTGGTGAGCCCTCCGAACGGTTTCCGCGGCCCTGGCTCGTCACCACCTGGGTACCGGGCGAGCCCGCCGACCGCGCCCCCGCGACACGCGCCGCGGAGGCGGCCGTAACCCTGGCCGACTTCCTGACGGCCCTTCACCGACCCGCCCCCGACGGGGCACCCGCGGGCCGAGACCGTGGTGGCCCGCTGGCCGACACCGCCGAAGGCTTCGCCCGGGGGCTCGCCTCGGCCGTCGAACTGGGGCTGATCAGCGATCCGGACGCCGTCCGCGCGGTCTGGGAAGACGCCGCCGCCGCGCCACAGTGGGCAGGACCACGACTGTGGCTGCACGGCGACCTGCATCCGGCCAACATCCTGACCACGAACGGCACTTTCTCCGGCGTGATCGACTTCGGTGACCTCTTTGCCGGAGACCCGGCCTTCGACCTCGCCGCCGCCTGGATCCTGCTGCCGGACGGCGCCGTCGACCGCTTCCACCAGGCCTACCGGCCAAGCCCGGACGCCGCGACCCTGCGCCGCGCCCGCGGCTGGGCGGTGCTGCGGGCCCTCGCCTGCCTGCACATCGCAGACGCCGGCGTCCACGGCCGCCCCGGAGGCAAGCCCACCTGGGGCCCACCGGCCCAGGCCGCCCTGCGACGCCTCACCGCAACGGTCCACCGCTGAATCAAGCACCCTGCCGCTACATACGTGAAGCCGTCGAGGCCCCGAAGCACGACGGCCTCCGCACCCGGCCAAGCCGTTCTGCTCGGTGGACGCCTCCGCAACGCCCCGCCGCCGGCGATCCACCACGGGCCGCTGCCCCGCGCGGAGCAGACAGCCCAGCTGATCAGGGCACAACTACGCGGCTCTGACAGTCATTCGATACGTACCCGGCGGCAGGCCGTCCTCCGTGCTCACGCAACCTCGTCCCACCGGAGTCCAGACCCAGCAGGTCACAGCGCCCCTCTGTTCGCATTTACCCGATACAAAGATCGCGCGAGCGGCAGACTGGCCGTATGACCGCATCGGATCCCAAGGCTGACCTTCACTTTTACCTGCAGTCCGCCCGTGATGCCCTGCTCTGGAAGCTCGAAGGGCTCTCGGAGTACGACATCCGCCGCCCGCTGACACCGACCGGGACCAATCTTCTGGGCCTGGTGAAACATGTCGCCAGCGTGGAACTGGGCTACCTCGGCGACACCTTCGGGCGGCCGTCCGGCGAGGCGCTGCCCTGGCTCGAAGACGGGGCTGAGCCGAACGCGGACATGTGGGCCACCGCGGACGAGTCACGCGAGTACATCGTGGAGCTTTACCGCCGGGCGTGGGCGCACGCGGACGCGACGATCGACGCGCTGGCGCTGGACACGATCGGCAGGGTGCCGTGGTGGCCCAACGGCAGGGACGAGGTGACATTGCATCACGCCGTAGTGCGCGTGATCGCTGATACTCATCGGCACGCGGGGCACGCCGATATCGTCCGGGAACTCATCGACGGTGCCGTCGGGATGAACCAGGGCAACGACAGCATGGCGGCAGGCGACTCGGCGTGGTGGGACAACTACCGAAGCCGGCTGGAGCGTGCGGCTCAGGAAGCTCACGGAGACGCGTAGCGCTTGTCCTCGCCACCGCGGTGCCGTCGTCAGGCGGCTCGTTCGAGTACGGCCTTGGCCCGCTCATCGATCTGTGCTGCCGCCTCGATGTCAATGGAGCGTGGGTCGGTAGATGAGCTCTTGGATGTGACCGTCGAGCGTCCGGTTCTCGACCAGTTCCAGGTCGAAGTCGGCCGCATCCTGGAAGATCGGGTCCAGGCCGGTCTGACCGGTGATGACAGGAAAGAGCGTCACATGCAGGCGGTCGACCAGGCCGGCGGCCATCAGTGCCCGGTTCATCGACAGGCTGCCGTGCGAGCGCAACGGCACCTCGGACTCCTCCTTGAGCCGGGCGACGACATCGACGGCGTCACCGCTCACGACGGTCGCGTCCGGCCAGTCGAGGGGGCCTTCCAGCGTCGTCGACACCACCGTTGTCGGCAGATTCCTCATCCGGGTGACCCACGGGTCACGCACCTCGGACTCCTCGGTACTCGCGGCCAGCATGCGCGCGAACGCCCGATACGTGTTGGCCCCGAACACCATCCGCTGCTCCTCGGCGTACAAGGAAAGGCGGTGGTCGAGCAACTCCGGGCCTTGCTTACCCCAGTAGCCGGTCCAGTTGCCGCCGACGGCGCCATAGCCGTCGAGGCTGGAGAAGAGGTCGAAGGTGTAGGTAGCGGTCATGTCGTTCTCCTTGAGAGTTGATCGGTGTGGGTACGGACGGGGGTTCTTCTCTGGGCCCCGGCGACCGTCGTATCCATAGACCCGTCCTGTTTCCGAAAGTCACCGCGCGCACGCCGCGCTCGCTGGTCGCTGTCGCAGTGTCACAAACGTGTTCGCGAACGGCTCCCGCTCGGTGTGAGCTGGCGGAATCATCGCCCTGATGAGGCACGATCACCGGGACATTCCGATTCCCGGGGGGACTTCTCATGGCTCACGCAGCTCGTTCACGCCGTACCACCGCCGCACTGGCCGCTCTCTCGCTCGGCATCCTGGCACTGACCGCGTGCAACGGCGACGCCGAGAAGGACACGGCCGCTCCGAGCGCGGCAGCCAATCCGTCCGCTGCGGGTACGGACGAGGGCTCCGAGGCGCCCTCGACGGCCGGCCCGGGTGACGGCGGCAGCGCCGGCGGGGGCTCCTCGGACAGCGGTGACAGCGCCGCGCCGTCGGGCGAGCCCGGGGCCGAGGACGGTCAGGACGGAGGCGTGGGCATGTGCGAGACGACCGACTTGAGCTACACCGTCACCGTCGCGTCCAAGCCCGTCAACCATGCCTTGCTCACCGCGGTGAACAAGGGAAGTGACCCCTGTCTGCTGCCGGCGAGCGAGCTGGTGATCACGATTCCGGAACTCGACGGCGCCGCCGAGCACATGGGACCCGAGGGTGAGGACTGGATTCTGAAGGCCGGTGAGAACGCCTACGCCGGGATCTTGTTCTCGCGCGCCGATACCGCGGGCGGCAAGAGCGCCGACCAGGTGGAGATCGCGCTCACCGCTTCCGAGAGCCCCACGACAGTGCCGATCAACGGTGGCCCCGTCACGGTCAACGACGGCCAGGTCACCAGCTTCTTCGGCACCGCTGAGGACGCGCTTACCTATTGATCGGCCATATGGCCCGCTCGCCGGCCAACTGAGGCGCTCACCCACACTTCCGTGACCGAGCGCCTCAGTTGGCCCCACCGGATGGCACGGCATGCCCGGAGGATGGTCAGGACTGGAGCACCAACTGGCCGTCCGCGTACGGAAGGACCTTGGCGCGCGGCAGGTGGATCAGGACCTCCTCGCCCGCCGGGACTCCCTCCTCCCGCGGCGTCTTGGCCCTCAGGAGCTGTCCGGCCACCTCGACCTCCAGTACGCGCTGCGCGCCGTGGTCGCTGACGCCCCGCAGAGTGCCGGGGAAGGTGTTGGGGCCTGGTTCCGTGACGGCCTTGACGTACTCGGGCCGGACGCCCACCTGGACCTCGGTCGTGGTGTGCGGGATGTCCCAGGCGACGGACAGCGTCCGGCCACCGAGCGCGAAGTGCCCGTCGTTCCGGTCCACGGTCAGGAAGTTCATCGCCGGCGAGCCGATGAAGTAGCCGACGTAGGTGGACGAGGGCGCCTCGAAGAGCTGCTCCGGGGTGCCTTGCTGCACGGCGCGGCCGTCCTTCATCACCAGTACTTCCTGGGCGAAGCTCATCGCCTCGTACTGGTCGTGCGTCACGTAGATCACGGTGGGCCTGAACTGCTCGGTGATCTCACAGATCTTGCGCCGCAGCATCTGCTTGAGCTGTGGGTCGATGACGGTGAGCGGCTCGTCCATCAGGATGGCCGCGACGTCGTCCCGGACCAGGCCGCGGCCGAGTGAGATCAGTTGCTTGTCGTCGGCGGTGAGTCCGCGGGCGGGCTGCCCCAGCCGGTCGTGCAGGTCCAGGGCCTCGGCGACCTGGTGGACCTTGGCGTCGATCCTCGCTCTTTCCCAGCGCCTGCACTGCAGCGGAAAGGCGAGGTTGTCGTAGACCGTCATCGACTTGTAGATGACCGGGAACTGGAAGACCTGGGCGATGTTGCGGGCCTTGGTGGGCAGGGCGGTGACGTCGACTCCGTCGAACAGCACCTGTCCCCGGGAGGGTCTGACCAGGCCGGACAGGATGTTCAGCAGCGTTGTCTTGCCGCAGCCCGAGGGTCCGACCAGCGCATAGGTCTTTCCGGACTCGAAGGTCAGTTTCAGCGGCTTGAGAGCCCACCGCTCCTCCGCGACACCCGGCGCGTACGCGTGCCCGACGTCGACGATGTCCAACTGAGCCATGTCAACGGCCTTCCACTGAAGCGAGATCGTATGAAGGTGTCCGCACGAGCGCCCCGCTCTCGTCGAAGGCGAACAGCCGGTCGGGCCGGAGCCGCAGTTTGACCAGGTCGCCGAGGGTGACGTCGTGGATGCCCTCGACCTGGACGACGAAGGGGCTCTCGCCGACGACCACATGGACGAAGGTCTCGGAACCGGAGATCTCCACGAAGGTGACCTCGCCCTCGACGCCGCTGGAGGCCAGGCCGACGTCCGTGGCGCGCAGGCCGAACCGGTAGGTGCCGTCGGGCAGATCGGCCAGGTGCGCGGAGTCGTGCGTGGTCTGGAAGCCGGCGGCTGTGACCTGGCCGCCCTCGATCCGGCCCGGGAAGATGTTCATGGGCGGGTCGTTGATGATGGACGCCACCGTGGTGGTCGCGGGGCGTTCGTAGACCTCCTGCGGGGTGCCGGTCTGGAGGATTTGCCCCTCGTGCATGACCAGCACCACATCGCCGAGCATCATCGCCTCGGCGGGTTCGGTGGTCGTGTAGATGACGATCGTGTCCCCCTGGTCCGAGAAGAGGGTCTTGAACTCGTCGCGCAGTTGTTCGCGCAACTTGTAGTCCAGGTTCGCCAGCGGCTCGTCGAGCAGGAGGACTCCGGCACCGCGCGCCAAGGCCCGGGCCATCGCGACGCGTTGCTGCTGGCCGCCGGAGAGCTGGGACGGCTTGCGCTTCTCGAAGTCCGCAAGCCCCACGCGCGCCAGGCTCTGCCGGACCCGTCGCTGGATCTCGTCCCGTGGCAGCCCGGCCCGCTTCAGGGGGAAGGCCACGTTGTGGAACACGTTGAGATGCGGGTAGTTGATGAACTGCTGGTAGACCATGGCGGTGTCGCGCCGCCATACCGGCGTCTTCAGGAAGTCCGCTTCCGCCCGGGTGAGCGAGCCGGAATCCACCTTCTGCAGGCCGGCCAGGACCCGCAGCAGTGTTGTCTTCCCGGCCATCGTCCGGCCGATGACGGTGTGCAGTCGTCCCGGCTGGAAGGTCGCGGTCACGTTCTTGAGGTGGTCGACGCCGTCGACGGTCAGGCTCAGATCAGTGGCGTTCAGGTTCATCGGACCGCTCCCGACAGGTTCCCCTTGGACAGATAGCGCTCCACCCAGATCGCGAGCAGGATCAGCGGTGTCACGCCGAAGAGCGCGGCGGCGGACAGCGTCCACCAGGGCGGAATGGAGGAGTTGAGGGCGACGACCGCCTGCGGCAGCGTCTGGACCTCGGTGAAGGTCAGCCGGAAGGCGAAGAAGAAGTCGTTCCAGCCGAACACCGCGCAGAACATCGCCGCCACGGTCAGGCCGGGCAGGGAGTTCGGCAGGATGGCCCGTACGAAGGTCTGGAACGGGCCGCAGCCGTCCAGCATCGCCATCTCGTCGATCTCCCGCGGGATGCCGTTGAAGAAGTCCACCATCACCCAGACCGCGATGGGCAGCAGCAGGGCGATCGTCACGATGACCAGGCCGGGGATGGTGTCCAGGAGGCCGCCCCACTGCAGGAGGTAGAAGAAGGGGATCACCAGCACGACCGGCGGCATGATGCGTTGGGAGACGAAGAAGAAGACGATGTCTCCGTTCTTGATGAATCCCAGCCGGAACCGGTAGCGGGACAGTGCGTAGGCGGCCAGGGAGCCCAGGGCCAGGCTGATGGCGGACGCGGCGAGGGTGACGATCGCGCTGTTGAGGAAGGGATCGATCACATCGACGCCGCCGGCGCCGCCGAAGATGTTGCGCCAGCCGGTGAGGGTGGGCTCGTACTGCGCCCAGGGTAGGTAAGTGGGGCCGCCCTGGACCGCGTTGGCGTTCTTGAAGCTGGTCGTCATCGCCCAGAAGAACGGTCCCGCGACGAAGCAGGCCCACAGGGCGATCACGGTGTACTTGAACATGGGATAAAGGCGTGACCTCATGAGTCCCCCTTCAGCTTGAACGCCCGGGTGAGCAGGGCGGCGACGACCGTGAGCGTGACGCTCATCAGCACCAGGTAGAGCAGGGACATCGCGCCGCTGTACCCGGTCTGCTGGTCCCTCAGCCCCTGGATGTAGAGGTAGTAGCCCGGGGTCTCCGTGGAGGAGCCCGGCCCGCCGGAGGTGAGTACGTAGACGCTGTCGGAGAGCTTGGACGCCTCGATCAGCCGGATCACGACCGCCGCGACCGACACCGGCGCCATCAGCGGGAAGGTCACCTTCCAGAAGGTGCGCCAGGTGCCGGCGCCGTCGATCGCGGCGGCCATGAACGGTTCCTTCGGCAGGCTCAGCAGGCCGGCGAGCAGCAGCAGGAACATGAAGGGCGTCCACTGCCAGACCTCGACGGTCATCAGCGCGACCAGCGCCGGACCGGACTCGGTGAGCCAGGGAATCCGGGTCAGGCCCAGCAACTCCAGCAGATCGTTCGCCGGGCCCAGCGACTCATGGAAGATCGTCTGCCAGATGGCGGCCATCACCACGGGCGTGGTCATCATGGGGACGAGGAACAGCACCCGCCAGAATCTGCGGCCGCGTACGTCGCGCCAGACCAGCAGGGCCATGCCGAACCCGATGACGTACTGGATCAGCACCGTGCCGCCCGCCAGCAGGATCAGCCGGGTGATGGACGCCCAGAAGCGGCTGTCGTGCAGTACGGCGGTGTAGTTGGCCCCTGCGATGAAGTCCATGTAGGGGTTGCTGACGTTCCAGCCGGAGAAGCTGACGCGGATGGTGAACAGCAGCGGGAAAATGATGATCAGGAAGAGGGTGAGCAGTCCCGGCAGCAGGAACATGCTCTTGTGCCGGCGCAGGCCGTCCATGGTTCTCCTTGCGGAAGGGGGCGGGAGCCCCCGGGCGGCCGGCCGGTCCGGTCCGGCCACCCGGGGCGTCCTGCGGTCGGATCAGGAGTTGTCCTCAAGCGCGACCACATCGCGATAGGCGCTCTGCACCTTGTCCTTGCCGATCTGGTCGGTGATCTTGGACCATTCCCGGGCCACGCCGTCCAGCGCCTCCTGCGGCGAGTCCTGACCGGCCACGGCCGACGCGATGCCGTTGGCCAGCGCGGACATGTACTGGTTGACACCGGGAACGCGCAGGTCGAAGACGCGGTTGCCGCTCTTCTCCATGCCGGACAGTGTCAGTACGTACGACTCGGCGACCTCCTTGTCCCAGCCCTGCTCCTGCCAGAACGCCGGGTCGAAGTGGGAGTAGCGGTAGGGGTTGACGCCGAATCGGCCGATGGTCAGGTCGAGGGCGGTGTTGGCCTCGTTGCTGAAGAAGCACAGGTAGTCGAAGGCCATCTGGTGGTGCGTCGAGGCCTTGGCCACCGCCGAGGTCCATCCCCAGGTGAAGTAGGGCGCCTGGTTGGCCTTCTTGTCCCACGACTTCGTGGTGCGGTTGTAGACCTCGGAGGAACCCGGCAGCGGTGCCGCCTGAACGTCGTTGCGGATCCTGCTGTCCGGCTGCTGGGCCTGGATGAAGGCGTCGTCCCACGAGTACGACATCAGCGTCTGCCCGCCCCCGAAGGAGAAGATCTCGTCTCCCAGGCCGAAGTTGGCGCCGCCGGGTGCCCAGGTGGACTTGGCCTTGACCATGTCGTCCAGGGCGCGGACGAAGCCGGGCGTGTTGATCAGCGGCTTCATGGTCTCGACGTCGAAGAAGACACCGCCCTTGACGTCCGGGTTCTTCACGTACGGCGCCGCCCGGCTGATGAACGCGGAGAACGTCAGGTCGTCACGCTTGGTCACCTCGGCGCTGCCGTAGTTGCGCTTGCCGTCGTCGTCGAGGTCCTTGCCGCTGAAGAACTCGGCTGTCCGCTGGTACTCGGCCCAGGTCTCGGGGACTTGCAGCTCCTGGCCGGTGGCCTGCTGGTACGCCGCCTTCCACTTCGGGTCCTTCAGCACATCGGCGCGGACCTTGAGGTAGTGCCGGTCACCGTCCACCGGGTACTGCACGACCTTCCCGTTCCAGGTCGCCACGTCCATGTAGGTCTTGGTGACGTCCTTCATCCCGCGGGTGTCGAGGTACTCCTGCGGCACCGGTTCCAGATACGGGGCCATGTCGCCGATCCACAGGGACGGGTAGAACATGACGTCGTACGCCGGCTGGCCGGCCTGAAGGGGCGTGAGGATCTTCTGGTACAGCTCGCCGAAGGGGACGTTGACGATCTCGACCTTGCCGCCGGTGATGTCCTCGAACTGCTTGGCGTGCAGCTGGGTCGGCTCGCCGATGACGGGAACGGCATGGCTGATGATCTTGAGTGTCTGGCCGGAGTAGTCCTTGCGGCTGATCGAGTCGTAGCTGCAGGGTCCGGGGACGTCGTTGACCTTTGTGGCCGGGTAGTCCTTGCCGTACTTCTGGTAGCTGATCTGCGAGCCGGGCTTGAAGAGCCCGGGCTTCTCCTTGGGCTTGTGCTGTGCCTGGCTCTGGGCGGTGCATGCCGTGGCGGTCAGGGCCGCGACGACGGCAAGGGCGGTCAGAACCGTGGACGGTCTGCTGCGCATGAGGCTTGACTTGGTCATGGAGACTCCTGCGGTGTCAGGGGACCAAGATCGCCCGGCCGCGTACGGCCCCGGCGTCCAGGTCGTCGAGGGCCTGCTGGAAGGAGGCCAGGGGGTAGCGCTGGGTGTGCAGGGTGACCTTGTCCTGGGCCGCGAGGACCATCAGCTCGGAGAGGTCGTTGTAGGAGCCCACGAGGTTGCCGATGAAGTTGATCTCCGTGGAGATGACGTCGATCGTCGGCACGTGCAGCCGGCCGCCGTAGCCGATGACGTAGTAGTTGCCGTTACGGCGCAGACAGGCCACGCCCGTCTCGACGGCACCCCCCTCACCGACGAAGTCCAGGACGGCCTCCGCCCCGTGCCCCGAGGTGAGCTCCCGTACCCGGTCGGCTTCGCTTCCGTCCGCGATGAGCGTGTGGTCGGCGCCCAGTTCCTTGGCCAGGGCCAGGGCCTCCGGGCTGCGGTCGATGACGATCATCTCGACCGGCGAGAGGGCCCGCAGCACCTGAATGCCGATGTGCCCGAGCCCGCCGGCGCCGATGACCACGGCCCGGTCGCCGGGCCGCAGGACCCGGGCCGCCTTGGCGACGGCGTGGTACGCCGTCAGCCCGGCGTCGGCCAGGGCCGCCACCGAGGCCGGCTCCAGGGACGGGGCGAGCGGTACGACGGAGCGGGCGCTGGTCTTCAGGTACTCGGCGTAGCCCCCGTGGGTGTCGATGCCGGGGAAGGCGGAGTTCATGCAGTGCACGTCGTCCCCGGCCCGGCAGGCGCGGCACAGGCCGCAGGTCACCAGCGGGTGCAGGATGACGGGGTCACCGACCTTGACGTGGGTGACGGCCTGTCCGACCTCCGCGACCCAGCCGGCGTTCTCGTGGCCGATCGTGTACGGAAGGGTGACCCCGCTCTTGTCCTTCCACTGTCCTTCGAGGATGTGCAGATCGGTCCGGCACACTCCGGCGCCCCCGATCTTCACGATCACATCGAGCGGACCGGTGACCTGCGGATCGGGCACGTCCACGAGCGCGGGCGGCTCGTCGTACTCGATGACCTGCACGGCTTTCATGGCGGCTCCCTGCGAGTCGGCGGGTGGATGGTGCGCCGATTACACAGGCCGCCGTGCGCAGGCCGATGTCTCAGAAATCGTCCGCGGATGTCTCAATCTGATACACGCCGTAGGCGCCACGCCGTCGAGCTGGTCCAATCACTGCATTGAGAGAACGTGACGCGCGCCGTACGGGAGTGTTAATGCCCCGCCACCAGCCCGGAAGCTCGCTGAGAGCAGCCAGAGAGCTCTACCTGGAAGTCACCAAGGACCCGAGCGCCCGGCCGCTCGTGGTCGCCTCGTGGCAGCGTTCGATGGAGCACCAGGTGAAGTCGGGCAGCCTCGACGCTCCGTACCTGGACAACCCCAATCTGGAGAGCCCGCTCGCCCGGGCGGCGCTGCCGATCGTGGACCGGCTGCACGAGCAGCTCGCCGACGACCCGGTCTCCATGATGATCACGGACCGGAACGGCGTGGTGCTCTCCCGGAGGGTGTCCCACGAGGGGCTGACGACCAACCTCAACCGCGTGCGGCTGGCTCCGGGCCATGTGTTCTCCGAGCGCTACGTGGGCACCAACGGCATCGGGACCGCGCTGGCCAGCGGCCGCCCCGTCATGATCGCCGGGCTGGAGCACTACGTCGAGGCTCTGCGGGACTTCCACTGCGCGGCCGTACCGATCCTGCATCCCACCCGGCGCACCCTGCTGGGAGCCTTCAACCTCACCACCATCCGTCAGGGCTCCGACGGCATGCTGATGGCCTTCGCCCGCTCGGTCGCGGCCCAGATCGAGGGTGAGATCGCGGCGATCACCTCGCGGCGTGAACGGGCTCTGTTCCATGACTACATGGAGGCGTGCTCCTCGGTGCGTCCAGGACCCGTACTGGCCCTCAGCCGCGATGTCGTCATGATGAACGAGCAGCTCAGCGCCGCGGTGACCGGGCCGGACCACTACGCACTGCTCGACCACGCCCGCGAGATCGC
Source organism: Streptomyces cupreus (assembly GCF_014257025.1). Classification (GTDB taxonomy): domain Bacteria; phylum Actinomycetota; class Actinomycetes; order Streptomycetales; family Streptomycetaceae; genus Streptomyces; species Streptomyces cupreus. The sequence continues at coordinate 12,431 of NZ_JACMSF010000024.1, forward strand.
CGACAGCCCCCGCACGGAGGGAACGCGCAGCCTCGCCCTGCCCTCCGGACGGGTCGCCGAACTCCGGGTCAGTCGCTGTCGGCGCGAGCACAGCGACGCGGGCGCCGTATTCCGGGTCCGGCTGATCGGACGCCCCCAGCCCGGCCCCGCCGTCTTCGCCGCGCCCGTCCGCTCCGACCTGGGACTGGTGGGCTCGTCCCCGCACTGGCTGCGCGCCGTCGCCGACAGCCGTACGGCGTTCGTCGCCGGGACCTGGCTGCACCTGGTGGGCGAAGCCGGCGTCGGCAAGAGGACGCTGGTCGAGGCCCTGCACCGAGCCCACGGTGCCGGACGCCGACTGGAGATGACACAGCCGCCGCTGTCCGACTCGCCTGCCGTCACCGAAGGCTGGCTGCACGACATCGAAGAGCTGCTCACCGTACCGTCCACCGTGCTCGTCCTGCGCGACGTCCACCTCCTGGGCGACCAGCTGCGACATCGGCTGAGGAACCTGCTGACGCATCTGGACGGCACCGCGACCGGGCAACTGGTCCTGACCAGCCAGCCGTCGATGGCCGGCATGGAGGACCGATTCGACCAGCTCTGCGGTGCCTTGGTGGAGGTGCCGCCGCTGCGCCATCGGCACGCGGACATCGAAGTGCTGGCCCGCTTCTTCCTGCGCAAGTACCGGCCGAGCGGCGAGAGCAGGTTCTCCCCCGATGCCCTGACCATGCTGCAGCGATGCCCCTGGCCGGAGAACGTCCGCCAGCTCGAATCGGTGATGCGCGGGCTGGCGCGGCGGCCTTCCGGCCCGATGATCCATACGGAGGACCTCCCGCCGGAATGCCGGGTGTCCTCGCACAAGGTCCTGACCGCCATCGAGGCGCTCGAACGCGACGCCATTCTGCGCGGGTTGATGGACCGCAACTCCAACGTCCAGCGCACCGCGCAGGACCTCGGGATCTCCCGCGCGACGATGTACCGCAAGATGCGCCGTTACGGGATCGTCCCGTCGAGCCTGACCTGACGGGCCGCGTCCGGTGCTGCTGGAGTCCTCGCAGCAAGGCTGCTGTCACACAGATCGTTCGGCACCGTAGTAGCCGTGGCGCAGCCGGAACCTCATGGCGTCGGTGCCTTCGGCTTGGATGTGCGCGATCAGCATCGACCTCAGCGGCTCGGGCAACTGCTTGCCGTGTACGCTGATCCATTCCTGGGAGCCGAAAAGCGCGGCCGCGCCGTCGAGTTGGACCGGGCTCGGAGAGCGCGTGGTGAGTGCGGCGAGGATGAGGTCAGGGTCTTCGGCCAGCAGCTGCTGTTGTACCGCCATGTCGTACCACTTCAGGCCGCCGGTGGACTCTCTGGAGGGAATCCCGGCCCAGGCCAGCAGGACGCGGATCCGCTCGACCGCGCCGGGACAGCGGTGTCGGACCAGAGTGGCGAGCCGGTCTTTAGCGTCTTGAAGTCGACGTGACCAGGCTTCAAGGTCGCGGCCCTGCGGATGAGCCACGTCCGCGGCCGCCTCGGACAGCCCTGCTGGCGCGGCCTGGATCCAACGCATCCTGCGCCGCTCGGCCTCGGCCTCCTGCGCAGCCAGCGCCGACTGAGCCTCCCGCGATCCGGTCAGGCCTCGCTCCGCCAGCCATTCGGTGAGCGCCGGACCGTCCCGGAGGTCGGCGTCGCAATTCCCGATCCCTCGGAGACCGGACTGGTGGTGCAGCGTCCAGCAGGCGATCAGCTCGCCGTCCACGTCGTGAACCATGATCGTCGGCCAGCCGTCGCACCGGCACTGGTCGCCGGTGCCGCCGTCAACGATGGCCAGCAGCCGGGCCAGGTCGACGATCTCGGCACCGGTGACCACGATCCGCGCCAAGTCGGCGGAGTCGACCTCGGCAGGCGGTCCCTCGACGATCACGACGCGACCGGCACGGTTCAGCACCTCCCGCAGCCGAGCCGTTGTCGGCGCGCCCTCAGCCATGCCCACCGCTCCCTTGTAGATCACGTCCGCGAGGATACCGAGAGGGTTCCGGCACCGGCCCGCTGGTTTCGACGGACCTGGCTTCACCGGACTGTCCCCTCCCCACCGCAAGGACGGGCCGTTCAAAGGTGACTCGGGGCCGGCATGGTTCCGGTCGGCGTGGAGCGAGGCGATCGTCGGGCTGTTCAGACCGACGCCGATGCGGAGGATCCGGCTTCGACCGGGCCCGCTGTGCCCGCTGTGCCCGCAGGAACAAAGCCGAGCGAACCGTCAACACGACTTCATCGGCGCCGATGCTGGGGCGTTAGCCTCGGCTCATGATTCCTGCGAGACTCCCGAAGGTCATCACGCGCCACCGCGGCGGGCGGATCTGTGCCTACCTGCTGGACTCCAGCGCTTTCGGGGCGCTGGAGCCCGCCGCGGTGTTCCAGCCGCGGGCCGGCGACGAGGTCGTGGCGTCGGTGGTTCGGCCCGATCTGGAGCGAGTTGTGTATACGACGCTGAACGGGATCGTCTGCCTCACGCGCGCCGGTGACCTGGTGTGGGCATCGGCCTTCGAGCCGCACTCCGACGTGCGCCTTGGCCACCGGCCTGGCTGTGCGCTGTCCCTGGACGGCCGGACTGTGTGGGTCTACCGGCCGGACGCGATGGCGCAACGCGGGGACAGAGACCAGTGGGTCGTGTACGACGCCGGCAGCGGGGCGGCCCTCGTCCGCCGGGAGTTGGAGACGGTCGGGCACGGCGCCGGCCACCACGTGCACCCCGTGGACGGCAGCATCTACCTCGACATCGGTGAGGGCCAGGACGGCTCCGTCATTCTCAGGGGTATGACCGGGGCCGACGGCGAGCCGGAGTTCGTGAGGTACCCGTGGTGGGACCGCTGCCTGATCGATCTGGCGCCGGACGGGGAGCAGTTCATGACCGTCGACCACGGGCAGGGGCACGTCGCCTTCCACCGCCACCCCAGCGGGGACGTGCTCTTCAGTCTGCCCGTCGAGGCCTTCGGGTACGACCCGGAGGAGACCTTCTTGGAGTGGAGCGGCGGCTACCTGACCCCGGACACCGCTGTCGTCACCCTGGGCGGTGAGAGCCAGGACGAGGAGGAGTGGTTCCGCTACCACCTGATCGACGTGCGCACGGGCACACCCAGCGGCGAGATCGCCTTCGAGGTGAGCAATCCGTACGACGTAGAGCCCTTGGGCGACGGCTCCTGGCTCACCAACGGCCCCGATGGCCATCCCATCCGCTGGTCCCGCGCTCCGCTGCCGACCACACCGCGGACCCTGGAGCGCTGACGGGCACTCACCGGTCTGTCCCCGGGCCGGGCCGCGACGATCCACCACCGGGCAGACAGTGCCCTGGCGTCATGGCGGCGATGCTCACGTGCGGTGCCAAGCGAGGGCGCGGCGAGAACCAGAGCAGGGCATGCAGGCCCGGGTCGGCGCCGGACTGACTGACCGATCGTGCAGAGCCTGAGTCGCGGCATCTCGCCTGTCCACGTCGGCGTCTGCCCCGGCCGTCAGCGCGACGCCATGCACGGGATCAGAGCTCCAGTGCGCGCGGCTCAGGCCTTTCACATGGGGCTCGCCCCTTGCGCCGAGCAGGTCCCTCCGACCCCGCACCCATGAGAAGTGATTCATATGGACATGGCTTTCATTGTCATTTAGCCTCACTGTTGTGCCGCTCGGCGACATCCTGTGGAGGTGACCTGCCATGGCCAGTCGGACGACCCGGCAGCGGGCCGCGGTCCTGGAAGGGCTGGCGGGCTGTCAGGACTTCGTGTCGGCCCAGGAACTGCACGCCCGGCTGACGGCGGGCGGACATCGGATCGGGCTGACCACCGTCTACCGGACGCTCCGTGGCCTTGTGGCCGTCGGCCGGGTCGACGTCGTACGCGATGAATCCGGTGAACGGCTCTACCGGCCGCGGCCGGACGACGGGCACCAGCACTATCTGATCTGCCGGGCCTGCGGCCACAGCCGCCCGGTGGACTCCGCGGTCGTCGAGGAGTGGGCCGATCGCGTCTCCGCGGACACTGGCTTCGCCGCCGTGGAGCACACCGTCGAACTCAGCGGCATCTGCGCCGGCTGCCAACCGTGCCCGGCCGAGAGGCCGGCCGAAGGAGGAGGGTCGCCATGTCCCTGGGATTGCGCCCGACCGGCCGGCCGGGGCCGGACCCGCAGCTGCGCAGGCTGAAGGAGTCCGTCCGGGCGCTGCTCGACCTCGACGACGACACCGCCGTGGCGATCCGCCGGCCCATCTGCGCCGAACCCGGCTGCCCACCCGTCGAGACGGTCGTCGCCGTGCTGCCGATGGACGGCGAGGCCCCCGCCGCTGGACCCTGCACCGACCGGCCGGGCAGTTCACCGAGGACGAGTTGCGGGCCACCCTCCTCGACTCCGGACAAACACAGGTCGAGGCGCGGATCCGGTCGATCAACGCGCGGTGCACATACGCGCCGACGATCCCGCCTTCCTCACCGAGACCGAGCTGGCGGGCGAGCTGGACGAGGACCGGCTCAACGCCCGGCTCCGCACGCTTCTGCGTACCAAAGGCGTCGACAGCATCCGTTCGTAGGGCCTCCTCGCCCTCGCTAGGGAGCCCAAGCAGTGCGTCTTCCAGGGCGTCCCCATGCTGCTCAACGGCACCCTCGGACGAGCCTGGCGCGAGGGCGAACCGTGCGGCAGCAAACTGGTGTTCATCGGCCGCCACCTAGACCGCGAGGCCCTGGAGCGCGGTTTCGCCGACTGCCCGGCCACCGCAGGAGCGGCCGCGTGAGCCTCACCGTCGCCTCCGGACTCACCGTCGCCCGGGACCTCACCGTGGACGACGCGCCGGTCGCGCTCAGCGCGCGCGGCGACCTGGTGGCCGTCGCCGGGGCCGGGGGCACGGCGAAGATCCTGGACGCCGCGATGGGGGCCGAGTTGGGCGCACTGGAGCTGCCGGGCGGCGCGCTCTGCGCCGAGCTGGGTCAGGCGGGCCGGCCCGAAGACGTTGACCTCGCTCTGGGCGCGCGCCTCGTCCAGGGGGACGTCCTCGATGGAGCCGTACGATCCTTGACGTGCTCCCTGGCCCGGCAGGTCGAGGACTCAGGCTCTCTGGAACAGGTACATACCGACGATCTTCCCCTTGATCGCCAGGCGTTGCCCCGACGACAGCCACTTGTCACGTGACTCCTCGCCGAGCTGAACGTAGACGTATTGAGCGGTGTGCAGCTTCCAGCCCACATCTTCGATCCGCGACAGCAGGTCACTACGCGGCGAAGGGGGCACATCAGGGTGATCCACCTTGAGCTGGACCGTCGACGGCAGGCCGAGGTCCAGCCCGGTGCCGCCGTAGGGGCTCAAGCCGCCTGCGCTGCGCTGGTTGATCTCAGTCTCGAACCAACCATCACCGCGTTCAAACGCCTTGCGGGCCTGCTCAATGATGGGGCCCTGGAGCTTTTCCACGTACTCGTTCCACCGCTCGGTAGCGTCGACCTCCTGGGCCTCCGCCTGTGACGCAAGTTCTTCCTGCCTGCTCTGCCACCGCTCCTGGAACCCCATCGGTACCCCCTCACGCGGCCCTGCCTCCAGGTGCAGTGACCCATACAGCTCGCTGCTTACACCAGTCAGCTCGGATGCGGCAAGGGATCAACCGCCATCTGCTGCTGGAGCGGCATACGGGCCCACGGTCATGCCTGGGATCGCCGTCACCGCCGTCAGCTCCTGTTGCGGTGGGTGGCTCTCTCGCCGCAGACCTGGCCCGTATTCGGCGTTGCAGAGAGCGTCGGCCTGCGCAGACATGAGCGCGTCGGCGAACGCCCGGGCAAACGCCCGGATCAGGTGGGAGCCCGTACACCACTTCTCGCAACCTCGCCCAGAGCCTTAGAGACTGCCCTCGCCATCAGCGATGGGTTTCTCGCATGCGCCGCAGATAGCGAGAAGCTCGTACGTCAAGGCGTGCCCTCCAGCGGATGCGCAGCTACTTCGAAGCGTCCTCGATGGCCTCGAAGATGTCGGCGTCGACGCGTAGAGACACCGCGCCGCGCGGCGCCAGCCACAGACGGGCCAGGGGCAGGAAATGCGGGGGCTGAAGGACGGCTGCTATCAAGGCACTTCTGACCTGGCCGATGCCGCGGCCGTGGACCGTCTGCCCGTCCATCTCACCGAGGAGCACGCCGACGCCACCCTCCTGGTCAACGTGGCCGGTGTCTTCGCCCCGAAGACCTTCCTGGAGCACACCGCCGAGGACCACGACCGCTACCAGGCCATCAACCGCCTCCTTCTTCCTCACCCAGACCGTCGCCGCCAACATGATCGACTGCGGCGCGAAGGGAGCCGTCGTCAACATCGGCTCCATGTGCGCCCACCAGGCCATCGCTGCCACATCCTCACCGGCGTACTAGATGGCCAAGGCCGGCCTGCACTCCCTGACCCAGCTCCTCGCGATGGAACTCACCCCCAAGGCGGACATCGACTCGGCCCTCGACGGGTTCGCCGTCTGGAACATCGACGGCGGCGTCATGGCCGGCCGCGGCCATCCATCCGAACTTACTCACCCTTCCATTGAAAGTCCGGCGTCGACGCTCCGCGCCTCGCGGCAGCTTGACCTTGACACAGTGACAAGGCCTTCACTGTGGCCAGGGAGGTGCTCTCCATGCCCAAAGGGAACACGAACACATTGGCAGCGCTGCAGGGGCTGCGGAACAGCGACCCGTCAGTGCGGCTCAAGGCGGCGCTGGCGGTCGGCACGGCTCCGGACCCTCGATGCGTCGACGGGCTCATTGAGCAGTGCGCGACGGAGCCTGAATTTTATGTACGGGACATGCTCACCTGGGCGCTCACCCGGCACTCATCGCAGATCACGGTCCCGAAGCTCATGGACGAACTCCGCTCGGAGCGTGCGCAGGCCCGAAGCCAGGCACTGCACACCCTGTCCAAGATCGGCGACCGGCGGGCGTGGCCGGCGATCACACGCGCGCATCTGACCGACGCCGACGACGAGGTAGCACAGAGCGCCTGGCGAGCCGCGGTCGTCCTCGTGCCCGAAGCCGAGAAACCCACGTTGGCCGAGATACTGGCAACCCAACTCGGTCGCGGCGAACGGGAAACACAGTTGAGCCTCAGCCGGGCACTGATCGCACTCGGCGAGGCGGCCGAGCCCGCACTGCGCACCGCCAAGACGCACAGCGCCCCTCGCGTACGGCAGCACGCGATCGCCACGGAGCGACTGTCGCACAGTCCGGATGCCGCATGCGAGTTCGCGCTTGAGGAGGCGAAGCGCATCGTAGCCCTTGGCCCCACCCGGCAGGAGGAGTGAACAGCGGTGTTGATCGGCGATGTGGCACGGAGGTCCGGGGTCAGCGCGCGCATGCTCCGGCACTATGAATCGCTCGGCCTGGTGCAGCCCACAGGACGCACACCGACCGGATATCGCGAGTACTCCAACGCGGACATCCAGAGAATCTTCCATATCGAGAGCCTGCGGTCCTTGGGACTGTCGCTGCGCGACGTCGGACGCGCCCTGGACGATCCCGGCTTCAAACCCTCGGAGCTCGTCGCCGACCTCATCCGCCAGACACGCGAACGCATCGCACGCGAGCAGGAGTTGCTCCGGCACCTCCGACGCATCGATGCCGCGGAACCCTCCGGCTGGGAGAACGTCCTCCAGATCGTCTCCCTCCTGCAAGCCCTGACGTCGGAGAGCGCCGGGAAGCGCCAGCGCGCGGCCTTGTCCTCGGTCGAAGAAGTTCCGGTGCCGGTGGAAGCGCTGGTCGACGCTGTGCTCAACGAGACGGAACCCAACGTCGCCGGAGCCCTTCGCTGGGCTCTGGCTCAGACCGGAGAGGCAGCACTGGCGCTGCTGGCGGAGGGCCTGGCCTCGCCGGAGGCAGAGGTGCGCAAGCGTGCCGTCCAGGCTGTCGCCGAGATCCCGAACGCCGCGGCGACTGCGCTGCTCCAAGACGCCCTCACCAGCTCCGACCTCGCGGTTCGCCGGTGCGCGGCGCTGCCGCTGAGCGCACATGGTGTCGTCGACTCGATCCCCACTCTGATCAACATGATCGCCGACGGCGTGAACGACGTTGATGCCGCTGACGCGCTGGGCGCGCTGGCGCGTGAACCTTCAGTGGCGGAGACGATCGCTGCCGATGTCATCAACCGCCTTGCCGACAGCACCACTGACGCCGCACGTCGACGCCTCGCACAGGCCCTCGCGGACATCCCCGGCACCACGGCGTCACGCGCCCTGGCAGAACTGTCGGACGACCAAGACCGTGCCGTCGCGCTCACCGCGACATACCTTCTCCAGCTGCGCGACTCACCCTGACAGCGTGTCGGCTGTACGGCTTCCTGGGCGCCCGTCACCCGGCGAGACGCCCAGGCGGACGCCGGCGGTCGCGGGAGCCCCCTAAGTTGCGTCCAGGTCGCTGTGCAGCAGGTAGTGGTCTGAGTACGCGGAGGTTTGCACGCGGTGCGTGCGCGGCGCGATGCCTCGCAGGAAGATGTAGTCGAACTTGGTGTGCCATTCGGTGGTCGGCTCGCAGGCACCGACGGGCGAGGGATGGCACCGGGGGTCGACGTCCGTGGCCAGTGCCCATATCGGCGTGAGTTCGGGGGCGTCCGGGACGGCGTTGAAGTCCCCGAGGACGATGGTGCGGTCGTACGGGGCGACCGCTGCCGCGAGTACGTCCGTCTGCTCTGCTCGGACCTGTTCTTGACGTCGTTCGGCGAGGTGGGTGTTGAAGACCCGGACCGGTCGGCCGCCCACCCGGGTGGTGACGGCCATGTACCCACGGTCTTCGGATCCCCCGTCGGGGTACTCCACGTTGACGCGGTCCGTCATCGGTGCCGCCGACAGGATCGCCTGGCCGTAGGCTCCCGGATGCCACGGCACTCCCCCGCAGCGGCTCCAATTCCGCAGAACCGTCCCGTACTCGACGTGGTAGACCAGCCCGTAAAGGCTCTCCAGATAGTCCCGGATCCTTGCGACGTCCCGCTCGCACGCTTCTTGCAGGCCGATGACCTGGGGCGCGTATGTGGCGATCTCCGCTGCCCGGTCGACGTTGCTCTCCTCGCAGGGATTGCAGAGGTTCCACGTCATCACCCGGTTCGGGACCACATCCCTGACGGCACCGACGGGCAGCGGCCTGCCGACGGGGGCCCCGCTCGGTGCACTGGGCCCGACCAGCACCGTACAGGCCACGATCATGGCGCCCGCGAGCAAACGCATGCCCCTTGCGAGCACCATCGCCTCCTGACTGTGCACACATGGTTTCGGACGTCTCCCCACACGAGATTATGGGACCGCCTCGTCAGCGACACAGCCTGCCCCAGCCGAACCACTGGATCAGGAGGCTGGTTTGCCGGTATCCGCGACAGCGAAGGCCTTACTGCTGTGCCGCGAGGGCGTCCGCGATCGCCGTGCGCGAGGTGATGTTGAGCTTGGCGAGGATGCGTTCGACGTGGGTGTCCGCGGTCCGCTTGGAGATCACCAGCCGTTCGGCGACCTCCCGGTTGGACAGTCCTTGCACAACCAGGGCCGCGACCTCGGTTTCGCGTGCGGTGAGGGTGTGGGTGGCGGAGTCGTTGCCCCGGTCAGCCGATGCGGTGTGCGCCGAGGGCGGTGCGTCGGCATCCGCCCGTACCGCGTGGAGGATCTCGGTGCCCGTCATGCGTGCGCCGACGGTGTGCCAGCGGTCGAATGCCGGCCTGCCGAGCGCGGTCCGGGCGGCTCTGTGCACGGTTTGCTGCTGCTCCATCATCGAGGGCAGCAGCGCGATGGGATCGCCGGTCAGGCGGCGCGCGCTGGCGGCGTAGCCCAGCAGCCAGGCCGCCTGGCAGAACCGTTCTTTCCGAGCGGCGTGCCAGGCCAGTCCCAGGCAGCACAGCGCGGCGACGAGCACGTCTCCGACCTCGCTCACCGCCTCCAGCGCGTGGTGCAGGGGCTGCGCGCTCTCCTCGGGGCGCCCGGCGAGCCAGAGGATGATGCCCTGCGCCGCCAAGGTGGAGGCGTAGATCTGGCGTTCTCCGGTGCCTTCGAGGTGGCCGAGTCCGGTGTCGCAGTACTCCAGCGCGCCGTCGATGTCGCCGAGGACCGCCCGCAGCAGGGCGCCTTCGTAGTGCACCACGCCCATCCCCAGGGCGTCGCCTGCCGCGACGATCCGCCGGCGGCCCTCTTCCAGTTCGGCGAGCCCTTCGTCGATCTCCCCGCACAGGGCGCGCATCGCTCCCAGATACGGCTGGGTGAACATCTCCACGCGCGTCTCACCGCACTGTCGTGCCGCCTCACGGGCCCGGGTGAACTGCTCCGGTGCCTTGGTCAGATCGCCGCTCCACACCGCGAACACGCCGGTCATGAACAGGCCCCAGGCGCGCGGCGCGCAGTCCTCGGCCACCAGTTCCAGGCCCCTCTCGATCCAGAAGCGTCCTTCGGAGAGGGCCCCGGCCGCCCGCCAGTAGGGGGCGAGTTGCGCGGCCAGCCACAGTCCCTCCGGTGCCCGGTCCTCGGTGGCGTAGGCGTAGTGCAGGGCGGCCCGGATATCGGCGATCTCCGCACGGACCGCCTTGTGCAGTTCGGCCTGGTTCTCGGTCATCAGCTCGTCCCACAGCCGCGCGCCCAAGTGCCGGTAGTGCGTGAAGTGCCGCGCCCGCACCGCGTCGGTGTCGGCCGCGGTGAGCCGTTGGCCGCCGTAGGTACGCATGGTGTCCAGCAGCCGGTACCGTCCGCTGTCGTCGGCGCGCTCCAGCACCGACTTGTCCACCAGGCCGGCCAGCGTTTCCAGTACGTCCTGGGCCTGGAGGGGGCCGCCGGTGCACACCCTCTCCGCTGTGGGGAGTTCGAAGGATCCGGCGAACACCGTCAGTCGTGCCCACAGCAGTTGCTGGGCGGGGGTGCACAGTTCGTAGGACCAGTCGATCGCGGCACGCAGGGTCTGGTGCCGGACGGGTGCGGTGCGCCGGGTGCCGGTCAGTGCTCCGAATCGCTGGTCCAGCCGGGCCACCATCTGTTCCAGCGGCAGCGTCCGCAGCCGGACCGCGGCCAGTTCCAGGGCCAGGGGGATTCCTTCCATCCTGGCGACCAGCGTCTCGATGCGGTCCCGGTTGGCGTCGGTGACCGCGAAGTCCGGCACCGCGGCCGCCGCCCGCTGCACGAACAACTCCAGCGCATCCTCGACGGGGAGCGGGGCGATGGGCAGGCAGTGTTCGCCGGGCACATCGAGGGGCTGTCGGCTGGTGGCCAGCACGCACACATCCGCCGCCTCCCGCAGCAGGGTGTCGCACACTGTCGCGCAGGCGTCCACGAGGTGCTCGCAGGTGTCCAGGATGATCAGCAGACGGCGGCTCCGCAGATGGGCGACCAGCGCGTCCAACGGCTCCATGCCCGGCTGCTCGGGCAGTTCGAGCACAGCGCCGAGAGTCGCCGGGAGCAGTTCCGGGTCGCGCAGCGCCGACAGCTCCGCCGGCCACACTCCGTCGGGGAAGCGTTCATGCAGGGCCGCCGCGGCCCGCAGTGCCGTCCGGCTCTTTCCCACTCCGCCCGGCCCGACCAGGGTGACCAGCGGCGCGTGCTGGAACACCCTCTGCACCAGGGCGAGTTCCTCGGCCCGCCCGACGAAACTGGTCCGTTCGGCGGGCAGTTGTCCACCGCGACGCTGCCCGAACCCGAGCCCCATAGTGGGTTGCCCCCGTGACCGTCTCCCGGGGCCCACCCCGCGCGGGCCCCGGCGCAGACTATGAGCCCTGATCCGAAGGATGAGGGCTGCCTGGCCGCCATCTCCGGCACGCGTCGCGGACCGATGCAGTGATGAGGCGGAAAGGCAGGGCGGAACCGAACAGCCAGACTCAGGGTGAACAGCTGCGATCCGGTTTCACCGGAAACGTGGTCGACCTGGTGGTCGGCATCGTGATCGGCGGCGTCGCGAGCATCGCCGGGCGGCGCCGCCATCCCGTGACTCACATCACACGAAGTTCCTGTCAGCAATCGGGGCGCTGTCCCGCTCAAGTCACCGACAGCAAGCGAACCGACAGGAGCATCACATGAAGCACCGCATCGTCGTCCTCGGCGCCGGCTACGCCGGGGCCTACGCGGCCGGCACCCTGGCCCGCCGGCTGTCCCCGGCGCACACCGAGATCACCGTGGTCAACGCCGAGCCGGACTTCGTCCAGCGAATGCGGCTGCACCAGCTCGCGGCCGGCCGGGGCATCGAGGCTCCGAAGCTCGCCGACGTCTTCGCCGGCACGGGGATACGGCTGCGCCTGGCCCGCGTCACCGCCGTCGACCCCGAGCGCCAGGTCGTCGCCGTGGCCGACGCCGACGGCGGCGGCGAACTCGGCTACGACACGCTCATGTACGCACTCGGCAGCCACGGCGCCGACCACGGCGTCCCCGGCGCGGCCGAGCACGCCTTCGACGTCGCCGCCCGGCCCTCGGCGCTGCGCCTGCGCGAGCGCCTGGACCACCTGGGCAGGCGGGGCGAGGGCGGGAGTGTGGTGGTCGTCGGCGACGGGCTGACCGGGATCGAGACCGCCACCGAGTTCGCCGAGTCCCGGCCCGGTCTGTCGGTGGCGCTGATCGCCCGCGGCCGGCTGGGCGCCCGGCTCTCCGCCGGAGCCCGCGGCCATCTGCGCCAGGCCTGCGACCGGCTGGGCATCACCGTCCTGGAGCACACCACCGTCGAAGCCGTCGAAGCGACGCGGGTGCTGTGCGCCGACGGCACCGCCCTGGCGTCCGACGCGACCGTGTGGACGGCCGGGTTCGCGGTCGGTCCCATCGCCACCGCCGGCGGTCTTGAGGTCACCGACAACGGCCGGATCGTCGTCGATCGCACCATGCGATCGGTCTCGCACCCGAGCGTCTACGCCATCGGTGACAGCGCCTACGTCATCGGCGACAACGGCCGGCCGCTGCCGATGTCCTGCGCCTCGGCCGGCTACACCGGCCGCCAGGCCGTCGAGGCGATCGTGGGACGCCTGACCGGTCGCAAGATCCCGAACACCAAGCTGGTCTACACCTACAACCACATCAGCCTCGGGCGGCGGGACGGGATCCTGCAGTCGGTCGACGACGAAGGGCAGGCGAAGCCGAAGTACATGGGCGGCCGGAGGCCCGCGCGGATCAAGGCGGCCATCCTCAAGATATCGCTGTGGGCCACCTCGCACCCGACCTTCGGCATACCCCAGCGCAAGCGCCGCCTGGCCGCCGCGCCAAATGCGGCTGCCGAGAACCGCGTTGCCGCCTAGGGTGGTCCGCGTGGACAGCACCGACACCGATCGCTTCGACACCGGTCGGTTCGAGGCCAGCCGCAACCGGCTGGCCTCGCTGGCGTACCGGCTGCTGGGCTCCGCCACCGACGCCGAGGACGCCGTACAGGATGCGTTCCTGCACTGGCAGGCCGCCGACCGGCAGCGGATCAAGGTGCCGGAAGCATGGCTGACCAAGGTCGTCACCAACCTGTGCCTCGATCGGCTCCGTTCGGCACAAGCCCGTCGCGAACGCACCGCCGGCGCCTGGCTGCCCGAACCGCTCCTCGACGGCGACCCGATGCTCGGCCCGGCCGACACGTTCGAGCAGCGCGAATCGGTCTCCCTGGCCGTGCTGACTCTCATGGAGCGACTCTCCCCCCTGGAGCGGGCTGTCTACGTCCTGCGCGAAGCGTTCTCCTACGGCCACGCCGAGATCGCCGAGATCCTCGACATCACCGAGTCCGCCAGCCAGCAGCACCTCCACCGCGCCCGGCACCGCATCGCCGCCGCGCGCCGCCGCGGCGGCGGCGAAGTCGACCCGGCATCCGCCCGCAGGATCGTCGAGGAGTTCCTCGCCGCCGCATCCTCGGGCCGCACCGAGCGGCTGGTGGCGCTGCTCACCGACGACGCCATCGCGATCTCCGACGGCGCCGGCCTGACCGAGAAGCTGCTCCAGTACGACACTCCGCAGCGCATCGCCGCCATCGCACGGGCCGGCTTCAAACCCACACCCGCGAAACGGCGTCTGGCCGGCGGCACGCCCGCCGTCCACTACGCATTCGTCAACGGAGCCCCCGCCATGCTCTTCGTGCTCGGCGACCAGGTCGTCGGCTCCGTGACGTTCGACATCGCCGGCGGCAAGATCGCAACCGTGCGCGGCATCGCCGCCCCCGCCCGCCTCGTCCGCCTCACCGAAGCCTGGCGGCAACACGAACCGGACACCCCGCTCATCGCCCAGTGGTGACCCGACGCCTTGTGCCTGGGCCGGTGCCCTCCCGCTTACCTACGTCTACGTACGCCATCAGCCGGCCCCTACGTAACCGCCCCGTACAACCACCGATCTTGCTCGGAACTCCGCTTGCGAGCAGGCGGTGCCGGGCATAGTCGACAACGTCGCCGGGGGCGGAAGGGACAGGTGCCTCCGCGGTCCGTACGACCGCGAGGGCACCCGCTCCCGGCGGCGCTGGCGCCAACAGTGCCGCACACCCCCGAACCCGGCGCCCGCCTAGACCGCCGCGTCGCAAGGAGCCCCATGCTGCTGAGCGCCCTCAACGCCCGCGCCCAGGACCGCTACGACACGTACGTGGAGCACCTGAAGACCTGCCCGAACTGCTGGAAAGCACCCCATACCCGCTGCCCGGACGGCCAAGCCCTGTGCCGCGCGTACCTGGCGGCGGCCAAACCCACGAGCTGACGCCGCCCCTCCCCCAGCCCTTCCTGAAGAGGCCTTTCGTACGCGGCCGCGTACGTGTACCGATCTTTCGGCGCTCTGCCTCGGTGGTGTCCGACGCCCCGCCATCCTTGAACCGTCGGCAGGCACGGGGCCCGCCGACATCGCGCCGCTCGCCCCCCCTTGGCGGCGCGGTGGGCCGCTCTCCGCTCCACCAGAAGAACGGGGAGCGGCCCGTCGGGCTCGCGTCATCGGCGGGGCGCACGCCCCGGGTCACGGACGGGTTGGCCGATGTCGGATGGCCAATCGGGACGGAAGCGTTCGACGAAGTCCGGGAAGTCGCTGCGTAGATATCGAGCGTCGGACGGCTTCAGCCGGATCTGCCGGCGGCTGTCGGCCCACCAGATCTCGAAATCGGCGACCGTGCCTTCCACGGGCCAGTCATCGCCGTCTTCCGGCAGCATCACTACGTCGACGAAGCCTCCGACGCTCAGGCCGATGTCCACGAAGATCCCGATGGCTCCAGGCCGCGGAACCTTCACCACGGTGCCCTCGAAGACCTGCCCGAGCCCGATTTCGCCCACTGCCCCGCCTCATCGACCGCTGGGCGGTGGCGATGGTCAGGATGACGAGGCCAATAAGGGCTGCCGTTGCTGCGAACAGCAAACGGGTGAGGGCGGCGACCGTGCCCGTACACCGCTCGGCCTGGTGCCGGTCGTCGCCACCGGAGCCAACCGTCCACAATCCACGGCGGGACGCGTACTGCTGCGGCCCGAGCAGATCGAGGTCGTCTCGCCCGACACTGCGACAGCGGTCACCGCGACCGTCCTACGCCGTGACTGCCAGGGACACGACGCCCTGCCGGCGCTGCGGCTGACGGACGGGACGCCGGTGGTCGCCCGGATCTTCGACCCGGCCTCGGTCCCCCACATCCCCGGCGACGAAGTCGGCCTGCACGTGCGCGGGGCTGCCCGGGCCTTCCCCGCCTCGCCCGGGACCCCGGAGTGATCAAAACCCGCACGCTGTCACGCCTCTGGCGCGCGCCATCGGCCCTGTCGCTTCCGCAACCGTACCGGTGATCGTGCCGTTGGGGTTCGGCTCGGCGCGCTCGGTGCGGAGTGTGGTCACGGAGCGTGCTGGCGGGCCGTCCGTCGGTCCCGCCATGGCGGTCGCGGGCGCAGCGGAGTTCAGTGCGGGATCGCCCAGGTCGGCGTCCAGGTCCCGGCCGTGTCGTGGGCGGGCGCTGTGGCGGCGAGATGCGCGCGCAGGGTGGTCAGCGCGGGGTGGGGGTTGTCGCGGTGCCACAGCAGCGCGTGCGGGTAGACGGGCGTGGGGTCGGTCACCGGGATGCGGCGCAGGCCGTGGCCGTCGGGCCAGACCAGGCGGGTGTGGCCGCCCATGAAGGTGGCCAGGGCCGGGGTGTCGGCGACGGTGTCCAGGAGCGCGTCGGAGCCGAAGTTGGGGCCGGTCGCCTCGATCGTCAGGCCGAACTCGGCCACCAGGTCGTCGTAGTAGGCGGCCCACTCGGTACCGGGGACGATGCCGGGCATCCAGATCCGGTGTCCGACGAGCTGCGCGAGGGTCACCGAGCGGGCGCCGGCCAGCTTGTGGGCGGGGCCGGTGAGGAGTTGGAGCGGCTCGTCCAGCACCCGCACGCACGCGATGTCCTCCGGCAGAGGCCGGCCAGGCGCGGCCACGGCGCGGAAGGACGCGTCGATCGCACCCGAGCGGATGGCGGCGATGGCCGTCTCGATCTCGAACAGCATCACCACGTCGAGTTCGGTGTCGGGGTACGCGCGGTGAAAGCCCCGCATCAGACCAGTCGCCGCACCGCGGGAGGCGATCACGTCGACGCGCAGCGGACGGTGGCCTGTGCGTACGGACGCCACCGCGCGCTCGGCAACACGCAGCAACTCGCGCGCGTGGGACAGGAATGCCTGCCCGTCGATGGTGAGCTCGGCACCGCGCGGTGTGCGTGTGAACAGCCGCACCCCCAGGGTGCGCTCCAGGGCGGCGATGCGCTTGGACACAGCCTGCTGTGTGATGGCCAGCTCGGCGGCAGCCTCCTGGAACTGGCCCGCGTCGGCGACTGCGACAAAGGTACGGACGGTGTCCAGGTCCACGCCCGGCACCCTATCGCCACAACCACTGGTTGTGGCTGACAGCCCTCCGGTTGTTTGATCCCTGGTGGTGTGGCTCGCTTTGATGCCTTTGATCGCTGATCGGTTGTGCGGATGGGGGGCATCAGGCATGAAGAGCGGGCACCGGCTGGGGCGGCAGTTCGGGTGGCTCTGGGCGGCGTACGGGGCCAGTGCGCTCGGCACCTGGCTCGCCTTCGGCGCCTTCCCCCTCATCGCCATCCAGGTACTGCACGCCGGCCCCGCCGAAGTCGCCGTGCTCTCCTCGGTGGGAGCGGCGGTGGGCGCGGCCGTGGCGGTGCCGCTCGGCCCGTGGATGGAGTTCCGCCGCAAACGGCCCGTGCTGATCGCCACGGACCTGGTGCGGTGCACGGCGCTGCTGACGGTTCCCGCCGCATACGCGCTCGGCGCGCTCAGCTTCCTCCAGCTCCTGCTCGTCTCCATCGTCGTAGCGGCGGCCGACATCACCTTCCGTGCCGCCTCCGGCGCCTACCTCAAGACGCTGCTGCCCGCCGAGGATCTGCTTGTCGCCAACGCCCGCTTCGAGTCCACCACTTGGACGACAACGATCACCGGACCACCGCTGGGCGGCGCGGCGATGGGGCTCCTCGGCCCGGTGGTAACCGTGGCGGCCGACGCGGTCAGCTACCTGCTCTCCGCCCTGGGTATCCGCGCGGCTGGTGGACACGAGCCGCGCCCCGAACGCCGGGAGGCCGCGCGCCTGCGGGCCCGGGACCTGCTCGACGGCTGGCGCCACATCCTCGCCGACCCGACACTGCGTCCGCTCTTCTTCAACACCGCCCTGTTCAACGGCCTGCTCATGGCCACCCAGCCGCTGCTCGCCGTCCTCATGCTCGGCCCACTCGGCTTCGCACCCTGGCAGTACGGCCTCGCCTTCGCCGCACCCGCCATGGGCGGCCTCCTCGCATCACGCCTGACCCCAGGACTCGTCGCCCGATTCGGGCAGCACCGGGTCCTGGTCACGGCCGGGACCCTGCGCGCTCTCTGGCCCCTCGGTCTCGCCCTTCTCGGGCCCGGTATGCGAGGGCTGGTGCTGGTGACAGCCGTCGAGTTCGGGCTCATCTTCTGCTGCGCCGTCTTCAACCCCGTCCATGCCACCTACCGCCTCCAGCACACCCCGACCCACCGCATCAGCCGCACCCTCACCGCCTGGACGGTGACCATCAGGGCCACCACTGCGCTACTGACAGCCGTCTGGGGCGTACTCGGCAGCCTGCTCGGCGTGCGTACCGCCATCGCCCTCGCCGGTCTACTCCTGCTGATGACCCCACTCCTTCTCCCCCACCGGCCAGAACCCGCACTCAGGCGCACCTGACCCGCCACCACGCCCCTCCGCCTACGGCTGTTCGAGGGTGATGAGGGTGCCCAGCGCGGTGCGAAGCGTGTCGAGTTCCTCGTGGGCGAGGTCGGGAAGCGTCCGCTTCTGGTCGGGCTCGCCCATCGTGCGAAGGCGGGGTCGAAGGCGCGGACACCGAGGCGCCCTGCGGTGGACGGCGAGGAGCATGGTGTCCGCCCAGTGCACGCTTTCTGATCGGGGCAACGGAGTATGCGCGCCCGTTCGCAGCAGCGGCGGATCAGACCGAGTTCCCGGCCGCCTCCCAAGCCAACCTCTACGTCGACGTGCCCTCCATCGTCGTCGTCGCCCGCGTTTGAACGCACAGGCACGGCTTGAGGTCTGCGGCCGAGAGGTCGTGCGCAGGCTGCGTGCGGGTGGTCTCCAACCACTCGTCCAGGGCCGGATCGTGGCTCCCGCCCGGGGCCACCGCCACCGCCATCGCCAGCTGGGGGTGGCGGGCGACGCACCGACGACCCGGGCTCAGGTCGCGGAGGCCGGCACCGGGAACAGCATGCAGCTGCTCGTGGCGTGGGCCAGCAGGCGGTCGTCCGCGTCGACCAGTTGGGCCTCGGCCAGCGCGGTCTGTCGGCCCCGGCTGACGATGGTGCCGATGGCCCAGACCCTGCCTGTGTCCGCCGTGATGCGCTTGAGGAACTTCACGTTCAGGTCGAGCGAGGTGTACCCCATGCCCGGCGGGAGCGTGGACTGCACGGCGCAGCCCGCCGCCGAGTCGAGCAGGGTGGCGTAGACGCCGCCGTGCACGCTGCCGATCGGGTTGTAGTGCTCCTCACCTGGTGTCATCGAGAACACCGCCCTGCCTTCGTCCACCTCGTCGAGTGTGAAGTCGAGGGTCGCCGTGATGGGCGGCGCGGGCAGTCGGCCCGCAACCATCCCCCGCAGGAGGTCCAGGCCTGAGGCACGCCCCACAGCGGCGGCGCTGATCGACGGGTCCTCCCACTCGTACGTGCGTGTCCGTCCCATGCCCCGCCACCACCCTCTCCGCTGACTTCGTCGACTGAAGCTAGCCGGGCGCTCACCTGACTGTCAAAGGAGAAGCCAGCACTTAGCATGGTGGCATGGAGTGGCTTGAGGTCAGCACGGAGAACTGTCCCGTCCAGTGCACACTCGACCTGGTCGGCGAGAAGTGGACGCTGCTGATCCTGCGCGATGCCGCCAACGGCGTGCGCCGGTTCGACGACTTCAGGCGCCACATCGGCCTGTCGGAGGCAGTCCTGAGCGACCGGCTCCGGAAACTGACGGCGGCCGGCATCCTGAGGACCGTCCCCTACCAGGAGCCGGGCAGCCGCTCCCGCAACGAGTACCGGCTGACCCGCAAGGGATGGGACTTGTGGCCCGTGCTCGTCGCTCTGCGTCAGTGGGGTGAGATGTACGCCCCGGATCCCGAAGGCCCGGTGCTGGACATGCGCCACACCGACTGCGGGGCCCCGGTCCGCGTCGTCGTCGAGTGCGCCGAGGAACATGCGGCTCTGTCCCCCCGCGAGGTCTCCGCCCGGCCGGGCCCCGGCGCACGCCCTCGGGCGTAGAACTCCTCGCCCATGGGTGGCCGACTACGCGGCCAGGGGGACGATGTGACGGTGAATCATGAATCGGACGACGTGAACCAGGCACTCGCGGGCGAACTGCGGTCGGCGGGCCCGCCGTAACTCGCTCTGGCGCAAGCGCGGCGACGGGACGGGGTGGCGGATGTACTACCACCAGGCCACGCCCGTCCCGCCGGGCGTCGAATAGCACGGCTGCCCCAGAACGTCTCCGCCTCACCGGCGGAGTGGGCCGCGGCATCACGCAGGAGCCAAGAGTTCGACCGGGCCGACCCCCAACGTTGAAAAGCCCCACGCCGGTCGACCCCGCCCGGTACCACCTCGTCGGCGTCCGGGACGCCACGAGCAACCAGATCCAGCTCTACGTCGACGACAAGCTCGCGGCGACCACCACCGGCGGCGCCGCCTGTCCGAGCACCGGCCCGCTGACCGTGGGCCGGGCCCAGGAGGTGAGCGGCCTCTACGCCGACGAGAAGCCCCGACCGGCAGCACACATGAAGCGGTCCCGGTGGCGGGAGGTCAACTCGCGCCACCGGAACCGCATTTACTCCCCGCGAGAGCGGGCCGTGCGCCGAGTTCCCGTACATGATCTTTACAACGCTGTACAGGCGGGTTCGACGGGGTGACAAGGCACAGGGCCCACGGGCGGCAGCCTAGCCCTGCGAGTCCGGCTTCCATTCCTGGGCGAGGAGCCCGAGCAGCACCTCGTCCAGGAACTCGCCCATCACCCAGGCCGAGGAGCGCAGCACGCCCTCGCGGACGAAGCCGTTGCGCTCGGCGGAGCGCAGCATCGCGGTGTTGTCCGACAGCGTCTCGATCTGCAGCCGCTGCAGGCCGCGCACGATGAAACCGTAGTGGCACAGCACCGCGACCACGTCGGTTCCGTAGCCCTTGCCGCGGCAGGCCGGCAGCAGCCCGAGACCGATGTGCGCGGACCGGTTGTGATTGTCGATGCCCCACAGATTCGCGGCGCCGACCAGCGTGCCGCCCTCCAACTCCACCACCGAGAACGGGACGTTCGCCTGGTTCTGCTCGTCCCCTACGAGCCGCGGATCCTTCGAGCCGGGCGTGATCGGCCGCCATGGCCCGCCTTCGGCCCGCGAGGCGTTGACCACGTCGTCGTAGAGCTCGGCCCGGAGGACCGGGATGTCGTCCTCGTGCCGGGCCCTGAGCCCGACCTTGCTTCCCCTCAGCATGCAAGTTTCCTATCCGACCGCGTCGGCCGGCGGCAAACCAATAAGAGGTCGCGTCCGTATGCCGAGGCCGGCGAGTCGGCATACGGACGATCCGACTCAACCGCCGGGAAAGAGCTGTGGGTTGTCTTTACGCCGGCTTCATGCGGAGGTAACTTCCAGCCTCGAAATCACTTGCAGCAACTTTCCGAAGGTTCTTGCGCCGGACACGCCCCTGACTGTGCTCGTCCTGGCGCGGTTTCCGGCTCTGAGGAAGTCTCATGGAACGCAGTACCGCCCCCGGCAAGGGCAACCTGCGGGCGTACGTCCTCAACGGCCCGGGCCAGATCGGCACCGCGGGCCCCTACGTCAACTTGACCCGGTCCTGAAGGATCGGGCTTGGAGGTAGTGCCCGGCTGGCTGCCGCCAGCTCGCGCATCGGCGGCCACGACGGTGCCGTCCCCGACCGGCGCCGGCGCCGGCGCCGCGATCAGCCGTTGCCGAAACCGTTCCGCAGTATCTGCCGTGCCACCCTGCCGCGTGCGCCCGCGAGTTCGGCCGCGATCCGCAGCTCCCGGTCGGCGTCCGTCACGACGGCCGCAGGCGTGGCCGCGCCGCTGACCAGGCAGGCCCGTCTCAGGTGCGTCGGCGGATGCGTCGCGTCGACGCTGTGGCCCCGCAGTGCGCCGGCCCGCCGCTGACGCTCGTACTCGTGCTCCGGGATCGACGCCATGTGCGCGGCACGTCGCTCCCACAACCCGTCCGTGCCGTCATCGGCGCGGCGCGGTCCGCCCAGGCCTGCCTGGTTGGCCTCCCGGCGCAGGGTCATGGCCGCGGAGTCGACGACCAGAAGCCGGTCCATGAGTCCCACGGCGGCCTCGATGGATCCGGCGCGGGTGGCCACGCGGTCGGCGAGGTACTCGGCGCGCTGGGTGGTGCGCAGTGTCAGGTGGTCGAGCAGGAGCAGGACGCCCTGGACGAGCAGGGAGGGCACGAAGCACACGAGATTGACGACCATCTGCATGGGAGTCGGGTCGGCGATCGGGGTGAAGTAGTAGCGCCAGGCCGTGAGCGAGCGGAAGGCGGTCGCGACGACCAGGCCGTGGCGGGTGTCCCCGTTGCCGTAGTGGCCGAGCTCGTGGCCCAGCAGGGCGACCCGCTGCTGGGGCGTGAGGATCTCCCACAGAGGCAACCCGAGGGTCAGCAGCCGGTGGCCGCGGACTCCATACGTCGTCACGCTCGCGTTGAGCTCGGCCCCCACCGCGATCACGTCCACGCCGCGGGTGCCGGCGACCCGGGCGACCTCGTCGAGCAGGGCGAACAACTCCGGCGCCTCGGCGCGACGCAGCAGCGGCGCGTCGTCGGGCAGGCGGTTCAGCCTGGGTCTCAGCGCCCAGGCCAGGAGCAGAAGGAACAGGCCCGGCACCATCCCGAAGCCGCCCCACCCCCGTACGACGAACCAGACTCCGGCCAGGGCCAGCACCAGGGTCATGCCGTGGACGGCGAGGGCGATCGCGTAGGCGAGGAGCGCGGGGGCGTCCCGCCGCGCCTGCAAGGTGCCGCCGGCGGTCACCTCGGCCAGCAGCTTCTCGCCATGGCGCCGGGCGAGGGCGCGCCGGGTCCTCTCCAGCCGGCCGTGCCGCTCCTCGGGCCGCGTCGGATCGACGTTCCAGTCACACGCGGCGCACCACACGGTGAACCGTCCGTCCGCGCGGATCTCGGCCCCGCACTGCGGACACGGCTGTGTCGTTTCCTTCGTAGCGGCACTCATCGGCACGCTCCCCTCCCCAGAGGCCACCTGTACATGACACCGCAGAGCTGATCACGCGGCGGCGCCCGCGTAAAGCCGTGATCTTCCGGTGCCCCGGCAGTGGTGCGGCCGGCCTGTTGCGTACAACGGCCTGTCCGCGTCAGGACGGGCGCGACAACGCAGGCGCGCTCTCGGCATCGCCGGCGCTCCACTCGTGACGCCCGCGCGACTCTTCCCGTTACGACATCCCCGTCGACAGATTTCCCCTGGCGCCCTCATTGACATGGACGCGCCCCCGCACGACATTGAGAGCGCTCTCAAAGTGGTCCGGACCAACCCCCCCACCCGATCACATTCAGGAGGCAACGCATGTTCAGAGGTTTCAAACGCCGCCTGCCCGCGCTCGCCGCGGCGGCCGCACTGCTCGGCGCCGCACTGTCGGCCACGGGCCCCTCGACGGCCGCGGCCGCGGTGCCCGAGACCATCCCCCTCAAGATCACCAACAACTCCGGTCGCGGAGACGCCGTCCATGTCTACGTCCTCGGCACCTCCCTGACGACCGGTCAGCTGGGCTGGGCCGACGCGAGCGGCACCTTCCACCCGTGGCCGGCGGGCAGCGTCCCGCCCATACCCGCGCCCGACGCGTCCATACCGGGCCCGGCTGCCGGACAGTCCAGGACGATCAGCATCCCCAAACTCGCGGGCGGCCGCATCTACTTCTCCTACGGCCAGAAGCTCGTGTTCAAGCTGGCCACCGGCGGACTGGTGCAACCGGCCGTGCAGAATCCGTCCGACCCCAACCGCAACATCCTCTTCAACTGGTCCGAGTTCACCCTCAACAACGACGGACTGTGGATCAACAGCACGCAGGTCGACATGTTCTCGGCCCCCTACGCGGTCGGCGTCCAGCGCGCCGATGGCAGCGTCACCAGCACCGGGCACCTCAAGTCCGGTGGCTACAACGGGGTGTTCGCGACGCTGCGCGCTCAGCCCGGCGGATGGGGCGGGCTGATCCAGAGCCGTTCCGACGGCACCGTGCTGAGGGCCCTGTCCCCCGGCTACGGTCTGGAGACCGGGGCGCTCCCGGCGAACGTCCTGGACGACTACATTAACCGCGTCTGGCAGAAGTACGCCACGACCACCCTCACCGTCACCCCGTTCGCCGACCAGCCGGGCACCAAGTACTACGGCCGCGTCTCGGGCGGTGTCATGAACTTCACCAACTCCTCCGGGGCCGTCGTCACCAGCTTCCAGAAGCCCGACGCACCCAGCGTCTTCGGCTGCCACCGGCTCCTGGACGCCCCCAACGACCGTGTGCGCGGCCCGATTTCGCGGACCCTGTGCGCGGGCTTCAACCGGTCCACCCTGCTGACCAACCCTCATCAGCCCGACGCCACCGCGGCCAACTTCTACCAGGACGCGGTGACCAACCACTACTCCCGGATCATCCATGAGCGGATGGCGGACGGTAAGGCCTACGGATTCGCGTTCGACGACGTGGGACACCATGAGTCCCTCGTCCACGACGGCAACCCGCGTCAGGCGTACGTCACACTCGACCCGTTCTCCTGAGACCCGACCGGATCCGCACCGCCCCCGGCCGCGGTCAGCGGCCTCTGGGGCCCGGCCCGCCGGTGCTGTTTCTCCGGGCGTTGTTGTACAGGCGCAGCAGGTGTTTCGCGACCGCGCACGGCAC
Source organism: Streptomyces cupreus (assembly GCF_014257025.1). Lineage (GTDB taxonomy): Bacteria > Actinomycetota > Actinomycetes > Streptomycetales > Streptomycetaceae > Streptomyces > Streptomyces cupreus. Next base: position 36,672 of record NZ_JACMSF010000024.1, read on the forward strand.
CGTGTCCACGTAGCACTGTCGGCACGTGCGCAGGTGCTGTTCGTAGTCGGTACGGGCTTGCTGAAGGGCATCGCCTTGAGACGGCATCAGAGTCCTCGGAGTCGCTCGCAGAGGGGGATTGAAGAGGCATGGGTGCCAAGGTGACCGACCGCGAGGCTGCCCTCGCGAGACGCACCCGCAAGAGAAGTGGATCATGTTACTTGTGGTACAGGAAAGTCGCGGCTCCGGGCGTGCCGGGCTACGCCTCTCACTCGGGTAGCCCACTCCGTCACCGTCCCTGCCGGCACCCGCCGCGTGCGCCCCCCGCGCGCTTCCGTGCGCTGGCGCTGATGGCCGAATTCCCGCCATTGGTACGGCGCTTGGCCGCGCACTGGGTAGTCACATCCCGGTGGCATCGGGGAGGCGTTGGGGGGCTGACACTGTGGCGCGCCTGTCGTGGACGTCCGGCACCTTCGAGTCACGTCGCGCGCGACGGCGACAAGCCGTGCGCCTGCTGCGAGCCCGCGGGCTGTACGGGCCCCGGTTCCGCGACGTACTGCCCGCACTCGCACTCGTGGTGGCAGCGGTGTGCTCGGTCGTCGCGCTGCTCGCGTGGGGATACCGGGCCGCGGGGATCGCGGTGCCGCTCGTCGGTGTCGTGGTCGTCGTCTGCGCCGTCACGCTGTGGGTGCGGCGTCGGCGCCCGGGTGCGCGTCGGCGCCTCGGGTACTACACCCCGGACGAACTGCTCGAACTCGACACCGAGGGTCTGGCGCTGGCCGTGGCGCGGATGCTGCGCCGGGACGGATGGCGGGTACGGCTGATGCCCGCGCCAGACCGGCCACGCGTGTGCGCGCGGAACACCGACGGCCGTCACCTGGACGTGGCCTTTCGCCCGGTGGCGGAACCCCTGCCCGACGAGGACCAGCCGCACCCCCCTGCCCGCCGCGGGCAGCCGGACAAGGAGACCCTCCGTCTGGTCGTGCACCGGGGCAGCTTCGCGCCCCGCGACGTCCGATGGGCGCGACGGGAAGGCAAGACCCGTCTGCTCGACGGATCGGCGCTGCGGCGTTGGGGAGCGGGCGAGCCGCTGGGCGAGCTGCTCACCGAAGAGGTGTGAGCCCTCGTCGTGGCGTCTCGTCCACCGGCGGTACCTCCCGTGCGGGGCGGCGCCCGTCTGTCGGCCGCCGTGCGGCAGGATGAGCACCATGAGCGTAGTCAAGATCAACGTACTGACCGTCCCTGCCGAGCAGCGCGAGACGCTGGAGAAGCGCTTCGCCTCCCGTGCGCACGCCGTGGAGAGCTCTGACGGCTTCGAGTGGTTCGAACTCCTGCGCCCCGTCGAGGGCACCGACAACTACCTCGTCTACACGCGCTGGCGCGACGAGGAGTCCTTCCAGGCGTGGATGGAGGGTCCGATGAAGGCGGCCCATCAGGGCGGCGGCGCGGAGGGCGGCGAGCGCCCCCGGCCGGCGGCCAGCGGGTCCACGCTGTGGTCCTTCGAGGTGGTGCAGCAGGCGGCGCCGAAGGACGAGTAACGTCTACGGGTCGGGAGCACCCGGCGGGACAAGGGCCAGGAGGGCTTGCCCCACGGCGTTGTCCCGACTCAGGACTTGCCGGGCTTCAGGTTGCCGATCACCCCGAGCCGGATGCCCAGCCACGGATAGGTGTGGTTGTAGAACACGTTGTCCTGCGGTTGCAGTCCTACCGCCGAGGGCCACATCTGGTAGGCGGGCGCGTTGGAGATCCCGCCGTGCAACCGCCGCCAGACCCGGCTCGAGCCGAGTCCGGCCGGGGGCGGTGTGATCGTGTCGGTCCACTCGACCGCGTTGCCGCCCTGGTCGAGAGTGCCCCACGGCGAGACGGTCCTCGCCTGGCCAACCGTGCTCAGGCTGCCTTGGTAGAGGGCGGCGTAGGCGCGGGGATCCAAGCCGAACGGGTTGACCGTGGAGCAGGCGGCAGGCTGTACCTCCTTGGGACACCAGCTTGGTGCCGGCAGGCCGTCGGCGTGGTAGGAGGCCAGTGGCTGAGTCGCCGCGTTGGTGACATCGCCGGTGGTGGGGTTGAGGATCGTGGGACGGGGGGCGGTCGCGTCGCCGTCGCCGAAGGTTCCCGGGTTGGTCGGGTACTTCCAGTAGGAGTAGGTGCCGCCGCCGCGCGGGTCGTAGTAGGCCGCCTTGATCCACTCGTCCTGGCTCGGCACGACGAAGCCCGATGGATGTTCTCGGGTCGCGTTCCGCCGGGTGAGGTCGTACATCCCGCGCTCGGTCCGCGCCGACAGTCTGACCCGATAGGTGGTGTAGTTGAAGCTGCCGGAGGTGCCGGACCGCTTGGAGATGAGCCCGCCGTTGTAGAGCGAGTTGACGAAGCGTGCCGCCCTCAGGAAGTTGGCGAAGCCGTACGGCTTGTCAGCCCACTCCGGAGAGGCCACCGAGTAGTGCCTGCCCCTGGCGGCACCGGAGGAACGGTTGATCTGGCCGTACTTCGGCCACGCCGATGAGCTCTCGGTCTCGTGATAGAGGCCGAGGTGGTTGCGTCCCTCGGGATCGACCGTGTTCAGGAACGCCACCCACTGCCCGACGGTGACTTCGAGCTGCCCGATCTCGTAGCGATAGCGCACGCCTCCGACCATCAGACACTTCTCTGGTGAGGGGGCGTCGGCGCACGAGCGGTACAGGGCGTCCTTGAACGGGAGGACGCCCACCGAAGGATTACCGGGGGCGCCGACCTGGGCGGTCGTGAACGTGATGACCGCACCGGCGCGGGAAAGGCCGCCCTCGGGGGAACCCGGCTCGGCGTCAGCGGCACCGCCGACCGCCACTGAAGCGGCGAGCAACGCCGGAAGCCCGGACACCGCTACGGCCCCGCGGAGGCGAGTGCGGCGGGAAATGAAGCGCATAAGCAGCTCTTTTCAGCCATGGCAACCCGCTCCGTGGCAACGACCAGCACGGACCGGACCAGTGATCACGCAACGGTCGACGCCACGCTAGCCTCAACCGCCACTCTCCGCAGTCAGCGCATAACGGAAATCACCCAGGTGCGCGCTTCGTGTTCCAGGTCCGCGCGTGGCCTGGGCGGAGGACCTCGCCGGACGGCAGGCGGCAGGCAGCAGGCAGCACCGGCAGCGTGCTCGGGGAGATTCCGGTGAGTTCTCTGATGGTCTGCACAAAGAGCTCACCCGAGTCGCGGGCTTTCGCCGCGCATGTGAGCCTGAGTTCACGATCGGGCGATCATCCCGGCCGGGTGCCGGGTGCCGTCGTCGCAATCTCGCTGTTCCGGTGGGTGCGCCCGGCGGCTCTGCTGCACGGGTTCTCGGCGGTCACTTCGCCCGACCCGCCGGAATGGTGCTGCCCGTCGACCCCCGTGGGTGAAGGCACAGCCGGGTGCCTGTCGGGCGGGACGCTCGAAAGGAGTTGCGCCCCATGGTCCCTGTCACTGTGTCATCTGTGCGTCTTGAGGCATCGCTCGATCCTCGGCTGTCCAGATGGTTGTGGCTGGTGAAATGGCTCCTCGCCATCCCGCACTACATCGTGCTGTGTTTCTTGTGGCTTGCCTTCGTGCTGGTGACCATCGTCGCGTTCTTCGCCATCCTGTTCACCGGCCGGTACCCTCGATCCCTCTTCGACTTCAATGTCGGCGTACTGCGCTGGAACTGGCGTGTCAGCTATTACGCCCATACGGCGCTCGGTACCGACAGGTACCCGCCGTTCACGCTCGCGGACGTGCCCGACTATCCGGCGCATTTCCACATCGTCTATCCCGAGCGTCTCTCCCGCGGCCTGGTCCTGGTGAAGTGGTGGTTGCTGGCGATCCCGCAGTACATCGTCGTGGGGATTTTCGTCGGCGGCTGGGGTTGGGAAGAGGACAGCTGGCGTGCTGGCCTGATTCCCTTCCTCTCCTTGGTGGCTGTGGTCATCCTGGCGGCCACCGCCCGCTACCCGGTTCACCTCTTCGACTTCCTGCTCGGCCTGGCCCGCTGGGTCGCGCGGGTGACTGCCTACGCCGCATTGATGACCGATGAGTACCCGCCGTTCCGGCTCGACATGGGCGGACGGGACTCGCCGGTGGCGTAGACCTCGGCGGCCGGTTCGGGCGAAGGCCGCCCTCTCGATCGCTGATCTGGTCATGCTTGGACCGGCCAGTCCCGCTCGCCTGCGACGGACCGGTGTGACGACGGCGATCGGTGTGTCCTGCCCGATCGGCGCGGCGAAGGCGGATGGCTGAGCCCGAACGCCCACACCCCGTCGGAGACCAGCTCGGCCCACCTACGCAAATGACCAGGCGGGCCCGCCCGGCGGCCGGCTCCGGCTTATCGGGCACATGGCAGCACAGGCTCGGCCGGCCGACACGCAGGAATCCGGAGGGGAACGGTCCAGCGGAAGAACGTCTCCCAGTCCGAGCAAACGGCCAGGGTGTACAGCCCCAAGTTGACCGCTGCTATGGAGGAGCGGTCGCGAAGACCGGGCGGTCACCTTCCAAGTGCCCGGGAGCCACGGGGCCGTAAAGCGCAGGGCGGCGGCGAGGAGGTCGAACGCGGCCATGGTCCAGCCGGACGGTGAGTGGGGCGGAAACTCCATGAAGGCCTCAGCTTCTCAAGGGCGTTGGAATTGGCATGCCCCCTGCCCATCGGGTCGGCACGGGCTGCAGCGCACCAGGGTCCAGCGTGGAGGCCCGGCCTGAAGCCGACCTACCCCCGCCTACAGCGACCCGGCACAATGGGCGCTGCCGTTTCCAGCAGGCGGCTCAGACACGCCGCGTGAAACGCCGCATCACACCGGCATCACCGCACCAGTACCCGGTACACCCGGCCAACCATCCGACGGTTCTCGGAAGTTGTGGGCGATGAAAACACGCCGTACCACTATGAGACGTTTCCGGCCGACCGCCTGCCTACTGAGCCTGCTCGTCGTGGCCGTCCTCACCGTGTTCGGAACGGGCTCGGCCGCCGAGCCCGCGACCGACGCCGCAACAGCAGGCACGACGACAGTGGCCGCACCCGACGCACCGTCACGCGCGGCCTCGGCCGTCGAGTCCCTGGGGGTCCCCGGGACGGCCTGGTACGAGGACCGGCGCACGGGAACGCTGCGGGTCCACGCCGACTCCACGGTGACGGACACGGATTTCGCCCGACTCCGACAGGTCGCCGCGCGCTTTGCCGACGGTATGACCCTCGAACGGCAGGACGGCCGGCTCCGCACCCTCCTGTCGGGCGGCGACGCCGTCTACGCCTCCGGCCTGCGCTGCTCGGCCGGGGTCAACGTGCGCAGCGGAACCACGCACTACTTCATCACCGCAGGTCACTGCACGGACACCGCGTCCACCTGGTACACCACTTCCGCCCAGACCACCGCGATCGGCCCCACCACCAGCAGCAGCTTCCCGGGCAACGACTTCGGCGTCGTCCGCTACGCCAACACGGCCGTACCGCACCCCGGCACCATCGGAACCGTCGACATCACCGGCACGGCGACCGCCTACGTCGGCCAGAGCGTCTGCCGCCGCGGCGCGACCACCGGTGTCCACTGCGGCGTGGTCACCGCACTGAACGCCACCGTCAACTACGGCGGCGGCGAGATCGTCTACGGCCTCATCCAGACCAACATCTGCGCCGAGCCCGGCGACAGCGGCGGCCCCCTCTACGCGGGCGACAAGATCATCGGCATCCTCTCGGGCGGCTCGGGCAACTGCGCGACTGGAGGGACGACTTACTACCAGCCCATCCAGGAGGTCCTCGCCACGCATGGGCTGTCCGTCTACTAAAGAGAGGCCTTGGGGTCCTGTCCCGTGGATCAGGCGAGGCCGTAATCCGATGGTCACCTCGTCGGCGACGTCTCTAGGGTCGGTGGAATGACACACAACCTTGTGGATCCGGCGACAGTCACTACGGAGATGGCCGTACAGCTTCGCACGTGGCGAGTCGATGAGGACTTCAGCTGGCGCGCCGTGGCCCAGGCCGCGTCCGACCTCTGGGGCTCCGAATACGGCAGCAACCAGCTCTACGGGGAAGACCTCTGCGCGGCCGCCGCGCAGGTGCTGGGCGAAAACCCCTACCAGGACCCCTGGAATTGACGCTCGGTAGTTCGTGTCCGTCCCGTACCCGTCGTCGGCCGTCGTGCGATCCAGGCGCCCGCCTTGCCGAAACGGGCAAGGTTCCGTGCCGGATGGCGTTGTGCCTCGCAAGACTGGTGCCCTCAGGCACGAACCTGCTCGGCCTGCTCAACCCCCTCACCTTCGTCGAAGGCGCATCACCCGTGACAGCGGCCCGAACCGATCACTGTGTGACCGATCCGACGCTGCACACCCACACCGGAAAGGGCACCGCCTCCGGCTCAGGCCCGGTCGGTTCCGAGTCATCGCGTACGGCTTCAAGCTCCGACCAGGCAACCACGCCCGGCTCACGGTCGCTCAGGAAGCCCTCAACCACAGGCTTGAGATCGCCAGAAGGGATATAGGCACCGCCGAAAGGGAGTTCATGCGCAGCCACCGACGCGGTTGAGCACCGCAGTTGCCCGGCCTGCTCGTCGTGCCACACGTAGAACGTCGCCACCCCGGGGAAACCCATCTCGCGGATACGGAGCCGAATGCCTTCCGCGGTCCGCTCGAAAGCGTCGACCACCTCGGACACGGACAGCGAACGCCTGTCCTCCTCCGCACCCAGCCACCAGGTGTTGGTCTCGGACTCCACCCGACGGTCAGCAGGGTCCAACAACAGCGGCTCGTCCGCTATCTCAGCGATCCATGTCAGCAGCACCCGAGAAGTATCCCGGCATGCTTGGCCCCAAGTACACCGCTGACATGCCGCGGCCGCCGTCCACGGGGAGGGCGACGCCGACGACGAAGCCGGATCCGGGGGTGCACAGCCGCAGGACCGCCTGGACGATCCTCCGCGATACCGAGGCGGTTGATGGGCTGGTTGGCTTCGGCCTCGGCGCGGACGAGCTCTCCCTTGGCGATCATGTCGCTGACCGCGTGGCCGACGCCCCAGCGGAGCACGACAACGTGCGGATTCACACGGGGAATTGACCAGTAGAGTCCCTCTGCTATGGTGCGCCGATGTCGTCGATCAAGCAGTTCCAAGTCACCTTCGACTGCGCAGAACCTGAGCGCCTCGCTCGCTTCTGGTGCCACGTGTTGGGGTACGTCGTACCACCGCCACCGAAGGGGTTTGCCACTTGGGACGAATTCGATCGCTCACTGCTGCCTGAGCATCAGGGTTCAGGGTTCGCCTGCGTTGATCCCTCAGGAGTGGGCCCGCGACTGTTCTTCCAGCGTGTTCCTGAAGGCAAGGTCGTCAAGAATCGCCTGCATCTTTGCGTGCGGGTCGGTACCGGGCTCGTGGGTGAAGAGCGACTCGCCGCACTTGAGGCCGAGTGCGCACGACTGGTCGCGCTCGGCGCGGTACGCGTGCGAGTGCTGATTGCCGATGCCGACTACGAGTCATGCATCGTGATGCAGGACATCGAGGGCAACGAGTTCTGTCTCGACTGAGCATCCTCCGAGGGGACGAGGTGGGGGCGTCTCCCTTGGGCCTCTCTATGAAAGCGTTGACCAGCGAAGTCCCGTCGGGTGCCGACGTGTTCCTAGAAGGACACGTCGAAGTAGTCGATGTCGCTGATGTCGACTTCGAGGTTGTCGGCGCGGCGTCCGCTGTCCTTGAAGTAGATCTCCTGTAGCCCTTCGGCCACGATTCCGCGCAGTTGGGCGTCGTCGGCGCCTTGCTGTTGGGCGTTGAAGAGGCGGTGGGCGTACTCCGGTGGCAGGTGTACGGTCAGGCGGCGCATGCGGGGGTCGTCGGTGGTGCCGACGGGTGCGGTGTAGCCGAACCGGGCCCGGGTCTCGATCGTCAGTCCGGTGCTGGTGGCGGCCTTCTTGCGGGCCTGCTGCCGTACGCGCGGCTGCCACGCCTTGGCCACCTCCCTCTCCAGCGCCGCCTTCAGCGCCGGGCGGGGGTGCTTGGCCTTCCCGGCGAGGTAGCGCTCCACCTGCCGTTGGGAGATGCCCAGACGCCGGGCCACCGCCTTCGTGGAGCCCTTCTCCGCCCTGGTCAGCAGCCGCATCTGCGCGGCCGGCGTCTTCGGCGGCGGCTTGGTGACGTGCTCGAAGTCGGCGCGGTCCAAGGCCTCGTCGATGTCTCCCACGGGCCTACTCCCCTTCCTCAAGGACGGCGTCGCCGCCCTTGATGTGGCGGGCCGGGTTGAAGCCCTGCTCCATCAGGTCGACCGCCCACAGCATCGACTGGACGCCCTCCAGCTTCGCCAGGCCCGGGGTGGGCCCGAGGCGGAAGCCGCCGGGCTGGGGCTTGCCGGAGGCCGCGTACGGCAGGAAGTCCAGCGGGCTCGCGCCGGGTGAGGGGTAGACGACACAGTCCGACAGCACCGCGAGCGGGTACAGGCCCGTCATCTTCGCCATGTTCAGCAGCTTGCGGTGCATGTTGACGCGCGCCTTGCTGATGACCGCGGCGCGGATGTCGGGGCGCCAGGTCGGGCGCTCCAGGGCCGGCCAGCGGTCCCCGTCCTTGTAGTGCCTGCCCTGGGGGCGCTCGCGCAACTTGCCCACGCCGCCCTTGACCGTGGCCTTGACGGCGGCCAGTACGGCGGTGAGAACGGGGTCGACGTCCTTGTGCCGCTCCATCGCCGTCAGGAACTCATGATCGGACAGATCCCGGGTGACTCCCAGGTCGGCGAGGGTGTCGACGTAGGCGTTCTTCAGCCGGTCGTGCCACGGGTCCAGGTACGCGCCGGTCTCTCGCCGCAGGTAGGCCTCGATCGGGGCGACGTTGTAGCCGAGCTCCTGGGCGTAGGCGACGGTGTGCGTCTGGTACCAGGCCGGGCCCTCCGGGCGCTCCCCCGTCGGTGTGAAGGGGCTCGGCAGACGCGGGTCCAGGTCGACGTGGCTCAGGTCCACCAGCCAGGAGCCGGGGATCTTCGGGTTGAACGTCGGGGCGTGGAAGTGGTCCGGGGCGGACAGGCCGACGACCAGGCGGGCCGCGGCGGCGAGGAACGCCGTGTTCAGGTCCAGGCCGACCACGTAGGGCAGCGTGCACTCCTCATCGGTGAGCAGGTCGACCGGCCGGACCCACTGATACGCCTCCTCGTTGAGGAACCCGCCCCGCCAGCCGGAGTTGACGACCACGGGGTGCTCCTGGGTGGCCTCCGGCGGCGCCGGATCCATCGGCTCGGTGCCGAGGCTGCCGGGGTTGTGGCCGGAGATCCAGTTGCCGGTCGCCTCGTCCCGCTCCGGGCGTGTGGGCGGGCGCAGCGCGGTCATCAGTTCCAGCCCGGACACGGCCGTAGATCCGCGCGGGGTGATGACACGCTGGGCGTACACGCCCAGCACGCGGGCGATGTCGGCCGGCTCCATGTCCGCCACGCCGGGCCAGGAGCGCTCATCCAGGGCCTCCCACGGCAGGATCGCGAACTGCACGCACTGCCGCCGGGTCCCCTGAGCCTTGCGGTAGACCCGGGCCCACGGCCCGAAACCCCGCTGCGTCAACTGCCACTTCGCCTTCCCCACCTGCCCGACGACGGGGTGGTCGTCGGGCAGGCGCAGGTTGCGGCGGTCCTCCAGCCGCTCCGGCAGCCCGAACCTCACGGCGGCCGCGGCCGTGAGCACGATCAGCGGGTCGGCGTCCTTGCCGTGGCGGTGCAGCTTCGGCGCACCGAGGCCTGATTCGCGCAGCGTCCACTCCACGAGCTCCGGGATCGTGGTCGCGGGGCAGTCCAGCACGAGGCCGCCGACGCCGTACGCGGAACCGTCACCATCCACCACCGCGAGCGGCCCGTGCGGGAAACGCGGGTCGGCGCCGGGGAGCGCGGCGGGCTGCCTGGCCGGGCGGCGCGATGTCGCCGGTCGGCCGACAGGGCGCCCGAGCTGCGGCGCGCTCGAGGCAGCCGGGGTCTGCGGGGCGGGCGTCGGCTCCGGTTCGGGCGCGGCCGGGACGGAGGGTGCCGCCGGGACCGGGCGCTGCGCGGCGGGAGCGGCGGCGTGCGCGGAGTGCCGCTCCGCCCAGCCGTCCAGCAGTCGCTTGTACGCCGCCAGACGCGGCCCCCTCGGCTCGCTCCGGCCGTTCTCCCAGTTCTTCACGGTCTGCTCGGTCACGGCCAGGGCCTTCGCCGTGCGGGCCTGGGTGATTCCGGCGGCCTCACGCAGCCGTACCCGCTCCGCCGGGGGCGGGAGTTGCGGCTCCTCCTCCAGCAGGGCTTCCACGGACAGGAGCAGCTCTTCCTCGGATGCCATACGTGTCAACCTCCGCGCGGCACCCTAGCATTTTTATCCTGTGATTTAACCCATTCGGCAAGTTGTGAAGGCGTGTGTCGAGGACGGAATACGGGCGGCGCTTATCCTCCTGGCTGTAATGGGACGCGAGAAGGGGACGGCAGGTGGCCGGTATTCGGCTTCGGGACCACCAGATCGAGGCGGTGGCCGCGATCGTACGAGGGCTGGACGTCCCGCCCGAGGGGATTCCCGTGGGCGGGCTGCGGGGCCAGGTACATGCCGCGTGCGGAACCGGAAAGACCGTCATCGCCGCCGCGTCGGCGAAGCGGATCGCAGCCAGGGGCCGGGTTCTGGTGCTGGTACCGACTCTCGACCTGCTGACCCAGACCGTGCGCGCGTGGCGCGCGGTCGGCCACAAGGGCCCGGCCGTGGCGGTCTGCTCGCTCAACGACGACCCGGAACTGTGGACCCTGGACGTCCGGTGCACCACCAACCCGATCCGGCTCGCGCTCTGGCACGGCGACGGCCCGGTCACCATCTACGCGACGTACGCCTCGCTCGGCGTCCTGGCCGAGGCCTTCGAGGGGGTGTACGGCCGGCAGCTGGCCCCGATGGACCTGGTGTGCGTCGATGAGGCACACCGGACCAGCGGGTCGATGGGGAAGGCGTGGGCCGAGGTCCACGACCAGTCGGTCATCCCAGCGGCGCGTCGGCTGTATCTGACGGCGACGCCGCGGATCTGGCAGGAGCAGCCCGCGCATTGGGAGGTCGTCGAAGGCGTCCGGGACCCGCTGCCGGCGGAGATGGCGGCCTCCATGGACGACGAGCGGATCTTCGGTCCCGTGCTCTACAAACTCTCCCTCGCATCGGCGGTCTCCCGCGGGTTGCTCGCCCGCTACCAGATCATCGTCATGGAGCTACGGGACCCGGTCGTCACCCCGCAGCGGCTGATGGGCGAGGACCGCCGCACTGAGGAGGTACGCGGGCAGCGGCTCGGGGCGCTCCACGCGGCGCTGCTGCGCACCATGGCGGAACACGACCTCAGCACGTGCATCACCTTCCACCACCGCACGATCGAGGCGCAGGCCTACGCGGAGGGCCTGGAGCACGTCGCCGCGAAGCTGCACGCCGACCAGCCGGAGAAGTACCCCGCGAGGATCTGGGCCGACTGGCTGTGCGGCGAGCACGACCCGGAACACCGGCGCACCGTCCTGGGCAGCTTCGCCACCACGGCCCGTCCGGCCGTCCTGTCGAACTGCCGTGTCCTGGGCGAGGGCGTCGACATCCGTGCCGTGGACTCCGTCGCACTCCTGGATCCCAAAGGGGCGCCCCACGACATCGTGCAGGCCATCGGCCGGGCGCTCCGGCAGAAGCCGGGACAGGGGAAGGTGGCGTCCCTCATCGTGCCCGTCTTCCTCCAACCCGGAGAACAGCCGGAAGACATGTTCACCTCCGCCTCGTACCGGCCGCTGGTGAAGGTGCTCGAAGGCCTGCGGGCTCACGACGAAGAAGCCGTGGAACTCCTCGCCATCCCGCAGGAGCCGCAGAAGAACGTGGTGCAGCCCTCCACGAGCATCGGCCCGGCACCGCAGGAGGGCGAGGAAGAATCACGCCTGCTGCTGCGGTTTGCCTCGCCGCGCAACCCGGAGATGGTCGCGGCCTGGGTGTCCTTCAACGTGATCGACACGGAGAGGCAGGACTGGGCGCGCGGCTGGGCGAAGTTGAAGGCGTTCACCGAGCGAACGGGGCACACCAGGGTTCCGTACGAGCACAAAGAGGGCGCCTACCCGCTCGGACAGTGGGTCGCGGAACAGCGCAGGGCGTACGCGGCCGGGCAGATGAGCGGTCATCGCGCCCGGCGGCTGGAGACGCTGGGCATGGTCTGGAGCCTCGCGGACGAACGCTTCCAGGAGAACCTGGCGGCGGCCCGCGTGTACTACGACGAGCACTGGACACTGTGCGCACCCCGCTCCGCCACCGCCCGGGACCGGCCGCTGGGGCAGTGGCTGTCCAACCTCCGCCGGCCCGGCGCGCTGGCCGGACACCCCGACTGGGAGGAGGCGTTGAACGAGATCGACCCGGACTGGAACCCTCGGTGGCCGACCGACTGGCAACGGCACTACGCCGCCGTACGCGAGCTGTTGCGCGACGAGGAACAGCCCGAGCTCCTGCCGGGCGTCACCTGCCACGGCATGGACGTCGGGAAGTGGCTCCACAAGCAGCGTCGGCACACCGTCTGGCAGGCGCTGACGGCCGGACAGCGCGAGCGCCTGGGACAACTCGGCATCGTGCCGCTGCCGCCGGAGGAGGAGGCTCCTGCCGGGCCCCGCAAGGGTGCCGGTGCATTCGAGCGAGGGCTTGCGGCACTTGCGCAGTACAAGGCGCGTACGGGTTCCGTGACGGTTCCTCGGGCCCACGTGGAGCGACTTGAGGACGGGACCGAGGTCAAGCTCGGCGTGTGGCTGACGAACACGAAGACCCGACGGGCGAAGCTGACCACCGACAGGCTTCGGGCGTTGGCCGGCCTCGGGCTCGACTGGGCTGCCTAGGAGGCTGACCCCGTGATCGAGCGATGCTCACGGCGTCGGCGTAACCCGCTCGACGGGCCGCTGACCGGAATCCCGGCCGACCGGACCGCCATGATGCGGGCATGAAGAAGACCACGGATACGCCGGCTGACGACGAGTTCGCCGCCGCCTGTGCCCGGGCGTGGAACGTCCTGATCCCCACCCGCTCTCGCTACCTGGCCGCAGTCTCGACCCACTACGACGAGGTCCTCCACGAGGTAGCGGAGAGAGCCGAACGCGTCGGTAGCGTGGGCAAGATGGACATCGCGGCACTGCTCGTCTGGAAGCGGCTGTCCGCGCAGACTCGGTGGGTGTCGGTGTTCATGTCGCTGCCCGACACGCACGTCCGCGCGGTCACCGAACGGGCCGTCGCCGCGGTCCGGGACACCGCGCTGCCCCGAAGTGAAGCCGCCCGCCTGGGACGCGCCATCCTTGCCGATTCAAAGATGCCCGGGTTCCGCAAGGGCGACGCCCTCGCCTCAGCGGTCCTGACTGCGGCGGCGCCCACCCGGATGGCCGTCTACGACGAGCGCGTCCAACGCTCCCTCGACGCCCTCGGCCTGCCCCTGACCCGCGAACCGGGACGCTACGGCCGCTACATGCAGCTCCTCGACGACCTCCTCGCACACGGCGGAGCCCACGCCGGCGGCTGGACGGCCCGCGATCTCGACACGGCCCTGTACTGGGCCAACGGCCAACCGCACGAGCCGGCGGAGAGCTGAGCTCGGTCAGAGGCTGGAGAGCAGGCCGTCGAGGGGGGCTGGGACGCGGCCGGGGGTGAGGGCCTCGACCAGGACACGGCCGTAGCGGATCTTGCGCCCCTTCTTCGTTCCGAGGAAGCGCCTGAACTGCCGCTCTGGCGACCGGCCTTGCTGTGCGGGCTGGCGCAGGAAGGTCCGCAGGGCACGCAGCTCCCCTTCGGCCCGGACGAGCTCCTCCATCCGTGTCACGCCCAGCGCGCGGATGAGTTCGTCCTCCAGATCCGCGGCACAGACGAAGAAGTCCTGCTCTGCCGCACGGGCCTGTGCGAAGCCGCGGGCGTAGTAGGGACGCTCCGCCTCGTCGCACAGGCCCGTGAGGCGCAGTCCCAGGCCGGGTGCGCCGAGGAGTCGGGCGTAGCGCCCGACGCTCATCGCGCCGCCGATCGACAGGACGCAGACTCCGTCGTCCGCCAGGTTTCGGCCGCGGCTTTCTGCCAGCGCGTTGACCGCGGCGACATCGCTGGCGCCTTCGAGCAGGACGGCCACCCGTACGGACAGCCGCGCGGCCAACTCCTGCGCGCGTTCGCCGGGGCCACCCGCCGCCCACGCGGTGACCGCGTCCCGGAACGCCCCCATGTCAGACATGAGAGGAGTCTCGGCCCGTTCCGGCCACAGCGCGAGGCATTTTCCGCCGGTGCGTCGACCGCCAGGGCATGGAGACGGACGTGGCGGACCCGTCGTGCACGACGGTGCCCACCGACCGGATCCACCCCCACAGGGACAGCGAGAGCCAGGCCACCGACGCGCCCGCGACGACATGGACGAGGCTGGTGAACACCGAGTCGGGAAGCGGCCCGAGCAGCGCGAGCGCGCCCAGCATCACGGCGTACCCCCATGACGGCGCCTTCGGGAAGAGTCCGGTACGCACCATCGAGAGCCCGAACAGCACCGTACCGACGGCGAACACGAGCGCGCTCCCGAGCAGCGCCACCCGGGTCGTCCCGGTCAGCACCTCGTCCAGCGTCGCGTCGTCGAGGCCGAACAGTGCCATGTTCAGGGTGAACGCCGCACCGCCGAACAGCCCCAGGCCGATGAGGTTCACGGCGTACGCGATCGCGCCCGCGCGCCCCGCGTCGCGGTGCTGGCGCAGGTGCAGGGCGACGAGCAGCGGTGTGGCGAAGGCGGGCGAGACACCCAGGACGAAGCTGGTGGCGGTGGTCTCGCCGGTGAAGGCCTCGATGGCACCTGGCAGTGCGATGAGGAGACCGGACAGCATTCCGCACACGGCACCGAAGCGGAAGAACCAAGGGGAAGGGGCAGGAGGCAGCAGCATCTCAGCACACTCCGAGGACGACGGTTCCCGCAGTTCAGCGGGACACGGCGAATGTAGGAGCGGGCCGGCGCGGGCCGTGAGTGCCGGGTGACCAGTCCTCGCGGCCAAAGGTCATGTGACGTTCGGCAGGGTCCGTGGCGGGGCGACGGCACGTAGCCTGACAGTGCCGGCTCGGGGAGGGACGATGGCGACAGTGGGGCTGAACGGCCGTCGTATGGACCTTGGTATGAGGACGGACACCGGCCCCCCGCCCGCCACCCCCTCCCGCCCTGTTCCCTGGGTCGCGCCCCTCCTCTACGTCGCGGTCCTCCTCGCGGGGCTGACCGCCGCCGCCCACAACAGTTCCCTCGCCACTGCCCGTACCGCCGCCTTCGTCGTAGGACTCCTGCTGCTCCTCCTGCTGGAGCGCAAGCCGGTCCGGCCGCCCCTGGCCGTGCTCGCAGCCCGTGTCGTCCTCATCGTCGCCGTCGCCGCACTCGATGACTCGGGCCTGTCCCGGGCGCTGCTCGTCCTGGTCCCCTTCACCGCCTACTTCGCCTTCGGCCGCACAGCAGCTCTCGCCCTCGCCGGCGGCTGCGTGGCCGTGGTCCTCGCCCTCTACACGTTCACCGCCCCCGCCTGGTACGCCGACCCCGAATACGTCTCCGATCTGCTCATGCTGCTCATCGGCCTGGTTCTCGCCCTTTCCATGGCCGCGGTCGCGATCGGCGAGCAGCGGGGACGGGCCCGGCTGGAGGAGTACGCGGCACGGATCGCCGAACTGTCCGCCACCCACGAGCGCAACCGGCTGGCCCGCGACATCCACGACAGCCTCGGGCACCATCTCACCGCGATAGCCGTCCAGTTGGAGAAGGCCGCCGCCTTCCGCGACCACGATCCGGACACCGCCGACCAGGCCGTGGCGGACGCCCGTCGCTCGGCGGGGCGCGCGCTCGACGACGTACGGACATCGGTGCGGGCGCTGCGCGACGACCGTGCCGCGCCCTTCCCGCTTCCGTCCGCACTGGCCGATCTCGTACGGGAGTCGAACGACGGCCGCATTGAGGTGTCCTTGCAGGTCGACGGCGAACCGTACGACGCTCTGGGCCCCGACGGGGCGGCGCTCACCACCCTCTACCGCGCGGCACAGGAGGCGCTCACCAACGTGCGGCGGCACGCGGATGCGCGGCATGTGAGCGTGTTCCTGACGTTCGGCGCGGCCGGCGCGCGCCTCGTCGTCGCGGACGACGGGCGTGGGTTCCGACCCGGGGCCGTCACGGTCTCCCAGGGCTTCGGGCTGCTCGGCATCCAGGAGCGAACGCGGCTGGTCGGCGGCACGGTAGGGATCGACAGTGCACCGGGGGCGGGCACGCGTCTCACGGTCGAGGTCCCTCGCGCCGTACCGGAGACAGACGTATGACCGAGAACCCGGAAGCCGAGTCCGTGTCCGTACTCGTCGTCGACGACCAGCAGTTGGTCAGAGACGGCATCGCCTCACTCCTCGGCATCCAGCCCGGCATCGTGCTGGCGGGCACGGCCGTCGACGGCGGGGACGCGGTCGAGAAGACGCTGGCGCTCGGACCCGACGTGGTGCTGATGGACGTGCGGATGCCGGGCATCGACGGCGTCGAAGCACTGGCGATCCTGCGGCGACGAGGCTGTTCCGCGCGGGTCGTCATGCTGACGACGTTCGACGACGAGGAGTACGTGGTGGCGGCGCTGCGGGCGGGCGCGAGCGGCTATCTGCTCAAGAACCTTCCGGCGGCTCAGCTCGCGGACGCGGTGCGGCTGGCGCACGCCGGGGTCGCCCAGCTCGACTCCTCGGTGACCGGATACCTGACCCCGTCCCCGGCCTCGGGCCCTCGGCCGCCGTCCGTCCCTCCTCCCGGCACCACCGGACTGACCGCCCGCGAGGTCGACGTACTGCGGCTCCTTGCCGACGGCTCGACGAACCGCGAGATCGCCGCTCGCCTGTTCCTCAGCGAGGGAACCGTCAAGAACCACATCTCCCGCGTCCTGTCCCGGCTCGGCCTCCGCGACCGTACCCAGGCCGCGCTCTACGCCCGCGACCACGGGCTGCTGTGAGCGTCAGCGCCCACCGACGCCGCCCGAAGGCATCCGCCCTCCCTGCACACGTTGGTGGTCCCGCGTGGGAGGAACGACGCGGTGCCCCGCCGGCCCGGGTTCACGAAGAGCCAGAAGGCGGCCCGGAAGCAGCTCACCGAACTCATGGCGCAGTTGGAGGCAGCCGTCCAGCGGCGCGACTGGCCGGCCGCCCGCACGGCGCGCTCGGCGGCCTGGGACGAAGTCAACCGTCTCGCCGACAATCTCACCCACGAGGAACGCAAGAAGCTCTGGACGCACAAACAGCGGATACTCACCGGCGAGGCCCAGGACCGCGGGAACACCAAGCGCCGGTGAGTTCCGGTCGCGTCGGGAGTCTGTTCTGGTGGCCGTCGTACACGTCGTACGACGCCTGCCCGGCACGTGACACCACGGAGGACACCATGACGACCACGCCGAGTGACCCGACCACCGCGCAGCCCGGCCGCCCGCCCGTGGTCGATCTGGCCACCTGGCAGGCCGCGCGTGACGAGCTGCTGGTCCGCGAGAAGGCCCACACCCACGAGGGGGACGCCATCGCCGCCGCGCGGCGCCGACTGCCGATGGTGGAGTTCGACGGGACGGTCGAGGTCGTCGGGCCCGACGGACCGGTGCCGTTCCTGGAGCTGTTCCAGGGCCGGGACGAGCTCGTGGTGTACAAGCACATGTGGTACGACGGCGCGCCGCACCAGGGGCAGTGCGAGGGCTGCACCACCACGGCCTGGCACCTGAAGGACGCCGTCTACCTCAACGCCCGCGGCGTCTCGTTCGCCGTCCTGACCACGGGACCTTGGGAGGAGGTGGCCTCCTACATCGAGTTCATGGGCTACACCCAGCCCTGGTACTCGGTGCGGGGCGTGGAGGGGCCGGCCGGTGGCGACATGGGGTACCTCACCTGCTTCCTGCGCGACGGCGACCGGGTGTTCCTCACCTACTCCACGACGGGCCGGGGCAACGAGCGGGTCAACGGTTCCTTGGGTCTGCTCGACATGACGCCCTACGGCCGCGGCGAGGCGTGGGAGGACAAGCCCGAGGGTTGGCCCGAAGGGGACGTCCCGTGCTGGTCCTGGCGCTCGGACGCGGACGGGAACGCCACCTGGGGCCCGACCAGCCGCCCCGTACCGCAGTGGACCCGCCCCGGCGCGACCCCGGTGGAAACCCTCGGCCGCCACGGCCATCACTGATGATCCACACGGGCCGCTGAACTGTGCTACGGTTATCGAGTTGCAGTTGTGGTACCCATGAACCTATGTGCGCCTGACGGGAATGTTTCTCCTTCGGGCGCATTATTTGTTTTTCCGGCATCTCCGGATGGGGCCTCTGCCTACAGAAGGAGAACGTCATGGCACAGGGAACCGTGAAGTGGTTCAACGCCGAAAAGGGTTTCGGCTTCATCGAGCAGGACGGCGGCGGCCCCGACGTCTTCGCCCACTACTCGAACATCGCGACGCAGGGCTTCCGTGAGCTCCAGGAGGGCCAGCGGGTCAGCTTCGACGTCACGCAGGGCCAGAAGGGCCCGCAGGCGGAGAACATCGTCCCCGCGTAATCGCCGGACGCGTATCCGCTCGACCGGGGTCCGCACCGTCTTGGTGCGGACCCCGGTTTGTGCTGTTTCCAGGAAGGCAAATAACTGCATGTCCCGTAGGTTCCAGAAGTCGAACCGGCGCACCTCCACTCCCGCGCCGTCCGCCTCGTCGCCCAGGGAATTCCGGCTGCCGGAAAACACGACACCAGCACTTCCCGCCGTCGAGGATTTCGCCGGTCTGGACATGCCCGCGGGGCTGCTGAAGACCCTCACCGCGCAAGGCGTCACCACCCCCTTTCCCATCCAGGCCGCCACGCTGCCGAACTCCCTCGCCGGCCGTGACCTGCTGGGACGTGGACGCACCGGCTCCGGCAAGACCCTCGCGTTCGGACTCGCGCTCCTGGCCCGCACGGCCGGACTGCGCGCCGAGCCCAAGGCACCGCTGGCCCTCGTGCTGGTGCCCACCCGTGAGCTCGCCCAGCAGGTGACGGACGCGCTGACCCCCTACGCGACGGCGGTGAACCTCCGGCTGGCCACCGTGGTCGGCGGGCTGTCCATCACCAAGCAGGCCGGTACGCTCCGGCGCGGCGCCGAAGTGCTCGTGGCGACTCCCGGCCGGCTCAACGACCTGGTGGACCGCGGGGACTGCGTGCTCGGCAGCGTACGCATCACGGTGCTGGACGAAGCCGACCAGATGACCGACATGGGCTTCCTGCCGCAGATCACCAAGCTGATCCAGCAGGTGCGGCCCGACGGTCAGCGCATGCTCTTCTCGGCCACCCTGGACCGGAACATCGACCGCTTGGTGCAGCGGTTCCTGACCGACCCCGTGGTGCACTCCGTGGACCCGTCCGCGGGGGCGGTGACCACCATGGAGCACCACGTGCTCCACGTCCTGGACGAGACCGACAAGAAGGCCGTCACCACGCGCATCGCGGCCCGTGACGGCCGGGTCATCCTCTTTCTCGACACCAAGAGATCCGCCGACCGGCTCACCAAGCGGCTGCTGGCCGTCGGGGTGCGTGCGGCGGCACTGCACGGCGGCCGCTCCCAGCCGCAGCGCAATCGCACCCTGGAGCAGTTCAAGAACGGCCACGTCACCGCGCTCGTCGCGACGAACGTCGCCGCCCGGGGCATACACGTCGACGACCTCGACCTCGTCGTGAACGTCGATCCCCCCACCGACCACAAGGACTACGTCCACCGGGGCGGCCGTACGGCCCGCGCCGGCGGCTCCGGCAGCGTGGTCACGCTGGTCCTGCCCGAGCAGAAGCGGGATGTCAGCCAGCTCATGTCGAACGCGGGCATCCGCCCCCGGACGGCCCGCATCACGTCGAGCGACGCGGCACTGGCCACCATCACCGGCGCCCGCGAGCCGTCCGGCGTGCCCGTCACCATCGAGGTCCCCCAGCCGGCGACCCCGACGGCGTCCCGCCCGGACCGGAAGACGGCCACTGAGTCCGGCAAGCGGTCCGGCCGCAGCCGCCGAAGCGGCGGGCGGGCGGGAGCGGCGACAGGTACGGCGAGCGGTACCGGGGGCCGGGGCTCCGACCGCCGGGTCCAGGCCGGGGCGGCGACGGGTGGTGGCACTACCGCAGCCGGTGTGCGCGGTGCTGCCCGCCGAGCGGAAGCGGGTGGTGCCGCGAAGGGCGCTGCCTCCGGCAAGGCGGTCCGAGGGTCCGGCCGCCGGGCGACGGCCGCCGGCGGCACCGCCGGCAACAGCGGCCGCGGCTCGGACCGCCGAGGCGTGCGCCGTAATTCTGCGACGTAGGAGATCTTGTCCAGGCTGCCAGTGCGGTCTCGGCCATGTGGTGGATGAACTCCAGGTTGGAGCCCCACAGGACGCTGACGAAGGATTCGTCGGGGTCGGAGCCGTAGGGGTACGGCGAGCGATTTTCCGCCGGTAGAGGGCCAGACTTGCCGAACCGGCAAACCCGCTCGTCGTCACGGCAGGCTCCTCCGCATGATCGGTGTCGAGGCGACGGTACGGCGGACGAGCGCCGTACCGCGCACCCGACCGACGGTCCTGGAGGACACGCATGCCCCCGCACGCCTCGCAGATCACACACCGGCTGGTCTCCTCTCCGGCAGGCCGGATCCACCTCGCGGAGCAGGGAACCGGGCCCCTGGTGCTGCTCCTGCACGGTTTCCCGGAGTCCTGGTATTCCTGGCGCCATCAGCTGCCCGCACTCGCGGCGGCGGGGTACCGCGCGGTCGCTCTCGACGTCCGTGGCTACGGCCGCTCCTCCAAGCCGGCCGCGACGGACGCGTACCGGATGGTCGAACTCGTCGAGGACAACGTCTCAGTCGTGCACGCCCTGGGCGAGGAATCGGCGATCGTCGTCGGCCACGACTGGGGTGCGACGATTGCCGCGAACTCCGCGCTGCTCCGGCCGGAGGTCTTCCGCGCGGTGGGGCTGCTGAGCGTTCCCTACACCCCGCGCGGCGGGACCCGCCCCAGCGACGTCTTCGCGCAGTTGGGTGGGGAGGAGGAGTTCTACGTCTCGTACTTCCAGGAGCCGGGCCGCGCCGAGGCCGAGATCGAGCCCGATGTACGCGGCTGGCTCGCGGGCTTCTACGCGGCCCTGTCCGCCGACACGATGCCCGAACCCGGCGCTCCCGATCCGCACTTCGTGAGCAGGGGCGGGACGTTGCGTGACCGGTTCCCCGTGGGCCGGTTGCCCACCTGGCTGAGCGAGCGCGAACTCGACGTCTACGCCGGGGAGTTCGAACGCACCGGCCTGGCCGGAGCACTCAACCGCTACCGGAACATGGACCGTGACTGGGAAGACCTCGCCGCCTTCGAGGGCGCGCCCATCCCCCAGCCGTCCCTGTTCGTGGGGGGCGCGCTGGATGCGTCCACGACCTGGCTGGCGGACGCGATCAAGGCGTACCCGGACACCTTGCCGGGGCTGATCTCCTCCCATCTCCTCGACGGTTGCGGGCACTGGATCCAGCAAGAACGCCCCCGCGAGGTCAATCGGATCCTCACCGACTGGCTCGCTGCCCTGCCCCGCTGACCCTGGAGCACGCCGGGAAGCTCATCACCTTGACGCCGATACGCCGTTCAGAGCGCGCTGGACCTCGGCCGCGGGGAAGGGCGTGCGCTTGCTCCTGGTGAGTAGGCGCTGGTGGAAGTCGTCCAGGACGAGCGCGTGTTGGGCATGGCGGTCCAGAAGTGCGCCGATGTCGGGTGGGACGCTGGCGGGGCGGTGGCCGTCGGCCCATGCACGCAGGAAGGCACTGTGTTCGGCGCCCGCACGCACGGTGTCGGGTATGTGGTGGCGCAACAGGTGGCTCGGTGCGTAGGAGCAGTCGTACACGAGATGGTCGGCGAGGAAGGCTCGTTCGGGCGGCGACAGTGCGAAGTCGCCGCTGAGGGCGAGCCCGAAGTCGGCGAAGTACACCTGGTGGCCGTCGGTGAGGAGGTTGGCGAAGTGCGCGTCGAAGTGGACCAGTCCGCGCGCGCTCATGAACCGCGTCCCGCGCTCCAGCTCATCGTTCACCCACTGGTACGGCGAGAGGCTCGCCCCCTCACGGGCGTCGGCGAGACACCCGGCGAGCGTGTGGGGCATGTACTCCAGGAAGAGAACCAGGCTGTGGGAGGAGGAGGCGATGGCCTCCAGTCGGCGGCCAACGGCAGTCGACCCCTCCCAGTGCGCGACGGCGCCCTCCACTCCCCCGAACTGGTCGGCGAAGCCTGCGGGAGGGCTGTCGGGCAGTACCCGCCAGTGATACAGCAGCGGGAAGCCCGCGTACTCGCCCGCGAGCACCCACCCGGTGGTCATGGCATGCGCGGCCAGTTCACGCCAGGCGCCGAACCCCGCCGACCCCACCCCGTACTGGTAGAAGAGGGGAAGCCCGAACAGGTTGGCGGTCGACCGCACATGCTCCGGCCGCAACTCCAGGTCCGTCAGCGGCACCCGCTTGACGAAGACAGGCACGCCCTCGACATCCATCCGCGCCGACCTGCCCCCGATCCCGGAACCGAGCCCCATGGCGGCGGCCACCGCCTCCCTGAGCCGCCCGTCACTCAACGACGAAAGCCGCGCTCCTACGGCCGTACAAGCCGACACCCGCGCCGCAGCCCCCGCCCCGCTCACGCCCACCCGCCACCCCAGTCCTCGCGCCCGCCCACCTCCGCCGATCATCGCAGCTCCACGCCCAACTCCCGGGGCTGGATGCTCATTGATACGGTCCCGCCACGGCTGAAACATAGAGATCATCCAGCGGGCCGGTCACCGCGGCCGATGTCGAGCATGCCGTCCGCCTGGCGGTCGCCGCTCTGCGCGGGGCCGACGCGTCGGACTGGAGTGTGAAGGCCGGTTCCCTGGAGTGGGACTGCTGGGAGACCGTCGAGCATCTCGCCGATGACCTGTTCGCCTACGCGGTCCAACTGGGCCCGGCGAAGCCGCCGTTGGACACCCACGTCCCCTTCGCGTGGAGCCGCAAACGGCCACTGCAAGTCCTGGAAGCCGGCGGTGCCTTGCTCACCGCGATCGTCCGCACCACGCCGCCGACGGTCCGGGCCCACCACGTCTTCGGCGCATCCGATCCCGAGGGGTTCGCCGCGGTGGGCGTGGTCGAGACCCTGGTGCACACCCACGACGTCGCCCAGGGGCTGGGCCTGGACTGGACGCCACCCGCAGACCTGTGCGACCGCGCGCTGACCCGGCTGTTCCCCGATGCCCCGACCGACACAGACCGGTGGCCGACCCTGCTGTGGGCAACCGGCCGAGCGGAACTTCCCGGCCGGCCACGGCTGACCAAGTGGCGCTGGTACGGCGCACCTGGCTGAGCCGCACATGTCTGTCGCGGGGCAATCGCTTCTGTTGGTCGTTCAGGACCGGGACCAGGGCGGCTCGGAGGTACTGACCGGCGACCGGGCGGGCTGCTGGTTCGGGGACGGTGATCGTCACCGGCCTCCTCCCGCCCGCGGCTGTCGTTTCGGTGCTATTGCGTCGGACCGGCATCCACCATCGCGCCACCACGTCCTACGACCGCCAGCCCGGCTCCCACAGCCGCAAGCAGGGCAAGCGCTGCGAAGCCGTAGGTCAGGGTCGCTGCCGTGGCGACGGCGGCGACAAGGAGGGGGCCTCCTGCGTCGCCGAGTTCGCGGCCGAGTTCGGCGGCGCCCATGGTCTGGCCCATGCGTTCTTCCGGGGTGCTGGTGGCCAGGGCGGCGAAGCCGAGGGGGGTGATCAGGCCGGTTCCGGCGCCGATCAGGGTTGCGGCGAGGAGTACGCCGGTCAGGCCCGGCAGCATGGCGCCGGCCAGGCCGGCCGCTGTGAGGGCCAGGCCTGCGGCCAGGCCGGTTCGGGTGGTCACCTTGCCGTTGTCCAGGGCGCGTCCGGCGTACGGCTGGACCACGGCCGCCGTGGCCGCGAGGACCGAGACGGCCGCTCCCGTGGCGATGGTGCCCAGGCCGGCCGCGGCGCCGGAGACCGGGAGGAAGCCGACCCCGACGGAGAGCGCGGCCGTCGCGACGGCGAGGGCGGCGGTGGGGCCGAGGAAGACGGGGTCGGCCAGGCGGCGGGCAAGGTCGAGGAGGGTCTGACGCTGCTTGGGCAGTGGAGGGACCACCGGTACGGCGAGCGCCGCCCACAACGCCACCGCGGCACCGAGAACCGCCAGCACCGTGAACAGCAGGCGCAGGCCTCCCGCCCAGACCAGCAGGCCGCCGAGGAGGGGGCCGAGGGTGTAGCCGATCGACTTGTAGAAGCCGTAGCTGCCGAAGGCCCGGCCGCGCTTGGCCGACGGGTTGAGGCGGGCCACCAGTGCGGAGGCGGACGGGGAGAAGGCGGAGGCGGCGGCGCCCTGGCCCAGGCGGGCGGCCCAGAGCCAGCCGGGGCTGTCGGCCACGACGTACAGCGCCGAGGCTATCGAGAAGGCGACGAGGCCGCCGAGGAGGACCGGCTTGGCGCCGATACGGTCCGCGAGGGTGCCGAAGACCGGCTTGAGGACGACTTCGGCGCCGTCGTAGAGGGCGAGGAGGCCGCCGAGCACGAGGAGGGAGGTGACCGCGTCGTCGGAGAAGCCTCCAAGGTTCGCGGCGATGCCGTGGGCGCCGAAGGCGGTGGTGAACCCGGCCGCGTACAGAGGCCACATCCGGCGTGCGGGCCCCGGGGCGGTCATCGGTCGTCCTCCGGGGTTTCGTGCAGGGCGGCGAAGACGCGCTCGGCGTAGTCCTCGCAGACGGCCACGCAGATCTTGAGGCGGGTCGCCGCCTCCGCGGCCTCCGGTGCGCCGAAGACATCGCGGGCGGTCAGATCCCGGTGCCAGCGGCGCAGCCGCTCCAACGACTGCTCCTCCTCTTCCAGTTCGGCGAGGGTGAACTTGGCGTTGCGGATCTCCTTGGCGATCTCCGCTTCGAACTTGCCGCAATCGGCGAGGAATTCGGTCCAGTCCGCCGAGCGGGCGGCGTTGAACATCTCCCGGAAGCGGACGGCGTCCTCGGGGCCGCGTCCCGACGCGTTCAGGGTGACGGCGACGCCACCGGACTTCTCGGTCAGCTCCAGTGCCCGGGAGACACCGCCGGCGAAGACCGGTACGTCGGGAACGGCCCAGATCCCCTGGCCGAGGGAGAGCGCACCGATCCGGCGCAGCTCACGCCAGACGGCGACCCGGTGGCGGGAGGGTTCCGCGGGGATCTTGATCACCAGAACGAGCCAACGCGCTTCCGGTTCCATGGTTGTCACAGTGGAGAATGTAACAGGCGTTACATCCGCACTTGGGACGTAGCTCGGCGGCGTTCAGCGCGCGGTCCAGGCAGAGGCTTCTTACGCTCATCTAGTGGCACACACCTTTGAGGAGCTGACCGAGAAGCAGCGCGCCGCGGACCAGGCGCACCGCATGGTCGAGGAGCTGCGTGAGCAGTACGGTCCACAGACCCAGGTCGGCGGCTGGTCGGCGACCCAGACCCAGACGTACGACACCGCATTGCGGGCCTGGCGTGACCTGGCCCGTGACGCCCGCACCGCCCTCACCGAGTACGCGAAGGAGCAGGGTGCGTCCCTCGGCGGCGTGGAGGCTGAGGTGGCGGAGGCAGTGCGCAAGGCGGAGTAGGCGCCGTGGGCTGTGCCTCGGTGCCCTGGCGGCCGGTCGTCGCCAGACCTCCCCGAGCAGCTCCCACCAGGAGTTGAACCACTCCCGCGTCTCCTCCAGCCGGTCCTCGGGCTGTACGTGCAGCACATGCTCGTTCTCTCCGGGCATGTGGACGTACGACGTCAGCACGGTGCGACCGTTGATCAGGTAGAGCTCGGTGGGAGGCTGGGATGCGGAGGTTCTCGCCTCGAACGTCGCCTCGCTGAAGTCCGCCCCTGAATGAGCTGCAGCAGGCGCCGCAGTGCCTCGATATCGCCGCGGTCCGCCTCGTCGCCCATCGCAAGCACGCGGACACGGATCGACGCGGGTCTCACCTCTCCTCCGGTGACTCGCCACGCCTGCGGGGTCAGCGCTGCGAGCAATGCCGCGGCAGTGCCGACGACGGCGTCGATGCTGACGTCGCGGTCTTCGAAGGCGTGAGCGATGCCGTCCATCGGCAGGTCGGCGACGGCCGGGGCGTCGGGAGCCGTCGTACGGGCGAAGGGCAGTGCCTCAGGCGGGATGGTCCGGGCGCCGGTCTCGGCGGAGGTGTGCCGGATCGCGGGGAAGTCGTGGTGGTGCGGCGCTCGTCCAGATAGGCGGAACCTCCTGACGGACCAGTTCCCGCACGGTGGCGATCTCCTGCCGGAGCCGGCCGCCGATAAGCGCGTCGCGGACGCCTGGGAGGAAGCGGAACTCCAGGTACGTCGGGTCGGCCCGGTGGTAGTCCTCCCAGGGTTGCACGAGTCCGCCCAACGCCACTTCGGCCAGGTGCCCGTGGTCGGACTCGGGCAGCATGGCGCGCCGTACGAGATTCATCACCGGGAGGGTAAGGGGTACGGCCGGGAGGAATCCCGCGAGTTCCCTGGCGGCGGGCGAGGCACTCTCCTCGAACCAGCGCACGGCGCGCAGTGCGGCCCGGCCGGGGTCGGTGGGCCTGTCTTCTTCCGGTCCGAGGTTCGTCGGTGGACCAGTCGGCGTCGAGCGGGAGGCAGGGCAGATCGTGCAGGCGGCCGCTGCCGGAGACGAGTGAGGCGAGCACGGACAGCATGTACGGGGACGGGTCGACCACCGACAGCACGGCCCGCGGACGCGTGTGCCGGCCCGCGGGCTCATCGGGCGGCGCGGCAAGGCTCCAGGAGACGTTGGGCGTGGCAGGCCCGGCGGCGTACCTGTCTCGGGCGAACCGGACTGTACGCCCGCTGCTCTCAGCATGCCGCACGCGCCGGTCAGGCCCAGGCGTCCTCAAGGTGCTGTCGCCGCCTTGCCGGCGATGGAGTCAGGCGTCTGCGGAAGGGAACGTGGGCCTGCGCAGCAGCCACTGCCCGAGCGTCCGGCGCGGGGGCCGTACGACCACGCGGCCGTGGACCTTCTGACCGACCAACTCCACTCGCAGCGTGACCGGCGTAT
Organism: Streptomyces cupreus; assembly: GCF_014257025.1. Classification (GTDB taxonomy): domain Bacteria; phylum Actinomycetota; class Actinomycetes; order Streptomycetales; family Streptomycetaceae; genus Streptomyces; species Streptomyces cupreus. The sequence continues at coordinate 63,567 of NZ_JACMSF010000024.1, forward strand.
CGGGATCCGACGGAGTCCGGCGGTACTTGATCCTGCTGTGCACCAGCTGCAGACCATCGGTATCGACCACGATGCCCGGCCTCGTGACCAACGTCAGGGTCTTCCCCGTCATCGCCACGTCGATCCGCAGGGTGTCCTGCGTGATCACGGCGTCAGTGAAGTCGAGCGTCACATCGCAGAACGTCACCGCGAGCTCCAGCCTCCGCGGTACCACCCAGCGCCCCACGCGCTCGACGGCGCCGCTGTGGACCTGTTCGATCCGAACGAAGTCCTTGACCTCTGCTCCAGTCACACCCGCCGTAGCCGATACCGGCGGCAAGTCTGCGGTCAGCGGGGCCAGTTCGCTCAGAGTCCGCGCCGACAGGGCGGCCTCCAGGCGCTCGTCCAACTCGTCCGCGGTCAGCAGACCGTCCCCCGCCGCGATACGCAGCACATCCACCACTCGGTCCCGGTCCGCATGAGAGGCCCGTAGCTCAGACGACGAGCCGGGGCCGGAGCGCTTCCCGGTGGGCGAAATCTCTCCCGACATGCTTCCGTCCTGGTCCTGTCGAACGTCTCCGCGCGACGCAGTCAGCGACGCAAGCAGAAGACTAACGCTATATCGCGACACAGGTCCCGGCTGGGCCGCGTCACGGCCGGGACGGCTCGTTCAGCAGCCTCACCGTCGGGTGACGTAGTCTCACCGCGGCGAAAGGAGCAGGGTCATGACCTCCGACGGCGAGCGGTCGCGGATCACGGTCGACGGTGAGGAGTTCGAGGTCGTCCAGCCGTACGACAGCCCGGGGACGTACCACATCAGCTGGGTGACCGGACCTGACCCGCAGTACGGGTTCGGATTCCGCGTCCATCCCCCGGTGCGGGTCGGCCGGGGCGAACTCGAAGAGGCCGTCCGGGACTTCCTCACGCAGGTCGACCCGGCAACCGGGCACATCGAGTAGGCGACCGCTTCTCCATCCCAGGTTGCGGACCAGACGGTGAGATCGCCTCCGGGCAGCGACACGAACCGCTGGACATTCGCTCCGAGGAGATCAAGCGCCGCTGCCACGTCCTGCGACTACGGTTTCAGGAGCACGGACGGGTTGGCGTGGACTGTCCCGAGCGAGAGGCCGACGGGCGCTTCCTCAGGCGACGGAGGCGCAGGACCCACCGGTCCTCGTGTTCGACGGGACGGGTCATTCCTCGCGCCCGCCGAACTGCCAGTCGTGGACCTCGATGTCGGCATACCGGTCCGGGGTCAGGACGGTGCGTGCCGTGTCCGGGTCGGTGGCTCTGAGCAGTACCGCTGTGCCGAGCCAGAGGGTGCCGTCGTCGGACAGCAGGGGTCCGTAGGCGATGAGGTCTTGGTCGCGGTCGGCAGGCACAGTGAGGTCGGCGGCCTGCCCTTCGCCGAGGCCCAGCACGAGGTACCGGTTGCCGCCGTGCCGGCCACCGGGGAACTGCCACATCGTCCGCCCGAGCAGATTGCGCCAGCGGCGCACCATCACATCCCGGTACGCGCCGGCCTGGTAGTTGGGCTCGTCGAAGGCGAACGCGCGGGCCGCGGCGGCATCGGGCAGATCGACGATGTGCACGCTGCCGGTGGGCGTATCGCCGTCGGCGGCGAAGGTCGGTCCGCGAGCGATCATCTGCGCTGCGTACCGGTCCATGTACGACCAGTGCTCTTCCAGCAGTTCGTCACGCAGGGCGAGGGACCCGGGCCGGTCGCGGTGGTAACAGAAGTACTCCATGGCCGCAGAGCCTCTCCCACAACTCGGAGTGCCTCAACCGACTTTGTGGGGACCGGCGTACGGCGCTCACGCTCCTTCGTTCCCCGTCCGCACGACTGCCGTACGTCGTACGGGGTGAACGGCCCTACGTCCCCATCCGTATTCGACACCGACGACGACAGCACTGAACAGGGTGGAGTGACGTGCCCGAGCAGCAACCGCGGGGATCCATCGGCAGAAAGGTGTCCTTCGCGTCCGCGAGACGCGTGGCCATCGCCGGAAGTCTGGCGATCGTTCCGCTGGCAACGGCCTGCAGCGGCGGCGAGGGCAGTGCGGCCGACGATCCCAAGTCGTCGAAGGTATCCGCTGCCCCGGCCGCCGGAGTCGTCGCGCCGGCCAAGGTCGAGGTGATCGCGGGTCTGACCGGCTGCAAGGCGAAGATCCGTATCGAGGCGGACGAACTGCGCCAGGGCCTGTGCCACACGAAGAAGGCCGACTACCTCATCACCACCTTCCCCGAGGAGAAGTACAAGCAGACGTGGCTGGACTCGGCCAGTGTGTACGGGGGGACGTATCTGGTCGGTTCTCGCTGGGTGGTCAGCGCGAAGCCGGAGTTGCTCGGGTCGTTGCATGAGAAGCTCGGCGGGACGATCGAACAGCTCCAGGGCATCGGGCCCACGCCGGGTTCGTAGTCGCTGGGAGCTGTTCATTCCCCTACGGATCTTTCCGGCCCGGCCTACTCCGCGGTCGGCCTGTAGTCGCTGATGGCGTACAGCGCTTCGTCGTCGATTGCGTTTTCGAGCCAGTCGATGCTGATGCGTTCCGGGCGGCCGTCGGCGGCGTACTCGGCTTCCGCCTCGTCCGCGTTCTCCTTTCGGGCCTGGTTCAGTTCCTCCAACAGGGCGCCGATCGTGGGGACTTGGTCGGGCGACTGGTCGACCAGGCGTCGCGCGCTGTCGTCGAGTCCGACCGCCTTGGTCACGACGCCGTCCCGGACCGTCACCCGGAACTTGCCGATCAGTGCGCGTTCTCCCTGCGTCGACTCCAGCGTGTAGGCGTACTCGGCGGGCTCTACCCAGACCGGCTCGCCCGGCGCCGTTTGGCCGTTGTTCTCCTCCTCGGTGCCGCAGGCGACCGCCGCGGACAGGAGAGTCCCCACCAGTACGGCAGTTGAGACGGCGCGGACGCGCAGCAGTGCGGGGTTCATGGTGGCGATCCCTTCGACACGGTCACTGCTGCTACGACGCCGGCCGAGGGCGGAACGTTCGGACCGAGATGGAGGAGGGCGCGAGGATGAGCTTGTGCTGGGGCTGCTCGTCAGCGTTCATCCGCGCGGGACAACGCTTCGGTGATCAGGCGGGTCGCGAAATCGCGGTCGTCGGTGAGTCGGTTGATGTGCTCCGCGAGCAGGAAGGCGGTGGCTTCCAGGGGATTCATCTCGTCCGCGGTCCAGTCTCCGTACCGCTTGCGCCACAGGCTGGGGCTCAGGCCGGTGCCCGCGGCGACGAGCAGGCCGGCCATGGTGGGGATGACCTCGGGACGGATGCTCCTGGGCATCATGCACATCGAGACCACGACGTTGGGTACGACGCGCTCGATGACGTCGGACGCGGCGAACTGGTCGGTCAGCGCCTTTTGTTCGGCATCGGTCGGGGTCTTGGCGTCGTAGATGGCCTTGAGTCGGGAGTCGACCATCATGAGCGCTGCGCCCACATCGCCGGCTGGAGCGTGCTGGGGGTCGCAGGGCGATGACACAGGACGCCTCCTCGAACTGACCGTGAGTAGCACGGTGCGTCCGTACAGTAGCCCGTCGCCATGGCGAGGGTCTGCCGAATTCCGACGCTGTTCCGTTCGCCCGATTCAGGCTTCCGTCCAGACGAGCACGGTGAGGACCGCGCTGGTGACGGTGATCGGCACGTCGGCCTGGTTGAGCAGCCGTACGCGCATGCTCCGGCCCGACGCCAGTCGTTTGGTCAGCGGCACGACCGCGAATGTGTTGCCCCCGGTTCCGACGATCTCGTCGATGGGGTGGTCCGCGCGGTGCTCGGCGCCTTCGAACTCGGACATGCGGGCCTGGACCACGGATCTGTCGGGCAGGCCGTCGAAGCGCAGGCTGACGGAGCCGGTGAAGCGGGCCGGGCCCCGGACGAAGACGCTGCCGCCTTCGGCGTGGTCGCCGGGCTCGTCGGTCCATTCGGCGGTGAGCTCGACCGAGTCCCAGGTGCCCGGCGCCAGTTCGTACGGTTCCGCCAGGCCGAGGTTGACGTACTGGGGCATGGGGTCGTCCTCTCCTTCCCATACGCCGGCCGGGAGATCCAGGCATACGGCGAGGTCGCTGCGGAAGTCCTTCATGTCGAAGCCGCGGGGGTCGGGCTTCCAGTCGGACCACTCCAGGTGGCCGATGGCGCTCTTCGCGCTCCAGCCGTGCGCACGGCAGATCCCGGCGGTGGCCTTGACCATGGCGACGTACTGGACACGCGGCCACGGGTCCTGGCCGTCGCCCTCGTTCTCGCACTCCCAGCCGTAGAAGCGGCTGTTGCCGTCCACGGCGCCCGCGCTGCCCTCGTGCTCGTGGGTGGCGGGCGGGTAGTCGCCGTACGACTCGTTGATGACGGCGGTGAGCACGTCGGGGTCGCCGCCGCCGGCGTGATTGGCGCGGCCGTTGCCGGTGAGGTGGACCGTGCCGTCCTTGGTGATGCAGCCGGTGGCCAGCGGGCCGGGCAGGGCGCTGTGACCGTCGAAGATCAGGTCCACCACGTCCGTGCTGGGGCCGGTCACGGTGTGGTGGATCATCACGCCGTGCACCGGGCCCCAAGGGCCCACGTGGTTACGGTTGTTGGTGCGCCAGCCGCTGACCTCGTGGACGGCGCATCCTTCGGCGCGCAGTGCGGCAACCAGCCGGTCGGCATTGAGCGGATCGGCCATGGTTCAGTCCTCCGATCGCGGTGCAGCAGTGGCTGTCTCGGTCCACACGCGGTCCGTCAAAGTCTCTGTCTCCCGCGGTCTGGTCGGAGAAACCGTCACCACCAGTAAAGATGGGCATGCCGGGCCCGGCCCTTCACTCACACGGCCGAGAGAGGATCATGGGCACTGCGGGTTGCGGCTCTTCGCGGGCTACGGCTTGCGGGCCAGTCCGCCGTGCTCGGCGATGACCTCGGGGGTGGGCGCGCCGGGCTCCGGGCGCCACTGCGTCACCGAGACGACGCCGGGGTCGATGAGCTCCAAGCCGTCGAAGAAGCTGGTGATTTCGTCGACGGTGCGCAGGTTGTACGGCACGGCGCCGCTGTTGTTGTAGGCGTCCTGGGCCTGCTCGAAGACCGGGTCGATGCCGCGCGACCCGTCGTTGATGGAGAGGTAACTGCCCGAGGGCAGGGCGCTCATCAGCTCGGTGACGAGGGCGCGCGCCTGGGCGTAATCGGCGACGTGGCCAAGGATGTTGCTGAGGATGAGCGCGGTGGGCCGGTCGAAGTCCAGGGTCTCGGCGGCGGCCGCGAGGATGCGGGCCGGGTCGGTCACGTTGGCGTCGATGTAGGCGGTCGCGCCCTGGGGGGTGGAGTAGAGCAGCGCGCGGGCGTGGGCGAGAACCATCGGATCGTTGTCGACGTACACGATCCGTGCCTCGGGGGCGAGTTGTTGGGCGACCTCGTGGGTGTTCTGGGCGGTCGGCAGACCGGTGCCGATGTCCAGGAACTGCCGGATGCCCGCCTCGGAGACGAGATACGCGATGTTGCGGCGCAGGAAGGCACGGCTGCAGCGGGCGATCGTGACGATGCCGGGGAAGACCGCGGTGTACGCGTCGCCGGCCTCCTCGTCGACGGGGTAGTTGTCCTTGCCGCCGAGCCAGTAGTTCCAGATGCGGGCGGAGTGCGGAACGGACGTGTCGATCTTCTGGTGCTCCGCCGGCTCGGGCGTCGTCACAGGGTCAGTCATCAGTCGTGTCCGTCCTTCGAACATGGCGTGGATCATTCACGCCACAACCTATGTCCGAACTCCCTTCGCATGCACACTGGTTCACGATTTCGGGCTGCTCGGACCCTGCAGGGCGTCTCATCGGACCTCGCAGGCCGTCTCAGCCGGTGTACCGGATCCGCAAGCGCTCCGGTTCCGCCGGATCCCGGTCGACGACCTGAATCGGCGCCCACGTCCACTGCCACACGCTGATGCCCGGCGTACGGGAGAACCGGATCTGCCCGCGGGTGCCTTCGACTGCGACGCGCGGCCATGATTCGGCGGTGCGTGCCCGGTTTATGTCGTGCGAACGCAGCAGCTCGGCGAGGACGGTGACCGTGTCGTAGCCCTCGAAGGCGACGAAGGAGGGCGCTTGGGCCAGCCGCTCGCGGAGGACCGTCTCGACTCGTGCGCCGAGTGGGGTGAGGCGCTCGGGCAGGTAGCGCAGGAACGGGACTTCGGCGCCGTCCTCGCCCAGCAATTTCGCCCATTCGGCGAACTCCGGCTGCCCGGCCGGAGCACCGATCAAGACCTCGGCGAGGCGCTGGTCGCGGCGGACGAACTTGACGATGGGCACGGCCGGTTCCGGGTGGCCGACCAGCAGGAGGAGGGCTGTCGCTCGGTGCTCGACAAGGGCGTCGCACACGGCAGCGGGGGTGAGCGCGCTCATGTCGAGTTCGATGACCGTGCCGTTGTGTGCGGATAGGTGGTCCCGCAGGATGCGGGTTCCCGTTGCCCAGTAGACGCTCGGCTGGGCCGCTACGGCGATGCGGCTGTGGCCCGCGTCGAGGAGGAAGTCGGCGTAGATCCGCCAGCCGCGGGACTGCGGCGGGGAGATGCGCGCGACCCAGTCCGTCGGCTGTTCGGTGAGCGCGTCGAGAACCGCGGACGAGCACAGGAACGGCAGGCCGAGGGCGTCAGCCCTGGTGGCAGCGGCCCGGGCGACGACGCTGTGGTACTCCCCCGCCAGGGCAGCGACGCCCAGGCCGGCCAACTCCTCCACGGCCGCCGCGGCCCGCTGCGGATCGGCCGCGGTGTCCCGGACCACCAGCTCGATCGGCCTTCCGCCGACCCCGCCGGCGTCATTGACTTCGCCGACGGCCAGCTCCAGTCCGGCGAGCAGGTGCTGGCCCGCCTCGGTCCAGCCGGGCCGGGTCAGCGGGACGAGTGCGCCGATCCGGACCGCGCTCTCCGCTCCTGACGGCGACGGTGACGTACTCATGCGTTGGCATCCCCCGAGTGGCGATTCGGTCGCGGTGTGATCATCAGTGGCGCCGAGAGTAGCCGAACCGGCACTGGCCGACTTCCTCAGGCCACGGCTGTCCCCGAACCGGCCCCCCAGGGCCATCCCCGCGAACAGCGCCGGCGCGAGGCAACCCCTCGGACACGCGCCATGTCGTCCCCGTCCGCGACCGCTCCGGCGCGGGTTATTTCACGGCGTGATCGGTGACTGCAGGGCGATGCAGAACTGCCTCCCCGTTCACTCGAATCCCGGTCCGCTCCCCCGGCTTCACCGCGACGGGCCCCGCCGCCCGGATGTCGACCGGCTCGGCCAGCCCCTCGACGGTCACCGTGACCATCGCATCGTGCCCGTAGAAGCGCACGTCCGTGACCGTGCCGTGGGCCGACGTGGAGGCCTGCTCGGTCAGTTCGAGTTGCTCGGGGCGCAGCAGCACCGTGCCGCGGCCCGCGCCCGCTTCCTCCGCGAGCGGGACGACTCCCAGCGCCGTCTCCGCCGTGCCGCCCGCCCTTGCGGTCGCCGGGAGGAGCACCGCGTCGCCCACGAAGCCCGCGACCCACGGGTCGGCGGGGCGGCGGTAGACCTGTTCCGGGGTGTCGCACTGGGCCACTCGGCCCTCCCGTACGACGGCGACGACGTCGGCCGTGGACAGGGCTTCTTGTTGGTCGTGGGTGACCAGGACCGCGGTCGCGCCGCTCAGCCGCAGGGCCGTGCGGACATCAGCGCGGACGCCCGCGCGCAGGGCGCTGTCCAGGGCGTTGAAGGGTTCGTCCAGCAGCACCAGGGCTGGGCGTGGGGCCAAGGCCCTGGCCAGGGCGATGCGTTGTTGCTGGCCCCCGGAGAGTTCGTGGGGCATGCGGGCGCCGTACCCGGACAGGCCTACCAGCTCCAGCATTTCGTCGGTTCGGCGGCGGCGCTCGGTCCTGTCGACGCCGGTGAGGCCGAAGGCCACGTTGCGGGCCACGCTCAAGTGCGGGAACAGCGCGCCCTCTTGGGGGACTGTCCCGATCCGGCGGCGTTCGGGCGGCAGGTGGACGCCGGGGGCGGACAGGACTCGTTCCGCGACCGTCACGCTGCCCGCGTCCGCGCGCAGGAAGCCGGCGACGATGCGCAGCAGCGTCGTCTTGCCGCAGCCCGAGGGCCCGAGGACCGCTGCCAGAGCGCCGGCGGGGACGGTGAGGTCGAGGCCGTCGAGGACGCGCGGGGCCTGCGGGCCGTAGGACTTGGTCAGCCCTTCGATGCGCAGTTCGGTCATGTGCGGTGCCTCCCGAGGAGGTAGGAGGGGATCGCGGCCAGCAGGATGAGGGCGGCGGCGTAGGGGGCCGCGGCGGCGTAGGAGGCGGTGCCGGTCTCCGTCCACAGACGGGTGGCCAGGGTGTCCATGCCGGTGGGGCGCAGCAGGAGGGTGGCGGGGAGTTCCTTCATGCACACCACGAAGGTCAGCGCGGCGCCCGCCGCCACGCCGGGTGCCGCCAGCGGCACGGTGATCTCGCGCAGCACCCGCCAGGGCCCGCGGCCCAGGGAGCGGGCCACGTCCTCCAGGACGGGCGGGGCCTGGAGGACGGCGGCGCGGGTGGCGGCGACCGCGACGGGCAGGAACAGCACCGCGTACGCGCCCACCAGCAGCGGGAGTTCCTGGTACAGGGGGTGGGCGTAGCGCACCGCGAAGAAGACGAGGGAGAGGGCGATCGTGATGCCCGGCAGGGCGTGGCCCGCGTACGCCGCCTGCTCCAGCAGGTGGGCCGTCCGGCCCCGGTGGCGGGCCGCGATCACGCCGATCGGCAGGGCCAGGACGGTCGTCAGCGCGGCGCCCGCGGCGGCGACGCCGAGGGTGGAGGTGGCGGTCTCGGTGAGGCGGGCGGGGTCCCAGGTCGCGGAGTTGCCGACGGCGAGCCAGTAGCCGAGCGTGGCGAGCGGGAAGGCGACGGCGGCGGCCGACACCGCGGCGCACCAACCGAGCGCCGGGGCCCGCCACTTGCCCAAGGACGTGGGGTCCGCGGGGCGTGCGGTGCCGGTACCGGTGCGCGCGTACCCCGCCCGGCCGCGGGTACGTGCCTCGGCGGCAACCAGGGCCACGGTGAGCAGCACCAGGACGACGCTCAGCGCGGCGGCCGGGGTCCGGTCGAAGGACGCCCGGTACGACGTGTAGATGCCGCGGGTGAAGGTGTCGTACCGCATGAGGGAGACTGCGCCGAAGTCGGAGAGCACGTACAGCGCCACCAGGACCGCTCCGCCCGCGGCCGCGGGGCGCAGTTGCGGAAGGGTGACGCGCCAGAAGGTGCGCAGGGTGCCGAGGCCGAGGGAGCGGGCGGTCTCCTCCTGGGCGGGGTCGGTGCGGCGCAGGGCGGCGGCGACAGGGAGATGGACGTACGGGAAGCTCACCAGGGTCAGCGAGAGGGCCGAGCCGGTGAACCCGGACAGTTCGGGAACCGCCGACAGCCAGGCGAAGGCGGCGACATAGCTGGGCACGGCCAGGGGCAGGGTCACGAGTACGGCCCAGCCGCGGGCCCACGGCAGATTCGTGCGGGTGGTGAGCCAGGCCAGGGAGATGCCGAGGACCAGACAGGCCGTGACGACGACCGCGGCCAGGGCGATGCTGTGGCCGAGGAGTTGGGCGGCGCGCTCGGTGGTGACGATGTCCCAGGCGTGGCCGGGCCCCTGTTCGAGGGCGCGGACGCAGAGGTAGACGAGCGGCAGCAGCGCGAAAGCGGCGGCGAGCGCCGCCGGCAGGGCCAGCGCCCACGGGACCCGCCCGGGCGGCCGGAGCCAGGGAACCGGGCGGGCGCCGGGGTCTTTCCCGATGGATACCCCCATGACGGACCGCGTCTCAGACCAGTCCGGCTTCCTGGAGCATGGCCAGTGTCTCCTTCAGCGAGTCGAGCTCACCGAGGTTGATCCTGGGCGCCTCCAGCGAGTCGAGCGCGGGCAGGCCGTCCGCCGGTGCGACGCCCGCGGCCAGCGGGTACTCCTTGGTCTCCTCGGCGAAGTAGGTCTGCGCCTCCTCGCCGAGCAGGTAGTCGGCGGCCTGCTGGGCGTAGTCGGCCTGCTTGGTGTCGGCGCCCTTGAGGAGGCCCACGCCCGCGACGTTGACGAGACCGCCCGGGTCGCCGCCGGGCAGGAAGTGGAGCTTGGCGGTGAGCTTGTCCTCGCCCTCCTCGGCGGCCTTCTCGTACCAGTAGTAGTGGTTGATCAGTCCCGCGGAGACCTCCCCGGAGTCCACGGCCTCCAGGATGTCGGTGTTGCTCTCGTACGTCTTCGGGGAGTTGGCCTTGAAGCCCTTGAGCCACTCGCGGGCCGCGTCGTCGCCTTCGAGGACGCGCATGCCGGTGACGAACGCCTGGAAGGAGGCGTTGTTCGGCGCGAACCCGATCTTCCCCTTCCACTCCGGCTCGGTCAGCTGGTGCACGCTGTCCGGCGGGGTGGGGACCTTGCCGGGGTTGTACGCCAGGACGCGGACGCGACCGGAGACGCCGACCCAGTCGCCCTCGCCGCCCCGGTAGGCCTCCTCGACCTTGTCGAGCGTCGGCTGCGGGAGGGCGGTCAGGGCGCCCTCCTTCGACAGGGCGCCGAGGGCACCGGCGTCCTGCGAGAAGAACAGCCCCGCCTCGGTCTTGTCGCCCTCCTCCAGGATCTGGGCGGCGAGCTCGGCGCTGTCGCCGTAACGGACCTCGACGTTCGCGTCGAGCTCCTTCTCCAGCTTCTCCAGCAGGGGTTCGACCAGGTCCTCGTTGCGGCCGGAGTAGATGACCAGGTCGGCCGGCTCGTCGCTGCACGCCGCGAGTGCCGGGGCGAGCAGGCCGAGCGCGATGACGGGTACGGCGAGGCGTCTGACCGAGGAGCGTCGCATGGTAAAGCCTTCCTGACAGTGGCTCACTTCCAGTGCCGGGCAGCACGCCGTGGGTACGGCGAAGGGGAGCGAGCGCGGTGAGCGGTGCCGCGGAGAAAGCTGCGAACGAGCCATGAATAAGGTAAAGCTAACCTCACCGTCAAGAACGGCTTGATAACGGGCGTTGCTCGACTTGCGCCACGCGCAACTGTGCGCCCGCCATGCCTCGGCCGTGACCCTTCTGTGTCTTTCCTTTGAGGTTAGGCAAACCTAATATGCGCCTGTGCTCACCCCTTCCGACCTGCTGTCCGGCAGACCCGGCGACACCTCGCCGCTGTTCGCCAGACACCTCGCCGCGCACGGCGACCGTCCGGCCCTGCTGACCGCGGACGGCGCACTGTCGTACCGCCGACTGGCCGAAAAGGTCACCCGCACCGCCGCTCGGCTGGGCACCCACCGGCGCCTGGTGCTCCTGACCGGCGCCCACACGACCGACGTCCTCGTCACCTACCTCGCCGCACTCGCCGCCGGCCACCCGGTCCTGCTGGTCCCCGGCGACAACCCCGAGGCCGTACGGTCCCTGACCGCCGCCTACGACCCCGACGTCGTGGTGAGCGCCGACGGCCGACTGGACGAGCGGCGAGCGGTCTCCGCGCACGAACTCCACCCCGACCTCGCCCTGCTGCTGAGCACCTCGGGCTCCACCGGATCACCCAAACTGGTCCGGCTGTCGTACGACAACCTCCAGGCCAACGCCGAGTCCATCGCCACCTACCTGGACATCCGCGAGGACGACCGCGCCGCCACCAGCCTCCCCATGCACTACTGCTACGGCCTGTCCGTCATCAACAGCCATCTGCTGCGCGGCGCCGGCCTCGTCCTCACCGACCTCTCCGTCGCCGACGACGCCTTCTGGGACCTCTTCCGCGCCGCCCGCGCCACGACCTTCGCCGCCGTCCCCTACACCTTCGACCTGCTCGACCGCATCGGCTTCGCCGACCTGTCCCTCCCCCACCTGCGCTACATCACCCAGGCGGGCGGGCGCCTCGCCCCCGACCGGGTCCGCCACTACGCCGAACTGGGCCGACGCGAGGGCTGGGACCTGTATGTGATGTACGGCCAGACCGAGGCCACGGCCCGCTTGGCCTACCTGCCCCCGCACCTCGCCACGACCCACCCGTCGGCGATCGGCATCCCGATACCGGGCGGCTCTTTCCATCTGGAGCCCCACCCTGACTGGCCGACCGAGGCAACCGGCGAGCTGGTGTACTCAGGCCCCAACGTCATGCTGGGCTACGCCGAGCACCCGAGGGACCTGGCGCTCGGCCGCACCACCCATGACCTCCACACCGGCGACATCGCCCGGCGCACACCGGACGGACTGTACGAAATCGTCGGCCGCAACAACCGTTTCGCGAAGATCCTCGGCCTGCGGATCGACCCGGAGCGGGTGGAGGCGCTGCTGGCCCGGCACGGTTTTCGTGCGTTGTGCGCGGGGCGCGACGACGAACTCGTCGTGGCCGTATCGGACGTCGGGGGCCCGGCCCCCGAGACGGTACGACGCATCGTGACCGGTGAATGCGGGCTCCCGGCACGGGCGGTCGCCGTACATGTCCTGCCCGAACTGCCCCGGCTGGCCACGGGCAAGCCGGACTACGAGGCGGTGCGGAAACTGGCCGCCGCGGCACCCGCGCCGGAACCGCCGTCGGACCTGTGCCGGCTGTACGCCCGGATACTCGACCGCCCCGACGTCACCGAGGACAGCAGCTTTGTATCCCTGGGCGGCGATTCACTCTCGTACGTCGAGATGTCGCTGAACCTGGAGCAGGCTCTCGGCCATCTGCCGCCGGACTGGCACACGAAACCCATCCGCGACCTGCGCCGACCCGCGCCCCCCTCCAAGGGCTCCCGCAGACGCACGCTGGAGACGGGCATCGCGCTGCGCGCCGCGGCCATCGTGCTGATCGTCGGCTCGCACATCCATGTCTTCTACGTCAAGGGCGGCGCCCATCTCCTGCTGGCGGTCGCGGGGTACAACCTCGCGCGCTTCCACCTCACCCCGTCCGCCGAGCGCCGCGAACGCGTCCGGCACGGGCTCCGCAGCATCGCGCGGATCGTGCTGCCCAGCCTGGCCTGGATCGCCGTGGTCGTTCCGCTCACCGACGACTACGGATGGACGAACCTCTTCCTGCTGCACAGCGTCCTCGGGCCGCACGCAAGCGAGACGGCGATGCACTTCTGGTTCATCGAGGCGCTGACCTACATCCTGGTGGCGGCGGTGGCCCTGCTGAGTCTGCGGGTCGTGGACCGCACCGAGCGGCGTTTCCCGTTCGCGCTTCCCATGTCGATCGCGGCGCTCGGGCTCATGACGCGTTACGACCTTCTCGGTCTGGGCGATCGCGTGCACATCCCGTCGGCAGTCGTGACCTTCTGGCTGTTCGCGCTGGGGTGGGCGGCGGCGAAGGCGGAGAGCACACGTCAGCGGGTGCTGGTGACCGTGGTCGCCGTGGCGACGATTCCGGGGTTCTTTCCCGGGGAGCCGTTCCGGGACGCGGTGATCGCGGCCGGGTTCGTCCTGCTGGTGTGGGTGCGCAGTGTGCCGAGCTCGGGGGTCGTCAACAGCGTGGCGGGTGTGCTGGCCAGCGGCTCGCTGTACATCTATCTGACTCACTGGCAGATCTATCCGCTGATCGACGACGTCTCGGGCTGGTTGGCCCTGGTTGCCGCGCTTCTGTTCGGGATCGGGTATGCGGCGGTGGCGAATCGGGGGATGCGGTGGCTGGCGGGGGTGTGGGCGCAGCGACGACGGGGGGCTGCGGAACTCCCGCTCTAGGCCGTTCGACTCAAGGCCGGTCACCGTTGGGGGCCGCGGCGCGGGGCTCGGTGCTTCACTGGCGGCATGCCTTTTGCACGCTACGGCGTCCTCTCGGGAACTCTGTACCGCCACTACCGCGACCAGCCGGACAGCCAAGGCCGTTGGTTCCATGTGAACCTGGAAGTGGATGCCCCGCAGGGGCGCTACCACTGTGCCATCGACGTCGACAGCCACAAGTCCAATGTGGGAGTGCAGTGGAAGGCGTTCACCTTGGACGCCGTCGACCTCGGGCCGGTCCCGGCGCTCGTCCGGGGCTACCACGACCTCGCGTCCGATCCGGACTCCGGAGCCCTGGACTATCTGCGGCATCCGGCGCTGGTGGATCGGTCGGGCGTCCTGTTCCAACGCCGCCCGCCGTCCTGGCTGGAGGACATCCTCGCACTGTTCGGCTCGCGGCCGTGGCATGCGGGGTCCAACGTCGACGCGGCCGCCGCACTGGAGACGATCTTGGTGGAAGGGCAGCACATTCTCGTCTTCGGGGAGCCCTTCGACGAGGATCCCGAGGGGGACCTCGGCATGCACAACATCCACCAGAACCAGGGCGACCCGGCCGGTTCCCCATGGTGGCCGGAGAACGGAATCTGGCAGGACGGGGCAACGCTCACGCAGCGCCCTGACGGCCGGTACGACGTGTTCCTGAACAAGTTCTCCAGCCAGGCCGGGCATACGGACAGTTCGGGTCACCCGGTCGCCTGAACGTGTTGCCGCCGACCGGCGTTCGCTACCGTGCCGGTCCACGACCGTCCTGATCATCGGCGGCAGTGGGTTCCTGGGCACAGAGTTGGTCCGCCGAGCCACCGCGGCGGGGCATGAGACGGCGGCGACGTTCGCCTCGCGGCCCGGCATAGCGGAGAAGACCCGCGAGAAGCACGGCCGCCGCAAACGGTTCCGCCGGCTCATCTCCGGCATGCCCACCTCCAGGCTGCGGGCCCGGCTCGTGTCCATGGCGGCCGAACTCGACATCACCATCGTCGCCGTCGACCCGGCCTACACCAGCAAATGGGGCGCCCAGCACTGGCAGAAGCCCCTCACCAGCAAGACTCGCACAACCTCTCGCCACGACGCGGCCGCCGTGGCGATCGGCAGGCTCGCCCTGGGACACGGAGGAAAGTGCGGTGGGCATCCTGACTTGAAGTCGCAGCGTCACCATGATGTTCATGCCTCTGTCGAGCCACACCACGCGGGTACCGGACGGCGGCGGCACGCTAAAGAAGAGCCAGCCCGGGGGCGGCAAGGAACAGGTCGAGCCCGCGCCGTCCGGCACCCTCGACGCTACGGCCGCGAACCGCGCGTCTGGGATCGATTGAACAAGTCAGGAACGGTTCAGCTTCTCCAGGACCAGCAGTACCGCCAGTTCCAGCGCCTCGCCGCGCTCCGCGCCGACCTGCGGATCCACGCTGGTGTCCACCGGCTCCGGCAGCCAGGGTCCGACGTACGACTCGCGGCGGACCCGCGCCGACTGAGCCACGTTGATGGCCAGACGTGTGGCCTCGGCGATGCTGCCCAGGATGCGATAGGCGATGCCGAACAGCCGGGGCCGCAGCCGCTCGAAAGCGTCCGCCGCTTCGCTGAGCGAGTCGTTGGTGAGCGGTTGCCGCTCGTCCATGGTGCCGATGCCTCCGCAGCTCGACCGTCGGGCGATCGTGGCCACAGTACGGTGCTCCGGCGACCGGACGCGGAACCTGCGGAACCGGTCCCCATTGCCTGGCGTCTTGCCCGGTACTCATGATCCGTTGGAGGCGGCCTGTGGAATAGATGCGGCGGAGGCGGGGACGCTGGTGCACTGTCACGACGGGTGGCTGAGGTCAGGCTGATGGCGCCCGGGGGCCAGACGGGCGCGTGCGGCGGCCTGGATCGGGGACGGGCCGCGGGCCCACTCCAGCCCACGGCCGACCACGGTGGCCAGCGGCCGGTCCCAGCCGGCGCGCACCAAGACGGGCCGCTGGATGCCGAGTTCGGCCCTCGCCCAGCTCGGGAGCAGTCCCAGCGAGGCGTTCATCAACAGGCCCGCGACCAGCCGTTCCCGCCGGTTGCGACCGAAGCCGCGCAGGAACCGCATGGCCTCCAACGCGGCCGGGGTGACGTGGAGTTCGGGCCGCATACCGGCGAGATAGCGCGTGACCTCGCGTGCGGTGCGCGGTACCCGCTCCGCGCCCAGCGCCTCGGCGACAGGGGCGACCTGCGCGTAGTAGGTGTCGCATTCGGCCTGGGTGAGACGGGATCCGCGCGGCGCGTACACCTGATAGCCCGTCAGGAAGCTGTACACCTCGGCGGTATGAACCCACGTCAGCAGCTGCGGGTCGTCCGCGCGGTACAGCCGCCCGTCCGGTGCCGTCCCATGCACGTGGGTATGGATCCGGCGTACGACGTCGATGACCTCCCGCGCCGCCTGCTGCGAGCCGAAGGTGGTTGTGGTGATGAACCGCGCGGTGCGGGTGAGGCGGCCGACGGGGTCGGTACGGAAGTCCGAGTGCTGGTCGACACCGGCCATCGCCAGCGGATGCAGTGACTGGAGCATGAGCGCCGCGAAGCCGCCGGTGAGCATTCCGGCCGGATGGCCGTGCACCCGCCATGCCGGGCTGTCCGGGGCGATACCGAAGAGTCCGGGGTCACCAGGCGGCCCCGCATACCGCTCCAGCTTGAGGTCGCCACCGTGCACGGTCGCCTTGAGCTCGTCGGCGATCCGCTCCCGTACGCCCATCAGTGCCTCCGCGCTCTACGCCGATACTTGAAACATACATCCGTTGGTTTTCCCGCCGCGCCGGACGCAAGGAACTGCAAGAGGGCCGGGAAAACCAGGGCTACGCCTACCTCGTCCGTGCCGGCTTGTTCCTTTCCAGGCCGTCCAGGATGAGGGCGAGCCCGTAGGTGAACTCGTCGGCGTAGTCGTAGCCGGGCTTCAGGACGTGCTCGGTGGCGAGTTCGGCGAGGTGGGGGTAGGCGTCGGTGGGCATGTCGCTCAGGATGGCGCCCGCCACCTCGTCCAGTTCCGCCTCACCGCTGAACGGCAGGCTCAACTCCTGGAGCACGAAGCCGTACAGATAGCTGTCGATCAGTGAGACGGCGTGCGCCGTCATCGGGACGGAGAATCCTGCGGCGCGCAGCGCTCCGATGACGGCGTCGTGGTGGCGCAGGGTCGCGGGGCCGGGCCGGGAGCGGGAGTCCATCAGGCCGATGGCCCACGGGTGGCGCTTGAGGGCGGCGCGGGCGGAGAGCGCGCGATGGCGCATGGCGCTCTTCCAGTCCGTGTCACGCGGCGGCAGGTCGATCTCGGCGAACACCGCGTCCACCATGCCGTCGAGGATGTCCTCCCGGCCCTTCACATGGTGGTAGAGCGACATCGCCTCGACGCCCAGGGGTTCGGCGATGGCCCGCATCGTGAGCGCGGCCGAGCCCTTCTCGTCGGCCACCGCCACGGCCGTACGAATCACTCGCTCACGGCTGAGCGGGACGCGCCGGCCCTTGCCACCCTCGGGCATCCGGCCCTCCTTCATTGACTGCCTTACAGCATAAGGCTAGCGTCCCTTACAGCATAAGGTCAGGATGTCGGCGAAGGGGCTGCACCATGGGCACGGATCGGATGAAGAAGATCTGTATCGTCGGAGCTTCGGGGAAGCTCGGGCAGTACATGGTCCGGCACGCGCTGGAGCGCGGCTACGAGGTGGTCGGCGTGTGCCGGGAGAGCAGTGTGCCGAAGCTGGCCGCGTTCGAGGGGCGGATCACCGTCGTACCCGGGCCCACGAACGACCCGGAGGTGATCCGGAAGGCGGTCGCCGGGTGCGACGGGGTGCTGACGGTGCTGGCGCCCTGGGGTGTGCGCCAGTACTCGTCCGGTACGGCGCAGGCGGTGCTCGATCACGCTCGGCCGGGCGCGCGCCTGGTCTTCTCCTGCGGCTGGCACATCACGCGCGACGGCAAGGACAAATACTCACGGCTGTTCACGGCCGGCGTCCGGATCGCCGCCGTCCTGGCCAAGCTCGTCCGCGCCGCCGAGATCGACGACCAGGTCGAGGCCTGCCGACGGATCTTCGCCAGCGACACCCGGTGGACCGTGGTGCGCGGCAGTTCCCTGGAGGAGGGCGAGAGCCAGGGCCTGCCGGTGTGGAGCCGGCATGTGGGCGACCCGGTGCTGGCCAGCAACCTCACCCGCCGAGTGGACTTCGCGCTGTTCATGGTCGAGGCGCTCACCGACGACACGCTCGTCCAGGAGGCCCCGGCGATCGTCGGCCGCCGCACGCCAAGCGCTGTGGCCCACGCCTGAAGACCGTCCCGGGGATTCCGTGCGTCGCGGGCCTCCCGGCCGGCGGCACCGTGACGGTCCCCACGACGGAACCCTCGACCTCGTCCCCCGGCCCGCCGGCGGTCTCCACGTCACGGTCCGGCTTCCCGGCACTCCGTAGGCAACCCGCGTACGACGAAATGGAGGGGGGACCGGTCGACCGGTGCCCCCTCGCAGGTGCCGCTCAGCCCTCCCCGGGCAGTTCGCCCGAGAAGGCCGCGGCCATCCGCAGCCAGGGCGCCGACTCGTCGCGGCGGCCCTGGCGTTCCAGGGTGCGGCCCAGCATCAGGTGGGCGTAGTGCTCGACCGGGTCGCGGTCAATGATCCGGCGCAACTGCTCCTCGGCGCGGCGCAGTTGGGCGGAGTGGTAGTAGGCGCGGGCCAGCAGCAGGCGGGGGCCGGTCTGCTCCGGGACCTCCTCGACGACGTCGGCGAGGAGGCGGGCGGCGCCGATGTAGTCCTTGGCCTCGAAGAGGAGTTGGGCCCTTTCCCAGCGTTCGAGGACGGTCTCCTCGTGGGGGACGCCGACGCCGTTGTCGAACAGGTGCAGGGCGCTGGCCCAGCGGTCGGGCGCGACCCCGTCGTGCGCGGCGTAGTCGTTGAAGCTCTCGGTCGTCATTCCTCGGTCCTCGGTCGTGACAGCCCTTCCATGAGGTTGACGCATCAACCACACGCTTGGAACGCGGACCCGTTCCCCGCTATTCCGCGCTGCTCCGGTCAGCGGCGCGGCGGGTTCCTGCGGGGCGTGATGGTGGCGTTCGGCAGGGCGGGGGCGGGCAGGCGGTCGCCGGGGTAGCCCTCGACCACGCCGAAGCGGTCGGAGGATTCCTCCCAGTCCTCGCGGGCCCGGGCGATGTCGTCATGGCTGCGGCCGACGAAGTTCCACCACATGACGATCTCCTCCTCGAACGGGACTCCGCCGAGCAGGACCGTACGCGCCGGTTCGTCCGACTCGTTGACCAGCGTGAAAGCGTCGACGCCGGGGTGGACGTAGCCCAGCTCCGCCCGGTGCAGCAGGGTGTCGGACAGGCGGACGTCCCCGCTGTCGACCAGCAGGCCGTGCTCGAACTCCGGGTCCACGGGGAGGGTGACCGTGACGCGCGGCGCGAGGGTGATCTCGGCGCCGAGCAGGGGCGTGAAGGTGCGCACCGGGGAGGTGGCCGAGGCGAGCGAGCCGAGGAAGACCCTGATCTCGGCGCCGTCGACCGACAGGGGTTCGGGGACGTGGTGCTGGAAGTCGCGTGCGGTGTTGCGGTGCTCCTCGGGCAGGGCGACCCAGAGCTGGACGCCGTGCAGGACGGTGGTGCGTGGCGTGGAGACTTCCGAGTGGGCGATGCCATAGCCGCCGGTCATCAGGTTCATCTCGCCGGGCCGGACAAAGGCGTGCGAGCCGAGGCTGTCGCGGTGCTCGATCTCTCCGCTGAACAGCCAGCTCACCGTCTGCAGGCCGGTGTGCGGGTGCGGGGGGACTCGCATGCCGTTGGTCGTGGCGACGTCGTCGGGGCCGTAGTGATCGGCGAAGCACCAGGCGCCGATCAGGGTCCGGGCCCGCTGGGGCAGCGTCCGTCGTACGGTCATCGCGCGCGGGCCGCCCAGCGGCACCTCCCGGGCGGAGAGCACCTCGACTCGCGGCGCCCGGGTCGGCCGGCTGTCGTCGACGAGTGCTCCGCAGCGCACCGCGGCGGGTTCGGCTTCCACATTGCTCAACGGGACCATCTCCCACTTGTCTGGTCGGTGCGGCCGGTTGTCTGGTCGGTGCGGCCGGCGACGGTCATGACGGGTCCTCGTCCAGGTGCGCGACGACCCGCTCGGAGATCTGGGCCAGCGTTCTGAGTTCCGCCGGGGTGACATGGTCGAGGAACAGCGAGCGCACCGCCTCGACATGCAGCGGGGCGGCCGCTTCGATGGCCTCCCGGCCGGCCGGGGTGATCACCACGAAGGCGCCGCGACCGTCCTCCGGGCACTCCTCCCGAGCCACAAGACCGCGCTTGACCATCCGGGCGATGTGATGCGACATCCGGCTCTTCTCCCATTCGAGCGCCTGGGAGAGATCCAGGAACCGCTGCCGCCCTTCGGATACGTCGGTCAGATGGACCAGCACCTGGAAGTCGGCGGCCGACAGCTTCGAATCCGACTGGAGCCGACGGGCCAGCCGGCCGCCGAGCCGCTCCTGCAGACGCACGAAACACCGCCAGGCATGCTGCTCGTCCGCCGTCAGCCAACGCACCGTCTCGGTCATGCGGAAAGTGTAGTCGTAGTTGACCAATCACCTAAAGCGTGGTGGGTCAGTGGCTGCTCGGCCCAGGGAGTCTTGCCTGTCCGGCCGTGGCGGCGCGGGAAGCGTCGTGGCGCCCGCGTGCCAGGCGGCACAGGCCTTGGGTGATGCCGCGCACATACCGGCCGGAGGGCACGCGGGCGCGTGTTAGCGTCCCGGCCGTGACTTCCCCGGCCCTGGGCGCATCCGCACCCGTCATCGATGCGTTCGACCTGTTCAGCGACGACTTCGCTCGCGATCCGTACCCGTGGCTCGAGTCGCTGCGCGCCGAGGCGCCGGTGCACTTCGATCCCGGAACCGGGCTGTGGTTGGTCAGCCGCTACCAGGACGTACGCCATGTGCTGCTCGCCCCGGACGACTTCCTGCCGGACAACGCCCAGCACGCCGTCACCCCGCTGCCGTTCGGCGTGCTCAGGGTGCTCGCACGGGCGGGCTTCAATCTGCCGCCCGCCCTGGCCAACAACGGCAGTGACAGCCACCCCGGACTGCGGCGGGTGGTCACCCGGTTCTTCAACGCCCAGCGGGTGGCCGCCGCCGTACCGGTGATCGAGCGCATCGCCGACGAGCTGCTGGACGCGGTACCCGCCTCGGGCGGCTGCGATCTGTTCACGTCCTTCGCCCAGGTCCTGCCGTGCCGGGTGCTGATGGAGCTGCTCGGCATCGAGGGCGTCCCTCCGGCCACGCTGATCCGCTGGAGCGATGCTTCGCTGGAGCTGTTCTGGGGGCGGCCCACGCCGGAGCGTCAGCTTGAACTGGCGGAGCTGGTGGGCGAGTTCCACCGGTGGCTGACCGAGACGGTGGCGGGCGGGACGGCCCGGCCCGGTTCCTTCGTCGAGGCTCTGACCGACCATCGCCTGCCCGGCGGCGAACGGCTCGATGTGGAGACCGCCGTCGCCGCGTGCTTCTTCGTCTTCATCGCCGGACAGTCCACCACCGGCCAACTCATCGCCACCGTGCTGCGTCATGCGCTGACCGAGCCCGGAATGTGGGCCCGCGTCGCCTCCGAGGACGGCTTGGCGCGGGCCTGGGTGGAGGAGGTGCTCCGGCGTGAGCCGCCGGTGACCACCTGGCGCAGGGTCACCGCGCGCCCGGTCGAGCTGGGCGGGGTCAACCTGCCCGAGGGGGCGCAACTGCTCCTGATGCTCCTGGGCAGCGGATCGGACCCGGAGGTCTTCGACGCTCCGGAGCGTATGTGCCCGCACCGGGCGAACATCCGCCGGCACCTGGCCTTCGGCGTCGGCCGCCACCGCTGCCCGGGCGCGTCACTGGCTCGTACGGAGGCGACGGTGGCGCTCAGGGCGGCGGCTCGCCGTCTGCCAGGGGTACGGCTCTCGACCGCCGACGGGCCGATGCTGGGGCTGCTGTCGTTCCGCGCGCCGCTGCGCGTGCCGGTCGAGCGTCCTTAGCGCAAGCGTCCTTAGCGCCGGGTCAAGAGCGCGGTGGATCCACGAGGTTCCGCCATGCCGCCTCGGCCAGCCGGCGGGCACGGGTGAGGTCGATACCGGCCGGAGCAGGACCAGCTCCGCGAGCTTGCCCGCAGTGGCCGTGCCCTGCGGTGCGGACAGGTTCGGGCCGACTGCCGTGGCCGTTTTGTCCGTTACGAGGAAGTCGGCGCCCGGCGGAGAAGCGGGCGGGATCCTGCGCGCCGGTGCAGTCAGCCGCGTTCATGGACGAGCGCGTCGAGGAACCCTTCGAGTATCCGGGCGACACCGTCCTCGTCGTTGGAGGAGGTGCGGTGACGTGCGGTGGCCAGGACGTCCGGGTGGGCGTTGGCCATGGCGTAGGAGTGGCCGACCGCGGTGAGCATGGGCAGATCGTTGGGCATGTCGCCGAACGCGGCGATCTCCTGGCCGGCGATGCCCTGCCGGGCGCTCCAGTCGATCAGGGTGGTCGCCTTGGTGACACCGGGTGCGCTGAACTCCACGAGTGACAGGCCGGTGGAGTGGGTGGTCTCGGCACTCGGGCCCGCGGCGCGCAGTGCCTGCGCGTAGAAGTCGTCGAGCGGGAGCGTCGGATGGTGGGCGAGGATCTTCAGCAACGGTCTGGGCGGGGTACGGGTCACCAACGCCTCGGCCGTTCCGACCAGTTCGACGGCGCCCTCCTCGAACGACCAGGTCGGATAGGTCGGTTCGTGGCCGAAGTCCTGGTCGTACTCCACGGAGAAGGAGACACCGGGCACCGCGGCGCGCACGCGGGCCACGAGTTGCGCGGCCGTGAGCGGCGGGATCGGCGACACGTGGTCCAGGGATCCGTCGGGGGCGTGTACGGCGGCGCCGTTGGCGGCGATGACGTAGTGCGGTCCGATGATCTCCAGCAGCGCATGGACCGATCGTGACGGGCGTCCCGTGACCAGCACGACGCGGATTCCGGCCTCTTCCACCGCCGCCAGAGCGGCCTTCGTGCGCGGCGACAGCGTTCCGTCACTGCGCAGCAGCGTGCCGTCCAGGTCCGTGGCGATCAGTCGAGGTGGGGCGACAGGCGGAAGAGCCGGCGTCATTGCCACGGTGTGCACCTTCTTGGTCGGCGGACGGGCTTCGTGACAGGTCAACGACTGATGGGCCCGTGATCATTCCCAGGTACGCGTCACGGGCCTACGGGCCGAGAGAATTGGCCCACCCCGTGGCCGCCACTACCTCCCGCGCGATGTCCACCACCAGCCGTCCGTCCGTCGCCACCCGCACCGTCTCTGCCGGGGCCCGCTCGTCCAGCATCCGTGCCTTGCGCATGCTGCCCGCCAGCTCATGGTCCAGTTCCGAGCCGAGTTCGCGGCCCAGCAGGCGTGCTCGGGCCGTGGCGTCGGAGGCGGTGAGCAGGACGCGGGTGATGCGCACCTCGGAGCCCATGGCTCGCTCGAACATGCCCGTGGCCTCGGGAAGCACGCTCACGGTGTTCGTGTAGATCAGGCGTCGACAGCCCCGCTGGGCGAAGTTGGCCCATACGGCGGTCAGGTTGCTCTCGGTGACCTGTTCGCGGTGCGGGTCACCGTCCGGGGCCGGGTGGACCTGGCCCATGAAGTCGCCCTCGATGACGGCGTGGGCGACCGCCGCGGTGCGCAGTTGCGCGGACACCTCCCACCCGACCGTCGTCTTGCCGACACCGGCCCGCCCGCCGATCAGCAGTACTTCCGCGTGCTCCATGGGGGCAGCGTGACAGAGTGCGGGCGTCGCACGCGATCCAAAAGTGGGGCCCCGACCCGAGAGGGGGAAGCAGGCGGGGCCCCGGACGTCACACGTCGCGGTGCAGCAGGTACAGCAGCGCTGCCCACATCGCACGAGCGCTCAGTGCGGCGATGACTCGCTTGGCCATGTCCGCGCAGAGTGCCGTCGTCCTGGTCGACTTGTCGTCGGCCATACTTTTCACCTCCCATCCGGTTCGCCCCCGCCCGCGCTATCGCTGAACAGCGCGGGCAGCGGCTCCCCCCGGTGAGCCCGCACAGGGCGTTGGATGGAAGCAACTCCGATAGTAGCGAGGCCACTTGGGCTGAGTGGCCGATCCGGCGGATTGCCGGCCGAGGATGCGCCGTGATCAGGGCGCGGTGCTCGCGACGGCGACGCCGAAGGCGATCAGTACGACGCCGGTGATCCGGCCCAGCGCGCGGCGGACCGTCGGCCTGCGGAGGAGCGGTTCGGCCTTGGCGAGCAGGAGGACGTAGCTGCCCAGCCAGGTGAGGGTGAGCGTGATGTGGAGGAGGACCAGGAGCGTCATCGCCCAGGCGGCGGGCAGGTGGGGTGGGGCGAGGGTGGGGAGCAGCGCCGTGTAGAAGACGGCGATCTTCGGGTTGAGGGCGTTGCTGATCAGGCCGGTACGCCACGGATTCCCGACAGCCGGGACTGCCGTCTCTGCCGGTGGGCTCTGCCACAGGGCCTGTGCGCCCAGGAACACCAGGTAGGCGGCGCCGAGGAGCTTCACGATCAGATGGGCCGCAGGCGACGCGGCGAGCACGGCTGCGAGTCCCGCGACGGTCAACGCGCCCCACAGCAGCAGCCCGGTCGCGACCCCGCCCACGGTCCGCAACGCGTCCCCGGGTGAGCACGAGTCCTGGCAACAGGGCTCACTCCCGCTCAGCCTCTAGGAACGGTTGGCGGCGGCCCCTTCGGTGTTCAGCAGGACGACCACCGAGGTCGCGTCGAGCCCCATGGCCGTACGGCGTTCCTCCGCGCCGATCAGCGC
This sequence comes from Streptomyces cupreus, assembly GCF_014257025.1. Taxonomy (GTDB): domain Bacteria; phylum Actinomycetota; class Actinomycetes; order Streptomycetales; family Streptomycetaceae; genus Streptomyces; species Streptomyces cupreus. The sequence continues at coordinate 87,886 of NZ_JACMSF010000024.1, forward strand.
CGCTCGGGCACCGGCGAGCGCTGCGGCTCCGCACGGGCCCGAGGAGACACCGAGTTCGGCGAGGCGAGCGGCCGCGCGGGCGCTTTCGGCGTCGGTGACGGCGATGGCGGCGTCCAGACCGCGGTGCAGGTACGGCCAGGCGAGGCTGGACGGGGTACCGCAGTTCAGGCCCGCCATCGTGGTTGAGCCGGTGGTGATGGTGACGGGTTCGCCCGCGATGAGGCTTGCGAGGACGCAGGCCGCGGCTTCGGGCTCCACGGACAGCAGCGCGGGGGCCCGGCCCGCGGGGCGGCTGCGGTAGTGGGTGACGACGGCCTGGGCCATTGATCCCACGCCGACCGGTATGGCGACGAGGTCCGGTCCTACGGCGGCCAACTGCTCGTCGATCTCGGCGCACAGGGTGGAGTAGCCCTCGACGATCCACCCCGGAATCCGCTCGTAGCCCGGCCAGGCCGTGTCCTGGACCAGCACCGCGTCCGGCGCGTCAGCGGCCTCGGCCGCCTGTCGTACCGCCTCGTCGTACGGGCCCGGGACCTCCGTGACCTTCGCCCGCTCGGCGACGATGGCCGCCACGGCCCGTGGATGCACGCCCCGCGCGACGAAGACATGGGCGTCCTGCCCGAGCAGCCGTGCCGTACGGGCCACGGCACGGCCGTGGTTGCCGTCGGTGGCGGTCACGAAGGTGACCGGGCCGCTCGCGGTCCGCTCGGCCAAGGCGCGGTGGACCGCCCAGGACGCGCCCAGCGCCTTGAAGGCGGGCAGCCCGAGGCGCTGCGATTCGTCCTTGACGTAGACCCTGGCGACGCCCAACTCCGCTGCCAACGGCGGCAGTTCGATGAGCGGTGTCGGTGAGTGGTCGGGCAGGGCGGCGTGGAAGTCCCGCACCTCGGCGGGCGGTGGGTCGCACCGCCAGGTACGGGCGCCGGGCTGTGCGAACCAGGGCGGGCTGGGGAGGTAGTCGGTCACGTGTTCATGGTCGGGCCCGATCCATCATCGGTCCAGCGAATGTTTTCGCACTATAATCATCGGAAAACCCGAGCATTGACGCCCGTGATCGGACGGCAGGAGAGCGAACCGGCGATGTTCGATCTGCACCGACTGCGCCTGCTGCGCGAGCTCAAGCACCGCGGCACACTCGCGGCGGTCGCCGAGGCACTCTCGTACGCGCCCTCCTCCGTCTCCCAGCAGCTCTCCCAACTGGAGGCCGAAGTGGGGGTCAAGCTGCTGGAACCGGTCGGGCGCCGGGTACGGCTGACCGCGCAGGCCCATATCCTCGTCGCGCACACCGAGGCCGTGCTGGAGCGCCTGGAGCGCGCGGAGGCGGACATCGCGGCCTCGCTGACGGATCTGAGCGGCACCCTGCGCATCGCCTCGTTCCAGACGGCGGCCCTGGCCCTGGTCCCGGCCGCGCTCGGCCTGCTGCGCGACCTGCATCCGCGGTTGCGCGTCCATGTCACGCAGATGGAACCGGAAAAGGCCCTTCCCGCCTTGCAGGCCCGCGACTTCGACCTGGTCATCGCCGAGGAGTACCCCGGCAACCCCAACGCGCGCCCCGCCGAGCTCGAACAGGAAGACCTGCTCGACGACCCCCTGCACCTCGCACTCCCTGACACCGGCCGCCCGACGGCGACCCTGCGCTCACTGGCGAACCACCCTTGGGTGATGGAACCCGAGGGCACGGCCGCACGCCACTGGGCCATGACTCTGTGCCGTAACGCAGGCTTCGAGCCCGACGTACGGTTCGAGACCACCGATCTCCTGCTGCATCTGCGACTCGTCGAGCAGGGCCATGCCGCGGCGTTCCTGCCCGACCTCGTCTGGGACGGACGCCCGCCGACCGTCGCCCTGCGACAGCTCCCCCGCGGTCAACGCACCCGTCGCGTCTTCACCGTCGTACGCCGTGGCGGCGGCCGGCATCCCGCTGTCGCGGCCTGCCGGGAAGCCCTGCTCCACGCGGTCAGGGCAGCTGACGGCGGACCTCGATCCAGCGCAGCAGCCGGTCTCGGGTCGGGCCGGCCTCAAGGTGGCCGATGAGCCGTTCCAGGTGGGCTGTCAGGTTCTTGTGACGCCGTAGCTCCCTGATCCGGTCGACCGGCAGATCACGCCAGTCGCGGGCGAGGGCCCGGGCCTCGGACGGGGGGAGTGGGAGTGCGCCCAGGGTGTCGGTGGCGAGTGTGTGGGGACTCCAGTCGGGGTGGGGTCCGAATGTGTCGATGACCCACATACGGAGCATGAACTCCTGATGGGCCGCACGGCCTGCCGAACCAGCGTCGCCCATCCGCCGGTTCGCCAGCAGCGACAGCGCCGCCCACTCCCGACGGACTTCCTCCGGCCGGCCGGCGTCGTAGGCGTGCCCTTGGGCGACCACACGGACGGCTTCGAGCGCCGCACCGTCGATCTCCATGGCGTAGGCCCGAAGCCGCTCAACAGGCCAGGTGCTCAGGTCGGGCCCCGAGCCCTCACGATCCGAGCCGCTGCTCAATGCTCCGCACTCCCCGAGCCGAAATTCGTTTCGTGCCCTTCGCCGGCCGCCCTACTGTGGCGCGGTGACGATTCAGGTGATCATTCTCAACGGTGGCTCCAGCTCGGGGAAGTCCGGGATCGTACGGTGTCTTCAGCCTGAACTAGCGCGGAACCCCGGGGGTTCACGCCCGGGAGGAAGCGCTTCTCTGGATCGCTCTGGCCCGCGGGTACCCACGGGCCTGCACCGTTGGCCTCAGCCAGGTCGCTTCTGGTTCTCGATGTACTCCTTGATGATCTCCAACGGTACTCCGCCGCACGAGGCGGCGAAGTATGAAGGCGACCAGAAGTGGTCACCCCACAGGTACTTGCGGATATGGGCTGGGAACTCCTGACGCAGTCGCCGGGAGGAGATGCCCTTGAGAGAGCCGACCAGCCGGGACAAGGCGACTTTGGGCGGGTAGTGCACCAGCAGGTGGACGGGGTCCCCTCCTCGCAGCGCCGAAGGATCTCATCGGTGAACGGACCGCGCCGATGCCTGGGTGTGAAGACCAAGTGCGCGTGGAGGGATGTGGACGACTGTTCTGCCCCTGCGAATACTGGGGTTTGAATCCCAGCGTGGTGACATGGATCAACGATACGGTCACGCCCGTGAAACTCGTTGTGCAGGTGAAGCTGATGCCGGAGGCCGAGCAGGCCGCCGCGCTTCTCGCGACCCTGCGCACGGTCAACGAGGCCGCGAACTGGGTGTCGGCGGTGGCGTTCGAGCAGGGTGTGCCGCGCGAGTACGAGTTGCGCAAGCACACCTACGCGGAGTTGAAGTCGCGGGGGCTGGGGGCGCAAGCAGCCCAGCACACCATCAAGAAGGTCCGCGACGCCTACACGACGCTCAAGGCCAACATCAAGGCCCAGAACCTCGGCAGACCGGGCTCGAAACGGCGCAGGAAGGCCGAGTCCAAGCCCATCGCCTTCCGGCCCGAGGCAGCCCAGCCGTACGACGACCGACGCTTGTCCTGGCAGTACGACGCGCAGACGGTGTCCATCTGGACCACCGCCGGATGCATCCGGGGTGTGCGGTACATCTGCTCCGTCGACGGCCTGAAGATGCTGCGCAAGCACCGGCAGGGCGAATCCGATCTGGTGGAACGCGACGGCGTGTTCTACCTGATCGCCACCTGTGAGGTCCCCGAGGCTGAAGAGTACGAGCCCGACGGGTTCATCGGCGTCGACCTCGGCATCGTCAACATCGCCACCACATCCACGGGCTACCAGGCCGCCGGGCGCGATGTGAACCGGCACCGCAAACGCCACGGCGATCTACGCACCAAGCTCCAGCGCAATGGCACCAAGTCCGCCAAGCGGCTGCTGAAGAAGCGGGGCAGGCGCGAGCGGCGCCATGTCTCCAACACCAACCACATCATCGCGAAGCGAATCGTGACCGAGGCTGAACGCACCTCGGCCGGAATCGCCCTGGAAGACCTGGGCGGCATCCGGCAGAGGGTACGGCTCCGCAAGCCCCAACGGGTCACACTCCACTCCTGGGCCTTCGCCCAGCTCGGAGAGTTCATCGCGTACAAGGCACGCCGCGCAGGCGTGCCCGTGGTCCACGTCGACCCCGCCTACACCTCACAGATGTGCTGCGAGTGCGGGCACGTCGACAAGAAGAACCGGGTCGACCAGGCCCTCTTCATCTGCCGGAACTGCGGGGTCGTTGCCCACGCGGACCGGAACGCTTCCCACAACATCGCCCAACGCGGCGCCGTGGTGTGGAATGCGGGGCGTGAGTCACGCGTCCCTGCCACCCCGTAAGGGGTGTCTGGACGGAGGAGTCCACCCAGCAGCCAGCCGGGCACTACCTCCAAACCCGGCCCTTCAGGACCGGGTCAAGTTGACGCCGTACTGCCCGATCCGTGCCTGGCGTTCGGGGTCGACGAGTTCGTCGACGCCCTGCCCGCGAAGATGCGGGAGTCGGACGAGGGGATCACGTTCGCCACGGACGGCGGGGTGAGTGTCGGGGCCGACTTCATGGCGCTGCAGGCGGCCTGGGTCGAGGGCATCGTGGGGATGGCCCGTGCCGGTGCCCGGATCGTCGTCGACGACGTCTTCCTCGGCGGGGCGGCGTCCCAGCAGCGGTGGTGGAAGGCGCTGGCCGGAATCGACGTGTTGTGGGTCGGCGTCCGGTGTGAGCCTGCGGTCGCGGCCGGCCGGGAGATCGCGCGAGGGGATCGCACCCACGGCATGGCCGAGTTGCAGGCGGACGTGGTGCACCAGGGCGTGGTCTACGACCTGAAGGTGGACACCACGCACACCGAGTCCCTGGACTGCGCGCTCATCATCGCCGCTCGCCTGAGCTGACCGCCGAGCACCTGTCGGCCGGCACCAAGAAACGTTCAACACTGCGCCATGAGCAGTCCACATCCTGTCCACGATTCCGTTGGAGGGGGCGGTTGTTCACACTCCTGGACGTACGTTCTGTCCGTGAACTCTGATGCTCCCGCGGGCGCCCTGCGCCCCACCGACTCGAAGCCTGCCCGTCGCTCCCTCCTGCGCGGCGCACTCACCGGAGCCGCCGCCCTCGGCGCCGGCCTCGCTGTAGGGGCCGCCGCCCCCGCGACAGCCGCGACGAACCACCGGCCCCGCCCGACCACACCCGACGAAGCCCTGCGCGAACTCGCAGCGGGCAACGCGCGTTGGCGCACCTTCCGGGAGAAGCACCCGGACGAGACCCATAGGGTCCGTCAGGAGCTGGTGTCGGGTCAGCACCCCTTCGCGGTGGTGCTCGGCTGCATCGACTCCCGTGTCCCCCCGGAGCTCGTCTTCGACCAGGGCCTCGGCGACCTGCTCACCGTCCGCAGCGCCGGGGAGGTCCTGGACGAGGCGGTACTCGGCAGCGTCGCGTACGGCGTGCTCGAACTCGACATACCCCTGGTGCTGGTGCTCGGGCATCAGTCCTGCGGTGCCGTGCGCGCGGCGGTCGAGGCCGAGGAGAGCGGCGAGAAGCTGCCCGCCCACATCCAGTACCTGGCCGACCAGATCGCCCCCGCCATTGACCACACCACGGAGGGCGACGCGCGCATAGACGCCACCATCGACGCCAACATACGACTCGTCCACGACCGCCTCGCCGCGGAACCGGACCTCGCGGCCAAGGTGTCGGCCGGTGAACTCGCCATCGTCGGAGCGCGCTACGAGCTGACGAACCAGTTGGTGCACCGCATCGCCTGACACCCCACGGGCTGCGTTCCGGCACCGTCCGCAACTCCCGCTCCGCTACCGCCGGAAAGCCGCGCGGCGGACGGCAGGTGATGCGGCGGACGGTGTCGGTGGTCCGGTCCTCGGCGCCTTCGGCGATCGCCCGGTCCATGGCGGCCAGCATGGTGGCGAACTCCAGCGGGATGAACACGCCCTGCAGCGAGACCTCCTGAAGCAGATCCCGCGCCTGCCCGACAGCGACTTCACCTCGCACGCGCTGCTGGTCGCCACCCGGGCCGACCTCGTCGCCTACCTCGGCCAGGTGAAGAGCCGCGAGGAACTGCGCGCTCAGTTGGCGGACTTCACCAGTGCGGTTCTGAGGCATGCTCGGCACACAGACATCCCACGCCCCGCTCGATCCACTCCCGTCCCACCCACTCCGGATGCCGCCCGATGAGCAGCGCCCGGACCTCGGCGACGATCTCTTCCTCGCCCATCGCGGAGTCTCGGCGTCGCCAGGTCTCGTCGCGCAGTTCGCGCAGGTAGTCGCGGACGTCGCCGAGCACCTGAGGACCACCGATGTCGCCGTGCCCGGGAACCACGATCCGCGGTCCGGTGGCTGTGAGTTGGTCCATGACCGCCAGCCAGCGCACGCCGGAGACATCCGTGTCGTACGGCGGGAACCACGGGAAGATGGCGAACTGGCCGGTTTCCGCGAGGTCGCCGGTGAACAGGACGCCGGCGTCCGGGACTTCGACCGTTTGGTCGCCCTTGGTGTGGCCGCGACCCATGGGGCGCAGGCGTACGGTCCGGCCTCCGAGGTCGAGGTCGTGGCCGTCGTCGTAGACCACATCCGGGGTGGGCACGGTGACGCCGTCCAGGCGATCCGCGATCGGGTCGCCGAAGCCGCGGAACATTTCCAGGTAGCCGGGACCCTTAGCCTGCAGGTCGTCGGCCTGGGCCCGGTTGACCAGGTAGTTGGCGTGGTCGGTGAAGGCCTGGGCGCCGAAGGCGTGTTCGGGGTGGAAGTGGGTCGTGGTCAGGTACAGGCGACGGCCTCGCGCCACCTCCGAGGCGAGGGCGAGAACCTGTTCGGCGTTGGCGGTGCCCATGCCCGTCTCTACGACGAGTACGGCCTGTGTGCCGCCGATGATGCCGATGTTGGGCACCAGTTGGACCCGTTGGTTCGGAATGACGAGCAGGTCGGGGGCGATCTCCTGGGCGCCGGAGACCTGCACGGCGGGGTCGGGGAACTGTTCGTCCGTCATGCCGCGATTCCATCGCCGGGGCCATGCGGCCGTCCAAGACCGGCTCGGTCTGGCCGATACCGGGCGGGTATCGTCGCTGGTCATGGAGATACGCACGCTGCGCTACTTCGTGGCCGTCGCCGAGGAACTCCACTTCGGCCGGGCCGCCGCACGGCTGCACATGAGCCAACCGCCACTGAGCCGCGCGATCAAGCGGTTGGAGACCGACCTGGGCGCGGCCCTGCTGCTCCGCTCCCCCGCAGGTGTCGCGCTCACGCCGGCGGGGGCGACGCTCCTGGCCGAGGCACGCGCCCTGCTCGACCAGGCCGAGCGGGTACGGGCGCGGGTGGCCACGGCCTCGACCATCACCGTCGGCATCCTGGGCGACGGCAGCGACCGGGGTGCTGTACGGCTGGCCGCCGCGTACCGGCAGCGGCACCCGGGCATCGAGGTCCGCATCCGCGAGACCGACCTCACCGATCCGACCTGTGGGTTGCGTGCGGGTCTGGTCGACATCGCGCTGACTCGGGGGCCGTTCGACGAGACGGGGCTGGTGGTGTGCGGGCTGCGGGCCGACCCGGTGGGGGCGGTGTTGCGCGCCGACGATCCGCTGGCCCGCCGCGACAGCCTTGAGCCGGCCGACCTGGCGGGACGCCGGTGGTTCCAGTTCCCGGACGGTACGGACGTGCTCTGGCGGTCGTACTGGAATGGCGGTGAGCCGCGGGAGGGGCCGGTGGTGCGGGCCGTCCAGGAGTGTGTGCAGGCCGTGCTGTGGAACGGGACGGTCGGGATGAGTCCGCTGGGGCATGAGCTGCCTGGAGAGCTGGCCGTGGTGCCGCTGACCGACATGGTGCCGAGCCGGGTGGTGGTGGCGTGGAAGGAAGGCGATACGAACCCGTTGATCCGGTCGTTCGTCGAGATAGCGAGGGCTGCGTATCACGACTGAGTGTTCGACTCCGAGGAACGATGGAGCCGATGTCACAGACACGGGCCCGTCGGTGTCTTCATGTCGTCACGCAGGCAGACGCATGAGGAGAACATCATGGCGTTACGCATTCCGAAGGCTGAGCTTCCCGCCGAGCTCAGCGAAGGCCTGGTCAAGCAGTTCGGTGCCGTGCCCGAGCCGCTGGAGGTGACGGCGCACAACCCCAAGGTCACCCAGGACTCGGGCGAGATCGGGGCCAGGGTGAACGGGTGGGACATGGCCGACGAGGGTCTCAAGACCTTCGCGCACATGGCGGTCGCGGCGCAGGTCGGATGCAGTTGGTGCCTCGACATTAACTACTTCCAGGCCCTCAACAAGAACCTGGACCTCAACAAGGCGAGCCAGGTGCCGCGCTGGCGGGAGTCGGAGGTGTTCACTCCGCTGGAGCGGGACGTGCTGGAGTACGCCGAGGCCATGACCAACACCCCGCCGACGGTGACCGACGAGCTGTACGCCGGCCTGCTGGACCGGATCGGCCCGGCGGCGATGGTCGAACTCACCGCGGCGATCGCCTTCGCCAACATGTCCACCAGGAACAACACGGCCCACGGGATCACTTCCCAGGGCTTCTCCGACTCCTGCGAGATTCCCCTGGCCGCCATGACGACGAAGGCCTGACCCAACACCCCCTGCGTCGCCCATCGCGGCCTGCCGTCCTGGCTGCGACGGGCCGTGGACGAGGACTATTCTCCTACCGCACAAGCACGTTGGGGGCGGGGGACGCATGAGGTTCGTCTTTGTTCATGGGACCGGTGTGCGGCGCGAGCGGTTCGACGAGTTGTTCCGGCTGGTCAGTGCTGGGCTGCTGAAGCGGTTTCCGGGGGCGGAGGTCGAACCGTGCTACTGGGGGGACGAGTTCGGTGCGACGCTCAGTGCGGGGGGTGCGTCTGTTCCGGGGACGACGCCCATGGCGCCCGCGGACATCGACGACGACCCCGAGACCGCCGAGTGGCTGCTCCTGCTCACCGACCCGTTCTGCGAGCTCCGGGTTCTGGCCGAGATCGGCACCGGCGCCGATGACGGCGGGTTCGGTCTGCCCGGGGTGCAGTCGGCAGGGGAGGCGGTAGGGGACCGTCTGCGGGGACTGCCTCGCGACCTCGATCCGGGCGACAAACTGGCCGTACTGCTCCGGGAGACCGGGTTGGCCGACGGCTATGGGTATGCCCTGGACGCCGTGGCGTACTCCGAGGAGTTCCATGATGCGTGCCTCGCCGCCGAGGACGACGCGGTCGCCGCCGAGCTCGTCCTCCTCACCAGCCGTGCCGTCGTCGCCGTCATGCTCGCCGAGGCCCGGGACACGACACTGTGCACCGGAGACGAGCGGGACCAGATCGTGGACGTGCTCAGTGACCGGCTCGGCGGCACCGGCCGCGGTGTCGTGACGGGAACCCTGGGCGTGCTCTTCAAGCTCGCTCAGCGCATGACCACGCAAGCCGCACGCGACCGCTGGCGCGGGGACTTCACCCACGAGAAGGCCTCCGAGGTCGGCGACATCCTGCGCTACCAGTCGCGCGGCGAGCCGCTGCGCGCCCACCTGGAGCAGGTCATCGGCCGAAGCACCGAGCCGCCGGTCGTCATCGGCCACAGCCTCGGCGGCATCGCCCTGGTGGACACCCTCGCCCTGGCCGCCGTACGCCAACCGCCCTTGCCCGTACGGCTCTTGGTCACCGTCGGCTCGCAGGCCCCCTTCCTCCACGAACTCGGCGCCCTCGCCGGCCTCCGGCCCGGGGCCGCGCTGCCCGCCAGCTTCCCCGACTGGCTCAACGTCTACGACCCCATGGACCTGCTCGCCTACCTCGCCGAGCCCGTCTTCGCGGGCGACCGCCGGATCACCGACCACGAGGTGCGCAGCCGCCAGCCCTTCCCGGTGTCCCACAGCGCCTACTGGAGGCTCGACCCGGTCTTCGATCGGATCGCGGAGGCGCTGCGGTGACGGGCGCGTCCGACGCATCCGAGCTGCCGATCGCACCGGAGCGGACCTTCGCCCTCGTCGTGGGTATCGAGTCGTACGGGATAGGCCGCGGCATGGACCTGTCCGGGCCGGCCCGCGACGCCGTCCGCTTTGCCGAGTGGCTCACCGGCACCGCAGGCGTCCCGAAGAGCAACTTACGGCTGCTGCTGTCACCCCTGGCCCGGAACGAGGTCGGCGTGGAGGCGAAGCCGGCCACGCGCGAGAACGTCGAGGACGCCCTCTTCGAGGACCTCCCCCACTGCGACGGCGACCTGCTGTGGATCTACTGGGCCGGGCACGGCTTCCTCGACCCCACCCACCAACTGCTCCTCCCCTACGCCGACGCCACGGCCGGTTACACCACCCACCTCAATCTCACCTCGGCGCTGCGCTGGTGGCAGTCGAACAAGGTGGGCGGCGGGCGTTTCCGGCGTCTCGTCACCATCGGCGACTCCTGCCGGATCGACACACGGCGGGCCCAGCGCGTGGGCTTCCCCAAGGTCGAGTACCCGACCGGCCGACACACCGATCGAAAGCAGTTCACGCTCTACGCGGCACGCCCCGGCGAGACGGCGAGGAACCGGGCGGAGCTGGAGGCCGGCCAGTTCACGGACACCCTGCTCAGGCACCTGCAGGACCGGACACTGGAGCAGGCGACCCTGGGCCTGGTCGAGATCGCCCGGGACGTCCAGCGGGACTTCGCTGTCATGAAGGGGAACGGCACGGCCTGGCAGGAGCCGCAGTTCGAGATCGCCGTGGGCTGGGACGGATCGTCCCTCCACGGAGACCGCTGGACGGACGACGGCACGGCTTCCGGCGCGCCCGTGCTCGACCAGCATGCCTGGACGGAACTCGGGGACCTGCTGACCGGCCGCCCGATGCCGCCGTACACCTACGAGGCCTACCGCTGGGCCTTCGAGGTGGCGCGCTGCGCCGCCCCCGCCGAGCACACGCTGCCCTCCCGGCACCTGACGGAGATCGTGCGCGATCTCGACAGCCGCCAGGGAACGAGCAGCAACATCCCGCTCGCGCTGCCCTTCATACGGCACCTGGCGTCCCGCTCTCGGCATGCCGACTGGGCCGCCGCCGCGAACGACTGGGTGGACCGCACCCGCGAACGACTCGGCGCCGCACCCATCCCCCCTCCTCCCGCGCGGACCGCAGAACTGCCCGCGCTGCATGTCCGGCTCACGCCCGAAGGGGACGATCGCTTCTGGCTGCAACTGTGGTCGTACCAGGGTGACTTCGAGAACGTGGGTGACTATGAGCGACCCATGGACCTGGAAGCCGTACGCCTGGCGCTGGGCGCCCACCTCGTGGCCAACGCCGCGCGCAGCCCGGGACGGATCGAGTTCCACATCCCGTACGACCTGCTGGAGGAGCCGTTCGAGACCTGGCAGGTGCCCACGGGACGCGCCACCAAGACTTGCGCACTCGGCGGCCGGTACCAGGTCCTTCTGCGCTGCCCCGAGGAACGCCAGGGACTGGCCGAAGCCCCGTGGCGGACCAAATGGGAGTGGTACGAGACCCATGGCGGCCGGCACCCGGACGCCGTCCACGACGTCCGGGACGACGATGTGTCGGACGGACTGGCCGACGAACTGCAACTGGACGAGTCGCCCGTCTGCGTACTGGCCGAAGTGACGGGACCCCTGGTCATGGACGCGTTGGGGGCCGTACTCGACGGCGGGATACCGATCGCGGTCTGGCGCCGCCCCTCCCCCGGCCCGGACGAATCCATTCGTACGGCGCTGGGGGCGACGCCGCCGGCCCTGCTCGACGTGGAGTCACTGCCTGCCGCGCTCAGACGCGCCCGAGTCAGACGTCGCCCGCTCGCCCTGCTCTGGGACGATCCGGGGCGGATTCCCGAAAGGCGGTCGCTGTCCTCGTGAGTCAGTCATCAGTGAGAGGAATCGGGATGGACACCGCCAAGGACTGGTGGATCTACCGGGGTACCGGCACGGTCGAGGAGATGCGCGCCCGACTCGACGAACACCGGCCGCCCTGGCGGGAGTTCAAGGGCGAACTCGATCCGGAATACACCCCGCCCACCATCGCCGGGCCCGCCTGGGACGAGACGTACGAGCGCGGAAGCGGATACGTGCCCGACAAGGCGGAGGTGGACGCCGTCAACACGGCCCTGTATCTGCGCCGCCCGCTCCTCGTCACCGGCAAGCCGGGGGTGGGCAAGTCGACGCTGGCCCACAGCATCGCCGCCGACCTGGAACTCGGTCCGGTACTGCACTGGCCGGTGACGAGCCGCAGTTCACTGCGGGACGGGCTCTACCAGTACGACGCGATCGGCCGACTGCACGACGCGAACCTGCGGCATCTGGAAACGAGCCGTGGCGCGCCGGGCCGTCGGGAGCGGGGGCGGCCCCGTTCGTCGGGCAGCGCCATCGCGCCGTATCTGCGCCTCGGGCCGCTCGGCACCGCGTTGCTGCCGCAGGAGCGCCCCCGGGTCCTTCTGGTCGACGAGATCGACAAGAGCGACATCGACCTGCCCGGCGACCTGCTCACGGTCTTCGAAGAAGGCTCCTTCGAGATCCCGGAACTGGCGCGCATCGCCGCACGGCAGCCCAAGGTCAGAATCGGCACGCAGGACGATCCGGAACTGCGCGTCACCGTCGAGCGCGGCCGTGTCCAGTGCCGGGCCTTCCCCATTGTCGTGCTGACCAGCAATGGCGAACGCGACTTCCCGCCGCCCTTCCTGCGCCGCTGCATCCGGCTGCATGTCGAACCGCCCAGCGAGGAGAAGCTGACGCAGATCGTGCGCAAGCGGCTCAAGCTCGACGAGACGACCGGTGATGACCGGTACAGCGACCTCATCCAGGAGTTCATGACGCGCCGGACGGAAGGCGACCTGGCGACCGACCAGCTGCTCAATGCCGTCCAGCTCCGGCTCAGCGGCGCGTGGTCCGGGTCGGACGAGCGTACGAAGTTCGTGGAGACCGTGCTGCAGCGGCTGACGGGCCCGTTGGCGTGATCGAGGAGCTGTTCCGCGCTCTGGAGGAGTCCGGCGCGAACGCCGGGCCCGAGGAGCTGGCGGACATCCTCTGGCTGGCCGCGCGGATCAGTGGCGGCTCCGGGGATCCCGCCGTACGCGATCTGCCGGACGCCGACGACGAGCCCGAGGTGGCGCCGCTGCCCGAGCCGCCTGTCGGGGGTCCGGGCGGCGTGGGCTCCGAGCCGGTCGAGCAGTTCTTCAACGCCTGCGATGTCACCGACGCGTCCGGCCCGGCGCGCGGCGGAGTCGACTTGGTCCGCGTCCGCCGCGCCGCGTCCCTCCGGGACCCGCTGGCGCTGATGCGGGCGTTGCGGCCTCTGGGGCGAAGCACGGGGCGAGTCCAGGACGGCTCCAACGACGTCGAACTCGATGAGGAACTCACGGTCCGCAGGACGGTCGAACAGCGCCTTCCGACGCCGGTGCTGCGCCCCCGCCGGGGCCGGTGGCTCGACCTGGCGCTCGTCGTGGACGCCCACCATTCGATGCTGCTGTGGCACGATCTGGTGGGTGAGCTGCGGCGCGTGTTCGTGCAGACCGGGATCTTTCGGGATGTGCGCACGTGGTACCTGCGAGGGACGGACGCGGGCGGGGAACTGTCCGTCGCCCGTACCCCGGACGGGGAGCCGCGCAGCGTGCAGGAGGTGTCCGACCCGTCGGGCCACCGGCTGGTCCTGGTGGTGACGGACACGGTGGCCAGCGGGTGGGCCGCGGCTTCGGTTGCGCAGATGCTGCGGCAGTGGTCCGCACACGGTCCGGTGGCCCTGCTGAATGTGTTGCCGCGCCGCTTGTGGGACCGGGGTGCGGTGCGCCCGCAGCCGGTGCTGGTGCGGGCGGTCGGGCCTGCCTCGGCCAATACGTCCTGGCGGCTGGGCCCGACCACGCGGAGCCGCCGCAGAACCCCTCGGCGGCAGTCGGCACGGCAGGGCATCACGATTCCGGTGGTGGAGGCCGAGGCCGCTTCCGTGTCGGTCCTGGCGAAGCTGGTCGCGGGGAACGGGCAGTGGACGCGGGTGCCGTGCCTGACGATTCCGCGCGCGGCGGAGGCGTCGCCGGTCCCGGTTCAGGAGACGGTGACCGACGAAGTCGACGAGATCCTACGGCGGTTCAGGGCCGGCGCGTCTCCGCTCGCGCAGCGACTGGCCGGGTACCTGTCCGCCGTACCGCTGAGCCTCCCGGTGATGAACCTCGTCCGCCAGATCATGCTGCCCGAATCCGAGCACGGTCATCTGGCGGAGGTTGCGCTCGGCGGCCTCTTCACTCCCTGGGGGCGGGAGGGGGCGGAAGACCCGGACAGGGTGCCGTTCGACTTTCGGCCCGGGGTTCGGGAGGCGCTGCTCGGTGGACAGCGGCGGGATGCCATCACTTCGGTGCAGGAAGTGGTGCGGCGGGAGATGGGGGCGGGGGTCAGTGAGCGGGGGGCCAGTAGTGGCGGGGACTTTCTCGCAGGGCGGAGTGCGGGGGGTGGGGACGGCAGTCGGGGGCTCGCCTCGCGGGCGTTGCCATTTGCGGCGCGGGTCCGTACGGGGGACGGGGGCCGTTCGATGGAGGGAGCGGAACTCCAGTGGAAGCGGGTCGCGGATCTCGTGCCGGAAGTCCCGCCCGTGCCCTATGTCGTGCGCGGCGTGGATGAAGATCTACGCAATGTGATCTCGCGGGCCCAGCAGGGGCACAGTTCTTTCACGCTGGTGGTCGGCGAACCCGGTGCGGGAAAGACGTCGGCCATCCTGCGTGCCGTCACCGCGTTGCCCAGCGGCTGGACATGGTGGTCGCCGAGAAGCGTGGACGAACTGGCTTGGGGGACGCCCCTGTTGCCACCCCAATCGGTCGTGATGCTCAACGACTTCCGCTCCTTCGCGCTCGCTTCCGCGGAGCATCCCCAGTACATGCCCATGGGACTTCTCGATCTGATGCCCCCTCCGGGGCAGGGACCGGTCGTGGTCCTGGGCGAACTCACGACCGACGACATGCACTTGCTGCTGACCGATGACTCGGAGGAGGCCGTCAGATTCCGTCCGCTGCTCGATCGTATCGATGTGGTGCGGGTCGCCCCCTGGGTCACACAGTCCGAGGCGATCAGGCGCGTGTACGAGGCACCGCCGGTCGCGAGAAGCATGCTCCGGGCGGCACTGGACATCCGGCGTCTGGGCCACGGCCCCGCTCTGTCGCGCAGCTTGCTGGCAGCCGCGACGAACGTCTACCTCCCCGACCACTACCGGCATGACCTGTCGTACGACGCGGTGTCGGAAGCCTTGGCCTATGCGTGCAGGCCGGTCGTCGGGGAACCGCTGATCATGATCCGGACCTCACGCAACCAGGAGCAGTACCGGCTCAGTGACTTCGTGGAGCAGGTCGACCTGGCGGAGTTCCCGCACATCGACCCGCCGGAGGAACTCTGGACGGTGCTCGCCCGCTACGCCGACCCGCGCTCGCTGCGCTCGCTCGCCCGGTCCGCACGGGAGGGAGGGCTGGACGAGGCGGCCCGCTACCTCGACAACGCCTTCGCGTTCCAGGACACCTCCCCCGACTCCTCTGATGTCATCCGAGGACTCATCAGGGATGCCAGGCAACGGCTGGTACAGGTCTCAAACCGAGGTGCCGGGCTCGGCTCGGGAATCCGCCTCTCGGACGACGGGCTGGTGGTCATCTCTGCTGATCAGTACACGCGCGCCAGAAGACAGTGGCCGAGCGACGAAGTCCTGCGAGTGCGGTCGTGGCTCGGCGACGTCGACCTGCCTGCACGGATCTTGCCTTGGAGTGCGGAAACGAGTCTGGCCTTCCTGTCCACCGAGCCGTCCTCATGGCCGCCACTGCCGAGCATGACCCGTTTGCCGCCCTCCCCTGTGCCAGCGGTCGGAGAGCGGGTCCTCGTCGTCGGACTCGACCGTGTGCGAGCCACCGAGCTGACCGTACTTCGCTGCCAGGTCGTGACCACCGGCGAGGACTTCTCGTTGGAGCCGATCGTCTCCGCGCCGTGGCCAGTCCTCGGGGCGGCGGTCGTCGACCTGCGCGGGGCAGTGATCGGTGCAGTGTCTTACGGCGACGAGGAGTACGGCAGACTCATCGCCTCACGGATCACTCCCCCCACCCAGACCGCCGTACGAACACCCGAGCGGTCGTCGAACCCCGACCTCCTCGACCCCACGCACTCACGTGCCGTCCTCATCGGCGTGGACGACTACGAGGAGTTCCCGGAGCTGCCCGGTGCCGCCGATGCGGCACAGGCGCTGGCGTCCGCGTTGGGGCGGAGAGGAGGGAACGGCAGCTTCGATGCCGGCAGCGTCTCCGTCGTCTGGAACCTGTCCCGGAATTCATTCCGCGCGGCGATGTCCCGCGTGGCCCGGCAGGCCGAGCACACGCTCGTGCTCTACTACGCCGGCCACGTACTCGAAACTCCCGACGACGCTTTACTCACCTTCTCCGACACTAGTCGCGACCACCTCGTCGATACCGCCCTCTCCATCAGGCGGCTTCGGTCGCTGATGGACGACAGCCCGGCCCTGTTCAAGGTTCTCGTCCTCGACGCCGACACCCGATACCCGGACAGGATCTGGGAGTGGTTCGCCCCCCGCACCACACCTCGTGGATACCTGGCACTCCTGACCTCGGAATGGGATGACCGGAAGCATCCCCACGCCCTCACGAACGAGCTTGTCGACGTACTCACCTCAGGCATCCGCGGCGGCCCGGACTTGCTGAGCCTGGAGGACATCGCCAATCGGATCCGTGGCCGCAGGGGCGCTGGGAACGTCCGCCTCCACCAGTACTACGACGTCAACACCCCCAGCCTCTTCCTGCGGAATCCAGCCTTCTCACCGGTCACCGACCACCAGCAGGAAGGCAATGGCACCGTCAAGTGGTTCAACGCGGAGAAGGGATACGGGTTCATCGCCCTGGACAACGGCCCGGACGTCTTTGTCCACTACAGCGCGATCGACACCCCGGGCTTCCGCTCACTGGAGGCAGGGCAACGGGTCCGACTCAGCGTCACCCAGGGCGCAAGGGGACCACTGGCGCAGAACGTCCGCCCCGTCCCTTCCGAGCAATGATGACGTCAGGGCACGCTGACACCAGGCCAATGTGTCAATGATTGTGGCACCGAACGGCCCGTACCCGTACGATCAATGAAGCTTCATTGCACGGGACAGCCACCGGGGTAGCCTCAATGCGTCCCAGAAGTCACGCCGGCCAGCGACGGAGAGCCCAGGTGAACGAATCCGCCGACGAGACGGCCGAGAACGACTCCCCCGCACAGGACGGCCTCGCTGCCCTGCTCGCCGAACTCCGTGATCTGGAGCGGGCGTTGCCCCCGACGGCACAGGAACACCTGGCGCGTCTGCTGTCGCCGGAGAAGCTCAGCTACGACACGGGCATCGAGGCGGAGCGCGTCGCCGAACTCCTCGCGGGCGCCGAGCCTGACACCGGTGACTCCAAGGACGCGGCGCAGGATCGGTATCTGGCTCGGCTCGTCTTTTTGCGCGCCACCCGCCTCAAGCGGCCTATGACCCGTCGCCTCAGCGGCCGCACTCCCCGGCCGTACACCTATGGCGAGATCGCCCGGGGTGCGGGGCTCAGTCGGCAGACCGTGCACTACGTCTTCACCGAGGGACGTCAGACGAGCCCGGAGAACGTCGCCGGCATGGAACGTTTCTTCGGAGCTCTCCCGGGCTTCTGCTTCTACACCGAGAGCGAGGCCCTCGCCTCCCAACTCGGGCCGATCGTCAAGCACTTGCGCGTCCTGAAGACAGTCGCCGACGCCTACGAGCACGGCGTGACGAAGATCGCCGCACGCAGCGGCGAGGACCTGAGCGGCGACGCCGACGCGATGGACGAGATCCTCGCCGCCGTCATCGCCGCGCGGCGGCGGCAGTAGCCCCCAGAGCAGTCAGAGGGCCGCGGCACGCTGAAACACGCTCATGGATCAGACAGCGGCACATGCTCCAAGTCGTACGCCCGCTGTCGCACCCGGGCATCGACCTTGCGCAGGTCGTGGCGGGTTCTGGCGAGCAGGCGGGACATCGAGGCGAGCAGTTCGGCGGCCTCGGTGCGGGTGGTGGCGCCATCGGGGCTGGACGGTTCCCAGCGGCCGTCGGGTGCGTACCGGCGTGTCAGGCTCGCGCATTCGCTCAGCAGATCGGTGATGTGGGCGCAGGTCTCGGCCACGTCCTGTGCGGAGTAGTCTCCCCCGGCCGACTCGGAGGCGGCCCGTTGTACCGGCACGATCATGATGCTCCTTCGTCACCGCGGCGGCGCCGGCCCTGCGGATACGGCCGACGCCAGGGGTGCGGTCTCGGTCGGGTTCGATCCTCCTGGACCCACGACCAAAGTGTCAATCATTGTGAACACCGCGGGATCAGGTGCGCTCCTGTGGCACCCGGGCCAGCGCCTCGTCGACCAGCGGATGGAACAGGTGCGCGGCGATACGGACTTGGCGGGCCCGCTCCAGGGTGGGCGGGGTCGCCTCACCCGGCCCGGAGGGCGCCTTCGGCGTCGGCAGGCCCAACCGCAGGGCGCGGTCACGGAGTTGACACGCGTGCCGGATCACCGCCGCGTCCTGCAGCGACTTCACATCCAGGTACACCGCGTCCGGCTGGGCCTCGGCCAGATCCTTTACGGTGTCGGCGACTGCCGGTGTCATCCAGGGCCGCAGGGCGTAGGTGCCGTCCAGGATCTCCGCCAGCAGGTCGGCCAGGGCGTACCGGTTCCACCAGGTCACCGGGGTGCCGCCGGGGACCTGGCCGGAGCGGGGCGTGACGGTCTGCCACAGTGTCAGCAGTTTGGCGTGGTCGGCGCGTTCGGCAGCCCTTGCCATGAGCGCCGGCTTGGCCAGGCCGTAGCTGGCCACCAGGGCGCTGGTGCTGCTGGCGGAGGAGCCGACGGCGGCGAGGAAGTCCCAGGTGTGGTTGCCCTGGGAGGCGACGAGGACGGCGGCGCCGGTGCAGGCGACGTAGCCGAGGTCCAGGGCGACCGCGAGGGCGAACAGGCGCAGGCTGCCTTCGAGGCCGGGGCGTCCGGGCAGGGCGATGACGCCGTCGGGGCCTCGGCACTGGCGGACCGTGGCCAGGATGCCCGCGACCAGGGCCGTGAGATACACGAGTTCCATGGCGCAGGCGGCGGGCACATGGGCGTAGGACGTGGCGAAGGACAGCGGGCGGGCCGGGCCGGAGAGATCGGCGGCCCAGAACAGCACCGTCATGGCGATGATCGCCGCCGCGTACATCGGCGCCCACAGCAGCACCGAGCGGCGCAGCGCTTCCGGGGTGCGGCTGCGGGGGTGCCACAGCAGGGTGAGGGCGTGGGCGTGGCCGACGCAGACCAGGATGGCGATGTTGACCAGCAGGGAGGGCAGGCTGGGCGAGTCGGCCGCGGTGCCGACGATGCGGTAGGCGGCGGGGGCGGACAGCAGGTACACCACCGCCGCGCACAGCAGTACGGACGCGGTGATGCGCAGGGTCGTGTCGCGGTCGCTGCGGGCCGCGGCGGCCTTGGCCAGACCCACGGTGAGGCACACCGCGAAGATCATCAGGTTGACGGTGGTGAGGACGGTTTCGAGCATCGGCTCAGATACCCGTGCGGCGGTGGGCGAACGACGAGGTGATGGGCCCTGTCCCGTCGGTGTCCTCGTCGAGGGCGAGCATCTGGAGCATCTGCCGGGCGAACACCTCGGCCGGGTCGTGTCCGTGGTTGTGCTCGCCGCGCATCTTCACCTGGCGGCGGTCGTCGAGGACGGCACGCACCAGTTCGGGCGAGAGTGCGTTCAGTACGTCCGGCAGGTTGTCCAGCTCGAAGACCGAGTGTTCGCCGAAGAGGGCCTGGGCCGGGCGCGGTTCGCGCAGTCCGCAGCGCTCCAGGGGTGTGAGGACGCAGCGGCGCCAGATGCGGACCGGGCGTCGCGGACCCACGAAGTCCTCGATCAGGTGCCAGAGTTCATGCAGGGTGATCAGGACCCGGTGCAGTGGTTCGGCGGCCGCGTTGACCACGATGGTGTCGCGGTGCTCGCCGAAGCAGCACAGTCCGGTGGTCGCGCGCGGCAGGGGTTCGGCGACGATGTCGATGGGCTGTCCCCGCAGGTCGGCGACGCGGGCGACCACGGCCTGAAGTCCGAGGTCCGGACGCAGCCCGAGTTTCTTCGCGGCGCGCACCACGCGGCGGCGCCTGGACCACAGGGCGGTCGCTTCACGGAGGGCGAAGCGCGGGCCCCTGACTCCAGGTCCGTCGCCGGGCGCCGGTAAAAGGACGTCCACGCCGCCAATTCCCCTGTCGCCGTGAGTACTGGCCGGTATACGCAGCGAGGCTACCAGGGCACCGCCCACGGAACGACGCACTCCGGGTACACCCTCAACTGCCTTGCCTGTGGGGCTTTGACTGCCCCTCATCAACTGTTCACAATTGTTGACTGTATGGCGGCCGGTGCCCCAAGATCTGCACCACCAACGACCAGAAGACGGTGCGATGACCCTCCCTCCCCATGACCGACCTGCTCCGCCCGAGTGCCCGGCCCACGCCGGGCGCGTACGGCTGTCCAGCGACACCATGCTGGGCGAACTGGCCGGCCTGTACGAGAAGTGGCGGGCGGAACACGGCCCGGTCGTGCCGATCGAGCTGGACGGTGTCGAGGCGCACCTGGTCATCGGTCACCGCGCCCTGCTGGGCGTATGCCGCCAGGAAGGCATCTTCACCCCCGACTCGCGCGAGTGGAGCGCATTGCGCGAGGGCCGTGTGCCCGCCGACTGGCCCTGGCTCCCCCAGGTCGCCTACGCCGAGGGCAACGCCCGCTTCACCACGGGGCCCGAACACCGGCGGCTGCGCGGCCTGTTGTCCTCCGGCATCAACCAGGCCGACGGCGCCTTCGTCCGCCGGTTCGTCACCTGGGTCGCCGACCGGCTGATCGACCGGTTCGCCGCCACCGGTCGTGCCGACATCGTCAGCGAGTACGCCGCTCCCCTGCCCATGCTCGTCATGCTGCGTCTGCTGGGGCTGCCGCACGAGACCGGGGAGGCCCTGCTGCCCGCGATCTTCCGGCTGTTGGAGGGCGGCGCCGAGGCGCGGAGCGCGAACGAGGAGATCAACTCGATTCTCGGCCGTCTGGTGGACGAGCGGCGGGTCAAGCCGGAGCGGGACCTGGTGTCCTGGCTGATCCACGGCCCCGTCACGGACGGGCCCGCCCTCAGCGACCTCGAAGTGCGCAACCTGGCCTGGCTCACGGTCATGGCGGGCGCCGGCGGGACCACGGGCTGGATGGCCAACGTGATGGAACAACTCGTGCGCGGAGCCGACCTGCACGCGCTGTATCTGGCGGGCAAGGCGTCGGTCGCGGAGATCATGAACGAGACCCATCGGTCGAACCCAGCGGTGCAGAACGTCCTCGGCCGGTTCCCCGTGCGGGACATCCCCGAGGGCGAACTGGGCAACCAGCACCCCATCCCGCGCGGCGCCCTGGTGGTCCTCGGACTCGCCGGAGCCAATGCCGACCCGGACGCGACCGGCGGCGAGGAACAGGGCGCCCATCTCGCCAACGAGTACCACTACGCCTTCGGCGCGGGCCCGCACGAATGCCCCACCGCGGCCCAGAAGTTGGCCCACATCATCGCCCAGGCCGCGGTCGAGCGGCTGCTCGTGCGGTGCCGGAACCTACGCCTTGAGGACGAGGACGCCGTCCAGTGGGGCGGCTCGGTCATCGTGCGGCAACTGAGCAGTCTGCGCATCGCGTTCGCTTCCGGCGGGCAGCCCGCCGACGGGGACGCGGAGTTCAGTTCGGCGCTGGGAGACGCCTCCCGCAGCTCCCACGCGCTGTTCCCGCCGCGCATGCTGACCCAGCTCACTGCGCGTATGGCTCAGTGATCCGCGAGGGCGGAGGCGGTCCCCGTGCCGCTTCCGCCCTTGCGTGTCCTACGGGCGGTCCGCCTCCCTGGGAGCGAGTCGGACCGGCAGTCTCGCCGGGGCGTTGCTCGACAGGGACTCCAGCCTCTCCACCTCCGCCAACGGCTCCGCCGGGGTGATCACGAACCGTCTGTGCAGCGCGGGCAGGGCGATCTGCGCCTCAAGCCGGGCGAGCGGCGCCCCCAGGCAGTGGTGGGGGCCGTGGCCGAAGGCGCGGTGCTGGTGGGCGTCGGGGCGCCCGGGGCGGAACGCGTCGGGATCGTCGAACACCTCGTCGTCCCGGCCGAGGGCGGCGGTGTAGATCAGGACGGGCTCGCCCTCCCGGATGGTGACCCCGGCGACCGTCACGTCCCGGACCGCGTACAGGAACATCGTGGTCGCGGCGGGCGCATCCAGTCGTAGCGCCTCCTCGACCACTCCGCGCCAGGGGTCCGTGCCACCGGAGTGGTCGAGGACCTCTGCGAGCCGGTCGTGGTTCTCGGCGAGATCCTTGATGGCGTTAGACAGCAGGTTCTGCGTGGTCTCGTGTCCTGCGATCAGCATCAGGAACAGCGTTCCGATGAGCTCGTCCTCGGCGAGCCGGTCCTCGTCGAACTCGGCGATCAGTGCCGTGGTCAGGTCGTCACCGGGCTGCGTGCGCTTGGCCGTGACCAGGCGGACCATGGTGCCGAAGATGCTGCCCTGGGCGGCCATACGGTCGTCCGGGGGCGTCGTACTGCTCAGCAGGGCGGCGGTGTCGGCGGCCAGCTGTCTTCGCATGGCCGGGTCGTCGACACCGTACAGCTCGCAGATGACCGTCACCGGCACCGGGAAGGCGAAGGCCGTGCGCAGGTCGACCACGGTCTCCGGGGTGCTGGCTGCGAGGTCGTCGAGCAGGTCCCGCACGATCTCCTCGATGCGCGGGCGCAGGGCCTCGACCCGGCGTGGGGTGAAGGCCTGCTGGATGGGGCGGCGCAGTCGGGTGTGGTCGGCGCCGTCCATGATGAGCATGGTCGGGGTGGTGATGATCTGCAGCAGCGGCCACGTCTCGGGGACGAGGCCGTCCCGGTAGGCCTTCCAGTGCCGGGGGTTCTTGCGCAGGTCGGGGTGGGTGAGCAGGGTGTCGGCGACATCGCGCCGGGTCACTGCCCACGCCACCACCTGATCAGGGAGTTCCACCGGAACCAGCGGCCCGATGCGCTGGAGGGCCCTGCCCTCCGCGGGGATGTCCCGTGCGAGGGGGTCGAGGCGGTAGCGGGGTCGGGTGAGGGCCAGTTCGTGCGGGGCGGGGACGTCGTCGCTGAGCCAGGGCTCGGTGACGGCCATGAGGGGCCTCCGAAGGGCAGGTACGGGAGCCCGGTGGCCGCCGGGCTCGGACGCGGCGTCGCCTTCGGCGCAGGCGCCCACCGCTGCCGCGAAATAACGGCGCGTCGTCGGACCGCTCGCCGCGGGGGAAGGTCATCGCACCAGGTCCTGGTCTTGGAGGGAAACGAGGTCATGTGCGGGCGGTGCCGGTGTACGCGATCATTGCTGGGCCGATCCTGATGCAACCCTGGCCAAGGTGTCAATGATTGTGGACAGTTGGTCGGACGCCGAAGGCCCTGGGGCCCCGCCGTACGTGAGGACCAGGTCCGCCCCCGCGATGGCCACCGGCGATTCCAGGTGATCGAAGCGGTTCCCGACTGATCCTCGTGCCGCCCGGGTGCGCCGGGCGTGCTTCGTGGCGCATTCTTGCTGTGTCGCCCCGTGCGACGGCGCACGGACGAGGTAGGGGCCGATGACTGGGAGCGCCGAGGACACGCAGCGGACGCCCGGGCGACCGACGGCGTTGCTGGTCGACGCCTCGCTGGAGGCGATCAGGGCGGCCGGCGGTCTGGCGGCCGGGGTCTATCTGCGCTCCCGCACGCCCGGACTGCTGCGCCTGTCGGTGCTCGTGGGGCTGCCGGGCCCCCTGTTCAGACCCTGGTGGCGGCTGCACGTGGACAGCCGGTTCCCGGTCGCCGACGCCCATCGGCTGGGCGTGGAGGTGGTCCTCGCCAACGCCACGGAGACCATGCGCCGCTACCCCCAGTTCGCGGCCGGTCTGCCCTTCCAGTTCGGCTCCCTGTACGTGCCGGTCGCGACCGACTCGACGGCCTACGGCGTGCTGACCGTGCTGCGCCCCTCCGCGGCGGACGCCACCGAGCTGCTGCCCGAGCGGGAACGGCTGGCGCAGCTCGCCGAGGAACTGGCCTGGCAGCTGAGCGGTGAGGAGGACAGCGCGCTGTGGTGGGACGGCGAGCCCCTGGCCGTACGGCCGCCCGCCCTGCGCGCCTCCGGACGGGCCGGATGCTTCAGCTGGGATCCCGCCACCGGCGCCGTGACCCTGGACGAACGGCTGCGCGGCGTGCTCGGGCCGACCGCTCAGGAGTGCGTGGGCAGCGAGCGGGCCCTCGCCGACGCCGTGGCCCCCCACGACGCACAACCGCTGCTGGCCGCGCTGCGGGACACGGCCGCCGGCCGGCCGCCACCGCTGCCGCTGTACCTGCGCGGCGCCGACGGGGCGCTGCGGCTCGTCGAGCTCTGGGGGTCGTACGGCAACCCGAAGGAGCCACGGACGGTCCACGGCGTCGTCCTCGATCCGGGGCCCGGCGTCGCCGCCGACGCCGCGGCCGATCTGCTGCCCGAGGGGGTGTTCGCGCTGGACCGGCTCGGGACCGTCGTCTACGCCAATCCGCGCGCCGCCGAGCTGCTGGAGCGGCCCCGCCCGCAGCTGCTCGGCCGCCCCATGTGGGACGCCGTGCCCTGGCTGAACCAGCCCGCCTACGAGGACCATCTGCGCGGGGCGCTGCTGTCGCCGGAGCCGCTGCACTTCCACGTCGGACGGCCCGGCACCGAGGTCGACGAGCCGTCCGGCGGCGACTGGCTGGCCCTCTCGCTCCATCCGGGCCCGGACCTGCTGACCTGCACGGTCCGTCCGGCGCACCGGGTGGCCGAGGCACCCTCGGAACCGCCGCCCGAGCCCGCCGAGAAGCACGCCGAGACGGCCGCGGCCCCCTCGATGGCGCCGCTGTACCGGCCGATCGCCCTCGCCATCGCGCTCACCGAGGCGGTCACCGCCCGCCAGGTCTCCGCGGTGGTCATGCGGGAGCTGCTACCCGCGTTCGGCGGGCGCCGGCTGGCGATCTACCTGTTGCAGGAACGCCATCTGTACCTGGCCTGGGAGAGCGGCTTCCCGCAGGGGTTCCTCGCCCCGTTCGAGGGAGTGGGGCTGGACGAGCACCTGCCTGGCGTGGAGACGCTGACCAACGGCCGGCCGCTGTTCTTCGACTCGATGCAGCAGCTCGCCGACGCCTACCCCGGCATCAGCCTGGACGCCACGGAGGGCGCCCGCGCCTTCCTGCCGCTGATCGCCTCCGGGCGGCCGGTCGGCTCCTGCATCCTCGGCTTCGACCGGCCGCGCAGCTTCAGCACCGAGGAGCGGTCCGCACTCACCGCGCTCGCCGGGCTGATCGCGCACGCCATGGAGAAGGCGCAGCGCTACGAGAACGAGGCGGCCCTCGCACGCGGCCTTCAGCAGGCCCTGCTCCCCCGTCGGCTCTCGGCGCACCCGCTGATGGAGACCGCCGGACGCTATCTGCCCGCCACGCAGGGCATGGAGGTGGGCGGGGACTGGTACGACGTCGTCGCCGCCGGGGACGGACTGGCGCTGGTCATCGGCGATGTCCAGGGGCACGGAGTGCAGGCGGCGGCCACCATGGGCCAGTTGCGTACGGCCGTACGCGCGTTCGCGCTCGGGGACCAGCCGCCGGACGAGGTGCTCAGCAGTACCAATCGGCTGCTCATCGACATCGACTCCGGTCAGTTCGCGAGCTGCTGCTACATCCGCCTCGACCCCGTCACCGGGGTGGCCCTGGCGGCCCGGGCGGGCCATCCGCCGCCGCTGCTGCGCCGCCCGGACGGCCGTACGCACGCCCTCCAGTTGCCCGGCGGCGTGGTCCTCGGCGTGGACCCCCAGGCGCAGTACCCGGTGACGGAGCTGGTCATCGACCCCGGCGCGGTCCTCGCCCTGTACACCGACGGCCTGGTGGAACGGCCGGGCGGCGACATCGACGACGGCATCGGCGCCCTTCGGGTGGCGCTGGCCAAGAACGGTGCCCCGTTCGGACGCCCCGGCGGACAGTCCCTGGCCAAGGTCGCCGACCGACTCACCACCGCGGCCCGACACACCGCCGACCGACCGGACGACATCGCCCTGCTGCTCGCCACCCGCCGCCCCGCACCCCGGCGTGACACATGACGCCACGGGAAAAGGCCTGTCACAGGGTGTGACGCCTCTCGCCTCCTGGGGTCGGGCAGTGTAGACATGGCTCATGGTCCGACTCTCGGGTCGATCCGGGGCCAGGTCGCTCCGTCGCCGCAGCGGTCCGCGCACCCATCGTGCGCCCGGCCGCGCCCGGGCGGTGCGCTGGGGGAGCATGCCGGACGCCGAACACCCCAGGAAACCGCACGGTCGGCGGCGCCCGTCGCCGTTGAGTGGGCGCAGTGTGGCGGGGCAGGTGTTCCTGTTTCAGGTCGTCATCGTGCTGCTGCTGGTCGTGGCCGCTGTGGTGGCGCTGGTGCTCCAGGTGCGGCACGACAGCACGCGCGAGGCCCGTAACCGCTCGGTCGCGGTCGCGGAGGCCTTCGCCAACGCCCCCGGCACCCGTGAGACGCTCAGAATCCCCAACCCCTCGTCGGTGTTCCAGCCCCGTGCGGAGGCCGCCCGCGAGGCGACCAAGGTGGACTTCATCGTCGTGATGAACACCAACGGCATCCGCTACAGCCACCCCAAACCGGACCGTATCGGCAAGCAGTTCGTCGGCACCATCGAACCCGCGCTCCAGGGCAAGGTGGTGACCGAGGAGATCACCGGCACGATCGGCCCGCTGGTGCAGGCCGTCGTACCGATCAAGGATCCGGACGGCACCGTGGTCGGCCTGGTCTCGGCCGGGATCACGACGGCGACCGTCGGCGGCACCGTCGACCGGCAGCTGCCGCTGGTCCTGAGCGCGGCCGCGGTGGCGCTGGCCCTGTCCACCGGCGGCACCGCGCTGGTCAGCAGACGTCTGCTGCGCCAGACGCACGGCCTGGGCCCGCACGAGATGACCCGCATGTACGAGCACCATGACGCGGTGCTGCACTCGGTGCGCGAGGGCGTCATCATCGTCGGCGACGAGGGCCGGCTGCTGCTCGCCAACGACGAGGCGCACCGTCTGCTCGACCTGCCCGCCGACGCCGAGGGCCGGGAGGTGGCCGACCTCGGGCTCGCCCCCGACACCGCCGATCTGCTGGGCTCCGGCCGGGTCGCCACCGACGAGGTGCACCTGGTCAAGGAGCGGCTGCTGGCGGTGAACCAGCGGCCGACGAACCTGCGCGGCGGCCCGCCGGGCAGCGTGGCCACCGTCCGCGACTCCACCGAGCTGCGCGCCCTGTCCGGACGCGCCGAGGCGGCACGCGAACGGCTCAGCATGATCTACGACGCCGGGGTGGGCATCGGCACCAGCCTGGATGTGACCCGCACCGCCGAGGAACTCGCCGAGGTGGCCGTGCCGCGCTTCGCGGACTTCGTCACCGTGGACCTGTTCGGCGCCGTGCTCAGCGGCGGCCAGCCGGAGACGGTGACCCCGCTGCGCCGTACGGCCTTCAGTGGGATCCGCAAGGACGCGCCGCTGTACCCGGTGGGCGAGCAGATCTCGTTCGTGGAGTCGTCGCCGCAGGCCCGCGCGCTGCGCGACGGGCAGGTGGTGCTGGAGCCGCGGCTGTCCGTGGCGCCCGGCTGGCAGGCGCAGGATCTGGAGCGCTCCGCGCAGGTCGTGGAGTACGGCATCCACTCGCTGATCGCGGTGCCGTTGCGGGCCGGGGCGCTGGTGCTGGGAGTGGTGAGCTTCTGGCGGTCGCAGAAGCCGGAGCCCTTCGACGCCGAGGAGCTGGAGCTCGCGGAGGAACTGGTCGCACGGGCGGCGGTCTCCATCGACAACGCCCGCCGCTACACCCGCGAGCACAGCATGGCGGTGACCCTCCAGCGCAGTCTGCTGCCGCGTACCCTGCCCGAGCAGAACGCCCTGGAGATCGCCTACCGGTATCTGCCCGCCCAGGCCGGGGTCGGCGGCGACTGGTTCGATGTCCTGCCGCTGTCCAGCGCGCGGGTCGCCCTCGTCGTAGGAGATGTCGTCGGGCACGGGCTGCACGCGGCGGCCACGATGGGGCGGCTGCGGACCGCGGTGCACAACTTCTCCGCGCTGGACCTGCCGCCGGAGGAACTCCTCGCGCTGCTGGACGAGTTGGTCGCCCGGATCGACCAGGACGAGACGGCCGAGGGAGACACCGCGCCGGTGACCGGCGCGACCTGTCTGTACGCGGTCTACGATCCGGTCTCCCGGCGCTGCACCGTCGCCCGGGCCGGCCATCCGCCGCCCGCGCTGATCCGGCCGGACGGCACGGTCGACTTCCCCGACGTGCCCGCCGGTCCCCCGCTCGGGCTGGGCGGACTGCCGTTCGAGACGGCCGAGTTGGACCTCGCGGAGGGCAGCCGGCTGGTGCTGTACACCGACGGTCTTGTCGAGGACCGGGACCGGGACATCGACGAGGGCCTCGAACTGCTCCGCGCGGCCCTCGCGCGAGCGGGCGACTCACCCGAGGAGACCTGCCAGACGGTGCTGGACGCACGCCTCCCGGACCGTCCCAGCGACGACATCGCGCTGCTCGTGGCCCGGACCCGGGCGCTGCCCGCCGACGCCATCGCCGAATGGCAGGTGCCGTCCGACCCGGCGGCCGTCGGCAAGGTGCGTTCCTCGGTCAGCCTCCGGCTCGCCGACTGGGGACTGGACGACCTGACGTTCACCACGGAACTGATCCTGAGCGAGCTGGTCACCAACGCCATCCGGTACGGCGGCGATCCCATCCGGGTGCGTGTGCTGCGCGACCGGACGCTGATCTGCGAGGTCTACGACAGCAGCAACACCTCACCGCATCTTCGGTACGCCGCGATGACCGACGAGGGCGGGCGCGGCCTGTTCCTGGTCGCGCAGCTCGCCGAGCGCTGGGGCACCCGGTACACACCGGCCGGCAAGGTGATCTGGGCGGAGCAGCCGCGGCCGTGACCCGGGGTTCGTCCCCGCCAGTTGTGACGCGACGGGTGGGCAACGCCCTCCACATCTGATAGTAAACCTTCCTATCAGTGCCACGTACCTCCAACTACCCACCCCCCACCATCACTTGGAGCTCCCGTGAGGCACCCCACTCGCCGTACCCTGCTCGCCATGATCGGCGTCTCGGCCACCGCGATCCCCCTGCTCAACGCTCCGCGGGCGGGCGCCGTCCGGGCGCCCGGCCTCGACGACCCGGCGAAGAAGGAGATCGCCATGAAGCTCGTGTCGAGCGCGGAGAACTCCTCGCTCGACTGGAAGGCGCAGTACAAGTACATCGAGGACATCGGCGACGGCCGCGGCTACACCGCCGGGATCATCGGCTTCTGCTCCGGCACCGGCGACATGCTCGACCTCGTCGAGCTCTACACCGACCGCAGGCCCGGCAATGTGCTCGCCGGATACCTGCCCGCGCTGCGGGAGGTCGACGGCTCCGACTCGCACGAGGGGCTCGACCCGTACTATCCGCGGGACTGGCGCAGGGCCGCGCGGGACCGCGCCTTCCAGCAGGCACAGAACGACGAACGCGACCGGGTCTACTTCAACCCGGCCGTACGGCAGGGCAAGGCGGACGGACTGCGTGTGCTCGGACAGTTCGCGTACTACGACGCCCTGGTCATGCACGGCGACGGCTCCGACAGCGCCAGTTTCGGCAGCATCCGCAGGCGGGCGTTGCAGAGCGCACGGCCGCCGGCGCAGGGCGGCGACGAGGTGCGGTACCTGCACGCCTTCCTGGATGCCCGAGTGTGGGCGATGAAGCAGGAGGAGGCGCACAGCGACACCAGCCGGGTCGACACGGCCCAGCGGGTCTTCCTGCGCGCGGGCAACCTCGACCTCGCGACCCCGCTGGACTGGAAGGTGTACGGGGACAGCTACCACATCGACTGAGCCTCGCCCGCACGGGGGCCCGCAACCCGGGCTCCCGTGCGACTTTGAGAACCCATAAGTCAGGCTTATGAGCTCATAGACCGGACCCGCGTACCGACTTAGGGTTGCCTTAGCTTAGGCTTCCCGTCGAGTTGCTTGTCATCGCTCGAAGGGAACCTGATCATGCCCCGCCCCCTGCGGGTAGCCATTGTCGGAGCCGGCCCCGCCGGGATCTACGCCGCCGACGCGCTGCTCAAGTCCGATGTGGCCGCCGAGCCCGGTGTCTCCATCGACATCTTCGAGCGCATGCCGGCCCCGTTCGGTCTGATCCGTTACGGCGTCGCCCCCGACCACCCGCGCATCAAGGGCATCATCACGGCCCTGCACCAGGTACTCGACAAGCCGCAGGTCCGCCTCTTCGGCAATGTGAACTACGGCTCCGACGTGCACCTCGACGACCTGCGCGCCTTCTACGACGCGGTGGTCTTCTCCACCGGCGCGATGGCCGACCGCGAGCTGAGGATCCCCGGCGTCGAGCTCGACGGCTCCTACGGCGCCGCGGACTTCGCGTCCTGGTACGACGGCCACCCGGACGTGCCGCGCACCTGGCCACTCGATGCGGAGAAGGTCGCCGTCCTGGGCGTGGGCAACGTGGCGCTCGACATCTCCCGGATCCTCGCCAAGACCGCGGACGAGCTGCTGCCGACCGAGATCCCGCCGAACGTCTACGACGGCCTCAAGGCCAACAAGGCCGTGGAGATCCACGTCTTCGGCCGCCGCGGCCCGGCGCAGGCGAAGTTCTCCCCGATGGAGCTGCGCGAGCTCGACCACTCCCCCAACATCGAGGTCATCGTCAACCCCGAGGACATCGACTACGACGAGGGCTCCATCGAGCAGCGCCGCTCCAACAAGCAGGTCGACATGGTCGCCAAGACGCTGGAGAACTGGGCGATCCGCGACGTCGGCGACCGCCCGCACAAGCTGTTCCTGCACTTCTTCGAGTCGCCGGTGGAGATCCTCGGCGAGGACGGCAAGGTCGTGGGCCTGCGCACCGAGCGCACGGAGCTGGACGGCACCGGCAACGTCAAGGGCACCGGCGAGTTCAAGGACTGGGACGTCAGCGCGGTCTACCGTGCTGTCGGCTACCTCTCCGACAAGCTCCCCAAGCTGCCCTGGGACATCGACTCGGGCACCGTTCCGGACGAGGGCGGCCGGGTCATGCAGGAGACCGGCGAGCACCTCGATTCGACGTACGTCACCGGCTGGATCCGGCGCGGCCCGGTGGGCCTCATCGGCCACACCAAGGGTGACGCCAACGAGACGGTCGCGAACCTGCTGGACGACTTCGCGAGCGGCCGCCTCCAGACCCCGGACGCGCCCGCCCCGGAGGCCGTGGAGGCGTTCCTCACCGAGCGCGAGATCCGCTTCACCACCTGGGAGGGCTGGTACAAGCTGGACGCCGCCGAGAAGGCACTGGGCGAGCCGCAGGGCCGTGAACGGGTGAAGATCGTGGAGCGCGAGGACATGCTCCGCGAGAGCGGCGCCTGAACCTGACCGCGCGAAGGGCCCGGCCGGAGTGCTC